>NZ_LT840186.1:0-1320649 GCF_900177485.1 Candidatus Pelagibacter sp. HIMB1321
AAAAAAAAAAAAAAAAATTATCAAAAAATAAATCTAAAGAAAGAAGGAAAAGAAAAGCAAATTTTCCAAAAAAGATTAAAAAATTAAATGTCAAGATTATTAAAACTAAAACTAAAAATAGATTTAAAAAAAAAATAAATCCAAAAGCGAAAAAAATTAAAGTTTCAAAAAAAGCAAAGCAAAGAAAAATATTAAAGGTTCAAAAAAGAGTTAAAGAGGATTTAATTACTAAGATTATAAAATTTCAACTATCGTTGAAGCCAAACTTCAAATTTAATCTAAACTTTAATTTAGAAAAATACATTCAATCTTTTTTTGATAAAATTTCAGAAACAATTGAAAGATACAAAATTGTAAAACAAGATCAAAAGAGAAAATTAAAATTAGAACAAATTGAAAAAGAGCGTTTAGAAAAAATAAATTTTCAAAAAGAAAAAGAAGAGGAAGAAAAACTAAAAATTAAGATTAAGGAACAAGCTCTCAAAGATGAAATAAGATTAGAAAAACAAAGAAATAGAGATATCAAGCTTTTTTTAAGAAAAGAGCAGGCACTCATAAGAATTGAACAAGCTGAAAAGCAAAAACAGTTTTTACAACAATTAAAATTAGAAAAACAAATTGAAAGATTTAGAATTAGAGAAGTAAAAGAACTAGAGAAATTAGAAAAAATATCCCTTAAAGAAAAAAGAGAAGATTACGCTGGATTACAAGAGAGAATTGAAAAATTAAAAGAGAAATATCGAATTATAAGAGATCAAAAAATTAGAGAGAGAGTAGAGGCATTAGGTGTCAAGATCCAAGGAGATGAAGATAGAGAAACATTATTACAAAAAGAAAAAGAATATACTATTGCAAGACAAAAAATTGAATTTGCTCTTGAAAGTTTTTATAGAAGCGCAAGTAGTTTAGTATTTCAATTAAATAAAAGACATATTACTCGCCATATGTCCATTTTAAGATGTATTGATAGGAGATTTGAAACTGGTGAAATTTTTGTAAAATGGGACGAGGCAGTTGATGAAGAATGGTTATTACTAATTTATATAAAAAATAATTCTCCTGATGAAGGAATAGTTATTGAGGATAAAACAAATCCAGAAAAAAATATTTCACACGAGTTTAAAAATAACGAGATTTTTAAAGCTTCAGATACAATGGTTGATGCGCTCACCCAATTAATTGCTAAAAAGAGAGAAAAAAATACTAACTAGTTTTTTAGATTAATTGTAAAATTAATCATGTTTTTTGGCACTATTTTTTTAATAATAATGTATTTAATTTTTAAATATGTCTTGGCATGGATATCCTATGTAAATAGTCTTGATGCTAGACTTGGAGATAGTACTTGGAGATGGACGTACGATTATCAAGTAGTTGGGGAAAGGGATTATTCTGATTTAGATGATAAGGATTTTGTAAGACTTAGAAGAAAAAAAAATAAATTAGTTACTTTAATGTATTCAATTTTTTTAATTATGTTTGTATCTTTTATGTCTTGGTTGAGTAAATTTTTAATTTTAATTCTTTAGTTAATTTTTATTTGTTTTTTATTTTTCAGATATAAAAAAAATGCAATTATCTCATATCCAATGGAAAAAATTTGAAAAATTATTGGCAGGCTAAAAATTGAATATAGAAATTTATATTTTGGAATATTTTTCCAAACTAATAAAAATGCTTTTGCTCCACTGAAAATTTGACCATTTTTCTCAACATGCAATCTTCTTAATAATTCTTTTGAATCTTTTTTTGTTTCAATCTTAGCTTGATCATTATTAGTGATATCAACCCAATTAATCTCATCAATCTTTTCTTTTTTATAAAGATCAATTTCTGCTTTACATATCTTACATGAGTTATTGAAATAAACTTTCATAATTTGAGACAATATTAAATATTAATAGCTATGTATATGAGTTAATAACTCTAGTTGAAATTCAAATTAAACTCATTATGTACATCTCGTGAGTAATTTCTTCGAAAAAACAGATTTAACAAGAAAAGATGCTGAAAATATAGTTTCAGATACTTTAAATAAATGTGATGATGGTGAGCTGTATTTTGAGGACTCTAAATCAGAAAGTATTATGTTGGATGATAATAAAATTAAAAGTTCCAACTACAGTTCAGATTTAGGCTTTGGTTTCAGAGCAATTTCAGGAGAAATTGTTGCTTATTCTCATTCTAATGAAATTTCTAAAAATTCTTTGAATCAATCTTCTAGAAATTTAAAATCTACACTGAAATCTTCTAACGGTACCTATAATCAAGAAATACCCAAAACTAACAAAAAATTTTATAATGATATTAATCCAATTGAAGAAAAAAATTTAAAGTCAAAACTAGAAGTTTTAAATAAAGTAAATGATTACTTGAGATCAAAAGATACAAATGTGAAACAAGTTACTACTAGTTTCTCAGGCGAACAAAAATCAATTGAAATTATACGATTAGGAGGTCAGTCAATCACAGATGTAAGACCACTTGTTAGATTCAATGTTTCAGTCATGCTTGAAAAAAATGGAAGAAAAGAAACAGGTGTATATGGAATTGGTGGAAGGCAGTCATATGACTCTTATTTAGATAATGAAAATTGGAAAAATGTTTGTGATGAAGCATATAGAATAGCTTCTGTTAATTTAGAGAGCAAGCCTGCTCCTGCTGGAGAAATGAAGGTTGTTTTAGGACCAGGTTGGCCTGCAATTTTAATTCATGAAGCAATTGGCCATGGTTTAGAGGGTGATTTTAACAGAAAAAAAACATCAGCTTTTCACGATTTAATGGGGCAGAGGGTTGCAAGCGAAGGAGTTACTATTGTCGATGATGGTACTCTTGATAAGAGAAGAGGCAGCTTAACAATTGATGATGAAGGAACACCAACCGAAAGAACGGTTTTAATTGAAAATGGAATATTAAAAAATTTTATGCAAGACAGACTCAATGCAAGATTGATGAAAACAAAATCAACAGGTAATGGAAGACGTGAGAGTTATAAACATGTAGTCCTCCCAAGAATGAGAAATACAATGATGTTGAGTGGTAAAAATACTCAAGATGAAATGATTAGTTCAGTTGATAAAGGGATATTTGCAGTTAGTTTTGGAGGAGGGCAAGTAGATATTACTTCTGGTAAGTTTGTTTTTAATTGTACTGAAGCATATGAAATTATTGATGGTAAAATTGGATCACCAATAAAAGGAGCAACTTTAATTGGAGATGGTCCATCAATACTAAAAGAAGTGTCAATGGTAGGAAATGATATGATGTTAGATCCAGGCATTGGAACATGTGGTAAAGCCGGACAAGGAGTGCCTGTTGGAGTAGCACAACCTTCAATTTTAATTGATAAGATGACTGTGGGTGGAACCAAACTTTAAATGATTAAAGGTCAAGAATATTTAAAAAATAAGGCGTCTTATTGTTTGGACTTAGCAAAAAAACTAGGAGCAACATCTGCAAGTGTAAGCGTTGGTCATTCAATTTCAGAATCTGTAAGTTTTAGAAATAAAATTTTAGATGAGTCAAATAGATCAGATAATTTAGGAGTAAGCATCACAGCCTACATTGATAAAAAAAAATCATCCATCTCTTCTTCAAATTTATTAGGCGAGAATTTAAAAACTTTAATTGAAAAATGCATTGAAACTACAAAAATAACCCCGGAGGATGAATTCAATGGGCTGCCAGATAAAAAACTATTAGCAAAAAGTGTAAAAGATCTAAATTTATATGATGAGTCTCATATTGAGAATGATGAAAAAATTGAATACTTAATAGAACTAGAGACAGTCACTTCAGAAAACAAAAAAATAGTTAATACAGAGTCAGGTTTTACTGAAAATAAATCAAATTTTATCCTAGCAACTTCAGATGGATTTTGTGATGGTTACAAAACCTCATCATTTACTGCTTCATGTGTAGCGGTTGCAAAAGATGATAAAAGTATGGAAAGAGATTATGATTATACTTCAAAATGCTTTTTATCTGATATTAAATCATCAAGTAAATTAGGAAAAGAGACTAGAGAAAAAACAATTAAAAAACTTAATCCTAAAAAAATTGGTAGTGAAAAGATTAATATAATTTTTGACAAAAGAATTGCGAGCAGTTTGTTGAGCACTTTTGCAGGAGCAATTAATAGTTCAGCTATTTCAAGGGGAACTTCTTTTTTAAAAGATAAATTAAATGAACAAATTTTTTCACCAACTATTAATATTATAGATCAACCCGATATTCCAAAAGGTTTAGGATCAAGGCCTTTTGACTCTGAAGGAGTAGAAACAGAAACCTTAAAACTCGTAGAGAATGGTAGCCTAAAATCTTATTTAATTGATACTTACAATGGAAAAAAACTTAACCTTAAATCAAATGGAAGATGTGGAGGAACTTCAAATCTTTTTTTTGAAAATGGAAAACTAAGTTTTAATGATCTTTTGAAATCTCATTCGAAAATGATTTATGTTACTGAAACAATTGGTCATGGAACAAATTTAGTTACAGGTGATTATTCAGTAGGTGCAGCTGGATTTTTAATTGAAAATGGTGAATTTAAATATCCAATTAATGAATTTACTATAGCTGGAAATTTTAAAGAAATGTTTAATAATTTAACATTAGCAAATGATCTAGAATTTCAGTTCTCAACTAATTCACCCACTGCAATGGTAGAAGGAATGGTTGTTGCAGGCAAATGAAAGATTTTTGTGTAATTGGGTCAGGTGTCTCGGGCTCAACAATTGCAAATCTTCTAAATAAAAAATATTCAGTTGATCTTTACGATAAAGCTAGAGGTCCAGGTGGTCGATCTTCATTTAAAAGATTAAAAGATAAAATAGGCTTTGATCATGGAACGCAATATATTTCACCAAAAAGCCAAAAGTTTAAAAGATTTGTTAATCAATTAATTAAAAAAAAAGTTTTAAAAAATTGGGGTGGAAGACATTTATTTTTAAATACTCAAAAAAAAGAGGATAAAAAACATGTTAAAATTATTGGAGTTAAAGGTAACAACGATATTAGCAAGTATCTTTTAAAAAATATTAATTGTCATTTTCATAAAGAATTAAAAAAAATTGAGAAAAAAAATAAAAAATGGGTTTTGTCATTTCCTGATGGAGACAAAAAACAATATTCAAATTTAATTTTAACATGTCCGTTTCCTCAATTAAAAAAACTTACTAAAAAAATTATTCACCATTCATTCCTTAAGCAAAGAATAAAGATGGATGCAAATATAACGGTTATGATTTCTATTAATAAAAAAATTAGTATAGTTAGCAGTTATTTTTTTGATGATCCAATTTTAGGATGGGCTGCTAATGAAAATACAAAAAAAAGATTTAAAAGTAATAAGAATTTATGGACGTTACAAAGCACATATAAATGGGCAAATAAGCAGATTAACAATAACAAAATCAATAAAGATAAAAATTCTCAAATTTTAATCAAAAGATTTTTCGATCTTTTGCAAATAAAAAAAATTAAACCTCAAGACATAATTAATCATGGGTGGAAATATTCATCTAATTCCATGCCTCCAAAGATTAATAGTTATTGGAATTCATCATTAAAAATTGGAGCATGTGGTGATTGGTTTGTGGGTCCAAGGTTCGAGTCTGGTTGGATTAGTGCGATGGATTTATATAAAAAGATAAAATAATTTAATCGTAATTTTTTAATCTATATTCCCAATTACCCATTCGATTATAAGAAACTCTAATTATTTTACCTGTTTTGCTGTCATACCAGATATCAAAATCTAGTCTTTTATCCTTAGAAATATTCATATCTTTAGATCTTAATTTAAAGTGATCAGTATTATAGATTTTTCCATACTGTTCTATTTTTTCTTTTTTTATAAAGGTTACGACTTGTTCTTTAACACTTCCAGATACAGGACTTATTTGACTAGTTGCTTGTAAAATTTTATGGTTCCACCAACTTCCAATTACGTTATCTAAAGATCCTTTTCCAGTATATGATGAGCCTTCTATTTCAAATTCTTTATTTTCTTTATTGAATGATAAATTTACAAATTTTTCTTTATCATTTTGTTTCGTTTTAGAATTAAAAGATATCAATTGATCTTCTAAATATTTTTCTTCAGCATAGCCCTCAACTTTAAATATTGTGGTCCCTAAAAGTTTTACTTTAAATTGTATTTGATTTGTAACAATTGTTTCTTTGCCATTTCTCTTAAAAAAATAAAAGTTATAGCCAATTACTTTATTATTTCTCAAAATTTCCATCTCTAACTTGTTAAAATCATTGTAGTGATCTATATGACCAAAAGAATTAGTAGATAACGAAAATAAGACAACAAAAGTTAAATAGATTTTTTTCATATAGTAATTTTGAATATAAAGCTTATTATTTTATATAGATAAAGTATTCAACAATATGTTCCTTAAAATTAAAAATGTACCATACGTTTGGTGGAGTTCAGAAAAACCATTAAATTTTAAACCAAAAATCTCAACATTTTTTTATTTATGTTTTGGATTAACTTTATTTGGCTTAGGAGAGGGGTTATTAATAGTTTCTTTTACTGGAGCGTCACCATGGAGTGTATTGGCTCAAGGAATTTCATTAAATGTAGATTTATCAATTGGCACAATCACTTTTCTCATTAGTATTGGTGTTTTATTTCTTTGGATTTTTTTAGATCAAAAACCTGGGATCGGAACAATTTTAAATGCATTAATAATTTCTGTAATGATAGATCTTTGTATTAAGTTTGTTCCAACACCGTCAGACTTTATTTATCAATTAATCTTAGCAATTTGTTCAGTGGTATTAGTTGGTATTGGCGGTGGTATTTATTTAGTTGCAAACTTGGGACCCGGACCAAGAGATGGTTTAATGATTGGTCTTCAAAAAAAAACAAATTTACCTATTGCTCTTGTAAGAGCATTATTAGAAATAACAGTTGTAACTATTGGATGGTATTTAGGTGGCATAGTAGGCATTGGAACCTTATTGTTTGCCATTGGTATTGGCCCTTGTGTAGCCTTAGGGTTATATTTGGTTGATAAATTATTTAATTAAGCTGCAGCGCTTGATTTTTCACTTCTTTTTCTTTCGTGTGGATCTAAAATTGCTTTTCTCAATCTACAAGAAGTGGGTGTAATTTCTAATGCTTCGTCAGTATTAAGCATACTTAATTGTTCTGCAATAGACATTTTTCTAACAGGCGTAAGTACAACATTTTCATCAGTACCTTGAGTTCTCATATTAGTTAATTTTTTACCCTTCATGACATTAATAATCATATCACCAGGCTTAGGAGATAAGCCTACAATCATACCTGCATAAACCGGATCATTGTGTGTTACGAACATTTCACCTCTTGCCTGTAGGTTAAAAATTGCAAAAGCAACAGCTTTGCCTTGTTCCATTGCAATCAAAGCGCCATTTCTTCTACCTTCCATATCCCCTTCATAAGCACCATAGCCATGAAAAATTCTATTTATGACCCCGTTACCTTTTGTAAGAGTTAAAAATCGACTTGTGTAACCCATCAACCCTCTTGTTGGTGCATGAAAAATAAGTCTCTTTTTGTCTTTTCCAGTATCTTTAAGATCAATTAGCTTACCTTTTCTTCTATTCATTGAATCTATTACTTTTGATGAATATTCATCATCAATGTCTACAGTGATTTCTTCAATTGGCTCTAATCTATTTCCAGCATCATCTTTTTCGAATAATACTTTTGGAGGACTTACTGTCATTTCAAATCCTTCTCTTCTCATTTGAGTAAGCAAAATCTCCAACATTAATTCACCTCTACCACTTACTACGAATGAGTCATTTCCATCATTTTCAGAAAAAGAGATACCAACATTATTCTGTGCTTCTTGAAGCAATCTATCTCTAATTTGTGTACTTGTTAGTTTTTTACCCTCTGTGCCCGCTAGTGGAGAAGTATTGACAGTAATCGTAATAGACATTGTAGGTGGATCAATTGGTGTTGCTGGTATTGGATCATTAACTTCTAAATCACATATGGTATCTGCAACGTTCGCTTTTTCTAGGCCAGCAATAACGACAATGTCACCTGCTTCACCTACTTCTATAGGTACTTTTTTTGTTCCTTCATATCTAAATATTTTAGTTAATCTTCCCTCATCAACTTTATTACCTTCTAAGTCGATTGCTTTAATAGCTTGATTTGCTTTTGCAGTTCCTTGATTAATTCTCCCAACTAAACTTCTACCTAAAAAACTATCTGAATATAACAATGTTGATAGCATCGCAAATGGTTTAGATTTATCCAACTCTGCTGGTTTAACATGATCTATAATTTGATCTAAAAGAGGGTTTAAATTTTCTCTTGGTCCATCAACTTCCTTATCCGCCCAACCTGATCTACCACTAGCATAAAGCACTGGAAAATCTAATTGTTCTTCATTTGCATCTAAACTTACAAATAAATCGAAAGTTTCATCCAAAACTTCATTTGCTCTTTGATCAGCTTTATCTAATTTATTAATAACAACTATTGGCTTCAAGCCTTGCTTTAAAGCTTTAGCTAATACAAATTTAGTTTGAGGCATCACACCTTCTGCAGAGTCTATTAAAAGTAAAGCACCGTCAGCCATACTTAAAACCCTCTCAACTTCCGCAGCAAAATCTCTGTGACCAGGAGTATCAATAATATTTATTCTAGAATTTTTCCAATTGATTGATGCAGGTTTTGCAAGAATAGTAATTCCTCTCTCTTTTTCTAATTCACCAGAGTCCATTAGTCTCTCATCTACTACCTCATTCTCTCTGAAAGACCCACTTTGTTTCATGAGGTTATCTATTAAAGTTGTCTTCCCATGATCAACATGGGCAATAATCGTAATATTTCTTATTTCTTGGCTCATAAATTGTCGCCGTTATATAGAAATAAAAAGCTTTGGAAACTTAAAAAAAACCACAATAACCTCACTTTTATTTGTTATTTTGTGTTCAATTTGATTTTTTTTGCTTTTCTTTTTTGATTCTTCTTTTTTCTTTTAAACTTAATTTTGGCTGTTTTTTTACACTAGAATCTTTAAATGATTTTCCACTATATCTTTTTGACATAAGTTTATTTTATTAATTCCAAAAAAAAAGGCCATCATAAAGATGGCCTTTTAAATTTTTGTTTGATAGTAGGGGATTACATTCCCATTCCACCCATACCACCCATGCCGCCCATTCCTCCAGGCATACCACCAGGCATTCCGCCTGCAGCATCTTTTTCTTCTGGCTTGTCAGCGATCATAGCTTCTGTGGTTACTAATAATCCAGAAATAGAAGCAGCGTCTTGTAGAGCAGTTCTCACAACCTTAACTGGGTCTATGATACCTTTTGAAAACATATCGCAATACTCTTCACTCTGAGCATCATAACCATGTGTTTTCTTGTTTTGCTCTAACAATTTACCAACTACAACTGAACCATCTACACCAGCATTTTTAGTAATTTGTCTGATAGGAGCCTCAAGTGCTTTTCTAACTAACTCAACACCAGCTTTTTGGTCATCACCTTTAACTTTGACCTTACTTAGCTCTTGAGCAGCATATAACAATGCACATCCACCACCTGTTACAATACCTTCCTCAACAGCAGCTCTTGTTGCATTTAAAGCATCTTCAACTCTATCTTTTCTTTCTTTAACTTCAACTTCAGTTGCACCACCAACTTTGATTACTGCAACTCCACCTGCTAGTTTAGCAAGTCTCTCTTGAAGTTTTTCTTTATCGTAGTCAGATGTTGTTTCATCAATTTGTTGTTTGATTGAAGAGCATCTAGCCTCGATATCAGATTTTTTACCACTTCCGTTAACAATTGTGCTGTTATCTTTATCAACCTTAACTTTTTTACAAGAGCCAAGATCCTCAAGTTTAACATTTTCAAGTTTAATTCCTAAGTCCTCAGAAATTACCTGACCACCTGTTAAGATAGCGATATCTTCAAGCATAGCTTTTCTTCTATCACCAAATCCAGGAGCTTTAACAGCTACAACTTTCAAACCACCTCTAAGTTTGTTTACAACAAGTGTCGCTAGTGCTTCACCTTCAACATCTTCAGAGATAATCATTAATGGTCTGCCAGCTTGAACAACTGCCTCTAAAAGAGGAACCATTGGTTGTAAGTTAGTCAATTTTTTCTCATGTAAAAGAATAAAAGGATTTTCTAACTCTGTAGTCATTTTATCACTGTTAGTGATAAAGTATGGAGATAGATAACCTCTGTCAAACTGCATACCTTCAACAACATCTAATTCAGTTTCAATACCTTTATTTTCTTCAACTGTGATTACACCTTCATTTCCAACTTTTTGCATCGCTTTTGCAATCATAGTTCCAATTTCTTTGTCACCATTTGCAGAAATAGTTCCTACTTGTGCAATCTCATCACTGTCTTTTACTTTCTTCGCAGAGGAAACAAGATTTTCTTTTACAACTTCTACTGCCGCATCAATCCCTCGTTTAACATCCATTGGATTCATGCCTGCTGTAACATATTTTACACCTTCTTTAACTATAGCTTGAGCTAAAATTGTTGCAGTAGTTGTACCGTCACCAGCTTCATCATTTGTTTTACTAGCAACTTCTTTAACCATCTGAGCACCCATGTTCTCAAATTTATCTTCTAGATCAATTTCTTTAGCTACTGAAACACCATCTTTAGTTATTCTTGGAGCACCATAAGATTTGTCCATTACTACATTTCTACCTTTTGGTCCCAACGTAACTTTTACCGTATCAGCTAAGATGTTAACACCTCTCATCATTGCTGCTCTTGCTTCAGCATCAAATTTAATTACTTTTGCCATTATATTTCTCCTTTAAATTAAATTATTTGCTTGAAATACCCATAATGTCTGATTCTTTCATTATGCTGTATTCTTTGCCATCAATTTTGACTTCAGTTCCTGACCATTTGCCAAATAAAACTTTGTCACCAACTTTAACATCCATTGGAATTATTTTTCCATCTTCAGTTTTTGCACCACCGCCAACTGCAACAACTTTACCTTCTTGAGGTTTTTCTTGTGCTGTGTCAGGGATGATTATTCCACCAGCAGTTTTTTCACTGCTGTCTAATACTTCAATTAAAACTCTATCGTGTAACGGTTTAAATTTCATAAAATTCTCCTTTATAAATATGTCCCTCATATAGATACTAGCCACACCATTTCAAGGTACTCGTTAAAAATACTAATTAAAAAATATAGGAAATATAAGGTTATTTAGTTTATAGATGGCTTAAATGACTAAAAATTTAGACAAAGACGGCTTGAGTTCAATTGCTAAAAATTACGACCTTTTTTATATTGATTTATGGGGTGTACTTCACAATGGAATTAGTCTTCACCAAGAAGCAGTCAAAGTACTCAATGAGCTAGAGCAAGAAGGCAAAGAATATGTCTTGTTAACAAATGCTCCAAGACCAAGTCAGGCTGTAAGAGTTTTTTTAAAGAATATGCAATTAGATGAGAAAATTAGAAATCATGTATTCAGTTCAGGTGAAGCCTCTTTGAATTATTTAAAAAATAATTTTGCAAATAAAAAATTTTATCACATAGGACCACCAAGAGATTTTGATTTGTTTAAAGAATTTGAAAAAGATAAATCACAGAGTATAGAAAATTCTGAATATTTACTATGCACAGGATTGTTTGAAAAATATGATAAAGATTTAAATTACTATAAAGATTTATTTGAAAAAAATATTAATAAACAAATGATATGCACTAATCCAGACCTAATTGTGGACAAAGGAGATAAAAGAGAATTGTGTGCAGGATCAGTTGCAATGGTTTTTGAAAAAATGGGAGGCAAAGTAACTTACTTTGGAAAACCGTATTCAGAAGTTTATAATCAATCAATCGATAATAAAAACAAAAAAGTTCTTTGTATAGGAGATAACTTAAATACAGATATTAAAGGTGCAAATTTATTAAATTATGATTCATTATTAATCAGTAACGGTGTTCATAAAAAAGAAATTGAAGAGAAGGGTATAGATGTTGTTTCAAAAAATTATGAGGCAATATGTAATTTTACTCAAAGTGAATTAAAGTGGTAAATAAATGAAAGTTTATAAAAACTTCAATTTAAATCAAAGTCATAAAAAATCTATAATCTTAATTGGTAATTTCGATGGTATTCATTTGGGCCATAGAAAATTATTTAATTTAGCAAAAAAATTTAGTGATAAATTTAAATTAAAAATTGGTGTTTTAACTTTTGATCCAATGCCAAAAATTTTTTTTAATAAAAATATTAAAAATTTTAAAATTTCAAACTTTGAACAGAAAAAAAATTTATTAAAAACTCTTGGAGTTGAATTTATCATTAATAAAAAATTTGATTTAAGTTTTTCAAAAACAAGATCTATAGATTTTATTGAAAAGATAATTTTTAAAAAATTAAATCCAAAATTTATATTTGTTAGTAATAATTTTAGATTTGGTAATAAGAGAGAGGGAAATGTTGCACAACTAATTGAATACGAAAAAAGATACGGATACAAAATAATAAAGCCAGAACCATTAAAATATAAAAGTAAAATTGCATCATCTACTTTAGTTAGAGGATTTCTAGAAAAAGGTTATTTAGATAAAGCCAATAAACTATTAAAGAGAAATTGGACAATCATAGGCAAAGTTGAAAAAGGCAGAAAAGTTGGAAAAAAAATTGGTTTTCCCACATGCAATATTGACATTAAGAATTATGTCTTAGCAAAACCAGGTGTTTACGCAGTAAGAGTTGAACAAAAACAAATTAAATTAAAATTAAAGGGAATAGCCAATCTTGGCTATAGACCAACGTTTAATCAAAAAAAGTTGTTACTAGAGGTTCACTTATTTAACTATTCAGGAAATCTTTATAATAAGTATTTGTCAGTTGAGTTTTTAAAATTTATAAGAGCAGAAAAAAAATTTAAGAATGCAACGCAATTACAAAGCCAAATTAAAAGTGATTTGTTAGTCGCTAAAAAAATATAATGAGTAAATCCCAAATAAATCTTCCAAAAACGGCTTTTTCTATGAAGGCCAATCTTCCTGCTCGAGAACCTGAAATTCTTAAATATTGGGATGAGATCAGTTTATATAAAGAACTTAGAAATTCTAGAAAAGGAAATGAAAAATTTATTCTTCATGATGGACCACCTTATGCAAATGGAAATATCCATATGGGTACTGCACTTAATAAAATACTTAAAGATATCATTGTTAAATTTCATCAAATGGATGGAAAAGACTCTGTTTATGTGCCTGGATGGGATTGCCATGGGTTACCTATCGAATGGAAAATAGAAGAACAATATAAAAAAAACAAAAAAAATAAAAATGAAGTTCCAATAGTAGAATTTAGAAAGGAATGTAGATCATTTGCAGAAAAATGGATCGAAATTCACAAAACTCAATTTAAAAGATTAGGTGTAGTTGGGGATTGGGATAACTATTATTCGACAATGAGCTTTGATGCTGAGGCTCAAATTGTTAGAGAACTTGGAAAGTTTTTAAAAGAAGGTAGTCTGTATAAAGGTTTTAAGCCAGTCCTTTGGTCAACTGTTGAAAAGACTGCACTTGCAGATGCTGAAGTAGAATATCAGGATCATAAATCAGATACCATCTATGCTACTTTCACTGTTAAGTCATCAAATATAAAAGAACTTGTAGATAACGATATAGTTATATGGACGACAACTCCATGGACCATACCAGCCAATAAAGCCCTAGCTTATAATGAAAGTTTAGATTATTTATTAATTCAAATTGAAAATGGTATTTTCAAGGATAAAAAAATTGTAGTTGCTGCAGCTCTATTAGAGAGTGTTTTAAAAGATTGTAATATTTCAAATTTTAAAAAGATAAAAGAATTTAAAGGTAAAGAATTAAAGAATACAATATGTAATCATCCATTTTTAGAATTAGGTTATGATTTTGAAATTCCAATGTTAGAAGCAAGGTTTGTCACAACTGAGCAAGGAACAGGAATTGTTCATTGTGCACCAAGCCATGGACCAGATGATTTTAACCTTTGTTTAAATAACGGAATTAAGGCTATAGAGACAGTTGATGGGGATGGTAAATATACAAAAAATGTACCCTTGTTTGAAGGTCTTCATATTTTTAAGTCTAATTCAATTGTCATTGAGAAACTAAAAGAACAAAAAAAACTTTTGGCTAATGGGGAGCTAGTACATTCTTATCCACATTCGTGGAGATCTAAAGCACCCTTGGTTCATAGAGCAACTCCACAATGGTTTATTTCTATGGATAGCCATAAACTTAGAGATAAAGCACTTAAGTCAATTGATGAAACAATTTTTTACCCAAATAAAGGTAAAGAAAGATTAAAAGCAATGATTGAAACTAGACCTGATTGGTGTGTTTCTCGACAAAGAGTGTGGGGAGTTCCTCTTCCAATTTTTATAAACAAAAAAACTAAAGAGTTACTAGTCGATGATGAAGTAAACGAAAATATCGCAAAAATTTACGAGAAAGAAGGTTCTGATTGTTGGTTTTCAGATGATCCTCAAAGATTCTTAGGAACAAAATTTAAATCAGAGGATTATGAAAAAATCAGTGATATCGTGGAAGTATGGTTTGATAGTGGATCAACGCACTCTTTTGTTTTAGAAAAAAGAAATGATTTAAAGTGGCCAGCATCAATGTATTTAGAAGGATCAGATCAGCATCGAGGTTGGTTTCATTCATCTTTATTAGAATCATGTGGAACTAGAGGTAGAGCACCATTTGAGTCTATTTTATCTCATGGTTTTGTCGTTGATGGTAAAGGATTAAAAATGTCTAAGTCAGTTGGAAATGTTATTGCACCTGAGGATATTTTAAAAAAATATGGTGCTGACATTTTAAGAATTTGGGTTGCTTCATCTAATTATGCAGAAGATTTAAGAATTGATTATTCTATTCTAGATCAGCACGCTGACTCATACAGAAAAATCAGAAACACATTTAGATTTTTGCTTGGAAATTTAAATGATAAGTATTCAAAAATAAATTTAGAAAAGCTAGATGTTAAATTATTGCCTGAGCTTGAACAATTCATGCTTAGCAAAATTTATACTTTAAACTCTAGATTTATAAAATATTTTAAAAATTACGATTTTCATAATTTATACAAAGATTTATTAAATTTTTGTACAGTTGATTTGTCAGCATTTTATTTTGATGTTAGAAAAGATACTTTGTATTGTGATCCAATTGACTCAGATAAAAGAAATTCATGCCTAACAGTACTGAATATAATCTTAGAATCACTTTTAAAATGGTTTGCTCCAATCCTATCTTTCACAACTGAGGAAATTTATAGATTATTAACATTTGATAAAAATAGTATTCATTTAGAAAAATTTTTAAAATTTCCTGAAAATTTTAATAACAGTGATTTAGATAAAAGATGGGAAGAGCTACTTAAAATAAAAGAAGTTTGTAATATTAGTATAGAGGAACAAAGAGCAAAAAAAATAATTGGCTCAAGTTTGGAGGCGGAATTAAATGTAAAACTAAATTCCAAATATCAACAAACATTAAAAAATGTAGATTTGGCTGAATTATGTATTACCTCGAGAGTGAATATTTTATTTAATGAAGTTGATGATATTTTTGTGGAAACAAAAAAAGCCCCTGGAGAAAAATGTCCTGTATGTTGGAAAATAAGCATTGATCCATGTTCTAGACATCAACAATAATGCTAAGATTTTTAAATCAAAAAACTATTATTAATCTAGGAGTTTTATTACTAATATTTGCAATTGACAGATTTTCTAAAATCTACATCGTCCAAAAAAACTTAAACGGACTATCAAGTGAAATTAAACTTAATAATTTTTTAAGCTTAGATCTAGTTTGGAATAAAGGTGTTGCTTTTGGTCTTTTTTCAATGAACAGCGTAGCATTTTACAATGTGCTAACAATATTAATTTTAATAATAATTTTAATCATTTTGTATCTTTCCTTTACAAGTAGTGGTTTTAAAAAAATTGCATATTTAATGATTGCTGGTGGTGCAATTGGAAACGTTTATGACAGAATATTTTATAGACAAGTTCCAGACTTTATAGATTTCCATGTTAGAGATTTTCATTGGTTTATCTTTAATATTGCAGATATATTTATAACGTTTGGTGTAATTTTTATGATATTAATTGAATGTAAAACAAATAAAAATGAATAAAGTACAAATTATTATAATAATATTTCTCTCTTTTTTTCTTTTACAAAATTGTTCGACAATTAAAGAGGGATTTACTTCGCAAAAGAAAAATAGTGTAGACGAATTTTTAGTTGAAAAGAAATCACCTTTAGTCATGCCACCTGAGTTTGGAGAATTGCCAATTCCTGGAGAAGTAGCTGTAAATGAAAATGAAGACCAGACTGATATTAAGTCTTTATTATCTTTAGATAATAAAAAAACCAAGACTGAGACAAATACTACTCAAAAATCAACAACTCTTGAGGATTCAATTTTAGAAAAAATTAAAAATTGATGATTAATTCTAGAATTAATTTCAAAAATTTTAGATTTAAAAAAAGAAACCTTCAAATAAAAAAATACCTAATTGAAATTACAAAAAGTTCAAATGCTATAATTAATTCATTAAAAAAAGATTATAAATATTCTTATAAAAAATTATTGTTGAGGAAGCTTACAAAGTATCAAAATCTTAGAGTAATAGGAATGGGCGGCTCTGTTTTAGGATTTAAGGCAATTCATAGTTTCTTATTTAGTAAGGTTAAAAAAAAATTTACATTTCATGATAATATTGAAAGTTTTGATAAAATTGATTTTAAAAAAAAATATTTAAATATAATAATCTCAAAAAGTGGCAACACAACAGAGACAATAGCGAATTCAAATTTGTTTATTAACAAAAAAAATGAAAACATTTTTGTAACAGAAAATAAAGTAAATTACCTAAATAAATTAGCAGCCAAACTTAAAAGTGACATAATTCACCATAATAATTTTATTGGAGGAAGATACTCTGTTTTATCAGAGGTAGGAATGCTGCCAGCTGAATTAGCTGGTTTAAAAGTAGAAAACTTTAAACAATTTAATAATTTAATTAAAAATAAAAAATTTATAAGTTCATTAGTGAATAATGTTTCTTCAATACTTCACTTGGTAAAGAAAAAAAAATTTAATTCTATTATTTTAAATTATGACAAAAATTCTGAAGACTTATTTTTTTGGTATCAACAATTAGTAGCAGAGAGCTTAGGAAAAAAAAGTAAAGGAATTCTGCCTATAATTTCTAATATGCCAAAAGATAATCATAGTTTAATGCAACTTTATCTTGATGGTTTTACAAATAATTTTTTTACTTTTTTTAGTGTTAAAGAAAAAAATATTAATAGATTAAATAATTCACTAATTTTAAATGAAAAAAAATTTTTAAAAAATAAAAGTATTCAAGAAATTAAGCTTTCTCAAAGAAAAGCAACAGAAAGAGTATTTAATAAAAAATTATTACCATTCAGGTCTTTTGAGATTAAAAAAAGAGACGAAAGAACTATTGGAGAATTATTTACTTTTTTTATTTTAGAAACAATCTTATTAGGAAAGTCTTTGGGTGTTAATCCTTATGACCAACCCTCTGTAGAATTGATTAAAAAAGAAACAAAAAAAATTTTAGCTTAAAATACCAAAATAAACTTTTGATAATCCATAAATTTTTTCTTCTAATATTTTGAAATTTAATGGAAAGTTTTCGACACTTTTTTTGTGACGGTGGAGAATAATTATACCATTATCAGTAAGAATTTCTTTCAAAAACAAATTTGATAGTAATTGAGAGACTTTATTTTCTTTATATGGTGGATCCAAAAAAATTATTTCATATTTGAAAGTTGAGTTATTTAAAAAACTTTCATCAAAAATATTATCAGTAATAATTTCACATTTATCTTTTAATTTAAAATTTTGAATATTTTGTTTTAAAATATTCAGTGTCTTTGAATAATTTTCAACAAATGTTACATATTTGGCTCCTCTAGATAAACATTCCACTCCAAATGAACCAACCCCACAAAATAAATCCAAAACTTTGGAATTATCTAGTTCTACAGAAAACTTGTTTGAATGAGTTATTATATTGAATATTGCCTCTTTAGTAATGTCTTTAAGTGGTCTAGTAGTTTTGTCTAAAGGTTGTAGTATCTTTTTTCCTTTAAGGTAACCAGAAATTATTCTCATCAATCTTGAGTTTTATAACCTATATCTTTTCTATAAAAACCATTTTTCCAATTAAGCTTTTCAAGATTTGAATACACATTCTTTTTTATGATATTAAAATTATCATCAAGAGATATGAAATTTAAAACTCTTCCTCCTATTGCATAAGTTTTATAATTTTCTATTTTAGTTCCAGCATGGAATACTAGATTATTGTTGTCTAATTTAAGCTGTTCTAAATTTTCAATTTCAATATTTTTTTTATAATCATCGGGGTAACCATTCGAACATAAAACTACACAAAGACTTTTTTTATCTTTCCACTCAATATTTGCCTCATTTAACTTTTGATTAACAGTTGAAAAAAATATCTCGGCCAAACTACTTTTTAACTTCGGTAATATTGTCTGACATTCAGGGTCACCCATTCTTACGTTATATTCTATTAAATATGGATTACCGTCTTTTATCATTAAGCCTGCATACAAAAAACCGTTATAGGTAATACTTTGTTTTTTTAGAGCTTTTAAAGTTGGATGTATTATTTGATTTAATATTTTACTTTTTAAATCATCACTAATTAATCTGGATGGTGAGTAACAACCCATGCCACCTGTATTTTTACCCTTATCACCCTCAGAAACTCTTTTATGGTCTTGAGCAGTGCCAAATTCTTTTATTGTTATACCATCAGTAATTATGAAAAAACTCATTTCTTCACCTTCAAGAAATTCTTCAATCAAAACATTATTTGCAACCCCAAATTTTCCATCGAATATTTCATTAATTGCATTTACAGCCTCTGTTATATTGTTAGATATGTAGACACCTTTTCCAGCTGCAATATTATCTGCTTTAATTACAATTGGAAATTCAGAGCTTTTTAAGTAGGAAATTGAATCTTCCTTATTTTTGAAAATACCAAATTTTGCAGTTGGTATATTTTCCTTTTGACATAATTTTTTTGTAAATATTTTAGAACCTTCTAATTGAGAAGCTTTTTTGTTAGGCCCAAAAACTTTTATACCAAATCCTTCTAGATAATCGGTCAAACCATCAACCAAGGGTTTTTCAGGACCAATAACAACTAAGTCAATTTTATTTTCAATAATAAAGTTTTTTATTTTTTCAAAATCACCAATATCAATCTCAATATTCTTTGCTAGCAGTGATGTGCCCCCATTTCCTGGTATACAATATAGTTCACTTATATCTTTTGAGTTTTTTAAACTAACACAAATTGAATGTTCTCTGCCTCCACTTCCAATTACTGCAATTTTCATGTAAAGATATATAAACTAAAATTTATGAAAAAATTAGCTAAAATAAAGTACCTTCCAAATAATTTTGAAATAATTGAAGATGGTGATCATGTTATTTGTGCAATTTCTGGAAAACCAATTAGTTTAGAAAAGCTTAACTATTGGAATGTAGAACTACAAGAACCTTATTTTTCTTATATAGAGTCTAATAAAAAAAGAGAAATTTTAGAAAAATAAATTATTTCCATCTATTATGTGTCCATATCCATTCATTGGGATTTTTAATAATCATTTTTTCAATTATTGAATTTAGTTTTTTTGTAATTTCTGGAGTGGTTTGGTTATCAGTAAAATAAATTGGATCATAAACCTTCATGACAAAATTTAGATCCTCTTTTCTCTCAATAAATATAGGAACAACGGGCATTTTGTATTTCTTAATAATTTGTGCTGGGATTGTCGTAGTAAAAGCATCTTGATTGAAAAATTTTGATTTAATACCTTGAGAAACTCTTTGATCTAGCATTAGTGCGGCAGAGTAGTTTTTTTTTATTAATGAAACTAATTCTCTCATTCCACTTATGCCTTTTTTAATTTGTTTTTCACAAATATGTTTAATTCGAATATTTTCCATAATAGGATTCAAATAGATATTATTTAAAGGCCTATAAATTGCAGATAAATTAATTCCTTGCTTTTTGATTTGCATCGCCATTAGTTCGAAATTACTAAAATGGCCTGATACAAAAATAACTTTTTTATTTTCTTCTTTTAGTTGTTTGAGAATCTCTTTACCCTCTATTTTTATATTATCTTTAAGATTTCCTGAATTAAATTTCTCCATGAACATATATTCAGCAAAAACTCTTCCATAATTATTCCACATATTTTTCGAAATATTTTTTAATTCTTTATTTTGAATATTTGGAAAGACTCTTAGGATATTCTCATGAATAATATGTTTCGATCTAAACAAAGGCCCTAAGAGTTCAAAAAGTTTACCAGATAAATAAGAAGAAAGCTTGGCTCCAAGTAGTTTAAAAATTAAAAAGAAAAAAATTACAAAAATAAACTGAAAAAAATATTTTAACTTTTTCACTTAATTTAAAATTTTTTTAATAAATTTTTTTTCATCTTGTAGCTTTAAATCTACTTTAATAATATTAAAAATATGATTAGTTTTATTTCTAAGTCTTTCAAAATCCTTCTCTGTCGTTAAAAGCCTACATTGAAATTTTTTTGATAAATTTATTAATTTTGCAATATCTTCTTTACTATAAGTATAATGATCTGGAAATTCAAAGTCTTTGATAATTTTCATTTTATACTTTTTAAGCATTCCTATAAAAGTTGAATGGTTGCCAATACCAGAAAAAACAATATATCTTTTATTTTTTTTAAACTTTTTTATATTAGTTGGCACATATTCACCAATATTTATATTCAATTTTTGATCTATATTTTTTTTTATAAAATTTTTTATATTTTTAAGATTTTCTAAATTTCCATTTAGAAAAACATGATCGTATTTTCTAATAGAATTAATATCTTCTCTTAATGGACCTGATGGAATTGTTTTTCCATTTCCTAACCAATTTTTATTATTAAAACATACGATTTTCTTATCATATTCTATTGTCTTATCTTGGAGTCCATCATCAAAAATAGCAATTTTAAATCCTCTTTTAATTGCTTCTAACAAAGCTTCTTTTCTTGTTTTTTTTGATATTAAAAAACCTTTCATAGATAATAAATTTCTTTCATCTTCCTGATTACTATAAAATTTTTTTATGAAACAAACTTTTAAACCTCTTCTTTTAAGTAAATTATAAATCTTAATACTTAATGTTGTTTTTCCTGTTCCACCTAAATAGATATTTCCTATACAAATTGTAAATATTTTATTTGAATGATATTTTTTTTTAATTGATATTTTATTTAAAGAATTTATTAAAATTGCAATTGGGCTTAATAAAATTGAATATAAACTAGTATCTTTTAAATCCCAAAAATTAGGTTTTTTTAATTTCATTACAAGTTTGTTCTAATATTTCATTTCCAATAATCCTAATTTTATTTTGAACAGTGTTAGTTTTAAGGCTGTTTGATAAAAATTTATCTAATATTTTGATGAGCTTCGTTAAAGAATTAGCTTGGTAAGAAATTCTTTCTTTTTTTAAATAATCATAAATTTCTTTAAAATTTGAGATAAAAGGTCCGTTGATGATACGACACCCATATCTTATTGCCTCTAAGGGATTCTGACCTCCATGCTTTACAAGGGATCCACCCATAAAAATATTCTTAATTTTATTATAAAATAAAGCTGTTTCGCCATAAGAACTTACCAGGTAGATATCAATTCCATCTTGAATTTTATTTTCTTTTTTGTGAATTTGCACTCTTAAACCAGATTTTTCTAAATTATTTTTAATAATGCTAACTCTATTGATATGCCTTGGTATTATTACTGTAAGCAAATTCTTGTATTTTTTTTTTAAATTTTTATGTGCTAACCCACAAATAAGTTCTTCATTTTCATGTGTGCTAGATGCACACCAAACTTTTTTTGTTTTTAAATATTCAGAAAATTTTTTATTATCATTAATATTTTCTCTAATATTTTTTATAAATTTTAAATTTCCAATATATTTTAAATTTTTTACTTTAAGTTCTTTTAAGTATGTTTTGCTTTCCAAATTAGCAGGGAGACACAAATTAAATTTAGTAAAAATTTGTTCAGAAAATTTTTTTAAAAAATGCCATCTTATAAAAGTTTTGTTTGTAATTCTTGCATTCAATAAAATTAGTGGAATTTTTTTCTTACTAAGAAAAAAAATTAGATTTGGCCAAATTTCAGAATCAATTAAAAAAACTTTATTTGGTTTCCAATAATTAATAAACTTTTTAATTATAAAGTTAGAGTCGATTGGAAAAAATTGATGAACCACTTTCTTTAGATTATAATTTTTTAAAATTTTTGATGAACTTAGTGTATTTGATGTAACTAAAACTTGATTGATAGTTTTATCTCTCTCAAATTTAATTAATAGAGGAATAATACTTTTTAATTCACCTACGCTTGCACCATGAAACCAATAAAGATTTCCAATTTTTCTTTGTCTAGAAGAAAAAGCAAATTTTTCAATAAATCTTTTTTTATCCTCTTTTTTTATTATGATTCTGTAAATGATTATTAATGGAGAAAAAATAATTAAAAGATTTATTAAAAATCTATAAATTATTATCATTTATCTTTTAATTTGTTTTTCATAGAAATTTTTGTACTCACTAGAAGACAAAAGTAAATCATTATGCTTTCCTTCACCAATTACCAAACCATCATTAATTACGTAAATTTTTTCAGAATTAAGAATAGTTGAAAGTCTATGAGCAATTACAATTGTTGTTCTACCTTTTGTTAATAAATTAATAGCGTCTTGAATTTTTTCTTCAGTATCTGCATCTAATGAGGAAGTTGCTTCATCAAGAAGTATGATTGAGCTTTTTTTTAATAAAGCCCTAGCGATAGAAATTCTTTGTTTTTCACCACCGGATAGTCTTATTCCATTTTCACCTATAATTGTTTCGTATTGATCTGGCAGTTTTTCTATAAATTCATTTGCATATGAATATTTAGTAGCTTTAATTATTTCTGTCTCAGTTGCTTCAGGATTGGCATATTTAATATTATTTTTAATTGTATCGTCAAATAAAGTAGTATCTTGACTAACAAGTGAAATTTCATTTCTTAAAGATTGAATTGTAACCCCAAATATAGATTGATTATCTATTTTAATATCACCATTTGTTTTGTCGTAAAATCTGGGTATTAGATTTAATATGGTAGATTTTCCAGCCCCACTCAAACCTACTAATGCAGTCATTTTTTTACCTGGAAAAGACAGATTTATATTTTTTAAAATTTTTGTTTTATTTTTTGGATAATAAAATTCCACATTCAAAAAATCAATTTTACCTTGATCAACTTTTAAAATTTTAGCTTCAGGTAGTTCTCTGATTTTGGGAGCATCATCAATAATTGGTAATAATCTTTTTGCCCCAGACAAGCCTCTTTGAATTTCCATGTGTAAAGTTGCTAAGGATCTAACTGGCTGATAGGCAAGCATCATTGCAGCTAAAAAAGAAAAAAAATTACTTACTTCAAGTTGACCATTAGATATTAGTTTTGCAGAAATAAAAATTAATAAAGCTATCATTATACCAGTAAGAAATTCCATTATTGGCGAATTTCTAACTAGAATAATTTGTATTTTTTCAGATTTATTTTTATAATTTTCTATTTTTTCTAATGCTTTGTTTTTTTCAAATTTTTCCTGTTGAAAAATCTTTGTTAGTTTGTGATTTTTAAATATTTCAATTAAGTAAGAATTTAGATCTCCCGCTGTAGTCATTAATTGATTTGTAACTTTTCCCATTCTTTTACCCAATATTTTTGCGGCTAAACTTGCAAAAGGTATCATAATTAATGCAACCAATGCTAATTTCCAATTTTGATAGAACATTACAAATAATAATCCAATCAATGTTAAGCTATCTTTAAATAGATTCAGTAAGGCTACAGTTACAAGACCATTTACAGTATTAACATCATGAGTAATATTTGAAATAAATTCCCCTGAATGTTTTTCATCAATTGATTGGGTATCAGCATTAATTAAAGATGAAAATAAATCGTTTTGTATTTTTTTTCTAAAATTTTCTCCAACTTTAATCATTATTACTTTCGCAAAATAAAGTGAAACACCTTTAAATCCAAAAGCTAAAACTATTAGACCTGGTAAAATAAAAATTAATGTTTTATTTTGTTCTATGAAAAGTTGTTTTATTGCAGGATCTAATAAGTATGCAATTGAAGATGTGCTTCCTGCTAGAACAATTGTAAATAAAAATGCTAAAAAAATTTTTGAAATATATTTTTTAGTATAATCATTATACAGACGCTTAAGTATTTCTATATTTGTCATTAGTTTTAAACTAAATTTTACCCAAAACTAAACTTAAAAAAACTAAAAAACCAATGATATTGTTGGATTTAAATATTGATAAGCAGTTTTTAGAAGATTTTATGTCCAATTTTTTTATTTGCAGAAAAAATAATTGAAAACCAATTACTATTGAAATGAAATAAAATACTAAGTTTAGCATAAGTAAAGTTCCAACAATTATTAAGCAGATAAAAAATATTAAATAAGAAATTGTCAGGAATAGACCTGGGATTTGTTTAAATTTGATTGAAGTAGATTTTAGCCCTATAATTTCATCATCCTCAATATCTTGAAATCCATAAATAGTATCATAGCCTAATGTCCAAAAAATTGCACCTACATAGAAAATTAAAGGAATTAAATTCAATTCACCTGTGACAGAAGTCCAACCAAGTATAAGACCGTAGTTAAAAGTTACACCTAAAAAAAGTTGAGGCCAGTATGTATATCTTTTCATTAATGGATAAGTGAATGCTAGAGGCATAGAGCCAAATGCCAATAGAATTGTGAAATTATTAAATTGAATTAAAACTATAAATGCTAAAAAGCATAATGATAAAGAATAAAAGATTCCCTTTTTTACAGAAATTTTTTTTGATGCAATTGGTCTATTTTTAGTTCTAAAAACTTTTTTATCAAAATTTTTATCAAAAATATCATTTACAATACAACCAGCTGATCTCATTAAAACTGAACCGGTTAAAAAAAGTAAAATATAAAAAATATATGTAGTTACTTCTCCATTAAAATCATAAGCTATCGACAATCCCCAAGCACATGGCCAAAAAAGGAGCATATAACCAATTGGCTTTTTAAATCTTGTAAGTTCAATGAAAAGTTTAATTTGATCCATAAAATTCTGTTGTAAATAACAAAGAGAAGTTTGATAATCAAACTGATTCGCATGAATATAGACTATACCGTTACAGCATTAATGTTCCCTGCAATTCCTTTGTTAATGAGCGTTTACAGTAACCGGTTTCACTCGTTAAGTATTTTGATCAGACAACTTCATGATGAGCATGTTTATGAAAAGCATATTCCACCTGAGTGGAAAAAACAGTTTATCAATTTAAGTGGACGTATAACACTTTTGAGGTGGACTATACTTTTTGCATCTTTTGGATTTCTTTTTAACATGCTTACTGTCTTTGCACTTTATTTGGATGAGCTATTTATAGCTAGAATGATATTTGGATCGTGTTGTTTATCTATGATTATCTCAATTTTATTTTTCATTAGAGAAATACATATATCAACTAATGCACTTAAGCTTCATATGTCTGATATGGATGTTGATGTTTCTTAAGGTATTATAACTGCAGGACCAGTTAATCTTCTTCCCTCTAGATCTTCATGAGCTTTTTGAGCTTCATCAAGAGAATATTTTTTTGAAATCTCAACTGTAAATTTTTTACTCAAAACTGCATCGAAAACTTTTTTAGCCGATTCTTCTAGCTCTTCTCTTTTAACTGTGTAATGAGCAATTGATGGTCTAGTAAAAAATAATCCTTTTGTGTTAATATGTTTTTTAACATCAATAGTATCCACATATCCAGATGCATTTCCAAAAGCTACCATCATTCCTCTGATTTCTAAAACTTCTATTGATCCTTCAAATGTTTTTAAACCAACACCATCGTAAACTACATCAATTCCATTTTTACCTACAATTTTTTCAACTTCTTCAACAAAGTTTTTATCAGTATAATTTATTACGTGATGACAACCATTTTTCTTTGCAATCTCTTCTTTCTCTTTAGAGCCAACTGTACCAATCACTTCTGCACCAAGAGCATTTGCCCACGGGCATAAAATTTGACCAAGGCCACCAGCAGCTGCATGGTATAAAACTTTATCACCTTTCTTAAGTGGATACGCTCTATGTAGTAAATATTCTGCAGTTATTCCTTTTAAAGTAATGCAAGAGGCAACTTCATTTGAAACTCCATCTGGAACACTTACTAATTTGTCTTCAGGCATAATTTGTTTTTCAGCATAAGCACCAATTGGCATTGATGCATGAGTTACACGATCACCAACTTTAAATAATTTCACTTCAGATCCAACTTCTTCAATTTCTCCACAAGCTTCCAAGCCAATTCCGCTTGGTAGGGGAATAGGGTAGAGACCTGATCGGTGATAAGTATCAATAAAATTTAAACCAATAGATAAATTTTTAACTAAAACTTCTTTTGGACCCGGTTTACCAATTGCAATATCTTGGATTTCCAAAACCTCTGGTCCACCAAACTTTTTAAATGTAACAGCTTTCATAATTTATTTTACAAAAGTACCATTATGATAATCTTGAACTGCTTGCAAGATTTCTGCTTTAGTGTTCATTACAAAAGGACCACCTCTTGCAATCTCCTCATTAATTGGTTTACCTGAAATTACTAAAAACTTAGCATCTGTTGAAGCTTTAACATTTAAGTTTTCACCCTTAGTTAACAATATTAAAGTACTATCCTTAACTTTATCGTGATCTTGTTCACCAATTTTAATTTCACCACTTATCAAATAAATAAAAGTATTATGAGTGCTTGGTAAGTTATAGTTGAATTCTTTATCTTTTTTTAACTCCACATCAAAATAAGTTGGTTCAACATTATGTTTTTTAACTGGACCTTCAGCTTTTTCAAATTTACCAGCTATAACTTTAACTTGTTTTTCATCATCTTTATGAACAGCCATTTTATCTGCATCAATATAAATGTATTCTGGTTTACTCATCTTTAGTTTTGCTGGCATGTTGATCCAAAGTTGAAACCCGTGAAGTTTCCCTTCTTTCATTGCAGGCATTTCAGAATGAATTATACCACTTCCAGTTTTCATCCACTGAACATCTCCGGCAGTCATTCTACCTTCACCACCTGTGCTATCTTTATGTTCAAAATCTCCTGCAAGCATATAAGTTACTGTTTCTATCCCTCTATGTGGATGAGGGGGGAATCCAGCAATATAATCCTCACTATTCTCTGATCCAAATTCATCTAGCATTAAAAAAGGATCAAAGTAATTTGGCTCAACACCAATGCTTCTTTTTAATTTAACCCCAGCCCCATCGGATGCTGGAATAGGATCAATAATTTTACTTACTTCTATATTTGACATTCTATTTATGTAATGACTAAAACTTTAATTTCAATTATCTATTATGAGAGCCGTCACAAAGTGGCTGGTCATCAGTTTGTTTGCATGTGCAAAAAAATACTTTTTTACTTTCTTCTGCTTTATAAGCTAAAGGAGTAAACTCAGTTCCTTTGTGAGAGCCATCACAAAATGGTTGTTTAGAACTCTTACCACAAGTGCACCAAAAATATGATTTTCCCTCTTCAACTACTATTCCAATTGGGCTAGATCCTGCTTTTTCACCTTTATTCATTTCAATCCCTCTTTATAATATTTTTTAATTCAACAAGACTTTTTATTTCATACTCTGGTTTAAAATCAAGATTATCAAAAATATTATTATTTCTATTCACCCAAATTGAATTAAAACCATAATTTCCACCACCTGATACATCCCAAGTGTTGGCACTTAAAAAAGCAACTTCATTTTTTTGGATTTGATATTTTTTAATTGGCAAATCATAAACTTTAGAGTCTGGTTTATAAATACCAACTTCTTCAATAGAAAATAAATCATCAAAGATATTTTCAAGATTATTACTTTCAACAAGTTCTTTTAGAAGAGATGGTGATCCATTTGATAGAATTGCTAATTTTAAATTTTCATTTTTTAAATCTTTCAAAACTTTTGAAACCTCCTCAAAAGGAGAAAGAATTTTATAAAGATCTAATAACTCATTTTTCATTGAAGTATCTATGTTGAAAGCTTTCATTGACTTATCCAAACTATCCTCTGTTATTTGCCAAAAGTCTTTATGTCTATTCATTAAACTTCTAAGCCATGTATATTCTAATTGATTAGTTCTCCAATAATTTGCAAAAGCTTCCCATTTGTCTCCAATTTTATTTTTACACTTTTGAGCTGCAGAATTGACATCAAATAATGTTCCGTATGCATCAAAAATTATTGCTTTAATATTTTTCATAATTAAACTTTATTATGTGAGTAATATTAGATTATTTTTTCCAGAAAGTTTAACAATTAATTTTGAAAGTAAATTAGATAAATCTCAATCACATTACCTTTTAAAAGTAATGAGAATTGAAAATGATAAACCATTTTCACTTTTTAATATTAGCGGAGAGTGGGAAGCAGTAACAACTGAAGTTATAAAAGGTATTGTGAATTTTAAAGTTACTAAACAACTTAGACAAAAAGAAAATAAAAAAGAAATTTGGTTAGCTTTTTCTCCAATTAAATCAAATTATCAAAATTTTATGATTCAAAAAGCAACAGAGCTTGGTGTAACAAAATTTATTCCAATCATTTTTGATAGATCTATTGTTAGAAAAATTAATCAAGAACGATTTAACAAGATAATAATCGAAGCTTGTGAACAGTCTAATAGAATTCATTTACCTGATATTAGTAAACCTCAAATTTTAAATGAATTTTTAAATTCCAATGAGGTTAATTTAGTTTTTACTGATTTAAATTCAGAAAATAAAAAATTAGATAAAAGTAAGTTTGATACCAAACCAATCTGTGTTTTGGTTGGTCCTGAGGGAGACTTTTCTGAAGAAGAAAGAGAAAAGATTCTTAAATATAAGAGAGTTTTTTCAATTAAAATTAATGATAATATTCTTAGATCAGAAACGGCGGTAATTTCATCATTATCAATCATAAATTACGCAATATCTTGATAAATTGTCGCGAAATCTAAAGTGTAAATTTAAAAAAAGGGTATTATAAAACTTTCTAATGAAAAAAATTTTAATCACATTACTTGCAGTTTTAAGCTCAGTTGAAGCTCTAGCTAATCAACCAAAAAATTGGCAATTAGGTTTCCAAGAGAGCGCATCAGAAACTATGAGAGACATAGTTAGTTTTCACAATAATTTATTGTTGCCTGTAATTGTTGCAATTAGTGTGTTCGTTTTATTTTTAATGGCATATGCTTGTTTTAGATTTAGAGCATCAAGAAATCCAAACCCATCAACCAGAACGCATAATGTTGCAATTGAAGTTTTATGGACTTTAATCCCATGTTTAATTTTAATTGTTATAGCAGTTCCTTCATTTAAGACTTTATATAGTCAAGATAGAATTCCAAAAGCAGATGTAACTATCAAAGCAGTTGGATACCAGTGGTACTGGGGTTACGAGTATCCCGACGAAAATATAATTTTCGACTCTTACATGCTTGAAGATAAAGATCTTAAGGCAGATCAACCTAGATTGTTAGCAGTTGATAATGTGGTAGTTGTACCGGTTAACAAAGTTGTTAAAGTTTTAATTACAGCTAATGATGTGTTGCATGCATGGGCACTTCCATCTTTTGGAGTAAAAAGAGATGCTGTTCCAGGAAGAATTAATGAAACGTGGTTTAAAGCAGAAAGAGTTGGAACGTTTTATGGGCAGTGTTCAGAGCTTTGTGGAATTAAACATGCTTTTATGCCTATAGAAGTTAGAGTAGTATCAGAGGAAGATTATCAAGAATGGTTAACTGATGCTAAAGTAAAATTTGCAAAAGAAATAATTGAAGAAGATAAATATAAAAAACTAGCGAGTAAATAAATATGTACACACAAACTGCATCACACGATGATCATCACACTCCAACTGGTTGGAAGAGATGGGCTTATTCAACAAATCATAAAGACATAGGAACAATGTACTTAATCTTTGCAATCGTTGCAGGGGTTATTGGAACAGCCTTTTCAGTTTTAATGAGAATGGAATTGATGCATCCTGGTGATGGCATATTAGGTGGAAATTATCACTTATATAATGTGTTAGTTACTGGTCATGGTTTGATCATGATTTTCTTCATGGTTATGCCAGCAATGATTGGTGGATTTGGTAACTGGTTTGTACCAATTATGATTGGTGCACCAGACATGGCTTTTCCTAGAATGAATAATATTTCATTTTGGTTATTGCCTGCTTCTTTTATCTTATTACTGTTGTCAATTTTTGCTGACGGCCCTCCGGGCGCACAAGGTGTTGGTGGAGGATGGACTTTATATCCACCTTTATCATCTAAAGCTGGACAACCAGGTCCTGCAATGGATCTTGCGATTTTAAGTTTACACTTAGCGGGCGCTTCATCAATCTTAGGTGCAGTTAACTTTATTACGACAATATTAAATATGAGAACTCCAGGCATGACATTACATAAAATGCCATTATTTGCTTGGTCAGTTTTAGTTACAGCATTTTTATTATTATTATCTTTACCAGTTTTAGCTGGTGCGATTACGATGTTGTTAACGGATAGAAATTTTGGAACCGCATTTTTTGAAGCTCAGACAGGTGGAGACCCAGTATTATACCAACATTTATTTTGGTTTTTTGGTCACCCTGAAGTTTATATTTTAATTCTGCCAGGTTTTGGAATGATAAGTCATATCGTTTCAACATTTTCAAGAAAACCAGTATTTGGATATCTTGGAATGGCTTATGCGATGGTTGCAATTGGAGTTGTAGGTTTCGTTGTATGGGCTCACCACATGTATACAGTTGGATTAAGTACGGATACGAAAGCATATTTCCTAGCCGCAACTATGATTATTGCTGTTCCAACAGGAATAAAAATATTCTCCTGGATTGCAACGATGTGGGGCGGATCGATATCATTTAAAACTCCAATGGTTTGGGCATTAGGATTTATTTTTATGTTCACAGTTGGTGGTGTAACAGGAGTAGTCTTGGCAAATGCTGGAGTAGATACAGCTATGCATGACACTTATTATGTAGTTGCACATTTCCATTATGTTTTATCTTTAGGTGCGGTATTTGCGATCTTTGCAGGTTTCTATTACTGGTTTGGTAAAATGTCTGGCTATGAATATTCAGAATGGTTAGGACAGTTGCATTTCTGGCTAACGTTTATTGGTGTTAATCTAATTTTCTTTCCACAACATTTCTTAGGTTTAGCTGGAATGCCTAGAAGATATGCAGATTATCCAGATGCATTTGCTGGCTGGAATTATGTATCTTCGATTGGATCATATGTTGCAGTTATAGGTTTAGGGGTATTCTTTATTAATCTGATTTATTCATTTTATAAAAAGAAAGCTGCAGCTGCAAATCCATGGGGAAAAGGCGCTACGACTTTAGAGTGGACAGTACCATCTCCGCCAAACTTTCATACTTTTGAAGAGTTACCAAAGTTTGAGGATGATCAAGATACTCAAAAGTCTCACGGCTAAAAAAATTTGAAATTTAAAACAGATGAGTAGTAGTTCAAGGTTGAAGAAAAAATCTTTAAGCCAAGAAGATCTATTTAATCTTTCAGAATTATTTAAATTGATGAAGCCAAGAGTTATGTCCTTGGTAATATTTACTTGTGCCGTTGGACTATTAACCTCACCAGGAATTATCTCAACAAAGGATGCAATAATTGGTATTTTATTAGTTTCAATTGGAGCAGGAGCAGCTGGTGCGCTAAACATGTGGTACGAGTCTGACTTAGATGCGTTAATGACTAGAACATGTCTTAGACCAATCCCAACTGGTAAAGTGAATAAAAACCAAGCACTCATTTTTGGAGTAACTTTATCTATCATTTCTGTTGTTGCTCTTGATTATTTTGCAAACAGAGCATCTGCAATTTTGCTACTTTCAACTATATTGTTTTATTTGTTTGTCTATACAATTTGGTTAAAAAGAAGAACCCCACAAAATATAGTTATTGGAGGAGCAGCAGGTGCTTTGCCACCAGTTATTGGGTGGACGATAGCAACAGGCTCGCTATCTATTGAACCGTTAACGTTTTTTCTGATAATATTTTTTTGGACACCATCACATTTTTGGGCATTAAGTTTATATAAATCTGATGATTATAAAAAAGCTAAAATTCCCATGTTGCCTTTAACAAATGGCATTGAAAGCACAAAATTAAATATATTTGTATATTCCTTGTTAATGTTGCCAGTAATAATTTTTCCTTATTGGATTAATTTTGTTGGAGAAGTTTTTTTAGTGCCAGCATTAATGCTTACTTTATACTACAACTACTTATGTTATGAGTTATATAATTATACAAAAAATAAATTTAACTCTAAAAAAGCAAAATCAATTTTTGGATATTCTATATTATATTTATTTTTAATTTTTGTATTATTCTTACTGGATAAAATATTATGATGGTCCCGGACAAAAAAACTAAAAGAAAAAACTTATTAACTGCAATTGGAATAATTGCTTTTATGATTTTTTTATTTTTATTCACTCTTTATAATACGGGAGTATTTAACAGAGCAATATGATTCAAAAGAAAAATCTTACTCCGGTTTTATTGGCAGGTGTTTTTGTTTTAATGCTTGGCTTATCATATGCCGCTGTGCCATTGTATGATTTATTTTGTAGGGTAACAGGATTTGGAGGAACAACCCAAGTTTCTAAAACAGCTCCAGACATAGTATTAGATAAAGTTGTTAGTGTAAGATTTGACACTAATGTAAATAATTTACCATGGGATTTTAAAGCCAAAAGTAATGTCATAGATGTAAAAGTTGGCCAAGTTAATAAGATAGAATTTGAGGTAGAAAATTATAGCAGTGAAGATACTGCTGGTACCGCAAGTTTTAATGTTTCGCCTTCTAGTTTAGGAAAATATTATAGCAAATTAGGTTGTTTTTGCTTTGAAAAACAAGTTTTAAAAGCCGGTGAAAAAGCGACTTATGTGATGACTTTTTATTTAGATCCAGAAATGGTCAATGACCCAACAACTAAAGATCTACATGACGTTACTATGTCATATACTTTTTTCTCGACAGATTATTATAAACAATCATAAATACATATTATGTCAGCTGAAAAAAAACATGATTATCATCTAGTAGATCCAAGTCCCTGGCCAATCTATGTATCATTTTCATGTTTAGTTTTAGCAATTGGTTCAGTTTATTATCTTCATAGTGATGTTTCATGGGGCATGTATGTTGGGTTTGCACTATTAATTTATGGTGCTTACATGTGGTTTAGAGACGTTGTTATAGAGGCCGAACATCAAGGGCATCACACGCCTGTAGTTCAAATACATCATCGTTATGGAATGACATTGTTTATCGCTTCAGAAGTAATGTTTTTTGTAGCATGGTTTTGGGCATATTTTGATGTGAGTTTATTTCCAAATGAATTTGTTGGTAACGTTTGGCCACCAAAAGATATTGAAACTTTTGACCCTTGGGACATACCTTTAATAAACACTTTAATCTTATTACTTTCGGGAACCACAGTTACATGGTCTCACCATGCTCTGATTGAGGGTGATAGAAAAAGTTTTATTCAAGGATTATGGCTAACAGTAATTCTTGGTTTTTGTTTTACTCTTTTACAAATTTATGAATATCAACACGCAACATTTTCTTTTTCAGATCATATTTATGGCTCAGTATTTTATATGGCAACAGGTTTCCATGGCTTCCATGTCTTAGTTGGAACGATATTTTTAGCTGTATGTTTGGCAAGAGGAAAAAAGGGACATTTTACAAAAGATCATCATTTTGGTTTTGAAGCTGCAGCATGGTATTGGCATTTTGTTGATGTAGTTTGGTTATTCTTATTTGCAGCTATATATATCTGGGGAAGTTAATCATTAATCCTTGAGATATAAGTTTTTATTTTCTGTTTTTGTTTTCTTTTTTATTTTTATTTTTATTTCTTTAGGAACATGGCAAATGATAAGATTAAACTGGAAGTTAAATCTTATCTCAGAAATTGAAATTTCTCTTACTAAACCGCCTGTTGATTTGTTAAATAGTGAGAAGAAAAATTTTTTAAGAATAAAAACTTCAGGTGAGGTTGATTATGACAAGCAGATTTATCTCTATAATTTGAACGAAGAAGGAAAGCCCGGGTTTGAAGTAATAAATCCAATTATGATAAATACAAAAAATTATCTTATAAATCGAGGTTGGATAACATTTGATCAAAAAAACTCTTTAGAGATAAACAATTTAGATGAACAAAATATAATTGGTGTTTTAAAGAAACAAAATAAAGCCAATATTTTCAAACCAAAAAATGATATTAAAAAAAATTATTGGTTCACACTAAACCGTGATGATGTATTTTCTTATACTGGAAAAAATTTTTCTGAATATGTAATTTATTTAGATGGAAATTACCAAATTCCTAAGCCAAAAAAAATTGATGCTAATATTTCAAATAATCATAAAAAATATGCACTAACTTGGTTTTCGTTAGCGATTTCAATTCTTTTATTATATTTATATTTTAGAAAAAAAAATTATTAGATGAACTACGTCAGTACTAGAAATAAATCAAAAGTTTTCAAATTTAAGGATGTCTTTCTAAAAGGCCTTGCTGATGATGGTGGATTATTTGTTCCTGAAGTTGAATTTAAGTTTAATGATGAACAACTAAACTCTTTAAAAGGCTCAGATTACAATCAATTAGCTAAAGAGATAATATCGCCATTTGTTGATGATTTTATTAATGATCATGATTTGACTAAAATAATTGAAAAATCTTATTCTTCATTCAGAAAAAATAATGTGATTGATTTAATAAAAGTTGAAGACAGATTTATTCTTGAGCTTTTTCATGGACCAACATTAGCTTTTAAAGATGTTGCGATGCAATTATTAGGAAATTTCTATGAATACTATTTAGAAAAAAATAATGAAAAGATTAATATTGTTGTAGCAACTTCTGGAGATACTGGAGCAGCAGCAATTGAAGCAATAAAGGGTAAAAAAAATTTAAATATATTTGTTCTTCACCCCCACAATAGAATCTCATCAGTGCAAAGAAAAATAATGACTACAGTCAAAGATAACAATGTTTTTAACATTGCTATTAATGGAAACTTTGATGACTGTCAAAACCTTGTAAAATCAATGTTTGAAGATAGGAATTTTTCTAAATCAATAAATATGTCGGGAGTTAATTCCATTAATTGGGCTCGAATTATTGCACAAAGTGTTTATTATTTTTACAGTTATTTTTTGATTCAGGACAAAACAAAGCCAATAAATTTTTCAGTCCCAACAGGCAATTTTGGTGATGTTTATGCTGGTTACCTTGCAAAAAAAATGGGACTGCCAATTAATAAGTTGGTAGTTGCCACAAATCAAAATGATATTTTACACAGAGCAATCTCTGAAGGAAAATATGTATCAGAAAAAGTTTCTGAAACTTTATCTCCAAGTATGGATATCCAAATAGCAAGTAATTTTGAAAGATTAATTTATGATTTAAATAATAAAGATGACAAACTAACAAGTAGTATAATGAAATCTATCAAAACGGATGGGTTGTACATAATTGACGAAACTACTCTTAAAAAAATTAATTCAGATTTTCTGTCAGCTAGTTTAAATGAAAATGAAGTATTGAAAACAATAAGTAATGTTTATACTAAGAATAATTTAATTTTAGATCCTCATACAGCAATAGGTTTTGCTGCATTTGAAAAAGTAAAATTAGATGGCAATAATATTGTTTTAGCAACAGCTCATCCTTCAAAATTTCCAGATGCAATTAACAAAGCAATTAAAATGAATGCAGAGTTACCAAAAGAACTTCAATATGTTTTGAGTGAAAAAGAAAATTATGATATTATTGAAAATAATCTTGAAAGTATAAAAAAACACATAACAGAAAGAGTAAAATGAATTTAAAAGAAAATGATCAAATACCTAATTCTGAGATATTTATTTTTGAAAATAACGCACCAGTCAAAAAAAATTTACATGATTTACTAAAAGGAAAAAATGTAGTGTTATTTGGTCTGCCTGGAGCTTATACATCTGTATGCTCTGCAAAACATTTACCAGGTTATGTTAATAATTTTAATCAATATAAGGAAAAAGGTGTAGATCATATTATTTGTATTTCTGTTAACGATCCATTTGTAATGGATGCATGGGGAAAAGAGCATAAAGTAGAAGATAAAATTATAATGATGGGAGATCCTTTTTTAAATTTTACCAAATCTATAGGAGCTGATGTAGATAAAAGTGAGCGAGGTCTTGGAATACGTTCAAATAGATACACAATGTTAATTGATGATCTAAAGGTTGTTAAATTACAAGAAGAGAAAGATACGGGTTCTTGTGAAATTTCAGCTGCTGAAAATTTTTTACAACTAGTTTGATTTAGCCGCATCTTTTGCAAGAGCGTCAACTTCTTCATTTAAAGTATTGCCAGCATGGGCTTTTACCCAATGCCACTCAATATCGAGAGATTGCGTTAACTTATATAAATTTAACCAAAGATCTTTATTTTTTACATCTTCCTTCTTAGATGTCTGCCAATTATTTTTAATCCAATTATGTATCCAATTGGTAATACCCATTTTTACGTACTGAGAATCTGTAAAAATTTTAACTTTCTTTTTTTTGTTAATCTTACCTAAAGCTTCGATTGGAGCCATTAATTCCATGCGATTATTTGTAGTATTCTTTTCAGACCCACTAATTTTTTCAATCTTTCCATCATCATTAATTATAGCTGCCCAACCACCATTTCCTGGGTTTTCTAAACAAGAACCATCAGTATAAATCTCAATCATTAGTTTAGATAATCTCTAAAAGTTTTTAGTTGAGTATGAGCTAAAAGTTTTTGGTAATATTCTCTTGGATCTTTAATTTTAATTAGTGCAGTTTTTGGTGTGTTTGAAAAATCATACAATCTAGTTAAAAGATATCTAAATGCTGAACCCAAACATAATATATTCAAATATTTTTTCTCATTAGAATTAAATTTTCTAACTTTTTCATATCCTTTAAGCAAAGAATTTACTTTATGTTTATTGATTTTGAATTGATTTTTTTTATCATCAAAACATAGTGCATTAATACATATTGCAACTTCGTACATATAGAATTCATTTGAAGCAAAATAAAAATCGATTATCCCTGAAATTTTATTTTTTTTAAAAAAAATATTATCTATAAATAAATCTCCATGAATAATTCCTTTTGGCAAATTTTTTGGCCAGCTTTTTTTTATTTCAACAAATGTTTTTTTAAGATCTTTATTAATATTTTTAGCAAATTTTATTTTTTTAAAATTTATACTTTCGAGAAGCTTTGGCATATTTTTCATACCCATTGAATTTTCTCTTTTTATTTTAAATCTTTTTGTGATTTGATGCATTTTCGCAAGTATTTTGCCAACCTGATAACAATTTTTTGTAGTTAAAATTTTTTTGTCTTTTCCATCTAAAAAAGTGACAATACAGGCAAGTTTACCTTTAATCTTAAATAGATATTTATTTTCTAAATTTTTAATTGGTTTTGGACAATTTATTTTTGATGAATTCAATAAATCCATTAATTTCATAAAAAAAGGTACATCTTTATTAGCAACTCTTTTTTCAAATATTGTTAAAATGTACTTTGCTTTTTTTGTTTTTAATAAATAATTAGTGTTTTCTATTCCTTTTTTAATCCCAATGAAGCTAGTAATTTTCTCTAAATGAAAAATTTTATTTATGTTTAAAATATCTGAATGATTTATTTTAGTATATACAGCCATTAATTTAATTTTTTCGGAACTTTGAATACAATATCTTCTTTGATAATTTCAACTTCTTTTATTTCTAATTGATATTTTTGATTTAGTTTATCTAAAAAATCATTCACTAATATTTCAGGAGCTGATGCTCCAGAAGATACACCTATAGTTTCGCAATTATTGATTTTATCAAATGGAATAACACTTTCTGAGTGAATTAAATAAGATTCTACACAACCAGATTTTTGAGCTACCTCGACTAGTCTTACTGAGTTAGAAGAGTTTCTGCTACCAATGACAAAAAACATGTCACATTTTTGAGCAATATTCTTTACAGCTTTTTGTCTATTTGTCGTTGCGTAACAAATATCTTCTTTGACTGGTTCTTTAATGTTTGGAAATTTTTTTTTTAAAACGTTTATAATATTAATTGTATCATCTACAGATAAAGTGGTTTGTGTAACATACGCTATTTTGTCTTTGATTTTTGGTGAATAATTTTCTGCCTCATTTTCATCTTGAATGAGATCAATAGAGCCTTTTGGTAATTGGCCCATAGTTCCAATCACTTCAGGATGATTTTTATGCCCAATTAATATTAAATGAAATCCCAGCTTATTTAAATTTTCAGCTTCTCTATGAACTTTAGAAACTAGGGGGCATGTAGCATCAACATATTCCATATTGTGCTTCATTGCATCTATGGACACATGCTTCGGAACTCCATGTGCTGAAAATATAACAGGTCTTGTTTTATCAGAAATTTCCTCTAGTTCCTCAACAAAAATTGCCCCTTTTGATTTTAAATCATCAACTACATATTTGTTATGGACAATTTCATGTCTCACATAAACAGGAGAGCCATATTTTTTTAATGATTTTTCTACAATCTCAATCGCTCTTTCAACACCGGCACAAAATCCTCTTGGAGCAGATAAAAGTATATTAAGTTTTTTGTTTTTCATTTTTTTCTAATAAATATTCCAGCAATATATGTGGAAAGGTCAAAGACGCCAAACCAATAAAGATAACTTTAATAATTGCATCATCTAATATGACTTTAAAATTAAGAAAATAAAGTGAGATCAATGCAATTATACCTGTAAGTATAGTTAAAGGAGCTGATTTAATCGTAAACAATTTTACTCCATTTAAAAAATTTTCTTTATCTAATTCAAAAATTAAATTCACCATGTGCCTAATAGAATGCAAGAAACAAAAATAAATTGTGAAAGCTATTAGTGGAGAAAAATAAAAGTTAACCAATAGAATTGAGACATAATCAATAAAAATTATTATTTTCTTTATTTCATAATTTTTTAAAAAAAGATAAATATTTGCTAAAGTGCTTAAGCTAAGAGCAAATAGAAATATCTTAAGCTCCTCTAATTTACCTAATATTAAGTAAAAATTTTCATCATCTATTAATAACAACTTAAATAACTCAATTGTTTCAGTTAAATGAAAAAATAAAGGTGCAAAAATAATCAATGAACCTTTTAGTGTGAAAAATAATTGATTTGAGTAATTATTTGAACTTATTAAAAATTGTGTATCCTCCTTACCAAAATGGTAAGTGGCTACAATTAGAAATAAGGCTAGTAAGTATGTTGGAAAGCTGAGCCACAAAATTATAGTCAAACAAGCAACAAAGATATAAGCAATATAAAAATAAAAAGTATTCTTTATATTATAGTATTCTAATAATCTTTTTCCTTTTAAATGATCTAGAGATCCATGAGTAACACCTATTAATAATATTAAAATTAAGCATACAAGTGGGGAAATAGAAAAATTAAAAAATATTAAATTTAAAGAAATAAGTATATTAACAAGTAAAAAAAATATAAATGAATGATTAAGATTTATTTTTTTTATCATAAAAAAATTTAAAAAAGTTCTTTAACAAACATCCATTTAGGCATTTTAGAAATTATTTGGATGTCTTCTATTATATTACTTTTGTTGGATAAAAAATTAATTATAGAAGAGTTTCTTACACTAAACATTCTATAGAATACTTCAGGCATTTTTTGTGGATTGTTACTCAAAACTTTTAAAAATATTTTATCTAAAAATTGATATTTGTTAGAAATAATATTTGCTTTTAATCTATGAATATTATTTAGATTTTTTCTGATAAATTTTGAGTGTTCTTGAATGTTAAGAAAAGTGTAACCAGTACTTAGTCTTGTTAAACCACCCGCTGTTCCGATATCAATTTGGTTTAATCTCTTAACATTGTTAGCATGGAATAGGGGGATTGCACCTTCTTCTTTAAAAATAACTTTGTACCTTTTTATATTTAAACGATTTTCTACATAATCTTTTAATTGTGCTTTATAACTATCAACAGATCTATGGTTCAAATTTGATAACCATGTACTTTCAACAAGTGCATTTTTTTTTGAAAATGGAAGTGTATAAAAGAAATGAACACTATCATCTTGTTCACAATCAAAATCCATTAAATTAAATATTTCTTCATCAAAAAAATCTTTCTCAGTTTCGATTTCTACCCCGCTGAAGTGTTGCCATAATTTTTCTTTAGTATTTTCAAAATCTGGAACACTATTAAAAATTGTTGAATTTTTTATCTCTATTTCATTAATATTATCAAAGAATTGAATATTCTTGTTTTTTTTTAAAGTTCCTAAAATTTTTTCATAAAACAAGCCACTATCAATAGTTTGATATGGGGCAAAAGTACAATCATGGTATTTTGTTTTTTTTGGAAGATTTATTGAAAAATTATTCCAACTTTTTTTTACACAATCTTCAAAATTATGATCAAAAACTTTCCAAAAAGACCACGTCTTATCTTTTTGATATTTATCTCTGGGTTCTACAATAGCTAGAGTTTTGTCTTTAAGTTTATTTGTAATCTCTAATTCATATGCAAGAGATAGTCCAGAACATCCTCCACCAATGATTATATAATCAAATTCTTTCATCAAAATTAACTAATTCATTTATATTTTTGTAATTTAAATTATTTCTTTCACTATTATTCTTAATTATAATTAATTTAATAAAATCATAAATTGAAAATATAGTTTCTAAAGTTTTTTCAAATTTATTCACATAAATTTTTCCTGATTTTTTGTAAATTTCAAAGTTATCAATTTTTAAAATTTTACGACCTATTCTTCTATAAACTCTTCTTGCAACTAAAATTGCAAATCTTAAATTAATTGGAATGTCTTTTATTGAGTAGAATGAATTATTATAAAAAACTTCTGAAACCTTAATTGTAGCCTTGATATCCTCCATTGAGTGATTAATATAAAATCTATTATTAATGCTATCTTCAATTACATCTCTGGATATATTAGTTAGCTGCATAGCTATCCCTAAATTTACTGCTGCTTTGAGTGATAATGGAGATGTAACTCCCAAAATTTTGGCCATCATAAGTCCAACAGTACCAGCCACTTGATAAGAGTATAATAATAACTCTTTTTCTGAATTTAGTTCTATTTTTTTTTTAATATCAAATTCTATTCCATCAAATAAATCATTTATTATATTTCTAGAAATATCATATTCTTTTTCTAATACTTTCATGTCTTCAATTATAAAATTATTAGAAGTATTAATTGAATATTGATCTTTAAAATCCTTAAATTTTCTTTTTTTATTTTCTATTGTGTCTTTTTCATCCGCAATATTATCAAGAACTCTACAGAAGCTATAAAGTTTAGAACAGCTTTCATAAGTATTTTTTGGAAGAAAAAAACCAGCCCAATTGAAAGATTTAGCGTAAATCGATAAATAATTTTTTTTAGACATTATAGAATTTTGTCTAGGACTTTTGCAGAAGATAATACTCCTGGTACACCCGCACCCGGATGAGATCCTGCTCCAACAAAATACAAACCATTATAAACCTCAGATTTATTATGAAATCTAAAATAAGCAGACTGAGTAAATTTTGGCTGAATAGAAAAACCTGATCCATGTTTTGTATTGAGTTCATTCTCAAAATAATCTGGTGTTAAATAAAAATCTTCTACAATATTTTTTTTTAAATTTGGAAGAAGATGTTCCTGCATTTTTTCAATAACAAGATTTTTGAGTTTCTCACCTTCAATTTTCCAGTCTATTTTAGATTGATTATTAGGCACTGGGACAAGGACATAAAAACAGTCATGATTTGGTGGTGCCATAGATTTATCTGTTGCAGTTGGTCTGTGTAAGTAATAACTTATGTCATTATTAAGTTTTTTATTATCAAATATATCATCTAAATGTTCCTTATACTTGTTTCCAAATTTTATAGTATGATGTTCTATTTCATTATAAATTTTTTTTGTCCCAAAATAATAAACAAATAATCCCATTGAGTAATCCATTCTTTTTTTTTTCCATCTAAATAAAAAACTCTCATTACTTTTATCAATCATTTTTTCATAAACAGAAGGGGGGTCTGCATTACATATAACATTATTAGCTTCAATAAATTTACCGTCACTTAGCCTTATGCCATTAACATTATTTTTATTTGTATTAATTTCAGACACCTCATGCCCTTTTATTATCTGAATTCCTTCTTCATTCATTAGTTTTTCTAATCCACTTATTATATTGCCAGTACCACCCATAGAATAATGAATTCCCCATTTTTTCTCTAAGTATAAAATCAATCCATAAATTGACGTTGTGGTAAATGGATTACCACCCACCAATAATGGATGCATACTTAACATCCTTCTTAATTTCTCATTTTTTATATATGAAGAAACAAGTGAATAGACAGACTTATAACTTTTTAGTGCTAAAAGAGATGGCAATTGTTTAATCATTGTAAAAGGTTTATCAAAAGGAACATCTGCTAATTCTAAATAACCTTTATCAAATATTTTTTTTGTAAATTTTACTAATCTTGAATATCCATCAACATCTTTTTTTTCAATTTGTTCAATTTGTTTCTCCATTTCAATTTCATTTCCAGAATAATTAAATTTTGAGTTATCCTCAAAAATGAATTGGTACCAGGTTTTAAGGGGTGTTAATTTAATGTAATCTTTTGAATCTTTATTGAATAAATTAAACAACTCATCAATTAAATAAGGGGCTGTAATAACTGTTGGTCCACCATCGAATGTAAATCCATTTTTTCTAAATACTCTAGCTCTACCACCTAGATCATTGTGTTTTTCGATTAATGTAACTTTATGATTTTTTGCTTTCAAACGAAGTGCAGCAGCAATTCCACCAAATCCAGAGCCGATAACAACTGATTTCATGAATACAATTTATAGTTTTTTAAAAAAATTGTAAGATTATTATGAGTTAATTTTTTTTAACTCTTGTTTTGTCTCATCAAGATTTTTTTGAAATAAATTATCTAGCTTGGATGAGTCTACTGATGTGGTTATTATCTTTTTTACAGAGTCTACAGCTATTTTAATTGATGCATCCTTGATTTCTTTGATAGCATTTTCTTTCATTTGATTAATCTTATTCTCAGCTAAATTTTTTTTCAAATCAGATGATTTATGAAATTTGTCATTTAACTCGATAATTAATCGATCACTGTCTTTTTTTGCTTGTTCGAGAATTTCATTTTTTACATCTTGAGCAGTATCTAGTTTGTTTTGTGCATTATCTAACAAAGTTTTTGCTTCAGTTCTTAATTTTTCACTTTCATCTATTTCATTCCTAATATCTAGTATAAGTTTGTTGAGCACCTCGTTTATTTTGTTAGGTATTTTTAAATATATTAAGCCACCAAAAAAAATGACAAATGAAACCGCTACCCAAAATGTTGCATCAATTGCCATAATATTTATCTCCATTTCTTTTTGACAAATCGTCTACGATCGCTGAAATACTGCTATTATTCACCTCAGCACCAATTAGTTTTTGAGTTAGTTCAGAGGCAGTTTCAATTGCAATTTTGTTAATTTTTACTGGCGCACTTTTTCTTAATTGATCAATTTCATCCTCAGCTTTTTTAACTTCTTCATGGATTTGCTTGTCTAAAACTTCTCTTTTTGCATTAATATCTTTTAATGCTTTTTCTCTAGCTTCATTGAAAATATTTTTTGCCTCGTTTTTACTTTTTAAAACAATTTCTTCATATTCTTTTAACTTAGCTTCACTTTCTTCTCTTTGTTTGTCTGCAGCCTCAATATTATCTGAAATCTGTGATTTTCTAGATTCTAAGTTAGCACTTATCTTCGGCAATATTAGTTTTGATAAAACTACATACAAAAGACCAAATGTTAAAGTTAACCAGAATATCTGAGAAACCCAAAACTCAGGATTTAATTGAGGCATACCTCCACTTTCAGCAGCAAAAACTTTCTTCTCAACAAGAAAGCTAAAAGTTACTAACTGAAAAATAATTTTTTTAATCATTCAAATCTAAAATGCAAAGAGAATAATTAAAGCTACTACTAATCCAAATAGACCAGTTGCTTCTGCAAGTGCAAATCCTAATAGCAAGTTTGGAAATTGTTTTTGAGCTGCAGATGGATTTCTCATCGCACCAGACAAATAATTTCCAAAAATTATTCCGATACCTACACCAGCACCCGCTAGAGCGATTGCTGCAAGTCCTGCACCGATCATTTTTGCTGCTTCTAATTCCATTATATCCTCCTATATTAATTAATGGTGTAAATTTAATGCATCATTTAAATAGATGCAGGTTAAGATTGCAAAAACGTATGCTTGAAGAAAAGCAACTAATATCTCCAAGCCTGTTAAAGCAACCGAAAAACTCAGTGGAAGCCATCCACCAACTATTCCAAGGCTAATCACAAAGCCTCCGAAAACTTTCATCATAGTGTGACCAGCCATCATATTTGCAAATAATCTGACTGATAAACTTATTGGTCTGCTTAAGTAAGAAATTATTTCAATCACAACAATAAGTGGAAGTAGCACCGCTGGCACTCCACTTGGAACAAATAATTTTAAGTAACCAAACCCATGCTTAATAAAACCAATTATTGTTACTCCTATGAATATAAATGCTGCTAACATGAAAGTAACAATGATATGACTAGTAACAGTAAATGTGTAAGGGATCATACCAAACATGTTGCAGAATAAGACAAACATGAATAAAGAAAATATAAAAGCAAAGTACGGTCTTGCCTTTGATCCTGCTGTATCACCAATCATCTTTGAGACAAAGGTGTAGCTGAGTTCAGCGAGCAGCTGGAGTTTGTTTGGCAAAAGAGAATTCCTTTTTGATCCTAAGTTAAAAATTATCAAAATTGCAACTGTACTGACAACCATGAATAAGCTTGCATTTGTAAATGAAATATCAAATGCACCAATTTTAATTTCGGGACCAATTCGATAAACCTCGAATTGTGTCATCGGATTTCCTGCCATAAAAAATTCTACTTTTGCATTTTTTTTGCGGATCTGATCACGTTAATTATGCCTGCAACCACACCAACAAAAAAAAATATTATAATTAACCAGGGCTTAGTACCAAAGGTCTTGTCTAAAATAAACCCAATAATTGTCCCAACAGCTACTGCAGAGACTAATTCTGTGCTTAATTTAAAAGCGGCACCAATAGAAGATGAATTTTGATTATTTTCATTTAAATTTTTCTTTAAAAGCTTATTTTTTGCAATCTGTAAGCGAGTTTTAAATTGATCTTTTGACATTCAAATTTAAGCGACCATGCTCTCTGCTTTTTGAAGGTCGACTGCTACTAGCTGGCTTATTCCTTTTTCTGGCATGGTTACACCATAAAGCCTATCCATTTTAGACATGGTCAAAGCATGGTGAGTTACTATTATAAATTTTGTACTCGTAATTTTTGTAAGCTCTTCAAGCAGACCACAAAATCTTGTTACATTAGCGTCATCAAGCGGCGCATCAACTTCATCCAAAACACAAATTGGGGATGGGTTGGTTAAGAATACAGCGAAAATTAATGATAGGGCAGTTAGTGCTTGTTCACCACCTGATAATAAAGTTATAGATTGCAATCTTTTTCCTGGAGGACTTACAAGCATTTCAAGACCTGCTTCAAGTGGATCATCAGAGTCTACTAATTCTAATTTTGCATTTCCACCATTAAACAACTTTGTATACACCTCATTAAATTTTCTATTAACTTTTTCAAATGCCTCTATTAGTCTTTCCCTACCTTTTTGATTTAATTCATTAATACTTTCTTTAAGTTTAATAATTGCAGTAACTAAATCTGCTCGATCTTGCTCCATTTTTTTAATTTCGACTTCATATTTGTTTGTTTCTTCATCAGCTTTTAAATTTACAGATCCAAGCTTTTCTCTTTCTTGTTTTTTTTTATCTAATAAATCTTCTTGATCAATATGATTTGGCAATTCTTCAACACCATTTAAATTAGAATTTTCTAATAAATTATCTTCATTTAGATTTAATTCTGAACTAATTCTATCTAATAAATCTGATTTTCTTTTTTTAAGACCCTCAATAGTAGCTCCTGAGCTAGCTTTCCTTTCTCTAAATTGTATAGATTGCTCTTGTATTTTATTTAATTCATTTCTTAAATTTTCAATTTTTTCATCAGTTTCATTAATAATTATTTCATTATCACTTTTTTCTTTTTCTGAGATTCTTAAATTTTCAGATATCTGTCCTTTTCTTTCTGCTTGAGTTCTTGGTTGATTTTCTAGTTGCTCTAATTGTTGGTTGAGCTTATTTTTTCTTTCAGTCAATTCATTAACCATTTTTTCAGAACTACTTAAAAGATTTTTCCAACTTTCTATTTCTGTTTCAATTGTTTTAATTCGCTCATTTCTTTTTATCGACTCTTTTTTAATAGATTGATTTTTACTAAAAGCATCTGCATATTTTTCTTGTAGTATCTTTATATTTTTTGATTTTTCATTTACACCTATCAGGTCATTTCTACTTTTATCATCTTTGATATCTTTTAAAAAATTATCAAGTTCAATGTTACATCTATCTAATAATGTAAGTGCCTGATTTATTTCATTACTCTCAATTAATTCTTTAGCTCTAGTGATGGTATTTTTTATATTTTTTATTGGGCCTAAACTAATATTAATAGTACTGTCAGCTATATTATTGACTACCGCATCAACTTCTTTCTGTTCTTGATCTAGTTTATTTTTAGCATTCTCAAGATCTTCATTAGATAATTTTTCAGTTTCAAAATATTTAGAGTCGATTTCTATTAATTCACTTTTTTCTTCCTTGAGACGTTTTTCATTAGAATTTGCATCAATAATTATGCCTCTTTCTCTTGAAATATCTTCTTCTAAAGTTTTTAAAGACTCTTTTATAGACTGTATTTCATCTTGAATTCTTGTATTTTCCTCGTCTAAACTTTGTAACTCTAAATTTAATCTTTGAATTTTTGATAAATTTTCAATATTTTTTTCTCTCAGCGGATTTACTTTATCAGTTTCAGATTTAATTTGCTTTTCAAACTCTGATATCTTTTCATTGAAACCTGTAACTTCACCCTCAGCTTCATTATTTATTTCATTCTCTATAGTAATTTCTTTATCTATATCTATTAATTTTAAATAATAGAGACCAGCCTCTACTTTTTTTATTTCTTCAGAAATAAGCTTATATTTTGTTGCTTCTTCAGCTTGCTTTTGAAGATTAGCAAGTTGTCTTTCTTGTTGTCTTCTTAGTTCGTCTGCTCTTTTTAAATTACTTTCAGCAGCATTTAATCTTAATTCTGCTTCGTGTCTTCTAACATGAAGACCAGATATACCAGCCGCCTCCTCCAAAATTGCTCTTCGATCAGTTGGTTTAGCTGTCACTAAAGCCCCAATACGTCCTTGACTTATCATTGAGGGAGAATGAGCACCAGTTGATAGATCAGCAAAAAACATTTGAGCATCTCGTGCCCTAACTTCTTTGTCGTTAATATAAAATTTTGAACCTTTATCTTTTTCTATTTTTCTTCTGACATGAACCTCATCTAATTCACGGTATTGTATAGGACCTTCATTGTTTGGATTGCTTACCGATATAGACACTTCTGCAATATTTTTTGAGGCTTTATTTGAAGTACCAGAAAATATTACATCTTCCATGCCCGAGCCCCTCATGCTTTTAGCAGAGGTTTCTCCCATAACCCATCTCAACGACTCTACTATATTTGATTTACCACAACCATTAGGACCCACTATTCCAGTTAGACCTTTTTCGATTAAGAAATTAGTTTTATCGGCAAAAGATTTAAATCCATTCAGCTGGATTTTTTTAAACTCCATGCACTAACTTATATCAGTTTTTCTAGAGTTTTTTTTAAATTTTTATAATTTAGAGATTTTTCAAACTTTTTATCATTAATTATAATCGTAGGAGTAGCATTTACTTTGAATTTTTTAGCGCCCTCGATTCGATCATTCAAAACAAAATCTTCAATATTTTTATTAGACGTACATTTATTAAAATCAATTGTAATGCCTTCTGATTCTAAAAATTTTTTTAAGTTTTCATTAACCTCGTTAACAGTTTTGCCCTTGATCCACTTTGGTTGATTAAGATACAAAGTATTTAAAATGTCTGAGTTACCATCATTTTTACATTGAGCAATTTTTGAAGCATTAAATGCAGCTATATCTAATGGAAAATGTCTAAATTCAATCTTTGCAAGACCTTTATCGATGAAATCTTTTTTTAAATCTGGCAACACATTAATGTGAAAATTTGCACAATGACTACAAGTTAAAGATTCGTAAGCAATAATACTAATTTTGGCATCTTTATTACCAATTATAATTCTATTAATATCTTTTGAACTATCTGCACTAACAATTGAAAATTGGAATAAAATTAACAAGAAAAGTGCAATAATTTTTTTCATTTTTGTTTAAATACTTTTGTAAGCTCTATTAATGATTTTTTAATCTTATCATTTTTAATATCATTTATCTTAGTTTGATATTTCTTAATTGTCACATTTTTTTCAGTGTCATCATCTGAGGTAAAAATGTTCTGATCATCATCAAAACTAATAAATTTTAGTTTTTCAACAACAGAATATCCAAAAAAACTATTCATCTTATCCATGATATCTTTTTTTGAGTACTCCATATCAACTTCATGACCTCTTTTTACCATAACTAGCAAAGTACTTACTCCAAATCGATTGGAATTTTTAAAAGATTTTGGATAACAAATTTTGAATAACTTTTCACCGACAATATATTTCCAGTTATTTAAAGTTTCAGAATAAATATGACCTTTTTTGTTAATAATTTTTTTAACATTTTTTGGCAAAGTATCTCTAAATGATCTTAAGCCTTGAATGACTGAGTTTCTCTGCTTAGTATTATTTTTTGATTGCATATGAAAGATCCAACAATAACAAATAAAATTCTTAAATGGTACGATTTAAATAAAAGATCTCTTCCATGGAGAAAAAAAGTTTCTCAAGAAAAAAAGGAATATTACACACTTATAAGTGAATTTATGCTGCAACAAACCCAAGTTGCTACTGTCATACCTTACTTTCAAAGATTTATAAAAAGTATCGCAAATATAGAAAAGTTATCTAAGTTTAATGATGAAAAATTGATTAAGCTATGGGAAGGTCTTGGATATTATTCAAGAGTAAGAAATTTAAAAAAGACAGCACAAATTGTTGTTAAAGATTTTGATAAAAGATTACCTCAAAGTTTTATAGATTTAAAATCTCTTCCTGGTATTGGAGACTATACAGCAAGTGCTATCTCTGCAATTGCATTCAATAAACCATTAATTCCTTTGGATGGAAATATTGAAAGAGTGTTGAAAAGACTTTTGTATTTAAAAAAACAAAATCAAATTAAAAAAGAAAATTTACAAAAGTACAAAAAAGTCTTTGGAATTTCAGTTAATAGATCTAGTGATTATGCCCAAGCTTTAATGGAATTAGGAGCCTTAATTTGCAAGCCCGTAAATCCATTATGTAAACAATGTCCAATATTAAAAAAATGTGAGTCATTTAGAAATCAAGATTTTGAATTAGTAAAAATAAAAAAAAAAGACAAACAAACTTTTTATAAATTAAATGTTTATAAAAAAAATAATCAATATCTATTAATTAAGAATGATAAATTCAAATTTTTGAAAAATTTTGATATCTTTCCAATGGAGGAATTAATAAGCCCTAAAAATTTCAATAAAGATTTGAATTTCAAAATATCAAATATGAACATGAATATTAAGATTGAATACAAAAATAAATTTAATTTAGATGGTAATGTTAATTGGATTGATCCTAAAAAACTTCAAAAGTATACACTTCCAACTTTTACAAAAAAAATAGTAAAATTTTTAGAAAATCAAAAATGAAAAAAATAGCAATAATTGGAGCAGGTATTTCAGGTTTATACCTAGCAAATTTGTTTAAAGGCAATAAAGATTATCAAATTACAATATATGAGAAAAAAAAATCAATAGTTACAGAGGAAGGTTATGGAATTCAGTTATCTGTGAATAGTATTAAGCTTTTGAATAAAATAGGCTTTAATTCATTACCTGAGGAAGAAAAATTTAATCCAAAGAAAATTGATTTTTATGAAATAAGAAATTCAAAAAAAATATGTGATCTAGAAATTTCGAAATTTAATTCTGAAAATTGTAAATATACAACTTTAAAAAGATCAAAACTTCTTCAGTTTTTAAAAAACAATTTAGGGGATGACGTAATTAGATATAACCACAGTGTTAATCAAATTGAATATGATAATGATTTAATAACTCTAAATTTCGATAATCATAAAATCAATTGTGATTATTTAATTGTTTCAGATGGAGTTTTTTCAAAAGGCAAATCCTTGATTTCAAATAACCAATCTAAACCCATTTATAATAATTGTGTTGCCATTAGAGCCAACATCTCAAAAAATAATCTTCACAACATTAATAATGAAAATATTTCTTTATTTTTAGGGGCAAATTTTCATTACGTAGTTTATCCATTAAATAGAGATCAAAACTTAAATTTTATAGGAATATTGAAATATAGATTAAATTCCAATGAACAAGCAAATCAAAAACTAAATGAAGAAAGTTATTTTATAGAAGCTATAAAAAGTAAATTAAATCAAAAAATTTCTGCCTCACTTTTTGAATGTCTTCAAAACGTTAAACTATTTCCAGTTTTTGTAAGTAAAAATTTTTACAATGCTCCTCAAAATACATTTTTAGTTGGAGATGCTTTTTTTGCACTTTCTCCTTCTTTTGCCCAAGGTGCTTCGCAATCAATAGAAGGGAGTTATGAATTATATGAGAGTATATTAAATAATCTTGATTTTCATAACAAACGTATGCAAAGAATAAAAATGATTAATAATCGGTCAAATTTTAATCAATTCGCTTTTCATTTATCAAATCCAATAATGACTTTGTTTAGAAATATTTCTTTAAAACTTTTAACTAAGAATAAAAAATTTTTAGAAAGTTATTTAGGCAAAGTTTATAAAAATTAATTTTTTGAAATAAATTTTTGTCTTAGATAGTCTATTGGATGTATTCTTCCATTGATATCACAATGCCAATAAGTCCATCCATTACAGCTTTCTGCGCCTAAAATTGTTGCTGCAACTTTGTGAATAGAGCCTTCTGCTTGATTATGTTTGATACTTCCATCAGCCATAATTCTTGCAGTTATCTTTTTTTTGTTATCAAATATACTCGTACCTGGTTTAATAATTCCCAATTCAACTAATGACCCAAAAGGAATTCTTGGCTTTGATCGATTGTTTTTGAGTGTATCTAGTAAATTATCTTCAAAAGGCTTTGTATTTTTTAATCTTTGTTCTGCAGCTTTAAAATAATTTTTTTCTTTTTCTATACCAAAATAATTTCTTCCTAATTTCTTAGCAACCGTAGCAGTTGTTCCAGAACCTAAGAATGGATCTAAAATCATATCCCCTTTATTTGATGTTGCTAATAAAACCCTATGGAGCAATGACTCTGGTTTTTGGGTTGAGTGAATTTTTTTTCCATTTTTTTTTAATCTTTCAGTCCCATTACAAATTGGCAGATCCCAATTTGATCTCATTTGAAGATCATCATTTAAGCACTTTAAAGATTGATAATTAAATGTGTATTTAGATTTTTCACTCTTTGAAGCCCAAATTAAAGTTTCATGCGCGTTAGTAAATCGAGTTCCTCTAAAGTTTGGCATTGGATTATTTTTATTCCAGATGACATCATTCATTATCCAAAATCCTAAATTTTGAATAGCTGTACCGACTCTAAAAATATTATGATAACTACCAATAACCCAAATTGCTCCATCCTTTTTTAAAATTCTTTTACATTCGCTAAGCCAATCGTATGTAAATTCATCATATTTTTTAAAACTCTCGAATTGATCCCACTTATCATTTACAGCATTTACCTTAGATCTATCTGGTCTAGTTAATTCAGTTTTGAGTTGTAAGTTGTATGGTGGATCTGCAAAAATTAAATCAAAAGTTTCACGTGGAATTTTTTTTAATTCCTCTAAGCTGTCTCCGTTAATAATTTTATTTTTGAACTCAGTTTTCATTTATAAAAATGAATTAGACTCCAAATGGATTCTACGGTCAACCTGAGATTGAAATATTTGGATTCGACTTGTGCTAACCTTATGGATGATAACTAGATCTTGTGTATAGATATTTTCGAAACAGGTGCAAAAGTTTTTCTATGGTATTTTGTAATACCTAATTTCTTTAAAGCTTTTAAGTGTTGTTTTGTGCCATACCCAAAATTTTTATCCCAATAATAACCTTTATTTTTTTTTGACAAAGAAATTATAAAATTGTCTCTAGCTACTTTTGCAATAATTGAAGCTGCTGAGATTGCTGGTATTTTCTTATCTCCTTTTATGATGGCTTTTATTTTATAATTATTCATTAATGGTACTTTGTTACCATCAACTAATACTTGTGAAGGTTTTTTTTTAAGTTTTTTTATTGCTCTCTTCATTGCAAGTAAACTTGCCTGAAGAATATTAATTTTATCAATTTCATCTTTGGATGATTTTGCTATAGCCCAAATAGAATTTTTTTTAATATATTTTGACAATATTTCTCTTTTATCTTTTTTAATACTTTTAGAGTCTTTCAGTATTTTAAGATTAACATTTTTATTTAAAATAACAGCAGCCGCATAAACAGGACCAATTAAACTGCCTCTACCAACTTCATCAACACCAGCGATAATTTTCATTAAAATTTTATTTTTAATTCTAAAATTTTTTGTCTGATTTTTTTTAAGTCTTCCCACGAAAATTTTTTGTTTTCAGGAAATCGGATTAGATAAGAGGGACTGAATGTTATCATTAAAAGATATGTTTTATTATTTAGTATAATTTCTTTCCACTTACCTCTTTCATTAGAAATTCTTTCATTGGATGAGATAACAGCCTCCATTGCAGTACTTCCAAATAGGATGATAATTTGTGGGTCAATTATCGAAATATGTTCTTTTAAAAAAACAGAGTATCTTTTAATTTCCCGAGATGTTGGTTTTCTATCCTCTGGCGGTCTAAAATTTATGGCATAAGTTGAGTAAATAGAATTTTTTTCTATATTAATTGCTTTAAGCATTTTCTCTAGCAAGGTCCCTGATTCACCTTGGAAAGTTTTTTCTGTTTTTTCTTCTTCAACACCAGGGGCTTCTCCTACAATCATTATAGGACTACTGATGTTACCATCACCAAAAATTAATTTCTTTGCATTATCTTTTAGATTACAATTTTGAATTGAATTAATATGTTTTTTAAGCTCCAAAATTTTTGTATTTTTATCTAGTTTATTTTGATTGTTTTCAGTTTTTGGAATTCTAAATCTATTTAAGGGTTTATCGCTAAAAATAAAATTTGGCTCTATTGAATTTAACAATTCTTCCCTATAAGACATATTTTGATCTAAAAATTTTTTGGTCATAATAGCTAATCTATATGTTTAAAAAAAAAATTATAATCATACTTATTTCTGTCTTACTGTATCAGAGCCCATTATTATCTAAAAGTACTAGTTTTGATGAATTTAGTTCAAGAAATTTATCAAAATATTTTTCTGGAATTGTAGCATTAGAAAATAAGAATAATTCTGAGGCACTAGATTTTTTTAATTCCTCTAAAATTCTTATAAATCAACATGAACCATATTTAGAAAGGTTAGTTACAACATTAGTTTTGGAGGACAAAGTTCCTCAGGCAATCAATTTTATAAGGATAAATAGTGAAAAAAGTAATTCACAATTTTTTGAAGCTTATATTTTATTAGCTTTAGATAATTTGAAAAAAAATAAAATTAATAAAGCAATTGAAGTTTTATCTAAAATTCCAGAGGATTTTAAAAGAGACAGATTTAACTTTATTATTACGAATTCATTAATTCAGTATGCAAATGTAATTAGAGATAAAGAAGTTAAAGTAGAGAAAACAAATTTTGGTAATTTATCTCTGATATCTGAAACTTTTCAAAGATGTTATTTAGATGACAAAAGTACAGATACTTTTTTTTCCAAATTGATTAACAATGTTCAAGCAGATTATTCAAGATATATCTTTTTTTATTTAACACACTTGATTGAAAAAAATAGAATAGAGGATGCCAAAGAAATAACTCAAGGATTAGACTATGTAAATACAACTTTGCTATTATCTCAAGGCAAAAGCTGGGTCGAAAGAGATCAAATTAAAGAATTTAGTAAAGTTTTCTCATGCACTAATCATAATGATATTATAGGAGAGTTTTTATTTTTAATTTCTAATTTATTTTCTTCTCAAAATGAATTTGAAAAATCAAATTTTTATTTAAGTTTATCGACTTATTTAAATCCTAAATTTGTATTTAATTTATCATTGATTGCAGAAAATTTATATCTTAATCAAGATTATGAAAAATCTAAAAATATTTTAAAAAATTTTAATAAAAATCAAGATTTTTACTATTGGTATAGATCAAAGAAAGAAGCACAAATAATTACCAAGACCAGAGACAAAGACGAGGCATTAAATTATATCAGATCAAAATTTGATAAAATTGAAAATCCCAATGATAAATTTATTTTTGATATTGCAAATTTTTATAAAAATTCAAAAAAGTACGAAACTGCAATTGAGTATTATTCTTTAATTATTAATAAACTAGATGATGATAGCGAAGTTAAAGCAGATTTATTGTATAGAAGAGGGGGAAGTTACGAGAGATTAAAAGATTATGAAAGTGCAGATAAAGATTTATTAGCTTCTCTTAAAATAAAACCAAATGATGCTTACGTATTAAATTATTTAGCTTACTCTTGGCTTGAAAGAGATTTTCAAATTAATGAAGCTATTGAAATGCTTGAGAAAGCTTATGAAAAAGAAAATAATGATCCATATATAATAGACTCTATAGGTTGGGCTTACTATTTGGTGGATAATTTTATAAAAGCTGAGCAATTTTTAAAAAGAGCTGTTCAGCTAATGCCAGATGACCCTATAGTCAATGACCACTATGGCGATATTCTTTGGAAGTTAGATAGAAAAATACAAGCTCGTTATTTTTGGTCTATGGTACTTGAGATGGAAGATGTGGAAGAGGACTTGTTAGATCAAATTAAAGATAAATTGATTACAGGCCCTAAAAACTCATAATGAGTTATATAAAAATTAAATCTCATGCCAAAATTAACTTAGCTTTAAATATACTTGGCAAAACAAAAACACTTCACAAAATAGAGAGTATAGTGAGTTTTTTAGATTTACATGATGAAATCAAAATAAAAAAAATTAATCAAAAAAATAATAAAATCAAATTTTTCGGAAAATTTTCGAAGGGGATAAAATCTAAAAATACTGTTTCTGAATTATTAAAGAATATTGAGAAAAAAAAATTATTTAAAGAAAAATTTCAAATTACTATAAAAAAAAATATTCCCTCTGAAGCTGGGTTAGGAGGAGGATCAATGAATGCAGCCAGCGTTCTAAATTTTTTTATTAAAGAAAAATTATTAAAAAGAAAAAAAGAAATTTTAGAAATAGCAAATGCAATTGGTTCTGATGTTGTTTTAGGTTTGTACAAAAAAAATTTAGTTTTAAAGTCTAATAATGAAATTAAGGTCATACCTTCCAAGAAAAAATTTAATATTTTGCTTGTTAAACCAAGTTTTGGTTGCTCTACAAAAAGAATTTATTCAAAGGTAAAAAAATTTTATAAACCAGAATTTAATACCAAAATTAATGATTTGATGAGATCAGATTTTTTAAGAGAAAAAAAAAATGATTTAGAGCCTATTGCAATTGAGAGCTATCCAAAACTTAAAATCCTTAAGGATTTTTTAGACAAATTACCTAACACTGAATTCGTCAGAATGACAGGATCAGGATCTACGATTATTGCTTATTTTAACTCTTTAAAAAAATGCAAGGAAGCATCAAAAAAAGTAAGTAAACAATTTAGAAATTACTGGTGCAAAACTTCAAAAACTATATAAATTTATTTTTTTTGTGTTATACGAAAATATTATTGGGGCGTAGCCAAGCGGTAAGGCACGGGTTTTTGGTACCTGCATCCTAGGTTCGAATCCTAGCGCCCCAGCCAAATATGATTAACTTTTTAGATAAATTTTTTAAAAGAACTCAAAATCTAAATAGTCTTACGAAAAAGATTGTAGATATTTCTAAAAATACTCCAGTTAAAAAAATCTTTAACTCAATTAACAATTTTTCCTCTAACTCTGAAGTTAGATACGTAGGTGGTTGTATTAGAAAAATAATTAAAGGAGAATTGGTAGATGACATTGATTTAGCAACTAATTTAAATCCACAACAAGTTTGTGAAGCTTTAAAAAAAGATAATATCAATTTCTATGAAACTGGAATTGAACATGGAACAATAACAGCAGTAATAGATGACTATAACTTTGAGATAACAAGTTTAAGAGAAGATGTTGTAACTGATGGGAGGCATGCACAAGTTAAATTTTCAGATGATTGGAAAAAAGATGCATCAAGAAGAGATTTTACAATTAATGCAATTTATTCAGATATCGAGGGAAATTTATTTGACCCCTATAATGGTAAAGAAGATCTAGAAAAAGGATTGATAAAATTTATTGGTGACCCTGAGCAAAGAATTAAAGAAGATTTTTTAAGAATACTTCGTTATTTAAGATTTTATCTAAGTTATTCAAATTGTGGACATGAGCCTGAAACGTCAAAAATCATTAAAAAAAATATAGTTGGAATTTCTCAATTATCTAAAGAACGATTATTAAATGAATTAAAAAAATTTTTTAAATCGAATACTTTAACTAAGCTGTCGAAAGATCAATTTTCACTTGAATTATTTGATATCATATTTCCTCAACTTGAAAATTTTAAAGTATTTTCAAATCCAAATAATTTTGCAAAAGATAAAATTAAAGAGTCAGATTTTATATTTTTACTCTCAACTTTATTAATTGATGGCACCGACAACACTGACTATTTTGTTTACAAATTTAATCTTTCTAAAAAAGATCAAAAACGTCTTAAAATAATAGATAATTTTTATAAAGAAAAAGTTTCAGCAAAATCTTTTTCAGAAAAGAATTTAAATAGATTATTTTATTATAAGGGAAAACAGTCTTTAATTGATATTCTCAGTTTTAAAGTATTTACCTCAAAGAAAATTGATCAAAAAATTTTAAATTTGATCGAAAAATATCAATCTAAAAATCAACCTTTAATGCCTTTTGGTGCAAAATTCTTAATGGAAAAATATCAAATTCCTGAGGGAAAAAATTTAGGCACCAAACTTAAAAATATTGAAGAGGAGTGGGTAAATAATAATTTTAAATTGTCTGAAAAGCAGATTAATAAAATAGTAAGCCGCTAGACATATTTAACGTCAATAATTTCAAAATTTTTTGTCCCTGCTGGGGTATTAATTTCAACAAGATCTTTTTTATTTTTTCCAATTAATCCTTTTCCTATGGGAGATTGAAAATAAATAAGTTTTTGTTTCAAATCAGCTTCGTCTCTTCCAACAATTTTATAATTAATTTTTTCACCCGTATCTAGGTTCTCTAGAAAAACAGTAGAGCCAAAAATAACCTTACCATCATTATTTAATTTGGTTACATCAATTACATTTGCTCTTGCAATAATGTCATTAATTTCTGTTATTCTTCCTTCATTATGAGATTGCTCTTCTTTCGCAGCATGATATTCAGCATTTTCTTTCAAATCTCCATGAGATCTAGCTTCTGCAATTGCAGCAACTATCTCAGGTCTTTTTTTTTCTTTTAAGTAAACTAATTCTTCTTTAAGTTTTTCTAACCCGTTAAGTGTTATTGGTTCTTTATCCATTTTATTTCCATTTTGCTATAGGGGGAAGGGACATCAGAATTCCTTCCACATTACCTCCGGTTTGTAATCCAAATTTTGTACCTCTATCATATAATAAATTAAATTCAGTATATCTACCTCTTTTGATAAATTGTAATTCTTTATCTTTTAAAGTCCATTTTCTCTTTAATTTTCTTCTTATAATTTTATTAAAAAGCATTTGAAAAGTAACACCAGTATCCCTTACAAATTTAAAATCTTTTTCAAAATTATCATTTTTATAATCAAAAAAAATTCCACCTATACCCCTTGGTTCTTTACGATGGGGTAAATAAAAATATTCATCACACCATTTTTTATATTTTTTATAATAATTTTTGTTATGTCGATTACACATTATTTTTAGATCATTGTGAAAATCTTTTTTTTCTTTTTCATCTTTTTTAGATGGAGTTACATCCATTCCGCCACCAAACCATTGTTGTGTTGTAGAAATAAATCTAGTGTTAAAATGCATTGCTGGTATTAAAGGATTTTTCATGTGCATCACTACTGATATACCAGAAGCCCAGAATCTTGGATCTTTACTTGCACCCCGTATATTTTTTTGAAATTTTTTAGGAAATTTTCCGTAAACTTTTGAAAAATTTACCCCAACTTTGTCAAATATTTTTCCATTTCTTAATATTCTATACTCGCCTCCACCTTCGTCTTTATTTGGATTTCTTTTCCATGTTGTTGAAATGAATTTTGTTTTATTATTTTCTAATTTAGCGATATCATTACAGAAAGCATCTTGAAGTAGCTTAAACCAATTACTTGTAAGATCTTTTTTAATATCTAGGTCCATTTTGTTTGCTTTAAGCATTCTGCTAAAATAATTGCAACAGAAGATGCTAAGTTTAATGATCGTTTATTAATTCCCATTGGTATTTTTAACCTATGCTCTATAGTTTTGTGGACTTTCTCAGGCACTCCAGCACTCTCACGTCCAAATAGGATGGTGTCATTTTTTCTAAACTTAAACTTTGTATAAGATATAGAAGCCTTAGTGGTCATTAGTATAATTCTATCTTTTTGTTTCTCAGTAAAAAATTGATCTGCACTTTGATAAAAATTGATATCTTTTTCATCCATATAATCCATCACAACTCTTTTAAATCTCTTATCTGATAGTAGGAATCCACATGGTTCTATAATCTCCAGTTTGGCTCCAAGACATGCGCATGTTCTTATTATAGCAGCAGTATTTTGGGGTATATCAGGTTCAAATAATGCAATTTTTACCCCTTGATAACTTGAATTATGTGTCATTGTATCCATAGAAAAAATACTATTTTATTATAAATATTCATATATTAACTAACTCTAATTTAAATTCTAGATGTCTGAAAAAAAACCAGAGAGAAGAGATTTTTTATTTACTGCAACGTATGCCATTGGCGCTGTAGGTGCTGGTGCTGTTGCCTGGCCATTAATTGATCAAATGAATCCAGACGCTTCAGTTAAAGCGCTAGCAAGCACAGAGGTTGATGTAAGTAATGTGAAACCGGGTAAAACAATTACAGTTTTATGGAGAGGTAAACCAGTTTTCATTAGAAGAAGAACACAAGAAGAAATTGCTGAAGCAAGAGCAGTTAAAATGGAAGATTTGATACATCCTGAAAAAGATGAAGATAGAGTTCAAAATCCAGAGTGGTTAGTGATGCTTGGTGTTTGTACTCATCTTGGTTGTGTGCCTTTAAACGATAAAGGTGATTATGATGGTTGGTTCTGTCCATGTCATGGTTCTCATTATGATACATCTGGACGAATTAGAAAAGGTCCAGCACCATGGAATATGGAAGTTCCAAAATATGAATTTGTGAATGCTAACACGATTAAAATTGGATAAAGAAAGACAAGTATGAGTGATCACGATTACACGCCAAATTCAAAAGTAGGTAAATGGTTTAATGATAGGTTACCATTACTTACTTTAGCAAATCATTTAACAGACTATCCAACTCCAAAAAATTTAAACTATTGGTGGACATTTGGTGGAATATTAACTTTTTGTTTAATTACTCAAATTGTTACAGGGTTAACCTTAGCAATGCATTACATTGCTCATGCTGATATGGCATTCGATAGTGTAGAGCATATTATGCGAGATGTTAATTATGGATGGTTAATTAGATATATACATGCAAATGGTGCTTCAATGTTTTTCCTAGCAGTTTATATTCATATTTTTAGATCACTTTTTTACGGCTCTTATAAAGCTCCGAGAGAAATTATATGGATTATAGGTATTGTTATTTATTTGTTGATGATGGCAGCTGCTTTTATGGGCTATGTTTTGCCATGGGGGCAAATGAGTTTTTGGGGAGCAACGGTAATCACGAATTTATTTAGTGCAATTCCTCTAGTTGGTGAGGGGATTGTTACTTGGTTATGGGGTGGCTATTCAGTAGACAATCCAACATTAACTAGATTTTTTACGCTGCATTATTTAATTCCGTTTTTGATTTTAGGTTTAGTTGTTTTACACATCTGGGCTTTGCATGTTCCTGGAAATAATAATCCAGTAGGAATTGATATAAAAAAACCATCAAAAGATACTGTACCTTTCCATCCATATATTGTTATTAAGGATGGATTTGCATTATTAATGTTTATGATTGTTTTTGCATTTTTTGTTTTTTACACTCCAAATATATTGGGACACGCAGATAATTACATTGAGGCAGATCCACTAGTAACGCCTGCACACATAGTTCCAGAGTGGTATTTGTTACCATTTTATGCAATTTTAAGATCGGTACCTGATAAACTTTTAGGAGTTGTTGCAATGTTGTCAGCTATTTTAATTCTAGCTGCACTTCCATGGCTTGATACTTCAAAGATTAGATCTGCTGTATTCAGACCTCTTTATAAACAGTTTTATTGGATATTAGTCGCAGACGTACTTATTCTAGGTTACATGGGAGCTATGCCAGCAGAGGGACTTTATTTATTGATTGCCAGAGTTGCAACAGCTTATTATTTTTTACATTTTCTAGTCATACTTCCAGTTCTTGGCTTTAAAGAAAAAACATTACCAGTTCCATTAAGTATTACTGAGCCAGTTTTAGGTGGGTCACCAAATATGGCTGCTGCAAGAAGTAAAGAAAGTTCAAATAACTAAAGTGAAAAATTTATTTAAAATTTTATTTATTTTTTTATTTACCTTTAATTTTACATCATTGAATTCTGCTGAAAAAGTTGAGTATTTAAAAACTGACTGGAGTTTTAAAGGATTATTTGGAAAATTTGATAGAGGAGCTCTGCAAAGAGGCTATCAAGTTTATACTGAAGTATGCGCCTCATGTCATTCAATGAAATATTTAAGTTATAGAAACTTAGCAGAGAAGGGTGGACCAGAGTTTACTGAAGCTGAGGCAAAAGTGATTGCTGCATCTTTTGAAGTAACTGATGGACCTAATGCAGATGGTGAAATGTTTCAAAGACCAGGAAAGTTATCAGACAAGTTTGTAATGCCTTATGAAAATGTTGAAGCCGCTAAAGCTGCTAATGGAGGTGCTTATCCACCAGATATGTCTGTGCTAATCAAGGCAAGAGGTGGTGGGGCAGATTATATATACTCATTGTTACAAGGATATGAAGAACCACCAATAGGAATAACTTTAGACGATGGTGTTTATTATAATAAGTTTATGTACGGAAATATGATCAAAATGTCTGCACCATTGTCTGATGGTGCCGTTGAATATTCAGATGGAACTCAGGCATCGGTACAGCAGATGTCAAAAGATGTGACAACATTTTTAATGTGGGCTGCAGAACCGCATTTAGAAGCACGTCATCAAATGGGTTTCAAAGCAATTGTATATTTAATTATTTTAACTGTATTAGTTTATTTCAGTATGAAAAAAATATGGTCACGTGTTGAATCTGAAGTTTAATACATCACCATCTTTAACTATATAGTCTTTACCCTCAAGCCTCATTTTGCCATTTGTTTTAGAATTAACCCATCCATCATTTGCAATAAAGTCTTCATAAGATACAGTTTCAGCTCTTATAAATCCTTTTTCAAAATCTGTATGAATTTCTCCTGCTGCTTTAGGAGCTGTACAGTTTTTTTCGATAGTCCATGCTCTTGTTTCTTCAGGACCAGAAGTAAAGTAAGTATCTAATTCTAAAATTTTGTAACCTTTTTGAATTAATAGATCTAAACCTGTTTGATCTAAACCAATCATATCCATATAATTTTTACGTTCATCTTTATCTAATTCGTTAATCTGATTTTCAATATCTGCAGATATAATTAGAGTATTTTCTTCACCAAATTTATTTATAAAGTTTTTTGTATATTCATTTCCATTTTGAACACTTTGCTCGTCAACATTACAAACGTAAATTTTAGGTTTTATTGTTAACAAGCCACTTTGATTTAAAGTTTTTTTGTCAAATTTTTCTTTTAAAACTGATAAATCTTTATCATTATTGATACAATCTTGAGCAATTTCTAATATCTTCAATTGTTCTTCATCAACATTTTTTTTGTTACTTTTTTCAAGTCTTTTTTGTACAGACTCTAAATCTGCTAACATCATTTCTGTTTCAATTATTTCTAAATCTCTGATGGGGTCTACAGTGGGGTTAACGTTTTGAATATCATCAGAGTCAAAACATCTAATCATATGTATTATCGCATCAACTTCTCTAATATGGGATAAAAATTTATTTCCCAGTCCTTCTCCTTTAGATGCTCCTTTTACTAATCCAGCGATATCAACGAAAGAAATAGTTGTATTAATTATTTTTTTTGATTTCGATACACTTGCAAGATTATCTAATCTTTTGTCTGGTACTGGAACTACCCCAACGTTGGGATCAATAGTACAAAATGGAAAATTTGCAGCTTGCGCTTTGCTAGAGTCTGTTAATGCATTAAAAAGTGTGGACTTACCAACATTAGGTAGACCCACTATACCACACTTAAAACTCATTTTTTATTATTTACTGTACTTGAAAATAGATCTAATTTTTTTTTAATTAGAACTCCAATAGAGTCAGTTATATTTTCAGAAATTTTATCAATACCTACAAGTTCCTCTTCATCAAAATTCTGAAGAACAAAGTCACCAATTTCAATAGGTGTTTTTGGTTTTCCAATTCCAATTCTCACTCTTGAATAATCTTTGCCTATGAACTTATCAATTGATGCAATACCATTATGACCTGCGCTAGACCCACCAAATTTTGCTTTAATTTTTCCGAATTCAACATCTAAATCATCATGAAAAACAATTACTTCTTCAGCATCAAATTTGAAATACTCTAGGAGTTCTCTTATGCATATCCCAGAATTATTCATAAAGGTAAGAGGTTTTATTGCATAAATTTTTTCACCTTCAATCTCACCTGTGGTAAGTAGCCCTTTAAATTTCGGCTTTTGTTTAGATAAACTAAATTTTTTATTTATTGCATCAATAATTTTAAAACCAACATTATGTCTATTATTTTCGCTGTCTGGTGTTGGGTTACCAAGACCTACAAATAAAAGCATAATTTATTGGAATTTAAATCTTTGATTAATTGATTATTTTTTTTCTTCAGCAGGTTTTTTATCTTCACCTTCTTTTTTCTCACCTTCAGCTGCACCCTCAGCTGCTGCTCCCTCAGCTGGTGTTTCACCCTCTGCAGCCTCTGCTTCAGCAGGTTTTTCTGGTTCCTTCATAACAGTTGGTGCTGCTAATGTAGCAATTACGAAATCTCTTCCTTGAATAGTTGGAACAACATCATTGTCTAAATTAACAGATGAAATTTTAAAACTTTCACCAATTTCAATTCCATCTAAATCAAGAGTTAATTTTTCTGGAATTTTTTCACTTGGACATTTTAATTCAACTTTTCTTCTAACAATATTTAATACCCCGCCTTTTTTAAGACCTGGAGATTTTTCATGGTTTATAAATTCAACTGGAACTTCTATTCTGATTTTAACACCCGGCACAACTCTTAGAAAGTCTACGTGAATAGGTTCATCAGTAAGCACATCATAAATTACTTCTCTAGGTAAAACATTCTGATTTTTACCATTGCATGAAAGAGTAATAATACTTGATAGGAAATTTTCCTTTTCAATTGTTGATTTTAAAATTTTTTTGGAGATAGAAACTTTCTCATTTTCTTCTTTTCCACCGTAAATAATAGCTGGCACGTTACCACTTGATCTAATGGCACTTAACTGACCTTTGGTCTTGTTGTCTCTTACAGTAGCTTCTAGTGAAATCATAAAAACACAGGTTTTTAGCCCAAGTTAAAGAATAACTCAAGGTAATTATTTGAATAAATCAGATACAGAGGTTGAATTTGATATTCTTTTGATAGCCTCTCCCATCAATCCAGAAATTGATAAAACCTCAATATTTTTAGCACTTTTAACTTTTTCCAAGTTATCGATTGTGTCAGTGATTACTAAATTTTTAATTACTGAATTTTTGATCTTTTTGACAGCTTCTCCACTAAGCACACCATGAGTTATATAAACATATACTTCTTTAGCCCCTCTGTCTTTAAGAGCTTTTGCAGCATTTACTATAGTGCCTCCGGAGTCTATTATATCATCAACAATAATACATGTTTTATCTTTTACATTTCCAATTACGTTCATCACTTGAGATTGTCCTGGCTTAGGTCTTCTCTTATCTACAATAGCTAAACCCACATTTAATAATTTTCCAAGCGCTCGCGCTCTTTCTGTACCACCTACATCTGGTGCAACACATAGTAAGTTTTTACTTTTAATTTTTTTCTTTACATGTCTTGCAAATATTGGAGTTGCAAATAAATTATCAACTGGAATATCAAAAAATCCTTGAATTTGACCTGCATGCAAATCGACAGTTACTACCCTGTCTGCGCCAGCTTTAGTTATCAAATTAGAAACTAGTTTTGCGGAGATTGAAGTTCTTGGCACAACTTTTCTATCTTGTCTTGCATAACCAAAGTAGGGGATTACCGCTGTAATATTTTTTGCCGAGGATCTTTTTAAGGCATCAATACAAAGTAATAATTCCATTAAATTATCATTCGCTGGTGAGGATACTGATTGGATAATAAAAATACTGTTGCCTCTAATATTTTCATTAATTTCAATATAAATTTCTCCATCAGAAAATTTTCTAATGCTAGAGTTTACAAGTTTAGATCTTAAAAACTTGGCAATTTTTTTTGAAAGTGGTTTGTTGCTATTTCCGGATAATAATTTCATTAATAACTCAATTAATCATAATTACAGATATATTTCTACCATAATCATCATTTTTTAGTTTTAAAGATCTTCTAGCGCTAAAAAAATTATTTTTTTTCACATAAGTATCCTTATCAATCAGATCTATTTTATTAATTAAATTTAATTTAAGTTCACTTCTAACATAACCCTTTAAATCAAAATAAATCATTTTTTTTTTAGAGGAAAAAAATTTATTGTTATTTTTATTCTTTATTAAAAATTTTTTTTTAAACTCCAACCCAACTTCATAGTTTTTCTGGGATATTGCGGGTCCAATAGCTGCTATCATGTTTTTAGTTTTACAGCCTTTTTTTGTCATAAAGTGAATAACTTTTTTTATAATATCTTTATAAGCTCCACGCCAACCAGCGTGAATAGCAGCAATCATTTCTCTTTGATGATCGTAAACTAAGATTGGAACACAATCAGCAGTTAGAACTGCAACAGGGACTCCTTTTTTTTCACTTACAATAGCATCACCAGTTATAGTTCTGGTTTTGATTTTAGAATTTTTGTTTAAGTATATAAATTTATTACTGTGATATTGTTTAACTAGAAAGATTTCTTTTGTTTTAGATCCAAGTTTTTTTTTTATAATTTGAAGATTTTTTTTGACATTAGTTTTTTTGTCTTTTGATCCAATACCACAATTTAAACTTTTATAAATTCCGTCAGAAACACCACCACTTCTATTAAAGAATCCATGTTTAATTCTTAAAAAAGGAGATAATTTTTTTGACTTTATCAATTTTCAAACCCTAACTGAGATTCTATATCAGAATTTTTTATTAACATTATCTTAAATAAATCACCCATTTGGTTACTATCTGTAAGTCTTTTTACTCGATAAAATATTTCGGCTTTTTCTGAAAATTTTTTATTTTTACTTAAAATTTCTGCTCTTTGAAAAATTCCTAAATTAGTCAAAAAATTTCTTTGTGTAGTATAGTTATAATCTAGATCTTTATAATTTTTTATAATCTTATCAAATAAATAGTAATTAATATTGTAGGTAATATCCGACTTACCAATATTTTCTAAAATATCTGAATGATTTTTATCGTATATTGCTTTTAATGTATTTTTAAATTTGCTTTTAAAATAACCATAATCAATAATTAACAATCCGCCTTTACACTTTTTAATAATCTTTATTAACGCTTTTAAATAATTTATTCCTACGGGTGAGTATTCAATAAAATTTAGTTTATTTGAAATTTTAAAATTAATTTTATTATCTAGAATACTAATATTTTTCTTTTTTTTACTAAAACTAAGATCATTGTTTTTTGATACTTTTACATATCTTTCATACCAAAAATTTCTCTCTTTCAAATATTGTTTAATTGGTATTGCATCAAAAAACTCATTAGCCAAAAAAATACATGGTAATTTATTTAAATTCTTAAAATCTTTTACCCATTTAACATTTTTATGTTGAATTTTATTTTTTTGAACTTCAATTAATTTTGGGCTCTTTTCATGAATGATTATATTGCATCCATCTAAAAAAATTGGAAATTTTTTAAAACTTTCAATCATAATTTTCATCATTTCCCCATTACCTGCTCCAAGTTCAATTAAATTGAATTTCTTAGGACACCCTAAGTTTTCCCAAAAATTAATTGTCCAGATAGCAAGCATTTCAGAAAATAATCTTGAAATATTTGGAGCTGTAATAAAATCACCAGTTACTCCAAATGGATTTTTAGTCATATAATATCCATTTTTTTTATCGTATAGACAATACTCAATGAATTTATCTAATGTTAAACTATGATTTTTTTTGAGCATTAATTTTTGAATAAAATAAAAGTATTCCAGCTAAAAGAAATAAAACACTTATCATTTGACCCATAGTTGCATTTAAAATTAAATAACCTAATTGCTCATCTGGGACTCTGAAGTATTCTATCGTAAATCTAAAAATTGAATAAAAAATTAAAAATAGAGAAGATAAAATTCCAGCATTTTTTAAGCCTTCTATCTTTCTGCAGAATAGAAGTATTAAAAATAAAACAAAACCTTCAAAAAAAGCTTCATACAATTGAGTTGGATGTCTGTATAAATCATCTATTTTTATAAATTTGACACCCCATGGCAGGTTTGTTTCATGGCCATATAGTTCAGAATTAATAAAATTTGCTAGTCTTCCAAAAAATATACCGATAGGGGACACAATTGCAATGACATCAAGGTATTCAAAAATATTATCTTTGTTTTTTTTAGCAAATAAAACAGTTGCAATAATTATTCCTATAACTCCACCGTGAAATGACATACCCCCTTGCCATAATTTGAAAATATCAAAGGGATTTTCAATATAAAAACTGAGATTATAAAATAAAACATAACCAAATCTACCACCTAAAATTATTCCTATGATTACAAACGTTATGTAATCATCAAATCTTGCATAAATATCTTTATCTTTTAAAAATCTTTTAGCTAAAAACCATCCTAGCAGAATACCTGCTATGTATGAAAGTGAATACCATCGTATTTCAATAGTAAAAAATTCAATTGCTACCGGGTCAAAATTATTGATGAACATAATTAATATTAAATATAAGATATAGTTATATTAACATAATAAATAAATATATGAAAAATTCTAAATTCGTATTTGATAAATTTGCAAAACTATTTGAGCAAGGTCTTGTTTCATCTAGGGATATAGCAAATGAACTAATGACAATTTTAAAATCCAAAAGAGATGAAATTGTTTTTAAAATGAAACTTACAAGCAAAGATGAATTTGAAGTGCTATCTAAAAGGGTAGAAAGTTTAGAGAAAAAAATTGAAAAATTTCAATCACCAAAGAAAAAAAAAACTAAACGGGTAAAAAAATCCTAACTTCAAGCCCATTTAATTTAGATTTTTCTAATTTAATGTTTCCTCCATGGGATCGAACAATATCTGAGGCAATTGAAAGTCCTAAACCAACACTAGATTTTGAATCGCCTCTTCCTTTATCTATTTTATAAAAAGGTTTGAATACATTGTCGTATTCTTTTTCAGGGATGCCAGGTCCATCATCTTCAATTTTGATAAAAATATTTGAATTTTTCTTGGAAAGTTCAATGTGAACATTTTCACCATATTTTAAAGCATTATCAATTAAGTTATTTATACATCTATTAATTAAATTTTTTCTCCCACTAAAATAAATTCTTTCAATAATATTTTTAGATATATTGTGATTATTATATTTATTGATTATTTCTTGAAGTAATTCACTCAAATTAAATAATTCATCTTTTTCAAGATAAGTTGAACTTGTAAACTGAAGATATTCATTAAGCATTTTTTCCATTTCATTAATATCATCTACTAATTTGCTTGAGATATCTTGATCCTTGATGAAGGCCGTCTGCAATTTCATTCTTGTTAATGGAGTTCTGAGGTCGTGACTTATGCCAGATAACATTTCTGATCTTTGATTGAGATGTCTTAATATTCTTTTTCTCATTCGATCGAATTCTAAACCAGCCTGCCTTATTTCAGATGCTCCTGAAGGTTTAAATTCCTCTATTTCTTCCCCTTTGCCAAATTGTTCAGCTGCCTTAGCAAGTGCAGTTATAGGTCTTGTTTGATTTTTTAAAAATATGAGAGATATAATTACCATTATAAATGCTGGGACGGTTATCCATAAACCAAATATTCTTGCTGATGAACTAGTCAGTCTATCTTTTGGAACAAGAAATTTAAAATAGCCATCTTGATATTTTATTCTTAAATCTATTAATTCTTTGTAATTTGTAGTGCTGAACCAATACTGCCCAAGATTAAATTTTGATTTTAATTCTCTTCTTAATGTTCTATCTATTGGACTAAACCATCTTTCATTATACTGATTTTCAAATTCATCTTCTTTGATAAATTCAATATTTAAATCTTGATATACTGAAAAAAGATTGGTGATCTCATCTTTGTCATAATCATCATTACTATAAACTTCAATAAAAGTTTTAATTTCATTAACCAAAGCTCTTGTCATACCTTGGTTGGTTTTAATCCAAAGACTATCAAAGAAAACGATAGTGATGATTAATTGTATAACAATTACTGGTACAGCAACAATCAGCAATGCTCTATAAAATAATCTTTTAGGCAATAAATTTTTTATAAATTTATTCAATCCATAAAACATAACCAGCACCCCTTATTGTTTGTAGAAATTTAGGATTTTTTGGATCTAATTCTATTTTTTTTCTTAAACGAGTAATAATGACATCAATTGATCTTTCTTTGTCTAAATCAATCAATTTACCAATTTCCAATCTTTCAAAAGTTTTACCAGGATTGTTTATCATTTTCTCTAGGATGATTTTCTCAGTATTGTTTATTTTATATTCTATATCATTTTTGAATATTAATTGTTTATTTAGGTCAATTTTAATATTTTCAAATTCAATTACTCTTTTTTGATCAATTTTTTTTGTTTTACTTAAAATGTTTTTAATACGCAGAAGAAGTTCTTTTGGTTCAAAAGGTTTTGGTAAATAGTCATCTGCACCAACTTCTAGACCTTCAACCCTTTCGTCTGACTGTCCTTTTGCAGTTAATAGAATTATTGGTGTATCTAAATCTTTTTTATTTTCTTTTATAAAATCTAATCCACTTTTACCTGGCATCATAATATCTAGAATTATTAGATCGAATTTTATAATTTTAACCTTTTCAAAGGCATCTTCCGCACTACTCGCAGTATTAACTAAATATTGATTTTCATTTAGATACTTCTTTACTAATGATCTTATTCCCTCATCATCATCAACAACAAGAATGTGAGCTAAATAATTATCCATTTAAGATTTTATGTAAAACACTATCAAAGTTTAATACTTCCTCTGATTTTGAATTAAGTAGAGCATTATATATTCTCTTTTTTTGTGCCTGAAATATCTCTTCCGAGATAGTTTTACCCTTATCATTTAAAAAAACATGTTTTACTCTTGTATCCTGATCATCTTTTTTAAAATCAACTATTTCTAATTTGATTAGATCTTTAAGCACTCTATTTAAACTTTGTTTAGTAACCTTAAGCCTTTTTAACAAGTCAGAAATAGAGATACCTTCATACATTGACAAGAGATGTATGACTTTATTGTGGGCTAGACCAATTGAATACTTATCTAGAACTTTTTTAGAGTCTAAAAAGATTTCTCTATAACTAACAAATAATTTTTCAATCAGATCCTTTAGTTGATCATCTTTTAAATATAAAAGTTCTTTCATGATGGGTAAGTTATATTGACATATTACAGATACAAAGATAATTTTCAGTAATAATTTTTAATTCATAAATGATACCGTACGATAAAAGATCTGGAAAAATTTGGTATAATAGTGAGCTTGTAGACTGGGCTGATGCTAAAATTCATGTTTTAAATCACGGCTTACATTATGCTAGTTGTGTATTTGAAGGTGAAAGAGTTTATGATGGATCAATATTTAAATTAGAAGAACACACCTCAAGACTTTTTTATTCAGCAAAGAGAATGGGGATGACTATCCCTTATTCAGAAGCAGAAATTAATGATGCTTGTAATAAAATTATCGCAGTTCAAAAAGTAGAAAATGGATATGTAAGACCTACTATTTGGAGAGGAAGTGAAATGATGGCTATCTCAGCTCAACAAACAAAAATTCATGTTGCAATTGCTACATGGGAATGGGGGTCTTATTTTGATCCAAAGTTAAAAGTTGAAGGTATAAAATTAAACATTTCAAATTGGAGAAGACCTGCACCAAATACTATTCCCTGGGATACGAAAGCGTCAGGACTTTATATGATTTGCACTTTATCAAAACATGAAGCAGAAAAACAAGGTTACACAGACTCATTAATGTTAGATCATGAAGGAAATGTTGCTGAAGCTACAGGAGCGAATATTTTTTTTAAAGACAAGAATAATGAGATACATACTCCAATTCCAGACTCGTTTTTAGACGGAATTACAAGACGTACAGTTATTGATATTGCAAAATCAAAAAATATCAAAGTGCACGAAAGAAAAATTAATCCATCAGAACTTTCTAATTTTATTGGTTGTTTTTTAACTGGAACAGCTGCAGAAGTCACACCAGTTTCATGTATTGCAGACAATCAATTTAAAGTATGTGATCTGATTATAGATTTAAATGAAAGTTATCAAAATCTAGTTAGAAAGAAAAAAGCAGCTTAATCCTTATTATCTTCTGATATTGCGTGATCAATGCCCTTACGCATATATTCATATCCAGTAAACAAAGTTAACGCAGCTGCTAGCCACAATAATATTATACCTATAGTTTGTGCATTATAATCTTGAAAATTTAAAATTCTATTTCCAGTATCTCCGGATAATAACAATGCGATAGAAACCATTTGTAAAATTGTTTTTAATTTTGCAAGATTTGAAACTGGTAATTTGATTTTACCTTTTGCAAGAAACTCCCTAAGACCTGAAATTAGTATTTCTCTTGTTAGTATTATAATTGCAGCAATGACTTCATAATTTTTTATAGTTCCATCCATTACTAAGAGTATAAGAGCAGCCGCAATAATAATTTTATCAGCGATTGGATCTAATAGCTCTCCAAGCTTAGATTCTTCGCCTAACATTCTTGCTAACATGCCATCTAAAAAATCAGTGAAAGATGCGATTATGAACAAAACTAGAGCTGTTAAATCTCCATAAAACCCTGGAAGATAAAAAGCTAAAACAAAAAATGGTACAATTATTATTCGCCCAATTGTAAGAATATTTGGAATTTTTTTTAACATAATTACTCGTGAAAAAAGTTATATATCTTTTTTGCCACTTTTTCTTCAACACCTTCTACTGATTTAATTTCATCCAAGCTCGCAGATTCAACCGATCTTGCTGATCCAAAGTGGTTTAATAAGGCTCTTTTTCTGATAGCACCAATACCTTCAATCTGATCTAATAAGGATTTACTGATACCTTTCTTCCTTTTTGCTCTATGGGCACTGATTGCGAACCTATGTGACTCATCTCTTATTCTTTGAAGAAAAAATAAAGTTGGATCATTTTTAGAAAATTTAAATTCTTTTCCATTGTGGAAAAAAGTTTCATTTCCACTATTTCTAAATTTGCCTTTTGCAATTGCTATAATAGGAATATCGTGAAGACCTAATTCGTTTAAACTTTCTCTAGCAACTGAATATTGACCTTTTCCACCATCTACCATGACTAAATCAGGAAAGGATAGGGAGTTATCTTTTTCTTGAACGGCTCTTTTAAACCTCCTGCTCAACACCTCTCTCATCATTCCATAATCATCTTGTTCATTTTCTTTATTTTTAATATTAAACTTTCTATATCTTTTTTTAATAAAGCCTTCGTCACCATAAGCTATCAAAGCTCCAACGCTATTTGTTCCTTGAATGTGACTATTATCGTAGACTTCTATTAGATTAATACTTGTCTCAAGATTGAATTTTTTTGCAATTTGATCAAAAAGTTCTTTGTTATTCTGACTTTCATAAAGCTTTCTATTTAAGCTATCTTTAGCGTTTTTAATTGCTTGATTGACAACTTTGAGTTTTGATCCTTTTTTAGCAACAGTAATGCTTATTTGTTTGCCTTCTTTTTCAGTTAGAGTTTTTTCAATTAAAATTTTTTCTTTTATTTCTTCTGATAGAATTATTGCTGAGGGTACACTTTTATTTTCATAAAACTGAGAAATGAATGAATTCAAAATTTCACTTAAATTTTCATCTGGATCATGTTTTGGAAAAAAGGCTTGATTTCCCCAGTTTTGCTTTGATCTATAAAAAAAAACTTGAATACATGTTTTGCCTGACTCTTTATAACCAGCAATTACATCTGCCTCTACTAAATTTGCTTCATTAATTCTCTGAGAAGATTGAATAATATTTAGTGCTTTGATTCTATCTCTTAGAATTACAGCTTTTTCAAAGTCCAACTCTTCACTAGCTTTCTCCATTTGATTTGATAAATTTTTTTGTATCTTCCTTGATTTGCCAGACACAAATTCGATTGCATCATCAACTGTCTGCTGGTAGTCATTTTTTTCTACATAACCAACACATGGTCCCGAACATCTTTTGATTTGATAAAGAATACAAGGTCTTTCTCTATTTTTAAAAACAGTATCATCACAAACTCTGAGATGAAAAATTTTTTGTATCATTTTAATAGTCCAATTTGCAGATCCTGCGGATGCAAATGGACCAAAATAAAAACCTTCTTTTGATTTTTTTCCCCTATGTCTTTTTATTTGCGGCCATTTATCTTTGTTGCCAATGAATATAAATGGAAAGGATTTATCATCTCTTAATAAAATATTAAATTTAGGTTTAAATTTTTTAATTAAGTTTGCCTCTAAAAGTAATGCTTCACTCTCATTTGAGGTAGTTGTAATTTCAAGTTTTCTCGTCTGAGAAAGCATTCTTTCGGTTCGAATAATATGATTTTTTTCAGCAACATAACTTTTAAGTCTATTGGGTAGATTTTTGGCTTTACCAACATATAGAATATCGTTTTTCTCATTTAGCATCCTATAAACACCTGGCAGTTTAGGAACTAAAGGGAGCTCTTTTTTAATTACTTCTTTTCCAATTTCAGAGCTTATCATGACTTCTTTTTTTGGTAATTTGGATACCAACGGACGAGCATTGTTTTAAAATTTCTAATTTTTCAATTTTCAACATTATTTTAGCAATTCTTTTGTCTTTAAATAATTCATCAAAAACTGCTTCAGCTAAAGTCTCAAGGAAGTTGTAGTGTTTTTTCTTAACAAGCTTTGTTATTAACTTTACAATTGTACCATAATTTACAATTGATTTTATATCTTTATCATTTGATGGCTTCTTATCCTCGTAATCAATTTCTAAGCTAAATTTTACTTTTTGGGTTTTATTTTTTTCAAAGTCGTAATAACCAAGTTTTAAATCTAATACCAATTCATTGATTAATATTTTTTTTTCGTAGTTGAATAAACTTTTATTCTTATCGATTTTTACAACGTTTAGATTATTTTTTTTCATTCTTTCGTCATAATATCAGGTGTTTTCCAATTTAGACTTTGCCCACTATCTACAGCTAAGACTTGACCGGTAATAGATATATTTTTTATAAAAAAGTCAACAGCATTACAAATTTGCTTTACATCAACTTGTTTTTTTAGAGGGGTTGCTAAATATTGTTTTTTAAAGTGTTTTTTAGATTGCCTTTGATTTTTAATAGTTGGCCCAGGCGCAATTCCGTTAACTCTAATTTTTGGAGCTAAACTCATCGCACTTGTTTTGGTAAGTGTATAAAGTCCAGTTTTACTTATAGTGTAAGAAAAAAAATAAGGAGTAAGCTTAAAAACTCTTTGGTCTATTATATTTATAATATTATTATTTAAACCCTTAGCATTTTTTGCAAAACTTTTAGACAATAAAGCTGGTGATCTTAAATTTATATTAATATGTTTATCCCAACTTTTTGAAGTAAAGTTTTCTAATTTATCATTTTCGAATAACGAAGCATTATTTATTAAACAGTCAAAATATTTAAGTTTTAATTTTGAAAATTTCATTATTTTATTAATGTCATTTTCTTTTTCCAAATCACCTTTAATCAAATAAATTTTAGTACCATTTTCTGATAATTCTTTTTTTAATTTTTCAGCTTTAGACCTAGATTTATTAAAATGAATAACAATCTCTTTATTGGGACCAGATAATTTCTTTGCAATTGCAGCACCAATTCTTGTTGCCCCACCTGTAATTATTATTTTCCGTGCTTCCATTTTTTGTCTCTTTTTTTAGTAACCTTAGTTCCTGGCATACCCATTGTTGATCTACCTTTTGGATATAATTTATTTTTTACATCATATTGTCTGATTTTTGGATTTAATGTGATTTCTAATTCGGTACTTTCTAATTTTCTAATTTCATCCCTAATTTTTGCTGCTTCTTCAAACTCTAAATTTGATGCAGCCTCCTTCATTTTTTTATCCAATGCCTTAAGGTGTTTTTTAAGATTTCCTCCTACATTTGATCCTTCACTTATTTTTACATAATCTTTTTCGTAGACACTTTCTAATATATCACTGATTTCTTTTTTGACTGTTTTTGCATCAATCTTGTGTTTTTTGTTGTAAGCTAATTGTATGTTTCTTCTTCTGTCTGTCTCGGCAATTGCTTTTTTTATACTTTTTGTTTCCTTATCTGCGTAAAGAATTACTTTACCATCTACATTTCTTGCTGCTCTTCCGATTGTTTGTATTAATGAAGTTTCAGATCTTAGAAAGCCCTCTTTGTCTGCATCTAAAATTCCAACAAGTGCACATTCTGGAATATCCAATCCTTCCCTTAAAAGATTGATACCAACGAGCACATCAAACACGCCCATTCTTAAATCCCTCATTATTTCAATTCTCTCCAATGTATCAATATCTGAATGAAGGTATCGAACTTTAATTCCATTTTCGTGAAGATACTCAGTTAAATCTTCAGCCATTTTTTTGGTAAGTGTTGTAACTAGAACTCTATGATTATTTTCAATAACATGTTTGCACTCATGCATTAAGTCATCTACCTGATTTTTTGCAGGTCTAATTTCAACTACTGGATCAATTAATCCTGTTGGTCTAATAACTTGATCAATATATTTACCTTTTGTTTGTTCCAGCTCCCATGGTCCAGGAGTAGCAGAGACAAAAACAGTTTGGGTCCTCATCATGTCCCACTCCTCAAATTTCAATGGTCTATTATCCATACATGACGGAAGTCTAAAACCATATTCGGCCAAAGTGCTCTTTCTTGATCTATCCCCTTTATACATTCCATTTAATTGAGGGACGGTCACGTGACATTCATCTACAAATATTAAAGTATTGTCTGGAAAATATTCAAAAAGTGTTGGTGGGGGCTCACCAGGTTTTCTTCCAGATAAAAATCTAGAGTAGTTTTCAATACCAGCACAAGAGCCTGTTGCTTCAATCATTTCAAGATCAAATTTAGTTCTTTCCTCTAATCTTTGGGCTTCTAATAATTTATTTTCAGCTCTATGCTTTTTTAAAGTTACTTCTAATTCTCTTTTAATATTAATAACTGCTTGTTCTATGGTTGGTTTAGGAGTTATGTAGTGACTATTTGCATAAACTTTTACCAAACTTAATTCTCGTACTCTATCTCCAGTTAAAGGATCGAATTCCTCTATTTGTTCTAACTTATCTCCAAATAAAGAAAGCCTCCAAGCTCTATCTTCTAAATGAGAAGGAAAAATTTCTAGATATTCTCCTCTAGCTCTAAAAGTTCCTCTGTAAAAATTTTGGTCATTTCTTTTATACTGAAGAGCTACTAAAGATTTAATAATTTCCTCACGGTTATAATCATAATTTTTTTGAAGGGTTAATGTCATTTTACTATAGGCTTCAACTGACCCCAATCCATAAATACAAGAAACACTTGCAACAATTAAAACATCATCTCTCTCTAAAAGTGATCTTGTAGCTGAATGTCTCATTCGATCAATTTGCTCATTAATTGAAGCTTCCTTTTCAATGTAAGTATCTGATCTCGGAACATAGGCTTCTGGTGTGTAGTAATCATAATATGAAACAAAGTACTCAACAGCGTTATCAGGAAAAAAAGATTTCATTTCTCCATAAAGTTGTGCAGCAAGAGTTTTATTTGGTGCCAAAATAAGAGCTGGACGATTAGTTGCTTCAATAACTTTTGCCATTGTAAATGTTTTTCCCGAACCGGTAACGCCAAGTAGTACTTGGTTGAATTGATCTTTATTTGCACCATTAACAAGCTTTTTAATTGCTTCTGGCTGATCACCTGCAGGTTTAAAATCAGATTTAATTTTAAATTTTTTTCCACCCTCAAGTTTTCCACTGATTTTTGGATTTTTGTTTTGAATATCAGTAATTAAATCTTGATAAGTATTTTCCATATATTAAACAGCGTATTAGAATTATATTTTATTTCAATGAGCATAATATCAAACAGTTTAAAACGAATTAAACCATCTCCAACTATTGCTGTAACTCAAAAAGCAAGAGAGCTCAGAGCTGCAGGTAAAGATGTAATTGGATTAGGAGCTGGTGAACCAGATTTTGATACTCCTGATAATGTTAAGAGAGCTGCAATAAAAGCAATCAAAGATGGTGACACAAAGTATACGGCAGTTGATGGAACACCCTCTTTGAAAAAAGCAATTGTAAACAAATTTAAAAGGGAAAATAATCTAAAATTTACTGCTGACCAAATAACAGTCGGCACTGGCGGAAAACAGGTTTTGTATAATGCTTTTATGGCCACTTTGAATAAAGGTGATGAAGTTATAATTCCAGCGCCTTTTTGGGTTTCATATCCCGATATGGTTTTGCTTGCAGGTGGAAAGCCAAAAATTGTAAAGTGTGGTGAAGCCGATGGCTTTAAATTAACTCCACAATTATTAAGAAAAGCAATTACAAAAAAAACAAAATGGCTAATTTTGAATTCGCCATCAAATCCAACAGGTGCTGGTTATTCTAAAAAAGAAATTAATGATCTAGCAAAAGTGCTAGTGAAACATAAAAACGTACATATTTTGAGCGACGATATCTATGAACATATAAGTTATGATAAATTTAAATTTTATACCATTGCTCAAGTTTCTAAATTAAAAGATAGAACTTTAACTATGAATGGAGTTAGTAAATCTTATGCAATGACTGGTTGGAGAATTGGATATGCGGCAGGACCTAAAGATATCATTAAAGCAATTGGAAAAATTCAATCACAATCAACTTCAAATCCTTCATCAATAAGCCAAGCTGCTGCAGTAGAAGCTTTAAACGGAAATCAAAGTTTTATTAAAAAAAGATCTAAAGCATTTAAAGAAAGAAGAAATTTTGTTGTACAAAGTTTAAATGCAATAGAAGGAATAAGTTGTCTAACCCCTAATGGTGCATTTTATGTTTTCCCAAGTTGCAAAGGTCTTTTAAATAAAAAAACTGGACTAAAAACAGATACTGATTTTGTTCAAAAATTATTAGAAAAATCAAACGTTGCTGTTGTTCAGGGATCAGCCTTTGGATTAGATGGTTATTTTAGAATTTCTTATGCAACTTCTATGCAAAATTTAAAAAAGGCAATGGAAAGAATAAAATCTTTTTGTGAAAGTTTATAATTATCTTTTTAGTGAGATAAAAATTTTTCAGCTTCAAGAGCAGCCATACAGCCCATACCCGCAGCAGTTACAGCCTGTCTAAAGGTTTTATCTTTTACATCACCTGCAGCATAGACACCTGGAATATTTGTCTCTGTTGAGTCTGGTTTAGTGATTAAATAGCCTTCTTTATCCATTTCTAATTGTTCTTTGAAAAGTTGTGTTGCTGGATCATGTCCAATTGCAATAAATAAACCATCAACTTTCATTTCAGTAACTTCATTCGTTTTTAAATTCTTCACTTTGATACCTTTTACATTTTTAGGTTCATTGTCGCCAATTACCTCATCAACTGCACTGTCCCAAATAATTTCAATTTTTTTATTCTCCATTAACTTCTTTTGAAGCATCTTTTCAGCTCTTAATTCATCTCTTCTGTGAATTAGTTTAACTTTTGATGCAAATTTAGTTAGGAACATTGCTTCCTCTACAGCAGCATTACCACCGCCAACAACAGCGACCTCTTTGTCTTTAAAGAAAAAACCATCACAAGTTGCGCAAGCAGAAACACCAAAACCTCTGAACTCTTGTTCAGATTTTAAATTTAACCATCTTGCTTGAGCGCCTGTTGAAATAATTATGCTATCCGCTGTGTATTTTTGTCCACTATCTCCTACAGCTTCAAATGGTTGAGATTTTAAATTCACTGATGAAATGTGATCTTCAATCATTTCAGTTCCAACAGCTTTAGCTTGATCTTTCATTTGGTCCATTAACCAAGGGCCTTGAATTACATCTGCAAAACCAGGAAAATTTTCAACATCTGTTGTTGTAGTCAATTGTCCACCTGGTTGTGCTCCATAAACTAAAATTGGGTTTAACATTGCTCTTGCAGCATAAACTGCAGCTGTGTATCCGGCTGGACCAGATCCAATAATTAATACTTTTGTGTGTTTAGTTGGATTTTGACTCATACGAGAGGTATATAGTCATTAATGTCTAAATTAAAAGCTATTTTATTAACTGAAGGAATGCATGGTATGATAAGCCAAGTAGAAGGTTTAGCTAAAGCTCTTGATTTAGATTTTACTCACCACAAAGTTGAACTTGATAATTTTTGGAAATTACTTCCACCAAAATTAACTCCCATTTCTCAAAAAGTTTTTAAAAAAATTAATACAGATGATTTTGATGTAATCATATCATGTGGGAGAAAAAGTGTAATTCCATCTATTTATTTAAAAAAAAATTCACCAAAGAAAGTTGTAAATATCCATATTCAAGACCCTAAAGTTTCTCTTAATAATTTTGATTATATTATCGCTCCACAACATGATGGTCTTATGGGCAATAATGTTTATCAAACTAATGGTGCTATACATTATTTAACACAAGATGAGATTGATAGTCATTCAGACTATTTAAAAAGTAGATTAGATTTAGATAAAGATTATTTTTTACTTGTATTAGGTGGACCAACAAAACATTATGATTACTCAGAAAAAAATATTTCAAATGTTTTAAATATTTTTAATAACTTGGTAATTAAAAATAATCTTCAGGGGATAGTAATTCCCTCAATGAGGACACCAAAAAATATAATTGAATTATCTAAATTTAAACTTCAACAAAATAGCCTTGTGATAGATACTATTGATAAAAAAGCATATTTATCTGCTTTATCATTAGCAAAATATATTTGTGTTACATGTGATTCAACCTCAATGATATCAGAGGCAGCTTTAACTGGTAAACCAATCTATGTTGCTGATATTCCAACCAACAAAAATGATCAGAGAATTAGAAAGTTTAGAGAATTATTTGGCAAATTAAATATAATTAAGAAATTAGATAATAGTCTTGAAAGTTGGGACTATGAAAGACTTGATGAAACTAGTAGAGTCGCAAACGAAATTAAAAAACAATTATCATAATGTCATTTTTAAAAAGTATCACAGATCATTCAAAGAAACATAACTTTCCATTTGATCATTGGGAATATCAAGATGCATTAAATGATGGAGCTATTAACGAAATTGTTAGTGCAGATATACCAGATGTTAAACAATTTGATCTTAATTATGATGGCACAAGAGCAATCGATGGTGGTGCAGCAGAGTTTAGAGAAGGCAATCCATCAGGAGGTAAAGCAATAAAATTTAGATGTTTTGTTACAAAAGAAAATGCTTCTCAATTTCCACATTTAGTAAAATTTATAGAAGAACTTCAATCCAAAGAAGTGCATGAAAGAATTTCTAAAATGATTAATAAAGACCTGTCAAATTCATATGTGAGAGTAGAGGTAATCTGTGATAGAGAGGGTTTTTGGCTGAAACCTCATTGTGATATTAAAGAAAAACTAATGTCTGGCTTAATATTTGTGAATGATGCCAATGAATCTGAGGATCTTGGAACTGATTTTTATAATGAAAAATTAGAAAAAGTTAAAACAGTCCCATACAAACACAACTATGGCTATATGTTTACTAGTGGACCTAACACTTGGCACGGAATGGAAAAGAAAAAGATAATTAAAGAAAGACGATGTATTCAAGTCAATTATGTGACTTTTGAAACTGACTGGAAAGTTGAATAAATTTAACTGTTAGAGAAAAATAAGCCACTTAGTATTGAAAGTAACGCTCCAACATGGACAACCATAATAGCCTTATCTTTCCAAAGATATCCCGTAACAAACCATAAAAAAATACCAACAATGAAAAAATAAATATTTAAAGGTGTTAATCCCATTCCAGTAAGACCATATCCAATCAATTGAATTATTGTTGCAATCCACTTAATGATATCCACTGTTTTCATTTAAATATCCTGAAGAGAAGTAACTTCTAATTTCTTAGTCTTTAAAGATTTAATTCCCTCTAAGCAAGCAAGAGCTGTAGACATGTTAGTGCAATAAGGCACTTTATTTTTAAGAGTTGCCCTTCTTAGTGCTATTGCATCGTTTAATCTATGCTCACTATTTCCCCCGCCAGTATTAATAACTAAAGCAATCTTTTTAGAGTCTAAAACATCAACAATATGAGGAGAGCCGCTGCTTACTTTATTAATAATTTTACATTTCATTCCATATTTTTGGATGTATTCAGCTGTTCCTTTGGTTGCGCAAAGTTTAAAGTTTAATTTTATTAATTGCTTTGCAAGGTCTATCCCTTCATCTTTATGAGCATTTTTTAAAGAGATAAAAGCAAGACCTTTTTTTGGTAATGAATTAGCTGCAGCTATCTGACTTTTAGCAAAAGCCATACCAAAATCTTTATCAAACCCCATTACCTCACCGGTTGATTTCATTTCAGGTCCTAAAAGTAAATCACTGTTGGGAAATTTATTAAATGGAAATACAGCCTCTTTAACTGCATACATGCCTTTAGATTTATCTTTTAAATTGAATTTAGATAGTTTTTCTCCTGCCATGATTCTAGAGGCTATTTTTGCAAGGGGTAAACCTTTTGCTTTAGATACAAATGGGACAGTTCTACTTGCTCTAGGATTAACTTCGATTACATAAATTTCATCTTTTTTAATAGCAAACTGAATATTCATGAAACCTTTAACATTTAAAGCTAATGCTAATTTTTTAGTTTGATTTTCAATTTCCTTAATTAGATATGGTTTAATTGATACAGGAGGCAAGCTACAAGCAGAATCACCTGAGTGGATTCCAGCTTCCTCTATGTGCTGCATAATCCCTGCCACAAAAACATCTTTACCGTCTGAAATAGCATCAACGTCAACTTCCATTGCATGATCTATAAACTTATCAATTAAAATAGGGTTTTCTTCAGCAGCTTTAAAAGCTTCTTCAATAAAGTTTTTCAATTGATTTTTTTCATGAACTATCTCCATAGCTCTTCCACCTAAAACATACGAAGGTCTTACCATCAAAGGTAATCCAATTTTATCTGCAATTTGAATTGCTTGTTTGTAATTTTTAGCAATTCCACTTTCAGCTTGTTTTAAATGAAGTTTGTTTAAGAGATTTCTAAATCGGTCTCTATCTTCAGCAAGATCGATTGATGTATATTGTGTTCCTAAAATAGGTAATTTATTTTTATGCAAAAATTCTGCTAATTTAATTGGTGTTTGTCCTCCAAATTGAGCAATGACACCAAGTAGATTTCCTTTTTCTTGCTCTTTTTTGATAATGTTAAAAACATATTCCTCTTTTAAAGGTTCAAAATACAACCGATCACTTGTGTCATAATCAGTAGATACTGTTTCAGGGTTGCAGTTTACCATTATGGTTTCAAAACCCGCATCCTTTAATGAAAAACTTGCTTGGCAGCAGCAATAGTCAAATTCGATGCCTTGACCAATTCTATTTGGTCCACCACCTAAAATAATTATTTTCTTCTTTGAACTTGGATCTGCTTCACATTCTGAATTAATTGAAAAATTCCTTTGATATGTTGAATACATGTAAGGAGTAAAGGATTTAAATTCTGCAGCACAAGTATCTACTTTTTTATAAACAGGCAATATTTTTAAAGCTGTTCGTTTTTGTCTTACAATTTGTTCAGAAGTATTAGTTAATTCAGCAAGTTTTTTATCTGAAAAACCAATAGATTTTATTCTATTAAATTCATTAAATTCTTTTGGTAATCCTTTATTTTTGATTTTATTTTCAGTATCAACGATTTCTTTAATTTGGTTTAAGAACCAAAGATCAACTTTTGAAAGATTAAATATTCTCTTTAGATTTATTTTTTTTCTTATTGCTTCAGCAATATAAAGTAGCTTGTTTGGAATATTTTCTTTAAGTTTTTTTTCAATTTGCTTTGTATTTAGATCCAAAATTCTATCTAATCCAGAAAATCCAGTTTCAAGAGAAACTAAAGCTTTTTGTAAAGATTCTTTAAAGTTTCTACCAATTGCCATTGCCTCACCAACCGACTTCATTGAAGTTCCTAATGATGCAGGGGAAGTTGAAAACTTTTCAAAAGTAAATCTTGGAATTTTTGTAACCACATAATCAATGCTTGGCTCAAAAGATGCTGGAGTTACTTTTGTAATTTCATTTTTGAGTTCATCCAGTGTGTAGCCAACAGCAAGTTTTGCAGCAACTTTAGCTATCGGAAATCCAGTTGCTTTAGATGCTAGAGCAGATGACCTGGAAACCCTTGGGTTCATTTCAATCACTACCATTCTTCCATTTTTTGGATTAATTGCAAACTGAACATTAGATCCTCCTGTTTCAACTCCAATTTTTCTTAGACACGCAATGGACGCATTTCTCATCACTTGATATTCTTTATCTGTTAATGTTAGAGCTGGCGCAACTGTAACAGAATCTCCAGTGTGAATTCCCATAGGATCTACATTTTCAATGGAGCAAATTATAATACAGTTGTCTTTTTTATCTCTTACAACTTCCATTTCAAATTCTTTCCAACCTTCAAGACATTCTTCTACTAGAACTTGGCTCACAGGAGATTCGTGTAGTCCACTCTTAATTATCTTAAGATAATCTTTTTTATTTTTTGCAATTCCTCCACCTAATCCACCTAGGGTAAAAGCTGGTCTTATTATTGCAGGTAAACCAATTTGTTTTAAAACTTTTGAAGCTTGGTTGATATTGTTTACAATTTTAGATTTTGGTAAATCTAAACCAATATCAATCATATTTTTTCTAAATTTTTTTCGATCCTCAGCATTTGCAATTGCTTTTGAGTTAGCTCCAATTAACTCAATTTTATATTTTTTAAGAATTCCTTTTTTTTCAGCTTCCATTGCGAGATTTAAAGCTGTTTGACCACCCATAGTTGGAAGGATTGCATCAGGTTTTTCCTTCTGAATAATTTTTTCTAAAACCTCTAATGTAATAGGCTCAATATAAGTTTTGTCTGCAACACCTGGATCAGTCATAATCGTTGCAGGATTTGAGTTAATTAATATGACTTTATAACCTTCATCTCTAAGAGCTTTACACGCTTGTGTTCCCGAGTAATCAAATTCACAAGCCTGGCCAATAATAATTGGACCTGCTCCAACAACTAATATTTTTTTAAGATCTTTTCGTTTTGGCATTTTTTTTCATATTGTTAATAAATTCTTTAAATAAGTAGACACTGTCTTGAGGGCCAGGATTAGACTCTGGATGATATTGAACTGAAAACACTGGTTTATTTTTAAGTCTTATTCCTTCAATACAATTATCGAATAATGATTTATGAGTAATTTGAATATTTTTTGGAAGACTTTCTTTTACTATTTCAAAACCATGGTTTTGACTGGTAATTTCTACATTATCATGAATTAAATTTTTCACAGGATGATTAGCTCCACGGTGACCAAGTTTCATTTTTTTTGTTTTAGCACCAAGTGCCAATGCTAGAATTTGATGACCCAAACAAATTCCAAAAATAGGTAAGTTTTTTTTAATTAAATCTTTAATTATATCAATTGCATATTTGCCAGTTGCAGCTGGATCTCCAGGGCCATTTGATAAAAATATACCATTAGGCTTTAAAGATAAAATTTCTTTAGAACTAGTTTTGCAAGAAACGACAGTAACTTTACAGTTAAAATCTGAAAAATATCTTAAAATATTTTTTTTAATTCCATAATCAATAGTAACTACATGATATTGATTTTTATTATTTTTTATAAACCCACTTTCCTTTTTCCAGGTTTTAAAACCTTTCCAGATATAACTTTTTTTTGTACTAACATCCTTTGCAAGATCTAAATTTTTTAATCCTGACCATTTAACAGTTGTATTGGTAAGCTTGCTTATATTGAACTTTGCATTTTTTGAATAAGAAATTGTGCCTTTTGGTGCTCCCTTATCTCTAATAAAATTAGTTAAACTTCTGGTATCTAGTCCCGTAATTCCAACAATTTTATTTTTTTTTAACCATGCATCCAAATGTTGAAATGATCTATAATTTGAAGGATCAGTAATTTCAGAATTAAATATTACTCCTTTAGTCCAAACATGATCACTTTCATAATCTTCTTTGTTAGTTCCCACATTGCCAATGTGAGGAAAAGTAAAATTTATTATCTGTCCAGCATATGATGGATCAGATATAATTTCCTGATAACCAGTTAGTGAAGTATTGAAGCAAACTTCACCAGTTGCAATTCCTTGGTATCCAATACCAATTCCCTTAAAAACCTTTTTGTTTTCAAGAACTAAAATACCTGTATGAATTTGTGAGTTTTTTGAGTTTGTTTTTTTTGGTTTTTTCTTCAATTACAACTCATGAGTTAAAGGTTATTACAATAACTGGATTATTATCGCAACAGACATTTATTATAAAATTGTAAAAATACAATTTTTCTTTTGAACATTTTTGTCTTTGAAGTAAGTTGTGAAAATTATGTCATTAAAAGATACAATCGAAACTGAATATAAAAATGCATTAAAATCTAAAGATAAAACAAAGATATCAACCTACAGGTTAATTTTATCTTCGATTAAAGATTTGGATATTTCAAATAGATCAGGACCGAATAAAAAAGATACCGATGATGATGATATTAAAAAACTCTTAAAGAAGATGGTTAAACAAAGGGCCGAATCGATAGAAATATATAAAAAAAATAATCGAAATGATCTTTTAGAGGTGGAACAAAATGAATATGAAATCTTAACAAGTTTTTTGCCAAAGCAACTTAGTGAAGAAGATACCAAAAAGATATGTGAAGAAATCATTGCTAAATTGGGTGCAAATTCAATTAAAGATATGGGCAAGGTCATGGGTGCTTTAAAACAACAATATTCTGATGATTTAGATTTTGCAAAAGCTGGAGCTTTATTAAAGCAACTATTGAATAAATAATGAAATATCCAAAAGAATATCTTGATGAAATCAAGACAAGGCTAAAAGTATCTTCTGTAGTCTCGAAAACAGTAAATTTGAAAAAAAGAGGAAAAGAGTTTCTTGGATTGTCACCTTTTAAAAATGAAAAAACTCCATCCTTTACAGTAAATGATGAAAAAGAATTTTATCATTGTTTTGCAACATCTGAACATGGAAATATTTTTGACTTTGTGATGAAAACACAAAATTTGAGATTTGGTGAGGCAGTAAAATATTTAGCAAACCTTGCAGGTATGCAACCTTATATGTTTTCTAAACAAGATGAAGAAAGAGAAAAGAAATGGAAAGAATATGCGTTAATATTTAACAAGTATGTTGATTTTTATCATGAAGAACTTTTAAAAAATGAAAACTTAAATGTTGCAAGAGAATATTTAAAAGGAAGATCACTTAGTAAAGATCAGGTTAAAAAATTTAAGATAGGATATATTGAAAAAAATCCAAATTTTTTTGAGGAATTAAATAAAGAATTTAGCACTCAATCTTTATTGGACACGGGTCTATTTTATTTAGATGAAAAGAAAAATACTTATTTAGAGAGATTTAGAGGAAGACTTATTTTTCCAATTAATAACATCTCAGGCCAACCAATTGCACTGGGTGGCAGAATTATAGAAAAAAGTGATTTTTTAGCAAAATATATAAATTCACCTGAAACAAATTTTTTTAAAAAAGGTTCTAACTTATATAATTTAGATCAAGCAAGAAAACTTTCCAACAAACTTGATAATATTTATTTGGTTGAGGGTTATATGGATGTTGTTGGGTTAAGCAAAAGTGGTATTGAAAATGTAGTAGCTAATCTTGGAACTTCATTAACAGACAAACAAATTTTAACTTTAAATCAATTCTTTGATGACATTATTATATGTTTTGATGGTGATGAAAGTGGTTATAAAGCAGCTTTAAGAGCAGCTGAAAATTCAATTAAAGAATTAAGACCTGAAAAACAAATTTCTTTTTTATTTCTTCCTGATGGAGAAGATCCTGATAGCTATGTAAATAAAAATAGTAAAAATTTCTTTATAGATTTTACTAAGCAAAGTAAAATTTCAATTCATCAATTTATTTTCAGTCATTATAAAAAACAGACAGAAAATAATCCTTCTTCAATGGCAATTTTTGAAAAAAAATTAAGATCTATAGCCAATACAATTAAAGATGACTTTATTAAGAAATATGTCCTAGAATATTTTCTAGAAAAAATTGCAGAGCTAACTCCACACTCCAATCAAAATAAGAAGAATTATAATTATAAAAAAACAATAAAAACTCTAGATAGTACAAAAAAGATATTTAAAGATAGTCAATCTCTGACTGGAGTAGAGCTTAAGGAGTATTCATTATTATATTTAATGATTAATAACCTAAGTTTAATTCAAGAAAATTTACATTTATTAGAAAATATAAAAATTTTTACAGAAATGAATAAACAAATATTTGATTTAATAATTGAAAAATTAAAAACAGGAGAAAAATTAACAAGCAATGAACTAAATATAGATTTTCAAATTTTAGAAAGAATTAATAAATTTGCCCCAATTAAGAATATCTTTGAAAATAAATCTAAAGATGAGTATGAAGTAATTGAGTTGTTAGAGGATATAAGTAGAGATCTTATGAATTATGATTTAGAGCATCGGATTCAGGAGCTAGAATCTAAATTTTCCAAAGATCTAAGTGAAGCAACTTTTAACCAGTTAAAAGAGCTTAAAAAAAAGCAAAATATCAATTAATCGAATAAAATAAGTAATGGATTTTTAATAATTTGACATTATATAAGACTTCCAAACTTATATTGCTGTGGAACGAATTATTACTAAATCATTTGCTAGATTGATGGGTCGAGGAACCCACAGAGGTTTCATTACTTATGAAGAGCTAAGTAAATCACTAGGTAAAAGAAATCTTTCAGATGAAAATTTATCACAAGCATTTATTCACATCTTAGATGAAGGTGTTGCCCTTGTAGAAAAGAAATCGGACTACAAAGTTTTAAGAAAAAAAGAAACTTCATCAAAAGAAGAGGGTAAAACAATTGAAAAAAGTGACGATCCTATCAGAATGTATCTTCGTGAAATGGGAGGAGTTGAACTCCTTTCAAGAGAAGGTGAAATTGCAATTGCCAAAAGAATAGAAGCTGGAAAAGATGTAATGTTAATCGCATTATCTCAAAGTCCTCTTACTGCACAACAATTTTTTGAATGGAATGATCAATTACAAAAAGATGAAATTTTAGTTAGAGAAATAATTGATATCGATACAAATTATATGGAAGATGAAAGTACCGGACCTAGTGCTAAACAAAAAAATGCAGGTGAAACAGATAAAGAAGATGGATCATCAGATGATGATGATTTCAACCCAACACTTGCTGCAATGGAAACTGAAATTAAACCTAAAGTCCTTAAAACAGTACAAACACTCACAAAAGAGTATAATAAATTAATTAAATACCAAAAAGAAAAGCTCGAATGTGTTTTAAATTCACAAACTTTTTCTCCAGCAAAAGAAAAAGGTTATGAAAAAATAGTTAATGATATCTTAGAAAAAATAAAATCATTACAACTTTCCCCATCTGTTTTAGAAGAACTTGTTCAAAAACATTATACTGAAAATAAGAAAATCATTTCATTAGAGGGAAATCTTTTGAGATTTGCGATGGATCATAATATTTCAAGAAATGAGTTTATTAAGTTTTATATTGGTAATGAAATAAATCCTAATTTAAAAAAATTCTTAGATACAAATAGTATTTGGAAACAGTTTTTTGCAAAAAATAAAGATGAATTTAAAAATATTAGAGAAAGACTAATTGAAATTAGTCACAAACTTGGAATGTCTGTAACTGATTTTAAAAAATTGGTTAGCAGAGTTCAAAAGGGTGAAAAAGAATCTAGAATTGCAAAAAAAGAAATGGTTGAGGCTAATTTAAGATTAGTTATTTCAATTGCAAAAAAATATACTAATAGAGGTTTACAGTTCTTAGATTTAATTCAAGAAGGTAATATCGGCTTAATGAAAGCTGTCGATAAATTTGAATACAGAAGGGGTTATAAATTTTCAACTTATGCAACCTGGTGGATAAGACAAGCAATAACAAGATCTATTGCTGACCAAGCAAGAACAATTAGAATTCCTGTTCATATGATTGAAACAATTAATAAAATTGTAAGAACTCAAAGACTTATTTTAAGCGAATTTGGAAGAGAAGCTACCCCTGAGGAGTTAGCTCAAAAGTTGAGAATGCCTTTAGATAAAGTAAGAAAAGTTTTAAAAATTTCAAAAGAACCAGTTTCGTTAGAAAAACCAGTTGGTGACGAAGAAGATAGTAGTTTAGGAGATTTTATAGAGGATACAAAAGCTCTTGCACCATTAGAACAAGCAATTAAGTCAAATTTAGGTGAAGCAACTACTAAGATATTGTCAACACTAACACCAAGAGAAGAGAGGGTTTTAAGAATGAGATTTGGTGTTGGAATGAATACAGATCACACTTTGGAAGAAGTTGGATTGCAGTTTTCGGTAACCAGAGAAAGAATTAGACAAATTGAAGCAAAAGCACTTAGAAAATTAAAACACCCAAGCAGATCTAAACAATTAAAAAGTTTCTTAGAAAGCTAAAATCTCTAGGGCCGTTAGCTCAATAGTAGAGTACTGCATTGACATTGCAGGGGTAGTTGGAGCGTAACCAACACGGCCCACCATTAAAATATTTCTTTAATTGATAACCTTAAAAAAATGATATACTAAACAATGTCTTTTGGGCCTGTAGCTCAGTTGGTTAGAGCAGTACACTCATAATGTATTGGTCCCAGGTTCGAGTCCTGGCGGGCCCACCAAATTAAGCGGTTACTTCCTCTTTTTTATTCCAGCCAGCCTTTGAAGTAGATTGATCTCTGTTTCAGATAATCCTTTGCTTCTTTTTTCATTTATTATCTCTTTTTTAATATTAATAGCTGAAATAAAGCAAAAAATCAGCGCAAGCAATGGCAGCGCTGAATAATAAAAAAATTTAGGTAGAAAAATTATTAATAACAAAATCACACCAACCCAAATAATCATTATACCTGTGAGAATTAATTTTTGGCTTTTTAAGTCTTTTATTTTTACAAAGTAAAAAAATAAAAATGAGATAAAAATCATGACCCCACTAATTGTAAGCCATAATGATATAGAAATACTTGACGCATTTCCTCCTACAAAAGTATCTTCCATTGCCTTTTCTACAAAAAAAAGAATGACACCCTTGTAAGCTGCATATAAAGAAAATAGCAAAGATATTATGGAGGATATTATAAAAGAAAACTTTGGTGAGACTTTGAGTTTAAAACTCATTAAACTTTACTTATTAGAAAAGTTTTTAAGATTAGCAAAAAGTGCGTTCACATCCCCATCAGCACTCTGAATTATGGAGCTAAATTCCTCCTTCTGAGTTCTGGCTAAGCTTAAACCTTCAATGATCAAATCCCTAATCAAAGGTTTATCAGGATTTTTTGTGTAAATTCTCCATTCAATTTTTATTTCTGGTCTTTTATCTGTTGCAACTAGTGTGCTTGAAACAATTGTATAATTTTCATTTAGTTTTTCTTTTGAATTTACTTCAATAATTGGGTTAGAGTATTCAGCCAGTCTATCTGCAAAGCTTTTGAGGAAATAATTTTCAAAAACTTGATTATAAGTTTTTAGCTGTTCCTTGGTTAAACTTTTTCTAGTTGCTCCTAAGGAGTACATTCCTACTCCATATATATCAACCGTCTCCTTAGCTATTTTTTTTAGCTCTTCAACTCTTTGTTCTTTAGTAAGATTTCCTCCGAGAGTACTGGCAGCTCTATTAACAGTAGATTGAACAAAAACATCAGCTTCTATTGAATAAGATGTTGAATTAAAGTTAGTTATAGAAATTAATATCGCAAATATAGTTAAAAGTTTTTTAATCATGTAAATATGATTTAATTTTCTATTTCTTCCCAACCAGAGTCGTCCATTGACTCTATAACTTCATTTGAGTTAAGTATTTTTTGCTGTCTGTCTTGCAGATAAACGCTCTTAACAGATGCATAAAAATCTAAAGAATTTTTTTGTAGATTTTCAATAGAGTCATAATTTTTTGCTCTAAAATCTACTCCAGCAGTCACTCTTGAAGCATAATAATCAAATTCACTCACATACTGAGTATCGTTAGCAACTGTGATGTTGTACCAAGCATCACCACCCATGAAATTAAAAGTTGATGCTAAAGTATCCCTAGCAGTTTTGGGTCCTAAGACTGGTAGAACCAAGTAACACCCTGGTCCAACGCCATGTACCGCTAATGTTTGACCATAATCCTCTTTTTCATATTCTTCAAAGCCAATTAAGGTTGCAACATCTACAAATCCTAAAATTCCAACAGTAGTATTAATTATAAATCTACCAGTATTCACACCTGCTTTTGAAAATTCACCCTGCAAAATATTATTTGGTATAGTGACTACATTTGACAAATTATCTAATGAATTGCTCACGCCACTTTTAATTGGCGTTGGTAATGTTCTATAAACGCTCGCAACAGGTTTGAATATAACTTTGTCTAACCCTTGGTTTAAAGCAAAAGAAGCCCTATTAAAACCTTCCCAGCATTCTTTAACTTCTGCAGGATCATTTTTTTTTAATAACAACTCGCCATCTGATGATGCGTTTACATTTGCAATTAGCGTAATAGTTGCAATTAAAATTAATGTAATTTTTTTGATCATTTGGTCATTTATATATAATAATTTATCAACATGTAAATTAAGATTTTAACAATAATATAGCTTAAATGAGGCTTAAAATATCAAATTTTTACTCTCCAAACTTTAGTTTACCGAAAAGGAGAAAAAAAATGATCAAATTTATTGTGATTCATTATACGGGAATGAAAAGTGAGAGCTCAGCAATTAAAAGATTATGTGATGAAAATAAAAATGTTAGTGCACATTATTTCATAAAAAAAAATGGTCAAATAATAAATCTTGTTCCAGATTTATATATTGCTTGGCATGCTGGAAAGTCAAGTTGGCAAAAATATAAATCGATAAACAAAAATTCAATTGGTATAGAAATACAAAATCCTGGTCATGAAAATAGATATCAGAACTTTAAATCTAAACAATTAGGTTCATTAAAAATATTATTAAAAATATTAATTAGAAAATATGAAATTAATTTAAAGAATATATTGGGACATTCCGACATTGCACCCGAAAGAAAAAAAGATCCTGGGGAAAAGTTTCCTTGGAAAAATCTTGCTAATCTTAAACTAGCCATTTGGCATTCTTTAAAAGAATCTAGTCTAAAAAAAATTAGAAAAAAAAGATTAAATAAAGATGAAGAAATAATATTTATAAAAAATTTAAATAAAATTGGTTATGGAATTGTCAAAAGATTAAGTTTCAATTCAAATAAAAAATTTATAACTAAGGCTTTTCAAAGACATTTTAGACAAAATTTGGTGAATGGAATTCCTGATCAAGAATGTTATTTAATAAGTAAAAACCTTTTAAAATCATAATTAAAAACTGTTGTAAATTTTAAAACAAATTATAAATTCAATCTGCCAGATAAATGATTTATCGCTTTAAATTTATTTTAAAGAGGAAAGTCCGGGCTCCTCAAGGATACAGTGCCAGGTAATACCTGGCGGGGGAAACCCTAGGGATAGTGCCACAGAAAATATACCGCCATAACATGGCAAGGGTGAAAAGGTGTGGTAAGAGCACACCGGTTCTATTGGTAACAATGAACGCTGGAAAACCCCACTGGGAGCAAGACTAAGTAGAGGTGACATTGTGTAAAAACTAAAAGCCATCCTTGGCTCGTCATCAGGGTTAGTTGCTTGAGCTTGAGAGTGATCTTAAGCCTAGACAAATGATAGATTTAAATGACAGAACCCGGCTTACAGTTTATCTGGCAAAACTTATCAACACTTATAAATAATTTATAATTATCAAATGTTCTTGCTTTGATTCAAGTTTGAGACAATTTTGTTCTTTGAATTCAACCCAACTAAGAGAAAAAGACATTAGTTTAAATTATAACAAATAACCAAATACTTATTTAGTAAATTTGAAACAATAGGCTTAAAAACGCCTAAAATTCAACAATTGACAGGTTAATTAATAACCCATATATTCCCATATATTCCCAAATATGGAATTTTTGAATTTTAAATATTATGTTTTTATCTACTTACGAGAACAAACTGGACAAAAAAGGGAGGGTTTCAGTGCCTGCTAGTTTTAGATCTCATTTATCTAACCTAGGTTATAATGGTGTTATTTGTTACCCTTCATTTAATAATACATCTATTGAAGCTTGTTCTCAGGATAGAATTGAAAAAATTTCATCTGCGATAGACTCTTTAAATCCTTTTGAAGAAAAAAGAGATTTTTTTGCAACATCAATTTTGGCAGATAGTACAAATCTACAGTTTGATAGTGAAGGTAGAATAACAATATCAGAAAAATTACTAAAACATGCAAAAATTAAAAATAGCATGTTGTTTGTTGGTCAAGGTCAAACTTTCCAAATTTGGGAACCAGCAATTTTTGAAAAATTTAAGATCTCAGCTAGAAAAAAAGCAAATATCAATAGAGCTAGTCTTAAATGGGAAAAACATTTTATTAACAACGAGGGGAAATAAAAGATGACAATTAACTTTAAAGCACCAGAGATCAAAGAACTGCAACCAAGACTATTAGTAATTGGAGTTGGAGGAGCAGGCGGAAATGCAATTAATGAAATGATCGAAAATAATTTGCAAGGAGTTGAGTTTATAGCAGTTAATACTGATGCTCAGGATTTAAAATTAAGTAAAGCAAAAACTAGAATTCAATTAGGATTAAATTTAACTAAAGGATTAGGTGCTGGAGCTAAACATGATATTGGTCAAGCCGCAGCAGATGAATCTTTAAATGAAATTGTAAACACTCTACAAGGTGCTAACATGGTTTTTATTGCTGCTGGAATGGGTGGTGGGACAGGAACTGGTGCAGCACATGTCATAGCTAGAGCAGCTAAAGAGTTAAATATTTTAACAGTTGGTGTTGTAACACTACCGTTTTTATACGAAGGACCTTCAAGAATGAGAAGAGCACAACAAGGTCTTGAGGAATTAAGAAAACATGTAGATACAATAATTGTAATTCCTAATCAAAACTTATTTAAAATTGCTAATGAACAAACAACATTTGAAGAGTCATTTAATCTTTCAAATAATGTTTTAATGCATGGTGTTCAAAGTATTACAGATTTAATGGTAAGACCTGGTTTGATCAATCTCGATTTTGCTGATGTTGAAACTGTTATGGCTTCAATGGGTAAAGCAATGATGGGTACAGGTGAAGCCGAAGGTGAAGGAAGAGCAATCAAAGCTGCTGAGATGGCAGTAAGCAATCCTTTGATTGATGATTATACATTAAAAGGTGCAAAGGGTTTACTAGTAAACATTACTGGCGGCAAAGATCTTAAGCTTTTTGAAGTTGATGAAGCTGTAAATAAAGTAAGAGCTGAAGTTGATCCTGAAGCAGAACTAATAATAGGTGCAATAACCGACTCTGAGCTTGATGGTAAAATGAGGGTTTCAATTGTTGCTACTTCATTAGATGGTCAACAACCTGAAACCAAATCAGTTATAAACATGGTTCATAGAATACAAAATAGAAACACAGGTTATTCAGATTTTTCTAATGTTGGACCAACTGCATCATTTAATTTTACCACAAGTAGCTCAAGTCCAGTTTCTCATGGTGCAAATGCTTTAAAACTTGAAAATGAAGTAACCTCAGATACGGCTAACCAACAAGCTATTAAAGAAGAAGTTAATCAAGCCAATCATCAATACCATGAAGAACTTCTAAAAAATCAAGAAGTTGAAAATACTATTGAAGAGACTTCAAATGAGCAGGAAATTTCATTTACTGAAGAAGCTACAAGTGAAGAAAATTCTACAATTGAACAAGAAATTAAAAATGACTTAAGCGAGTTTGGAGTAGAGTCTGATGCTCCAGATTTATTCAGCAATGATAATGATACTTTAAATTCAAATGAATTGTTGTCTGCAGACAGCGATGATGAACAGGAAGATGATTTAGAGATACCAGCATTTTTAAGAAGACAAAAGAATTAATGGTCTTCAAAAAAATAAATGGAAGCCACCATAGTATCTGATGATGTAAAACATTATCCAGTACTGCTAAAAGAAATTATTAGCGTTATTACCCCTCAACATGGTGGCACATTTATTGATTGTACTTTTGGACAAGGTGGATACTCAAAAGAAATTCTAAAACATAAAAACACAAAAGTACTTGCACTTGATAGAGATATCGAAAGCAAAAAAAAAGCTGATCAAATAGAAGAAAAATATCCAGATCGTTTTAATTTCAAAAACTTAAAATTCAGCAAGCTTAATAATTTAAAATTAAAGAATGAAAATATAAAAGGAATTATATTTGATTTAGGTTATTCTTTAACTCAAATAAAAGATCCAAAAAAACGGCTATCATTTAATTCATTAGGAGAACTCAATATGATGATGGGCCTTAATGAATTTTCTGCAAATGATGCAATCAATAAATTAAACAAAGAAGACATTGAAAAAATTTTAAAATTTTTTGGTGATGAAAAAGATGCAAAAATAATTTCTAAAAATATTATTAAATTTAGGGAAAATAAACACATTAATACTGAAGATCTTGTAAATATCATTGAAAGATCAAAGAGAAAAAAAAACTTTAAAGTGCATAGTGCAACAAAATCTTTTCAAGCTTTAAGAATATTCGTAAATAAAGAGATTAGTGAACTAATATACGGTTTGATAAATTCTGTTAAGATTTTAAAAAAAGATGGTGTCTTAGCTGTAGTAACTTTTCATTCATTAGAAGACAAAATAGTTAAATATTTTTTTAAAAGTTTATCTGAGAACAAAAGTGTTTCAAGATATGAGCCAAAGGTTGATCAAAAAGAGTTATTTTTTTTAATGCCTCATAAAAAACCAATTATTCCAACAGATCAAGAAATTAGTGAAAACCAACCCTCTAGATCAGCTAAATTGAGATATGTCATTAAAAATAAGGAAACTTATGAAATAGAAACAGACATACTGGATAAATTTTCCAATTTGATAGAAATTGAAAACCTAGGGTCAATTTTATGACGAAGTTTTTAATTTTTGGGTTGATGCTTTCTTTAGTAATTAGCACCTCATTAATAAAAAACTCAACGCGAGATTTAGATGAACAAATTTATTCAATTCAGGAAAATTTATTATTTTTAGAAGATAGATTTAAAGATTCTAAATTAGAGTTTGACTACTTGAGTTCTTCTGAAAAATTACTTGAATACCAAAAATTGTATTTTGAAAATGCACTTATAAAAAAAACTCTTTCAGACCTAAAAATCTTAAAAGTTACTGATAATGGAATAATTACAGATGAGCTCAAAATCTTAGGTAATAAATGAATAATCAAAATAGATTTGTAATATATGAAAATGATGATCAATTTGATTTTGATCAAAAGGGCAAAAAAATTAATATAAAATTTAATCGTATTGCTTTTATATTTTTTATTTTTTTTGTTATCTCAATAATTTATTCTATTCACTTAATTCATCTTGGATCTAGAGGATTTAATAACGAAAATAGTGGTCAAAATAAAATTTATAACAAGTTAAAAAGAGCAGATATTGTTGATAGAAATGGTAATTTTTTAGCAAAAACAGTAAGTTCTATTGATATTGGAATTAACCCAGTTGAAATAATTGATCAAAAGAAATTATTATTAAATTTAGGCATTATTTTTCCAAATAAAGATTATCAATTAATAAAATCAAAGTTCAATAACAATAAGTTTTTTTGGTTTGAAAAAAAAATCTCTGATGCAAACTATGAAAAGTTAATGTTACTGGGAGATAAATCTATTAAACCTGAGGAAAAACTTACTAGAGTTTACCCCCAAAGAAATTTGTTTAGCCATATTATTGGACAAATTGATGATGATAATAATGGAATTTCAGGACTTGAAAAATCATTAGATGAAAAATTAAAAAAAAATAAAGATATTATACAACTCACTTTAGACAAAAATATTCAATTTCTAATTAGGGAAGAATTACTTAAATATAATCAAATTTTCGATACTAAAGGAAGTGCAGCTATTTTAATGGATGTAAATAATGGTGAAATTATATCCTTAGTGTCTGTTCCAGATTTTGATCCAAATCTACGAGAAAATATCACAGACGTTAATTATATTAATAGAGCAACTAAAGGTGTTTATGAATTTGGATCAGTATTTAAAACTTTCACAATGGCAGCTGCATTTAATGAAAAAATTTTTGAACCAGAAAGTGAATTTATTAATTTGCCAAAGTCAATAATGTGTGCTGGGTTTCCAATCAGTGAATATAATAAAGATATACCTTCAAATTTAACACTTGAACAAATTCTGGTGCGTTCTGGAAATATTGGCTCAGTTCGAATTGGCCAGGCAATAGGTGAAGAAAAATTTAGATCTTTTTTGCAAAAAATTGGAATAACTGGATCAATTAATTTTGACATAGAAGAAGTGGGAGTTCCAATAAAATTTAACTGGGGAAAATGTCCATTAGCCACAGCATCTTTTGGACATGGTATAACCACTACATTATTGCAAGTTGTTAAGGCATATTCAATCATTACAAATGGTGGTTATAATGTAAATCCTACTCTTATAAAAGGTGAAGAGGTTATAGAGAAAAAACAAATATTGGATGATAATGTTGCTAAAAAAATATTACCAATTTTAAGAAAAATAGTTTCTACCAAAGACGGAACAGCAAAATTAGCCAACGTAGAAGGCTATGAAATTGGTGGCAAAACAGGGACAGCTAATAAAATTATTGACGGAACATATTCAAATAAAAAAGTAAATACATTTGTATCAATTTTTCCAACCTCTAAACCAAAATTTGTTTTAGCGGTAATGTTAGATGAGTCTCAAAACAATAAAAATTATATTTACGAGTATAGAGATGGTTCAAATTTTAAATTAAAAGGAAGTCCCAGAAATACAGCTGGGTGGACTACTGTTGAAGTTACAGGTCATATAATTGATAAGATTGGGCCTATTTTAGCCACAAAATATAATGAAATTAATTAAAGATGTATCTTGGAAATTATATAAAAAATATAGAAAAAAAATATTCTAAGCTACAATTTTCTGGCATAGCCTTTGATAGCAGAAAAGTTAAAAAAGATTTCATTTTTTTTGCAATTAAGGGAAATAATTTTGATGGCTATGATTATATCAATGATGCTATTAATAAAGGTTCAAAAATTATAATTTCTGAAAAAAATATAAAGTTAGATAAAAAAAACATCACTTTTATTAAAAGTAAAAATCCAAGAAAACTACTTTCAGAATTAACATATAAATTTTTAATAAAAAAACCAAAAAAATTAGTTGCAGTGACTGGCACAAATGGAAAATCATCTGTATCAGATTTCTATTATCAAATATTGAGTTTAAATAAAAAAAAAACTGCATCAATAGGAACTATTGGTGTTCAATTTGAAAATAAAAATAAAGAAATAAGTAATACAACTCCTGATCCCATCAGTTTTAAAGAAACTATAAATTATCTATTAAAAAAAAAGATTGATAATATAATTTTAGAGGCTTCAAGCCATGGTTTAAAGCAAAATAGATTAGATGGCTTGAATTTTGATATCGGTATTTTTACAAATTTATCTCATGATCACATGGATTATCATAAAAATATCCACGATTATCAAAATTCAAAATTATATTTATTTAAAAAATTAATAAAAAAAAATGGTGTTATTATTACCGATAGCGCAATTCCACAATATAAGCTATTAAAGAAAATAGTAGAGAAAAAAAATATAAAATTACTAACAGTTTACAGTCGGAATTCTAATTTAGAATTACTTTCTCATAGATATAATAATGAACATCAAATTTTAAGCCTAAGATTAAAAAATAAAAATAAGATTATAAAATTTAAAATTAATTTAATTGGAAAAATACAAATAAAAAATATTTTAATGGCCATGTTGGCCGCAGAAAGAAGTGGCATAAATTTATTTTCCATGGCAAAATTAATGCCTAAACTTAAGCCTGCCGAAGGTAGGTTTGAAAATATTGGAAAGTTAAAAGATAATAGCAAAGTTATTTTAGATTATGCTCACACGCCTGACGCACTTAAAACGGTTTTAACCAACATCAAAGAGCAATTTCCATATTCAAAAATCAGACTAGTCTTTGGTTGTGGTGGTGAGAGAGATAAAACCAAAAGAGCCAAAATGGGCTTAATTGCATCAAAATATGCAGACATTGTTTATTTAACTGATGATAACCCAAGAGGAGAAAATCCTAAGACAATTAGAAATCAAATAATTAAAGGCATCAAACAAAAGAAAAAATTAATTGAGATTTCAAGTAGAAAAACAGCAATTGCAAGATGTATTAACGATCTTCAAAGTGGTGAAATTGCAATTATAGCAGGCAAGGGTCATGAAAAGACTCAAGAATACAAGGATAAGAAATTTTATTTTTCAGATCGAGAGGAAATTTCAAATTGTATAAAAAATAAAAATAAAAAATTATTTAATGATTATAGGTTAAATATAATTCAAGAAAAAACAAAAATATTACCTAAGAAACTTAAAATTAAAAAAGTATCAATTAATTCTAAAGATTTAAAAAAAGATGATATTTTTTTTGCAATTAAAGGAAAAAAAAATGATGGAAGCAAGTTTCTTAATGATGCTTATACAAAAAAATCATCTTTGATGATTACTCATAGATTGGTTAAAGCCATACCTTTATCTAAACAAATTAGAGTAAATGATACGCTTAATTTTTTAACAGAGTGTGCAACTGGTTATAGGAAAAATATAAATTCATATATAATTGGAATTACAGGTAGTTGTGGTAAAACCACTTTAAAAGAATTACTTGGTAAAAGTTTAGCCAAAATTACTAAAACATATTTTTCACCACAATCATTCAATAATAAATTTGGTGTCCCATTAAGTTTATTAAATTTAAAGCAAAATGTAAATTTTGGAGTATTTGAAATTGGAATGGATAGAAAAGGAGAAATAGATTATTTATCTAAAATTTTAAAACCCAACTTGGGAATTATTACAAATATCAGCTATGCTCATTCTAAGAATTTTAAGAATATTAAGGGTATTGCCAATGCAAAATCTGAATTAATTGATAACATAACTGATAATGGAAGTGTTATTCTAAACAAAGATGATCAATTTTATGATTTTTTAAAAAATAAATCTAAGAAAAAAAATTTAAATATTTATGCATTTAGTCTTAATAGAAATAACAAATGCTATGCAACCTTTGATAAAATTTTGATGATTAATAATAGGTATAAAATTTTTTTTAAAATTGGATCATTAAAAAAATTTTTTTACTCAAATAACAATTCTAAAAATCATATTCAAAATTTATTAGCAACATTAACAGCAATTAGTCTGTTCTTTAATTTAGAAAAAATTTCAAACAGAATTTTTTTAGATTTTCAATTACCAGATGGAAGAGGTGATTTATCTAAATTAAAATTTAATAAAAAAATTATTCATCTTATTGATGAAAGTTATAATTCTAATCCATTATCTCTAAAAACATCATTGATCAATTTTGCGAATGTTTATTCAAAAAATAGTTTAAAACATGTTTTGCTTGGAGATATGATGGAGCTTGGTCAAATTTCCTCTAGTCACCACAAATTAATATCAAAGTTAATTAATAAATTGAATGTTCACAAAGTTCATGTTTATGGAAAAGATATTAAAGACACCTACCGGGGTGTAGTGAAACATAAGAAAGGTTTAATATTAGAAAATCTTATCGATTTTGAAAATTTTATTAAAAAAATAGTAAATTCAGAGGATTATTTAATGATTAAAGGATCTAATTCCACTGGCCTGTACAAAAAAACCCAATTATTAAAGCAAGATAATCGTTATGGTTTATAATTTTTTACTAGAATTTGTAGATATATTTAGTTTTTTAAACGTTTTTAAATATATCACATTTAGAACTGGTTTAGCAGTTTTTACGTCATTAATATTAGTGTTAATTATTGGCGGACCATTTATTAAAATGGTTTCGAAAAAAAAAATTGTTAACCCAATTAGAGAAGACGGTCCTGCAGATCACATTGTAAAAAAAATAGGTACACCTACGATGGGTGGATTAGTTATATTAATGGGTATAATTGTTTCAATACTTATGTGGTCAGATTTGACCAATATTTATATTTTATTTTTGTTGTATATCTTAATCTCTCTGGGGTTACTGGGTGCCTTAGATGATTATAAAAAGATTACTAATCAAAATTCATCAGGTATCTCATTTAAATTTAAATTTTTTAGTCAAATTATTTTATCTGTGATTGGGATAAGTTTTTTGACATACTATTTGAACCATCAAGAGTTAACCAATTTATATTTTCCTTTTTTTAAAGATTTAGTTATTAATCTTGGTTGGTTTTTTATTCCATTTTCAGTTTTTATAATAGTTGGAGCTTCTAATGCAGTAAATTTAACTGATGGGCTAGATGGACTTGCAACTGTTCCAGTTATCTTAGTTGCAGCTTGTTTTGCTTTTATAAGTTATGTAGCTGGTAATATAATTTTTTCTGAATATTTACAAATAACTTACATTGAGGGTACTGGTGAAATTTCTATTTTTTGTGGAGCAATAATTGGTTCGTGTTTAGGATTTTTATGGTTTAACGCACCACCAGCAAAAATTTTTATGGGTGATACAGGTTCATTATCTTTAGGTGGTTCATTGGGCGCAATAGGAATTATAACAAAACATGAAATAGTTTTAGCAATTACAGGTGGTCTTTTTGTTTTAGAAGCTGTTTCAGTTATAGTCCAAGTTGTTTCTTTTAAATTAACAGGAAAAAGAGTTTTCAGGATGGCACCAATACATCATCATTATGAAAAAAAAGGATGGCCAGAGTCAACTGTTGTAATTAGATTTTGGATCATTTCAATAATATTAGCATTAATTGGATTGGCTACTCTTAAGTTGAGATAATGAGTAATAACTCGAATATCTTTAAAAATAAAAAAATTTTAATATATGGTTTAGGTAAAAGTGGTATTTCAACTTTTAATTTTTTAAAGAGATATAATGAAGTTTTTTTATTTGATGATTATCTAAAAAATAATTTATCAAGTAATGTTAAAAAAAATATTATTTCACAAAAAAAAATAGATAAGATTAAATTTGATTCAATTATATTAAGCCCAGGTATTGATATTAATAAATGTAAACTAAAAAAGTTTTTACTTATAAATTTAGGAATTATTTATACAGATTTTGATATTTTTTATTCATTTAATAAAAATACCTGTATCACTGTCACAGGCACAAACGGTAAATCCACTACTTGTAAATTACTTTTTGATGTACTTAAAAGTCAAAAATTTGATGTCAAACTTGTTGGTAATATTGGGTACCCAATTTTATCAGCTAAAAAGATAAAAAAAACATCAATTTTTGTAATTGAAGCCTCTTCTTATCAATTAGAATATAGCAAGCTGTTTAAATCAAAATATTCAATAATAACAAATATTTCTCCTGATCATTTAGAGCGACATCGAAATCTAAAAAATTATATTTCGGCAAAATTTAAACTTTTTAAAAACCAAGATAAAAATTCTATAGGACTTGTTCCAAAAAATAATCCTTTAATTCAATCTGTATTGAAGAAAAAAAAAATTAATGGAAAAATTATAAAGGTTAATAATGAAATAGATAAAGAGTTAATCAATTTATTTGATAATCAATATTTTTTATCAAATTCAAATAAAGAAAATTTGAGCTTTGTTATTAAATTAGCTAAAATTTTTAAAATTAAAAAGACAAATTTAATTAATGCAGTAAATAAGTTTAAAGGTTTAGATTACCGTCAACAAATCGTTTTTAATAAGAAAAATATTTTAGTTATAAACGACTCTAAATCCACTAGTTATTCCGCATCAATAGAAATGTTAAAAAGTAAAAATCAAATTTATTGGCTTATTGGAGGAATTCCTAAAAAAGGAGATCAGTTTAAATTATCTAAAAAATTTTATCAAAATATCAAAGGATACATCTTTGGAAAAAATTATAGTAAATTTGTAAATGATCTAAAAAATAAAATTAAATTAAAAAAATTTATTAATTTGTCAAAAGCATTAGATGCAGTGTTTCAAGATATGAAAAATGATGATAGTCCAAAAAAAATTATCTTATTTAGCCCTTCAGCAGCTTCATTTGATAGTTTTAACAACTTTGAAGAACGAGGTAAATATTTCAATAAACTGATAAAAAAATATTTATGATCAGTAAATTTTTTAGTTTTTTTTACTTTTATCAGTGGTGGAAAAATTTAGACAAATTTATTCTTTCAATTGTTATAACTCTTTTTATAACTGGATTATTTTTTTCATTAGTATCCACTTCGTTAATTGCTTCAGATAAATTGAATACAAACAGCTATTTCTTTTTTTTTAAACATTTAATTTTTGTTTTTTTAGGATTATTAATAATTTTTATATTCTCTTATTTAGATCAAGACAGTTTATTCAGAATTTCAATTTATATTTTCTTTTTTTCTCTTATACTTTTAATACTTGTCCCACTAATTGGAGTTAATGTAAAAGGGTCTAAAAGATGGTTAGATCTTTTTATTTTACCAAGAATACAACCTATTGAATTTGTTAAGCCATTTTTTATAATAATTATGGGATTAATTATTTCAAATAAAAAAATTTCAAACTTTACTCTTAAGTTTTTTGCTACTTTTTTGATCACTTCCTCAATTGCAATTTTATTAATTATACAGCCGGACTTAGGGCAAACATTGTTGATTGCAACTAGCTGGATATTGTTAATATTTATTTCTGGTATTAATCTTCTAACATTAAGTTTGTTGTCAATAGTTGGTTTGTCATCTTTGTTATATCTTGTTTTTTATGTTCCAAAATTTTTATATATAAAAAATAGAATATTTTCTTTTTTTGACAAAGAAACTGGCTCTTATAACTTTCAATCTGACAAAGCTATCGACTCAATAACAAGTGGTGGTTTTTTTGGGAAAGGTATTGGAGAGGGTACTCTTAAAAATCGAGTTCCAGAGGCTCATACCGACTATATAATTTCAGTAATTTCTGAGGAATTTGGGATAATAGCTATTATAATGATACTAATTTTATTTCTAACTTTTGTTTTTTCAGTGTTTAAGAAAGTAGAGAAAATAAACGATAATAAAGTTAAATTGATACTTGTAGGGTCTATTAGCTTAATACTATTTCAAGCAATGATACACATTGGTGTAAATATTCGTCTTTTTCCCACTACAGGTATGACATTGCCATTTTTAAGTTATGGAGGATCGTCAATTATTAGTGTTTCTTTACTTTCAGGGATAATCTTAAATTTGACAAAAAGAAAAGTTGAAATCTAATAGTGAGGAAAATTCTTATTACAACTGGTGGCTCAGGGGGTCATGTTATTCCTGCGAAAATTATTTATGAGCATTTAAGTAATGATTTTGATATTTTTTTTTCAACTGATTTAAGAGGGTTTAAATTTTTCTCATCTGAAAATTATAAAATAGAAATTATAAATACACCAAAAATTAGATTTAATATTTTTTTCCCAATTAATTTGATAAAGCTAATTTATCTAATTGCGAAATCAATTTTTTTTTTAAAAAAAGAAAAAATAGATAAAGTAATTTCTATAGGCGGATACATGTCTTTACCCGTCATTATCGCCTCAAAAATTTTAGGATTAATAATTATTTTGATAGAACCAAATATGGTTTTAGGGAGAGGTAATAGATTTTTTTTAAATTTTGCAAAAAAGATATTATGCTATTCAGATAATATTTATAATTTTCCAAAAAAACATATTCATAAAATTGAATTGATTAAACCTCTCGTTTCAAAAAGTTTTTATGATTTAAGAGCAGATAAAAACTTAAATAATAAATTTTGTTTTTTAATTGTAGGTGGTAGCCAAGGTGCAAAAATTTTTGATGAATTAATAAAAGACGTAATTTTTGATATTGCAAAAAAATTTTCCATAAAAATTATCCAGCAAACAAGCAAAGAAAATATTGATAATCTTAAAAAATTTTATGATGATAAAAATATTGAAAATCAAATTTTTGATTTTGAGAAAAAATTTCACCAAATAATTAATTTTTCTGATTTATGTATTACAAGAGCAGGAGCCTCATCGCTTGCAGAAATGTCCTTATTAAATAAACCTTTTATAGCAATACCACTTCCTTCAGCAAAAGACGATCACCAATTAGAAAATGCTAATTTTTATCTAGGAAAAGGATGTTGTTGGGTCTTAGATCAAAAAACACTTTCTCACGATAAATTATTAGAATTTCTTTTAAATTTATTGAATAATAAATCAGAATTAGTTGATAAAAAATCAAATTTAGAAAAATTAAATTACAATAATTCTTGGTCTGATATAAACAAGAAATTAGTAAGAGCTATTAATGAAAATTAAAATTGCAAAAAAAGAAATCATTCATTTTATTGGAATTGGTGGAATAGGAATGAGCGGCCTATCTTTAATAATGAATAGCCAAGGCTTTAAAGTACAAGGAAGTGATATAAATATTAATAAAAATATAGAAAGATTAAAAAAAGAGAAAATTAAATTTTTTTTGGGTCAGTCAAAAAAAAATTTAAAAAAAGCTACGATAGCAGTTGTTTCTTCAGCAATCAAAAAAGATAATCCTGAATTTATAGAAGCTAAAAGAAGAAATATCCCAATTATTAAAAGAGGTGAAATGTTGGCTAATTTAGTTTCTCTCATGAAAAATATCGTAGTGGTAGGTTCTCACGGCAAGACAACAACAACATCACTCCTAGCAACTATATTTCAAGAAACAAAAATCGATCCTACAATAATTAATGGCGGAGTTATAAATGCCATAAAAAATTCAGCAAAACTTGGAACAAGTGATTGGTCTATTTTGGAAGCGGATGAGTCGGATGGAAGCTTCATCCATATCTCGCCAACATATGCAATTATTACTAATATTGATCGTGAGCATATGGATTTTTATAGATCTATGTATGAACTAAAAGATTATTTCTCAAGATTTGTAAATAAGGTCCCATCATTTGGTAAATCATTTATTTGTAGTGATGATAAAATTAACAATGAGTTAATTAAATCTTTAAAAAATAAGAATTATTATACATACGGCCAAAAAAATGACTCTGATTTAAGAATTATAAACATAAAACAAAATAAATTTTATTCTCAATTTGATATTAATATTAATTTTTCAAATGAAAAAAGTCAGATAATTAAAAACATAAAGATACCTTTATTGGGAATTCATAATATACGAAACTCAGTTGGAGCAATTGGAGTAGCATTGTCTCTTGGTATTCCTGTAAAAAATATTAAAAGAGGTCTGAAAAATTTTAAAGGTGTTGAGAGAAGATTTAATAAGATTTTTACTTATAATAATATTGATGTTTATGATGATTATGCACATCACCCAACAGAAATAAAAGTTGTCTTAGAGGGTATCAAAAAAGTTTTTCACACACATGAAAAAATATGTGTTTTTCAACCACATAGAATATCAAGACTAAAAGATTTGAAAAAAGAATTTTCTTCAGCATTTAAAGATGCTGACACTGTTATTCTGTGTCCAATTTATACTGCTGGTGAAAAAATTAAATTAGGTTTTAGTTATGAGAGTTTTGCGAAATTATTAATTAAAAACTCTAAAATTAAATTATTAATGATTGAAAATAAAATTGAATTAGCGAAATATTTAAAAAATAGTATGTACGGAAAAAAATTAATTGTAGGGATGGGTGCAGGATCTATTTCTTCCTGGATTAGAGATTTGCCAAAGTTAATTAGATGAAAATTAATGAATTGAAAAAGATACTTCAAGAGTTTGAAGAAAATGTCATATACGATGCAGATTTAAAAAAAAAAACTTGGTTTAACATTGGCGGTAAGGCAAAAGTTTTTTTCAAAGCAAACGATCTTAAAGATCTTGTAAAATTCTTGAAAATTCTAAATAACAAAGAAAAAATTTACCTAATAGGTGCAGGATCAAATACATTAATTACAGATGAAATCTTTGATGGAGTAGTTATTAAACTTGGTAAAAATTTTAATAGGTTATCTATTCTTAATTCAGATGTGATTATCTCAGGTACAGGTGTGAATGATAAAAAATTATCTGAATTTGCAGCAGATAATAGTTTGAGTGGGTTTGAGTTTCTATTTTGCATACCAGGCACAGTTGGTGGTGCTATTAAAATGAATGCTGGTTGTTTCGGAAAAGAAATTAAAGATATATTAATTTCAGTACAAGCTTTAGATAGAAAAGGAAATATCATCACAATACCAGCCAAAGAAATTAAATTTGAATATAGGGGTAATAATTTATCAGAGGATCTAATTTTTTTAAGTGCATCTTTCAAAGGTATAAAAATGAATCATGAGCAAATAAAAGAGAATATGTTTAATTTAAAAAATAAAAAGGAATTAAATCAACCTACAAAAATCAAAACTAGCGGAAGTACTTTTAAAAATCCAATTGATAAGACATCTAAAAAAGCTTGGCAGTTGATAAAAGAATCAGTTGCTAGTGATTTAAAATTTGGTGATGCTTGTATTTCAGAAAAACATTCAAATTTTTTTATTAATAAAGGTAATGCTACATTTGTAGATATGAAAAATTTAATTAATTTTGTGGAAAAAAGTGTATTCAGTAAAACAGGAATTCAATTAGAAAAAGAAATAAAAATTTTAGAAAATTGAAAACAAAAATATTAGTTATCTCTGGAGGATTCTCTAAGGAACGTGAAATAAGTATTCAGACTGGAATACAAGTAGCCAGAGAATTAAAAAAAAATGGATATATAGTTAAAGTTTGTGAACCAGATCATGAGATATATAAAATCATTAAAAAATTTAGACCAAATAAGATATTTAATGCTCTGCATGGACAGTTTGGAGAAGACGGTTATTTTCAAACAATTTTAGAAAATATTGGAATTCCTTATACTCATTCTGGAGTTGAAGCTTCAGCAAAGGCAATGGATAAAGAAGTGTCAAAAAAATTATTTATAAAAAATAAAATTTTAACTCCAAGATATTTAAAATTTAATTTTGATAGATCTTATTCGTTGTTGCGAAACGAAATACAAAAAAAATTTGGATTTCCAGTGGTAATTAAACCCATTGCTGAAGGCTCAAGTGTAGATGTTTTTATATGCAACAAATTGAATTTTAAGAAAAAAATTAAGTTACTTGAAAACTATAAGAAAATTTTAATTGAGGAATTTATAGCTGGAAGAGAGATACAAGCGGCTGTTTTAAGTAAAAAAAAATTAGGCGCAATTGAATTAAAACCAAAAAGAAAATTTTACGATTATGAAGCAAAGTACAACTCTAAAGCAAAAACAGAACATATAATTCCAGTAAATATTAGCAAACAACAATTAAATACGCTTTTGAATATTTCATTAAAGGCACACAATCTAATAGGTTGTAGAGGTGTAACTAGATCAGATTTCAAACTATTCAAAAATAAATTCTATCTTTTAGAAATTAATACACAACCAGGAATGACCAAACTTTCTTTGGTGCCAGAAATATGTGCTTATAAGGGGATAAGTTTTATTAAATTAATTGAGCAGTTGTTAGATGATGCATCAATCAATAAGTAGAAAAATACTAATTTGTTTTTTCTTATTAATAATTTTAACATCAGTTAATAATTTAAAGTATATAAATTTAGAATTTTTTAAGATTAATCAAATAAATGTTTCAGGATTAAAAAATGAGGAGAATTTAAGTTTATATAATAATATTAAGAATAATGAGAAAAAAAATATTTTTTATTTAGATGATTTTGAAATAACTAAAAAAATAAATTCAAACAATCTTGTTGAGCAGTTTCGTGTCTTTAAAAGATATCCATCAACTATTAACATTAATCTTACTAGAACGAATTTTTTAGGAATAACCAAAATTAATAATGATGATTATTTGATAGGATCAAATGGAAAATTTATAAGGAAAACAGATGATCAATTAAATGATTTACCCTTTGTTTTTGGTAGCATGGATATTAATAATTTTTTAAAAATAAAAGAAATTTTAAAAAATTCTAAAATTGAATTAAGTAGAATTGAAAGTTTATATTATTTTAAATCAAACAGATGGGATATTAAATTTAAAGATGGTTTGATTATTCGCTTACCATCTAAACTTGATGTTAATATATTAGATAAGATTTTTAAAATTATTGAGGACGAAAGATTTAAAAATCTAAAAACTTTAGATTTTCGACAAAAAAATCAAATCATCACCTATGAATAAGAATCTAAATAATAAATATTTTATTATTTTGAATAAAGATGAAATTATTTTTAAATGTCTCAATTATAATAATAAAATTTCATTAACAAGAAATTATACTTTAAAAAATAATCCAGATAATTTATTAGAGGAACTTACAAATTTTTTTAATCATAATCTTATTGAGTTAGAAAAAAGTTTAAAGAATTTCATAAAAGAAATTTATATAATTATTGATACAGATGAGAATTTGAGCGTTAATCTTTCTGCTAAATATAAAGTTCAAAGTGAAAAAATTAATGGGCAAAAAATAAATGACCTATTAAGTACTTTGAAGTATCAATTTACTAAATATAGCAATGACCAAAAAGTAATTCATATGATGATTAGTAGACTACTAGTTGATGATGAGGAGAAAGATTTTCTATTTTTTAAAGAAGCTTCAGATAGTTTAACTTTAGAAGTTAATTTTAAATGTTTAAAAAATAAAACAGTACAATTTATTAAGAAACTATGTTCAAATTATCAAATTTCGGTTAAAAAAATTATGTTAGTTAATCATTTGAGACAGTTTATTGAAAACCATACAGATGATGTTGTTATTATAGCAAACAAAATTCTAAGTGGTGAAGTTAAAAATGAAGTTTTTTGGATTACTAAAAAACCTATTAATCATGGTTTTTTTGAAAAATTTTTTAAGTTTTTTAACTAAATTTGTATTTTAATGTAACATTTCTTGTTTTCCTCTAAATGTTTCAAAATACTATATAAGGGCGTGTCATTACTAAACCAAAAAACAATCAAAAAACCAGTAAAATTTCAAGGTGTTGGTTTACATAGTGGCAAAATTGTAAATTTATGTATCAAGAGTTTAGAGCCTAATGCTGGAATAATCTTTAAAAGAATTGATTTACAAAACAATAATTTAGTTTATCCAAATTTTAATAACGTTACAAATACCTCTTTAAATACCACTATATCAAATGAATTTGGAGTTAAAGTTTCTACTATAGAACATTTAATGGGTGCATTATTTGGACTTGGCATTGATAATGCTTTAATTGAAATAGACAATGAAGAGGTTCCTATTTTAGATGGTTCAGCGAAAGAATTTATAGAAAAAATTTTGCTTTCTGGATTTGAAGTTTCTAATCAACCAATTAAAATAATCAAAATTCTTAAAAAGGTTGAGTATAGTGAAGGTGATAGATTTATCTCTATAGAGCCTTCAAAAGTAAGTTTAGACATAAAATTTGAGCTTAAATACGAAAATCAAATTATTGGAAACCAAAAAAATAAAATTAATGTTTATGAGGATGACTTAGTTGAAATTTATAATTCTCGAACATTTTGTTTATATGAAGATATAGAATTTATTAAAAAAAAAGGTTTAGCTAAAGGCGGTAGTTTAGATAATGCAATAGTTGTAAAAGAGAATGAAATCCTAAACAAGGAAGGATTAAGAAATAACAAGGAATTTGTAAATCATAAAATATTAGATTGTATAGGAGACCTTTATACATGTGGTTATAGAATTATTGGAAATGTAGAGTGTTCTCAAGGAGGTCATTATTTGACTAATCAAATTTTGAGAAAAGTTTTCTCAGATAATAAAAACTTTTCTATAATAGAAATTCAAGAAAGAAATTTACCCCACACGTTGATTAATAAAAGTTTATTGAAGTCTATAGCTTAATAAATAAATTCAACTTTATAATTCTAATTTTAAACTGTATAAAACTGTAATGTTTGGTTTTAAACTTATCCTTATTTTAATCTTTATTTTAAATACAGCTTGTTCAAAGAATGAAAAACAAGTTTCAATTATTAAAGAAAAGGATTTAAATTCACAATTATATGAGGCCTATAGTGAGGGAATAGAGGCTTTAGAAAAAGGGGATGTTATTTTTGCAGCAAAAAAATTCAATGAGGCTGAAATCTTATACCCTCAATCAGAGTGGGCTCCAAAATCTTCCTTAATGGCAGCATATTCTTACTATGTACAAGATTATTATTCAGACGCCATAGCAGAATTAGAACGTTTCATTAAAGTATATTCGACTCATAAAAATTTAGACTATGCATATTATCTATTGGCAATTTGTTATTATGAACAAATTGTAGATGAAAAAAAAGATTTACAATCAATTATTCAGGCAAAAAAATATTTTATACTAATCAAGAATAACTACCAAAATTCTGAATATGCACTTGATGCAGATTTTAAGATAGATTTAATTAACGATATTATTGCATCTAAAGAAATTTATTTAGGAAGATATTATTTAGAAAAAAAAAAATGGATTGCTGCAATAAATAGATTTAGAACTGTTATTGATGAATATGATACAACAATTTATGCGGAAGAGGCATTACACAGACTTGTAGAAGTACATTATCTTTTGGGTTTAAATGAAGAGGCAGAAAAATATGCCAAATTATTAGGTTATAATTACCAATCGTCCAGATGGTATGAGCAATCATATAGTTTATTTGATAAGAATTATGAAATTAGAAATAGAGAAATAAAAAAGGATAAAGATAGTAAATTAATAAAAAGATTTAAATCTATTTTTAAATAAGGTGGATAAAAAAAAAATTTTAGCAGACTATAATCATAAGATTAGCAGGATTAATGAGCTAAACAAAAGTTATTATCAACTCAATAAGACAATAGTACCAGACTTTGAATTTGATCAATTAAAAAAAGAAATCCTAGAATTAGAAAATCAGTATGATTTTTTAGATCACAAAAATTCTCCCTCAAAAACAGTAGGATACAAACCTTCAAGAAATTTTGAAAAAATTAAACATAAAGTCCCAATGCTTTCGCTCTCAAATGCATTTTCAAAAGAAGATTTGGAAAATTTTTATAAAAAAATTCAAAATTATTTGGAATTAGATAGTTCTCAGATTATAGATATAAGTGCTGAACCTAAAATTGACGGAATATCTGCATCTTTAATTTATAAAAATAGACAGTTTGTGACTGGTCTCTCAAGGGGAGATGGAAAAGAGGGGGAAGATATTACTGAAAATCTTAAGACTATTATTGATATACCAAAAAATATTAAAGACCCTACTTTCCCAGACGAAATTGATATTAGAGGAGAAGTTTTTATTCAAAATAATGATTTCAAAAATTTATCTGATAAATTTAGTAATCCAAGAAATGCTGCATCTGGTTCGTTAAGACAGAAAGATTCAACAGAGACAAAAAAAATTCCTTTAAAGTTCATTGCATATACATTTGGATATGAAAAAGGTTTAAAAGTAAATTCTCAAGAAGAGTTTTTAGATAGTTTAAAAAAATGGGGATTTAAAACCAATCATCTTAATAAAACATTTAATAACATCACAGACTTATTAAAAAATTATAAACATATAGAAGAGAAAAGAAATGAACTTACATTTGATATTGATGGTATAGTTTATAAGGTTAATGATTTTAAATTACAGAAAAGACTTGGCTATGTTGCAAATTCACCTAGATGGGCAATAGCACATAAATTTTCAGCATTTAAAGGAGTTTCCAACATATTAGATATTGAAATTCAAATTGGAAGAACAGGTGCATTAACTCCTGTAGCCAAAATAAAACCAATTAATATAGGAGGTGTTATTGTTTCTAATGCAACATTGCATAATGAGGATGAAATTATCAGAAAAGACATAAGAGTTAACGATACCGTGTTAGTTGAGAGAGCAGGAGATGTAATTCCTCATATCATTTCTGTAGACTTAAAAAAAAGACCAGGTAATTCAAAAAAATTTGTTTTTCCAAAAAAGTGCCCCTCTTGTGGTTCGATTACAATTAAAGAATTTAATAAGACAACAAAGAAAACGGACGCAGTTAGACGATGCTCTAGTGAAGGATATGAATGTGAAAAAGTTTCAATTGAAAAAATAAAACATTTTGTATCAAAGGAGGCTTTCAATATTGATGGTCTAGGCAAAAAGATTGTAGAAAAATTTTGGCAACTAAATTTAATTAGATATCCTTACGATATATTTAAACTTGATTACAAAAAAATTGAAAACCTAGATGGTTGGGGAAAGCAGTCAATGAACAATTTAAAATATTCAATTGATCAAAAAAAAAATATCTCATTTGAAAGATTTATATATTCATTGGGTATTAGACATATTGGTTTTGAAGGGGCAAAATTGATTGCAAAAAACTTAAAAAAATCAAAAAATTTTTTAACATTATTAAACAAAAAAAAAATTGAAGAATTAAAAAATTTAGATGGTATTGGAGAAACTCAAATTAAATCAATCAAAGATTTTTTTGCTAATTATACCAATTCTCAAATTGTTAAATCTTTATTTAATCTAATTTATATTGAAGATTTCAATAGTATTGATGAAAATGGAGTATTAAAGGGGCAAACATTTCTTCTAACAGGTAAGCTTGAAAAAATGAGTAGAGCAGAAGCCAAAGCATTAATTGAAAAAAATTCAGGAAATGTAGTCAGCAATGTCTCTAAAAAATTAGACTATCTTATAGTTGGTGAAAAACCTACAAAAAGAAAAATTGAAAGTGCAAAAGAATTTAAAGTAAAAATTATTAATCAATCGGAATGGTTAAAAATGTTAAATTTGACTGGCTAACCATTTCTTTTCTTGAATGTTTAAGTAAGGTGAAATTTTTGAATAAACTTCCATGTGATATTTAAAAAGATAATTTTTTTCTTTTTGAGTTAATTGACCAAAATTAATTAGATCTTTTTCGATAGGAGCAAGTGTCAGATTTTCAAAATAAAAATTTTTACCAACTTTTTTAGCATAAACTAAGTTTTCAATTCTTATTCCAAATTTTTTTTCTTTATAATACCCTGGTTCGTTACTTATTATCATGCCTGGTTTTATTTTAATTGAATTATATTTAGAAATTCCTTGAGGGCCTTCGTGAACATTTAAGAAATAACCTACACCATGTCCTGTGCCATGTCCGTAGTCTAGACCTTTATTTTTTAAGAATTTCCTCGCATTAATATCAATTTTTTTTCCAACATTAATTTTATTAAGGTTAGTAGTTGCTACAGTTATATGTCCTTTAAGCACATCAGTAAAAATATTTTTCACTTTTGAATTTTGTTTTGAAAAACAAATAGTTCTTGTGACATCTGTTGTTCCATAATTATATTGCCCACCAGAGTCACATAAAAATATATCTTTAGGCTTAATTACTCTGGTATGATTTTTTTTAGCTCTATAATGAACAATAGCAGCGTTTGGACCAGCACCAGCAATTGTATTAAAACTTGGAAACACATAATTTTTATTTTTTTTTCTAAATGTTTCTAACTTATTTTGCGCATCAACTTCGGTTATCTTTTTTTTATTTTTATTTTTTATCCAAAATAAAAATTTCGTTAACGCCACACCATCTTGAACATGTGCTTTAATAGTATTATCGATTTCAACCTTATTCTTGATTGATTTTAGATAATAAATTGGATCATTTTTTTTAAAAACTTTTAATTTTTTTGAAAAAAATTCTTCAAACTTTAATGAACAAGATTTTATATCTAATAAGATTCTTGAACCTGATAATCTTTTATTAATTTTATAGTACTCTTTTGGCTCTACTATTTCATCAGCCTTTATTAATCTTTTTTTAATTAAATTTTTCAATTTTATTTTTGGAGCTATCAGAATTTTTTTTCCATTTTGACTTATTAGTAAATGTGAATTTGGAATAGGGCTAGTTGGACTATCTTTGCCTCTAATATTTAATAACCAGGCTACATTTTCTGGGGCAGAAATGAAAATATGATCAAATTTATTTTTTTTTAAAAATCTAGTTATGTAATTAATTTTTGTTAAATGGCTTTGACCAGTTATTTTTTCATTTAGTAAATAAAATTTATTAATTTTTAATTTTTTATGTTTTGTAATTTTATCTATAAGATTTTCTTTAATTACTTTAATATTTTTCTTTGGAAAAATTTTTTTAATTTGTTCACTAGTAAATAAATTAGGGTCTAAACCAATTATAAGATCTTTTATTTTCTTAAAATCAAATACTTTTTCATAACTGAAAATTTCAAATTTTTTTCCACTCTCAATTTTCGCCTGTATTGTATATCTGCTATCTACAAACAAAAAATTCCTATTTTTTAATATTAGTGCATATCCAGCTGAGCCAGTAAAATTTGTAATTTTTTTTAATCTATCTTTATTGGCATGTTCAGAAAAAAATTCATCATTTTTTGGGATGATATATCCGTCTATGCCATGTGTATTAAATAATTTTCTAAGCCTTGTTATTAAATTTTTCATTTAATTTTTTTTTGATATCTTATCCAACCAGGACTTCTGACACTATCTTCACTGTCAATTTCAAAATCTTGATTAAATTCAAAGTCTTCAATTTCATTTTTATCTTCTTCAAAAACAGAATTTTTTTCCAAATAATCACTTGGTAATTCATCAATAAATCTTGATGCCATGCTGTCGATCCAGTCACCTTGATAAAATCTATTCATTGAAAAAGATATTAGTGCTTTTTTTTTAGCTCTAGTAATTCCAACGTAGGCAAGTCTTCTTTCTTCTTCTAGTCCGTTTTGCCCCTTTTCCTCAATAGATTTTTGGTGCGGAAATAAACCTTCTTCCCATCCAGGAAGAAAAACAACATCAAATTCAAGTCCTTTTGCTGCATGCATAGTCATCATATTTACTTTTTGACCTTCCCAGTCCTGATCAATTGCAGTTGCAAGAGAAACATGCTCTAAAAAACTTTCAAGATTATCAAATTCCTTCATTGCACTTAGTAATTCTTTTATATTTTCAAGACGATTTTCATTTTCAACATCTTTTTTATTTTTCAACATTGCAGAATAACCAGACTCATCTAAAATTATTTGTAACAACTTTACATGGTTAATTTTTTTTATTTCTAAATCATTTCTCCATTTTGAAAGAGAGTTTAAAAATATCGAAAGTCCCATCTTAGTTTTTGGCTTTATCAAGTTTAGCTCAATCATTTTTCTCGATGCAAATTCAAGGTTGGTAGATTCTTTTTTAGCAAATTCATGTATTTGTTTAATTGTGTTATCTCCAATAGATCTTTTTGGATTATTCACAATCCTTTCAAAAGCCAAATCATCTCTATGCTGGTAAACTATTCTTAAATAAGCAACACAATCTTTAATTTCTGCTCTTTCATAAAATTTTGTTCCTCCTAAAATTCTATATGGTAATCCAATTTTTAAAAATCTTTCTTCAAATTCCCTTGTTTGAAATATAGCTCTTACAAGAATAGCAACATTATTGAGTGAATATTTCTTTTTAATTTTTTCAATTTCATCTGAAACACCAATTGCTTCATCTTTACCATTTTTATAACAATTTAAATTTATTAAATCACCTTCTTCCATTGTCGTTTTTAATGTTTTACCAACTCGATTTTCATTGTTAGATATTAGATGAGAAGCAACTGATAAGATATTTTGTGTAGATCTATAATTTTGTTCTAGTCTGATTACTTTTGTGTTTTCATAAATTTGATCAAATTCTAAGAAATTTTTTATTTCTGCTCCACGCCAACTGTAAATTGATTGATCGTCATCTCCAACACAACATAGATTATTATTTTTTTCAGCTAATAAATTTAGCCATCTACTTTGTATGTAATTTGTATCTTGATATTCATCTACTAAAATATATTTAAAATTTCTGGAATATATTTCTCTGATATCTCTATTATTTTCAAGAATTTTAACAACATGTAAAATCAGGTCATCAAAATCACAGGCATTTAGATCTGTAAGTTTCTGCTGATAAATTTTGTAAACTGGTAATATAGTTTTTTCATAAATATCTTTGTTATTAATAATTACCTCACTAGGATATTGTCCTTTGTTCTTCCATCTGCCAATTATTGAAAGAATATATCTTGGAGCCAGTTGTTTGATATCTATGTTTTCGGCTTTACAGATATTTTTAACTAATCTTATTTGATCATCTGAATCTATAATAGTGAAATTTGAATTTAGATTTACTGCACTTGCGTGCTTTCTTAATAATTTAGCACATATTGAGTGAAAAGTACCCAACCAAGACAATCCAGTTGCACTTGCTCCAAGTATTGAGCTTACCCTTGTTTGCATTTCTTTAGCAGCTTTATTAGTAAAGGTGACAGCTAAAATTTGATTAGGGTATGCTTTTTTTTCTTTTATAATGTGAGCTATCCTGCTTGTTAAAACCTTCGTTTTACCGGATCCAGCGCCAGCTACTATTAATAAGGGTCCGTCTAAATAAGTAACAGCCTCTGTTTGAGCTTCATTCAGGTTTTTAAGATAATCTGCGTTTACCATTTTATTTATTTATTTATAAGAACTACCTAATGTTTAAAAAAAATATTTTTATCAAAAAAATCTCAAAATTATTATTATCAATTAACAACAGAATAGAAAGTTTTTTTAACTTAATTAAAGACATAAAATTAACCAAAAAAAAATTTTTTAATTTTTGGAATAAATATCTAGATAAAAAATTATTTATACCATCAATAATAATTGTTTTTGGAGTATTTATATATTTTTTATTACCAGCCTTTTATGACAAAAATGAAATCAAAAATCAGATAAAAAATCAAATATTAGAAAAGTATAATTTAAACATTAAATTTGATAAAGAGTTAGAATACTCTTTATTTCCAAAACCTCATTTTCTAACAGAAGATGTCAAAATAGAATCAGGGTCTCAAATTATTTCAAATTCACAAAAAGCTAGATTTTATATATCAAATAAAAATAACTTTAAGTTTGATTTGATTAAAATAGATAAATTATTTTTTTTAAAAACTGATTTTAGAATAAGTAGTTCAAATTTTAAATTTTTTATAGATTTGTTAAGTAATAAAAATTTTAATCATGAATTAAGATTTATAAAGAACCAATTATTTTATTTGGATCAAAATAATGAAGTAATTTTTTTTTCTAATTCAAAAACAATTGATTATTTTAATCAAGAAAATTTATTAAATGAATTAAATGCAAAATTAGATACCTTTAATTTACCTATAAATTTAAAGATATCTCATGATATTCTAAATAGAAATTTTTTCAATGAAATCGAAATTGATAAATTAGGAATTAACATTGAAAATAATTTAAAATATAAAGATAAAGACATACAAGGTTTCATTGATTTAAAGTTTATTAACAAAAATAATTTAATTATTTATAGTATAAAAAATAATAATGTTATTTTTAATTTTGAGGACCAACAAATAGAAGGTAAAGTAAATATTAAACCATTTTTTCTTTCATCAAGTTTAAAAGTCGAAAATATTAATTTAAAAGATTTATTTAATAAAAATTCAATTTTAGTAAACTTGTTAAAAACTGAAATTTTTAATAATAAAAATCTTAATGGTAAATTAGATATTCAAATTGACGGTTTTAATGATCTTACACACATTGATTCAGTTAAATTTGATATCCTTTTGGAAGAAGGTGAAATATTAATTTCAAATTTAATTTTTATTTTTAGAGACAATACAATTTTTAATTTTAAAAGTGTTAATGTTATTATTGAGGAAAATAAATTAAAATTTATTGGTGATCTTTCCATAGATTTTAATGATATCCAGAGTTTTTATAATCATTTTCAAATTGTAAGAAATTATAGAAAAAATATCAGTCAAATTAATTCAAATTTTGTTTTCAATTTTGATGACGAAACATTTACGCTGAATGAATTAAAAATTGTTGGAGTCGAAAAAAAAATGCATGATGAGTATTTGAGTCGATTTAATTTAGATAAACAAAATATTTTTAATAAAATAGTGTTTAGAAATAAAGTTAGAGATTTTTTTGAAATACTTAGCTTGGACTAATCATTTTCTTTGGATCAACAATTTTTTTGTAATCCTTTTCGTTTATTAACCCTGTTTTTAGTGCTTCTTTTTTTAGAGTGGTGCCATTTTTTAGAGCTGTTTTTGCTATTTTAGCTGCATTATCATATCCGATGTGAGGAGCTAAAGCGGTTACTAACATTAAAGAATTATCTAGGTGGCTTTGTATTCTTTTTTTATCAGCCTTAATTCCTTTAACACAATATAAAGCGAAATTTTTTGTACTATCAGCAATGAGATCAATAGACTGGAGTATATTATGTGCAATCATTGGTTTAAAAACATTCAGTTCAAAATGACCATGACTTCCAGCAATTGTTATACCACTATGATTGCCAATTACTTGTGCACAAACCATTGTTACAGCTTCACATTGAGTAGGGTTAACCTTGCCAGGCATAATTGATGAACCTGGTTCATTTTCAGGTAAAATTAATTCTCCATATCCTGCTCTTGGTCCAGATCCTAAAAACCTAATATCATTTGAAATTTTCATTAAAGCAACTGCGCAAGTATTTAAAGAACCTGAAAAGTTAACAATAGCATCATGTGCTGCAAGCTCTGAAAATTTATTTTCAGCAGGTTTAAATGGAATTTTAGTAAATTTTTTTATTTCACTTACTATTTTTTTGTCAAAATTTTTTCTTGAATTAATACCTGTGCCAACAGCAGTTCCACCTTGTGCTAAATAAAAAATTTCTTTTAAAGTAATTTCAATTCGATGAATAGATTTTTTCAATTGTGAATGATATCCAGAAAACTCTTGTCCTAAAGAAAGAGGGGTGGCATCTTGCAAATGTGTTCTTCCTATTTTAATTATATTCCTAAATTCAATTGATTTTTTTTTTAACTCTTTTTCTAAAATCTTTAAATTAGGCAACAGTTTTTTTAATGTTTCAGTAGCAACTGAAATGTGCATTGCTGTTGGAAATACATCATTAGTAGATTGTGATTTATTAACATGATCATTTGGATGCACAGGTTTTTTAGCCCCTTTTTTACCACCCAAAATTTCAATGGCTCTATTAGCAATTACTTCGTTGACATTCATATTAGTTTGAGTGCCCGAACCAGTTTGCCAAACTTTTAAGGGGAAATTATCATCAAGTTTTCCTTTTATAACTTCATCTGAAGCTTTGATAATAGCTTTTGTAATTTTATTATTTATTTGTCTATCTTTTGAATGAACTATAGCTGCCGATCTTTTGATTATTGCTATAGATTTAATTATTGAGATATTGACTAAAATCTTACCAATATTAAAAAACTTATTTGATCTTTGAGTTGAAGCTCCCCAGTATTTATCATTAGGGACATTAATTGATCCAATGCTATCAAATTCTTTTCTTTGTTTCATTGATTAATTTCTAAATAATTAATAATTATTAATATACATTAAACTTCAAAAAACCAATAGGGGGAATATGTCAAATTTTAATAAAGTTGGAACTTTTATGAAAACATTTGGTCAAGAAGTTAAAACAAAACCTTCATTCAGTAGTGATAAAATAAACAAACTAAGAATAGATCTAATCAAAGAAGAGCTTGAAGAGCTTACAGAGGCAATGCAAAATAAAGATTTATTAGAAGTAGCAGATGCTTTGACAGACATACTCTATGTCACTTATGGAGCAGGTCATGCATTTGGAATAGATTTAGATAAATGTTTTAATGAAGTTCAAAACTCTAATATGAGCAAATTAGGTGAGGATGGAAAACCAATTTATAATGAGTCAGGAAAAGTTATGAAAGGGCCTAATTATTTTAAACCAGATTTATCAAAGTTTGTCTCTTAAATTTGTAATTTAAAATCTATAGCTGGGGCACTATGAGTAATGCTACCAATAGAAATTCTGTTAACACCAGTTTTTGCTATTGATTTTACAGTTTTTAAATTAACGTTTCCTGAAGCCTCTGTCTCGTAAGAACCCTTTATTATCTTAATTGCCTTTTTCAAACTATTTATGCTCATATTGTCTAATAAAACTCTATCAAATTTAAGACCCATTAAAGATTTTAACTGGTTTAAATTGTCTATTTCTACAGTAATTTTTTTTCCTTTTTTATTTTTAATAGCTTTTGTAACTAGAGTTTTTAAATCTGATGATGCAATGTGATTATCTTTGATCAGATATTCATCACTTAAATTAAATCGATGATTAGTTCCACCCCCTAATTTAACTGCATATTTTTGTATTACTCTCAAATTTGGTATTGTTTTTCTAGTACAGCAGATATTTGTTTTTTTTCCCACTAATTTTACAAATTTATTAGTAATTGTTGCTATTCCAGATATATGAGATAAAAAATTTAGTGCTACTCTTTCAGCTATCAAAATATTTTTTGCTTTTCCTTCAATTGTTGCAATCAAAGAACCTTTTTTTACATTAGAACCATCTCTTTTTTTTATCCTAAACTTTATTTTTTTATCAATTAAATAAAAAGCTTGTTTTGCAAATAATAATCCACCAACTATTGCACTTTGATTTGCAATAAGTTTAATTTTAATACTTTTGTCATTTTCAACCAAGCTGGATGTGATGTCCCCAGAGGGATAAAGATCCTCATTCAGTGCAAGCTTTACAGTATTAAGAATAAAAGTATTACTTAATTGAATTTTTGACACTTAATTTATCTGCCAATAGCTGCCATTTTTTCAACTGAAATTCTGGCTTTATCAATGGTTTCTTTGTCCATTATTATTTCACCAGTTTCGTTTTCTAAGCAATCTAATATCTTTGGGAGAGTAATTTTTTTCATGTGCGGGCACATATTACATGGTTTTATAAATTCAACATTAGGATTTTCTACTTGTATATTATCACTCATTGAACATTCAGTGACCATCATTACTTTTTTAGGCTGATTGTCTTTAACATAACTAATCATACCAGACGTTGAGCCAGCAAAGTCACTTACTTCTATTACATCTGGTGGACATTCAGGGTGAGCAATAATTTTTATACCTGGATTATTTAATCTTATGTCTTCAATTTCTTTTTTATTGAATTGGTCATGAACAACACAAATTCCTTTCCATGAAATAATCTCAACGTCAGTTTGAGATGCAACATATTTAGCAAGATAATCATCTGGAAGAAATATTACTTTTTTTACACCAAGAGATTTCACAATTTTTACGGCATTAGCTGAAGTGCAACAAACATCTGTTTCAGCTTTTACTTCTGCTGAAGTATTTACATAAGAAACAACTGGCACCCCAGGATATTTTTCTTTCAATAATCTTACATCTTTACCTGTAATTGAAGATGACAATGAACAGCCTGCATTCATATCTGGTAGCAGAACTTTTTTACTTGGGCTCATTAATTTTGCTGTTTCAGCCATAAAATGAACTCCTGCCATTAATATTATATCTGCTGAGGTTTTTGATGCTTCAATAGCTAGAGCTAGAGAATCTGCAGAAAAATCAGCTACCCCATGATAAATTTCAGGTGTTTGATAATTATGAGCGAGTATTATTGCGTTTTTTTGCTTTTTAAGTTTATTAATTTTATCAATGTAAGGAGCATGCACTAACCATTCTATTTCAGGCATAACCTTTGAAATTTTTTGATAAATATGGTCAGTTGATCGTTTTACGTCCTGTGTAAATTCCATATCATTATTTACCAATTTGAAAGATAGAAGTCATTCATTTATTATGAGACATATTGCGGTCGTGCTGAAATTGGTAGACAGGCACGGTTGAGGGCCGTGTGGACTTAGTCCATGAGAGTTCGAGTCTCTCCGACCGCACCAATTAATGATCATTTATCAATCCAATCAGGTTTCTTGATACTTATCGATGCTTCTTTTGTTGTGAATTTTGAACTCTGATCAAAATTTTTATCTAAATACTTTATAAGAGCAAAAGGATATTCGCTTTCAATTAAAACTTTTCCAATTTCAATTTCATTACTAAAAATACTTTCACCTTCATATAATTTTCCCTCAATTATATTAATTGGTAATAATCTTTTAGAAAGTTTATTTTTTAATTTAATTCTTGCTGTATTTTCCTGGCCAACATAACAACCCTTTTTAAAATCTATTCCATTTAATTCATCGTAGTTACACTCAATTCCAAAAAGTTTGTTTTGTAATTTATTTAAGTTCTTTGGAACTATTCCTAGTTTGTGACTGTGAGAATAATACTCTTCTATATTTGCATTTTTTAAATCTAGTTTTTTTAGAGATAGATATAGCTTTTCTAAGTTTATTATTAATCTTGCTCCTAAATTTTTATTTCTTGGATCTAATAAAACAGAATCCTCTCTATATTTCAAGGTGTAACCCTCAATATCTTGAGCTTTTTCTAAAGTTAAAAATTTTTGGTAAGATAATGCAGTTACAACAAATTCATTACTTAAATCTAAAATTTCAATTTTAGATCTCAGTTTATAAACATTTAATTGTTTAAATAGTTCTTTGCTTTGATCTTTTTCGCAATCAATAAAAAAACCTGATTTATGTTTTATGATTATGAAATCAAATAAAAACTTTCCCTGAGGAGATAATAATGATCCAAAACAACTATTATCATCGCTTACTTTTTTAATATCATTGGTTATTAAGTTTTGAAGAAAGTCTTTTACATCTTCGCCAGTTACATAAAGAACTGCTCTGTCTTTTAAAATATATACTTTATTAATATTCATAATTGATTGAATGCTTAATTTAATATAGTAACTTTTCTACTAAATGACAGATCTTATAATTAAAAATGGTAACTGTTTTATTGATAACAACCTAGTCAATACAGACATTGCTATTAAAGATAAAAAAATTTTAAAAATTGGTAAAAATCTTGGGGATGCAAAAGATATTATTGATGCTAGTGGTCTCACAGTTTTACCTGGATGTATAGATACACAGACTCATTTTAGAGAACCAGGTTCAACAGATACAGAAGATTTACATTCTGGAAGTAGAGCTGCAATCGCTGGTGGTATTACTTCAGTTTTTGAAATGCCAAATACTAATCCACCAACATCTAACATGAAAGAGTTTCAAAGAAAATTAGATTTAGCTAAAGATAGAATGTATTGTAATTACGCTTTCTATTTTGGTGCAACAGCAGATAATGCCAAAGATTTGGCAAGTTTAGTTGGTTTAGAAGGTTGTTGTGGCATCAAACTTTTTGCAGGCTCCTCAACAGGCAATTTATTAGTTGCTGAAGAAAATGACATAGAAAAGGTTTTTCAGAATGCCTCAAAAGTTATTGCAGTCCATTCTGAGGATGAAGAAATTTTAAATAGAAATAAAAAACTTATTAAAGAAAGTGAAGTTCATACCCATCCAGTTTGGAGAAGTGATGAATGTGCAATATCTTCAACAAGAAGAATTGTAAGAATTGCTGAAAGATATAAGAAAAAAGCACATATTTTGCATGTAACTACCAAGCAGGAAATAGATTTTCTATCTCAACACAAAGGCAATATTACTTTTGAAATTACACCTCAGCATCTAACAATTTATGCGCCAGATTGTTATGATAAGCTTGGAACCTATGCTCAAATGAATCCACCCTTAAGAGATAAATCTCATTATGATCGATTATGGTATGGAGTAAAAAATAATCTAAATGATACGATCGGCTCTGATCACGCGCCTCATTTAAAAGAAAATAAAGAAAAAACTTATCCCAACTCTCCCTCAGGAATGCCAGGGGTACAAACTTTAATGCCTGTTATGTTAAATCATGTAAATGATGGAAAGTTGACACTCTCACAGCTTGTAAAACTTGTTTGCGAAAATCCAGTAAAAATTTTTGGTATTCAAAATAAAGGTTTTATCAAAGAGCAATATGATGCTGATTTCACAATTATTGATATGAATAAAACTATAGAAATAAAAAATGAAAATATTGAGAGTAAATGTGGCTGGTCTCCATTTAATGGTTTTAAATTTAAAGGAACTCCAGTCTCAACAATAATTGGTGGAACAGTTAAAATGAAAGATGGTAAAATTTTAGGCGACCCAGAAGGAAAACCGTTAAAGTTTAATTAATTTTTCCTGTAAAACTATTAACAAGTATAACTCCAACAACTATCAAAAACATCCCAACAATTGCCTGCCAGGCCAAAGTTTGTTTAAAAAATATATATCCTAAAATAGCAATTGTAAAAATCCCAAGTCCACTCCACGTAGCATAAACAATTGCAATTGGTAATTTATTAACAACAAAAGTTAAAAGATAAAAAGCAGTAAGATAAAATATTACTAAAAAAGTTGTTGGAATCAATTTAGTGAAATTTTGTGAAACAGGCAAAAGCATTGTTCCAGCTACCTCACAAAAAATAGCTCCTATCAAAAAAAGATAGGTCTTAAGCATTTTGTATAATATTATTTTCTTTTAAAGATACTTTTATTTCATCTAAGATTTTTGGATCATCAATGGTTGCTGGCATTTTATATTCAACATTATCAGCAATTTTTCTTATTGTTCCTCTAAGAATTTTACCAGATCTTGTTTTTGGAAGTCTTTTCACGACTATTACAACTTTAAAAGCAGCAACAGGACCAATTTTATTCCTAACCATTTGAATACATTCTTTTGAAATTGTCTCATTATCTTTATCTACTCCTGCTTTTAAAACAATAAGCCCTATTGGTAGTTGTCCTTTTAATTTGTCAGCAATTCCAAGAACTGCGCATTCAGCAACTGATTGGTGTTCTGATAACACTTCTTCAATTGCTCCAGTGGATAATCTATGTCCTGCAACATTTATAATATCATCAGTTCTAGACATTATCCAAATATAACCATCCTCATCTATGTGACCTGCATCATAGGTTTGATAATAACCCTCATAGTTACTCATATAATTTTCTTTATATCTATTATCAGCATTCCAAAGAGTAGGGAAAGTTCCTGGAGGCAAAGGAAGTTTAACAACAATATCTCCCATTTCATTTGGTTTTGCCAAAGATTGATCAGGTTTTATAATTTTTACATCATAACCAGGAACAGCTTTACAAGCTGATCCATATTTAGTTTTCATCATTTCTATTCCAATACAATTTGCACTTATTGCCCAACTTGTTTCAGTTTGCCACCAATGATCAATTACAGGTACTTTCAATAAATTTTCAGCCCACTTTATAGTATCTGGATCAGCTCTTTCCCCAGCTAAGAATAAAGTTTTGAATTTAGATAAATCATGTTTTGAAAAAAATTTACCTTCAGGATCCTCTTTTTTGATTGCCCTAAAAGCAGTTGGAGCTGTGAACAGTGCTTTTACATTATGTTCAGAAATGATTTTCCAAAAAACTCCAGCATCAGGAGTTCCAACCGGTTTTCCTTCAAACAAAACAGTAGTACACCCCTTAAACAAAGGAGCGTAAACAATATAAGAGTGCCCGACAATCCAACCTATGTCACTTGCTGACCACCAAACATCATCTTCATCAATATTGTAGATATTTTTCATCGTCCATTTTAAAGCTACTATATGACCACCTATATCCCTTACTATCCCTTTAGGGGTGCCTGTTGTACCTGAGGTGTACAAAATATACGCCAAGTCATTTGAGTTCATCTCAACACAGTCGACATCTTTTGCTTTAGAAACCACTTCTTGCCAATCAAGTTCATTTGATGAGCTAAGTTTAACCTCATGATCTTTTCTTTGAAATAAAATTAATTTTTCGATTTTATGTTTTGCTTTTTTTAAAGCTTCATCCACAAGCGGTTTATATTCAACAGTTCTTCCTGGTTCAAAACCACATGAAGCTGTTACTAAAATTTTTGCAGTACTATCATCAATTCTACTTGCTAGCTCATCAGAAGCAAAACCTCCAAACACCACTGAGTGAATAGCCCCAATCCTAGCACAAGCTAGCATTGCAATTACAGCCTCTGGTATCATTGGCATGTAAATAATTACTCTATCTCCTTTATTAACTCCTTGCTCTTTCAATCCACCAGCAAATTTTGAAACTTTTGATCTTAATTCCTCATAAGTAAATTTTAATTTCTGACCTGTGATCGGACTATCGTAGATTAAAGCGGTTTTTTGACCTTTTCCATTATCAATATGAACGTCTAAAGCATTGTAGCAAGTGTTAGTGACCCCATCACTGAACCATTTATAAAAAGGTGGGTTTGATTTATCTAAAATTTTTGTCGGTTTCTTAAACCAAAAGACATCATTAGATATGTCTTGCCAAAAATTTTCAGGATTATTGATAGATTGATTGTAAATATCTTTAAAATTACTCATAAAATTATTTTGATTCGTAATAGCTTAATTTTTACTTTTTTAACTTATAGATTGTATTTAATTTTAAAAAGTCAGTAAAATCAATGTAAATTAAAGGTAATTTTGTCTTCAATTTTCTAACTTTATTTGCTATTTAACCCCAACTTTGGCTTAGGATGACCTAAGTCTAGTTTATATAAACTAAATAAATAAAAACTAACGAAGAGGGAGTTTTTTATGAAAAAACTTAAATTGTTTGCTCTTACAGCTGTTGCTCTTATGGGTGTTACAGGTGTAGCAAACGCAGAAACTGCCATGTTAGCTCAAGATGATTTCGTAGGTATTTCATTTTGGTTAGTATCAATGGCTTGTTTAGCTGCTACTGTGTTCTTCTTTTTAGAGAGAAGTTCAGTTCCAGCTGGATGGAGAGTTTCAATGACAGTTGCTGGTCTAGTAACTGGTATTGCATTCGTACACTACATGTACATGAGAGATGTATGGATCGCTACAGGCGACTCACCAACTGTTTACAGATACATTGACTGGTTAATTACTGTACCGTTATTGATGTTAGAATTCTATTTTGTTCTATCAGCAGTAAACAAAGCAGACTCTGGAATTTTCTGGAGACTGATGATTGGTACATTAGTAATGCTAGTAGGTGGATACTTAGGAGAAGCAGGATACATCAACACTACACTTGGTTTCATTATCGGTATGGCTGGTTGGGTATACATTCTTTATGAAGTATTCTCTGGTGAAGCAGGTAAGAGAGCAGCGAAAAGTGGTAATAAAGCACTTGTAACTGCTTTTGGTGCAATGAGAATGATCGTTACTGTAGGTTGGGCTATTTACCCGTTAGGTTACATTTTTGGTTACATGACAGGTGGAGTAGACGCTAGCTCACTTAACGTGATTTACAACGCAGCTGACTTCTTGAACAAGATCGCTTTCGGTCTAATCATTTGGGCAGCAGCAATGCAACAACCTGGTAGAGCTAAGTAAGTTTTACTAAGTTAAGATTTAAAAGGGGCGAGTATGTACTTACATACTTGCCCTTTTTTTTTAACAGAATATATCTAGGACATGGCAAAAATTACTTACATAACCCACGATAATAAATCCCAAACTTTGGAAGTTCAAAATGGACTTTCTGTGATGGAAGGTGCAGTACAAAATGATGTACCGGGTATTGATGCAGATTGCGGAGGTGGGATGGCGTGTGCAACTTGTCATGTGTATGTAAATGAAGAATGGTTAGATAAACTACCAGCTAAAGAAGATGGTGAAGAGGACATGTTAGATATGGCATTTGAGCCAAAGCAAAATAGTAGGTTAAGTTGTCAGCTGATTGTTTCAGATGATCTTGATGGCTTAGTTGTAAATATCCCATCCAAACAAGGTTAAATGATTAAAACAGATGTATTGATAATTGGTGCTGGACCAACAGGTTTATTTTGCGCTCATCAATTAGGATTAATTGGTCTTAAGTGTGAGATAGTAGATAATTTAGATAAAGCAGGTGGACAGTGTATTGAGCTTTATCCTGATAAACCAATCTATGATATTCCAGCGGTACCAGAATGTACTGGTGAAGAATTAACAAATAATCTTTTAAAACAGATTAAACCTTTTGATGTTAAGTTTCATTTGAATGAAAGAGTTGAAACAGTAAGAAAAGAAAATAATAATTGGTATGTAAAAACGAATAACAATAATGAATTTACCGTATCAAGCATCATTATTGCTGGAGGGGTTGGTTCATTTGAGCCAAGAAAATTCCCATTAAAAGATATTGAAAAATTTGAAAACAAATCATTATTTTATTCAATAAAAGATAAAAGTATTTTTAAAGATAAAACCATTTCTATTTTTGGTGGTGGAGACAGCGCTTTAGATTGGGCAATAGAACTGTCACAAAGTTCTAAAATAAATTTAATACATAGAAGAGACGGTTTTAGTGGTGCTCAAGCAAGTGTTGATAAAGTTAAAGAATTAGAAAAAGATGGAAAATTAAACTTATTTACAAAATATCAGATCAATTCAATTCAAGGTGAAAATAATATTAATTCAGTTTCAATAAAACATGACGAAGGTGAAATTAAAGAAATTAAATCTGATTATGTTTTAGGTTTTTTTGGTTTGATTATGCAGCTAGGTCCAATTTTGGATTGGGGATTAAATTTAAATAAAAAAACAATAGAGGTTGATACAGAAAAATTTGAAACTAATCAGCCAGGGATTTTTGCAATTGGTGATATATGTAATTATCCTGGCAAATTAAAATTGATATTATCAGGTTTTCATGAAGGAGCGTTAGCTGCAAGAGGATGTTTTAAGTATGCAAGACCTGATGAAAAACTAAGATTTGAATTCACAACAACATCTAAAGCAGCACAAGAGCGTTTAGGTGTTAAAAAATGATAGAACTTTTTTCTGAAAATACTCCAAATGGAAAAAAAATTAGTATCATGCTTGAGGAGATTGGTTATGACTATAAAGTAACTAAAATCGATATAAGCAATGATGAACAATTTAAACCAGAATTTAAAAAGATAAGTCCATTTAGCAAAATACCTGTAATTATTGATCACAAAAATAATAAAACTATTTTTGAGTCTGGTGCTATTTTAATTTATCTAGGTGAATTGAGTGGTAAATTTTATGATAAAGACAATCGAACTGATATCAATCAATGGTTAATGGCACAAATGGGTTATATTGGACCAATGCTAGGTCAGCATCATCAATTTCATCATTACAATCCTGGTAAAAGTGAATTTGGTGAAGAGCGTTACTTCAAAATTTCAAAAAGAATTTACAGTGAGGTAGATGAAGTTTTGTCTAAGACAAAGTTTTTAGCTGGTGAAGAATATACCATAGCAGACATTGCAACGTTCCCATGGTTTGCAAGACACGAATGGCATGACATTGGAATTCAAAATTTCAAAAATTTATCAAGATGGTATGAGGAAATTTCAAAGAGAGATGGGGTGAAAAAGGGATACGCTTTTATGAATAAAGATGAAGATGTTCCAAAAATAAACTATTAATCGTCTACGTGAACTTTTTCCTCTTTTTCATGTTTTTCTTGAGCAGCAATCGTATATTTTGCAACTGGCCTTGCCATTAATCTTTTAAGACCAATAGGCTCAGCAGTATCTAGACAATAACCATAAGTATCATCTTTAATTCTCATTAAAGCTTTATCAATTTCCGAGATTAATTTTATTTGTCTATTGATAGCTTTCATCTCTACATTTTTATCAGTGTATGAACTTGCTTGATCAACAATATCAGCAGAGATGCTATTATCATCCATACTGCCATAGTATAAAGCTTCATTGTTTGATTTGACTAATTCTTTTTTCCACTCTTGCAGTTTCATTCTGAAATATACCTTATGTTTTTCACACATATATTTTTCAGTGTCCTTTGGAATATATGTTTTAGAAATTTTAACTGGAGCTTTGCTAGTTTCTTTTGCTTTTGCAACAGGCTTAGTTGTTTTTTTTGGAGTTTTCTTTGTTTCTTTACTTTTTACTTTTGTAACTTTTTTTTTAGTTTTAGTAACTTTAGGCATAGCTTTAAATTAGTAGGCGCGAAGTATATTCAGCAAAATTAGGGTGTCAAGCAGGGTTAATTAATGTAATTGTTAAATAATGGATGTTTTTAAAAGAAATATTAACAATATATTTTTTATATTTTTATTATCTCATTTAATTATTTGGACATTAGTTCCAACTCTCACAAATCAAAATTTACCGTTAGATACTATAGAGGCATTGGCTTGGGGTAGTAATCTAGAATGGGGTTTTAATAAACATCCTCCAGCAAGTGCTTTTTTTCCAGAATTATTTTATCAAATATTTGGAGCTCAGGACTGGGCTTATTATTTATTAAGTCAAATATTTGTATGCATAGCTTTTATTTATGTTTTTAAATTAGCTAATGAGATTTTTAATAATTTATTATTGAGCTTGATCTCAGTATTGTTACTTGAGAGTATTTATTTTTATAATTTCACTACCCCAGAATTTAATGTCAATGTTTGCCAACTACCTTTTTGGTCAATGGTTGTTTTTTATTCTTGGAGAATTTTTGAAAATAATGAAATTGATATTAAAGATTGTATCTTAATAGGATTTTTTGGAGCAGTTGGTTTTTTATCTAAATACTTATTTATGTATTTATTGTTATCGATTGTTTTACTTTTTTTATATTTCATCTTTTTTAAAAAGCTAAAAAGATTAGATTTTAAATATTTTATAGCAATTGAAGTATTTATAATTTTGCTTGTTCCTCATTTAATTTGGTTAAATGAAAATAATTTTATAACTTTGACATATGGTTTAAAAAGAACAGGTTTAGAAACATCAAATTTTATTGATCATTTAAAATTTCCAACAATTTTTATTTTAAAACAATTAGCAATTTTATTACCCTTTTTTGGATTGGTGTATTTATTGGCTAATAAATTTAAATTTAAATTAAATCTTAAAGATAAAAAATTGTTATTTTTAGTTTTTATAAATCTTTTACCAATTTTATTGATGCTTCTTACTTCTATAATAACAGGCTCAAGAATAAGAACTATGTGGATGACACCATTTTATTTATTCTTTGGTGTTTTCACAGTCTATCTTTTTAAAAATCAAATTAATTTAAAAAAACTTAATTCATTTTTATATGGATTTATTTTTTTAGTACTTTTGTCACCAATTTTGTATTCTTACATTTCAATTAAACAAACAAATAAACGTACAGATTATTTTGGAAAAGAAATAGCAGATCTTGTGGAGAGAAGATGGAATAAAAATTTTTCAAATGAAATTATGTATGTTGTGGGAGATGAGTGGTTTGCAGGAAATTTATCTTATCATTTGCCTTCTCGTCCTAAGTGGTTTTTGGAGCTTAAGGGAAAAGTTAACTCTTTAGACCCCAATGGTGGAATAATTTATGTAGGCAATCCAGAAATTTTAAAAAAGATATGTCCAGGAGATTTTGGCCAAATGGATAAACATGGTTATTGTATGATTGGCTCAAGATAATATGAAAATTAAAATTTTAATTCCTGTCTTTAATGATTGGCAATCATTGTCAAAACTTTTGAATAATATTGATAATGAAGTTCAAAATATTAATCATGAAATTTCAATTTTCATAGTTGATGATGCATCCACTTTTGATCGACAATTGGAAACTGAAGATTTATCAAATATTAATTCAATCAAAATTCTTCTTATGAAAGAAAATAGGGGTCATGCAAGATGCATAGCTGCTGGTCTCAAATATATTTTGGAAAAAGAAGAATTTGATTATGTGATACCCATGGATGGTGATGGAGAAGATAGACCAGAAGAAATAAAAGAATTCATTAAAACCATAGAAAATAATCCCAACAAAACAATTGTTGGAGAAAGGGTTAAAAGATCAGAAGCTTTTATTTTTAAGCTGTGTTATTTTTTTCACAAACTTATAACTTTAGTATTCACTGGCCATTCGATTAAGTTTGGAAATTTTACCTGTCTCACCAAATCAACTATTGAGAAATTAATTAGTGAAAAAGCTACCTGGAATAGTTTTTCTGGTGCACTAACTAAAGTTGAGAAAAACAAGATATCAATTCCATCTATTAGAGGTGAGAGATATTTTGGTCCTTCTAAAATGAGTTTTTCAAATCTTTTAAAACACTCTTTATCTATTATTAGTGTCTTTAAAAATGCAGTTCTAATTCGATCAGCATTATTTATTATATTTTATGTTTATTTGATTAAGTCTAACGCTACAATAATTATGTTAATTCCCTTTATTCTATTACTGATTATGATTTATTCGATCTCAAGTTTATCTATGAGAGAAAACATGGATGAATTTAAAGATTGTTTAAAAAATATAGCCAGTATTGAAAATTTGAAATAAATTTTAGTTTAAGCTCTAATTTTTGGCAGTGAATAAAAGTCAGCTGTATCTATCTTTGAAGAGTATTCTCTCTTCATATTCCATTTTTTTTGAACACCAGCACTTGCAACACTTAACGTAGCTCTTCCATATCGATGGTTGGTGTTATCTATTGATCGCATTAGATTTCCTATTTTTTCATCTCGTTCAGAAGAAAATAGATTTTTCCTGCCATCATCATTTTTTAGTCCTGTAAGTATGACACCTGCTTTTTGATATTGATAACCATTTTTAAAAATACTTTCCAATATTGAAACTGCTGCTTTTACTATTTCTATACTATTGTTGGTTGCTATTGGAAAATCTAATGTTTTTGAATTTGAGTAATAACCAAAATTTCTTTGAAAAGGACTAGTTCTGACAAACACAGTGATTGCTTTTGTAACTAAAGACTCTGACCTAATTTTTTCTGATGCATTCAAGCAATAACTTGCAACCGCTTCTTTTAATTCTTGAAATTTTTCTACTCTTTTACCAAATGATCTTGATACAACACAACTTTTTCTTTTAGCTGTTGTTGTTTCTAAACTAATACATGGAATACCTCTTAACTCCATCGCTGTCCTTGAGCTTAGCACATTAGAGCTTTTTTTAATCCAGTTATTAGATTTATTCTTAAGTTGTTTGGCATTATAAATCCCATTCTTTTGATAAAATTTTGTAAGTTGCTTTCCAACACCCCAGACATCATTAATATCTATCTTTTCTAAAATTGGATCAATATTTTCAATTCCAATTAAACTAGTCACACCTGATATCTTTTTCTTAGCTATATGATTTGCAACTTTGCTTAATGTTTTTGTTTTGGCTATCCCTATACTTGTTGGAATGCCGGTCCATTTTAAAACTGTTTCTCTAATTTCTTTTCCAACTTTTTCTATATCTTGATCTGGAAAATTTGATAAATCTATAAAAGCTTCATCAATTGAATAAACTTCTATTTCTGTATTAAATCTTTTTAATGTTCTCATTACTCTTCTAGATAAGTCACCATACAAAGAATAATTTGATGAAAAAACTTCAACTTTATTTTTAATGATAATATCTTTAGCTTTAAAATAAGGTTCTCCCATTTTAATTCCTAAAGCTTTTGCTTCATTAGACCTAGAGATGATACAACCATCATTATTTGATAAAACGACAACAGGTTTTTTTCTTATTTTTGGGTTAAACAATCTTTCACAAGAGACATAAAAAGAATTACAGTCAACTAAAGCTAACTTTTTAGTATGTTGAATGGATGACATAAGTTACAACCCCCCAAATAAAAATATCTTCATCTTCATTAAGTAAAATTCGGTCATTAAAATTTTTAGACCCAGATGTTAAAAATTTTTTATCTCTTTCTTGAACTAAACTTTTAACGACTAGTTCGTCATGAACATTTGCTATTACTGTTGAGAAATTTTTTGGTGTTAAACTTTTATCAACGACTAATAAATCTCCATCATTAATCCCAACATCAACCATTGATTTACCTTGAACTCGGATGATGAATGTAGCTGGAACATTTCTTATTAGATGAATATTTAAATCAATATCTTCTTCAATATAATCTGTTGCAGGAGAAGGAAACCCAGCACCAGCTTTATGTAAGTAATATGGGATAGTTAATTTCATGTTCTTGTTTTGTTCTTATTTATAGACTAATTATTAAATACACTCAATAGGTTGTATTTTGAGTCCGTAATTGAATCAAAAGTGAATCAAAACGTGAACATTCAAAACTACATCTTGTGGAGTTGTGGATAAGTTTTACAATAAATAGCTAAAACACCAATACAATAAAAAACTAATGATTTGCATAAAAGCAAAAATTCCAGAGGAGTTAAACAAAATAGATGATGAATTAAAAGCAATTTATCATAGCAAAGAAACAGTTTGTTTTTATTTACTTAAAACAAGAGAACTTAGAAACAAGTTTATTGAAGAAACCAAAGGTATGAATAAAGAGGATAGAGAAAAAATTTACGAATTGTATAAAAGATAATCAATCAAAAGGAAATAAAATGAAAAAATTAATATGTCATTGTGGATCAGTAGAAGCAGAAATAAATGTAAATGGAGATCTTGAAAAAATTGTTAAATGTAATTGTTCAATTTGCAAACGTAAGGGAGCGATTATGTCGATGGTTAAAAATGAAGATTTTAAAATTACCAAAGGAGAAGATAAACTAAAACTTTATCAATTTCACACTAATGTTGCTAAACATTATTTTTGTTCCAATTGTGGAATTTATACTCATCACAATCCAAGAAGTAATCCTGCAATGACTGGATTTAATTTAGGATGTGTAGATGAGATAGATACTTTTGATTTAAAAGATATAACAATTATTGATGGTAACAACCATCCACTTGATCAAAAAAAATAGACTCAATGCAATCTGTTGAAAGTTGTTTTAAGAAAGTTAAAAAAGATTGTTTTAAATTTATAAGATCTCAAGAAACTTCAAAAGAGAAATTCAAAGGTAAAGATAAAATGATCAAATCTTTTCTAATACCAATTTGTTTTTGGATTTCAAAAAAAGCTTCTGTTAAACAACCTTATTTTCTAGGATTAGCAGGAGGACAAGGGACAGGTAAGACAACAATTAGTACTTTAATTAAAGTAATTTTAACTAAGTATTTTAGATTAAATGTTTTCAAGATTTCAATTGATGATTTTTATAAAACTCGAAAAGATAGATTAGCATTATCAAAAAAAATACATCCGATGTTACTTACTAGAGGTGTTCCAGGAACTCATGATATTGATATGATGCTTAAGTTTTTTAATAATATAAAAAAAACTAAATTTAAAAAAATTAGTTTACCAAGTTTTAATAAAGCTGTGGATGATAGAGCTCCTCAAAAATCTTGGTATCAAATTAACAAAAAACCTGATGTGATAATTTTTGAAGGTTGGTGCGTAGGTGCAAAATCAGAAAAGAATAACACTCTAAAAAAATCAATCAACTCTCTTGAAAAAGCAAACGATCAAAAATTAAAATGGAGAAAATATGTTAACAGTCAATTAGATGGTAAATATAAAAAATTATATTCCCAATTAAATTGTTTAATCTATTTAAAAGCTAAAAATTTTAATTTGTTACAAAAGTGGAGATTGAAGCAAGAATATAAGCTTTGGTTAAAAACAAAAAATAAATTAAATCATAAAATAATGAGCAAAGGTGATGTGATTAATTTTATGCAGACTTATCAAAGAATTACTGAAAACATGTTTAAAAATATGCCAAAATACGCTTCAATAATACTTAATTTAAATGGTAACCATCAGATAAAATCTGCAGTATATAAAAGCAAATGAAAAAAATTTTAATAATATTATTTGGATCTTTTTTAATTATTTCAAATGCAAATGCTGAAAGTTTTTCATCTGCATTATCAAAAGCATTTAAAAATAATTCTGAATTAAATGCTGAAAGAGAAAATATTAATATTTCAGAACAAGAATTAAAAATTTCAAAAGGTAACTATTTACCAACGGTTACTTTATCTGGATCCAAAAGTCAGGAAGACACAAATAAGCTAACTAATCAATCAGGTGGAAATGCTTCCATTAATGATGTGGACCCATTAACAAAGTCTATTTCGATTTCACAAACCTTAATTGATTTTGGAAGAGGGGCAGAGTTATCAAAGAGTCAAATTGGATTAGAATTAGCAAAAGCTAAACTTTTAAAAAAAGAGCAGGATATTTTATATAAAACAACTGAAGCATACACAGGACTTGTGTTAGCAAATGAAAAACTTAATATTAATAGAGATAACGTTGAACTATTAAGTAGACAAGTCGAAACAGACCAAATTAGAGTTGAGAGAGGGCAAATTACTTTATCTGATGCTTCACAATCAGAGTCATCATTAGCTGAAGCACAAGCAAAATTAATTCAAGCTGAGAATGAGTTGCTAACTAGTAAATTGAATTATGAAAATATTATTGGTTCATTAAATAATCCTAAATCTTTAGATAAAAATTCAATCTTAGAATATCCTTTGCCAGAAAGCTTAAATTCAGCAATTGATTTATCTAAGAAAACTAATCCTGATTTAATTATTGCTCAATTAGAATATGAACAAGCTCAAAAGGATAAAGTTATTGCAAAATCTGATCTTGCACCAACTGCAAATTTGTCTTTGGATAGAACTTATACCGATGATCTAAGTTCAACATATGATGAAAGAGAAAAAGATACAATTAAAGCTACAGTATCTTGGCCTTTTTATTCCGGAGGTAAAAACAGAGCTTCATTAAATAAAAGTTCAAGCATAGAGACAAGATCTCGACTAATTTTAGATAGTGTTACAAAAAAAAATCAAACAAACGTTGCAAGTGCTTGGTCTAATTATCAATCAAACAAAAGCTTATTAAACTCAGTTCAAGCACAGGTTAGAGCTGCTGAAATTGCTAACGAAGGAATTGCAGCTGAGTATAATAGTGGAGCAGGCAGAACAACTTTAGAAGTTATTCAATCTAACTCTTTATTATTAAACGCTCAAATTTCACTTGCTAATTCCGAGAGAAATTACATTCTATCCCAATTCAACTTACTTAAATCAATAGGCTTGCTTCACAGTGAATATCTAAAAATTAACTAAAAGTATTAATTTTTAAGTTCATAATAATTAATTATTGCTAATGAGAACAAAATGTGTACATTTATTTCATGATTCGAGTGTTAAAAAAATTAAAAAAAGAGGCAAAAAATGACGAAAAGTAACCTAAAAGTAGTTAAATCTACTAAAGATCAAGAAATGGATAATAAAGAAAAGAACAAAGCATTAGATGCTGCGATAGCTCAAATTACGGACAATTTTGGAAAAGGCTCTGTAATGAAGCTTGGTGAAAAAAGAGCTATGGATATTGAGTCTGTTTCTACAGGATCTTTAAGTTTAGATTTAGCTTTAGGAATTGGTGGATTGCCAAAGGGAAGAATTATTGAAGTTTATGGTCCAGAGTCATCTGGTAAAACAACTTTGGCATTACAAGTTGTAGCTGAAGCACAAAAAGCAGGTGGAATTTGCGCATTTGTAGATGCAGAGCACGCTTTAGATCCAGTTTATGCAAAAAAATTAGGAGTTAATACTGAGGAATTATTAATCTCACAACCTGACACTGGTGAGCAAGCATTAGAAATTGCTGATACATTAGTAAAATCAGGCTCTATTTCAGTAATTGTTGTTGATTCTGTTGCTGCCTTAACTCCAAAAGCTGAAATTGATGGTGAAATGGGTGATCATCACGTTGGTTTACAATCACGACTTATGAGCCAGGCTTTAAGAAAGTTAACTGGTTCAATTTCAAATACAAACACAATGATGATCTTCATTAATCAAATAAGAATGAAAATTGGAGTTATGTTTGGAAGTCCTGAAACGACATCAGGTGGAAATGCTTTAAAATTCTATTCATCTGTGAGAATGGATATTAGAAGAATAGGAGCAATCAAAGATAAAGACGAAATTATTGGAAACTCTACAAGAGTTAAGGTTGTTAAAAACAAAGTAGCACCTCCATTTAAAGTAGTTGAATTTGATTTGATGTATGGAAAAGGCATTAGCAAAATGGGTGAATTAGTTGACCTTGGTGCTAAAGCAGACATTATTGAAAAATCAGGAGCATGGTATGCTTATAAAGGTGAGAAGATAGGTCAAGGTAGAGAAAATGCCAAAACTTATCTAGCTCAAAACCCAGCTGTTGCAGCTGAAGTAGAGCTTGCAATTAGAGAAAAAGCTGGAGTGATTACTAAAAAAATTGAAGGTAACCCACTAGATCCTGAGAAAATTGAAAAAGAAAAGAAAGTAGCTGAAAAAGAAGAAGTGAAGACTGAAGCTACTCCTCCTTCTAAAAAGAATTAATTTTTAGGTCATCTTTAAATTATAAAGGCGCTTAGTATTTAAGCGCCTTTTTCCCTTCATTACAGTTATCTAGACATAAAATAAAAAAGCTGTATTTTAAAAATATGGCAGATAAATCACTCAATGAAATTCGGAGTACATTTTTAAAATACTTTGAAAAAAATGATCATAAAATTGTTGAGTCTAGCAATCTAGTGCCCAACAATGATCCGACATTGATGTTCGCCAATTCTGGCATGGTTCAATTTAAAAATGTTTTTACCGGTTTAGAGAAAAGAGATTATGTAAGAGCAACTACTTCACAAAAATGTGTGAGAGCAGGTGGAAAACATAATGATTTAGAAAATGTTGGTTATACTCCAAGACACCATACATTTTTTGAAATGTTAGGAAATTTTTCCTTTGGAGATTATTTTAAAGAACAAGCCATTGATTATGCTTGGAATTTGATAACAAAAGATTTTGGAATAGATAAAAACAGACTTTATGTAACAGTTTTTCATGAAGATGACGAAGCTTTCAATTTTTGGAAGAAAATTGCGGGTTTTAGTGACGATAGAATAATAAGAATATCAACTTCAGATAATTTTTGGTCAATGGGTGAGACAGGTCCTTGTGGGCCTTGTTCAGAAATTTTTTATGATCATGGTGATCATTTAAAAGGAGGATTGCCAGGTACTCCTGAAGAGGATGGTGATCGATTTATCGAGATTTGGAATTTGGTCTTTATGCAATATGAACAAGTTTCAAAAGATGAAAGAATTAATTTACCAAAGCCATCTGTAGATACAGGGATGGGGCTTGAAAGAATTGCTGCTTTATTACAAGGCACATATGATAATTATGAGACAGATCATTTTAAAAAGATTATTCAATCAACTTCAGACATAGTTAAACAAAAACCCGATCAAAAAAATCTTTCGAGTTTTAGAGTTATTGCTGATCATTTAAGAGCAAGCTCATTTCTAATTGCTGAGGGAGTTCTTCCATCAAATGAAGGAAGAGGTTATGTGCTTAGAAGAATTATGAGAAGAGGAATGAGACATTCTCATATGTTAGGATCTAAGAAACCAATTTTTGCAAACTTGTTTAATACTCTGTTAGAAGAAATGTCAGCAAGCTATCCTGAATTAACTAGAGCAGAATCTTTAATTAAAGAAACTTTAAAAATGGAGGAAGAAAAATTTTTAGTTTTACTTGATAGAGGAATTAAAATTTTGAATGAAGAGATTTCTAAAATAGATAAAGTTTTACCTGGTGATGTTGCTTTCAAATTATATGAGACTTATGGGTTTCCAATTGATTTGACTGAGGACATATTAAAATCAAAGTCTTTAAAATTTGATAAAGATAGATTTGGTGAGTTGATGAGAGAGAGTATTGAGCTTGCAAGAAAAAACTGGAAAGGCTCTGGAGATAGTGCTGTAGAAAAAATTTGGTTTGGAATTAAAGAAAAAATTGGACCAACAGAATTTCTTGGATATGAAAATGATCAAGCGCAAGGAATTGTAAAATGTTTATTGAAAAATCATAAAGAAGTATCAGTGCTTAATAAAGATGATGAAGGTATGATAGTTTTAAACCAAACACCTTTTTATGCTGAGTCAGGGGGACAAGTAGGAGATAAAGGGGTTATTGTAAAAGATGATTTTAAATTTGAAGTCACCGATGTTCAAAAAAAATTAGGTGATTTATTTGTTCATTATGGAAAAGTTGTAAGTGGATCAATAAAACTTGACCAAGATGTAGAATTGAAAATTGATGTAAATAGAAGAAATGATACTAGGGCTTATCATTCAGCAACTCATTTATTGCACGAGTCTTTAAGAAGAGTATTGGGTGATCATGTTACTCAAAAAGGATCATTGGTTGAACCTGAGAGATTACGTTTTGATTTTAGTCACATGAAACCTATTTCAAATGAAGAAATTGGAAAAATTGAAAACTATGTAAATGAGATGGTACAAAAAAAATCAGAGGTAAAAACAAGAATTATGACACCCAAAGAGGCTGTTGAAAATGGAGCTTTAGCTTTATTTGGAGAGAAATATGGAGATGAAGTAAGAGTGCTTTCAATGGGCGAGGAAGGAGAGAAGTATTTCTCAACAGAATTATGTGGTGGAACTCATGTAAAAAATACTGGTGATATTGGCAAATTTAAAATTATTAGCCAGTCTTCAATTGCGGCAGGGGTCAGAAGAATAGAGGCTTTAAGAGATAAACAATTAGAGGAATATTTAGAAAATAAAGAAAAACAACTGAACCTATCTTCTGAAAAAAACGATGAAATTATAAAAGACCTTAGTGATCAAATAACAAACTTGGGAGGGAAACCTTCTTTGGACGAAAGTGATCAAAAGGTTTTAATCAAAAATCTTACAAAGCAACTAGAGACCTTATCTGTTAACTCAATATTAAAAGATAAATCAAAAAATATTACTAATGATCAAACAGTAAATAATGTAAATATCAGATTTCAAAAAATTTCAGATTTACCTCCAAAAGAACTTAGAAAATTAGTTGATCATGGTAAAAAAGATTTGGGTGAAGGAATTATTGTAGTTTTTGCAAGTAAAGATGAAAAAGTTGGTTTAGCTGTTGGAGTTACAGATAAGTTAACTGAAAAATATGATGCGGTTACTTTTGTTAAAGTTGGCTCAGAAATTATTGGCGGCAAAGGTGGTGGTGGAAGAAAAGATTTTGCACAAGCAGGTGGTCAAGACAGTACAAAAATTGATGACGCTTTTGAAAGTATTAAAAAATTAATTTAATTTCTTTTTTAAATTACCATCAATTTCATCTAAAAATTGATTGGTAGTAAGATATTTACTTGATGGTCCAATTAAGATTGCTAAATCTTTTGTCATTGCTCCATTTTCGACACACTCTATACAAACATCTTCAAGAGTATTTGCAAATTTTATTAATTCATCATTACCGTCAAGTTTACCTCTATGAGCTAAGCCTCTAGTCCAAGCAAAGATTGAAGCAATAGGATTTGTAGAAGTTTCTTTTCCTTGTTGATGCATTCTGTAGTGTCTCGTTACAGTTCCATGTGCTGCTTCAGCTTCCATTGTTTTACCATCTGGAGTTAAAAGAGTACTCGTCATTAAACCTAACGATCCGTATCCTTGAGCCATTGTATCTGACTGAACATCTCCATCATAATTTTTACAAGCCCATATATATTTTCCACTCCACTTCATTGCACATGCAACCATGTCATCTATTAATCTGTGTTCATAAGTTAGTTTATGTTTTTCAAATTCAGTTTTGTATTCATTGTCATAAATTTCTTGGAAAATATCTTTAAATCTTCCATCGTATTGTTTTAGAATTGTATTTTTTGTGGACATGTAAACAGGCCACTTTTTCATTAATCCATAACTAAAACATGATCTTGCAAAATCTTGAATTGATTTATCTAAATTATACATTGATAACGCAACACCAGGTCCTGTAAAATTAAACACTTCATATTTGATTTCATCTTTACCATCTTCAGAAGTCCATTTGACTTCCATCTTACCTTTGCCAGGAACTTTAAAGTCAGTTGCTCTATACTGATCACCAAATGCATGTCTTCCAATAATTACAGGGTCTGTCCAAGAAGGAACTAATTTTGGAATATTTTTACAAATAATTGGCTCTCTAAATACGGTTCCTCCAATTATGTTTCTAATCGTTCCATTTGGAGATCTCCACATTTTTTTTAAGTTAAATTCTTCAACTCTAGCTTCATCAGGAGTAATTGTTGCACATTTAATTCCAACACCAACTTTTTTAATTGCATTAGCAGAATCTATAGTGATCTGATCATCAGTATCATCTCTGCTTTTCATCCCAAGATCGTAATATTCAATACCAAGATCAAGATAAGGTAGGATTAATTTATTTTTGATAAACTCCCAGATTATTCTGGTCATTTCATCACCATCTAGCTCTACAACAGGATTTTTTACTACGATTTTACTCATTTATTTGAAATATATCTTATTAATTGAATTTAAGTGTTTTATATACATATTAATCAAAAATTATCAAATAGAAGAATATGTTTAGCAAGATTTTTCCAAAATTACATTCTGAAGGATACAAGTTCATTGTTATTGCAGCGGTAATTACAATCATACTTTATAGTCTTAGTAGCTTCTTAGGATTAATTGGACTTGTTCTAACAATTTGGGTTTATTATTTTTTTAGAGATCCAGAAAGAGTGATCATTGAAGATGATAATTACCTAGTAAGCCCAGCTGATGGAGAGGTAATTAAAGTAGAGGAAGTTGATGGCCCTAAAGAATTAAGTTTAGAAAATAAAAAGTTCAATAAGATAAGTATATTTATGAATGTCTTTGACTGTCATGTGAACAGAACTCCATGCAAAGGAAAGATTGAAGAAATTTTATATAAACCAGGTAAATTTTTAAATGCTTCATTTGATAAAGCAAGTGAAGATAACGAGAGGAATTATTATAAAATTAAAGACGTTCATGGCAATGATATTATCGTAGTTCAAATAGCGGGTCTTATTGCAAGAAGAATTGTATGTGAATCTAATAAAGATCAAGACTTGTCTCAGGGTGAGAGAATAGGGATGATAAGATTTGGAAGTAGAGCTGACGTTTATTATGAAAATTACCAGCCGTTAGTTAAAATAGGACAGCGAGCTATTTCAGGAGAAACGCTTTTAGCAAAAAAATAAAATGCAAGAACAAAAAAATAACTTCAAAATTATAGCAGATAGAAAAAATGCAAGAATGTTATTGCCTAACATGCTTACACTTTTTGGAGTTTGTATAGGCTTAACTTCCATAAGATTTGCTTTAGATGGCAAATTTGAATATGCGATAATTGCAATAATATTTGCAGCATTGATTGACGGCTTGGATGGAAGAATTGCAAGATTGATAAAAGGAACTTCTAAAGTTGGTAAAGAACTAGATTCATTAACAGATATGATTAGCTTTGGTGTTGCACCGGCTTTTATAATGTACTTTTGGAAATTAAATGAACTAGGAAAGTTTGGTTGGCTGTTGTCTTTGGTTTACGTGATTTGTGTTGCGTTAAGACTTGCTAGATTTAATATAAACTCAAATCAAGAACCCTCTTGGAGAGACAATTTTTTTGAAGGAGTACCTTCACCAGCTGGAGGGATATTAGTTTTAACTCCTTTGATTTATAGCCTAAGTGGCTTAAGTTTTTTTCAAATTAATTATAACGTTATTGTTCCAATTTTTTTTATAACAACTTCTTTTTTATTGATCAGTAAATTTCCATCTTATTCTTTCAAGAAAATTGTAATTCAAAGAAAAGCCACTATTTTTCTATTATTTGGAATTGTTTTGTTTTTTGGCTTATTATTGATTTACACTTTCAATATCATTGCTATTAGTTCATTAATTTATTTAACTTTATTACCAATTAGTTTTTTCCATTATCAAAAACTAAAAAAACAAAATCAAAATGAAAAAATTCAAGATAGTGATGATGATCTTGAAGATGTTCTTTAATGAAAAAAAATGTAATTGTTTCATTAGCAGATGCTAATTATTATCCTCTGTTAGACGAGCTTATTGATTCAATTAAACAATTTAAAGAAAGTGAAAATGTTGCAATTTGTATTTTAGATGCTGGATTAGAAGATAAACAAAAAGAAGCTCTACTTGATAAAGTAGATGAAATTAAACCAGCTGAATGGGATATTGAAGTTCCGGGTTATAAAGTAAAAGATAAAGAGTGGTTAAAAAGTCAAGTGTCTAGAGCTTTTTTGCCAAAATATTTTCCTAACTATGAAAAATACCTATGGATTGATTGTGATGCTTGGGTAAATGATTGGCAATCAGTTGAATTATATTTTAAAGCTTGTGATAATGGTAAGCTTGGAATTACTCAAACTATAGGACCTGGCTATAAAATTACATCTAAAGTTAGTTGGTTATTTGGTAAGCTTGCAATAATAAAATCTCAAAATTTCAAACATGCTGTTAAATCAAAAATTGGATACTCAAAAGCTCGTAAACTTGCTTTTGCTCCACATATTAATATTGGTGTTTTTTCACTTGAAGTTAACTCACCGGGTTGGTCTTCTTGGCAAAACAATTTATTTCAGACATTAAAAGCTGGAAATATTTTTGGCTCTGAAGGTCTTGCTATCAATATGTCAGTTTATATTGATGAATTAAAAACTGAATTTTTACCACTTAACTGTAATTGGATAACAAGTAACTTGCTCCCAAAATTTGATGAAAACGCAAATACTTTTGTTGAACCTTTTTTACCAAATTATAAAATAGGAATTATGCATCTTGCAGCAGGAATTTGGAAAGATGGAAAAGATATGAGAACAAACAAAGATATCAAAATTAAGATAGAAAATCTTGAGGGTGGATTTGTAGAAAAAAGTTTGAGATTTAGTAAATAATTGAAAAAAAATAAAATTTCAAAAAATTGGGTAAACAAGCAAAGAAGAGATATATATGTTCGTCAATCTAAAGTTGATGGGTATAGAGCAAGATCAGCATACAAACTAATTGAAATTGACGAAAAGTTTAAAATTTTTAAAGGTGGATTAACAGTTATTGATATTGGTGCTGCCCCAGGAAGTTGGACACAATATGCTTCTAAAGCTGTCAGAAATGGTAAGATTATATCAATTGATCTTAAAGAGATGGAACCAATTGAAAATACGCTTCAAATAAAAGGTGATTTTACTGAAGATCAAACTCAAAAGAAGATAAAAGAATTATTAACTGATAAATCAGACATAGTAATGTCTGACATGGCTGTAAATACAACAGGTATTAAAAATATAGATTCAATACAAACAGGAGAATTATGCAAAGAAGCTATGATTTTTTCTCAAGATATCATTTCAAATAGTGGGTTTTTCATATCAAAAATATTCATGGGTGGTTCGTTTAATGAAATTGTTCAACTTGGAAAAAAGATTTTTAAAGAGGTAAAAGTATTTAAACCGAAATCTAGCAGAAAAGATTCAAAAGAAAGCTTTATAATTTGCAAAAATCTTAGATAGGCTCTTTAAAAAATAAGGGAATCGTATATAAATCGTTATGGATCCTATTAAAGAAGCTCTAACCTTTGATGACGTTACATTAGCTCCAAAGTATTCTGAAATCTTACCGTCTGAAGTTGACACAAGTATTGAGTTAACTGAAAATCTGAAATTAAAAATTCCACTGTTATCATCTGCAATGGATACGGTAACTGAAAGCAAAATGGCAATTGCGATAGCTAAAGCTGGTGGCATTGGAGTTATTCACAGAAATCTAGATGTAAAAAAACAAATTACTGAAATTAAAAAAGTTAAACAAAAAAGATTGCTAGTTGGTGCAGCAGTTGGTGCGGGTCCAAATGAACTTAGTCGAGCTAAAGGAATTCTTAAAGAGGGAGTAGATTTAATAGTTGTAGATACAGCGCATGGTCACACTAAAAAAGTTTCTGAAATTGTTAAATTAATTAAAAAAATTAAGACTAAAAAAACAGCGCTATGTGCAGGAAATATTGCAACACCAGAGGCCGCAAAATACTTATTAAATCTAGGTGTTGATATAATTAAAGTTGGTATTGGTCCTGGCTCAATTTGTACAACAAGATTAGTTGCTGGAATAGGTGTTCCACAATTAAGTGCAATACTTTCTGTTAGAAATGGAATTAAAAATAAAAATGTTAAAATCATTGCTGATGGAGGAATTAAATATTCTGGAGATTTAGCCAAAGCTTTTGCAGCAGGTGCGGATGCAGTTATGATTGGTTCATTGTTTGCAGGTACAGATGAAGCTCCTGGAAAATTAATTAAAAGGAATGGTAAATATTTTAAAAGTTTTAGAGGCATGGGCTCAGTTGGAGCAATGAACAAAGGCTCTGCTGATAGATATTTTCAATCAAAACAAAAAGATATGTCCAAATATGTACCTGAGGGTGTTGAAGGGTTTGCAAAATACAAAGGTGATGTTGGAAGTATTATTTTTAAATTAATTGGTGGTTTAAGATCTTCAATGGGTTATCTTGGATCTAGACAGATTAAATATTTAAGAAATAAACCTAAATTTGTGAAAATTACTAAAGCTGGTTTTTATGAAAGTATGGTTCATAATGTAGATATAATAAAAAGTGACGCAAAATATTAATGATTAAATTTTATAAAATATTTTTATCTTTATTTTTTTTAATAAATTTAACAAATATCAGTATAGCTAAAGAAGAATTTTTCAATGAAGGTGTAAAATTATTTGAAGCAAAAAAATTTGATGATGCAAAATTTCTTTTTGAGAGAAGCATTGTATTTAAACCTAAACATGCCGACTCTTATCTATATCTTGCAAAAATATATAAAGAACAAGAAGATTTAAAAAAAGAAGAAAAAAATTTAGAAACCACATTGTTAATTGATCCTACTAACGAAGAAGCAATATTACTGATGATGGAAATGGGAATTGAAAGAACTAATTATTCAAAAGTAAAAGAATTATCTGAAAGATTTACAAAGGTTTGTAAAAATTTATGTGATAAAAATGGAAAAATTTTACAGGACTTAAAGAATTTAGAACCGAAAAATGAGTCTTGATTTAAATTTGAACAAAATCTTAATAATTGATTTTGGCTCACAATTTACTCAATTAATTGTAAGAAGAATAAGAGAGCTTGGTGTTTATTCAGAATTAGTTAGTCATAAAAAAATCAAAAGCACTCAAATTAAATCCAATACAAAAGGCATAATCTTGTCTGGAGGTCCCTTAAACGTTGACGAATTGAATAATAACTTATTTGACAAAAGAATACTAAGATTAGGTATCCCAACTCTCGGCATCTGTTTTGGTCATCAAATTTTATCAAAATTCAACGGAGGAAAGGTTAAGCAGTCTAAACATAGAGAGTTTGGCTTAGCTAATATTTATAAAAGAAATAGTAGCTTATTAATTGATAACTTTTTCAATAAAAAATCTAAAAAAGTTTGGATGAGTCATGCAGATCAAGTTTATAAACTGCCAAAAACTTTTAAAGTTATTGCTTCAAGTGAAAATTCAAAATATGCAATTGTAGAAAGTAAAGTAGAGAAATTCTTTGGTGTTCAATTTCATCCAGAAGTAACCCATTCTGAAAATGGAAAAAAAATTTTTAGTAATTTTATTTCTAAAATCTGTAAAATTAAAAAAAATTGGTCTCCTAAAGATCAAAAAATTAAACTAATAAAAGAAGTTAGACAACAAGTTGGTCATAATAAAGTAATTTGTGCTTTATCTGGTGGTGTAGATAGTAGTGTTGTAGCTCAACTTTTAAATAAAGCTATTGGCAAAAAATTATACTGCATATTTGTTAATACAGGTTTATTGAGAAAAAATGAAGAAACTCAGGTTGTTCAAACATTTAAAAAAAGATTAAAAATTAATTTAATTTATGTAAATGCTGAAAAAGAATTTTTAAGTAAATTAAAAAATGTAACAGACCCAGAAAAGAAAAGAAAAATTATTGGTAATTTATTTATTAAAATATTTGAGCGTTATTCTAAAAAAATTAAAGATGTAAAATACCTTGCACAAGGAACTCTCTATCCAGATTTAATTGAAAGTAAATCGGTTACAGGTAGTCAAACCTCTAAAATAAAATCTCATCATAATGTTGGTGGTTTACCTAAAAGAATGAAATTAAAACTTGTTGAGCCCTTAAAGTTCTTGTTTAAAGATGAAGTAAGAAAACTTGGTTTAGAATTAAATTTAAATAGAGAAATTATATCTAGACATCCATTTCCTGGTCCTGGTCTTGCTATTCGAATGCCAGGACTGATAACACCTGAAAAAATAAAAATTCTTAAAGAAGCAGACTATTATTTTATAAGCGCACTAAAAGAAAAAGGTTTATATGATAAAATTTGGCAAGCTTATGCAGCCTTACTACCCGTTAAAACTGTTGGTGTTATGGGAGATAATAGAACTTATGAGTATTTATGTTTGTTAAGAGCAATCACTTCAGAAGATGGTATGACTGCTGATTATTTTGATTTTAAAAAGTCATTTTTACAATATGTTTCAAACAAAATTGTAAATAGCATCAGAGGTATAAATAGAGTTGTTTATGATGTTACTTCAAAACCACCAAGCACTATTGAACTAGAGTAGCAAATATTTATAAATTAAGGTTTTATGAAATATCTACACACAATGATCCGTATTTCTAATATTGATGAATCCTTAAGATTTTTTTGTGAGGGGTTAGGTTTAAAAGAACTCAAAAGAATTGAAAATGAAGGTGGAAGATTTACTCTAATATTTTTATCTGCACCCGGTGATGAAACTGCACAAATAGAATTGACTTACAATTGGGATGGTGATGATTTGGGTGATGGTTCAAGAAATTTTGGACATTTAGCCTATAAGGTAAAAAATATTTATGAAACATGTCAAAGACTAATAGATATGGGCTATACCATAAATAGACCACCTAGAGATGGTCACATGGCATTTGTTAGATCACCTGACAAAATTTCAATTGAAATATTGCAAGAAGGTAATCTTGAACCAAAAGAACCTTGGGTCTCAATGAAAAATGAGGGAATTTGGTAATTTATAATGCTTAATCCTAAAATTGAAAATCTTATTAAGAAAAAATCTAAATCAAAGATTGTTTGTCTTACAGCTTATTCAAAAAACATTGCTAAGAATATTGATCCTTATACTGACTTAATTTTAGTAGGAGACTCATTAGGGTCTGTTTTGTATGAGTTTAATACAACAAGGTTAGTCACACTTGATATGATGATCAATCATTCAAAAAGTGTAAAACAAGGGATTACAAAAAGTTTAATGGTCGTTGATATGCCGTATCAGACTTATAGAAATAAATCTGAAGCTTTAAAGAATGCTAAAAAAATAGCTAAGGACACAAAATGTGATGCGGTCAAATTAGAGGGTGGTACTAAAATTATACCAATAATAAAATATTTAATCCAAAATAATATTAATGTGATGGGTCATATAGGAATTTTACCTCAATCAGTAAAAGGGAAGTTTAAAGTTAAAGGAAAAAATTTGAGAGAGCAAAATCAACTTATGAAAGATGCAAAAGCTCTTGAGCAAGTAGGTGTTTTTTCAATAGTTCTTGAGGGTGTTAAAAGTGCTGTAGCAAAGAAAATCACATCAAATATTAAAATCCCCACAATTGGTATAGGAGCTTCTAATGATTGCGATGGTCAAGTTCTTGTAACAGATGATCTTTTGGGATTAACTAATTCAAATATCAAATTTGTAAAAAGATATGCTGATCTTGGAAAATCAATACAGTCAGCAGTAAAAAGTTTTAGAAAAGAAGTAATCGCTAAAAAATTTCCTAGTAAAAAATATTCTTACTAAAAAAACTTTTTAAAGCTCTCATTAATTGAGATGATGTCTAGATCATCTAGTCCACCAATTATTAGCTGTAATGCCACAACTAAAATTGCAATTAAACCAAGATAACCTATCCATTTATAATTTTGAATTTGTTTAGCAAAAAATCTTGCTAACGTTCCAACTAATACGACAGATAGAAATAATCCGAACATTAAAAGATTAATATTATTTTTTGCAGCACCTGCTACAGCTATTACATTATCAAAACTAAGTGTTAAATCAGCAAATAGAACTTTATACACTCCTTGAATATAAGATGGTTCTTTAGATACTTTTGTTGGAGATTTAATTTTTTTTGTTTCAAATAAATCTCTTCTTAAATCATTAACAATCCAAACTAAAAGCAAGCCACCAAATATCTTTATATAAGCAAATCCAAATAAATAAGATGCGAAAACTGCAAAAACGATCCTAAAAACCAATGCACCCAAAAGTCCCCACATAATAATTTGATATCTGTGTTTTGGTGCAAAATTTGCAGCAATCATTCCAATAATGATTGCGTTATCGGCAGACATTATAACGTTAATGATAATTATTTGGGATAGTATGAAATAGTCTTCGAACAAGATTTTTTTATATTATATATAAATTTTTATTATTCAATATGTTGAGATTGTAGAGCGTAGTTAGTATTTAGATTTTTTTGTGCCTTCGATAATTTCTTTAAGTTCTTGAAATTCCTCACAATTACAATTTTTTAAAACATCTAATCTTTCTTTTGCAAGATCCATCCTATTAGTCACAACGTAAAGCTCTCCTAAATATTCGTTTATGCCATTATGTTTTGGTTCAATAGCTAATCCTTGCAGATAATATTCTTCACCTAAATTGTAATCACCAAGCTTTCTAGTTGTAAATCCTAAATAATTTAATGTATCAGCATTATTAGGTTTTTTTTCATTAGATTTTATCAGAAGTTTTTGAGCTTTTCTGTATTGTTTTTCAGCCTTTTTTTGTTTCCCAACTTCTTCAAATTTCTTAGCTTTATTAACGTAAGAAACTGCTTGTTCATAATTAGATTTTTTAATTGTAGTTGAACTATTTGAGCTATCGTTAGAAGAACTACCAGCACTATATGCATTGAAGTTTAGCAATATAAAAATAATAATAATAAGAATTTTTTTCATGATTAATTAAATTTACTCATACTACTTAATGACTTTAAAACAAGACCATTTTCTTTTAAATTTTCTTTTATAGATCTTGCTGTTGCTAAAGAACTTATATTATCTCCATGAATACAAACAGAGTCGATCTCACAAGGTATTTTTTTTCCACTATAACAATTCAATGCTTGATTTTGAACCATAGTTAGAACATGTTTTTTAGCTTCTTCTGGATCTGTAATTAATGCGTGAGGCTTTTTTCTAGAAACTAAGTTTCCATCATCTTCATAACTACGATCAGCGAAAATTTCACACGCTATTTTCATATTCAACTTTTTAGCTGCAATTTCCATTTTTGAACCTGTTGGCACTAAATATATTAAATCTTTATTTATTGAGTAAATAGTTTTTGCAAGTATGTTTGCTAAATTAATATCCTCACAAGCCATATTATTCAATGCCCCATGTGGTTTGATATGAGTCACATTTTCATCATGATCTGACGCAATTTTTTGAAGTATTTCATACTGATCAATAATTAATTTTTTAATTTCCCCTTCTGATAAATTTATTCTGGATCTTCCAAAGTTTTCCGGATCATTGAAAGATGGGTGAGCTCCTATACTTACACCATTTTTTTTTGAAATTTGAATTACTTCATTCATTGTTTGTTCATCACCAGCATGATAACCGCAAGCTACATTTGCTGAATTTACAATTTCTAGTAAATCTGGATCATATTTATTTGAATGATGTTTTGATTTTTCACCGAGATCGCAATTTATATTAATTTCCATAATAATATAATATTAATATCATAAAATGATTAAAAATATAACATACTTAGGTGACGCTGCTTTATATTGTGATTTTGGTTCTGAAATTAGCAAACAGGTAAATCAAAATGTTATAAAATATTTTTATGAGTTGAATAAAAAAATTGAATCAAAAGAAATAGAAGGAATTTTAAATTTAACCCCATCATACAATAAGTTGATTATTGGAATTGATCTTGAGAAGACTAATTATAAAACTATTAAAGAAAAAGTATTAGATCTAAAAGTTTCAAATTTAATTAATCAGAATACGAAAAAAATTGAAATTCCAATATGTACTGAAGAAGGAGTAAGTTTAGATTTTCAGAGATTAGAAAGCATTACAAAAAAAAATAAAAATGAAATTTTAAAATCTTTTTTTAATAAAGATTATTATTGTTATATGACTGGATTTATAGCAGGTATGCCATTTTTAGGAGATTTAGATATCTCTATACAGTGCAATAGGTTGGGAACACCAAGATTAAGCGTTCCAAAAGGAGCAGTGGGTATTACTGAGCAATTTGCAAATATTTATACATTTCCAAGCCCAGGGGGTTGGAATATTATTGGTCAAACACCACTAAAAATATTTGATAAAGAGAATAAAAAAAGTCCAAATTTTATAAACCCTGGTGACACTATTGTATTTTACCAAATATCTAAAAATGAATTTGAAAATTGGAAATAAATGTATTTTGAGGTTTTAAGAGCAGGCATTAATACAACTATCCAAGATGAAGGAAGAAAAAACCTTTATCATATTGGCGTTACTTCTAGTGGTGCAATTGATAGGAAAAATTATAGATTATCAAATATCATTTTAAAAAATGAAATAAATGATCCAGCTATCGAATTTGCTTTTCAAGGTCCGCACCTCAAAATAAAAAATGGAAGATGTTTTATTTGTATTACAGGAAGTGTTGATTTTGAGATAATTAAAAATAGTGGAGTAATAGAAAAGGGCTATTGTTATAAAATTTATAATTTAGAAGAAGAAGATGAAATAGATATAAGATCAACTAAATCATCAGTATATGGATATTTGAATGTAAAAAATGGTTTCAAATTTGAAAAAGTTTGGGGCAGCTACTCTGTTAATACAAAAGCGAATATTGGTCCTAACGAAGGCAAGAAATTTTCAACAAACCAAAAAATTTATTTAAACAAATATTTAGACAAAGATCCCAAAATTATTCAATTAAGATATTCAAATACCAAAATGAAAAAAGTTAGAATTATAAAAGGTACAAACTTTGATTATTTCTCCGATAAAGCAAAAAAAATTTTTTTTTCAGAACCATTTATAATTTCAAACGAAATTGACCGAATGGGTATAAGATTAAAAGGACCTAATTTAGAAAATATCGTGAGTTCTAATATAAAATCTGAGGGATTAGTTAAAGGTACTATACAAGTCACATCAGACGGAAATCCTATTATAATGCTTGCTGACCATGGTAGTATTGGAGGATATCCTAAAATTGGAACTGTTATATCTGCTGATTTAGATGGCCTAGCTCAATTAACTCCTCATTCAGAAGTTTATTTTGAAGAAGTAAGTCTTGAAGAAGCAGAGGAACTATATAAGAACCAATTAAAAGAATTAAACAAATATTTTAATACAATTAATGAATTTAATTAAAAATCTTCCAGGACCTTTACTTGTATTTCTTGGAGCTTGCAGTCTAAGTTTTGGTGGATTAATTGTTAAATCTTTTGAGGGCGCAACCTTATGGCAGATTCTTTTTTGGCGAACTGTATTCTTTTTATTAGTAATTAGCCTCTATTTAATAATTACTTATAAGAAAAAATTTTTAAAATCATTTTATGATTCTGGTATCCCAGGTTTTTTAGGTGGATTTGTTTTGTCATTTGGTTTTTGTGGATATGTATTCGCGATGTATAATACTACAGTAGCTAATGCTAATTTCATTATACAAACTCAAACAATATTTTTAGCAATTTTTGGATATTTTTTTTTAAAAGAAAAAATTTCTAACATAACTTTAGCTTCAATCATTTTAGCAATTTCAGGTATTCTTCTAATGGTAGGTAGTTCTTTGTCACCGGGTCAGATGACAGGAAATATAGCTGCTTTTTTAATGCCTATTTCTTTTGCGGTATTAATTTTAGTTGTAAGAAAATACCCAAATGTAGATATGGTTCCAGCTCAGTTTATTGCAGGAATATTTGCCTTACTGATAGGATTTTTAATGTCAGAAAAAATTTTAATTTCTAGACATGATATTTTCTTAGGATTTTTAGCAGGCTTTATTCAATTAGGATTTGGTTTTATTTTAATTACAATTGGTGCTCAAAGAACACCCTCAGCTATGGTTGGAATCATTATGTTAACTGAAGCTGTTTTAGGTCCAATATGGGCATGGTTGTTTGTTAATGAGCAACCACCATTTATTGTATTAATTGGAGGTTCAATCGTAATATTCGCAGTATTATTGCAGTTTTACAATTTATACGCTGCAGACAAAAAGCAGATTAATACCAATTGACATTACTACTATATTAATAGAATATTTTAATACGGGAGAGACTACAGACTATCGTAGCGCCGAAGGAGCAACCGCCCAGGAATCTCTCAGGCAAAAAGGACCGTAACATATTAACTCTGGAAAGAGATTAAGTTCTCGCCGAAGGAGCAAAACTCTCAGGCAAATATACAGATGGGTGTTTTGAGTTAATATGGATATAAAAAAAACATCGCTTCACAAACTTCACCAACAACACAACGCAAAGTTTGTTGAATTTGCAGGTTATGAAATGCCAATCCAATATAAAGAGGGCATTGTTGAAGAGCATAAGTTTACAAGAAACCATTGTGGTATTTTCGATGTATCTCATATGGGCCAACTATATATTTACGGTGACCATCAATTATTAGAAGATTTAGAGAAAATTTTTCCAATAGATTTAAAAAATCTAAAAGTAAACCACTCAAAATACAGCTTTTTAATGAATGCTGATGCTGGCATTCACGATGATTTGATTGTCACTAAAATAGAGGGTGGAGTAATAATTATTCTTAATGCTGCTTGTAAAGATACTGACTTTGAAATTTTGCAAAAAACTTTAGGTGGTAAATATAAGATGGTGTTAGATGATGAAAAATCATTAATAGCTATTCAGGGACCTCAATCCTCAAAAATTTTAGAAGAATTAATTCCTGGAGTAAATGACTTATCTTTTATGTCTGGTAATTGGTTTGAATTTTTAGGTTCAAAGACATTTATCACAAGATCTGGTTATACAGGTGAAGATGGATTTGAAATTTCATTAGATAATAGCAAAATAGAACAACTTACTAATAATCTAATTGAAAAAGGTGCAAAATTAATTGGACTTGGTGCAAGAGACACTCTTAGATTAGAAGCAGGGTTATGTTTATACGGTCATGAATTAGATATTCATAAAACACCAATAGAAGCTAATTTAAAGTGGGCAATCTCAAAAAAAAGAATTGAAGACAAAAACTTTTTAGGAAGCGAAAAAATTTTAACCCAAATTAATGAAGGTGTTCAAAATATCAGAGTTGGGATTAAACCTGAGGGAAGAATTATTGCTCGTGAAAAAACAAAAATTTTTAACAAAGAAGATAATTTAGTTGGTGAAGTTACAAGTGGTACATTTGGTCCAAGTGTAAATGGTCCAGTTGCAATGGGTTACATAAACAAAGAATTTTCAAAAAAAGATACAAAAATTTTTCTTGAGGTGAGGGGAAAAAAGTATCCTGCAAATATTTGTGGGTTGCCATTTTATAAAAAAAGCTATGTGAAAGGAGTGAACTAATGAGTGAAGTTAAATATTCAAAAGAACATGAGTGGATTAAATTAGATGGAGAAGTTGCAACTATCGGGATTACTCAACATGCAACAGAAATGTTAGGTGATATTGTTTTTGTTGAACTTCCTGAAGTTGGTTCTTCTGTTGAAAAAGATGGCAATGCTGGTGTAGTAGAGTCTACTAAAGCAGCAAGTGATGTGTATACACCTGTATCTGGAGAAGTGGTTGAAAACAATCAAGCTATTGTTGATGATCCTGGAAAAGTAAACTCAGATCCAGAAAATGATGCATGGTTTTTTAAATTAAAAATAAAAGATAAAGCAGAGTTAGACTCGTTAATGAACAAAGACGAGTATGATAAATTTGCAAAGGAAAGTGGTAATTAATATGCTTAAAAGTTCTCAAAGAGATTTTATAAGAAGACACATTGGTCCATCAGAGGAAGATCAAAATAAAATGTTAAGTGAACTTGGTTTTAAATCATTAGATGATTTGATTTCAAAAACAGTTCCTGAAAATATTTTATTGAAAGAGGAGCTAGAAATTGGTGAACCAAATTCTGAGTATGAAGCTTTGAGAAAATTAAAAGCTATTTCAAAAAAAAATAAGATTTACTCTAATTTTATTGGAATGGGTTACTACGGAACTTTCACTCCATATGTAATTTTAAGAAATATTTTAGAAAATCCAGGTTGGTATACATCGTATACTCCATATCAGCCTGAGGTTGCACAAGGTAGATTGGAAATGTTGTTAAATTTCCAACAGATGATTTGTGATTTTACAGGCATGGATATTTCTAATGCTTCATTATTAGACGAAGGAACAGCTGCTGCAGAGGCGGTTGGACTTAGTTATAGATTATGTAAAAACGACTCTAATATTGTTTTTGTTTCAAAAGATTGTCATCCACAAACTATTGATGTCATTAAAACAAGAGCAGAACCATTAGGATTAACAGTTGTTGTTGGTGATGAAAATTCAGAAATAAAAGAAGATATTGTTTGTGGAATTTTACAATACCCAGGAACACTAGGAGATATCAAAGACCCAAGTGAAGCAATAAGTAAAATTCACAAAAATAATGGAAAAGCTGTACTAGTTTGTGATTTATTAGCTTTAGCTAAACTGAAAACTCCAGCTGAGCTAGGAGCTGATATTGCTGTTGGAAGTTCACAAAGATTTGGAATTCCAATGGGATATGGTGGACCTCATGCAGGTTTCTTTGCAACAAAGGATGAATTTAAGAGATCAATGCCTGGAAGAATTATTGGTGTCTCTGTTGATAGACATGGCAATAAAGCTTACAGACTTTCACTTCAAACAAGAGAGCAACATATAAGAAGAGATAAAGCGACAAGTAATATTTGTACAGCTCAAGCATTGCTTGCAATTGTGTCAGCTGCTTATGCTGTTTACCATGGGCCAGAGGGAATTAAAAAGATTGCTGAAAATACATCTCAGTTAGCAAAAAACTTTGCTGATAAGATTAAACAATCTGGTTATGAAATTTATTCAGATCATTTCTTTGATACAATTACTATTAAAACATTAGATAAAACTGAATCAATTTATCAAAATGCTCTCTCTCAAAATGTAAATATCAGAAAAGTAAATTCTGAAATGCTGTCAGTTGCATTTGATGAGAGAAAAAATGTTTATCGTGCAAATCAATTATTAAAGATCTTTAATTGTTCAGAAACAATCAAAGATAAGATGAATGAAAATTTATCTAACTTACCAAAAAATTTATTAAGATCTTCATCTTATTTAACTCATCCTGTTTTCAATAGTTATCATTCAGAAACAGAAATGTTGAGATATTTAAAGAAATTAGAAGATGCAGACATTGCATTAAATAGATCAATGATTGCTTTAGGTTCATGTACAATGAAACTAAATGCAGTTGCTGAAATGATCCCAGTTACTTGGAGAGAATTTTCAGAACCCCATCCATTTGCACCTGTTGAGCAAATGGAAGGATATAGAACTCTTTTCACAGACTTAAAAAATTGGTTAAGATCTGTTACTGGATTTTCTGGTGTATCTTTACAACCTAATGCTGGTGCTCAAGGTGAGTTTGCTGGTTTAATGGTAATTAAAAAATACCACGAACAAAATGGTGAAACGAATAGAAATGTTTGTCTTATACCAAGTTCAGCCCATGGCACAAATCCTGCAAGTGCACAAATGGTTGGCATGAAGGTTGTAGTTATTAAATGTGATGAACATGGAAATGTTGACATTGATGACTTAAAAGAAAAAGCAGAAACTCACAAAGATAACCTTGCTGCATTGATGGTAACTTATCCTTCAACCCATGGTGTGTTTGAAGAAAAAATTACTGAAATATGTGAATTGATTCATAACAATGGTGGTCAAGTTTATATGGACGGCGCAAACTTAAATGCGTTAGTAGGTGTTGCAAAACCAGGTAAATTTGGTCCTGATGTTTGTCATATTAATTTGCATAAAACTTTTTGTATTCCACATGGTGGCGGTGGGCCAGGTATGGGTCCAATTGCATGCAAAAGACATTTAGAAAAATATTTGCCTAAACATTCTGTTATTAAAGATTGTGGACCTGTAACTGGTATGGGCGCGGTGTCAGCTGCACCTTGGGGTAGTTCAAGTATTTTATCTATTTCTTGGATGTATATTAAAATGATGGGATCAGAAGGACTTAAAAAAGCTTCACAAGTTGCGATATTAAACGCTAATTACTTAGCTCATAAGCTTAAGGATGCATTTCCAATTTTATATAAAGGGAAAAACGGAAATGTTGCCCATGAATGTATTATTGATATTAGAAAGATTAAGTCTGAAACTGGCATCACAGAAGAAGATATAGCTAAAAGACTGATCGATTTTGGTTTCCATGCACCAACGATGTCTTGGCCTGTAGCTGGTACAATGATGATTGAACCGACCGAAAGTGAAGGCTTAGATGAAATCAATCGTTTCTGTAATACTTTGATAACAATTAAAAATGAGATTGATAAAATTCAATCTGGTCAATTTGATAAAATTGATAACCCAATTAAAAATGCACCTCATACGCATGTTGAAGTGGCTGCAAATAAATGGGATCATAAATATGAAAGAGAAGAGGCGGCATATCCAACAGAAATTTTAAAATCAACTAAATATTGGCCACCGGTTGCAAGAGTAGACAATGTTTATGGTGATAAAAATTTATTCTGTACATGTCCATCTATAGATGAGTATAAAGATACCGCAGCATAAAGGTATTTTTATAAATGAAAATTGCAGTAGTTGGATCAGGGATCTCTGGATTAAGTTCTGCATATTATCTATCTAAAAAACATAAGGTTGATCTCTTTGAAAAAGAAGATCGCTTTGGGGGTCATTCACATACTTTAGATATTCATTACTCTGAAAAAGAAAAAGTTGCAGTGGATATTGGTTTTATGGTTTTTAATAAACAAACTTATCCAAACCTGATTAATTTTTTTTCTGAAAATAATATTGAAATTGAAAAAAGTGATATGTCTTTTTCAGTTACTGTCAAAGGAACTAATATCGAATATTGTGGGAAAGGCTTAGGAGGTATTTTTTCAAATAAGCAAAACTTGTTTAATCCAAAATTTATTAAAATGTTTTTTGAAATTATAAGTTTTTATAAAAACTGTGAAAAACTTAATTCAAATTCATTAGATAAATCTCTAACTTTAGGTGAATATTTAAAGCAAATTAAAATTTCAGATTATTTTATAAACTATCATATAATTCCAATGGTATCTGCGATTTGGTCAATGCCCCCTTATGAGGCATCACAAATGCCATTAAGCTTTTTCTTAAGTTTTTTTAAAAATCACGGATTGTTTAAATTAAAAGATCGACCTCAATGGTACACCGTAACCAATAGAAGTAAAACTTATGTAGATAAAATTTTATCTAAAATTAATGGTGAGTATTATATGAATTATGGAATTAATAAAATCACCAGAGATAATAATAGTGTTAAAGTTTATTATGGTTCAGAGAATGAGTTTTTTGTTTATGACAAAGTAGTTTTAGCAACTCATGCAGATGATACATTAAATATTTTAAATGATGCGTCTGATTTAGAAAAAGATATTTTAAGTAATTTTAATTATAAAAGTAACACGGCCATTATTCATTCCGATCAATCTGTAATGCCATTAAATAAAAAAGCATGGTGTTCATGGAATTCAGCTCTCAATCCAAAAGATCACAAACAATCCTCAGTGACTTACTGGTTAAATCAATTACAAAATTTAAAAATAGATAAAGATATCTTTTTAACTCTTAATCCATTTTTTGAGATTGATAGCTCAAAAATATACAATCAAATTGAATTCACTCATCCTTATTACGATGAAAAAGCCTTGAATAATCAATCAAAACTAAAAGATATTCAAAATATTAATAACACTTTATTTGCGGGTAGTTATTTTGGTTACGGATTTCATGAAGATGGCATAAAATCTTCAATAGAAATGCTCAAAACCATTAATGATTAATTCAGCTATTTATAACGGCAAAGTAATACACAAGCGTTTTAAACCTAAAGTCCATTCATTTAAATATAGTGTTTTTTCATTATTAATAGATCTATCTGAACTAGAAACTCTAGATAAAGAGATCAGTTTTTTTTCATTAAATAAATTTAATTTAATAAGTTTTTTTGAAAAAGATCATGGAGATAGAGATGGTTCACCTTTGATAGGCTGGGTAACTAAACAATTACAGAACTATGAAATTAATACTGACAATATAAAGATTAAACTTTTGTGTTATCCAAGAATTTTTGGATATGTTTTTAATCCACTGAGTGTTTTTTATATCTATGATGAAAATGAAAATATCATTGCAATTTTATATGAAGTTAAAAATACATTTGGTGAACAACACACCTATGTATTTAAAGTCAAAGATGATCAAAAACTTCTACAACATAATTGTAGTAAAAAATTTCATGTCTCACCTTTTATTGAAATGAATTGTAGTTATTTTTTTAGGTTATTAAAACCAGGTGAAAAGATTTCAGTAGTTATTGATCAATATCAAGACCAAGATAAAATTCTTTATGCATCTCAAGATGGTACAAGAATAGATTTTAATTCTAAAGAACTATTAAAATCGTACTTAAAACATCCCATTATGACATTTAAGATAATTATAGCGATACATTATGAAGCCTTTAATTTGTGGATAAAAGGAATTAAATTTATCAAAAAAAAAATAAAAATAAGAAACAATATAACGATAGAAAATTAATGATCTTAAATAATATTTCAGACAGAATTGTTTTTTCATTATTAAAAAATATAGATTATGGTCATTTGGAAATTAAAACAGCTAAAAATAATTTGTTAAATTTTGGTGACACTCAATCAAAATTAAAAGCTGATATGACAATTAAAAATCCAGCATTTAATTATAATTTAATAAAAGGTGGAAGTATTGCATTTGCTGAATGTTATATGCGTGATGAATTTGAAACATCTAATCTTTCTAATTTAATTGAGTTAACAGCAAGAAATATTAAAACAGTTCACAAATTTTCAGGTGTTTTTGATTTTCCATTATTTAATTATATTAAGAACAAGTTTGTTAAAAATACAAAAAGTCGAAGTAAAGAAAATATCGCTAAACATTATGATCTTGGAAATGAGTTCTTTTCTTTATGGTTAGATAAAACTCTTACTTATTCGAGTGCTATCTTTGATGAACAAAATAAAGATTTATCCTCTGCACAAAATAATAAATATCAAAAATTAATAGATTTAATGAGACCCAATCATGGAGATAAGGTTTTAGAAATTGGTTGTGGTTGGGGTGGTTTTGCAGAATATTTAGGTAAAAATTATGATGTTAAATTAGACTGCATCACTATCTCAAAAAAGCAATTTGAATATGCAAAAGAGAGAATTCAAAAATGTGGTTTAAATGAAAAAGTTAATATTGAGATTAAAGATTATAGAGACCTTAAAGGAAAATATAATTCAGTTGCATCAATTGAAATGATTGAGGCTGTTGGACAAAATTATCTTCAAAGCTATTTTAATACTATAAAACAGAATTTATCAGATGGTGGTAAAGCCGCTATTCAGGCAATCACAATTGATGATAGCATCTACGAAAGGTATAAAAATAAACAAGATTTCATTCAAAAGTATATTTTTCCAGGTGGATTTTTACCTTCCAAAAACAGTTTAGAAAAATACGCTTCTGATAATGGTTTATTTTTTAATGGTTATAACTCTTATGCTGAGGATTATTCTAACACTCTTGCTATCTGGAGAGATAAATTTAATGAAAAGTGGGAACAAATAAAAGAACAAGGATTTGATAATACTTTTAAAAGAATGTGGGAATTTTATCTCTCGTATTGTGAGGCTGGTTTTAAATCCAGGAATATAGATTTGATTCAATTCTCATTACAAAATAAATAAAAGGAACAATAATGATTATAAAAACAATGAGATCTATTTTATTGATAATATTAGCATTCTTAATTACAAGCTGTTCAAACAATAGTGCTATGAAACCAGAAGATTTTAAAAATAAAGAGCCAAGATTAATTATTGAAGAGTATTTATCAGGTAACGTAAAAGCTTGGGGAGTTTTACAGAACAGATCTGGTAAAGTAACTCGTCAGTTTTCAGCTGATTTAGATGGAACTTGGGACGGCAAACAATTAATTTTAAAAGAAAAATTTAATTGGGATGATGGTGAAGTACAAAATCGTGAATGGACTATAAACAAAATAGATGAAAACAACTATGAGGGAACTGCGGGAGATGTTGTTGGAAAAGCAATTGGTTACTCATATGGTCCTGCTTTTAAATTTGAATATGTTTTATTAGTACCAGTTAAAGGTAAAGAGTTGAAAATTACTTTTGATGACTGGATTTTTAAACAAGATGAAAGAGTTGCAATTAATAGAGCAACCATGACTAAGTTTGGGTTTAAAGTTGCAGAGCTGACTGTTGTTTTTGTAAAAGATTAATTATTTCTTTTGATGTTTGGTCATTTGACCCACTAAACTAAAATAAAGTTTACTTGGCAAGAAACTTAAAATTTTCAATATAACAGTTAATGATTTTGGAAAATGTATTTCAAAAACATTTTTGTTAATTAAGCCATCATAAATTTTATCTGCAGCATAATCAGTAGTTTTAATAAACGGCATTTTAAAATCATTTTTATCAGTCATTGGAGTTTTAATAAATCCTGGAGAGACTAAGCAAACACGAACACCAAATCTTTTAAAATCAAAATACAAACTTTCAGCTAAATTATTTAACGCTGATTTTGAAGGACCATAGCCAGTAGAATTAGGCAGACCCCTATAACCTGCTATTGAAGATACAATTGTTATTGTACCTTTTTTTCTATCTCTAAAATATTGTTCAACTGCTTTTATAGTATTTACAGTTCCAAAAAAATTAATTTTAAACACATCTTCTATTTGCTCTACATCAATTTCTTTTTCTTTTTTAGGGTTCCAAGTTCCTGTAGAAAAAAAACAAATATCTATATCTTGGTATTTATTTTTTATTTGTTCAAAAACATCAACACACTTTTGTTTATCAGTGACATCTAATGGATAGGCAGAAATATTTTCGTATTGATTAGATAGTTCATTTAATAACTCTTCTCTTCTAGCTGAAACAGCAACATTCCAACCCTTATTTGCAAATTTGATTGCTAAGGCTTTGCCTATTCCAGTACTTCCACCTGTGATCCAAATAGTTTTTTTATTCATAATTTTTTGTATATATTCTTAACATGCTCAGAAATAAATATTTAACTTTTATTTTATTTTTTATTATCACTTTCAGTTCCTCATTAATTGGAGGGTTAGCTACAGTCAGTTTTAAAGAACCTTGGTATTCAACATTAATCAAACCTTCTTTTAATCCACCTGATTGGGTATTTGGTCCAGTTTGGACTATCCTTTATTTAATGATGACAATTGCAATTTGGATGTATTGGCATTCTAAGAATAAAAATATGAATACAGTCTATATCTATTTTATACATTTAGTTTTTAATTCAGCTTGGAGCATAGTCTTTTTTGTCTATCACAACATATTTTTAGCTTTGGTTGTATTGTTAATATTGATTTCTTTAATCTTAGTTCTCATAGTTAGATTTAGACGTGTCAAAAAGATGAGTAGTTATTTAATGGTGCCATATTTACTATGGACCATCTTTGCTTTGATTTTGAATGTAAGCATACTAATATTAAATTAATATGGATGATGTTGTTATAATTGGTGGCGGAATAATAGGGGCTGCAACTGCATATTTTCTATCTAAAGAGGGAAGAAAAGTTAAAGTCATAGAGCGAGATCCAACTTATAAAACTGCCTCTTTTCCTTTGTCTTTAGGAGGTTTTAGAAGACAGTTTTTCCAAAAAGAAAATATATTACTAGGTAAATTTGCTAGAGAATTTATTTTTCAAATCCCAGAATTATTAAAAACTGAAAAAAATCCAAATCCAACCGCAAGCATGGTACCAAATGGATATTTATTGATGTTTGGTAAAGAACATGCGGAAGAGCAATATAGAGCATTAGAAAATCATAAAGCCTGTGATGCAGGTACAAAAAATATTTCAGGAGAAGAACTTTCAAAAATTTTTCCTTATATAAACTCTGAAGGAATTGAAACTGCGACTTACACTGATGATAAAAGTGAAGGCTGGATTGATCCTTTTTTATTTCATAGTGCTTTAAAAAGTAAAGCTATTGAACTTGGAGCAGAATTTATCAAAGGTGAGGTGAAAGATATTTCAGAAATTAATGCAAAAACAATTGTATCAGCAGCAGGTTGTTGGACTAAAAAATTATTAGAAGATATACCGGTTGTTCCTCAAAAGCATACTGTCTTTAGAGTTAAGTGCCCAACACATATTAAAGAGATGCCTTTGTCTGCTGATTTAACAACTGGAGTTTATTGGAGACCTGAAGGAAAAGAATATTTGGCAGGATCCCCTAAATGGACATTCGATGATTCAAATCTTGAACCAGCATGGGATGATTTTGAAGAAATTGTTTGGCCTGCTTTAGCAAAAAGAATACCTGCATTTGAAGAATTAAAATTAACAGGGGCATGGGCTGGTTTTTATGATCATAATAAATTAGATAGTAATGCAATTGTTGGAAAGCATCCTAAATATGAAAATGTTTATATGGCATCTGGGTTTACTGGTAGAGGTTTACAACAAGCACCAGGTATAGGTAGAGCTTTAACAGAATTAATCACTACAGGTTCTTATCAAACTATAGATGTAAGTGTGTTTGCTGTTGAAAGAGTATTAGAGCAAAAGGCTAGGCCGGAACCTTACGTATTGTAATTAAGTTCCACAAAAAGTTTGATATTTGCCATTTTTACTAGGCATTGGTTTTTGGTATTCCTCTAACATGTTATTGTCTTTATATGGATCTTTAATCACCTCTAGTAATTTATTAAGTGTTTCTAAATTGCCTTCACTTGCATCTTTTAAAGCTTCTTCAACTTTATGATTTCTTGGAATAAATATAGGATTAACAGATCTCATAAGTTCTAAGTATTTTTCTTTATCAGTATTATTTTTCTCTAATCTTTTTTTCCACTTAGTTTTCCAATTTAAATATTCCTCATTTTGATAAATAGGATCTTTAATGGATTGAATTTCCATTAAATTACAAAATGTATTGGTAAAATCAGCCTTATTGTTTTCCATCCAAGTTAATAGCTCAAAGATCAAATTTTTATCTTCTTTATCCTCACTAAATAATCCTAATTTATCTCTCATCATATTGAGCCATTTTTCTTCATACAATTTTTCAAAATTGTTTATCGTTTCTGTTGCAATCGAAATTGCTTTTTGCTCATCTTTATCAATTAAAGGGATTATACATTCTGCAAACCTTGCTAAATTCCATTTAGTAATTCGAGGTTGGTTATTGTAGGAATATCTTCCATGCTGATCGATTGAACTGAATACAGTTTGTGGGTGATATTGATCCATAAAAGCACAAGGGCCGTAATCGATAGTTTCACCACTAACTGTCATATTATCTGTATTCATTACACCGTGAATAAAGCCAACCCGCATCCAATTGATCACAAGTTCACATTGTTTTTTCATCAATAAATTCAATAAATCCAATGCTTTTGTCTCAGATTGTTTAATTTCAGGATAGTGACGTTCAATTGTGTAATTGAATAATGTTTTTAGATCATCTGGATTTTGAGTAGCTGCAATATATTGAAAAGTGCCAACTCGTATATGACTAGAGGCTACCCTTGTAAGTATAGCACCAGGTAACATTTGTTCTCTTATAACTTCTTCACCAGTTGAAACTACTGCAAGACTTCTAGTAGTTGGAATATTAAGTGCATGCATTGCTTCACTAATTATATATTCTCTTAGCATTGGACCGAGTACGGCTCTACCATCTCCACTTCTTGAAAATGAAGTTCTACCTGATCCTTTAAATTGAATGTCATAACGCTTTTGATCTTTATCTAAGTGCTCTCCTAGCATAACAGCTCTACCATCACCAAGCATTGTAAAATGACCAAATTGATGACCTGCATAAGCTTGTGCTATTGTTTCACTTCCATCGGGTAAATTGTTACCAGAAAAAATTTTTGCTAAATCAATTTCAGAAAATTTTGAAAAATCTAAATTTAGTTGCTCTGCTAAATTTTTATTTAAAATTACTAACTTTGGATCTTTAACAGGAACAGGTTTGATATTTTCTAAAAAGCTTTTAGGTAACTTTGAGTATGTATTATCAAAATGCCAACCTACGGTCATTTTAATTATTTAACTTCAGCTTGATAATCTTTAGGCTCAACTGTTGTTTTAAATTGATTAGAAATTTTTTGTACTTCAACTGATGAAACTTTGTATTCAGCACACATTGTCTCTTCATCTTTTCCATGACCAGTAACCATATTGACCATATGCTCAGGGAAATGGAATGTAGTAAATACAATTCCTTCTTTGACTTTATCTGTAACTTCGACTTTTAAAGCAACTTCACCTCTACCAGAATATAATCTTCCAATATCACCTGTATTTAAATCTCTTGCAGCTGCATCTTTAGGATGAACTAATAATAAATCTTCATTTACAATATTGATATTGCTTGTTCTTCTTGTCATCGTTGCTGCATTATAATGTTGTAATACTCTACTGGTTGTTAAAATTAATGGGTATTCTTTTTTATTGGTTTCAACTTCTGTCGATTCTTTCCAATCAAAATTTTTCAGTCTACCTTTTCCAAGTTTAAAAGTTTCAGTATGTAAAATTTGAGTATCCGTTCCATCTTCTTTAACTGGCCACTGTAAACCTAATTTTCCTAATCTTTCTCTTGTAACTCCTTTAAAGAATGGAACTACATCAGCGATCTCAGCTAACATTTTATCAGCATCATAAGTTGGTTGATCAAAACCTAACTTTTGCATCATGTCAGTAACAATAACACCATCAGGTTTTGTTCCAGGGAGTGGAGGTACTGCTCTATTTACTCTTTGAATTCTTCTTTCTGTATTAGTGAATGTTCCATCTTTTTCTAAGAAAGTTGTTCCAGGTAAAACAACAGTTGCAAGTTTTGCTGTCTCACTCATAAATATTTCTTGAACAACTAATAACTCTAATGAGTTCATTGCTTCAATGACGTGAGAACTATTAGGATCTGTTTGAACAATATCTTCACCAATAATCCAAAGTCCCTTTAATTCTTTCTTAATTGCAGCATCGAACATTTGAGGGATCTTTAATCCAGCTTTGGTTGGGTGTGTTACCCCATATTTTTCGCTGTAAAATCGTTGATTTTTCTCATCAGCTACCTCAAAATATCCAGCACCTTGGTGCGGTTGGCAACCCATATCGGCGGCACCTTGAACATTATTTTGTCCTCTAAGTGGATTTACTCCAACTCCTTTTCTACCAATATTTCCTGTAATCATTGCAAGGTCAGCAATTAACATTACTGTTTTTGAACCTTGCTCATGCTCAGTTACTCCTAAGCCATGGAACTCCATAGAATTTCTAGCAGTTGCATATGCAATAGCAGCTTCTTTAACTAATTGTTTATCAACTCCTGCAACTTTAGCTAATTGATCAACATCTTGTCTTTCAATTTCTTTGATAAAATTATCAAAACCTTCAGTTCTGTCTCTTACAAAATCTTTATTATATAATTTTGATTTAATAATAAAATGTAACATCATATTAAGTACCGCAACATTTGTTCCAGGTCTTAACTTGATATGGTAATCAGCAAGTTTAGCTAATTCAGTTGTAATTGGATCAAGGACAATTAATTTTTTACCCTTCATGACTTGTTGTTTAATTTTTGCACCTGTCACAGGATGTGCATTAGTTGGATTTGCTCCAATAACTAAAAATAAATCTGCATGATAAATATCTTCAGTAGAGTTTGTTGCAGCACCTGTTCCAAACGTTTGTTGCATACCCCAAGCAGTAGGTGAGTGACAAATCCTTGCACAGCAATCTATACTGTTGGTTCCAACAACAGCTCTAATCATTTTTTGAAAAATATAATTTTCTTCATTAGTACATCTAGCGGATGAAATACCAGCAAAAGCATCAGGTCCATGGTTCTTAGTAATTCTTTGCATTTCATCTTTAATAAAATCATAAGCCTCATCCCAGCTAGCTTCTTCAAATTTTCCATTTCTTTTTATTAAAGGGGTTTTTAATCGGTCTGGATGATCATAAAAACCAAATGCATATCTTCCTTTAATACAAGTATGCCCTGCATTTACTTCTGTTTCTTTTGGAGTATCAATTGCAACAACTTTGTCATCTTTAATTGATGTCTCTAAATTACAACCAACTCCACAATACGAACAAGTGGTTCTAACTTTTTTATCAATCGCTGCAGATTTAGATTGGTATACATCTGATATTGCATCCGTTGGACATGTATGAGCACATGCCCCACAAGATACACATGAGCTGTCACCAAACATCATGTCATTATCTGTAGTAATTCTACTTTCAAATCCTCTACCAGACATTGTAAGCACAAATGAACCTTGAATTTCATCACACGCTCTTACACATCTTCCACAATTAATACAGTTATCAAGATTCATTCTCATATAATCATGAGAAGTATCTCTTGGAATTCCTTTATGTTGTTTAGGGCTGTTGTATCTGTGATCCTTTATTCCTAAATCATTAGCAACAGTTTGTAATTCACAGTTATTGTTCACTTCACAAGTATCACACTCCATTGGGTGATCTGTTAAAACTAATTCTACAATATTTTTTCTAAGTGAATGTAAATTTTCATTAGTCGTAAAGATGTGTTGGTTTTCAGCAACAGGCGTATGACATGAAGCTACTACTTTTGTAGGGCCGTCTTTTTCAAGTGCCACCTCAACTGAGCAAACTCTACAAGCCCCATAAGGTGCTAAGTTTGGATCATCACATAATGTTGGTACTTTTTTCTCTCCAACATAACTTTTAACGAACTTTAATATTGATGTGTGATTAGCCCCAATTTCATAGGGTTTTCCATCAATATATGCAATTTTTCTCTTCTCTGAGCTCATTAATTGTCTTTAACCATATCATTTTTCATTTCGTCACCAAAGTATTTAAGAATGTTCATTATTGGCGTAGGGATCGCTCCACAAAGTGCACATAAACAGCCTTTTTGCATTGTAACCAATAACTCATTTAAAAGTTTAAGAGGGATTTTAGCTGTTTTACTTTTGAATTGATCGAACATCTCTTTACCTCGGTAAGATCCAAGTCTACCTGGAAAACATTTTCCACAAGACTCTTCAGCACTAAATTCAAATAAATGATGAATGTATTCAGTCATTGGAAAATCTTTTGGAATACTTACAACACTTGCATGACCTAACATAAATCCTTTAGCAGTGAACTCTTGGAAATCTAAATTTAAATTTTCTATTTCACTTAATGGAACAACACCTCCAAGTGGACCTCCGATTTGAAAAGCTTTAACAGGCTCTTTGTAACCTCCACCAATTTCTTCAAATATTTTTTTCATCGGTGTGCCCATTTCAATTTCATAAATACCAGGATTATTAAAAAAACTGTCTAGACAAACTAATTTTGTTCCAGCAGATTTTTTATTACCTATTGCAGCAAATTTTTCTGCACCATTTAAAAGTATTCCAGAAGCTGCTGCTAATGTTTCTACATTATTTACAACGGTTGGCTTTTTATATAATCCTTCAGTAACTGGAAATGGAGGTCTTACATCTACTTCAGCTCTTCTTCCTTCAATCGATGCAATAAGAGCAGTTTCCTCACCACAGATATAAGCACCTTGACCAATACAAATATTTAAATCAAATTTGAAATTAGTTCCTAAAATATTTTCTCCAAGCAATCCTTCTTCTTTTAGTAAATTGATACATCCATTTATTGCTTCAATTGATTTTGGATATTCACCTCTAATATATAAAACTCCCTCATTACTTCCAATGACATAACCACAGACGACCATTCCAAAAATAACTTTTAATGGTTGGTCTTCTAATAAATAACGATCAGAAAAAGCACCACTGTCTCCTTCATCTGCATTACAAATTACATATTTTTTATCTCCAGGAGCTTTACTACAAAAATCCCATTTCATTCCTGTTGGAAATCCTGCACCACCTCTACCTGTTAAATTAGAATCTAATAAACTTTGAATTATTTCTTTTTTATCTTTTTTTAAAATAATACCTAATTGATCTTTAAACTTTTCAATCGTTGATAATTTATCATCCATTAAAAAACTCGTTGAAGCAAAACTTTTTGAAAAATATTTATCTTGATCTATCTTTTCACCCTTTATGATCTGATCAATTTTCTCAATATCATTACCAGCATAATTTTCACCATCGTAATGAAACGCTTTATTTTCATAGCAATGTCCAAGACAAAACATTTCTCCAACTTTATCATCACCTAATTTTGATTTTAAAGTTTCCTTTAATTTGTCTTGAGTACCAGCACACATGCACGCACTCCCATTACAAACAAAAGCTTTTTTCTCTCGATGAGAAGGTCTTAGAAATTCGTAAAAACTCTCTGCACCATGAAGGGTTGAAACCCCTAAATTGTATTCTTTAGCTATTTCTTTAATGTCTTTAGGTGATTTACTTAGAGAATTTTCAGAAATTTTTTGGAAAAGATTGTCTTTAAGACCAATTCTTCCAGATAAGTTACTTATGTTTTTTGACACTAAAATCCTTATGTTTCGTCTTAAATAACTTTTTGGCTATTTGTATAAACATTATAGCTGTCCTTTTTTACGAAACCGATCAAGGTCATGTCAAACTTATTCGCTAAATCGATAGCTAGACTAGTTGGCGCACCAACACCGATCACAATTCCAATGTTGGTCATTAGAATTTTTTGTATTAACTCAAAATTTAGCCTTCCAGAGCAGGTAATAAACTGGATGTTTGGATCAATTTGTCCTTTAAGTAGGGCATTTCCAATTAATTTATCCAAAGCATTGTGCCGACCAACATCCTCCATCACATTAATTAACGACCCATCTTTATTGAATAATCCGCTCGCATGAATTCCACCCGTTTGTGCAAATTCAGTTTGATTATTTCTTAAAGTATCTGGTGCTGAAATTATAATTTTTGAACTAAGCTTAGGTTCAAGTTTTGGAGTTTTATCTTGTTTGATAACCTCTAATGCATCTAATGAAGATTTTCCACAAACCCCACAAGAGGAGTTCGTTAAAAAATCTCTTTTAATTTTTGTAATATTTACGTTTGAAGCATCATTTAAAGTAACCAAAATTTTGTTTTGAAGATCATATTGCCCAACTTTTTCTCCAAATTTTTCAATTGAAGATATGTGTTTAATATCTTTGATAATTTGTTCATTAAACAAGAAACCTCGGACTAGATCTTCATCTTGTCCTGGTGTTCTCATTGTAATGGATAATAATTGAGTTACAGATTTATTTTCATTTTCATATTTTAGTGAAATCTCTAAAGGCTCTTCTATTGAAATTAAATCATTTATTTCTTCAAGTTTATCAGACTTAAACTTATTAACTTTATATTTAGAGTGCATTATTTCTTAAGTGGGTAATTTTTTTTTAACAAAAATTTATTAACCATAATTGCAATCAATAAAATTAAGATACATCCAAAGATAATAGGATTAATTAAATATTCAAATGAAGCACTTCCTATAATAACCATTATTGGATTTCCTCCAGCAGGTGGATGCACTATATCTAAAACAATCATTAGAAAAATTCCTATTCCAACAGCGCCAGCGATTGAAATATAAATAGGTAAAGGAATAAAGTTTACAAAAAATACTCCAACTAATGCAGTTATCAAATGACCAAAGAAAACATTTTTAGGTTGTGCAAATGGACTTTCTGGAAATCCAAATAATAAAACCATACTTGAACCAAATGAAGCTGCTATAAATAATCCTAAAGTAGTTTTATAAGTTAAAACAGTTAATGCTCCAATTGTTACTGCTGAAAAAAAACCAGCGATAATTGCTTTTGTGAATATTTCTTTATTAAGTTTCATTTATATCTTTAAAGCTTTTGAAACAGTTTTAAGAGGTAATAACAAACACTCTTTTCTCGACAAATTTTTTTTATCTAAAAGTTCTTTGAAATCTTTCCAGATTTTATTAAGACTAGTTTTATTGTCTTCAAACAATTGTTCAGCACTTTTAATAAAATCTTTGATGTCGTCTAATTTAACTCCTTTGATTTTTCTAGATAATAAACTGACAGATGCTTGGCAGTAGATGCAAGATTTACATTGATAACCCATGTCTTTTACAGTGTTATCTTTTACAATTAAGCTGATTTCCATTTCATCACCGCATATTGGATTTTTATTTTTAGATTGATGGGTGTGGTTGGCTAATACTTTATTATTTTCAGTATGCGCTGCTATTTCTAAAATTCTTAAATCCATTTAATTTCTTTAATTAAGTCGCTAATGTTTTATATTTTGATCAATGGATCATAACAATATTTTAGCGGTAGTACTAGCGGGTGGAAAATCCAAACGTTTTGGCGATGATAAATCACAAGCAAAATTAGGAGGCAAAATCCTTATTGATTATATTTTATCTGAAATAGAGAATAAATTTGATGAAGTTCTAATCGTCGCAAATGATCCAATTCAACATCTGTCTTCTCCTAAAATTCAAAAAACTGAAGATGTTAAGAAGAACTTAGGTCCATTAGGTGGAATTTTAAGTGCTATGAAATGGGTTAAAAACCACAATAAACCTTATCAATGGATAGCTTCATTTCCATCAGATACCCCTTTATTTAAAATGAGCATGTTTGAAGATTTTTTAAATAAAGTGAATGAAAAAGAGAGTGAATTATTCTTCATGAAAACCAAAGAAAAGCGTCACAATATATTTGGTTTATGGAATATTGATTTGATTGACCAATTAGAAAAGGATTTAGAAAATGGCTCAAGAAAAGTTGAAAAATGGGCCAATAATATTGGGGTAAAAACTATTAATATTGAATTTGATAAAGAAGATCCTTTTTTTAATATAAATACAAAAGAAGATTTAGAAAAAGCTGAGAAAATATTAAATGATTAACTACCAACAAGCAAAATCAATTTTAAAAAAAGCAAAAATTAAAATTCATAATGAAAAGGTATTAATTAAAAACTCAATTAATAGAGTTGTAGCTAAAGATATATTTTCACCTTCTAATCATCCCTTAGGAGACAATGCAGCCTTTGATGGTTTTGCTATTAATGCATTGGATACAAAAAATATAACTAAGAAAAAACCAAAACAATTCAAAATTATTGGATCCATTGCAGCAGGTAATAAACCCTTATCAAAAAAAGTTAAAAAATTTGAAGCAGTTGAGATTATGACTGGTGGAATTATTCCAAATGCATTCAATACGATTATTCCAATTGAGCAGATAAAATTTCATCCAAATAAACAAAATCCAAAATCGATTATCATTGATAAAAAATTTACAAAATATAACCATGTTCGGTTTAAAGGTTCTGATTATAAAAAAAATCAATTAATAGTTAAAAAGGGGACCATTATTCAATCTAATCATATTTTAGCTTTAAAAACTTTAGGCATTAAAAAAATTGAAGTTAAAAAGAAATTAAATATTTTATTTTTCTCAACTGGTAATGAAATTTCAAATTCAGACACTATTCCTAGCTGGAAAGTTAGAAATTCAAACAGTCATTATATTGAAAGTTTAAATAATAATTTTTTATTTAACTTTAAAAATGGTGGAATTTTAAGAGATCATCATCAAAATATTTTTAAATCTCAAATTCAAAAAATGCTAAAGTCTAAAACAGATATTATTATTACTTCAGGTGCTGTGTCTGCCGGTAAATTTGATTATATCCCAAGTGTCGTAAAACAATTTAAAACCTTAGATTATTTTAAAAGTGTAATGATAAGACCGGGAAAGCCCATATTATTTGCAAAAATTAATCAAAAAGTAGTATTTGGTTTACCAGGAAACCCAATTTCTTCTGCAGCTTGTTTTAGGTTTTTTGTTTATCCATTTATTGAAAATATCTTGGAACTTTTACCAGAAAAGCCAGTTAAAGCAGTTTTAAAAAATAGTTTTATCAAAGTTAAAAAGTTTACAAGATTTATAAAAAGTAAACTTAGTACAACTAAAAATGGTAGACTTGAAGTTGAGTTATTAAAGGGTCAAGAATCTTTTAGAATAAATTCTTTTATAAAATCTAATGTTTGGGCAATGCTCCCAAACGGTCAAGCCAACTTTAAAAAAGGTCAAATTATTGATTGTTTTTTACCGAACCACTCAAACAAAATTTTAGACTAACTTAATCAAAATTTGTTGTAGTAATCTATTTTTACAATTAATCTCCGGCAATGCTTGAATTAAGAAATCCTAGAGTTGCTGTTCCGGTTGTTTTATTTGCAGGGATTTTATGGTCGTTTGGTCCATTAGTTGTAAGATATATGGACAACCCAAATTTAGTACCGTGGCAGTATATTTTTGGAAGAGGGCTTACAATTTTTATTTTACTTAATCTTTATCTTTACTTTGAAGAAGGAATAGATTTTTGGAAAAATTATTTGAAAATTGGTAAATCTGGTGTGGTAGGGGGATCTGGTCTTGGGATTGCAATGATCTCATTTATTTATTCAATTACTAACACAACAGCCGCAATCACTTTATTATGTTTAGCTGCAATGCCTTTTTTTACAGCTCTTTTGGCTTTTCTTTTCTTAAAAGAAAAGATCACCATTAGTGTTTGGGTATCAATTATTATTGCGACCATTGGAATAGCTATAATGGCATTTGGTAATACTGGTGAAAACTCATTAGTTGGATTTGTTTTTGGTATTACTTCTTCAGTTGGGTTTTCTGTCTTTTCAGTTTCTTTAAGATGGAGAAAAGAAACGCCTAAATTTACAACAGTTGCTTTTGCAGGTTTCTTTTGTTTTGTGTTTGCAACAATAATGATTATTTCAAAGGATCAAGTTTTTTTCTCAACAAGTTACAATAGCTCTTTATTTTCACTGCATGGAACTTTGGTTTGCATGGGTTTAATTTTGTATTCAATAGGCTCAAAAGCAATTCCTGCAGCTGAATTGACTTTATTATCTTTAACAGAAGTTATTGGTGGAATATTTTGGGTATGGTTACCTTTGTTCGGAATTAATGAAGTACCTGACACCAATACAATTGTTGGTGGCTTCTTTTTATTTATATCTTTATTTTATTATAGTTTGATCATGAGATGGAATAAAAGATATATCGGATTAAATTAATAATTTTATGGAAAGACCAGATTTTTTTGAACTTAAAAATGGAGAAAAGGTAAAACTTCCTTTCTCTGATAAAGAATACAATCAAAGAGTTTCAAGTTTAAGAAATGTGATGGATAAAAATAATCTTGATATGATTATTTTAACATCCATGCATAATATTGCTTATTACACAGGCTTTATTTATTGTTCTTTTGGCAGACCTTATGGATGTGTCATCACTAAAGATAAAATCTCAACGATTTCAGCAAATATTGATGCAAGTCAACCTTGGAGACGATCACACTGTGATAATGTTATTTATACAGACTGGAAAAGAGATAATTTTTTAAGAGCAATTGTTTCAATTGTTGGAAGAGATGAGCCACCAAAAAATATAGGACTTGAATACGATCATATCACTTTAGATATGAGAGAGAAAGTTGGCTCAATATTTACATTTTCAGTTTTTAGTGATGTTGCAAAAGATTTAATGAATTTAAGAATGATTAAATCAAATGAAGAAATTGAAATTATTAAAAATGGTGCAAGAATTGCTGACCTTGGTGGTGAAGAGATTGCTAAAAATATAAGAGAAGGTAATACCGAAATAGAAATTGCAATTGCTGGAAGAGATCGAATGGAAAGAGAAATTGTAAAATCCTATCCAGGAGCAGAATACATGGATACATGGGTTTGGTTTCAATCTGGAATAAATACAGACGGCGCACATAATCCAAAAACAAACCGCAAGCTTCAAAAGGGAGATATTTTATCCTTAAATACGTTTCCAATGATCTCTGGTTATTACACAGCATTAGAGAGAACTTTATTTTTAGATCATGCAGATGACGCATCCTTAAAAGCATGGGAGGCAAATGTTAAAGTTCATAAACGGGGATTAGAATTAATAAAACCAGGTGTGAAGTGTTCTGATATTTGTCATGAGCTAAATGAATTATTTGCTGAACTTGGTTATCTTCAATATCGAACTTTTGGTTACGGTCATTCTTTTGGGGTGCTTTCACATTTTTATGGAAGGGAAGCCGGGTTAGAACTTAGAGAAGATATTGATACAGTTTTAGAGGAAAACATGGTGGTCTCGATGGAGCCGATGATCATGATCCCAGAGGGAAAACCTGGAGCAGGGGGTTATAGAGAACATGATATCTTAGTGATTGGTAAAGAGGGTGCTGAAAATATTACAAAATTTCCTTTTGGCCCTGAGCACAATATTATAAAAGCTTAAGCAAAATGAGTGAGAATAAAACAATCGTTAATAGTTGGAATGAGTGGGATCCATTAAAGCATGTAATTGTTGGAAGAGCAGATGGAACGTGTATTCCAGCACCAGAGCCTGCGCTCGATGCAAAGGTTCCTGAAGATAGCGATATGCGAGGTCAGTTTGGTCCTCGAACAAAAGATACCGTTGATAAAGCGAACCAACTTCTAGATGATTTTTCTAACATGTTAGAGAAAAGAGGAATTAAAGTTGACCGACCCACTCCAATTGATTTTAATCAAAAAACATCAACACCTGATTGGGAAGCTGAAACGATGTTTGGCTGCATGCCTCCAAGAGATGTTTTGTTAACCGTTGGCAATGAAATTTTAGAAGCAACGATGAGTTATCGTTGTAGATGGTTTGAATATTTATGTTACCGACCTTTGTTAAAAGATTATTATAATCAAGATCCTAATATGAGACACGAGTCTGCGCCAAAACCAAGATTAACTGATGCAGATTATAGAAAAGATTATCTATCCGATAAAATTGGAGTTCAAAAAAGACTAGAGTGGACTGAACAAAAGTATTTTGTAACTACAGAAGAAGAACCTTTATTTGATGCAGCAGACGTTTTAAGATTTGGAAAAGATCTTGTGGTTCAACATGGATTTACAACCAACTTAAAAGGAATTGATTGGTTAAAAAGACATTACAAAGATCATAGAGTTCACGCAGTTAATTTTCCAGGGGACCCGTATCCTATTCACATTGATGCAACCTTTACACCAATTAAAGAAGGTTTAATTATCAATAACCCTCAAAGAAGATTACCAAAAGAACAAAGAAAATTATTTGAAGATAATGGATGGCAAATTGTGGATAGTGCTCAACCTGCTCACAATGAACCTCCTGCACTTTGTTATTCATCAGTTTGGTTATCCATGAATGTACTAGTGCTTGATCCTAAAACGGTCTGTGTTGAAAAAAGTGAAGTATACCAAGCAGAGCAATTAGATAAATTTGGTATGGAAGTTGTTCCGGTAGATTTAAGAGATGCGTATGCTTTTGGTGGTGGTCTTCATTGTTGTACTGCAGATGTCTATCGAGAAGGCTCATTAAAAGATTATTTTCCAAAGCAATAACATGGCTAATATTAAAACAAAACGAAAGCGAGTAAAATTCGCTTCTGATAATGTTGCTGGTGCTTGCCCTGAAGTATTAGATGCAATATTAAAAGCAAACGAAGGAGACAGCACTCCTTATGGAAACGATCAAATATCAACTGAATTACAAAATAAATTTTCAGAAATTTTTGAAAAAGATGTAGTTGTATTTCCAATAGCATCCGGCACTGCTGCTAATGCTTTAGCTTTAGCTACCATGACGCCTTCATTTGGAAATGTTTACTGTCATAAATTATCTCACATCAATACTGATGAATGTGGTGCACCTGAATTTTATACGGGCGGTGGAAAATTAATTACCTTAAATGGCATAAATGGCAAAATAACTGCTAAAGAACTTGATGAAGCTATAACTGGTAAAGGTGTTGTTCATCACACTCAACCATGTTCAGTAAGCATTACTCAAGTTTGTGAAACAGGAGAAGTGTATCAATTAGATGAGATTAAACAAATCTCAGAGGTTGCTCATAAGCATAATTTAAATATGCATATGGATGGAGCAAGATTTGCTAATGCGTTAACGTCATTAAATTGCTCGCCTGCTGAAATGACTTGGAAATCAGGCATTGATGTATTGTCTTTTGGTGCCACTAAAAATGGTTGTATTGCAGCAGAAGCTATTATCTTTTTTAAAAAAGATTTAGTGGGCAACATTGCTTTTTTAATGAAAAGAGCAGGGCACTTATTATCTAAGATGCGTTTTGTATCTGCACAGCTTGATGCGTATATTTCTAATGACGTTTGGTTAAAAAATGCAAAGCACGCTAATGAAATGGGAAAAAAATTAAGCAATGGTTTAGCAAAACATAATAGTATTGAAATTGCTTACCCAACAGAAGCAAATGAGGTATTTGCTAAACTTCCAAGAGATATCATTGATCGTTTAAATTCAGAAGGTTACATAATTAATGAAGATGAATTAGATGGTAAAGCCGTAAGGTTTGTTGCAGCTTGGAATACTCAAGCTTCAGATGTTGAAAGTTTTTTAGATACTATTAAGCAATCTCAATAAATAATTAATATTCACTTCTTTTATCAGATCCTGCATAAAAAATTTCTTGAAGAGATTGGTTTTCTTTTTGTCTTAATATTAAATCTTCTTTACTCATCAATGATTTAGGTCTTCCAATTACCTCGTGATAATTAAATTTATCCTCACCTCTAGCGATTTGAACTCCATTTTTACCCAATGTTTGCTTTACATTAGTTCCAATATAACTTTGAATAACAAATCCTATTCTTCGATCATTACTTTTATTTACTCCTGATCCATGAACAATTCTTGGGTGATGTAGAGATACTTGACCTGCCTTAAGTTCAACAGGCTTAACTTCATTTTCAGGTACATTATTTACAGTTTGACCACGCGTTAATAAGTTTCCTTCATCAAACTTTTGATCATGATCTTTTTCTGTAGCCTCTTGATGAGAACCAGGCCACATTCGCATACAACCGTTTTCTTCATAAGAATCTGTTATTGCAACCCAAGCACTGACCCAATTATGAGGTTCCAAACCAATATACTTAGAGTCTTGATGATAGCTTACAAAACCTTTTTGATCTGGATCTTTGATAAATAAAGTTGAACTGCAAACTAATATATCTCGCCCTATAATTTTCTCTACTGCATCTAAAATTTTAGAATTATGAACTATCTCATCTAATTTAGGAGATATTAAATGAACATTGTATCGACCAGATTTATTAATCTCATCTGGCATTTCTTTTTCAATCAATTCAATTTCTTTTCTTGCCTCTAAAGCTTGCTCTTTAGTTAAAGCATCAATAGGGGCTATGTAGCCTTCTTTATTATATTGAATAACTTGTTGATCTGTTAAAGACATAATTTAATAATAATATTTCATATGAAACCCATAGTGTCATCTATTCATTTTAGCCCAATTAAATCTTTATCTTTTCAATCTATAAATACTGCAATTATAAAAAAGGATGTTGGTTTTGAAGAGGATAGAATTTTTGCTTTTTCAAGAGCAATTGATATGTCGCTCGCTCAAACTATTGAAAAAGATCCAAGTGAAAGAGAATTAATTCATTTTTTAACTTTAAAAAACTCACCTGTTTTAAATAAATATGATTTTAAATTTGAAAATGGAATGATTTCTATTTTTGAAAGTAATAAACAAATTTCAACGATCTCAATTGAAGATAAAGAGGCTATTTCAAAAGAAATATCAAAACTAGAGCCTGATTTACCAGGTCCATTTTATTTTTTAAAAAATGAGCTATTTCCTTTTTATGACACCACTAATGGATCACATGTATCAAATACAATCTCTCTAATTAATCTAAATAGCATCAAGGATTTTAATCAAAAAATTAATAAAGAAATCGAATTTGAGAGATTTAGAGGAAATATTTACGTTAAAAATTTAGATGCATTTGAAGAAAGAAATTGGATTAATAAAACTATCAAAATTAATGAAGCGGAGTTTAAAGTTTTAAAACATATTCCAAGATGTTCTGCTACCAACTTAAAAATTAATTCAGACCAAGTAGATATCAATTTACCGAATGAACTTAAAAAAGTTTATGGGCATATTGATATGGGAATTTATTTATACCCATTAAATAATGGTAAGATTTCAGTAAATGATGAAATAAATATTAGCTAGGGTTTTGTTTTAAAAACTCAATATACTTTATTACTTCATCAAATTGCTCATCAGGAATATCTTTGTAACTTGCCTTAAATTGACTTTTGACACAGATTGCAACATGCGCATAAGGATTTCTTCCCTTAGGATGATTAGGGTGATCGGGTAATTGTCCCACCAAATAATCGCCAGCTTCTTGTATCATTTTCCAGAGTTTACTCGCGTTTTCCTTGTTCATATATTTTAAAAAATTTAATTTATCATTTAAATTAATTTCAATAAATTTTTTCTTTCACAAATAAAACAAGATTGAAGCAAAATTCAAACATACACTAATGATTTAGTGTGAAAATGCATTGGATCTCAATCCTTTTCCATTATTTCCCCCTTTCATTATTATCTCCCTCTATACGTTACCTAAGTGGAAGGAAAAGGATTGAAACCATTACAAACTACAGACTACTTTCTTACAAACCACCCAATCATAGGAGTCACCACATATGGGAATAGACCGTGTTTGTAAGTACTGCCATGTCAGTGCTTACGTAGCATACGATAACTGCCAGCCAGTTTATAAAAAAACATTCAAATTTGAAATCAGTCCCGGAAGTCATAACAGTATAGTATGGGATAAAATCATCAAAATCCTTTGTCAGAACGGTATAAAAGTGGAGCTCAAATCATGAAGAGATTATTATTATTTGTTTCATTACATTTGTTTCTTTTTCTTTTAGTTTTTGCCTATCATGCACAAGCAGATGACTATGAATGGTCAATAGATGACTATGATAATATGGTTGTAGCGTCTGTTCCTGGTAAAATTATTCATGGAGACAAACTAAGGTTTGTCTTAACTAAAGGAGATTGCAACTACGTTAATGTTTTATTTTCTTTTCTAACATTCAATTTACCTAAAAAGATTAATGATCTTGAGGGTAAAAGAATACCAATAAAAATTAATGAAGACGAAGTTTTAGCAGCAGCAGATGTGGTTTTAATCTACCCAACTTTAGATAACAGAGCACATTTTATAATGTTGACTGCCCCTCAGGTTTATGAATTAAACAATTTCTCTGAAGGCATCATGGCATCTTATAATGCTCATAAAAATTACAGTATTGAATTAATGGATGATGAAAAATTTGAATATACAAAATACTTTGATGTACCAGTTAATGAGTGGGATTTAGAAAAATATCCTGAAAAAATCAATCAAGCTCGTGAAAAATGCTTAGAAGATGTAAAGACTGAAATGAAATTATCATTAAAAGATAATAATAATGGAACTATATCAGGTTAATTTAAGCAAATAGACTCTCTACTAGTGATTTGTTAATCTTGCCTCATGGATCCTTTGAAATTTGTCAAAGATAATACTTACGGGATAAATCAGCTCAATATTTCACCTGATAAAAAAGTAGACAAACTATTAGTTAGATTTGCAGGAATTTGTGGAGCTATAGCCGCTCAACCCATACCTTTTGCTGATATTTTTATTCTTACTCCAATACAATTATATATGGGAACTCTTATAGCTGAAGCTCGAGGCTATAAATTTTCTATATCTGAAATATATAAAGAAATTTTAGGTTTGATAGGTTTAGCTTATTTGGCTCAACAAACTGCTATTGGATTGTATAAAACAATTTTACCATTTCTCGGTGCCATTACCACAATACCACTCGTATTTATTCTTACTTATGCAATTGGAAAAGTAATGGATTATTATTTTGTATCAAAAACTGAAGGAAAAAAAGTTACTAAAGATGATTTAATTAAAGTATTTAAAGAAGCAAGAAAAGATGCGAAGAAGAATTTTACTAAGGATGAAATAAGAAAGAAAACAAATGCTGCCAAAGCTGATATGGCAAATTACAAACCTGCTACTAAAGAATTTGTTCAAAAGAATATTGATGAATTAGCTGTTATTTCCGTAATTTCAAAACTAAGAAGCGGTGAAAAAATTGTTTCTGAAGAAGAAACTGTAATTCTTGAAGCAATGATTAGATCTTCAAATAAAATTACAGATTTAGATAGTGCTATTAATTTTGCAAAAACTACAGCTGCAAAAGGTGCAGACTCTCTGATGGGGGCTGCAAACAATATTAAAGGAATTGCTCATGAGTTAATTTATATTAAAACAGAAAATGACGATGGAGATTCTGTTTTTGCTTTTATGCCAGAAGATACTAATCACCCTCAGTTTGACGTACTTACAATCAATAATGCAACTGGTGAACAAAAATGGGAACAATTAAAAACAACTACCAATCCAGAGAATATAAATAGCTGGATTGAAAAATATCCAGGATCTGAAGGAAGTTTAAAAGTCAATATTGAAATGGCTGACAAACTTGGCTTTGAAAGCACAAGTATCAGTGACAAAGAACTTACAATAGATGTAAATAATTTTTTAGATAAATTAATTCAAATGGATGAGAACGCACTTGCACAAATTATTGAAACATCTCCTCCATTGACAATTATAGCTGCATCTTTTGTTGTTTATGGACTGTACAAAAGATACCAACAAGATGAAATTTCAAAAAAGCAATTTATTTCAATGTCAGCAAAAATAACAGGAATAAAGGCAGCCAAAATTGTTATGCTATTATCTTTATTAGCACTTCCAGGCATTGGCCAAGTTGTTGCTGTTTATTTGATTTCATCTTTAATGTTTTCAGCAATAGGAATCTTTGAGATAAAGAAAGAAAAATTATTACTACCTGCACCTATAAAATGATTGCATTGGTAAGAATTAATTTAAGTTTTGAAAATAATGAAATAATATTTTAATTAATGTTAGACAAAATAAAACACACTGGAAAAAATTCTATCATTTACATAAAAAAACGTATTAGAAAAAAAGCATTAGAAAACATTAAAGAAAAGTTAGATTTTGCTCAAAAGAAAGAGACTGATTTTACCAAAGATGAAATGAGGTCTATGATTGAAAAAGAAGAGAGAAAAATTATTAAAGATTATAAAACAAAGGGTGCTTTGACTACTGTTTTAGCAATGTTTGGAATTGTAAATATTTAGATGTTTAAATTTTTAACAAAACAATTTTTATATGGTCGTTTATATCTTTGGCTAAAAGATAGAATAGGAGGAATATTATTTTTAGTGGTAGCTCTTTTCCTAATTATTTATTTTCATAATGAGTACTTAAAATATGTGGAATACAAAACTAAATTTGAAGAAAGCTATATAGGTATTTCTTTTATTGTAAAAAATTTATTAATATTATCCGTAGCAGGTGCTTATTTTTATTTTTATTACTCGTTAAATAAAACTAAAATTGCAAAAAAACCTGATAACACTCCAAGTATTCAGCCGCAGTCAGGTGAAAAGTCAGTGAAAGAGGAAAGTAATCAAGATATGGTCACTTCATTAGATGAGTTTTTAGAAGACGAGGAGCTTAAATGATTGAAACTTGGCAAATAATTTTAGCTATAATTATTGTTGGTTTATCAATTGTAATGCCGATTTATTATTCAAGGCAAAGAAAAAATAAAACTCAACAAGAAGAAGTAATTGAACGAATGCAAATTCGTGAATACGGTAGAAAGATTAATGATGAAACTAGAGCTAAAAGAGATAGATTAAATTAATGTCAGTATTAGAGATTTTACTTGTTATTGAGTTATCTTATTTGGCTTACAAACTGATTGTAGATTGAGATGAAAAAATTTCTTCTCACAATAATATTTTTTTTAATTTTTAATAGCAGTGTTAGCGCCAATCAAATAGCAAGATTAGGTTCTTTCGATTGTGGAGCAATACTTGAATTTAAAGATATCAAAGACTCACAAGAATCTGTGCAAGATTGGTTAAATGGATTTTTAACATCAGCACAATTTGGAAGAGAGCCATTAAAGAAAGATCAAGTACCAAGTAGTAGTAGCAGATATTTTTGGGTTATTAAATTTTGTGAAGAAAATCCTCTAAGCGATATCACCGATGCAGCAGCACAATTATATTATGAACTAATAAAGGAATGAAAAAACTTCTCCTCACAATTCTATTCACCTTGATTCTAAGTGGGGGTGCTAGAGCAAAGACTATTTGGAAACATTAAACATAAATGACAAATAAAGTTAATATTTCTGAAAAGGTTATAAAAGTACAACAATTAATAGAAAAAGAAGAAAAAATTAAAATTTTAGAAAATTGGTACGAAAATATAAAAAATCATATAGGAATTTCTGATTATGAAAAAGAATACCTGGTTAGTGCTGTTGAGAAAAGAATAAGAGTTAAATTCCCCAATAAAGCAAGAAAAGTTCTAGGAGGAAAAAGTGCAAAAGCACAAGAATTACTGGAGGAAATATATCAATCTTTAATCAAAGAATTTGATTGGTCGCAAAATAATGTCGGGAATAAAGTTAAAGTATGTGGGAGTATGATTAGTGGTAAAGAGTTTGTCTGTTGGTATATTTCTTACAAAAATAATGATGGTTATTCTACAGGGTTACATTTTAGACAAAAAAAGGCAGAGGATGATCCTTATTTAGATGTAGATTATAGAAAAGTAGGGAACGAATATGAAAAGGATAGAGAAGTTAAAACATTTCCTGTTCAATTTAAAGATGAAGCTATAAATCTTTTTAGAGATTACTTGAGAAAAGTAATTAAATGAAGTTATTTCTCAAGTGATAGACTGTTAATGTTGCACCAATTTTGTAAAGACTGTTTATTAGGATGATAATTTGAGTTAACAGGAAGTTTTATTCTAGATCCATTAAAATCCTTGTAAGTAAGAGAGTTTTTAGCTTTATCATTTAATATTACTTTATACTCACTGTCTATTCCAAGAAGACCTTGTGTCCACAATTTATGAATATCCGCTCTTAATGGAATTCCATTATTTATATTATTAGACTCTACATTTTTATATGGCTCAATATGGTTTGCTTCAATTGACTCAATTAAATCAGAATTTGTTACACAACATCTGTTTGAGTATGCGCTTAATACTTTTATTCTAAAATTTTGTTGTCCTTGTCTTATTTTTGAAGTTGATTGATTGTTTGTGTTAGGAGTATTATTTTCTATAGTTTTATCATTTTCAACATTATTTACTATAATTTTTGCTGATGTAATTTCCTCATATAATCTGATTAAAAATTTAAAATCTTTTTCTAAAGAATTACTTGAGTTAAGTAATTTTGAATAAATTTCACCACTGTTGTTTCTACTGGTAAGTGTGTGACTTAAATTTTTAAAAATTTCTTTAAATAAATTATGTTCAGTTGAAATTAAAAAAGCTTCAATTTCATATTCCCCCCCTGCAATATCAAATAAAATTAATAATGGAGTGCCAAATGAGTTCATCATATTAATTTTATAATAATAAACTATGGTATCTCTTAGAGACGCTTCAACTTCATCACTCCCAGATCTAAATTTTGGGCTCCTTAATGAACCATCAGGATTAGTAATTGGATCGTTGATAAAAGATGTAATTATCTCAGTTTTTTTTTCTTTTCCAAAAAAAATATTTAATTTTGTTTTAATTGAAATTCTTTTTTTCCAATTATTAATAAAATTTTGAGCATATCCTATATGAGTAATATGACCATCAGTAAGCCCAAGTTCAGCTTTTGAAACTGTCTTATAAGAGATATTTCTAATTATCCTCATTGAACCAACCATAATTAATTAAATGAGTAATTATAGCTTTTACCACATTTGTGGTTACTGAGTTTCCAGCTTGCATATAAAGTTGTGTATCAGATATATCATTTAGTTTTGCATTATTATAAAATTTAGTTGGAAACCCTTGAAGTTTCAATGCTTCTAAAGGTGTTAATTTCCTAATCCATTTTAATTTTTTATCATTGTTGATAAATTTATTTGAGTAATAATTATCTTGGTTAGCTCTATGCATTTTAACCATGGTCCTTGTCAAAGGTCTGGCAATTTCAAGGTCTATTTCTGATTTTGAATAATATCCTCCAGTTCCATGTTTTAAGATAGTTTTTAGTATCTTGTTTGATAGAATATATTTTTTATCTACTTTCTTATCTAAAATTGTTTTGGTGGTTATATTTTTTTTAGATATAGAAGGAACTTCTGTAGGATATTTTTTTTCTAATTTTTTTAATGAACCATAAATGTAAACTCTTCTACGTGTTTGAGGAACACCATAGTGTTTACTATCAAGAACCCACCAATTAACATCATATCCTTCTTTTTGTAATGATGAGATTATAAATGAAAATGTTTTTTTATTATCAATTGTTAATAATCTTTTAACATTTTCTAATAAAAAATAATTTGGTTTAATTGAATTCAACAATGCTAAAATATCAAAAAAAAGTGCACCTCTTTCATCATCCAATCCTCTCTGCTTACCCATTGAGCTAAAAGATTGACATGGAAAACCTGCCATAAGAAAATCAAATTTTGGTATTATTTTTTTTATTAATTTAGATTTTTTAATTGAATTATAATTTTGATAATTACAAAATTCTTTAGTTGGTGATGTTATTTTTTTAATATCATCTATAAAATAATTATTTTTAATATCAAAATTAGAGCTATAAGTTTTTTGACAATATTTATCGATCTCTGACCATCCAATTGTTTTAAACTTAATATTATTTTTTTCTGAGATTTTTTCAGTTGCAAGTCTAAAACCCCCAATACCTGCAAATAAATCAAAACACCTAATCATTAATTTGTTCAATAGCCATACATAAATATTTAGACAACAAAGGTGGAACAGCATTGCCAATTTGTGCGTAACACTGGCTTATTGTTCCTTCAAAAAAATAATCATCTGGGAAGCTTTGAATTCTAGCAGCTTCTCTTGGAGTTAAACCTCTTGATTGGGTAGGGTGTATATACATATTGCAGTCAAATTTCATATGAGAGGTAATGGTTTTTGAAACCTTCTTATTATCAAGTTTATAGTATTTATCTTTAAATATATTATTTCTACTTTTGTAAGGCATAATATTTTTTATACTGCTATGTGTAGAATTTTCACCTTGCGGTAACTTTGAAAAAATTTCTATATCTCTAGGATTGTTGTACCTAGCTTTGTGATTATAGATATATTTTATCTTTTTATTATTGTTTATATTTTTTAGATAACTGTTTGATTTATAATGTTTTATTTTTTCTACGTTTAATCCAGACTCATAATATTCATTAAATCTATCATTCTTAATTTTTTTAGATTTAAGTGATCTTAAATTATATAAAGCATCCTCTAATACTGATTGTCTACAATCTATCTTAAAATTATCGAGCAAAGAAAAAAATTTTTTTATTTTGTGTTTAGCATTATATTTTTTTTGGACTGCAAAAAAAAATACTCTCTTTCTATTTTGTGGTATACCAAAATCACTAGCCTGTAAAACTCTGAAATCTCCTAAATAATTTAAATTTTCCAATTTATTCAATATATCTTTAGCTTTATTTTTAATACCTATTACGTTTTCAATTAATATGAACTTTGGTTTAATAATTTTTGCAAATTCTAAAAAATATTTATAAAGGTCATTTCTAGGATCGTTTAGAATATTTTGTCTATTAGCAGTACTAAAACCTTGGCAAGGTGGGCCACCCATCAGAAGATCAATTTTATTTTTAAATTTATTATATTTAGTATTTTTTATAATTTTTTTGATATCATCATTAACAATTTTATCTTTAATCAATGGAAAATTTTTTTTTAGAGTTTCAATTGAATTTTTATCAATGTCTACTGCAAGTTTAAGATCATGTTTTCTATTTTTAAAAGAAAAAGATAACCCTCCGGCCCCACAAAAAATATCTATAAAATTAATTTTTTTCATCATTTAACTCTTATATGGAAAAAATTATTAAAAACTATAAATTAAAGAATATCTAAAAACCCACTATCACAATTAAATTTCTTGATTCTTTCTACGTCAATTGAAAACGATACATCACAGATACCTTCGTTTAAATCTTCCTTATGTATTGTTGGAAAACCATTCTTTAATTTATAAAAATTGTTTGAAACAATTTCGTATTTTGTTTCATAATTTTTTTTATGAATTTCAAAAAAACCGTAAGAGTTAAGTTTTTGATCAAAAAGATTAGAAATTTCAATATTATCAACACAATAATCTCTTAATTCATCTATTAGTTCTATTAAACTTAAACCCTTAAGATTATTTTCAATCTCTGCACAACCAAAATACAGATTTTGATAAAATTTGTAATTTATTTGATCTAAATTATTAATTTTAATTTTTCTGTTTTTTTTTGAAAAAGTTTTTATTTCTAATAAGAATTTTAAAAATTTAAAATCATGAATTCCACCTTCAGGACCGTACCAGTTTGATAAAATAGTTTTAAAGTCAAATTTTTTTAAAAGTATCTTTATAAAATGTAATTCACCAATTAATCCCAACTCCTCTTCTTTACTTAATCCTTCAAATTTTTCATCTTCAAAAAATTTTTTCCAACTATTTAATAAGTTTATTATAATATTTAACGAAAACATTGGATCATCAATCTCATATATCGCAGTTATAATTTTTTTAAGAAGATTTCCGTAAGCATCTAAAAAGGAATTATTCTTTAGATAGATAGAAAAAATCATAATATTTTTATCTTCTGGATCATTTTCAAATGAAACTTTTATGCCTTTTGTTTCTTTAAATTCAGTTGAAATATTTTTTATTTTAGTTTTATTGAATATAAAATCGACTGACTTAAGATTGTTTTCATAAATTATAGAAGCTCTCATTGGATTTTTGGAATCTATGAATATATTTCTGGAATATTTTCCGGGACTTTTTATTTCAGACTGAATTATTTTCCAGGTTTCAATTATTTTTTGAAATTCAAATTTCATTTTCAAATTCATGCTCTGAATATACTGAATTAACTCTATACTCTACAGCAGCTTTATCACCCATTTTTGAAAATGGAAAACTAATTTGAAAACCTATTAGAGGGTGTTTGGTTATATGATTAGTATCAATTTTATTAATATCCTTATGACCTTCTACAAAATGGTCTTTACAATTTTTTTCACAATCTTTGTTGCAATTTTTATAGCCTTTAAATTTTTTATAGGAAGATAAATTTGTTATCCCAAAAATAGGATATATATTTAATAAGCCTTTCTTTTCACTTCTATGATATCTAGCAAATCCTCTTTTTGCTGCAGTAATAGTTTGCTCTTCAGTTTCTGAGTTATGTGTTTTTTTAAAATTTTCTAAACTTTTTTTATATTCTTCAATCTCATTTTCATTTAAACCAAGAAGTTCATCAGATGGTTGTGTGATAACTTTTAAACTTACTTTATCTTTATTTCTTTGGTTTGATGGAGTTCTTAATAATAATTCAGTATCATATTTACCAGATATGCTAATATTTTTTCCGGACGAGCCACTTGCATGCAAGCAGATAGTCCAATCATTTAGCTCTCCATATTGATTTAAATTTTCTATATATCTTGAAAATTGTGATGTACTTAAACTTCTTGCCTCCAGAAATCGTTTGTATGAATTTAGAAATCTTATTACTTGATTAGATTCTATATTTTTCCACAGATATATATTTTTCCAACTATGTAAGCCATTATCAAATTTTCCAGAAATAACAGGCTCTTTAATAGAGTTTAATAGTTTTTCTGTAGCAAAATAGTTTGACTCAATTACCTCATCTTTGTTCACAAAGGTTACAATTTCTTCGACTTCTTGAGAGAAAGAGGTTTGCTCTACTCTTGAATGTCTCATCTTAGTTTTAGCCGTAATGATTAAATTAGGATTAGTTCTTACTTTCAAACCAAATTCAGCTGGTGTTGATCCTTGTTCAGCCATGATCCTAAATGTGTTTCTAAGTTCTTCCGTTGCAACTGATATATGAAAAAACCATCTGATTACATTGTCAGTTGTATATAATCTGCATAGATCTTCATAACCCATTCTGTATCCGAACCATCTTCCCATCTGCATTAATGTGTCATACATAGGCATCTTAGCTGAACGTAAGAAATAACTTATGCTTAAACCTTCAAGAGTTAAACCTCTTGACAGTTTATCACCACCTATGACAATGGTATGTAATCCAAAACCATTTTGATTTTTAAAACTTCTATAATCTAAAATGTCATTTTTAGAACCATTTAAAACTTTAATATTTTGACAAACTTGATTTATTACAAAATCCATATTTCTTTTATCTTTTATTAACTCATCCCATGTGGGATATTTTTCCTCAGTAGTATTCTTGTGAATATAAAATTTTTCTTCCCAAATTTTTTTAAATTGTTCTATAGTTTCATTGTATTTGGTATTTTGAATATTAGTTCGATTTCTTAATAAAAAGAGATAATCATTAACTTGTTTAAAAACCAGATTTTGTACATCAACAAATTTAGTCACATGAATAAGCATTGACTTTGCGTCCTCAACATACCCTCTATAATTTCTGCAAGCACATGTTAGAATGAATGAAATTATAGCCTCCTTTAAGGATGGAGGAATATCAACCTCAGGATCATTTTTGTTATTATATTCTGGTTGATGATATCGGTTATGTCTAGGTGGCAACCAACCTTCGTTACAATCTGGATCATCTGGGTAAAGAGAGCTATCTTCTACTATTTCAAAAAAATGATTATCTTCAATTTCTCTATCTTGAACTTCTTCACCGTCTACAACTTCAGTATTAAATATTTTTTCTAAACCAACATGGTTGGAAGGCACAGGTAAATCTATAATATAATCTTTAGGAAAAAGATCTAAACCTTCTTCCTTAGTTTGCGCTTGATTGTGTATAAATATATTAGCAAATGGGGTTGCAGTGTAGCCAATATAAACTTTCTTATTAAAAATGTTCAATAAAGTTCTTATTAATCGATTTATAGTTTTAGGATCATAATCAGGATCAAATTTTCCCTCTTCATTAATTAATTGTTCACCCGTATCTACAGATCCATTATCAACCTCGTCATCAATTACTAGTATGGGTTCATCCTTAATAAATGGAGGAAACGAGGAAAAATGTCCTCGAATTTTAAATGGCCTTTTATCAATAGTAACACCATGAACTTTTGGAGAGCTTAAATAATAAGTAATTAATTTTTCTAAAACTGTTTTATTTTTTTTTACTATAAAAATAGAAACATTTTCTTCTGAATAGAAGTTGGCATGCTCAGATGCTCTAGTACTAAAATCACCATTTAATTTACTATTAGTTCCACAATTTATAATTGGTAGTTTATATTTTAATCTTTTTTTTGCTAATGGGCCGTTATAGATTTGTGTTCCAAGAGAACTTGCTTGTGTATCATAAGCTAAAAAACCTTCATCGACTCTTATTTGAGTTTGTTGTCTTAAATTATTATTTAGGCCAGACAAAACAACAATTTGTTTATAACCAGCATCGGCAGCTTTATTTAAAAATCCAATGAAATTTGATGTTTTTCCAGATTGAACACTGCCTACTACTAATCCTCTTGAGTCCCATGAACCACCTCTTTGTGGATCCTCAATATTCTTCATCATTAAATCAGTTGTCTTATCCATTGCTGACACTGCATCAACTGAATATTGGAGATCATTCTTTATATATTCACGATAGGTTTCCCAGTAAGGTCTATACTTATTTGGGTCATACCATTCTTGATGATCACTTTTACCCCTTATGATTGAATGAGATGAACTTTTAACTGTAAATGCTTCTAATAACTGAAGTATTAATTTATCTTTATATTCATAGTTTTTTGGTTGCTTAAAAAATCGAAGAGCATCTTCAACTGCTTGGATTATTTTCTTCTTAGATAGATCGTCTGGAGTAACAACCTCTATATTAGATACACAAGCACTATAGAGTTTATCATAAATAGAAGTTTTTAAACTATTCATATTAAAAAACTAACATGAATTATAATAATATTAAATATTTAATCTATTTTAAGACACTTTGTGAACATTAATAAACCAAATAAATTTTCTAATTTTAGTTATGTCCTTTCTCTTTCGAGTTTTTTTATTTTTTTCATTATTTTTCCTCACATATGTAAGCGCGAAAGAGGAATGGACAATTAAGAAGTTTAATAATTTGTCCTATGCTCAAGTTACAGGTGAAGTAACTTATGGAGATCACTTAAGTTTTTTTTTAAGATCTGAGAATAATTGTGAAAAAGTATGGAATACCTTTACAGTTTATACTTATGAAAAACCTGAAGATATTTATGATTTAAGATTAAAAAAAATCCCTATCAAGATAAACGGACAGCAATTATTAAGTACTGTTCAAGATATATCACCTTTTTTAATGGGATATAGATTTGTGTTTAGTTTAGGTCAATTTAATACTGATCAATATATAAATTTTTTAAATGAATTTTACACTGAATTTAATCTATTTGAGATTGAGATAGTTGATGGAGAAAATTTTAAATCGTCTAAGTATTTTGATATAAAAAAAAATAATTGGGTCTTAGATGATCTTAACAAATCTATAAATCAAGCAAAATTACTCTGTAGAGAATTGTTGTGATTTAGTAGATGAAGTATTAAATACACCACCTACTTGGTGCCAACGGTGGTAATAGATCCTATTTTTCTTTAGAAAATTAGTTAAATGTAATTCATCAAAATATTCATCATAAAACTGATTAGCAATTACCATTCTAAATTGATTGAAATTAAGTGATTTGTGATTTTGTTCTTTAAATATTTCAATTGATAATGATGAAGTGACGTAATTATCATCATAATATTTTTCACAGTATACATAAGCTTTTTTTGTTTCCACCAGTAGACTGATGTAATCTTTTTTAAACTTAAAGATTATTTTTTTAACAGCTTCTGCAATATAATTATTAACTATAGGTTCCAATGTTAGTTATTGTTAACTTGAAAATATGTTTGATTTATGTTTTCGAGGTTATTTAATAACCTTGAAAATATTTTGTAATAAAAATTTAAAATTAAACTTTTTGGTATTTTATTGAAAGATTAATTAATTTCTGATATATTAAGCTGTCTTTTAATTAAAAGATCGACTTGGGCGTTTCCCATGCACTCTTAATTAAAGCCATACTTTGGTGAGTTAGCGAAGGCAGGTTCGCATCTGCAACTTAGCTCAACCAAAGGAGGAAATATGGCTAAGAAAATCTCAAAAAAACAACTTTTAGCGAACAGAAAAAACGCTAAAAAATCTACTGGTCCGAAAACAAAACAAGGAAAGTTATCGGTTAGTAAAAATGCAATCCAACACGGGCTTGATGCTGAAAAGTTTGTGGTTATTGGTGAGAAAATTGATGATCTAAATGAGTTTAGAGATCGATTGATTGATCAATTAAAACCACAAAGTGTTCATCAAGAAATTGTTGTCTCAAAAATGATTGATGTTGCAATTCGTCTTAAGCGAATACCGATTATTGAAGCGGGAATATTCAATCATGAAATGCTTGAATATGAAGCTATGGAGGAAAAAGATAATGTTGCTGATAAAATTGAAGGTGCAAGAGATAAAGGGGTAGTTATCTCTTCGAACACTATTATTCGTAAGACAGGACTTGCATTTGCAAGAGATTGCGATCAAGGAAGTGCAATCCTTAAACTAAATACCATAGAAGATCGATTGCTTGTGAAATATTTTAAACTCTTAGAATTGCTGAAAAAGGAGCAAAAGAAAAGAGGTTTAAAATGAGAAAATATAAAGGATCAAGGTCAACTAAATCTCCCTCAAGAAAAAGAAACTTTGGGGAGAAAAAAGTTAATTTAAACTCTTTAGGAAAAGCAAAAAGATTAGAATTTTTAAATGAGTGGGGCCCTCATATGAAAGAACATGATCCTGTTAGGTATTATTGTATGATTGGAAGACCTCTTCCAAAAAAATATCAGGCAAAACCAAAAGTACAAATTACACCTGTGAATGCTTATGTGCCTCCACAATCTAAATTGAGTAAAGAAGAACTAGATGCTAAATTGAAAAAGGAAGCTGAAGAGAGAAAAGCAAAAGAGGAAAAAGCTTTTAAAGAACATCAAGAAAAGATGAAGGAACAACAAAGATTAGAATACAATCGAAGAATTGCTCAAAAACAAAATCGATTAGTGCATTGGTGTGATGCTAATAGATCTGGTAATTGGAAGAGTATTCACTCTGAAGAATTTGAAAATAAATATGGGGCTAAGAAAAATAAGAGTTATTACTAATTAATCTCTAAAGTTGGTAAATTCTATCGGTAGACCAATGTCGATAGCTTTGATTGCGGCGATGGCTTCTTGAAGATCATCTCTTTTTTTACCATCCACTCTTAGTTCATCACCCTGGATTTTAACTTGGACTTTAAGTTTTAGCTTTTTGATATCGGCTACTACTTTTTTTGAATTTTCTTGGCTAATCCCTTCTTTAAGTTCACTAACTTGTCGAATGGTTCCACCTGAGGCTCCTTCTGAAGATTTAACTTCTAATACTCTTGGGTCCACTTTTCTTCGAACAAGATGAGTTTCTAGTAATTCATTAACTTGTTTTAGTTTTAATTCATCTGGTGCAATGGTTGTGATATTTTTGTCTTTTCTTTCAATTGAGATTTGAAGGCCTTTAAAATCATATCTATTTGAAATTTCTCTAAGGCAATTCGCTAAAGCATTATCAAATTCTTGATAATTAATTTTGCTGATGACATCAAATGAAGGCATTGAAATTATATTAAAGTATTTTTTATATAAATTAAACTACAGATTGAATGTAATAGATAATATTAAGCAATTTGTGATGCTTTTTATTCATCTAGTTTTTCAGGGATATTTATAATACGCTTAATTTTAAAATATTAACAATTTAAAAAAAAAGGGAAATAAATGATTAAAAAAATACTTTTTACTACTTTGTTTTCTGTTTTTTTTATCTTTAACGCTAATTCAGACACTACTGATCAAAAGTGGATGAAGAAGGTGGAACTTAAAAAAACAGGAGATCATTGTATTGATGATAAAAATTGTTTTAATAGATACCATCCAAATATTCCAGCTGTTGCAAAAGCAAATCCAGGGGATTTCATTGTATTACATACAAGAGATGCTCTAGATACTGGTTTTAGATTAGATTCTACTCCTGATGATTTAGCAACTGTTGATTTAGGATTGGTGCATCCAATGACAGGTCCAGTTTATATCAATGGAGCTAAAAGAGGAGATGCTTTAGAAGTTGAATTAATTGACATCGCTCCAGATGAATATGGATACACAGTAATTGCACCAGGATTTGGTTTTTTACGAGATGTATTTCCAGACCCTTATATCGTTAACTGGAGATTGACAAGAATAGGTGCTGTTTCAGATCAAATGCCAGGTGTAACAATTCCTTATGAAGCTTTTCCAGGTGCAATTGGAGTAATGCCAGGTGAACCAGAAGTTAAAAAATGGAAAGCTAGAGAAGCAGAATTAGCTGCTGCAGGTGGTGTTGCTTTAGGACCTGCTCCAGGTGGTGCATTACCAGCTGACGTTTGTGGAGAGAAAGGTTCTGATAAAGATGACTGCTTGAGAACAATTCCACCAAGAGAAAATGGAGGAAATATGGATGTTCAACAACAGCAAATTGGAACTAAGATTATTTTCCCATGCTTTGTTGATGGATGTGGATTGTTTGCAGGTGACATTCACTATGCTCAAGGAGATGGTGAGGTTGCAGGAACAGCAATTGAGATGGGAAGTGTAACAACAGTTAGAGTGAAAATACTCAAAGGTAAAGGTAAAGATATGGATATGCCAGTTACAGTTGGTAATGATCAAATTATTGATATGGAGCCAACAAGGTACTATCAAACTTTAGGTATACCACTTAAGGGTAAAGGTGAAATACCACCAAGTCATAAATATTTAGACTCTGGTAAGTTAGCCAATCTAACTAATGCTTCAGAAGATCTTACAATTTCTGCAAGACATGCACTTATACAAATGATTGATTACTTAGTTAAAGAGCATGGTTTAACTAAAGAACAAGCATACATTTTATGTTCTGTAGCTGTAGACTTGAGAGTTGGACAAGTTGTTGATGTTCCTAACTTTATTGTTTCTGCAGTTTTAAACATGGATGTATTTGATAAGTACAGAAACTAAACTTTAAAAAATTAAAGGCGCTTTTAAAATAAAGCGCCTTTTTTTTAGAAAAATATATGAAATTGAAAAAATCATTTTTTACTATTTTAACTTATATATTTATTTACTTAATTTTTAGTGCTCATTCGCCTTGGGGCCAATATTTAGCTTACAGAGAACAACATTTGTTAATTATGAGTGTTAGAGAAGATGCACCAACATATCCCTTTTCAAAAACTTTAGTTGAAGCTATCAATAAAGAATTGCCAGAAGCTAGCGCACGACCAGCTAGAGCAAGAGATTTTAGAAGAGTTCAAAGTCTATTTTCAACAAACCAAATGCCACTTGTTTTATTGTCTAAAAAAAATGCAAACCACATGGTTAAAGGCTCTGGACCTTTCAAATCATTTGGATCTGCAGATGCAATGGTTGTATATTATTTTGGAGATCTAGTTTTATTAGCCCAACCCTCATTTCCTGATAAATTTGCATGGCTTATTACAAAAGCACTAATGAACATTGAAAATGACTTAAAAGATGCAAAATCTCCATTAAAAGTTAAAAGTAAAATTGAAACTCATCCAGGAACAATAATGGCACTCAATAATGAAAAAATGCCAGAATTAGATAATCAATAAAAATTTTTCATTAAAAGAATGAAAAAAATAAAAATTCACATCAGAAATAATCATTGGAAAGAAGGATTTTTACCTTGTGATGAAGAAGGAGAGAAAAATAATACAATTACTAAAGAAGAGTTTGAAAAGGGTTTAAGTCGATACCCTGAAATAAAAGACAAGATAGAATATTTAATTGATTGGGATGATGATAATTTTAAATCATCAATGAAAACTGCAGATATTTTATTGGGCTGGCAGTTTCCAACACAAAATTTAAAAGAGATTGCTCCAAATTTAAAATGGATCCATGTCATCTCAGCAGGAGTAAATCATTTATCTCCCTTTAATTGGATGAAAGAGGATTTGGTTTTAACCAATAGCAGTGGGGTACATGCTAAAAAAGCTGGAGAGTTTGGTTTGATGAGCATTTTAATGCTGCAAAACCATATGACTAGACTTGTTACTCATCAAAAAAATAAAGAGTTTGTCTCTTTATTAGGAAAGCCAATTGAAGGAAGAACTGTTGTTGCAGTTGGAACAGGTTCTCTAGGTGGCTCAATGATCAAACATATCAGTAAACTTGGAGCAAAAGTTATAGGAGTTAATAGAAAAGGTAAAAGTGTAGAAGGGTGTTCAAAAGTAATCACTTTTGATCAAATTGATGAAGTATTACCCATAGTAGATTTTTTATATTTAGCAGTTCCTGAAACGGAAGAGACTAAAGGATTAATCAACAAGGAAAGATTAGATAAATTAAAAAAGACCTGCGGAATTGTAAATATTGGTCGCCAGTCTGTATTAGATTATGAATATTTGAAAACTAAGTTGGAAAAGGATGAGATAGCAGGTGCTATTTTAGATGTCTTTTCAAACGAACCAATTCCAAAATCCTCCAATCTTTGGGACACTCCAAATTTGATTATTACACCGCATGTATCTTCAGATAGTGAAGGTAACTATATCGAGATGGTTTTAAAAATATTCTTTAAAAACCTAAAATTATTTTTAGACAAAAAAGAATTAATCAACCAGGTAGATAGAAAGCTTGGATATTAGTTTTTTGCAGTTTCTTCAGCAAATGAAATTAAGTCTTTAAAGATAACATCTGGTTTTGGTAAATTATCAACAACTTTAGTTGCACCCCAATTTCCACCATTATCTAAATTTTGTCTGTCAATCCAAACAGTGGTCATATCAAAATGTTTTGCTGGTACATGATCATGAAATAAACTTTGAGCAACGTGTAAAATTGATTGAGGTTTTTCATTGTATTTTTTTTCAATATTTTCAAACATGTAATCAAAATTAGCTAATGTAGGTTTATATGATCCAACATCTTCAGCAGTATAAATTTCATCAAATTCAACTCCCAACCAACGATTAGAAGAAGCAAAGCCTTTCGTATTTACATTGGATAAAATTACTAACTTAAAATTTTTTTTAAGAATTCTTAATGCATCCGCACTATCAGGAAACGCTGGCCAGTGTTTAACAGAGTCTCCAAATTCTTTATCTAAACTTTCATTAGATTTTAAATCATGCTGTTTAGAAAATTGCATATGAACATTGAATAAAATTTCAGGATAAAGCATTGAAGGAGTTTTCTTTTGTTGCTCGGATTCTAATAAAGCAAAATTTCTTAATACTTTTTCTCTAGTTAAATCATCTCTTTTATTGAAATGAATTAATGGTTGAAATGCATTCCAAATACCACTTTCCCAATCAATTAAAGTACCGTAACAATCAAAACTTAAAAATTTAAAGTTATTATAGTTCATAATTTTTTATATTTTGCTTAATAATTTCAATTTAAGCGGCCAAGATAATTTACCATAACCACTCCAATGATAATTAGGATAATTCCAATTAAACCATAAATATTTGGAACTTGATTATATTTTAATAAAGCAAATAAAACGACACCAGTAATAGTTAATCCGCTATACGTTGCATAGGCAAAACCAACAGGCAGAGCATGCATTGCTTTTGCAATACAAAACATTGTTACCATCATAAATGCGATACATAAAATTGATGGAGTAAGCTTTGAAAAACCTTCAGAGACTTTAGCAAAACTATTTGAGGCTATACCACAAGAAATACCAACAGCTAAAAACAAATATCCAAATAATGGTTTCATGGTGTTAGATTATCAAATTGGTTAATATTTACTATTTTATTATTTAATCTTTAATAAAATAGTCTATTAAACTCTATGGCTAAATTGAAAAAATTAATCATTGCTTGTGATGGTGAGTCTGCAAGTGGTAAAAGTACTGCAGCAAAATTAGTTTCAAAAAAGTACAAACTTTTACTAATTAATTCAGGCCTTCTTTATAGATATTGCAGTAAATTAATTATTAAAGATAAGCCTAAGAATATAATTCCGTATTTGAAAAATAAATTTAAAACTGTCTCTTATAAAGCGATTGCAAAGCAAAAGCTTCATTCAGAGGAAATCTCCAACCATGTTGCGGTATTAGCAAAAAATAAAAAGGTTAGAGAAATTGTGAACCAATTACAGATGAAGATTATTAGAGCCAATAATAGAATTTGCGTTGAGGGGCGTGATATTGCGAGTAAAATTTTAGCTAAAAATCCAAAATATGACTTAGCGTTTTACTTTAAATGTAGTTTGGAGGTTGCAGCTTACAGAAGATGGTTAGATTTAAAAAAATCAGTGCCATTAAACGAAGTTAAAAGATCTCTGAAAATTAGAACCTCCTTAGACAAGAAAAGAAAAAACAGCCCATTAATTAAAGTAAAAGATGCTATTTTAGTTAGAAGTGACAAGCTAAATAAGAAAGAAGTGTTAGCTAAAATGTCTAAAGCAGTAGAAAAAGTTCTTAAAAACTAACTTTTATTTTCTTCAGCTGGCTGATCGGTTTCTGTATTTTTTTCAGCACTTGCAATTTGATCTAAATCAACAGGGACATTCATCTCTTCTAATTTTTCCTCTAAACTTGATTTAAATTCATCATAAGATCTAGTTGGATTAGCAATAGGTTCCGTTTGTGGATTTAATTCCATACCTACGGGTGTAATACTTTCTGGCATTGGAGTAAATTGGCTGTCTGGGTTTTCTTGTACTTCTGCTCTTACTTTCATTCTATAAACTCCAAAAATTCCAATTATAGAATGAAAAAATGCTAAGAATATCCAAAAACCATTTACGCCAACTATATTCATAAATATTGAACACATAAACGGTCCACTCATTGCTCCTAAACCAAATGCAATTTGTAAACCTGCACCTGCTACAACAAATTTTTCTTTTGGAATATAATCATTAGTGTAAGCAAGAATGATTGCAAACATTGGTAAACTTAAAAATGAAAATAAAACTACACAAACATAAAACCATGTTTTAGGAGTTGCCAAACCTTCTGGTAAATACATTTGTCTTGATGCAAAGATTGCACAGATTGCAAAAAATGCTGCACCAAATGTTGAATAGATAATTACTCTTCTTCGATCAAAAATATCTGAAAGTTTTCCAATAGGCCATTGTGATATGGCACCCGATACTGCGAGTAAAAATGTTACAATTGAAATTTCTAAAATCGTAAAGTTCATAGAAGCTGCATACACAGCTAATAATGAAAATAATGCTGATTGAACTGCACCATAAGTTAATGCAGATACCATTCCAAGAGGAGAAGTTTGATATAATTCTTTCAAACTCATTCCTTGGATCTTTTTAAATGTTGGTGCTTTCCTTTTTGTCATTAAAATAGGAATAAGCGCTACAGACATTAACAAAGAGATTAAAATAAAAGGTTCAAAGTTTTCAGGGGCACTAAAGTTTAAGAAAAACATTCCAAGACCCATTGATCCATAAAGGATCACCATGTAGATAGATAAAACGCTTCCTCTATTTTTATTTGAAGATCTGTCGTTTAACCAACTTTCTGCAATGGTATAAATAGAGGCCATACTAATTCCAGTGATTACTCTTAGCAAAAACCAAGTAAAAGGATTTACAAACAAAGAGTGAGCTAAAATTGCTACAGAAGCTGCTGATGCAAAAGCTGCAAAGGCTCTAATATGACCAACTCTTCCAATTATATTGGTAATGAATTTTGCTCCTAAAAAATAACCTACAAAATAACCTGACATCATAAATCCAGTTGCAGCTAAACTGAATTTTTCCTGTACTGCTCTAACTCCTAATAAAGATCCTTGGAACCCATAGGCAAGCATAATGCATGACATACCTAAAAATAACGCCCAAGAATTTTTTAAAATTTTATTCATACTTTGCCGCCTATTTATTTGCAGTTATTATTAAATCAAGTCTTTTGTGTGACAAGAATTTAAGCTTTTCGAAGCTTGAGGAATGAGTGGATGGCAATGGTGATGATGATTACCATTCCACCTTGAATTGTCTCTAGACTAGGCTGTTCTTTAATCACCATCCATACCCAAAATGGTCCAATAATGGTCTCAAGCAAAAAGAACAAATTAACTTCCTCTGCAGGGATAAATCTTGGCGCAATAGTTACCAATACAAATGGCACTGCTACACACATCAAACACATTAATGGAACGATCCATAAATCTCTTCCAACTAAAGCGTAAGTTTCTATGAAAAACATAGCAAATACAGCAACAATTAACTTTCCAACTACTGCAGAAGGTACCAGGTTTTTTGTCTTAGCAGATCTAATGGTTACAGCTCCAACAGCAAGACCAAGTGCTGTGATAAGCCCTAAAATATCTCCATAAATATTTCCAAGTTGTAACGAGTCGTAGAAAATATAAACAGCCGCAAAAAAAGTAATCGCAATTGCAATCCAGGTTTTACTATCAGGATGTTCTTTCAAAAATAAAGCCCCTAAAACAGCGGAGAGCATAGGAGCCATTGCAATCATGACTAATGTGTTTGCAACATTAGTATTTTGAATAGAGACAACAAATGCAATATTGGTGATTGAGAAGGTGACAATATAAATTATCCCGTGATATCCACTTGAAAATAAGATTTTAAAAAAATTAGATTTATAAATTAACAACATTCCTAAGAAAACAGTGAAGAAAGGAATTGCACCTCTATAAAAAACTAAACTCCATGTTTCTACACTTGAAAGTCTTATAAACAAACTATCTGGCGTAATGAACATTACCGCCACAAAAGCCATTAACGATCCTTTTTGTTGGTCTGATAAATTGTTCATGCTTTAAGTTCTTTCCAAAATAATTTTGCTAAATTAATTCCTGATAAATCATAAAATGATTTTAAGCCTGTAGGGGAAGTTACATTGATATCCCCATTTAATTTTTGATCAATAAAGTCAATTCCTGCAAAGAAAATATTTTCTTTTTTAAGATCTTTTGAAATTAATTTTGAAATTTTTAATTCTGATTTTGTAAGTTTGATGTTGATAGGGACTGCACCTTTACTCATGTTACTTAAGAAGGATCCTTTTTTAGGAACTCTTGAAATTGCACCCACTACTTTACCGTTAATAATAAAAACTCGTTTATCACCTTTACTAATTTTAGGTAAAAACTTCTGACACATGATGTGATCATGTTTTTTGATAAATTTATTTATGGTTTTTGAATTATAACTATTCATTAATAGAATATCATTTCCGCTGTAGCTATGAATTGGTTTTACAATTACTTTTTTATTTTTTTTAAAAAAAGATTTAATCTCATCTAGATTTTGAGAAAAAATAGTAGCAGGCATAAATTTTTGATACTTTGCTGAATATAATTTCTCAGATACATTTCGAATTGAGGTTGGATCATTTATGATTTTAACTTTATGTTTAATTTGATCTAAAATGTATGTGGTTGATATATATTCAAGATTAAAAGGTGGGTCTTGTCTTATTAAAATGAACTTACAAAGTTCTAAATTTAGTTTTTGTTTTTTTAGAATTTTAAAGAATTTTTTATTGTTATAATCGAATTTTATAAAGAAACCTTCTGCGGCAACTTTTGAATTGATGATCGATAAGTTTTTTGGATCATAATAAAAAATCTTATATTTTGATTGAATTTCATTCGCTAAAAATACACTGGTATCACTTTTAGGATTAAGTTTTGATGGGTGGTTGCCTTGAACCGCAATGATTTTATTGGTCATATAGAGTTTCTAAATTTTCATCTTTTGAAAATTTATTAATCATATGATCCGCATTAGTCATTTTGTTTTCAACAATTTTATTTAAGTGATTTAAAAAGATTGTTTCATTTTTACCATGCTTATTAAGGAAATCTCTGTTTTCTAAACCTTTGTTTGATAATTCTAAAAGTGTTTTAGACCAGTGCAGCAAATCTTTCCCCATCAACTGCGTGTTAAATCCTTTTTTAGGTACCTCTAAATAAGCATTAATGATTTTATCTTTGTCCCAGTTTTTAATTAGATCGTAAGTTTCATCAATATTTCCATAAATCATTCCAACATTAAAAGCAGGACCCGAACATAGACAATCCCAACCACAGGCATCCATGGATCTAAGCTCAATATATTTCTTTAATCTGTTCTCAGTAAAAATAGTACTTAGGTGGGTAGTTAAATCCTTTTCGGTTGGTAGACGATTTCCTATTTCATCAATTTTACCATCCATAAAATCTTTAAAGGTATATTTTTTTCCTGAAATATATTTACCTTCATGGTCAATAAATAAAATATTAAAATTAATTGCAAACTCTGCATATTTATCAAAATCAAAGTTATCAAAAAATATAGCAGGCAATCCACCTCTTGAGGTGCTTTGCCAAACTTTAGATCTATAAGATAAGTAACCACTCTTTTTTTTTTCAACGATCGATGAATTTGCAAATAATGCTATTGAAATTGGAACAATGGAATTTACAACTTTAAATTTCTTTATAAAATCTTCTTCTGAGTTATAATCAACGTTTAATTGAGTACCACAAGTACGATACATCATATCTAAACTATGTTCACCACCAAGTGGCATATCTTCAGTCATTAATTTATATCTTTGTTTTGGATTATTTGGGATCTCTTGAATTTTTGAAATAGGATCAAAGCCTGCACTTACTATTTTAATTCCTAATTTTTTAGTAACTTGTCTTAGTTCAAATAAGTAATCTTGAGACTCAGCACATGCCTCATGAATATGATTTAAAATATCACCAGATAATTCAATTTGGTTGCCAGGCTCTAAAGTAATATTTTTTCCACCATTATTTAATGCAATAATATTTTCATTTTCATAAACTGGTTTCCAGCCAAACTCTGCAAGAGCAGAAAACATTTGTTTAATTTTTGAATAATCTACTCTGGTATTATCACTTACATTAAAAAGAAATTTTTCATGCTCAATTCCAATTTTAAAATTCTTAGGATCTTTTATCCCAGATTTAAAATAATCGATGACATGTTCTTTTGAGGTGATCATTTGTTAAATTATATTTCTTTTTTTATTTAATTAAAGAATAAGGTTTCCTTGCAAAAATTTTCTTAACTATTGGTGCAAAGAATTCTAAGGGTTTACTCTCATAATCTGGATCAAATGAAGCTTGATCCCATTTTTCACAAAAATTAACAGCATCTTGATAGTATTTATGATCTTTGTATTTATCTCTTTGATTTTGGTTTTTACCTAAATGGTGGGCATAGTAATACATTTGAAACTCACCATGTTTTTCAATAATCCAGTGGGTTTTTTCACTAACATACGGTTTTAAAACTGAAGCTGCGTATTCAGAGTGATTTAAAGGTGCAAGTTCATCACCAATATCATGTAATAATGCTGCAACAATCATTTCTTCATCCGCACCATCATTAAGAGCTCTTGTTGCTGATTGTAATGAGTGCTCTAGTCTTGTTATTTTGTATCCCTCTAATGTTGAGGTTAATCCTTTCATGAAATTTAAAATACGATCAGCAGTGCCATCTATGTACTCCTGTTCATATTTATCTAATAAAAGATACTCATCCTTAGTCCCATCTTTCATCTGAGTGAAATTGACTGTTTTCATTAATTATTTGAGGCAGTATTTAATAAAGATAATTGTGTAATTTTATTGTCACCCAATTCATCAATAGGTTTTACTGGATATTCGCCTGTAAAATAATGATCCGTTAATTGAGGGTAATTTTCATTTCTTTTATCAAAGCCGATTGCTCTATACATTCCATCAATTGATAAAAATTTTAAAGATTTTGCTCCAATATATTCACAAATTTCATCATTTGATTTATTTGCTGCTAATAATTCTTTTCTAGTTGGAGTGTCAACGCCGTAAAAATCGGGATATCTAATTTCAGGACAAGCTATTTTAACATGCACCTCTTTTGCTCCTGCATCATAAAGCATTTTAACAATTTTATAAGATGTAGTTCCTCGAACTAACGAGTCGTCAATTAATATAATTCTTTTATCTTTAATAGTTGTTTGGTTAGCATTGAGTTTTAGTTTTACCCCTAAACTTCTAATTTGCTGACTAGGTTCAATAAAAGTTCTTCCAACATAATGATTTCTAATCAAACCATGCTCATAATTTTTACCTAAGTGCTGAGCAAAACCAAGAGCTGCTGCATTACCACTATCTGGAACGGGCACAATGATATCTGCTTCAATATCATTTTCTTTTGCAAGTTCTTTACCTAAATTTTTTCTATGCTCGTAAGCAGTTTTTCCATTTAAGATGCTGTCTGGTCTTGCAAAATAAATATATTCAAAAACACACGGTCTAACTTTTTTAGGAGGGAAGGGCTTAATGCTCTCAAGCTTATCATTCTCAATTAAAACAATTTCTCCATTTTCAACTTCTCTTACAAACTTTGCACCAATAATATCTAATGCACAAGTTTCAGAGGCTAACACATAACTGTTTTTTAATTTTCCAATGACAAGTGGTCTAATTCCATAGGGGTCTCTTACTCCAATTAATGATTTTTGAGTTAGCATTACTAATGCATACCCACCTTGAATTTGGAAAATAGCATCAACTACTTTATCAATTGTTTTTGCTCTTTTGGATTTTGCAATCAACTGAACAATTGTTTCAGTATCTGAAGTTGTGTAAAAAATCGCACCATCTTCAACTAACTTATTTCTCAAATGAATTGAGTTTGTTAAATTTCCATTGTGAGCAACACCAATTCCACCTGCATTAGTATCCGCAAAAAAAGGCTGAATATTTCTTAAAGTATTGCTACCAGTAGTGCTATATCGGTTATGGCCAATTGCATAATTACCTTTTAATCTTTTTAATACCTTTTCTTTATTGAAATTATCACCAACTAACCCAAATCGTTTTTCAGAGTAATATTGTTCACCGTCAAAAGTAACAATTCCACAACCTTCCTGACCTCTGTGTTGTAGAGCGTGAAGGCCTAGAGCTGTTAAAGCTGAAGCATCTTCAATATTGCTGATGCCGAATACACCACACTCTTCTTTTAGTTTTGGATTAAATGTCTTCAATTTTTTCTTTAGAATCTTGGTATGTTTTTTCATCCGGGAATTCTTTCAAAAGATAATTACTACCTTTCTCTATGTATGGAAAGACATAAGATTTATCCACATCTATTGGCCATTTATCGTAATTATACACAATGTGGACGCTAGAGAATATACTCACTGAAATTATATAAGCTTTAACAAACCCAAAAAAGAATCCAAACGTAGTATCTAAACTTCCAATACCGGTATACTTAATTGCTTTGCTAATCGCCTTGTTAACCATCAACACTAAAAAAATTACTATCACAAATATTCCAATACCAAGTCCAATATCTAAAACGTATTCATTATCAATAATGTCTTCTAAATAGGGTTTAACTCGTGGGAAAATGATTAATGTTATAATGTAGGCCAAAAGCCATTTTGCCATTGATAGAATACTTAGAACAAAACCTTTTCTATATCCACCGAATATAGAAAAAATTGTTATTACTAAATAGACAATATCGATACTTGAGGCTGTGCTAAAAAAATCTTTAACAGTGTCTAGCATGAATTATTTTCCAAATGGCTTAAAGACTAAAATCAAAGATGGAAGAAGAGTTAAGACAGAAATCATTGCAAGCAACATTGCAAGTCCAGTAAACACTCCAAAGTAAATTGTTGGAATAAATTTAGATAAAACTAAAATTGAAAAACCAAACACAATTGTAATTGATGTATTTAATATTGCTGCTCCAACAGTAGAATGACATGTTGCTAGAGTTTCTTTGTAATCTTTTATTTTATTAAACTCCTCTTTAAATCTGTAAATATAGTGAATGCTATTATCCACCGCTATACCAATTGTAATTGCTGCAATGGTTATGGTCATCATATCAAGCGGAATACCTAAAAGACCAATAATTCCCAAAATAAAGAAAGCAGCAATGAAATTTGGTACAACTCCAATTAAAGATAATTTTATATTTCTAAATAAGATTAAGAACATTGCAAATATTCCAATCATTACCAATCCCAATGTTAAAATTTGTGATTTAAATAAACTTTGTAAAAGATTATTAAATAAAATTAAGACACCAGCTAATTTGTATTGGTTTTTTTCTATTCCTAGTTCATTTTCAAGATCATAATTAATCTTATTGATTAAATCATTTCTTCTTAAATTTTCTTGAGAGTCTATTATTCTTAAACTTATTCGAGCTTCATTATCTTTAATTGAAATATAAGGATCAATAATCTCTGTTTTAATACTATCTGGAATTTTTGAGTAAAGCACACCCATTTCTAAGGTCCCAAGCGGCTTGTTGTTATTCAATTGAGTTGCAACATCTATGATAGAGGAAAAAGAAAGTACTTTTCCTATTTGAGGTAAATTATCTAAGTAATTGTGCACATTTGCGATTGTATCTATCTTATCTTTTGTGAACCAATATTTTTCATCATCTTGTTCATTTTCATCTCCCCAGTCATCAAAATCATCATCTTCATCTGTTTTCTCTTTAGCTTGTTTAGCCTCAGGGAATTTTAGAATAACTTCGAGTGGAGTAGTTCCTCCAAGCTCTTCATCTATAAGTTTCATGCCCTTATAGATTTCAGTATTTTTACTAAAATAATTAATAAAACTGTTTTCAACTTCTAATTTTGAAATTCCAAAAACACTTAGACCAATAACAACAATTGTAACTATAAATATCGGTGTTTGATAACTTAAGGAAAGTTTACCAAAAAATTTTGTAATTTTTGAACCCTCATCTTCTTTAACTGAAATATTTTTAGTTGGGGCAAAACTTAAAAGAGTGGGGAGTAGTGTAAAAGTGATTATAAATGATGTAATTAGTCCAAATGTCATCATCCAACCAAAATCAATAATAGGTTTAATTTCACTAAAGATTAAAGACAAAAACGCAATTACAGTTGTTAGAACTGTATAGAGTATTGGCCAAAACATCTTACCAGTAGTAAGTGTTAAAATCTCTAAGCTAGATTTATCTGGATTAGATTTTCTAAGCTGTAAAAATCTTGTGCTCATATGGATATTCATTGCCATTGTTAAAATCAACATAAGGGCAATAAAGTTTGATGATATAACAGTTACTTTCCAACCAAGTAACCCAAGAAGACCCATCATTATAATTACTGAGAAAAAACAACTGCTAATTGGAACGATGATCCAGATTAATTTTCTAAATACAAACCAAAGTGTTGCTATGATAAATAATAAAACTCCTAATCCAAATACAACAATATCACTTTTAATAAATGTCATCATGTCATCCGCAATCATTGGAATTCCACCTAAATATATTTTTCCAATATCTTGGTAACTCTTTATGACATCTCTTATTTCTAAAATGTTTTCATGATTTTGTTTCTTGATTTGATCACGGTATTGTTCAATTTCATCTTGTGATCTATTTTCTATATCTTCTAGTGGGGGAGTTTTTTTTATATTAACTATTATTCCACTTGTTTTACCATTTTCACTAATGACAAAATTTCTAAAAACTGGACTATCTAAAATTTCTTTAAATCCTCTTTGTTTATCAACATCTTCATCTTTTAAAGTTTTAAACCCTTCTAGTCTTTCTTGAAGTGGGGCATCAGAATTATTTAATAAAGGGATATCTAATAATGTTATTACACTATGAACCCAGTCTAAACTTTGGATTTTATATTTTAAACTTAATAAATTATTTATTGAGGTATCAGTGACCATCCCTTCATTAGGAGTGTAGGTAAGGACTAAAAATTCCTTTGAGCCATATCGATCAGTGATTTCTCTTAGATATTCAAGATCAGGATCCCCTTCGATTAATAATGTCTCTGAGGATGCATCTAGTCTAAAATCTTTTGAGTAATATCCAAAGCTTAATAATGTGATTAATAAAATCACAAAAATAGATTTTGGATTTTTTAAAATTGTATTTTCATACAAGTTTACAAACATAGTTGTTTTATATTGGAATTTAATTAATTTGAGTATCTTTAAATTTGGTAAATCGTTCCTCAAACTCAAGTGTTACTTTACCAATTGGACCGTGACGTTGTTTACCAATAATAATCTCGGCTAAATGGGCAACTTCATTCATCTTTGCTTGCCACTCTGCATGTTCTACGGTTGCTTCCCTTGGCTCTTTTCTTTGTAAGTAATAACCCTCTCTATATACAAACATTACCACATCCGCATCTTGTTCAATTGAACCAGATTCTCTTAAATCAGATAACTGAGGTTTGTGATCATCCCGTTGCTCGACCTGTCTTGAAAGCTGAGATAAGGCAACAACTGGAACCCCTAGTTCTTTTGCAATTGCTTTTAGTCCTTGTGTAATTTGAGAGATTTCCTGAACTCTTCCATCTTTATTATAGGTTGTGCCTCTCATTAACTGAATGTAATCAACCACAATCATATCAAGACCGTTTAATCTTTTAATTCTTCGAGCTCTATTACTCATTGCAGCAATACTAATTGCTGGTGTTTCATCGATGAATAATGGAAGTTCAGCAATATTTTTTGAAGTTTCTAAAAATTGATCGAATTGCTCATCAGAAATTCTTCCACGTCTAATGTCATTTGATCCAATTCTTGCTTGTTCTGATAATATTCTAGTTGATAATTGCTCTGATGACATTTCTAGAGAAAAGAAAGCAACTGAGGATTTTTTTCCACTGTCTTGAATATATTTCGCTGCATTAAATGCAATATTAGTTGCAAGGGATGTTTTACCCATTGAAGGTCTACCAGCTATAATAATCAAGTCTGATTGATGCAATCCACCTAGTTTATCATCTAAATCTCTCAAACCTGTTGGAACACCAACAATGCCACCCTCATTTTTATATGCAGCCGAAGCCATCTCAATCGTTTGCTTCATTGCATCATCAAATTTTACTAGTGAGGAATTAAAAGATCCTTTTTCTGCAAGATCAAATAACAATCTTTCAGAGTTTTCAATAATATTTTGACCACTAGTATCTAGATCATTTATTTTTGCATTATCGATTGTTTGTTCAGATATTTTAATCAGTTCTCGTCTTACAAACATGTCATAGATTATTTTTGAATATTCAATTGCTTGTCTTACAGATGTAGAAAATTTTGTGATCTTTACTAGGTATTCAGGAACATCTAAATCATCTTTTTCATCTTCAAAATAATTTTTTAATGTAATTGGGTTTGCAAGCATGCCTTTGTAAATTAAGCTTTCGATAGCATTGTAAATTTTTTGATGCATGGGGTCATAAAAATTCGTACTTGAGATGATTGTGCTAATCTCATCAAAGATTTCATTAGTTACTAAAATGGATCCAATAACAGATTGTTCAGCTTCAATGTTATTTGGCAGCTCTTTAAATTTATCTTTAACAATACTTAGATTATTTTCCATACAGATAATCTATATGAAAAAATATTTTTAAAAATTTAAAAATATGATTGTGGATGAAATTGTATAATTACTGAATTGTTTCAGCAGATTGAACATCAATTGTAATTTCAGCATCAACTGATGAGTGTAAAGAAACTTTTACTTTATGTTTTCCAAGAGCTTTGATTTCTTGAACGGGTTGTATCATTGAAGGTTTGATATCAACTTTATTGGTCTCTTGAATTAGTTTTGCAATTTCAGTTGGTTTAACAGAACCATATAATTCATTATTTTCAGTACTCAGTTTTTTAACAACATATTCTTTTTTATTAATCTGTTCTAAGATTTTTTGAGCTTCTGCTTTTTTCTCATTATCTTTTTTAGATAAATCAGCTTTAATTTTTTCAACTTCTTTAATGTTTTCTTTTGAAGCGTATAAAGCTTTTTTATTTGCAATTAAAAAGTTTCTAGCAAAACCTCTTTTAACATCAATTACTTCTCCAATTGATCCAATTCTCTTAACGTTTTCTAATAAGATAACTTTCATTTTATAACAGTGCTAGATTTCTTGCTCTTTTAATAGATAAAGACAATTCTCTTTGTTTCTTCTGACTTACATTTGTAATTCTTGAAGGTAAAATTTTGCCATTTTCTGACATATATTTTTTAAGTAATTTAATATTTTTGTAATCAACCTTGGGTGCACCTTTAACAGATAAAGGGCAGCTTTTTTTAAACTTATATTTATTTGGTTGGAAAATACTTAATTTTGCAAAATTGCTTTGTTTACCTTTTTTATTTCCACTTTGTCTTTTAGGCATAATTAATTAGATACCTTCTCTTTTTTTTCAAATTTTTCTCCATCTTCTCTCTTAGCGAAATAATTAGTATTTAAATCAAAATCTTTAACCTTTACTGTCATATATCTTAATAATTTTTTATCAATCGCTTCATTTTTTTCTAATTCTTCAACAACTTTTCCTTTGCCTTTAATTTTAAAATGTATGTAGCTTCCTTTTTTATTCTTTCTAATAAGATAAGAAAGGTTTAGTAAACCCCAATTTTCAGTTTTAACTACTTCACCTTCATTTTTTTCAATAATTTTTGAATATTTTTCAGTAAGTTGCTTTAGCTCACTTGGAGAGGCATCCTGTCTAGCAATGATAGTATGTTCGTATAAATTCATTTAAATTCTTTAATAAAACGTGAGGATATACTATTATAAATCTTCAATTACAACAGTAAAAAGGCTAAAAATTAAACAGAATTTAATATGTTTTCAGTAATTTTTCCAGGACAGGGTTCTCAATCTGTGGGCATGGGAAAAGAGTTCTATGGTAAATACGATCTTGTAAAAACATTGTTTAAAGAGGCTGATGAAGCACTTGAAGCACCACTTTCAAAAATCATTTTAGAAGGACCAAAAGAAGAATTAGATTTAACTGCAAATACACAACCTGCAATTTTCTTAATCAGTTATTCTATTTTCCAAGTTATAAAGCAAGAATTTGGTACTGACTTAACAAAAGCAAAATTTTTTGCAGGACATTCACTTGGAGAATATTCAGCATTATCAAGCGCTGGTTATCTAGATTTTAAAGACACAATCAAAATTTTAAAAATTAGAGGTAATGCTATGCAAAATTCTGTCCCAAAAGGTGAGGGTGGAATGACAGCTGTTTTAGGAACTGCAATTGAAGAAATTGAAAATTTACTTAATGAAAATCAAGATAATTTTAAAGCTGAAATTGCAAATGACAATTCAGAAGGTCAAATTGTTTTAAGTGGTAAAATCCAGGACTTAGATAAATTAAGTTCTTTGTTAAAAGAAAAAAAAATTAAAAATATTAGACTTCCAGTGAGTGCACCATTTCATTGTAGTTTAATGAATAAAGCAACTGAAATCATGAAAGAAGAACTTTCTAAATTAAAATTTAAAAAAGGTACCAATCCTTTAATTTCAAATATTACTGCTGATGAAATTTTTAATGCTGATGAGTTAAAAGATTTACTGGTAAAACAAATTGAAAATAGAGTTCGTTGGAGAGAAAGTGTGATTAACATGATCAATAAGGGTGTTAATCATTTTATAGAAATTGGTCCCGGCAAAGTTTTATCAGGCCTTGTAAAAAGAATTAATAAAGAAGTAGAAGTTAGTTCAATAAATAGTGAAGAGGAAATAAAAAGTATTGAAATATGAAAGATCTAGAAAATAAGAATATTATTGTAACAGGTGCCTCTGGTGGAATAGGTAACTCAATTGTTGAAAAATTAAATGATTGTGGTGCTAATGTATTAGCCTCTGGAACAAGATTGGAGAAACTTGAAGAATTAAAAAACAAATTTAATAAAATTAAAATATTAAAATTTGATATTTCTCAAAGTGATAAAATTGAAGAGTTTATAGACAATGCCTCAAGTGAGCTAGGTGGGCTAGATTGTATTGTAAACAATGCTGGTATAACTCAAGATAATCTAGCTATAAGAATGAGCATTGAAGAATGGAAAAAAGTTATAGATATTAATCTAACATCAACATTTCTAATGAGTAAATTTGCAATTAAAAAAATGTTAAAAAATAAAAAGGGTAAAATCATAAATATCACCTCAGTTGTTGGTCATACTGGTAATTTGGGACAAGCTAATTATACTGCCTCTAAAGCTGGAATTGTTGCAATGTCTAAGAGTTTAGCAATTGAATATGCTAAAAAGAATATTAACGTAAATTGTATCTCCCCAGGTTTTATAAAAACTGCAATGACAGATAAAATTGACGAAAAATATAAAGAAACAATAGTTTCTAAGATACCTTCAGCCAGATTAGGGGAGCCAGAAGATATCGCAAATGCTGTACTATTTTTAGCATCTGAGAATTCAAATTATATTAATGGTGAAACATTGCATGTTAATGGAGGCATGTATATGGCTTGACAATCAAGCGATTTAAACTATTAAGATTTTAAAACAAAAAGGATCAATATGTCAGAAGATGTTTCAAGCAAAGTTAAAAAAATAGTAGCAGATCACTTAGGAATTGATGAAGCAAAAGTGACTGAAGAATCTAGTTTTATAGATGATTTAGGTGCTGATAGCCTAGATACAGTAGAATTAGTAATGGCTTTTGAAGAAGAATTTGGTTCAGAAATTTCTGATAGTGAAGCTGAAAAAATTTTAACAGTTGGTGATGCTGTAAAATTTATTGAAGGCAAAGCAAATTAACAATTTCTTTGAATGCCCACATCAAGTGATGGGATAATGGTTATTCTATCCTCTCCATCTGGAGCTGGGAAAACCACTTTAGTTAATTTATTGGCTAAAGAGAATAATTTTGAGATATCTATATCTCACACAACACGTCAACCTCGCCCAAAAGAAATTCTTAATAAAGATTATTATTTTGTAAATAATGATGAGTTTAAAAGACTAATAAAAAATCAAGAATTTTTAGAGTATGCTAAAGTATTTAATAATTATTACGGTACAACACGAACACCAGTAATTGATAAACTGAATAAAGGCAAAAATGTTTTATTTGATATTGATTGGCAGGGTGCAGATCAAATCAAAAATAAAAAATTAGATTATAAATTAATAACTTTTTTTATTCTGCCACCAAGTAAAAAAATTTTATTTGAAAGATTATCAAACAGAGACATGAAAGATAAATTAATCGCAGAAGAGAGAATGAAGCAATTTGAAAGAGATGTTCTTCATTGGATTAATTACAATTACGTAGTGATTAATGACAATTTAGATAGTTGTTATAGTAAGATAAAAAATTTAATTGAAGCAGAGGTTAATAATGGATCTAAAGATTATGATCCTGAATTTATACGAAACCACGTAGAAAGTTTAACTTCTTAAGTTCTCATATTCTTTTGTTATATTGTAAAAAGTTTCAAAATCTAAATTTTGAGGTCTTAGATTAAGATTAATTTTCAATTTTTCAGCAACATTAATATCACCATTAAATATTTGATTGTAAGGCTTCTTTATCATTTTACGCTTATGCATAAAAAAAATTCTGGTTATTTTTTCTAGGCTTTTTGAATCTTTGAATTTGAAAAAATTTTTTTTAGGTTTGAAAAAAATTAAACTACTATCAATTTTTGGTTTAGGAGAAAAACTAGTTGGTTTTATATCACAAATTTTTTCAACATCTAAACGCCATTGTGATATTATAGATAGTCTACTGTAATTTTTTGAATTAAACTCGCCAATTATTCTATCAGCAACTTCTTTTTGAAACATTAATAATAAATATTTAAACCAATATTGATCTTCTAAATTTAAGATCCATTTACATAAGATTTCAGTTGAAATATTGTATGGTAAATTTCCAAATACAGTCAGTTCTTTATCTAAAATTTTTTTTTCATCTAACTCAAGAATATCATCATTAATTATTACAATCTTTTCATTAAATTTTAATTTTAAATCTTCTGCTAATCGATTGTCTTTTTCAACTACAATTAATTTATTTGGTTCTTTTTTAAGTATTGCTGAAGTTAAATTTCCTGTACCAGGACCAATTTCTAAAATATTTTCACCTTTTATATTTGCAATATTTACAATTCTTTCAATTAAGTTGTTATCAATTAAAAAGTTTTGGCCGAGACTTTTTTTGGCTCTAATCATTTTTTGTCTAAGAACTCTAAAGCTTTAATAAGACTAGTGGGGTTGGATAAATTTTTACCTACCATTTCTTTATTTGGTCCATGATCTGGTGTAGCTCTTAAAAAAGGAAGTCCCATAGTGACATTTATTGCATCGAACTCATAAAGCGCCTTTATTGGTGATAATACTTGATCATGATACATGCCGATTACCACGTCATAAATATTTCTATTTTTGCTACTAAATATTGTATCAGCCGGAAAGGGTCCTTTAACATTAATATTTTTCTTTTTCATATCCTTAATTGCTGGTTTAAGAATATTTTCATCTTCATTAAATCTTAATATACTTTCACAATGTGGATTAAGTCCTGTAACAGCTATTCTTGGTTTTAATTTTAAATATTTTAAATAAAATTCATTAACTAATTTAATTTTTTCTTTAATAATATTTTTATCAATTGATTTGACAACATTCTTAAGTGGTAAATGAGTAGTGACAGGGCAGACTGATAACTTTTTATTGTAAATTAACATTCCAGTTTTTTTTTTATTAAATTTACTGGATATATATTCAGTTACTCCTAAAAATTTATTATTTAAAAATATTTTTTTATCAACTGGTCCATTTATTAATTTATTAGCAAATCCTTTTCTAATTAATTCAAAAGAAATTTCAAAACATTTTTCTATATAATCTTTAATATATTTTTTTTTTAAATCTTTGTTTGTTTTTTTTTCAAGTTTGATATCAATTAAATTAATTTCATTTTTTTTTAAGGTAATTTGATTTATTTTTTTAATATTTAGTAAATTAATCTTTTTTTTTAATCTATTTATATTCATTTGCTTTTCTAAGTTATCTTTAGAGCAAATTAGAATTAAGTAGTTCTTATAAGATTTAGATTTAAGAGATTTAAAAAATAACTCTAAAAAAACTCCTTCAGGATCACCTTCTACAATCAAAGTACGATTATAGCTCATTTATAATTGTGTCTTTTTCAATTCGTTTATAATAAATATTCGAAAATTGATTAAATTGTTGATTTGTTAAACTTGTTTTTAATTTTTCTCTCTCTTTATCAATATCAATTTCATTTTCTATTATTCTTGCCTCTTTTAATTCAAGCAAAAGATATCCACCCGGAACTGTTATTGGTTGAGTAAATTCTCCAATTTTAATATTCATTAAAATAGATCTGACATTTTGATTTAATGAATTTTCATTAATCCACCCAAGGTCTCCATTTTGGTTAGCAGATCTTGATTTACTGTGTATAAAAGCTGCATTACCAAATCCTTTATTTGTAATATCGTTTTTAATTTCAATTAATTTTTTATTAAATTCTTCCAAACTGTCAGCTGTAAAATAAATTTCAGATAAAGATAATTGTTTAATTTTATCAGTTTTAATTTCTTCAAGTTGCTTTTCTAATTCAACTTCGTCTATGAATATTCTATTTCTAAATTTTGAGACAATCAGACGGTTCCATAAAATCTCAATAGATATTTTGTTTCTTATGTAATCTAAATTTAAATCAAAATTATTTACAAATTCTGCCAATTCATCGTTAGATTTTAAATCTAAATTCTCATAGATATTTCGTAGAGCATTATTAAGCAAATCCTCTTCTACTTTAGTATTCTTTAATTCAATATTGATTGTTTCTTTTTTAATAATTTCTCTAATAATTGAGTTTTTACTTATTTCTAAAAGAGTTTTTTTGTCCAAACTTTGTGCATTTTTATTTAATGCTTTTAAATAATTGGACTCATTTAAAATATCTATTGATGTAATAATTTCATTATTAACTTTAAATAAGATCTTATTTTCTAAGGCTAAAGCTGAATTAATTAAAAATAGAAATATTATAACAAAATAATTATGTAATTTATTCATTTATCTATTTTTCAACACTTTGATTAAAAGTTGTTAAAGGTGTTAACTTAATTGTAAACATTATATCTTCCGTTGGTTTTAGCTCTCTATCACTATAATAAGATTTGTTATAAGTTATGCCTGCAACAAGACAGTCATTTTTATATTCATAAATCAAATCATAGTATTCAGTTAAATCTGTTTCTTTATTTCTTCTTGTTCTAAATAATAAACTATTGCTGCTATCAATATTATATCTAGTTGTGTTTTCAATAGCATGAGCAGACCCAATATTATTATTTTCTTCAATATAGTTGAAAGTTGTCACAAAATTATTCACTGAAAAAGTGGTACCAATTGAACTATATTCTAGCTCATCATATTGATTATTGATCGAGAAGTCATAATTGAAACTTAAGTTTTCATTAAAATTATTTTTTAATGATCCAATCAAATTTGATTCTTTCTTATTTAATGTAGAAGTTATTGGAATTTCATTAATCTCTTCATCTCTAAATACTTTTCCTAAATTAAATTCAAAATATCTATTTATATTTTCAATACTTTCTTTTCTATATTCGAGACCCAAAGTTAAACTTTTACCAGCCTCCAATGTATCTACCAATCCCAGTCTATTTGTTTCAAATAAATTTGTATTGAATATTTTTCTATTATCTTTTGAGTAATCCTGCATATCTGAGGGGTTGTACCTTAGAGAAAGTTTTGGAGAGAGAAAATTTGTAGACTTGTCTCCTTTTTTTATCATAGGAAAACTTGTTTCAGCCTCGATTAAGCCCATCAATTTTATTTCGGCAGAAGAATCATGTTCATTATTTTCATTTCCTGTAGTGACGATATTTTTTGTAAGAAGATTTAAATTATTTTTTAAACCACTTTTTGACATGAGATTAAAACTCTCAAGATTGATATCATTTATCATTCTACTTCTAAAATTATTAGTATCTTTTAAAATATTATCTCCTGAGGATATAAAATTAATTATTCCAAATTGATTTTCATTTAATTGTGAAGAAAAATTATAGTAAGGCAGAACATATTCATGCCTATCACTTTTAGATTTTCTCAAATCTTCATAAGAATTAAATCCACTAGTAAAATTAAAATTTTCATGCTCTAATTCAATTTTGGCTTGAGAAGATAATATATTAAAATTTTCTGGTTTTAATTCAGAACTAGTTAAATTTTTATCAAAAACCTTAAGATAAGTATCATTATTAACACTGTAAAAGTCTAAACTAAAAATAGAACTTTTAAAATTGTCAAAATTTAAATTGAAATTAAACTTAGAAAAAAAATGAGAAATAGTACCTTTCTCTTTGGTTGAATTTGACTTGTAATTATTTACGAAATTAAAATCAGTTATTAGCGAAGAATTTTTACCCTCTTTTCTAAATTCTGTTTGTAACATCCTCGCGTTTTTATCAAAAATAGTTGGGCTAAACGTAAAATCCTTATCATCAGATAAAGCATAGAAATAAGGGATATTAATAGATGAGCCTAAGGATTTTGAGTTATTAAAACTTGGTGCAAGAAAGCCAGATTGTCTTTTGACAGTCGGATCAGGATGAAAAAATTTTGGAAAATAAAAAACTGTCCGATCATAAAGTTTAATAGCAGCATTATCATAAGTTATTTGTTTTTTATTTTTATCATGGGTTATTTTACTTGCTTGAATTGACCATGGAACGCAATCGTCTCTTTTTTTACAACTTGTAAATTTTCCTTTATTAATAACCGTGATACCATTTTTGCTAGAAGATGAAGCCCCAACTAATCTTGGATCATTTTCTATATTACCAAAGGTATCTTTTTTAAGCTCTAATTTAATTTTACTAGTTAAAAAATTGTTTTCTTTTAAATCTATGAAAGCATTCTCTAAAAAAAATTTTTCATTATTTGGTTTTTTATAATCCTTAACTAATAAAATTTTTTCGCCTTTTAATTTTTCACTATTTAAATCATAAGAGAACTTCTCTAAGCTTAAAAAAACTTCATTTTTAAAATCATAAAATTTTGTTTTTTCACTAGACTCTAAATTCATATTTTTTTTTCTAAAAATAATATCTTTTGACTCTATCAAATAGTCATTGGAAATTTCAGCTTTTACATCACCTTTAGTTTCTATTAACTCTTTATTCTTAAAATAAACTATTTCATTAGCTAATATTTTGTAACTTTTGTTAAAATTAATGAATACCTTATCTTTTGCTAAAATAATTTCTTCCGTAATATTATAAATTAATTTTTCTGAATTAATTAAAGTTTGATTTAAATCTTTAAAAATTACATTACCTTTTAATTCTAAGATATTATTAATCTTATCATAAACAAACTCATCAGCTTCAATTTTATCGCCAGCATTAGACTCTAAAATTCCTCTTTTTTTTCCAATAATTTTTTCATTTTCACTATCAATTTCAATTTCAGTTACATTAAAATTAAAGTTTACGTCTGATAAAGTTTTTGATGTTCCTAAATAAAGAAATAAAAAAAATGATACAATAATTAAAGTTAAATAATTATTTTTTATTAACATAAAATAAATAATAACTGTTAATAATAATTAGAAGAACTATAGGTATAAGCATGCTCGCGATTATATTCAATTTTTCTGTTGATGCTAATGTTGTTAAAAACACAGTAATATAATAAAAACATACAGAAAAAATCAATCCAATACTAAAACTAAAAAATTTATTATTTTTTTGAGAATTAAAAGACAAAATGCTTCCAAAAATCATTATTAATAAAAAAATTACTGGAGCTAATACAACTTTTAAAATGTGGATATTAATATCTAATACTGAATAATTTAATCTTATATAATTTTTTCTCATTTCAAAAAGTTCTAGTAGTGATAAAGAGGATAAATTTGAAAATAAATTTTGTATTGTTTCATAATCATAATTTGTTTTGATTAATCCATCTTTTAAAATTATCTCATTATTATCCTTAAATATTTTAACATCAAATAGCTTCCAATTTTTATTTGATATATCAACTTTTGAACTCTGAATATTCCTTATGACGTTAAAATTTTGATCAAATTCTGAGATAAATATATCTAATAGGTAATTTTGTTCTATTCCAGCAGCATTTATCATTAAAGTTTTACTTTTAACAACGTCTTTAATCCAAAGTCCATTTTTGGTTATTACTGCGAGATATTTATCATCATCAGTATATTTTGATTTAGTAATTAAGTATATATTTTTTAAATTTGATGAAGCTGAGTAGTATATAGTTACGATCAAAATGCTAATTACCAAAGATAGTTGTGAGATTAATTTTATTATCTGAGTATTTTTTAGACCAAAATATTTGAAAGTTTTTATTTCATCGTTTTCTTTGAGCGAAAGAAAAAAATGCATCGTTCCAATTAAAAAAATAAAAGGAAATAATTCAAATATTAAATCAGGAGTATTTATTAGTGCTAAATAAGTTGGTATTAAAATACTTACATTAGAATCTTTAAAAAAATCAAGCTCAGTAATAATACTTAAAATATAGATTAAGCTAAAAAAAATTAAAAAAATTAACAATAAAGATTTTAGATAACTTTTGAATAAGAATTTTTTATAAACTATCATTTATTTTTTCTTTGAGATTTAATTTAATATTAAAAATTATATTAAGTATTATTGTGAAAATTATTGGCAACGAAATAATAATAAGATTTGAGTATAAGTTTTTACTTATAAATCTTTGATTAGTTTCTGATAGTATTAAAAATATTAATCCTAAAAAAAATATTGACAAAATTTTTCTATTGTAGAATTTTTTTTCTTTTGAAGTTAGTATTAATAATAAGCTGACTAATATTATCACAGGTATGTATAAAGGAATTACTAATCTTTTATAAAATTCTCTTATTATGTTGCTAATATTCTCAGATTTACAATTTTCGATATTCAAAATTTCACTTAAATCAACTTCAGTAGTCTGTTTGTAGATTTGAAAATAACATCTAAAAAGATTTATAGTTGAAACTTGTTGTGTTTTTCTATGTGTTATAGCACCCGAGTCAAATTTATTTAACACAATACGTGTTTTTGAAAAATTAAACTCTGAGACATTTCCATTGGTATAACTTAATGTTCTTCCATCAAATAATTCCAAGAAGTTTTGATTATTTTGCACGTTTACCTTGCCTTTTTTAGCAAATATAATTTGAAAATTATTAATATCTCCGTTTTTAACATAAACGTCATATAAATTTCCATTTTCATCTCTTGAATTATTGAATAAAGTTATCCCTTCCAAAGAAGCATTAAATTTTTTTGTTTTAATAAAGCTATCAATAAAATTTATTGAGGAATTTTTTATAATTTTTCTAGAATAGTCTTGAGTATAAGGCACAATTATTGAGACAATTAAAATTTGTAAAATTGTTACAATTATAGAAATATAGAAAAAAAAATTTACAACCTCTATTTTATTGATACCAAAGTTCCAAAAAATAATTAATTCATTTTTCTTTTCATATTTTGAAAAAATATAAATCAAGGTAAGTAATATTATGAAGGGAGTAATTTTAGCAATTATTTTAGGTAAATTCGATAAAGTATATTTTAAGTAAGTACTAATATTTCTTCCATCATCTATTATTATATCTAAAAAATTTACTGCCTGGACGATCCATATTATTAAACTAGCTGACAAGACAGATATTAGAAAAAACGAAATACAATCTAATAGAAGTTTATAAAAAATTTTTTTTCTCATTGAATTATATAACTTTACATATATATCAGTTTATAAAATTTTAATAAAATTATGATAATTAACTTTAACTTTGCATTTAGTAGTGCTTTAAAAAAGCATAACAATTTAGCGATCTTTTTGGGAAAAAACCAGATTGATAAAAATTTTAATTATAATGAAATAAGTATCAAAAAAGATCAAGTAACAAAATTATTTAAAGAGAATGGAAAGAAATTTGAAACAATTAATTTACCTTCAAATAAAAAAATTTTATTTATAAAATTAAATAATGATAAAAAGAATAATCGTTTAGATTTGCAAGGTGCTGAGCTTTTTAATTTTTTAAAAGAAAATCAAATATACGATTTATATTTTGACGAGAACAATATTAAAAAAATAATAAAAATCAATTCCTCATTCCTTGCTGAATTTTTTCATGGTCTAGAGATAAAATCTTATGAATTTTTAAAATATAAAAATGAATCAGAAAAAAAAATAACAATAACCATTCCAAATAATTTTAAATCAAAAATATTTGGTGACAAAAAATACAAATCTTTAATTGAAGGTGTGAGACTTGCTAAAGACTTGGTTTCTGAGCCTGGTAATATTCTTCATCCAGATGAATATGTTTATAGACTAAAAAAACTAAATTCAATTGGACTAAAAATTACAATATTTGACAAGAAAAAGTTAAAGAAACTTGGAATGAATGCTTTATTAGGTGTTGGTCAAGGTAGTGTTAGAGGTTCTTATTTGGCTATAATTGAATGGAAAGGATCAAATAAAAAACAAAAGCCACTTGCTTTTGTAGGTAAAGGAGTTTGTTTTGATACTGGAGGCATATCTTTAAAACCAGCAAAATTTATGGAAGACATGACTTATGATATGGCAGGATCAGCTGTTGTAGTTGGTTTGATGAAAACTTTAGCTTTAAGAAAAGCAAAAGTTAATGCCGTGGGGGTTGTAGGATTGGTTGAGAACATGCCAGATGGTAATGCTCAAAGGCCTGGTGATATTGTTAAATCATTTAGTGGAAAAACAGTTGAGATTTTGAATACTGACGCCGAAGGAAGATTGGTTTTGGCGGATGCGTTAACTTACACTGAAAAAAAATATAAGCCAAAATTTATTGTTGATCTTGCAACATTAACAGGTGCTATAATAGTTTGTCTTGGATCAGAATATGCAGGTTTATTTAGTAACGACGATAAATTATCTGAACAACTGTTTAAATCAGGTGAAAAAGTAGGCGAAAAAGTTTGGAGAATGCCCTTAAATGAAAATTATGATAAATTAATAGATTCGAAAAAAGCAGATATGCAAAATATAAATTATGTTGGTGGGGCAGGATCGACAACAGCTGCACAATTTTTGCAAAGATTTATTTTAAACAAAACTCCTTGGGCTCATTTAGATATAGCTGGTATGGCTTTTTCAAAATATGGTGGAGCACTAAATTCAGGTGGAGCTACTGGTTATGGTGTAAGATTATTAAATCAACTAATAGAGGATAATTATGAGTAACATAGAACAAACACTTTCAATAATAAAACCTGACGCTGTTGAGAGAAATTTAGATAGTGAAATTAAAGAAATGTTTAAAAACAAAGGTTTCAAAATTATTAAAGAAAAAAAAATTCAAATAGAGAAATTAGAAGCAGAAAAATTTTATAAAGTGCATGAAACAAAGCCATTTTATAATGATTTATGCTCATATTTGTCATCAGGGCCAATTGTTGTAATGGTTTTGGAAAAAGAAAATGCTGTGCTAGCTAACAGAGAATTAATGGGTGCCACTAATCCACAAGAAGCAGCTGAAGGTACGATTAGAAAAAAATATGGAATTTCTATAGATAAAAACTCAGTACATGGATCAGATAGTACAGATAATGCAAAAATAGAGATTGATTTCTTTTTTAAAGACTAGAAATTATTTTTTTTAAAGCTCTTGGGTACAGTAAATGTTCATGTTTTAAAATTCTTTTTGAAAGTTTTTCGCTTGAGTCATTTTTAAAAATTTTTACTTTTTTTTGTAGAATAATTTTTCCTGCATCAAGTTTTGAATTAACATAGTGCACAGTGCAACCAGAATAATTTTCATTATTATCTAATACTCTTTCATGGGTATTAAGGCCTTTGTATTTTGGTAGTAAAGAGGGATGTATATTAATTATTTTGCCTTTAAATCTTTTAATAAAATTTACAGTCAATATTTTCATAAACCCTGCTAAGCAAATAATTTGAATATTAGTTTTATCTAATTCACTTAAAATATCTTTTTCTGAATTTTTTAGATTTTTATAGTTTATTATTTTTTTTTTAATTTTATATTTTTTTGCATACTTTAATCCTTTAGCCTTTGGATTATTTGAAATTACTAATTTGATCTTAAATTTTGATTTTTTTTTAAAAGAATGCTCAATTAAATTTATAAAATTTGACCCAGTACCAGAGATAAATACTGCGACATTAATGTTTTTAATCCCAGTTAATTTGGGCATTTAATTTTACTTTGCTTTTATCTCGAATTATTTTTCCAATAACATAAGGTTTAAATTCTCTAGAAAAAAATTTATCTATTTTATTTAATTTTTTTGGATCTACTATAAGGCAAAAACCAATACCACAATTAAAAGTTTTCAACATTTCTTTATCTGAAATATTATTATTTTTTAGCCATTTAAATATTGCTAAAGTTTTAATTCTATTTAATTCTATAAATGCACACATTCCATCTGGTATTATTCTTTTTATATTATCAGATAGTCCACCACCTGTTATATTTGCACATCCATTTAGAAGATTTCTTTTATTTAAATTAAGGACTTCATCAACATAAATCTTTGTGGGTTTGAGTAGTTCAGTTTTTAAAAAATTATCTTTTTTAATATTAATTTTTCTTTTATTTAAAACATGTCTTACCAGAGAGTATCCATTTGAATGAATTCCTGATGAAGGCACTGCTAATATCAAATCACCTTTTTTAATTTTTTTTTTATTAAGTATTTTTTCTTGATCTACAATACCAACGGCAAATCCAGCTATATCAAATTTACCTTTTTCATATGTGCCTGGCATTTCAGCTGTTTCTCCACCGACGAGGTCGCAATTCGCAATTTCACACCCTTTTTTTATTCCTTTAATAATTGACTTAAGTTTACTGAGAATAACTTTATTTAGCGAGATATAATCTAAAAATAAAATTGGTTTGGCACCTTGTACTATTAAATCGTTAACACTCATTGCGACAAGATCTATGCCTAGAGTATCATATTTATTCAATAAATTTGCTATTTCTACTTTAGTTCCTACACCGTCAGTGCAGGCAACAATTTTGGGTTTTTTTATGCCTTTTGGGATATTTGAAATTGAACCAAATCCACCAATATTATTAAACTTTTTATTGCCTTTTTTTTTTGATGTGATCTTAGAAATAAAATTAACAAATTTATCGGCTGCATCAATATTGACGCCACTCTTTTTATAAGTAAAGGTTTTATTAATCATTATTATACTTTAAAGATGTATTATCAAAAATACTTATATATTTTTTTTTTAGTTCTAGCCTTAAGTTTATCTTTTTTTTCCACAAGCCAAGCTAAAGAATTTTTTATTAACGACATTGAAATTAGAGAAAAACTTGAGAATGATTTTAATAAAGAAAACCTCATAAACAAAGGTTTCCAAGAGGCATTTACTGAATTAATGACTAAATTAGTTCAATCAAAAAATCTAAATAAAGTGAAAAGTAACAGTCTCAATCAAATTAAAAGCATGATTGAAACATTTACTATTGAAGAGGAGAAATTTGTTAATAAGACGTACAATTTAAAAATTGGAGTTTCGTTTAATAAGAAAAAAATATTTGAATACCTCAGTTCAAAAAATGCTTTTCCATCTGAAATTAAAGAGGAAGATTTTTTATTTTTTCCAATACTTTTAGACCAAGCAAATAATGATATTTTAATTTATTCTAACAACTCATTTTATGATAATTGGAACTCTGTAGAAGATAAAAATTTTCTAGTAAATTATATTTTACCCACAGAAGATATAGAAGACTTAAATTTGATTAGAAAAAATTACTCTGAGATAGAAAATTACAATTTTGAAAATATTATAAAAAAATATTCACTGCAGAATTCAATAGTTGCTATATTTTTTAAAGATGAAAAAGAAATTAAGGTCTTATCTAAAATTGATATAAAAAATAAAAAAGTTATCAAAAGCAATTCCTTTAATAATATAAATCTTCAAGATGAGGGTAAATTAAAAAAAATAATCTATGATCTGAAGATTATTTATGAGGATTTTTGGAAAGAACAAAATATTATCAATACATCTATTAAGCTACCAATTTCAATTCGATTAGATGCTAAAAATTACGACTTATCATCAAAATTTGAAGAAATATTAAATGAGATAGATTTAGTAAATAATTTTTCAATAATTAGTTTTAATAAAGATTTTATAATTTATGAACTTATATTTAATGGAACGCGAAAAAACTTTATAAATATTATGCAAGAACAAAACTTAAATTTTGATACACAAAATAAAGTTTGGGTATTGAAATGACAGATTTAAATCAATTAATCATTAAGTTTGATTATGAAAAAAATTTTAAAGATGATGATTTTTATGTATCAACAAGCAATAAAAGTGTTTTTGATACTTTGAATAGTTGGCCCAAATGGGAAAAAAATTTTTTAAATATTGTTGGTGATAAATATTCTGGAAAAACCCATCTTATCAATATTTTTTTAAAAAAATTTAAAGGCTTAAAATTAAATACAAAATCTTTAAATGGTGAAGATCTCAACAAAATTAAGATTTATGAAAATATAATATTAGAAGATTTAGATGAAAATGTAGATGAAAAATTAATTTATAGTTTATTTAATATTATTGATATCGATAATAAATATATCATAGCTACATCTCAAAAACCTATTACAAGTATTGATTTTTCATTAGTAGATCTAAAATCAAGAACAAAAAATTTTTTGATACAAATAATTGATAAGCCTGATGACGAATTACTGTTTGCTTTAATTTTGAAAAATTTATCTGATCGACAAATATCAATTGATGAAAAGCTTATAAATTTCATTATTAAAAGAATAGATAGATCGTATGGCAATATATCCAATTTCATATATAAGATTGACGAACTTAGTTTAAAAAAAAGAAAACCGATTGATTTTAGGCTGATTAGAGAAGTTTTGGGAGATTAATTGAGCAATAAATATCGCACACATAACTGTAATGAATTAAGAAAAGAGCATGTAAATAATAATGCTGTTCTTTCTGGATGGGTCAATAAGAAAAGAGATCATGGAAATTTACTTTTCATAGACCTTAGAGATAATTATGGCGTAACCCAATGTATTATAGAAAAAGAAAACTCACATTTTAAACAATTAGAAAAAACTCAATTAGAAACGGTTGTTAGAATTGAAGGCAAAGTAGTTAATAGGTCAGAAGAAACTATAAATAAGGAAATTGCTTCAGGAGAGATTGAGGTGGTAATACAAAATTTTAAAGTGCTTGGAACTTGTAAAGAACTACCATTGCCAGTCTTTAGTGATCAAGAATATGCAGAAGATATTAGATTAAAGTACAGATTTCTAGATCTTAGAAGAAAAAAAATTCATGAAAATATTATTTTAAGATCAAAAGTTATTTCATTTATCAGAAATGAAATGGGTAAGTTAGGTTTTTTAGAATTTCAAACTCCTATATTAACTTCCTCAAGTCCTGAAGGAGCAAGAGATTTTTTGGTGCCGAGCAGATTAAACCCAGGAAAATTTTATGCTTTACCACAAGCTCCTCAACAATTTAAACAACTAATTATGGTTTCAGGGTTCGATAAATATTTTCAAGTTGCCCCATGTTTTAGAGATGAAGACGCTAGAGCTGATAGGAGCCCAGGAGAATTTTATCAATTAGATTTAGAAATGTCTTTTGTAGAACAGGAAGATGTTTTTAATGTTGTCGAAAAATTAATGGTTAATACTTTTAAAGAATTTTCAAAAAAAAAGTTACTCTTTGATAAATTTCCAAGGATTACATACAAAGAAGCAATGTTAAAATATGGATCTGACAAACCTGATTTAAGGAACCCTTTAATTATAAATGATATTACCGAAATTTTTTCAAGAGAAGATGTTAAATTCGAAATTTTTAAAAAACTTGTCAAATCAGGTTCTAGAGTGAGATGTATTGTAACAAAAAATACAAAAGATAAACCAAGAAGTTTTTTTGATAATATCGATAAATGGGCAAAAGAGCAGGGTGCATCTGGGCTTGCTTATTTTACTTTCGAGAAAGATGAAATCATATCTGGAAAAGGACCAGTTGGAAAATTCTTTTCATCAGAGTCTTTAGAGGAAATTATGAAATTAACTGGAGCTGATATAGGTGATAGCATATTTTTAGCCTGTTCTAAACAACAGGAACTTGAAAAAATTACTTCTTTAGCAAGAACTAAAATTGCAAAAGATCTTGATCTAATAGATGATAATATTTTTGCTTTTTGCTGGGTGGTTGATTATCCAATGTTTGAAAAAGATGAGGTTACCAATAAAATTGAATTTAGTCATAATCCATTTTCAATGCCGCAAGGTGAAATTGATCAAATAAATTTTGATAAGCCTTTAGATATATTAGCTTTTCAGTACGATATTGTTTGTAATGGTATTGAGTTATCGTCAGGCGCTATAAGAAATCATATACCAGAATTAATGTATAAACTTTTCTCTATAGCAGGATATGACAAAGCAGTTGTTGATGAGAAATTTAGTGGAATGATTAATGCATTAAGTTATGGTGCACCTCCACATGGTGGTATAGCACCAGGAATTGATAGAATAGTTATGTTACTTGCTAATGAAAAAAACATTAGAGAAGTCACAATGTTCCCAATGAATCAAAATGCTCAAGATCTAATGATGAATGCACCATCAGAGGTTAATGAAAAACAATTAAAAGAATTGAGTATTAGCTTAAAAACTAAAAAATAATTATTTTTTTCCTTTTAAACTTATTTTAACATCTGAAAGATCAACAAGATTTTTCTTGTAATTATTTCTCACAAAACCTTTGCTGGTAATATCTTTTACTATTTTCAATAATTGATTTTGATCCTCTGAATTCGTGTCTTCTTGTATAGCATTATCAGTTCCACCAATTGACGGAGTATGAGCTAAATCCTCTCTATTTTGATATGAAATAGCTAATTCTCTAAAAATATAATCAAGAATTGAAGTGGCACTCAAAATTCTATCATTACCATGGACTTTTCCTGAAGGTTCAAATTTTGTACCAACAAAAGCACTTATGAACTCGTCTAGTGGCACTCCATATTGTAGACCAAGAGATACAGCAATTGCGAAATTATTCATTAAAGCTTTCACTAATTCTCCTTCTTTGCTTGTGTCTATAAATATCTCTCCAATTTTACCATCTTCATATTCACCGGTATGTAAGTAAACTTTATGATCTCCAATTGTAGCTTTTTGGATATAACCTTTACGTCTATCAGGCATGCCAAATCTTTTTCCAGATTTTTCAGTTTTAGTTAAAATTTGATTTACATTTTTTTCAATATTTTCAGTTTTATTCTCTTTATTAGATGGAATTAGGTCAATTTTTTTATCTATGACCTTGTTGTTATTTGGATCTAAATTTTTTGTTTTTCTGTTATCAAGTTTGACGTCTAAAACTTCAAATTTTCCATCATCTCTTTTTTCAAGATTTTTTAATTCAGTCTCGTTTATCTCATCAAGATAATGATTAACCTTGAATGTACATGTATAGTAAGTTTCAACTAGATATTTTGCCATTTTACCCCAAATTTAAATTTTATTTTGATTAATGAATCAATTGATTTATATACAATTCCAAATTTTAGTCTAATTTAATTTATACAATTAACAATTGAATATAAAACTTTAAACATGCTGACAATTTTTAAAAAAATTTTCACTTGGTGGAATGTTGATACTTTTGGCACCAGATTAAAAACTATTTTATTTGGAAAGTTTGCTGGTTCAGATTCTTTTGGAAATAAATATTATGAGAGCAAAAATGGAAAACGATGGGTGATTTATGCAGATGAAATTGATGCATCAAAAATTCCAGTCGAGTGGTATTCTTGGATGCACTTCACACCTAATAAAATTGAAAAAAAACATGAATTAGATAAATACGATTGGCAAAAACCACATAAGCCAAATCCTACTGGTACCGAACAAGCTTATTATCCTAACAAGAATAAAGAAAATGCCATTAATAAAAAATATAAAAGTTGGAAATTTTAATAAACTTCTAATTAGCTTCATATTTTATATTATTTTTTTTCAATCATCTTACGCTCTATCAATTGAAAATTTTTTAGGCAAAAATACTGATATTAAAATTTTAGATAAAATTAGTTCCAAAAATGAACTGATAGATTTAATAATTGGTGAAGAGATTATTTATAAAGATCTAGCAATTAAAGTAATGAAATGTACCAATTCAGAGTTAGATGATAATCCTGAAGTTAAAGCTTATATTCAAGTGAGAGATTTAACAAAAAATAATAATGACAAAGTATATGTATTTAATGGATGGATGTTTTCCTCAAGTCCATCAATAGCACCTTTTGATCATCCTGTTTATGATATTTGGTTGGTTAATTGTTATTAAATAATTTTTTCTTTATCTAACCAGCTAACATTAAAATCTGAATCTATAAATTTTTTATGATTTAATAGTTTTTTATGTAAAGGAATAGTAGTTGTAATTCCTTCTATAACAAATTCATCAAGTGATCTGTTCATTCGTTGAATTGCTTCTGTCCTATTTCTGCCATGGCATATAAGCTTACAAACCATACTGTCATAAAATGGTGTTACTTTATAACCTTGAAAAATTGCACCATCTACTCTTGTTCTAAAACCTGATGGTTGATGGCACATAGTAATAATGCCCGGCGAAGGTTGGAAATTTTTGCTTGGATCTTCAGCGTTAATTCTACATTCTATTGCATGTCCTCTAGGATTAATGTCTGACTGTTTTAGAGCTGTTTCTCCAGTATATGCTATCCAAATTTGCTCTTTAATTATATCTATACCTGAAACCATCTCAGATACAGGATGCTCTACTTGAACTCTTGTGTTCATTTCTAAAAAATAGAATTTTCCATCTTCATATATAAATTCTACTGTTCCAGCACCTTCATAACCAATTTTACTTACCATTTTAACAGTTCGTTCAAAAAGATCTTTTCTGATTTCGTCATTTAAGACTGGACTTGGTGTTTCTTCTATAAGTTTTTGATGTCTCCTTTGAACTGAACAATCTCTTTCATGCAAATGTACTGTTCTATTTTTACCAGCTAAAACTTGTACTTCTATGTGCCTTGGGTTTTGAAAAAATTTTTCCAGATAAATTTCGTCGTTTCCAAAATATTTTAGTGCTTCAGATTTTGCTGTTGAAAACATAGTTTCAAAATCCTCTTCTTTTTGAACTATTTTCATTCCTTTTCCACCACCACCTGCAGATGCTTTAATTAAAACTGGAAAGCCAATTTTTTTACATAGCTCTTTTGCTTCTTTAACATCTCTAACTCCACCCTCGGATCCCTCAATAACAGGCAATCCATTTTCTTTAGCTATTTTTTTTGCTTGGATCTTATCTCCCATCATTTCAATTAATTTTGATGAAGCTCCAATAAATTTAATATTATTTTCTTCAAGCACTCTTGCAAAATTTGCATTTTCTGACAAGAAACCATAACCTGGGTGTACAGCCTCTGCATTTGTAATTTCTATTGCTGACATCAAATTTGGAATATTTAAATAGCTATTTGCAGGTTGATGCGATCCAATACAAACACTTTCATCTGCCATTCTTACATGCATGCTGTCTCTGTCGACATCTGAGTGAACAGCAACAGTTGCTATACCCCATTCTTTACAAGCTCTTATTACCCTAACCGCAATTTCCCCACGGTTTGCAATTAGAATCTTTTTAAACATTATTCTAGGATTATAATTGTTTGTCCAAACTCAACTGGTTGACCATCTTCAACACAAATTTCCTTCACAACTCCATCTGCAGTGGAAGGTACATGATTCATAGTTTTCATTGCTTCAACTATCATAACAGTATCTCCCTTTTTTATCTTTTTCCCAATCTCAACAAATTTTTTAGCACCAGGCTCAGGAGCATGGTAGGCTGTACCAATTATAGGTGAAGTAACTTGAATACCAGAAGTTGATTTGTTTTGTTCAACAGGATCTTCTCTGACAACCGATGAGTTTTGCACATTTGGTGTAGCTTGATTGTTTATTGATACATTATTTTTTGAAACTTTGATTTTTGTATCTTTGTCAGTAAATTCTATCTCTGTAAGTTTAAACTCATCTAAATATTCGCTTAACTCTTTTATTAAATTTTTATCTATTTTCATTTTTAATCATCTTTTCCAAGGAAATTATGGCCAAAATATAACCCTCTGAACCTAATCCGAATATTCCTCCAGTTACTATATTACTTATTAAAGATTTATGTCTAAATTCTTCTCTTTTATATATGTTAGATATGTGTAATTCAATAATTGGTTTCTTAAAGACATCAAGTGCATCTCTTATAGCTACGGATGTATGAGTATAGCCAGCAGCATTAATAATTATTCCATCGAAATTATTTCTAGCATCTTGAATTTTGCTAACAATTTCTCCTTCGACATTGGATTGGAAAAACTCTGCATCGATCTTTAATTCTTTAGTTTTTTCAATACATTTTTTTTTAAGATCATCAAACGTTATTGATCCATATTGTGATTGTTCTCTTTCACCTAATAGATTAAGATTGGGACCATTGATAATAATTATTTTATTATTCATTCATCTTTTATACACAATGAAAAAAATAAAAAAAATAAAAATCAAAATTAATGGTAAAATTGTTTCAATTGTTGAAGGATTATCTTTAAGTCGGATTATAAAAGACTTTAAAATACCTTTAAATAAAGTTGCTATAGAACTAAACAAAGAAATAGTAGATAAAAAAAGAATTAATAAGATTAAAATAAAAGATAAAGATATGATTGAAATTGTACATTTTATAGGGGGTGGATAGCAATGGTAGATCAATTAAAAGTGGCTAACAAAAAATTTAAATCAAGGCTTATAGTTGGTACAGGCAAATATAAAAGCATGTCTGAATGTGCCAAGGCAATAAAACTTTCAGGGGCCGATATAGTAACTGTTGCCGTGAGAAGAGTAAATATTTCTGATAAAAATAAGCCTTTGTTAATGGATTACATTGATCCAAAAAAAATTACATATTTACCCAATACAGCAGGTTGTTTTACCTCAGAGGATGCCTTGAGAACATTAAGATTAGCGCGAGAAATAGGGGGGTGGAAACTTGTAAAACTTGAAGTTCTAGGTGATAAAAAAAATCTTTTTCCTGACATGGTAGAGACTTTAAAATCTACAGAAGTTTTATCTAAAGAAGGATTTAAAGTGATGGTTTATTGTAATGATGATCCTTTGATGGCTAAGCGTTTAGAAAATGTTGGTGCCTCAGCGATAATGCCTTTAGCAGCGCCAATAGGTTCGGGGTTGGGAATTCTAAATAAAATTAATGTTCAGATAATAAGAAAACAAACAAATTTACCTCTAATAATTGATGCTGGTCTTGGTCAGGCTTCTGATGCAACTATAGCGATGGAATTAGGGTGTGATGGTGTTTTAGTTAATACAGCAATAGCCAAGGCAAAAAAACCTTATGAAATGGCTCAAGCGTTTAAAAATGCAGTTATTGCTGGAAGACAATCTTATCTTTCTGGAAGAATAGAAAAATCTATAATGGGAAATCCATCATCTCCTATCGCTGGAATTATTTAGTTTTTTTCTTAAAAAATTTTTTTTTAAAATTCTTTTTTTTATGAAATTTTTTATTCTCTTTATTATTTAATAATTTTTCATCTACTTTTTGCTGTTCTAGATTTTTTAATTTTTCATAATGCTCAACTAATTCAATAGTTTTGTTGGATTTGTTTTTCAGATCAATAATATACTCAGGAATAATAAGTGAATTATCTGTTATAATATCAATTTTCATTTTATTTTTTTTTTCAAAGTAAGTTAAGTCGTCAACAAAATTTTCTTTTAAAAAATCAGAGATTTTTTCACAAACTTTTAACTCTACAAATTTGGCTTTACTCAGCACTGATTTTATTTCCACAATTTTTAAAAGCTTTTGAGCAAATGACTCATCTGTTAGCTCAACTTTCCATTTGACTGCACTTTCTCTAAGTCTTTGTCTCGACATTTCTAGTAATCCAAAATTACTAATTCTACCAATTTGTATTCTAGCTCTATCCGTCCTACATTTTTCTTTTAATCTTCTTTCAACCATTCTTCTATTTCCGTAACTAAGCATATCAATAAAATCGATAATTATTAGACCAGAAAGGTCTCTTATTTTGATTTGTCTTGCAATCTCTTCTGCAGCTTCTAAGTTTGTATCAAGTGCTGTGCTCTCAACATTTTTTTGTTTTATGGAACTACCAGAGTTAATATCTATTGAAACTAGAGCTTCAGTTGGATTAATCACTAAATATCCTCCAGAATTTAATTTGATCTCAGATTCGAAGATTTGATTTAATTTTTGCTCAATATTTTCTTCAATAAACAATGGAACCTTGCCTCTATATTTCTTTATTTTTTTTACATGTGATGGCATCATCATCTTCATAAAGTTTTGAGCTTTTTTATAACCTTCGTTACCTTCTATGATTACATTTTTTGTATTTTCATCGTACATATCTCTTAGAGTTCTTTTTATTATTTCACTTTCTTGATGAACCAAAGAGGGAGCAATAGAATTTAAAGCAGTATCTTTAATTTGGTTCCATGTATTTTTTAAAGTTTCAAGGTCTTGGTTAATCTCATTTTTAGTCTTATTACTTCCAGCAGTTCTTACTATCAGACCCATCTCTTTTGGAATTTCAATTTCATTTAAAATTGATCTAATTTTTTTTCTATCAACAGGATTAAATATTTTTCTTGAGATACCACCACCTTTAGGAGTGTTTGGCATTAACACAATATATTTTCCAGCAATAGAAATGAATGTACTGAGCGCAGCTCCCTTTTGCCCTCTCTCATCTTTAATAACTTGAACAAGAATGACTTGATTTGGTTTTATTACTTCCTGAATTTTATATCTTTTAAATCTAAAAGGTTTTATTTTTGGTTTACTAATTTCACCTTCAGTTATCTCATTAACAACTTCGTCTGAATTTTTGTTTTCAGAAAGTTCAATTTGAGTGTTATCATTGGTTAATTCACTTAGTTGAATTTCATTTGTTTCTTTTTCAACTTCCAAAGGATCATCAATTTCTAGTTTACCCTCAGCTAAATTTTTCTCTTCTTTTGCCTCAACTTCTTTTGAAAGCTCTTCTCTAGCTTGCTCTTCTTGTTGCTTAATTATCTCTAGATCACTTTTTGGAATTTGATAGTAATCTGATTGAATATCATTAAATGATAAAAAACCATGTCTATCTCTTCCAAAATCTACAAAGGCTGCCTGTAGAGAAGGTTCAATTCTACTTACCTTACCTAAGTAGATGTTATTTTTAATAAGTGTATTTTTTAAACCTTCGTATTCGTAATCTTCAATATTATTTTCTGATTTAAGAACAACTCTAGTTTCATTTGGATGCGAAGCATCAATGTATAAATTTTTTTCCATATGATTTGATTAAATTGATTCATTATTTTTTAATTCTTTATATAAAATTTTGTTTTTAATAATGCCTTATCTTTAACAAATTCCATTATATAATGGAAATGAAATGACAAATATAATTAAAAATACACTAATTATAACTACTAGTCTTTTATTGCTATCACTGGTAACTGTTTTGATAGTTTTATGGACTTTTTCAAACAGTATCCCAGATTATAGGTTTTTAAAAAACTACAAACCGCCAGTATCAAGTAAAATGTATTCAGGAGAGGGTGATTTAGTTGCTGATTTTTCAAAAGAAAAAAGAATTTTTGTACCTTATGATGCAATTCCTAAAAATGTAATAAACTCATTTTTATCTGCAGAAGATAAGAATTTCTTCTCTCATCCTGGTGTTGATGCAAAGGGATTAATGAGAGCAATAATAAATAATATTGAAAATATCATTAATTCTAAAAGATTAGAGGGAGCATCCACAATAACTCAACAAGTTGCTAAAAACTTTTTACTAACAAATGAAGTTAGTATTAATAGAAAAATTAAAGAAGCAATACTGGCATTTAGAATTGAAAGAGCCCTAACAAAAGAAAGAATATTAGAATTATATCTCAATCAAATTTATCTTGGAAGTGGTGCCTATGGTGTGGCAGCTGCTAGTCTAGAGTATTTTGATAAATCTATTAAAGAATTAAATTATAATGAAGCAGCATTACTCGCAGCATTACCCAAAGCACCAAGTAAATATAACCCTTATAGAAATAAAGAGCTTGCAAAATTTAGAAGAGACTTGGTTTTAAATAATTTAAATGAAAATAATTTTATAAGTCAAAAAGAATATTCTCAGTTTAAAAATAGTCCAATTGAATTAAAAAAAACAAAAAAAGTTTTTTTTGAAGACTCTCAATATTATATTGAAGATGTAAGAAAAAAAATTATTGATCAATTAACTTATGAGAAAGTTTACAAACAAGGATATAATATTAACACACCGATTAATCTTGAATTACAAAAAATAGTCACCCAATCTTTAAGGAATGGATTACTTGCATATGACAAAAGAAAAGGTTGGAGAGGACCATTAAAGAATATTGAATACACTGATAATTGGTTAGAAAAAATTGAAAAAAAATTTAGATTAGAAAAATCAATTGGATGGCAATTAGCAATTGTTAAACAAGTAAATCAATTTAACACTATAATTGAGACTGAAAAAAATATTTCAGGGACAATAGAGTATAAAGATATTTCTTGGACTAAAAAAGATTTTAAAGATTTATTGAAAATTGGTGACATCATATATGTAAAAAAAATTGATAAGAATTATTTCAGTCTTGAACAACTCCCAAAAATAAATGGTGGCGCTGTAGTCATGGATCCATTTACAGGAAGAGTTTTGGCTTTAAGTGGAGGCTTCAGTTTTAAAAACAGTGAATTTAATCGTGCAACTCAGGCACTTAGACAACCAGGGTCAGCTTTTAAACCTTTTGTCTATGCGCTTGCTTTAGAAAATAAATATACCCCATCTTCATTAGTATTAGATGCGCCACTTGTTTTAGATCAAGGTGTTGATTTAAAAAAATGGAAGCCAGAAAATTATGGTAAAAAATTTTATGGCCCTTCAACATTGAGAGTTGGTTTAGAAAAATCAAGAAATCTTATGACAGTCAGGATTGCTCAAAATCTTGGTATAGATAAAATTACACAATTCTCAAAAGATATCGGAATATATGAAAAGCCTGAAGAGCTTTTATCAATATCACTTGGTTCTGCAGAAACTACATTAATAAATCTAACTTCTGCTTATTCATCATTTGTAAATGGTGGCAAGTTAGTGAGTCCAATTTTAATTGATAGAATTCAAGACGGTGAAGGAATTACAATCATAAATAATGAAAATAGAAAATGTAAAGATTGCGAAAGTGTTTCATTTACTGGTAAAAATTTTCCAAAAATAGAAGACAATTATAAACAAATTTTATCTCCTCAAACGGCATATCAAGTTACATCTTTATTACAGGGTGTTGTTGAAAGAGGAACAGGAAAAAAATTAAAAAAACTTGGATTAAATTTAGCTGGAAAAACTGGAACTACTAATGATAACACAGACGCTTGGTTTATAGGTTTTACATCAAATTTAGTGATAGGAGTTTATGTTGGTATGGATAATCCAGAACCACTTGGTAAATTTGAAACAGGATCTAAAGCAGCCTTACCAATATTTGAGGAATTTGTAAAAAAAGCAGTAAAAAAAGTCGATGCTAGACCTTTTAAAGTCCCTGGGAATATTACTCTCATGGTTGTGGATCCCAATACTGGCAATAAAGCAAAATTTAATTCTAAGAATACAATTATAGAGTCTTACAAAAGTCAAAATATATCTAATGGTAAAATTTTGTATTCAAATAATAATAGATTAGATACTAATAATATATTAAAGTTTTACTAATGGATGACAAATATTTAACATTTAAAAAAGAAATAGAAAAAATTAATAATAGAGTTAAGGAGTATCTTTGAGAAAAATGATATTCAATCTAAGTTAAATAATCATAATAATAAAATTTTAGAAGAAAATTTCTGGCAAGATAAATTAAAATCGCAAAAAATTTTAAAAGAAAAAAAATTATTTGAAGATTTAATAAATTCTTATCAAACTTCTGTAAATCAAATTAATGATCTTGATGATTTATATCAACTAGCATTGGAAGAAAATAATTTGGAAATTCAAAATGAGGTGAACCAAAATATATCTAATCTTAGAGTAGCGGCAAAGCAAATTGAGATAAAATGTTTTTTATCAAATGAAGCTGATTTATTAGATGCTTATGTTGAAATTCATGCTGGAGCAGGAGGAACAGAAAGTCAGGATTGGGCGGATATGTTAAGAAGAATGTATTTAAAGTGGTCAGATAATAAAAATTTTAAATATCAAATAGTAAGTGAGCACAAAGGGGATGAAGCCGGCATAAAGTCGACAACTTTAAAAATTGAAGGAGATTATATTTTTGGTTGGTTAAAAAATGAAAGTGGTATTCACAGATTAGTTAGAATCTCACCATTTGATTCTGGTGCTAGACGACATACAAGTTTTGCAAGTGTCTGGGTTTATCCAGTAGTTGATGAAAATATTAATATTGAAATTTTAGAAAAAGATTTGCGTATAGATACTTATAGATCGAGTGGAGCAGGTGGCCAACATGTTAATACTACGGATAGTGCTGTTAGGATAACGCATATGCCATCAAAAATTGTAGTCCAATGTCAAAATGAAAGATCACAACATAAAAATAAAGAAACTTGTATGAATATGTTAAGAGCAAGATTATATGATTTTGAAATGAAAAAAAAAGAACAGCAAAATCAAAATAATGAAGCTACAAAATCTGAAATAGGATGGGGTCATCAAATAAGGTCTTATATATTACAGCCGTATAGATTAGTTAAAGATAATAGAACTAACCATGAAAGCACAAGTCCTGATAAGATTTTAGATGGAGAAATTGACGAATTTTTAGAACAATCTTTATATCAAGTTAGATGAAAAAATTAATTTACAGAATAGTTATTAGTTCAGTATTGATAACCATTCTCACCATTATTTATCTAAGCACCATAGGTGTAAAAACAGAAAAGTTTAATGATCAAATAATTTCAAAAGTTAAAGAAATTAATTCGAATTTTGATCTAAAATTAAATCAAGTTAGTGTAAAATTAAACCCAATAAACCTTACAATTGATTTAAAAACTTTAGGAACCGACTTTTCATTTAAAAATAAAATTATTCAACTCGAAAACTTAAAAACTCAAATTTCATTAAAGTCAATTTTTAAAGATGAGTTTGCATTAAATGAAATATCAATTTCGACTAAGTCTATTCCTATTAAAAATTTAATTATTTTAGCTCAAGAGTTTACAGATTCTGAACAACTATTATTCGCCAATCAGATTTTAGATAACGGATATATTGTTACTGATTTAAAATTTGAATTTGATGAAATTGGAAATTTAAAAGATAATTTTATTATAAAAGGATTGGTTTATAACGCTCAACTTTCAGTATCAAATAAAAAAATAAGTAAATTAAATTTTATTTTTCAAGCTAACAATAAGGAATTAAATTTAGAAGATTTAACATTTTTATTAAATAATAAAAATTTAGTGATCCCAAAAATTAAAGCTGAAAGGCAGAATAATAATGTTTTAGTTGAAGGCAATATTCAAAGCAAAGATTTAAACCTTCAAAAAAATGAACTTAAAAAATTTACAGATAATAAGTTTTTGAATACAAATTTAAACAATCTAACCTTAAGTTCTGACTCTGATTTTAAATTTTATATAGATCAAAAATTTAAGATTAAAAATTTAAACATAAAATCATTAATCAATGTTAAAAAATTAGATATCAAAAATTCTTTAAGTAAAAATATTTTTTTACCAAATACAAAAGATAATATAATTTTTGAAAATCAGAAAATTGATTTAAATTACAATAACAATACAATTAAAATTGTTGGATCTGGTGAAGTTTTTATTCAAAATAATGCTGATTTTCTTAAATATAAAATTACTAATAATAAAGATGATTATTTTTATGATTTAAATTTAGATATTAAAAAAAATCCATTGGTTGTTGATTTTATAAATTTTGAAAAAAATATTGAAAATGATTTAAAGCTACAAATAAAAGGTGAACTAATAAAAAATAGATTAAAATTTGATAAAATTATCTTATCAGAAAATAAGAATGTTATATCTATTAAAAATTTAAAGCTATCAGATAAATATGAGATTGAAGAAGTAAATAATATTCAATTTAATTTTCAAGATAAATCAAATCATAAAAACGAGTTAGAGCTCAAAAAAAATAATAATGAATACTTAATTACTGGAAAAAGTTTTAATGCTGATAAATTGCTAACTGATTTATTAAAATCAAATGATAATGATAAAAAACAAATTTTTAGTAAAAATTTTAAATTAAAGATTGATATTAAAAAAATTTTATTAGATCCAAATAATGCAATCAATAATTTAAAAGGTGAAATTACTTTTAATAATAACAAAGTAACAAAATTAAACTTAGATTCAAATTTTTCTAATAATCAAAAAATAACGTTTACTATAAGAGAAAATAATGGTGAAAAAATAACAACATTATTCTCAGGTGAAGCCAAACCTTTTGTAGATAGATATAAATTCATAAAAGGTTTTAGTGAAGGAAAGCTTGATTTTTATTCAAGTAAAAAAGATAATGCATCTATATCAACACTAAAGATTTATGACTTTAAATTAAAAGAATTACCTATATTAACAAAAATTTTAACTTTAGCATCTTTACAAGGAATTGCCGATTTATTGTCAGGTGAAGGAATTCGTTTTAATGAATTTGAAATGAGTTTTTCTAATAAAGGAAATCTTATGACAATAGATGAAATATACGCAATTGGTCCTGCTATTTCTATTTTAATGGAAGGATATGTTGAAAAAGATAGCTTAATTAGTTTGAGAGGAACTTTAGTTCCAGCAACTACTATCAACAAGGCTATAGGATCTATACCATTAATAGGTAATATCTTAGTTGGTAAAAAAGTAGGTGAAGGTGTTTTTGGGGTAAGTTTTAAAGTTAAAGGACCACCTAAAAATTTAGAAACATCAGTGAACCCAATAAAAACACTTACACCAAGATTTATAATAAGAACTTTAGAAAAAATTAAAAAAAATTAGTTTAGTTCAATTTTTATATGTCTTTTTTTTCCTAATGATAATTTTAAAAAATTATCATTAAATAACTCTATAGAAATAATTTTTTTTTCATCAATAATGATCTCATTGTTAATTTTGACACCATTATTTTTTATGAGTCTTCGGACTTCACTTTTTGACTTTTCTAATTTAGAAAAAATCACAAGATCTAATATATTAAAATTTTCATTCAATTGATCTTTTTTAATTTTTACAGAGGGTAGATTTGAACCTGATGAGTTTTCAGAAAATGTTTCTTTAGCTATTTTTTCAGAATTTCGAGCTTCATTTTCTCCATGAAGCATTTCAGTAGTTTTATTAGCTAATAAAACTTTAAGTTCGTTAATATCTTTGCCTTTGACATTGTTAATCTCTTCAATAGTTAAATCTGTAAAAATATTTAAAAATTTTAATACATCCCTATCGTCAGTATTTCTCCAAAATTGCCAATAGTCGTATGGTGATAAAAATTTTTTATCTAGCCATACAGCGCCATTTTCAGTTTTACCCATTTTAGCACCTGAGGCTAGTGTAATTAATGGAGTTGTTAATCCATAGGCTTGATTATTTGAAAATCTTTTAATTAAGTCCACTCCATTAACAATGTTTCCCCATTGATCAGAGCCACCAATTTGTAAGATACAATTTTCTTTTTGGTTTAGCTCTAAGAAATCATAAGCTTGTAAAATCATATAATTAAACTCCATATAACTTAATGATTGCTCTCTATCTAATCGAGTTTTCACACTATCAAAAGTTAACATTTTATTGATGGTAAAATGTTTTCCAATATTTCTTAAAAAAGAAATATAGTTTAAATCTTTTAGCCAAGAATAGTTATTTACAAAAATTGGTTTTGTATCTTTGTCATTAGAAGATAAATAATTTTTTAAAATATTTCCTATATTTTTTGTATTTTTTTCAATTTCATTTTCATCTAAAATTTTTCTAGTCTTATCTTTTCCTGAAGGATCACCAATTCTAGTAGTACCACCACCTAATAGAACAATTGGTTGATGACCATGCTTTTGTAAAAGTCGTAGGCACATTATCTGAAGTAAACTACCAACATGTAAACTTTCAGCTGTACAATCAAAACCAATATAAGCTTTTATTTTTTTTTGATTGAGTAAATCAGATAATTCTTTTTCATTAGTACATTGATAGAAAAAACCTCTATCTTTAAATTCTTTTAAAAATTTGTTCATAAGCTTATAGTTCTACAATATACAAAAATTTCTAAAAAAAAATTAAATATGAAAAGAAAAATATTTACCGTTCTAGGCTTAATGAGTGGAACTTCGATGGATGGAGTTGATGTATCTTTAATCAAAACAGATGGACATGATTACTTTGAGCAAATATCTAATGAATTTTATGAATTTAGTAATGAATTGTATAAAGATTTAATATCTCTTAGAAAAAAAATTAACGAGCTTAAAGATTTAGATGAAAATATTGTATCTATAGGCGAAATTGAAAAGAAATTCACAATTTTTAATGCTAAAATTATAAATGAATTTGTCAAAAAAAATGGTCCAAAACCTGAATTAATAGGTTTCCATGGACAAACAGTTTACCACAATGTTAAAGAAAAAATTTCTAAGCAGTTAGGAGATGGTAATCTTTTATCTCAACTAACAAATTGTACAGTTGTTAATAATTTCAGAAAACAAGATATAGATAATTCTGGGCAAGGAGCTCCTTTAACTCCAATATTTCATTATCTAATTTCAAAGCAAATAAATAAGAAAAAAAAATTAACTTATCCTTTAAACATTATTAATATTGGTGGAATTACTAATGTTTCTACTATTTTAGGTAATAAAGAGATTCAAAAAGAAATTTTTGCGTATGACATCGCCCCTGGTAATTGCTTAATTGATGAATGGATGAGGAAAAATAGCAATAAAAAATTTGATGAAAATGGATTTCTTGCATCATCTGGAAAAGTTAATGAATTAATTCTAAATCAATCTATAGATAATTTTCAAATATCTTCGATTAAAGATTCAATGGATATAAATGATTTTGATATTTCGTTTGCAAAAGGTTTAAATCTTGAAGATGGATGTTCAACATTAAATGAATTTACTGCTTATTTAATTTCAGAAGGTTTAAAAAAAATTAATCAAGTTAATAATATTGAGGTTAAAAATTTTATTATATGTGGTGGAGGTAGAAAAAATAAAAAACTTGTTGAAAATATTTATAAATATTTTGGTGATAAAAAATTAATAATTAAAGATATTGATGTTTATCAATTTGATGGTGATTTTATAGAGTCTCAGGCATTTGGATATCTTGCGGTAAAAAGAATTTTAAATTTACCAATTACTTTTCCAACAACAACTAGATGTGAAAATCCATCATTAGGTGGTCAGATTATAAAAAATTATTAATAAAGAGCTGTTTCTTTTTTTATATATTTATCTAAATGCTTAACTAATTGATCTTCACTTTTTGAAAAGAAATGATTTGCATCAGGAACAGATTGAAATTCAACTTTAATTCCTTTTTGAGCACTTAATCTTTTATCTAACTCCGTTATATATTCCAGAGGAACTAATTCATCTTTTTTGCCATAAATCATCATCCCAGAAGTGGGACATGGTGAAAGAAATGAAAAGTCATAAGCATTTGGTTGAGGAGAAATTGCAATAAATCTATTGATCTCAGGTCTACGCATTAGTAATTGCATAGCTATTAGGGATCCAAAAGAAAAACCAGAAACCCAACATTGAGAGTTGTCAAAATTTTCTCTTTCAAGCCAATCTAAAGCTGCTGCAGCATCAGCCAATTCTCCTTGACCATTATCAAATTCACCATCACTTTTACCGACACCTCTAAAATTTACTCTACAAACTGAAAAATCATTTTCCATGAATGTTTTGAATGTTTCCACAACAACCTTATTATTCATTGTTCCGCCATATTGCGGGTGTGGCTGAAGAACTAAAGCAACTGGAGAGGTATTTTTTTTACTCTTAAAATATTTCGCCTCTAATCTTCCAGCTGGTCCAGGTATAAATATTTCTAAAATTTTATTGTCCATATTATTTAAATTTTTGAATAAAAAGACGTTTATTTAGCATATCTGCGCGTCAAAATGTTAGTACTTTTTTTAGTGACCTAAACTTGACTATTTTAGTCAAGTATCTATATACCCTCGTAAATCAATAAATTTTATGAAACTAACCTCAAAAGGAAGATATGCTGTCACCGCTCTAGTAGACTTAGCTAGATTTAATCGTGATAATCCAGTTTCTCTAAGAGATATATCTCTAAGACAAGGTATATCAATAGACTTTCTTGAACAAATTTTCTCAAAATTAAAAAAAAAAGAAATTGTTCAAAGTATTAGAGGAACACAGGGTGGATATGTTTTAAATAGACAACCGAATGAAATCAAACTTACGAATATTTTTGATGCAGTAGATGAAAAAGTAAAGACTGTTCAGTGTAAAAAAGAATCTAAAAAAGGATGTAATGGAAAAGCAACTAAATGTTTAACTCATAATCTTTGGGATGAATTAGAAAATCATATCAATAACTTTTTTGAAGAAAAAAGTTTAGAGGATTTAATCACAAAAAAAAATACAAGAAAGAATTCAGAATGGACACTAGAGAAAAAGATATAGAAAAGCTTAAAGATTATAAATATGGATTTTCTACAGATATTGAAAATACAAGAGCACCCAAGGGTCTAAATGAAGATGTCATAAGATTTATTTCCAATATTAAAAAAGAGCCAGAGTGGATGTTAAAATTTAGACTAAATGCATTCGAAAGATTTAAAGTTCTAAAAGAGCCAAATTGGCAAAAGCCAAAATATCCAAAAATTGATTATCAAGATTTGTATTACTATTCAGCACCAAAAAGCATGGACGACAAACCAAAAAGTTTAGATGAACTTGATCCTAAACTTTTAGAAACATATAAAAAACTTGGCATTCCTCTTCAAGAACAAGCAAGAATAAATGGAATAGCTGTAGATGCAGTATTCGACTCTGTTTCAGTTGCAACAACATTTAAAGAAGAATTAACAAAACAAGGAATAATTTTTTGCTCGATGTCAGAAGCAATTCAAAAACATCCAGAACTTGTTAAAAAATACCTTGGTTCAGTAATTCCAACAACAGATCATTTTTTTGCTACATTAAATTCAGCAGTTTTTACTGATGGATCTTTTGTTTATATTCCTGAAGGTGTTAGATGCCCCATGGAACTATCAACTTATTTTAGAATTAACGCATCTGAAACAGGTCAATTTGAAAGAACTCTTATCATAGCGGATAAAGGTAGCTATGTTAGTTATCTAGAAGGTTGTACTGCTCCAATGAGAGATGAAAATCAACTTCATGCAGCCAATGTTGAATTAATTGCACTTGATGATGCTGAGATTAAATATTCAACAGTCCAAAATTGGTACCCAGGTGATGAAAATGGTAAAGGTGGTATATATAATTTTGTTACAAAAAGAGGATTGTGTAAGGGAAAAAATTCTAAAATTTCTTGGACACAAGTAGAAACAGGATCTGCAATCACATGGAAATACCCAAGCTGTATATTAAAAGGTGATAACTCAACAGGTGAATTTTATTCTATTGCCATTACTAACAATCATCAAAAAGCAGATACTGGAACAAAGATGATTCATCTTGGTAAAAATACAAAAAGTAAAATTATATCTAAAGGAATTTCAGCAGGAAAATCTGATATGATGTACAGAGGGCTCGTAGACATCTCTTCAAAAGCAGATAATTCAAGGAATTTTACACAGTGTGACTCCCTATTGATGGGAAACAAATGTGGAGCTCATACTATTCCATATATTAAGAACAAAAATATAAAATCAAATATAGAACACGAAGCAACAACATCAAAGATTAGCGATGAGCAACTCTATTATTGTAATCAAAGAGGGCTAAGCCAAGAAGAAGCGGTAAGTTTAATTGTAAATGGTTTTTGTAAAGAAGTTCTTCAACAATTGCCTATGGAATTTGCAGTGGAAGCGCAAAAACTTGTTGGGATAAGTTTAGAAGGAAGCGTGGGTTAAAATGTTATCAATTCAAGATTTAAAAGCAAAAATTGATAATAAAGAAATTCTAAAAGGTTTAAATTTAGAAATTAATCCTGGAGAAGTTCATGCTATAATGGGCCCTAATGGTTCAGGTAAAAGTACACTATCAAATATTTTGTCTGGAAAAAAAGGATATGAAATTGAAGGTAAAGTTAATTTCAACAAAGAAGATCTATTAGAATTAGAAACAGAAGAGAGAGCCCACAAAGGAATATTTTTGGCATTTCAGTATCCACTGGAAATTCCAGGAGTAAATACTAATACATTTTTAAAAACATCATTAAACGCTATAAAAAAAGCAAGAGGAGAAAAAGAGCTTGATGCCTTAGAATTTCTAAAACTGATTAAAAAAAAATCTAAAGAATTAAAATTTGATGAAAAAATATTGAGTAGACAATTGAATGTAGGTTTTTCTGGTGGTGAAAAAAAGAAAAATGAAATACTTCAAATGTCAATTTTAAATCCAAAATTATCTATTTTAGATGAAACTGATTCTGGATTAGATATTGATGCGTTAAGAATAGTTTCAGAAGGAGTAAATTCATTAAGAACAAAAGACAACTCTTTTTTAATTATAACTCATTATCAAAGATTACTTGATTATATAAAACCTGATTTTGTACATGTACTTAAAAATGGTCAAATTATAAAATCAGGTGGGCCTGAGCTAGCAATGGATTTAGAAAAAAAAGGTTATGAGGATTTTGAATAATGCTTGATGAATTACAATTAAATTTTGAAAAATCTGTAAAAGATAATAATCTTTCCTCCAAAGAATTAGAAATAAAGAAATTAAATTTTGATAATTTTTTAAAGAATGGATTCCCAAATAAAAGATTAGAAGATTGGAAATTTCTAGATTTAAATCAGATATTAAAATCAGAATTTGAAAATTTTAATTTTCAGCAAGACTTAATTGATACTAAAGAAGAATATTTTAAAATTATAAAAGAATTTGAGCATAATCAAATTTTTTTATTAGATGGTGTTTTTTTTAGAAGTAACTTTCAATTTGAAGATATAGAAAAAATTAAAATTTCTAATGAAAAATATTATGATGAGCAAATAAATGAAAATAGTTTAGTTAACTTAAATCATGCTTTTGTTAAAAAGAGACTTAAAGTTGAGGTTTTAAGCGGATATAAAGCTAATAAACCACTGATTATTTACAGCAATATTTCAGATAAAAGCAAGTCTTCTATTATCAATTCGAATATAGAATTAGTCCTTGGAGAAGATAGTTCATTAGAGGTTATAAATTTATCAAACACACCTAAGCATATTAATTTTTTTAATTGTTTCTGCAGTACGACCATAAAAGACAATGCTGTTCTCAAGGTTTTTGATATTAATAAAGATAAAAAAAATATTATTGAATATAATTTTGATGAAATTGATTTAAATAAAAATAGTCATTTAGAATACTTTATTTATTCTAGTGGGTCTAAATTTAAAAAACATGAAATTAATTGCTCATTAAATCAACAATATGGATCAGCAGTTATTAATGGTATTTTAAATCTAGGTAAAGACAATCAACATGAAATTAAGACAACTATTAATCACAATGAAGAAAATTGTCGAAGTTATCAACTAATTAAGAATGCACTAAATGAAAAATCAAAGGGAGTATATCAAGGAAAAATTTTCGTTGATCAGAAAGCTCAAAAAACAGATGGTTATCAATTAAGTAGAGCACTTTTACTAAGTGGTGAAAGCGAATTTAATGCTAAACCTGAACTAGAAATTTATGCTGATGATGTAAAATGCTCACATGGCTCAACTTCAGGAAATATTGATGAGAATGCTATTTTTTATCTTATGTCGAGAGGATTATCATATTATCAATCAAGGCAACTTCTTATAAATGGCTTTTTACAGGAAGTTATAGAAAAAATATCTGACCCTGAGATCAAAGAATTAATAAAAAAAATAACTGGAATAAAAGATGAAAATTGATCAGATTAAAAAAGAGTTTCCAATTTTTGATGAAAAAATTCAAAATAATGACCTTGTTTATTTAGATAGTGCAAATTCATCACAAAAACCAAAAGTGGTTATTGATAGAATAAATGAATTTTATACAAAGCAATTTTCTAACGTTGGAAGAAGTGTTCATTATTTAGCTGTTGCAGCAACAAATTTGTATGAAAATACAAGAACATCTGTTCAAAAATATATTAATGCTAAAGATAAAAACGAAATTGTTTTTACAAAAGGTGCAACAGAAGCTCTTAATTTAGTTGCAAATACTTTAGGGCAAAAGTATTTAGAAGAAGGTGATGAAGTAATTATCACAGAATTGGAACACCATTCTAACTATGTGCCTTGGCATTTTTTAAGAAAATCTAAAAATATAAAAATTAACTTTGCTGAAACAAATGAATTTGGTGAAGTTCCTATTGAGAATATTGAAAAATTAATTACTGCAAAAACAAAGATTATTGCTGTTAATCATTTATCAAATGTAACAGGTGCAATTTTACCAATTAAGGAAATAACACAATTAGCGCATTCAAAAGGCATAATTGTTGTTGTCGATGGATGTCAAGGAGCGCCACATTTAAAAATTGATGTTCAAGATTTAGATTGTGATTTTTATGCTATTTCATGTCACAAAATGTATGGACCCACAGGGCTTGGTATTCTTTATGGTAAAAAAAAATGGCTAGATGAATTACCTCCCTACCAGGGTGGTGGCGGAATGATTAGAGAGGTGAAAAAAGACCGTATTTCTTATGGTGATTTGCCTAACAAATATGAAGCTGGAACAATGGCAACTGCTCAAGTCATAGCATTTGATCAGTCTATAAAATTTTTAGAAAAGGTTGGAATAGAAAATGTGATCCAACATGAAAAAGAATTAATTGAATATGGACAGGAAATTTTAAAAAAAAATAATTCTGTTAAATTAATTGGGAATCCAAAAAATAAAGGTGGTGTATTATCATTTACTATTGAAGGAGTGCACCCACATGATATCGCAACAATTTTAGATGAAGATGGCGTAGCAATAAGAGCAGGACACCACTGTTGTCAAATCCTTCATGATAAATTGGGAATTCCTGCTAGCGCTAGAGCGTCTGTTGGAATTTATAACACCAAAGATGATTTAGACCAATTAAATGAGTCTATTAATAAGTGTAAAAAAATTTTTGATCTATAATGAATTTAAAAGAACTATATCAAGAGATTATTTTAGAACATGGGAAAAACCCGAGAAATTTAAGAAAAACAGAAAACTTTAATAAAGATGCGAAAGGTAATAATCCATTATGTGGTGACAATGTACATGTTTATCTAAAATTAGATGAAAACAAAAAAGTTCATGATATTTCTTTTGAAGGAAGTGGATGTGCGATATCTATGGCCTCCGCATCGATAATGACTGATCTTATTAAAGGTAAAGCTGAAAAAGAAGTTAAAGAAATTGTTGAGGACTTTCTATCAATGATCAAAGAAAATCCAGATTTAAATACAAATCTGTTAAAAGAGGATGAAAAAACAAAGCTTATGTGTTTATCTGGAGTAAAACAATATCCAATGAGAGTAAAGTGTGCGACTTTATCTTGGCACACATTAGTGACAGCAATTGATGGAAAAAATATAGAAGTTAATACTGAAAAAACAAATTAAACATTATGAGTACAAAAGAAAAAATAATTGAAGAAATTAAAAAAATTTATGATCCAGAACTGCCAGTAAACATTTATGAGCTGGGTTTAATTTACGATATTCAAGTTGAAGATAAAAAAGCAAAAATTAAAATGACATTAACTACTCCAAATTGTCCAGTTGCAGAAAGTTTGCCAAAAGAAGTTAAGGATGGTGCAATGCAAGTTGAAGAAATAGAGGATGTAGATTTACAATTAGTTTGGGACCCTCCATGGAATAAAGATATGATGTCTGAAGCTGCAAAATTGGAGTTAAATTTATAATGAACCCAATAATTAAACTCAGTGATAACGCAGCTCAACGTATTAAGGAAATTATGTCCCAAGCAGAAAAAGATGCTTTAGGGGTTCGAGTTTCAGTTAAGTCAGGTGGTTGCGCGGGCATGTCTTATGTGATGGAATACACCAAAAAAGCAAATCCAGGTGATGAGATAATTGAGGATAAAGGTGTAAAAGTTTTTGTAGACTCTGCTGCTATTATGTACTTGCTTGGTACTGAAATGGATTACAAAAAAGAGGAGTTATCCTCATCATTTGTATTTAATAATCCCAATGAAACTGAGAGATGTGGGTGCGGAGAGTCCTTTAAAATAGGATAGGACATAACATCCCATAACACGCATATCAGTATTGCATAATATGCATATCTAATGTATATGATTCATATGAACAAATTTGAATTTAAAAACTTAGTTAAATCCCTAAAAAATTCTCTGCAACAGAGAACTTTTTTTAAAGACCTAAGAAAAGAAGTAGAAACTGGTGCTAACGGCACGCAGGACTACGTGGTCAAAAAAGGAATTAACAAAGACACAGTTGCAACTACTAGACAGTAATTAAATATTAACTGCTGTAGTACATCTCAAACTCAACAGGATGAGGTGCGTGCTCAAATTTATGAATCTCCTCAAATTTAAGTGCAATGTAAGCATCGATTTGATCATCTGTAAATACCCCACCTTGAGTTAGGAAATCTCTATCTTTATCTAAGCTTTCCATTGCTTCTCTCAATGATCCACAAACTGTTGGAATAGCTTTTACTTCTTCAGGTGGAAGCTCATACAAGTCTTTATCAAATGACTCACCAGGATGAATTTTGTTTTTAATTCCATCAAGACCGGCCATTAGCATTGCTGCGAATGTAAGGTATGGGTTACCAGATGCATCTGGAAATCTGATTTCACATCTTGCACCTTTTTTACTTAAGGTAATTGGTATACGACATGATGCAGATCTATTTCTCGCAGAATATGCAAGTAGCACTGGTGCTTCAAAACCAGGAACTAATCTTTTGTAACTATTGGTTGTTGAATTAGCAAATGCATTAATTGCTTTTGCATGTTTTAATATTCCACCAATATAGTGCAAAGCAGTTTCTGATAAACCTGCATACGCATCACCTGAAAATACTGGAGTATTACCTTTCCAAATTGATTGGTGAATGTGCATTCCTGATCCATTATCTCCAGCAACTGGTTTAGGCATAAAAGTAGCTGTTTTACCAAATGAGTGTGTTACCATTTGCACAACGTATTTGTATAATTGAACGTTATCTGCTTGATCAACTAAAGTTCCAAAATACATACCAAGTTCGTGCTGACTTGGAGCAACCTCGTGATGATGTTTCTCAACTTTAATTCCAACCTCTTTTAAATTCTTAAGATATTCTCCTCTCATATCTTGTTCACTATCAACTGGAGGTACAGGAAAGTATCCACCTTTAACTGGAGGTCTATGTCCCATATTTCCGTTTTCATAAACTTTACCTGAGTTATATGGACCTTCTTTACTATCTAAAACAAATCCTGTGTTGTTTGGATCATTATTAATTCTTACATCATCAAAAACGAAAAATTCTGGTTCTGGACCAAAAAAGGCTTTATCACCTATGCCTGAAGATTTTAGATATTCTTCTGCTTTTTTAGCAACACCTCTAGGATCTCTTTCATAGAGAGATTTTTTTACAGCATCTAAGATGTCACAAAAAAGTACTACTGTATTGTGCGATGTAAATGGATCCATAAACATTCTTGCAGTATCTGGTTTTAAAATCATGTCAGATTCATTAATAGCTTTCCAACCAGCAATTGATGAACCATCAAAGAAAACACCTTCGTTAAGCATATTTTCATCAACAATAGTTGCATCCATTGTTAAATGTTGAAGTTTACCTCTTGGATCTGTAAATCTAAGATCTACGAATTCTGCTTCTTTTTCTTTAATAAATTTTAAAACATTTGATGCACTCATTTTTACTCCTTTTTAAATTTTGTGTGTATGAATTATCAAATTAGTGTTGTTTAACAACGCTCTATTAACATATAACACCTATGCAAATTTTACATAAGTGTGCTATTTAAAGGTCAAAATTACTAGCAATCAAAAGTTGTATAATGAGTTTTTTACAAAAAGAATCAGTGCAAAGAGCAGAAAAATTTCTTAAAGAATTTGACAGTAATCTTAATGTGATTTCGCTTGCAACATCTGCAAGAACTGCTGCTGATGCCGCTAATTCTCTTAAATGTGAAGTAGGAGCAATTGTTAAAAGTCTACTTTTTTCAGCTGATGATAAGTTCATTCTTTGTTTAGTCTCAGGAGATAAAAAGGCTTCATTAAATAAACTAAAAAAAAGATTAGATATTAAGAATATGGAGATGGCAAAAGTTGAAGATGTTAAAGAGGTAACAGGTTATACTATTGGAGGCGTTTCTCCAGTAGGTCATTTAAAAAAGATCGATATTTATATTGATAAAAATTTAGATAGGTTTAAGGAGCTCTATGCAGCCGCAGGTCATCCAAACTGTGTTTTTAAGATAGATTTTAAAAATTTAGTTCAAATAACAGATGGTTCAATTTTAGATATTACTGAATGAGACAACCTATACTAATTGACTATATATTATTAACCGTATTAGCCGTGATATGGGCATCTGCTTTTTCTAATATCAAAATAGCAACTTATTCATTTGGACCTATTACAATTGCTTTTCTAAGAGTTTTTTTTGGAGCTCTGCCTGTTTTGTTACTTTGTTATTTTAAAAAAATAAAAGTAGAAGCTTTTTCAAAAGATTGGCATTGGTTTGCAATGATTGGTTTTATCAATTTAGTGGCTCCATTTTTTTTAATTGCTTATGGTGTTAAATCTGTTCAAAGTAATTTAGCTGCAATCTTAATGTCATCAACAGCTTTAAGCTCAACAGTTCTTGGTCACTTTTATACAAAAAATGAGAGATTTGACCTTACAAGAACTATTGGTGTTTTAATTGGTTTTTCAGGTATTGTTTATTTATTTTCAGATAATTTATTAATTACAGAAAATAATTTTAGTTCTGCTTTATTAATTCTTCTAGGTGCCACTTGTTATGTTATTGGAGGATTGCTGACTTTAAAAATAAGTAAGAAGAAAAATGAAAATGTAACTGGTTCGATACTAATTTGGGCAACTATAATATTGATACCACTTGTAAGTTTAGTTGAACAACCTTGGAATTCAACTCCGAGATTAGACTCAACTATATCAGTAATTTATTTAGGTCTAGTTTCAACAGGTTTAGCTTGGTTATTAAGATTTAAAATTCTAACAACAAATGGATTAATTTTTCAATCACAAGTCTCTTATTTAATTCCAATTTTTGGAGTTATCCTAGGTTATATTTTTCTAGATGAAATAATAACAATCAAAGTTTTGGTTTCTTTGTTTGCAGTAATTATTGGAATATATTTTGTTAAAAAGGCTGGTATTAAAAAAACTACTTAAGCTTTGCAATTTCTTTAATATGTGATGGTCTCGTTTCACAACAACCACCTAAAATAGTAGCACCACCTTCCTTAAATTTTTTCGCAAACTCTGCAATTTTAATTGGATTTAGATCAGTTCTTTGTCCTAAAAATTCATTAGGATTTCCTTTGCTTTTTCCATAATTATTTGTGTAACCACCTTTTGGTTTTGTTGTTTGAAATGCATTAAATTTAAAACCAAAAGGCACTCCTAAACTTTTCATCTCATCAAAGTTTTGCTCATAGGTCTCAGGGGATACGCAAGATAGCATTACACCAAGTGCATTTTTGTCTATGATTTTTTTGATTTCTGAGATTTTTTCTCCACTTGGTAATTTTGTTCCCTCAGATATGTGTATTCCAATTAAGTAGGGCTTATTAAATTCTTTGATAGCTTTTATTCCACATTTGAACTCTTTCACACTGCTTAAAACGTCAAAATAATAAAAATCAATAAAAGGATCTAGTAATTTTGCTTGTTCATTAAGGTTATCTTCAATCTCATTCTCATCTCTTTCATCTGCTTCATATGTTAAATTTTGAGGAGGCAATCCACCAGCTATTTTAACATTTGGATAATCTTTTTTTGTTTCGAAAGCTATTTCACCAGCTTTTTGATTTAAGTATTCAAACTTATCTTCAACAGAATTATCTCTTAACCTTTTTCTTCGCATGGTAAAAGTAGCTGTTATAATTACCTCTGCACCTGCTTTAATAAAATTAGAATGAGTATCTAAAAGAAGTTGATGATACTCTTCCTTGAGCACTGCATTTGCACTCCACAAAGTTCCATTAGGTTTCATACCGCTTGCAAGTAATTCCTGACCCATACCGCCATCAAGTATTCTAGTTGTTTTAAAAAAATCTAGATCAATCATTTTTCTTAATCTATTAATTATTTTTGAAATATTATCTTTAAATTAAATGAAAAAGATCTTCTTTCACCTTCTACATTAAATGGGTAAGCTGTGTGCATTAGGTAATTTGGAAAAATATACATATCACCAATTTTTGGAATAACATTATAAATACTTTTGCTCAAAAAATTTTTTTGACCATTAATAAAATCTATAGTTCCATTTGTTCTAATTTTTTTATTTTTTACTTCTTTATTTCTAGTCATGTTTTTTGGTAGTTTTAAATAACCAACTCCCGATAAGTCACCTTCATGATAATGAATAGGATTGTATTCACCTTTGAATTGTCTAACAACCCACACGTTTAAAATACGAATTTCTTTTATTTTTAATATCTTTTCATTTTTCAAAAATTTTTTAGCATTAATGATTATTTCTTTAGCTAAATTTTTTTTAATAAAATTTGAATTTAATTTAATTTCATTTTTAATCTGACTTGCAAGTTTTGAGCTATAATCAGATTTTTTATTTTTAGTTTTTAAATCAAATTCACTGTTAATTTTTTTTATAAAATTTCTCGAAATTCTAGTTTTTCCAATTGTTGGCCCAAAAGGTTTAATATTTTTCATATTTTATTGCTAATACACTATATTAAATTTAAGAAAAGATTTTTAAACCAATTCTAATTGCCACAAATATAACTAGTCCAGAAGTAATAATTGCTAATAATTTATTTGATAGAAATTTTAAGTTAAGAAAATTGCCTATTTGTCCACCTATAAAAACTAAGATGAATAAAGGCCAATAATCAATAATATTATTTAATATGTTTTGTTTTGTGAATTGACCAAAAACTCCAGATATCGAGTTTATTAATATAAATAATGAAGCTGTTGTAGCTATCTGTCTTGGATATCCAGCTTTTAATAAAAAAAGAATAGGGCTTAAAAAAATTCCACCACCAATTCCAACTATACCAGATAATAATCCTAGTATTGAACCAATGATAATGGATATATATTTTGGTATTTGTCTAATTTTAAGCTTGGTCTCTTTATATGAGTTACTATTTATTAATAAAAGAAAGCCAGCAATACTAAGCACTAAAAATAAAATGATTTCAAAAACTTCTTTGTCTAAACTTATTGATCCTCCAATAAAAGCAAAAGGGATAGAACCTATTAAATACGGTAGCAATAACTTAAGATTTAAATTCCCAGTTCTTATGTAATTTATTGAATTTCCAGAAACGACTATAATATTACAAATTAAAGCTAGGACAGGAAAAATATAATAAGGAACATCCCAAATTAATAGTAGAGCAAGATAAGTTGATCCCCCGCCAAAACCAACACTTGAATACAAAATTGCTGTTATAAAAAATAATATTGATAATATAAACATATTAAAAAAATCTTATGAAAGTAAATATAGCATTATTAACTGTAACAGACACTAGAACAATAGATAATGACAAATCAGGAGCAATACTTGTAAAAAAAATTAATGAAGCCAATCACAATTTAATAGATAGAAAGATTTGCAAAGACAATAAAGACGATATTGTAGTAATTCTCAAAGACTGGTTAAACAACAATCAAGTTGATGTAATTATTACAACTGGTGGAACAGGTTTAACAGGTAGAGATATTACACCAGAAGCATTAGATGAAATTGCAGATAAGTACATTCCAGGTTTTGGTGAAATTTTTAGATATTTAAGTTACAAAACAATTGGAACTTCTACTATTCAATCAAGAGCATGTGCTGTGCTTGCTAATGGTAAGTATGTATTTGCATTACCAGGTTCCTCAGGAGGTGTCACGGATGCTTGGGAAGGAATTTTAAAACATCAGTTAGATGTTAATCACAAACCTTGTAATTTTGTTGAACTAATCCCTAGATTAAAAGAAAAATAATTATTTCTGATACTTTTCTTTCCACTCAGAGTAGGGCATTCCATAAACATGCTCTCTTGCATCAGGATCTGAAATTTCAATACCTTTTTTTCCAGCCTCCTCTCGGTACCATTTAGATAAACAATTTCTACAGAAACCTGCTAAATTCATTAAATCAATATTTTGAACATCTTTTCTTTCTCTTAAATGGTTTATTAACCTTTCAAAAGCAGCAGACTGAAGTTCTTTTTTTGTATTATCGTCCATAAAAATTTAATATAAATATACCATGAAACTTTCTGGATCATATCAAATAAATTTATCAAAAGAAAAAGTATGGGAAGCTTTAAATGATCCTGAAATATTAAAGAAAGCTATTCCAGGATGTGAAGAGTTTACAAAAAATTCAGAAACAGAATTTACTGCTAAAGCAACTAATAAAATTGGTCCTTTCAATGCTAGCTTCACTGGAGATGTAGAGTTAAAAGATCTTAATCCTCCAAACAGTTATAAAATTACTGGCTCTGGCAATTCCCCGGTTGGATTTGCATCAGGCGAAGCTTTTGTAAAATTAGAAGATCACGAACAAGGAACTAAATTGATTTATGAAGTTGAGGCAAATGTTGGTGGAAAAATTGCTCAAGTTGGCTCTAGACTTATAGATATGACAGCAAAGAAAATGGCTGACATATTTTTTGGAAAATTTTCAGAATTAATTAGTTCAACTGATGAAGGTAGTAATAAAGATCAAATTGATCAAAAATTAATTAATCAAGATAATATAAAGAGTAAAAATCAAAATAAAATTTTGATATATTCTGCAGTTGTTGTGGGTGCGTTAATTTTAGCATATTTCATTTTCTAAAAATTCTCCATTTTCAATAAAATTTAAAGTCATATTCTACCAAAGGTAGAAACTAAATTATTTTAGCAATTGAAACTAATATTTACTTATGATCAAGTAGTTTAATTAAAGGAGGTTGCTTATATGGCAAAAGTAACACTAGAAGTTAATGGAAAAAAAGTAAGCAAAGAAGTTCCAGATCATACACTTTTATCAACATTTTTAAGAGATAATCTAAATTTAACAGGAACGCATGTTGGATGTGACAGCAGTCAATGTGGTGCATGCGTAGTACATATTGATGGAAAATCTGTAAAGAGCTGCTCAACACTAGCTGTAGATATTGAAGGGTCAAAGGTCACAACCATAGAAGGTTTAGCAAAAGACGGGAAACTTCATCCAATGCAAGAAGCATTTAAAAAAACACATGGACTACAATGTGGATATTGTACGCCAGGAATGGTGATGAGTGCAGTCGATCTATTACAAACAAAGAAAAATCCGAGCGACCAAGAAATAAGAGAATGGTTAGAAGGTAATATTTGTAGATGCACAGGTTACCAAAATATTGTTGCTGCAGTTAAAGAAGCAGCAGGAAAAATGTAAATTAAGGAGGAATAAATATGGCAAGTTTAGTTGGATCAAGAGTTGAAAGAAAAGAAGATAAAAAATTTTTAACAGGAAAAGGCAGTTATACTGCTGACATAAATATTGCAAATCAAACTTATGCAATATTTGTAAGATCTCCTCACGCAAGAGCTCAAATAAAAAAAGTAGATACTTCAAAAGCACTTAAATCCTCAGGTGTTGTAGGTGTGCTAACTGGTAAAGAAATAGCAGAAGATAAAATTGGAGGTTTAATTGCTGGGTGGGCAATAAGAAGTGAAGATGGATCTGAGATGAAAGTTCCAAACAATCCTCCACTTGCAAATGAATTTGCAAATTTTGTTGGTGAGCCTATCGCTGTTGTTTTTGCTGAAAGTTTAGATGAAGCTAAAGCAGCCGCAGAAAAAGTTGAAGTTGATTATAAAATTTTAAAAGCAGTGGTTGATCCAGCTAAAGCAATGGACAGCGAGTCAATTCATAAAGATGTGGATAAAAACCTATGTTATGATTGGTTGCTTGGTGATAGAAAAGCTGTTGATGAAGCTTTTGCTAAAGCCGATAAAATTATTAAAGTTGATTTAATTAATAATAGATTAGTTCCAAATGCAATGGAGCCAAGAGCATGTGTTGTAGATTATAACACGGCAACTGAAGAAATTACTTTATATACTACAAGTCAAAATCCACATTTATCAAGATTGGTAATGTCTGCATTTGGTAATGTTGCACCAGAGAATAAATTAAGAGTGGTTGCTCCAGATGTTGGAGGTGGTTTTGGTTCAAAAATTAATGTTTATAACGAAGAAATAGTTTGTAGCTGGGCTTCAAAAAAAATTGAAAGACCAATTAAATGGGTTGCTGAGAGAACTGAATCTTTTTTAACTGATACTCATGGAAGAGATCATGTTACTCACGCAGAGCTTGCTGTAACAAACGATGGAAAATTTTTAGGTTTTAAAAATGAAACTATTGCAAACCTTGGTGCTTATGCTCGAGTGTTTGGAACAGTAACACCAACCTATTTATTTGGACCATGTGCTACAGGTGTCTATGTAATCCCTGCGGCATATTCAAATGTTAAAGCAGTTTATACTAATACTGCTCCAGTAGATGCTTACAGAGGTGCTGGAAGACCAGAAGCAACTTACACAATTGAGAGATTAGTCGAAAAAGCTGCTATGGAATTAGGAATTGACAAAACAGAGATTAGAATGAAAAATTTCCCTTCTCAGTTTCCATTCAAACAAACACTAGTTCACACAGTTGACTCTGGTGACTATGTTGCTGGTTTAGAAAAAGCCAAACAAATGGCAGATTATGCTGGTTTTGAAGCTAGAAGAAAACAATCTGAATCAAATGGAAAATTAAGAGGTATTGGAGTTTCTTCTTACTTTGAAGCTTGCGGTATTGCGCCATCAGCTGCAGTAATGTCATTGGGATGTGGAGTAGGCTTATGGGAATCTGCAGAGGTAAGATTTAATCCTACTGGACAAATATCTGTTTTCACAGGTTCACACAGTCACGGACAAAGTCATGACACGACATTTGCACAAATTGCAGCTGATGAACTTGGTGTACCAATGGAGAATATAGATGTTGTTCATGGTGATACAGATAAAAGTACATTTGGAATGGGTACTTACGGTTCAAGATCATTGACAGTAGGCGGTATTGCAATTGTCAATGCTTGTAAAAAAATTGTTGAAAAAGGCAAAAGGGTTGCAGCAAAAATGCTTGAAGTCAGTCCAGATGAGATTGAATTCAAAGATGGTGAATTTGTAGCACTTAAATCTAATAAGAAAAAAACAATCGGTGAGATAGCATTTGCTTGTTATGTTCCAGGTCAAAGAGATGAAATGAAGTCTCCAATACCTGAAGGAGACGAGCCAGGTTTAATAGAATCTGCTTTTTATGATCCACCAAATTTTTCTTTCCCAGCAGGTTCACATATCTGTGAAGTGGAAATAGATCCTGATACTGGAAATGTAAAAGTTGAAAAATATACAGCGGTAGATGATTTTGGAAGAATAGTTAATCCAAATATTGTTGAGGGACAAGTTCACGGAGGTTTAGCGCAAGGTATAGGACAAGCTTTGCATGAAAATACTCAATATGATGAAACAGGTCAGTTGATGACAGCATCGTATATGGATTATACAATGCCTAGAGCTGATAATTTCCCTGAGTTTAATCTTGGATTTACTTGTACTCATGCAACATCAAACCCACTAGGTGTTAAGGGTTGTGGTGAAGCAGGAGCTATTGCATCACCGCCAACAGTTATGAATGCAGTAATTGATGCATTAGGTGGTCAGGAAATTACGATGCCAGCTACAGCTGAAAAAGTTTGGAAGGCTTGTAAAGCAATGAAAAAATCAAAAGCAAAAGCAGCATAGGGGAGGAAAATTATGAAAACTTTTAGTTATCATTCACCAAAAGATGTTAAAGAAGCATCAAAGTTAGCCTCAACAAGTTCTGCTTTTTTAGCTGGAGGTATGACTTCAATTCCTTCAATGAAATTAGGAATGGCAACCTATAAAGATGTAATTGATCTTAAAAAGATAAAAAAACTATCTGGAATTAAAGTTAGTTCTAAGGCAGTTACAATTGGTGCAACAACTAAACATGCAGAGGTTGCTGCATCAAAAGAAGTTCAAAAAGCTATTCCAGCACTAGCAAAATTAGCAGGCAATATTGGGGATGCTCAAGTAAGAAATAAAGGCACTATTGGTGGATCTATTTCTAACAATGATCCTTCAGCTTGTTATCCATCTGCTTGTATGGCTTTGAACGCTGTTATTCATACAAGTGACAGAAAGATTGAAGCAAGTAAATTTTTTAAAGGAATGTTTGAAACAGCTCTTAAAAAGGGAGAGATAGTTGAGGCTGTTGAATTTGAAATTCCAGAAAAAGCTGACTATCAAAAACATCCAAACCCAGCATCAAGATATGCAATAGTTGGTGTATTTGTCGCTAAACATAAAAAAGAAGTAAATGTTGCGGTAACAGGTGCAAAATCGTGTGTTTATATAGATAAAGATTTGTCTAAAAAACTTTCGTCTGATTTTTCATCAAGTGTAATTGAAGGTATAGAACTTGATGATAGTGAAATGAATTCAGATATGCATGCTTCTGCAGAATATAGAGCCAACCTAGTTTCTCTATATGCTAAAAAAGCTGTTGAAGCTTGTTAGTTTAAATCTATATTTTCTCGAATGAGAAACTCATTTGATGAAAAAATTCTTGATGAAGCAAATGACTGGATTAATGCTAATCAAAAAGTAGTTTTAGCAACAGTTATTCAAACCTGGGGATCTTCACCAAGACCCACGGGTAGTAGAATGATTATCAATGAAAAAGGTGATTTTTCAGGTTCTGTTTCAGGTGGTTGTGTTGAGTCTGCAGTAGTTAGAGAAGCTCAAGAATTAATTAATGATAACAAGCCCTTTAAAAAGTTAGAATTTAAAGTTTCAAATGAAAGTGCTTGGGAGATTGGCTTAGCATGTGGTGGAGAAATCGCAGTTTATTTAGAGCAATTTAATTGATGAAACATTCAATTCTAAAAAAGATTGTTGATTTAAAAAAACAAAAAAAAGAATTTGCAATAGTAACAAATTTAAAAAATTCTAATTCCGTAGTTTACAAATTAGATGAGGTTCTTGATAAAGATTTTATTCAATACAAAGATCAAATAGATAGTTTTTTTAAATTAAAAAATAATGGCGTAATTGATGGAGCAGATATTTTTGTTGAAACTTATATTAGGCCAATTAAAGTTATTATTGTTGGTGCTGTCCATATTGCGCAATACCTAGTAGATTTTGCAAAAAGTTTAAATTTTGAAATTACAATCATTGATCCAAGAGGTTATTTTGCATCTGAAAAAAGATTTCCCAATATAGACATCTTAAATAAATGGCCAGATGAAGCTTTAAAAGAAATCGAAACTGACTCTAATACAGCATTAATTGCTCTTACACATGATCCAAAAATTGATGATCCAGCATTAAAATATGCTTTAGATAAAAAATTTTATTATATTGGAGCGCTTGGAAGCAAAAAAACACATGCTAATAGATGTGAAAGATTAAAAGAAGCTGGATATTCTGAAAATCAAATAAATTCAATTTTTGGACCAATTGGTATAAAGCTTGGAGGAAAATCTGCACCTGAAATAGCCCTTTCAATTATTGCTCAGCTAGTATCAGAGACTTATAAAAAATGATTACAGCAATTTTACTTGCTGCAGGTCAATCAAAACGAGTACCAATAAAAAATAAATTATTAATCAAATATAAAAAAAAATTTTTAATTAACCATATTTTAAGTCAACTTATCAAAAGTAAAATTCAAAAAATTATTATTGTTCTTGGTCATGAACATTTAGAAGTAAAAAAATTAACTTTGAAAAGTAAAAAAATACAATTTGTAGTTAATAAAAAATTTAAATCTGGCATGGCATCTTCGATTAAAGAAGGACTAAAAAAAATAGGCAAAAAAAACAAAGGTTTCTTAATTGTCCAATCTGATATGCCATTTATAAAATCAACTCATTTAAATAAAATTTATAAATCAATATTAGATAACAATAATTTAGTTCATCTTTTAAAGTTTAAAAATAAAATTGGAAACCCAATTGGATTTAATATTTCTGTATTAAATAAATTTAAGAAGATTAAGGGTGATGTTGGAGCTAAATTTATGGTTAAGAGGTTAAAAAAAGATTCAGTTTTCTTAAATGTAAAGACAGATAAAATATTCAAAGATTTTGATAAATTATCTGATTTTTAGAAGAAACTTTTTATAATCGACTCTGAAAGCAAGTAATAACATTATTATTGCAAGATATATCAAAGGTTCAGTTAAATCTTTTTTAACAAGCCATATAAAGTGAACTACTCCAAAAATTGATACCACATAAATTAACTTGTGTAGTTTTTTCCAATTATGCTTTAGTAAACCAATCATCTTTTTAGAAGAGGTGATTGCCAATGGCACCATCAAAAGCCAAGCTGCAAAACCAATAAAGATAAATTTTTTTGTTAAAACGTCTTTTGAGATACTGTTCAAATCAAATCGATAATCCAATCCAACATAAGTCATCAAATGAAGAGATGCATAAAAAAAGGCAAATAGACCAAACATTCTTCTGAAAGAAATCCAAATACTTAAGTTAGTTAACTTTTTCAAAGGTGTCATTGAGAGAGTAAAAATCAAAAATAATAAAGTCCATTCTCCAGTATGATGAGTAATTTCTTTTATTGGTTCAGGACCAAGTTGATTAAAAAATATTCTATATAAAATTATTATTAGCGGAATAAGGCTTAAAATAAAAAAACCAGGTTTAAATATTTTTTTCATTAAAAATATTTTTTAAGATCCATACCCGAGTATAAATGTGCAACTTCATCCCCATAACCATTAAACATTAATGTTTTAATTCTTGGTGCGAATATATCAGCACCAATTACTCTTTCGGTCGCTTGTGACCATCTTGGATGATTTACATTAGGATTTACATTAGAGTAAAAACCATATTCTCTTGGTGACGCCCACATCCAAGAGCTAGTTGGCATTTTTTTAACTAATTCAATTTTCACAATTGCTTTTCCACTTTTAAATCCATATTTCCAAGGGATGAAAATTCTTAGTGGAGCTCCATTTTGATTTGGCAAAGTTTTTCCATAAACCCCAGTTACAACTGTGGTAAGAGGGTGCATTGCTTCATCCAATCTTAAACCTTCTACATATGGCCAATTTAAAACTGCTCTTCTTTGACCAATCATTTGCTCTGGGTCAAAAACACTTGTAAATTTAACAAATTTTGCTTCTGGTTTTATTTTAACTTTGTTTAAAATTTCACTTAAAGAAAAACCCATCCAAGGAATAATCATTGACCATCCCTCAACACATCTTAATCTTTGAACGCGTTCTTCAGAATTAAATGAATTTAATATCTCTTCAATTGAAAGATTTATTGGCTCTTTTACTTCACCTTCTATACTTATGTTCCAAGGACGAGTTTTGAAACTTTGAGATTTAATATACGGATCACTCTTACCAGTTCCAAATTCATAATAATTATTATAAGTTGTGACATCCTCATAGGATGTTAGTTTTGAAAGATCAGTATTAGCAGAACTTTCATTTAATCCTGAAACAGTTGTTAATGCATAAGAACCAATACCAAGTCCAAAAGTTTTAATGAATTTTCTTCTTTTGTTGTAAATTTTTTCAGGTGTAATTTCAGAATATTTAAATTTTTTCATTATTTAAATATGTTAATGTTTTATAGATAAAAAACAATTTAACATTATGTCATCAATACTTTCTAATGAACATATATCTCAATATAAACAAGATGGAGCAGTATTAATTAAAGATAAATTTGATGACCATTGGATTAAAATATTAAAACAAGGCTTTGAAAAAGCTAAATCTAATCCAAGCCCAAGATTTACAAATCACACAAAAAATGAAAATTCACCCAAATATTTAGAGGATTTTTGGACTTGGAACTTACATGATGAATTCGAGAATTTTGTTTTTAATTCACCTACAGCGAAAATTGCATCTGAATTACTAAATGCTAATCAAATTAACTTAGTTATGGATAATTGGTTTTTTAGAGAGGCTGGCTCAAAATCAAAACCACCATTTCATCATGATATTTCCTATTTTGATTTTGAAGGATCAATGTGTGTTTTGTGGATACCATTAGAGCCAGTAAAAAAAGAAGAAGGTATTGCATGGGTAAAAGGTTCCCATTTGTGGGATAAGTTTTTTTTAAGAACAAGATTTAATGATGGGCATTATGTTGATGGTGAAGCCGGAATAGTTAATGGAAAAAAATATGAATTAACACCAGATATTCTCAATAATAAATCTAAATATGAATTTTTAGAATGGGATCTTGAAGTTGGTGACTGCGTATATTTTGATATTAGGACTTTGCACGGTGGCTTACATGAAGCAGTGCCAAAATCTGATATACATCGATTTACACTTCGAATGGCAAAAGAAGGATCAAAAATAAACTATCGTGGAGATTGGGCTAAAGAAGAAAGATTAATTTTTGAAAAAGAAGGCTATAGCAACGGCGATAGTTTGGTGGGAAAAATGTTTCCCACCTTATATTCAAAATAAATTGAATTTTAATCTTTTAAAAGTTTATTTTCCTACTGGTCTGTAAGATGCTGCGGCTTTTGATGCAATTTCGGCAGCTTTATTAAAATCAACTGACTCCATAATTGTCATATCTTTAATAGTTCCAGTTGCCTCCATTAACATTTTCATACCTGCGGCTGTCTCAAAATTAGGTCCTTCAATAATTGCAATAAAATCATAAGCACCTCTCAAAGTCATCATTTCAATAAGTTTCGCTCCAGCAGCCTCTGTAATTTTTTTAGCAGCTTCTTGTCTATTATCAGCTGGATTTTTCACAAATCCACTTAACCCTTGTTCTGTATATTTTCCTAAAACAACAAATTTCATATCAACTCCTTTTATTAATTTGAAAGACTAAACCATATTTGTTAAAAGCATCGTGTTAAAGAAATATTAAATTATTTATTCAACCTTAAGTTTAGCAAATTATGTACGAAAAATTTGGACAATTCATTAATGGTAAATGGGGGCCATCCTCAGATAAAGGGACCTACGAAGTAATTAATCCTGCAACTGAAGAAGTTTTAGGTCAAGCTTCTAAAGCTACACCACAAGATGTTAATGAAGCTTTGAATGCAGCTAAAAATGGATTAGAGGTTTGGAAAAAGACGCCACCATGGCAGAGATCTTACATAATTAGAAAAATTGCTGATAAGATGAGAGAGAAGCAAGATGTGCTTGCTAAATGGATGACACTTGAGGTTGGCAAACCTTTAGCAGAGGGAAAAGGTGAGGTAGGTGCAGCCGCAGATATTTTTGAATGGAATGCAGAAGAAACTAAAAGAATATATGGGCAAACTGTTGAAAGTAGATTTGAAGACACTAGAGTTCATGTTTATTACCAGCCTGTTGGAGTTGTTGCAGCTTTAACACCATGGAATTTTCCATTAACTTTATCAGCTAGAAAAATTTCAACTTCTTTAGCTGCAGGATGTTCAGTAATTATTAAACCAGATACAATTACACCAGGAACAGTAATGGAGTTAGTTGATATTTGTAGAGAGTGTGGAGTGCCAGCTGGTGTAGTAAATTTATTATCTGGTGATCCACCTAGTATAGCTGAACAATTGATATCGTCTGATATTATTAAGAAAATTTCAATAACTGGTTCAACAAGAGTTGGAAAATTAATTTTAAAACAAGCTGCTGAAAAAGTTCAAAGAGTTACTATGGAGCTTAGTGGTCACTCACCATTTATTGTTTTTGACGATGCAGATATGAATAAAGCAACAGATATGGCTATATCTGCAAAATTTAGAAACAATGGTCAAGTCTGCATCTCACCTAATAGATTTTATATTCAAGAAAATAAAAAAAATGAATTTGTAAATTTATTTATTGATAAAGCTAAAAAACTAAAAATTGGTAATGGTATGGATCCAGATACTCAACTTGGTCCACTAACAACACAAAAAAGATTAAATGAAGTTGAAGCATTAGTTGAAAAAACGAAACAGGAAGGTGCAAAAGTTTTAATGGGTGGAAAAAGACCTGCAGGCTTCAACAAAGGTTTCTTTTATGAACCAACAGTATTTGATGATGTAAAAGATGATTTTACTATTATGAAAGAAGAACCTTTTGGACCACTTGTTCCAATGCTATCTTTTAAATCATTTGACGAAGTGATTGAAAGAGCAAATAATAATGATCTTGGTTTATGCAGTTACATTTGTACTAATTCTATGGAAAAAGCACACAGGACTTCTGAATTAATGGAGACGGGAACTGTTGCTGTAAATACTCCGATGGTCGCAATTGCTGAAGCTCCTTTTGGTGGAATTAAACAAACTGGATATGGTCGTGAAGGTGGCTCTATGGCAATTAAGGATTATTTGAACGTTAAATATACCCACCTTGGTATCAAAGGTTAATTAAATGAAATTTCTAAGGATTGGTAATCCTGGAAATGAAATTCCAGCATTATTAGATAAAGACGGAAAAATTAGAGACCTATCAAAGTATGTAAGTGATTTTGATAGAAAGAACTTAAACTTTGAAAATTTAGGGAAATTACAACAATTAGATTTTTCAAAGTTAGATGAATTAGATAATAATCAAAGAATTGGTTCTTGTGTTTCAGATCCAGGTAATTTTTTTGCAATAGGTTTGAATTATAAAGAACATGCCGAAGAAACAGGTGCTAAAGCACCAGATTATCCAGTTGTATTTAATAAGTCTGTACATTCAATTGTAGGTCCAAATGACAATATTATTATTCCAAAAAATTCAAAAAAATTAGATCATGAAGTTGAAATTGCTATGGTCATTGGAAAAAAAGCAAAAAGAGTAAATGAGAATGAGGCTCAAGAATATGTATTTGGCTACTGTATTTGTAATGATGTAAGTGAAAGAGATTGGCAAAAAGATAAAGGTGGTCAGTGGGTTAAAGGTAAATCAGGCGATACTTTTGGACCTTTAGGCCCTTATCTTGTTACTAAAGATGAAATAGAAAATTTGAATAATCTTAATTTAAGTTTGGACGTAAATGGTAATAGACATCAAACAGGAAACACAAGTTTAATGATATTTAATTTTAATTATTTAATTGCTCACTTAAGTAGTTTTATAACTTTAATGCCTGGAGACATAATTACTACAGGCACACCTCCTGGAGTTGGCTTGGGAATGAATCCTCCTAAATTTTTAAAAGATGGTGATGAGCTATTTTTAAAAGTAGATCATCTTGGAGAGCAAAAGTCTAAAGTTGTCTCTGAAAAATAATTTAAAATGACTGAATATTTTATTGCTATAGGAGCAGGTCTGATAAGTTTTTTATCACCTTGTGTTTTACCTTTGATACCAGGATATATTTCGTTTGTATCAGGGCAATCTTTACAAGAGATCATCAATCAAAAAAAAAATAATATAACACCACTAGTCTTATTTTGCCTAGGGTTTTCAAGTGTATTTATTATTTTAGGCGCCACTGCTTCAGTAATAGGTCAAATATTTTTACAAAACTCAGATGTTTTAAGAATTATTGCAGGTTTTGTTATTATAATTTTTTCTCTTCAATTAATTGGTATTTTAAATTTAAATTTTTTAAATTTTGAAAAACGTTTTGAGGCAAAGAAGACTAATAATATTTTTTTTCCTTATATAATTGGTCTTGCATTTGGGTTTGGTTGGACACCTTGCATAGGTCCAATTTTAGGTTCAATTTTAACACTCGCCGCAATTGAGGAAACCTTAAGTAAAGCAGTAATTTTACTTAGTCTTTATTCATTGGGTTTAGCTATACCATTTATTTTATCTGGAGCATTAATACAAAAGTTTTTAATTTTTTCTAAAAATTTCAAGAAGAATATAAATTTAATCTCTAAAATTGGTGGCATCATCCTATTGATTACAGGTGTATTAATCCTAACTAATCAATTACAAACATTAGGTTTCTATTTACTTAATATTTTTCCATTTTTACAAAATATAGGATAATTTAGTTATATGAAAATTTATCAAATAGACTCAAGTGCCAGAAAAGATGGATCAACATCTAGAGCATTAGCTAAAAAACTTTTAGATAAAATTAAAAAACCTGAAGATGAAGTAATTTATAGAGACCTAGATGATGAGATGGTTTTTGTATCAGGTTTAACAGAGTCAGGTATGAAAATTGAAGAAAAAGATAGAAATGAACATCATAAAAAAATGTTTGAGTTATCTGATAAACTAGTAAGTGAATTAAAAGAAAGTGATATTATCATTATCTCTGCTCCAATTTATAATTATGGACCACCCGCAACCTTAAAAGCTTGGGCCGATCTTGCAGCAAGAGTTGGTGAAACTTTTAGATTTAAACCTGATGGCAGAAGAGAGGGTCTTCTTAGTAATAAAAGAGCATTTTTAGTCATTACCTCTGGTGGTACAAAACTTAATAGTAATGAAGATTTTTTAACTCCTTGGTTAAAATTTATATTGAATTTTTTTGGTATTGAAAAAGTCGATGTGGTGAGTGCAGATCAAATGGCATTAGATTACGAAAAATCTATTAAAGATGCAGAGATGCAAATAGAAAAAATTAATTTATAAATTTGATTTGATTGCTTCTGAGCATTCAATTGTATTAGAATTACCACCTAGGTCTTTAGTTCTAAATTTTTCCTGACTTAAAGTTTTTTCAATAGCATTTTCTATTGAGCTTGCGGCTTCTTTTTCACCAAGGTAATCCAACATCATTGCTCCAGACCATATTTGACCAACTGGATTAGCAATACCTTTGCCTGCAATATCTGGTGCAGATCCGTGAACGGGTTCAAATAAAGAGGGAAATTTATTTTCTGGATTAATGTTTCCTGATGGAGCTATCCCAATAGTTCCAGTACATGCAGGGCCTAAATCAGACAAAATATCCCCAAATAAATTTGAAGCCACTACCACATCAAACCATTCTGGATTTAGAACAAATCTTGCAACCAATATATCAATATGAAATTGATCAGTTTTTATGTCAGGATAATTTTTTTTCATTTCATTAAATCTTTCATCCCAAAATGGCATTGTGATTGAAATTCCATTTGATTTTGTTGCATTAGTAAGTTTTTTTCTTTTTCTAGTCTTAGCTAATTCAAAAGCAAATTTTTGAACTCGATCTACGCCATGTCTAGACATTATTGTTTCTTGAATTGCAATTTCTCGATCAGAATTTTTATACATTCTTCCACCAACAGAGGAGTATTCACCTTCTGTATTCTCCCTGACAATTAACATGTCAATATCACCTGGTTTTTTATTTGCTAATGGAGGATTTACTCCAGGAAAAAGTTTTACAGGTCTAAGATTTATATATTGATCAAACTCTCTTCTAAATTGGAGTAACGATCCCCATAAAGAGATATGATCTGGAACTTGATCTGGCATACCAACTGCTCCAAAGAATATTGCATCATGTTTACCTAATTTATCCTTCCAATCATCTGGAAGCATTTTTCCATGTTTCTCATAATAATCACATGAAGCAAAATCATATTCTTCAAAATTAATTTTAAATTGATGTTTTTCAGCAGTGTCTTTTAAAATTTTTATACCTTCAGGAACTACTTCTTTACCAATTCCATCTCCAGCAATACATGCAATATTATATTCTTTCATAAATTTCTTTTATATGTTTTTAGTATTAAGAAAAATAATTTTTATGAATTTGATTATTTAAAGTATTCAATTTTTTTAATGTTTTCTCTAAAAATAATAAAAAATTATCTAAATTATCTGTTTTAATTTTATATTTATTCATATCTTTTTTGATTTCTTTAACATTTTTAATTAAATTATTTTTTTTTGATATTCTATAGGTTGCTCTTTCTATTTGATTTAAGTTCCAATTAATAGATCTTGGAAAGGTATTAGTCTTTAAGAAAAAATTAATTATATCTGAAATAGATATATCTTGTTGAGAATACTGACGATAGGCTTGAAATGCTGAAATTGATTTTAAAATATTAATCCATTCAAGAGTTAAATATTCATATCCTTTTTTATGCTGTTTAGATCTAAGTACTTGTGATTGAAGTATTCTTATCATCATATCTGTTCGTTCTAGAAATCTTCCTAATCTTAAAAATTGATAGTCTATATTTCTCTGCATCTCTAAATCTGTTGAATACATAAAATTTTGTGAGCCTTGGATGATTTTATAAAGCAACTTTAAGTTATTTTTTTTGGAATTTTTTTTAGTTATTGATTTATTAAAGGTTATTAATAATTCATTTAGTTTAAGCATTGATTGTTCAGGTAAAATATCTCTCACTACTAATGAATTTTCTTTTGAATAAAATAAAGAGTTAACTAATGAAGATAGGTTTTTTTTGTCTTTTATAAAATAGTCAATTATTTTTCTTTCAGAATATTTCTTATTTAATTTTAGATAATCTTTATTCAATTCCATCACAGTTAATAATGGTTTCCATGAAATTTCATCTTCAAGAGCTAAATCTAATTGAAGTTCACTTGTTGTTATTAATAATCTTGATGTAAAATTGGATCGTTCTAAATAACGTGACATCCAATATAGTAATTTTGCTCTTCTGCTTAACATAATTTAAATATCTAAAATCCAGGTATCTTTGCTGCCTCCTCCTTGAGAAGAGTTAACAATCATACTACCTTTTCTTAGAGCAACACGTGTTAATCCGCCTTGTGTAACGTAATTGTTTGCACCTGATAATATAAATGGTCTTAAATCAATATGTCTTGGATCTAATTGATTATTTATTAGAGTAGGTGAGGTAGATAAATTTATTAAAGGCTGAGCAATATAATTTCTTGGGTTTTTTTTGATCTTTTTAATGCAATCATTCTTTTCTTTGGTTGAAGCTGTTGGTCCCATTAAAATTCCATAACCTCCTGACTCATTTGCAGGTTTTACAACTAATTTTGATATGTTTTTAATTACATAATCTCTTTGTTTTTTTTCATGACATAAAAAAGTTTCTACTTGATTGATTAAAGGTTCCTCGTTTAAATAAAATTTAATCATTTTTGGGACATAGCTGTAAACCACCTTATCATCAGCCACACCTGACCCTGGGGCATTCAAAATACTTATATTGCCTTTTCTCCAGGCTTTAAAAATTCCTGGGATTCCTATTAAAGATTTCTTATTAAAAACTTTTGGATCTAAATATAAATCGTCAATTCTTCTATATAAGGAATGTAATTGCTCCTTGCCACCAACAGTTTTCATATAAACTTTATCATTTTCTACAAATAAATCTGAACCTTCGACTAATTCAACTCCCATCTGTTGTGCAAGATACACATGCTCAAAATATGCAGAATTATAAACACCTGGAGTAAGGATAGCCAATTTCGGATTTTTTTTATTTTTTGATAAAGATCTCATGCAAGAAAATAGTTTTGAACAATATTCATCCACTGGACTTATCTTTTGTTTTGCTAATATTTCTGGAAAAACACTTTTCATAACCATTCTATTTTCAAGCATGTACGAAACACCTGAAGGAACTCTTAAGTTATCTTCTAAAATTAAAAATTCTCCATTGATATCTCTAACAATATCCGAGCCACATATATTAGCCCATACTTTAAATGGTGGTTTAGCTCCCAAACATTCTTTTCTAAAATTTCCTGATTCAAAAATAATTTTTTTTGGTATTATTTTTTCTTTAAAAATTCTTTGCTCATTATAGACATCATGAATAAAAAGGTTTAAAGCTTTAACTCTTTGAATTAAACCTTTAGAAATTTTAGACCAATTTTTCTTTGTGATTATTCTTGGAATTATATCTAAAGGCCAATAGTGATCCGCAGGTTTATCTTCAGAATAAACTCTAAAGGTAATTCCTCTTTGACTAATTGCATTCTCAGAATTTTTAACAGTTGTTAACAGTCTTTTAGTTGAATACTTCCCAATAAAATTCGAAATTTTTTTTGACTCTGACCTAAGTTTATTTTCTGATGTAACATATTCATCAAATGCATTAATTGACTTATATGAACTCCATGAAATTTTAGGCATTCATATTTAAAGCATATAAAATCTTAAAAAACATTTAAAAATAAGTAAATTTGACTTACAAAATAGTCTTTTTAAACACTTATTTATATATTAGATAGATCACGATGACTTATTGCATAGGAATTAACGTCAACGATGGAATGGTATTTGCATCAGACTCTAGAACAAATGCTGGATTAGACGATGTTAATACTTATAGCAAAATGTTTAATTATGCTGTTGGAGATAGAAATTTAGTAATTGTTACCTCTGGAAATTTAGCAACATCACAAGCTGTCTTCAGTTCTATTAAAAAAGATTTAGAAGCAAGTAATCCTATTACTAGTCTTAATACCTGCACAACAATAGAAGAGGTTGCAAGTTATGTTGGATCATTAACTGTAAAACATTCTTCTCCGCAAGGAATTAATGAAGAAGTTTTGCAATTGGGTTCATCATATATTGTTGGTGGACAAATAAGGAACCAGAAATCTGAAATTTATTTAGTTTATCCTCAAGGTAATTATATCAGACCTTCAGAGGCAAGGCCTTATTTAATAATTGGGGAAATTAATTATGGTAAACCAATTTTAGATAGAGTTTTAAAACCAGAAATATCATTAGGCGATGCAGCAAGGTGTGCTTTAATTTCAATGGATTCAACTATCAAGAGTGACCTTAGAGTTGGTCCCCCTATAGATTTTGTCGTTTATAAAAAAGGTCTTATTGAACCAATTTATATAAATAAGTTTGAAATTAATGATCCAGAATATTCTTCAATCACAAGTAGTTGGTCGCAGAGTATAATTAGAGCATTTGAAACTTTTCCAAGATTTAATTGGGAAAAATAATTTCATTAAGAATTTATTAATCTAATTATCTATTATTGAAGAGATAATTTTTTTTTGTTACGATTTGTAATGAAAAAGTTCCTAATAGTAATTTTTTTTGCTTTTATAAATATCAATCATTCTTTTTCTGCTTGTGATGATCCTTTAGGAGATGGAGTAGATTATTCTTTTTGTCAATTTTCAGAAGAACAAGATTTAAGTAGAGCTTATGCTCCAAATTCTGACTTATCTTTTATAAGTTTTATAAAAGTTAATTTAGATAAATCTATTTTGATGAATACAAACTTATCCAATGGTAATTTTGCTGAAGCTTCTTTTTTTAGAGCAAATTTGTATGAAGCAAATTTAGAAGGAGGAAACTTTGAAAAATCAAATTTTACAAGTGCAAACCTTACAAGAGTTAATTTTAAAGGCTCCTCTTTAATTGAAGCAAATTTTAAAGATAGCAATCTATTTGGCTCTGATTTTACAGGTGCAAATATAACTAATGCTTCTTTTGAGGGAGCAAATTTGAATAATTCAATATGGATTGATGGTTCAAAGTGTAATCTAGGTTCAATTGGTCTATGTAACAATAATGACTAATTCAATAAAAACTGATGACGTTATCTTTAACTTTTTCAAACAAATTTGTGATGAAAAAGATGATAAAAAATGCGTTGAACTTGGTAATGATTGGATTAATGCAATGGAGACAAATTTGAATAACATGGAGGCTAATTTAGAAGAAGCAGACAAAATTAAACATAAAGATGATATTAAAAATAACCGTGATCATTTAAATAGTTTAAAGGGTAAAAATTCATCTGAATGGAGAGAATATGCTACCCAATGTATGGTCGAAATCATGGATAATAAGACACAATAAATGAGCAATCAGGAAAAAGTATTTATAATGATTTGTATCTCGTTGATAATTTTTACTCTTTATTATCTTGGTGATAAGCACATTTTCTAAATATCTTTAAATTTTATATTAATTAGTGTATGAAACTCTTAAGGGGTGTCATAACTGACTGAGAATATACCCTCATAACCTGTCCGGTAATTCAGAAAGGGAGAATATGGATAAAACATACTTTATAAGTCAATCAACCTCATTAACTCTTGTAATAATAATAAGTTTAATTTTTACTGGTCTAGGTCTTTATCATTCACGAAAATTTAAAGGACTTAACAATTATTTAACAGCAAATAGAAATATAGGTTTATTTTCATTAACCACTAGTATGGTCGCATCTGCATTAGGTGCCTGGATTTTATTTGGACCTGCATCCGCAGCTACATGGGGAGGTATCGGTGCTGTAATTGGGTATTCTTTAGGTACAGCTTTTCCAATGATTTTCTTAATCTATCTAGGCCAAAAAATTAGAAAAGATTTTCCAAAAGGTTCAACACTAATTGAGTTTCTAAGAAAGAAATTTGGAAAAAGTTTGTTCAAATTAATTTTATTAATGATCATTTTTTATATGTTTATTTTTTTATGTGCTGAAGTAACAGCGGTTGCAATATTAATTAACTATATATCTGGCACAGAGCTATGGATTACATCTTTTATAATTTTAATTGGAACTTTGACTTATACTTTATATGGTGGCTTAAGAGCCTCAATATTTACGGACAATATTCAAATGATTGTAATTGGAGGTCTACTTGTAATTTCAGCATTATATCTAATTAATTTTACTGGTGATCAATTTTCTTTTTCATATGTGAAAAGTAAAAATCCACAGTTATTGAGTACTAGTTATATTCCAAATTTCACAGCTGGATTAACTTTTTTTATAGCTGTTGCTGCAACAAATCTATTTCATCAAGGTAATTGGCAAAGAGTGTATGCAGCAAAAAATAATGATGTTTTGAAAAAAAGTTTAATAATTTCTTTTATTATCATAATTCCAATTGTATTTTTTATGGGTTTCACAGGACTTATTTCAATATCAGCTGACCCAAAAGTATTACCTGATCTTGGTTTTTTTTCATTATTGTTAAAAGAACAAACGAAACTTTTATCTATAATAATTGTAATTCTTGGCTTAGCTCTAACAATCTCAACAGTTGATACATTGATTAATGCAATATCAAGTTTGATCATCGTAGATGGGAAGGCAACTTTCAATTTAGATAAAAAAACAAACTATTTGGTTTTTTCTAAATATATAATTATTGTTTTATCAATCATTGCTTTTATTGTGGCTTCAAAAGGATTTAGCGTGTTATACCTATTTCTGTTAGCTGATCTTTTTTGTTGTGCTTTTGTTTTAACAGTATTTTATAGTTTTTATAATAAAGCGATAAATGAGAAGACTGCTTACATATCAATTATTGTAGGTTTGATTGGTGGATTTTTATTATTTCCATCACCAGACTTTTCTAAAAGTTTATTAGTTGGTATTTTAATGTCTAAAGAATTCTTTGCACCATTTGTGTCACAATCATTATTGTTTTTATCATTTATTGTTGCAACTTTTTTGCCAGCAGTCATTTTTAAATTAAAAAAGTTTTAATATAATATGACAATGGTTATAAGAGTTTGTGAATAATTTGATAAATAACAAATTCAAAGACCCAAAAGTAACAGCAGATGGAAGTGATAGAGCTTTTGTGGAAGCTGAAAAAATTAAAACATTATGGTTTAATACAGGAACACTTTGCAATATTGAATGTAAAAACTGCTATATTGAGTCTAGCCCTAAAAATGATCGTCTTGTTTATTTAACTTTTGATGAAGTAAAAAACTTTATTGATGAAGCAATAGAAAAAAATCTAGGAACTGAGAAAATTGGTTTTACTGGTGGTGAGCCTTTTATGAATAAAGATATTATAAGGATGATTGAATATTCTTTATCAAAAGGTCTTAAAACACTTGTTTTATCTAATGCAATGAAGCCTATGCTAAATAGGGTTGAAGAGATTAAAAAGGTTAATCATAAAAATTTGACGATAAGAGTTTCGATAGATCACTATGAAAAGTCAAAACATGAAGAGATTAGAGGAAATAATACCTACGATATAATGATGAAGGGTCTTAAATGGTTGGATGAAAATAATTTTAATTATGCCCTTGCAACAAGACTTTTATGGAATGAAACAGAAGAAGAGTTAAGAAAAAATTTTGGAATATTTTTAAAAAACAATCACTTAAAATTAAATACTAATTCCAAACAGGAATTAGTAACTTTTGCAGAGATGGATGAGAGTGTTGATACACCAGAAATTACAACATCATGCTGGGATATTTTAAAAAAAAACCCAAAAGACATTATGTGTTCATCTTCTAGAATGATAGTTAGAAAAAAAGGTTTAAAGAAACTAAGTGTTATTGCTTGCACACTTCTTCCTTACGATGAAGAATTTGATTTAGGACAAACCTTGACAAATTCACTTCAAAAAATATACCTCAACCACAAACACTGTTCAAAATTTTGTGTTCTTGGTGGTTCAAGCTGTAGCTAAAATTTAATAATGAAAAAAAATCGAGGTAAAATATTTTTTGGTTTAGTATTTTTTACAATTATAATTGTAAGTTATTTTACTGATCTTAGTGAAATTTTATCATTTGAAATTATTAAAGATACTTATCAGGATATTAAAATATTAGTTAACAATAATTACACAATCTATTATTTAGCATTTTTCATTTTATATATAGTTGTTACTGCTTTTGCTTTACCAATTTCACTTCTTAAAACATTATTAGCTGGAGCCTTATTTGGATTTTGGCCTGGATTGATATTAGTATCATTTGCAAGTTCGATTGGATCTACTTTTTGTTTTTTATTTTCACGTTATGCACTTAGAGCTTATACTCAAAGAAGATTTGCCGTATATTTAGAAAAAGTTAATAAAGGAATAGAAACTGATGGATGGCTTTACCTTCTATTTTTAAGGTTAAGTCCAATTTTTCCATTTTTTGTTATCAACTTAGTTTTTGGATTAACCAAGATGAGAACACTGGAGTTTTATATTGTATCCCAAATTGGAATGTTTATAGGAACTGCTATTTTTGTTAATGCTGGAGTTCAAATTGCAAATTTGAATTCGTTAGAGGAAATTTTAACATTAAAGATTATTTTATCTCTAACAATTATCGGTATTTTTCCAATATTAATAAAATTTATTTATAAAAAGATTAAAAATGACTAATGATTTTGAAAAAAAAGATAAAGAAGAAGATATTATGAATGATTTAAATGGCATTTGTGATGATTGTAAAAAAGAAGACGAGAGTGTCTTTCAAAATTTAATTTTAATAGGATTTAAAATCTGTAATTCTTGTAGACTTTCAAAAACAATTTTTCCAATTTAGATATTATTTGCAGGCATAACATTCATTCTGCTCATGACGAATGATATAGATAAAAATGCAATTATTAAGAAAGACAAAAAAACAATTCCGAATGATTTAAAATTTGATTTTAAATTTAAAATTTGTCTTGTAGCAATTATCAATGCAGCAAAAATCCAAAATTGAGTAAGGAATATAATTGGTACCATCAATTCAGGAGTTACTGCGAAAAATCTTATCAATCCTGGTGCATGAGCAAAACCTACAGCAGTTAAAACTTTTTTAAATGGGACTTTTGTTTGTTTATCTGGAAATATTTTAACTCCAATTACATAAATCAAAATACCCCAAACTAGCCACGTTAATATTGCGGTAAGTCCAGACATTCCAACGGCAGTTTTAATTACAGTATTTGCAGCTACTGCTCCTGCAACACCATCTAAAATCATAATTAGGCCAGCAAAATAAATTGCTGCTTCACCAAAATTTTTATTGTCACTATAAAGCGACTTATCTAATTTTATTGATTTAAAAATTATACTTAAGAATTCACCAAACATTATTTTTTTTTATTTTTTTGCTCTTTATAAGAAACAATTAGTGGAAAGAGTATTAAAGCAATAGCTATTACAATGCAAACTGCTATTAGAAAACCCTTAGACATTTTTAGGGGGAGTATAACACTCCCCCTATGATAAGTTAACCTTTTACAACTTCTCTTGTATTTGCGTTGAAAGATTCTTTAAATGGAATATCCACTACCACTGCATCAACAGGTTGACCTGGTGTTTCAGAGTAGATTTCAGGTAAATGAACTTTATATTTAGTTCCAACCTTACCTTTTGGAAAACCATTTGCATTCAGTGTTCCATCAAATGGCACATATCCCATTGCAATATTTTGTTTTTTCTCTGGATGATACCAAGGAGAAGTTATGAATCCAACCGGATCACCACCACTTTCTGGAGAAATTAACCAAAAATCAGGAGCATATTCTTCAATAGGTTTACCACCTAATTCAAGACCAACTAATTGAAGTTTGTATGGTTTTTTTCCTTCTTTTAGTTCTTTGCCCATTTTCTCAAGTGCTGCTTTTCCAACGTAATCACCTTTTTTATTCCATTCACCTTTTCCAGATAATGAAACCTGATAACCTAGGTTACATTGAAAAGGATTATGTTGGTGATCCATATCTTGGCCCCAAGAAAGAATTCCTGCTTGAATCCTTCTGTGGTGAGCAGGCGCAATAACCATCAGGCTATGTTTCTTTCCAGCTTCTAAAACAGCATTCCACATGTCCTCAGCATATAAAGTAGAGTCTCTTAGATATATTTCATAACCAGCTTCTCCTGAAAAACCTGATTGAGAAATTACCACATCTCTTCCACCTATTTTAGCGGATGCTAAACCGTAGAATGGCATGTTATCAAAATCAACTTGATCACCGCAAAGATCTTTCATGAGTGCTTTTGATTTTGGACCTTGGATTTGAACTGGACTGACATCAATTTCATCAATTTCTACATCAAATCTTCCATCTGCATTTACACCCTGTAAATACATTCCAATATCACTGTCAGAAAGACTGAACCAAAACTCATCTTCAGAAATTCTAAGAAGAATTGGATCATTTAAAACACCACCATAAGCGTTACATAAAATTACGTAACGTGCTCTCATTGGTGAAATTTTAGTTGCATCTCTTGTGATAACGTAGTCTGTAAATTTTTCTGCATCAGGACCCTTAACTCTAATTTGTCTTTCAACAGCCACGTTCCACATTGTAACGTGATTTACAATTGCATCGTACTCAACCATTGCACCACCATCTTCAGGTTTTACATATCCTCTTGGATGATAAATACGATTATAAACAGTTGCTCTCCAACAACCTGCTTTCATTGATAAATGCCAATATGGAGATTTTCTTACCCTTGTTGATATTAGCATTTCTACTTTAGTAGGACCGCTTTGTCTTAAGTTATACGGTACTTTTCTGTCAGACTGATCGACTGACGTAACATGCCTTACTTTGTCGTAATCGAACTCTTTAGACATATTTGTTCTCCTTCAACCACTTGTTTGTTTCCTTCAAGCCGCCGAATGTATAAATGTGGAAGTTATCAGTATGCGATTTAACTTTCCCAATTAAATCATTAGGGTCTTTAGGTTTCAATAAATCCAACGCCTTACTAAAATTAGATTTAAGAAAGTTTAAGGAATTTTTTGCCCCCACAATATTAGCAAATTTTATTAAGCTAGATATTTTTAAAGGCCCAGTAATTCCAACATGCACTGGTACGCTTTGTTTAGAAATAAAATCTATAATAGGCTGAGGATCAAGTAACCACTGAGTTACAATATAATCAGCATAAGGCTTTTTATCAATCATAGCTTTTTCTAAATCTGTATCGGATATATCTGGACTACCTTCAGGATGTCCCGCTATCCCTATTTTCATTTTTTCAAAATAACCTGTTTCTAAAAGTTGAAATGAACTATCAAATTTTCCAACTGGATCTCTACCACCACCAATTATTAAAGCTTGTTTAACGCCACCATCTTTACATTTATTGACATAATCTTTTAATTCTTGCTCATTACTCATTGACCTTGCTGGAAAGTGTGGGACTGGGTTAAAACCTTTTTTCACAAGTTCTAATGCTTTATTTGCAGTCTCTTTATAATCCCCGCCAGGAAGCATAGTAATATAAACATCATTCAAGGCTGGTAAGGTTTCAATATTAGAGTTAGGGCCTATCTCTATAGAAAAATTCATTTTTCAGATCATTATTCTTTTTGAAAATTCTGTCAAAGAAATTCGTTTAGACCCCAGGAGAAAATTTGTTGCCAAAAATTATCCTGGTGGTAATTTTTTTTTGTGGATCTAATAAATAAAATTACAAATAATTCAAGTGCTATAGACTTTGAGAAGCTCTCAAATGTAGATAGGCCAATTGAGGCCGCAAATGGCCTACCCAATCAATGCTACACTGATGATAATTATCTAAAATACGAAAGAGAGAAAATTTTTTGTGATAAATGGACAGTTATTGGAGTAGGAAGCTCTTTACCCAAATCTGGAGATGCAAGACCATACAATTTACTAGGGATTCCTTTATTGATAGTTAGAGACAGAGAACATCAAATTAGAGTATTTCATAATGTTTGTAGCCATAGAGGATTTAAACTTGTGGATAAGCCATGTGGTCTTAAAAATGTAATTAGATGCCCATATCACTCATGGGCTTATGATTTTAGCGGAAGATTAATAGCAACCCCTCATGTTGGAGGCCTTAATGTTCACGAATCAGAAAAATTTGATAAAGCTAAAAGTAATCTAAAAGAGGTTAGATCTACAGTTTGGATGGATATGATTTTTGTTAATATTAATTCAAACGAAATTGATTTTGAAGAGTATATTCAACCATTAGAGCAAAGATGGTCAAAATTTATTAATAAAGAAGATCAAAAATTAATTAATTACTCGAATGATTTTGGTTATTTTAATTTAGAGGTTAACTCTAATTGGAAATTTGCTATAGAAAATTATTGTGAAAGCTATCATTTACCAACAATTCATCCTGAATTAAACAAAGTATCAAATATTAACGATCATTATCATATACAAGGTTTGCCTAATAGATTTGCTGGCCAGGGAAGTAAAAAATATCAAACTTTAACCAAGGAAGATAAAAGATTTGATACTTTTAAAAATTGGAACAAAGAACAATTACAACACTCAGAATATATAGCTTTGTTTCCAAATGTAATGATCGGATTACATATAGATCATTTTTATATTTTTTGGTTAGAGCCTCTTGCTACCAATAAAACTCGAGAACATATGAATATGTATTATATTGGCAATGAAAGTGCTAATGGTGATGAGCTTAAAGAACTTAGAAAACAAAATTCTAAATTTTGGAAAGATGTAATGCTTGAAGATATAAGTGCAATTGAAGGAATGCAAGAAGGCAGAGGTTCACCTGTATACAATGGTGGAAATTTTTCGCCCGTAATGGATGCACCAACACATCAGTTTCATAAATGGGTAGCAAGTAATTTATCTAAATGAAAATTATTTTAATAATGGGTTTACCAGGTTCTGGTAAAACAACTTTGGCCAATGAATTAGCACCAATGTTAAATGCTAAAAGATTAAATGCAGATGAAGTTAGAAAGGAAGCAAATGACTGGGATTTTTCAGAGGAAGGGAGAAAAAGACAATCTAAAAGAATGGCGGATTTTGCTTTAAAATTAAAAGAGGAAGGATGTAATGTTGTGGCTGATTTTATATGTCCGACACCTGAGGCGCGATCTTTATTTCCAGCAGATTATGTAATTTGGGTAGATACTATTAAAGAGGGTAGATTTGATGACACAAATAAAATGTTTATCAAACCAGAAAAATTTGATTATCATGTAACAACACAAGATGCTAAAAATTGGGCACCTAAAATTTTAAAGGAGATACAATAATGGCTTACAAATGGGACAACAGAAAACCAACAGCTCAAATGCTAGGAAGATGGCAACCATTTCATGATGGACATTACGCTTTGTTTAAAGAAATAATTAAAAAAACAGGTCAAGTTTGTATTCAAATAAGAGATGTGCAAGTGTTGATGATAATCCTTTTGATTTTGAAACTGTTAAAAAAAATATTGAAGATAGATTAAATCCTGAATTTGAAGGACAATTTAAAATCATGCTTGTTCCAAATATCACTAATATTTGTTATGGAAGAGGAGTTGGCTATAAAATTGAAGAGATAGTTTTAGACGAGGAAACTCAAAAAATTTCTGCTACAAAAATTAGAGCGAAAATGAGAGAAGAAGGAAAGCTTAAATAGGTTTTCCATCATTTTCATGAATATCAAAAATAAAAAATTATTTGATGGGGTTGTTATAGTTACAATAGATGAGCCTAAAACTTATAATTCTCTTTCATTTAAAAATTTATCAGATCTTCTCAAAACACTTCAAAAATTAGACAAAGACAAAAAAGTAAAAGTAATTATTCTTGAGGGAGCAGGAAAAGGTTTTAGCGCCGGTCATAACTTAAAAGAGGTAAAAGGCTTAAAGAATAGAGTTAAATATCAAAAACTATTCAATTTATGCTCTAAGGTTATGCTTCAAATAGTTGAAGGAAAAAAACCAGTAATAGCAAAAGTACATGGAGCTGCTTTTGCGGCAGGCTGCCAGTTAGTTGCAAGTTGTGATTTGGCATACAGCACAAAGGATGCATTATTTGCAACCCCAGGGGTTAACATAGGTTTATTCTGCAGCACACCAATGGTTGCTGTTAGTCGTAAAATAAATAGAAAACCAATGATGCAAATGCTTTTAACTGGTGAACCAATAAAAGCTAATTTTGCAAAAGAGATTGGATTAATTAATGATTACTATCCAAAATCAAAACTTAATAACGAAGTTTTAAAAATTGCAAAAAAAATTGCCTCTAAATCAAATCTTACAATAAAAATTGGTAAAGAAGCTTTTTACAAGCAATTAGAAATGCCACTTAGAAAAGCATACGCATACACAAGTCAGATGATGACTAAAAATATGATGGCTATGGATGCTAAAGAAGGTATCTCAGCTTTTTTAGAAAAAAGAACTCCTAAGTGGAAAAATAAATAATTAATGCCAGATATTAAAGAAATCTTAGACAAGAATAAAACTATTGCAATGATTGGTGTAAGTAAAGATCATAAAAAACCATCAACAATTGTTATGAAACGTATGCAGGAATATGGTTTTAAAGTTATTCCAGTTAATCCAAGAGCTAAAGGAGAAAAAATCCTTGGTGAAGAGGTTTTTGAAAAAATAACTGACATAAAAGAAAAAGTTGAAATAGTAGATGTTTTTAGACCTTCAAGAGAAGTTTACGCAATTGCAGAAGACACAGTTAAAATTGGTGCTAAAGTTCTTTGGTTACAGCTTGGAATTAGAGACGAAAAAGCAAAAGAACTCGTTGAAAAAAATAATATTGAATATGTAGATAACAAATGTACAAAAATGGAGTATCAGAAATATTTTTTAAAAATGAGACAAGCATTTCCGGTATTAAGTGATTAAAAAATGAATATTGTTAACTTTATACCAATTACTGCTTTTACAGGTGGAATAATTATAGGACTAGCAGTTGTAATATTTTTCTTACTTAATGGTAGACTTGTTGGAATAAGTGGGATAGCAAGTAATGCACTTTCTTCAAAAGAAAATAAATTCGATAATATTTTATTTTTACTTGGGTTAATACTTGGTCCAATTATTTACTCTTTTTTTTCAAATCAATCAGTCAGTATAACTATTTCTAATTCTTATGTTGTGATGATTTTAGCAGGTATTTTAGTTGGTGTAGGTACAAGAATTAGTGGTGGATGTACAAGTGGTCATGGGATTAGTGGAATTGGAAGATTTTCACTAAGATCAGTTATAGCAACCGTTTCATTTATGATTGTTGGAATTTTAACTGTTTTGATTAATAATCTAATATGAATAGAATAGCTTCATTAGTTTCAGGAATTGTTTTTGGTATAGGTTTAACAATATCAGAGATGATTAACCCAGCTAAAGTTTTGGGATTTTTAGATTTATTTGGTAATTGGGACCCATCACTTATGTTTGTAATGATTGGTGCGCTAGTTGTTTCTTCACCAATGTTTCATTTGATAAAAAAAAGAGAAAAACCAATATTTGCTGAAAACTTTAATTATTCAAATAATAAAGTAATAGATAGCAAGTTAGTAATTGGTTCAGCTTTATTTGGTGCTGGATGGGGTTTAGGAGGATTATGTCCAGGACCTGCAATTTCTTCAATTGCACTTTTAAATATTTATTCAATTATATTTGTAATTTCGATGTTTCTGGGTTTTTATTTAGTAAAAACTTTAAAATCTATCTAATTTAGAAAAATTTATATTTTCTATAATTTGTTGTAAAAGCCATAATGAAAAAAATTTATCAATTTTTTGATAATACTTTCCTAGATCTAGGCCGTCAGTTTAAATGGACATATCTTCCACCACTAATGGTATATGTCGCTGCAGGAATTTCAGGTTTAACAGGAATTGTTGGAACTTTTTTTGTAAAAGATTATTTGAATTTATCAGCAGCTTTTCTTGCAGGTTTAGGATTTTGGGCTGGTATTCCTTGGGCTTTGAAAATGCCTCTTGGACACATAGTAGATCTCATTTGGAAGAAAAAAAATTACATGGTTTATCTAGGCGCATCATTAATAGCCCTAAGCTTATTAATAATGTACGGACTTATCATTCACACTAAAGAGATGTCTCAAATATTTAGAGTCGAGACCTGGTTTGTAATTAGTGTTATTTTGGCTCCTGTAGGTTACGTAATTCAAGATGTAGTAGCTGATGCAATGACTGTAGAAGCTGTTCCCTTGATTGACGATCAGGGAAAGCAATTTTCTAAAGATCAGATAAAAGTAATGCATACCACAATGCAAACCCTTGGTCGATTTGCAATAATAGGCGGAACTGTTCTGGTTGCAGTGGCTAATGTAATTTTGTTTAGAAATGTTGATAGTTTAAATGAAGTAGATAAAATTCAATTATATGGGTCAATTTATATTTATGCTCTTATAATTCCTTTAATATCTGTCTTTGGTGTAATTCTTGCAAATTATTTAAGAAATAAAAAAATAAGAAATTTAGAAATACAAGGCTTAAAATTCAAAGACGAAAGAGGAGATGAAAAACCAAAAGTTAATTGGTGGATTTTAGGTGGAAGTTTAATATTTGTAATTTTTTCATTATCTGTTGGGTCTTTTAAAATTCCTCTAGCTCAAGAAATTGTTTTTGTTGGATCTGTAATTATCATTTTATTTTTAATGTTTAATTTAATAAAGGAGTTGCCTGAAAATTTAAGATTAACTATTGTTGGAACAGCTGTAATTATTTTTGTTTTTAGAGCTATGCCAGGACCTGGGCCAGGGTTAACATGGTTTGAAATAGATGTTTTAAATTTTAATGAACAATTTTTCTCTATTTTGTCATTACTTGCATCTGTTTTAACTTTATTTGGGATAGTTCTTTTAAGGCCATTTATGGCTAAAAATACTATAGCTAAAATTATTGTTGTATTAAGTGTTGCAGGTGCAATTCTACTCCTTCCAAGTATTGGAATGTATTATGGGATTCATAATTGGACTTCTTCTCTAACGGATGGAGTTGTTGATGCAAAATTTATTGCTATTATAAATACAGCACTCGAGTCACCTTTGGGTCAAATATCAATGATACCATTACTTGCTTGGATTGCTAAAAATGCTCCTGCTCATTTAAAAGCAACCTTTTTTGCTGTATTTGCTTCTTTTACAAACCTTGCTTTATCTGCGAGCGCACTTGGCACAAAGTATATTAATCAAATTTTTATAGTAACTAGAGAGGTAAAAGATAAGGTAACAGGTGAAATCCAAACTAATGCAGACTATTCTGAGCTCGGTATACTTTTAATTTTTGTGACCCTCTTGACTTTAATTTTACCGATCTTATTTGTGTTCATAATCAACAACAGCAAATATAAAACTTCTGAATAACAAAATTTGAGTTTTTAAATTTTGAAATTATAAAATGAAATGAAAAAAATATTTTTAATATACGGTCATTATAATGATAATTCTTTTAATGCAGCCATTAAAAATGAATTTATTAAAGAAGCTGAATTAAAAGGTAATAAAGTTGATGTTGTAGATCTTTATAAAGAAAAATTTGATCCAGTTTTTGCAGGTGAAGAACCAGATAAAGTAGTTTTAGATCACAGAAAAAGAATTGAACAATCAGATACAATAGTTTTGGTTGCACCAATTTGGAATTTTAGAATGCCAGCAATTGTTGAGGGGTGGATAGATAAAGTTTTAGCTCCACCTTGGGCTTATAGATTTAAAAAACTTTGGGGTAATTATGGTTATCCAATTGGAAATTTAAAAGATAAAAAAGCAATTATTTTCTGTACCTATGGATCACCTAGACTTGCAATAACTACTTTTTTCCTAAATTTACCTATTAGAAGATTAAAAAGAGGAGTTTTTCATATGTGCGGTATTTATAATATTATCTACAGAAGATATTTTGCAGTACCATTCGTAAGTAATGAAAAACGAAAAGAATTTCTTGAAGACGTTAGGGAAACAGCTCGTAATCTTTAAGATTATTTTTTTATTTTTTTTAACTATCACAAACTCAAAAGCAGAATTACTCTTACCGAATGTTAATTTTAAGCCTTTTGATGTGGTTCAGATCCAACTGTTAGCTCTTAAAAATAATGACGAGATTTATGCAAACTCTGGTATCGAACAAACTTGGAATTTTGCCCACCCAAATAATAAAAAAATTACAGGTCCTTTAGATAGATTTACTTCCATGATTAAAGGTGAAGGTTATAAAATGTTATTAAATCATATTGAACATTCCATAACCCTTGTTCAATCTGGCGACAATTGGGCTCAGTTTGAAGTAACAGTGCTTGATCAAAACAAGACTTACCATAAGTTTGATTGGCAAGTTGAAAAGTATGAAAAATCTGGTCCTTTGAAGGATTGTTGGTTGACTACAGGAGTGTCTTCTCCAGTGTCACTTGGCTCTTCAGTTTAGTTAGTTATCAACAGATACAATTTTCTTTCAGAGTAGATAAAAATTTAGTAGGAATCGTTTCATGAAATCAAAAGCTAAAGTAGTTGTTGTTGGTGGAGGAGTAGTTGGAGTTAGTGCTCTTTATCACTTAGCAAAAAAAGGTTGGTCAGATGTTGTTTTAGTTGAGAGAAAAGAATTAACTTCAGGGTCAACTTGGCATGCTGCAGGATTACTTCCATTATTTAATATGAGTTATTCTGTAGGACAACTTCATAAATATGCAGTTAATCTTTATAAAAAATTAGAGGAAGAAACTGGAAAAAATGTTGGCTTTAGTGTTGTATCTAATATTCGATTAGCAAGCACCAAAGATAGAATGGATGAATATCATCAGTATGCCGGTGTTGCAAAAACAATTGGAGTTGATGTAAAATTTTTAACACCTCAACAAGTTAAAGAAATTTGGCCACTATGTCATACAGATGATTTAGTTGGAGCAATTCAACATCCTGAGGATGGCTATATTCAACCAGCAGATTTAACTCAAGCACTAGCAACCGGTGCAAGAAATATGGGTGCAGAAATTTACAGGAATACAACCGTACTTGCGATGAAGCAAAATAAAGATGGTTGGGTTGTTGAAACTGACAAAGGTTCTATAGAATGTGAACATATTATTTCTTGTTCAGGAAATTTTGCAAGACAAACAGGTAAAATGGTTGGTTTAGATATTCCTGTTATTCCAGTAGAACATCAATACATTGTAACAGAACCTCATCCTGAAATACAAAAAAGAAAAAAAGATGGTTTACCTGAAATGGGAGTTTTAAGAGATAGTGATAGCAGATGGTATATGCGAGAGGAAGCTGGTGGATTAATATTAGGCCCATATGAAGATGGAGCTCCAGCGTGTTATGTGAATGGACCATCAAAAGATTCAGAGTATGAATTATTTCAAGAAGATTTAGATAGACTTGCTCCACACATTGAAGGAGCAATTCATCGTGTACCTGCATTTGGAGAAGTTGGTGTTAAAAAAGTTTACAACGGTGCAATTTGTTATACACCAGATGGTAATCCAATTGTTGGTCCTGCATGGGGATTAAAAAACTTTTGGATTAATGAAGGACACAGTTTTGGAATTACTGCAGCAGGCGGAGCAGGTTGGCAATTAGCTGAATGGATTGTAGATGGAGAACCTACAATTGATATGCTAGGTGTTGAGCCTAGAAGGTATGGAGACTATTGCTCTAAATCATATCTAAAAGCTAAAAATGAAGAAGCTTACAGTCATGTATTTATTACTCACTATCCAGACGAAGAAAGACCAGCTGCAAGACCATTAAGAACCTCACCTTGTTATGAAAGAATGAAAGATTTAGGTGCTGTTTTTGGACAAAAATTTGGATGGGAAAGACCAAACTTTTTTGCAACAGATGGAATGGAACAAAAAGATGATTGGTCATTTAGAAGATCAAAATGGTTCGAGGCAATAAAAAAAGAATGTCAAAATGTAAAACAAAATGTGGGTCTTTTAGACATGACCGCATTTGCAAAATGCAGAATTAAGGGTCCAAAAGCTGAAGAGTTTTTAGACTTCTTAGTTGCAAACAAGCTTCCTAAAAAAATTGGGAGAATAAATTTATGTCACGCATTAAATACTAAAGGTGGCGTTCACTCAGAATTCACAATAATGAAAGAAGCAGAAAATAGTTACTATCTTGTTTCTGCTGGTTCAAATTTACGTTTAGATCATGACTGGATTCAAAAATGGATGCCAACAGATGGGTCTGTTACTTTTCAAGACCTTACAAATAGCACAGGCGTTCTTGTTGTTGCAGGACCTAAAGCAAGACAACTAATGGAAAAAGTTTCAACTGATGATTTTTCCAATGAAAATTTCAAATGGCTAACTGCTAAGAATGTAGATATTGGGTATGCTCCAGTTAACGCAATGAGAGTAAACTTTGTTGGAGAATTAGGTTGGGAACTGCATCATCCAATTGAGTATCAAAATCATATTTTTGATAAACTAATGGAAGCTGGAAAAGATCTAGGCATTAAACCCTTTGGTATTCGAGCAATGAACAGTTTAAGATTAGAAAAATCTTATAAATTAGTTGGAACCGAAATGTCTATAGAGTACTCACCTTACGAATCTGGATTAGATAGATTTATCCACCCAAACAAAGGAAATTTTATTGGCTTGGAGGCATTAAATAAATGGAGAGAAAAAGGTTTTGATAATAAATTAGTAACTTTAGAAGTTCATAATACAGAGGATGCTGATGTTCTTGGAAATAATCCTATTTACAAAGATGATAAAGTGATTGGAAGAGCAACAGGTGGTGAGTATGGTTTTAGATTAGATAAATCTATTGCACTTGCAATGGTTAAACCAGAAATGGCAAATGTTGGAGAAAAATTAAAAGTTGATATTTTAGGAAAAATATACGATGCAACAGTAATGGATGAAAGTCCTTATGATGCAGAAAATAAATTATTGAGAGCTTAATGAAAATAATAGTCGCTGTAAAAAGAGTAATTGATTACAATGTCCAGATTAGAGTTAAAGAAGATGGTTCTGGAGTTGTTACTGATAATGTTAAAATGTCAACTAATCCACCTGATGATAACGCGGTTGAAGAAGCAGTAAAAATTAAAGAGGCTGGTAAAGCTACAGAGGTAGTTGCAGTTACGATTGGTGAGGATAAAGCTCAGGAGACAGTTAGAAAAGCTTTAGCAGTTGGTGCTGATAGAGGAATTCATGTGAAAGCAGATGGAATTTTAGAACCATTGGCTGTTTCAAAACTATTACAAAAAGTTGTTGAAAAAGAAAAACCTGATTTAGTTTTTATGGGCAAGCAAGCAATCGATGATGATTGTAATCAAACTGGTCAAATGTTAAGTGCTTTACTAAATTGGCCACAGGCCACTTTTGCTTCAAAAATAGAAGTTAAGGATGGAAAATTAGAAGTCGTGAGAGAGATTGACGAAGGTCTAGAAACAATCGAGATTAATATTCCAGCAATTGTAACTTGTGATTTAAGGTTAAATGAGCCACGATATGCATCTTTACCAAATATAATGAAAGCAAAGAAAAAACCTGTTGATCAATTAAATGTTTCAGAACTAGGAGTAGATATTGCAAATAGAGTTGAGCAGATCAAAGTTGAGGAACCTCCTAAAAGAAAAGCGGGAATAAAAGTTGCTAATGTAGCTGAACTTGTTCAAAAGCTTAAAAATGAGGCGAAAGTAATATAATGGCTGTACTATTAATAGCGGAACATAATAATAAAGAGCTAAGACCTTTTACTTTAAATGCTGTTACTGCCGCATCTCAAATTGATGAAGATGTGCATGCTTTAATAATTGGTCATAACAGCGATGAGGCTACAAAAGCTCTAGCCGCTTTACCAGCTATTAAAAAAGTTATTAACGTGGATGCGCCACATTATGAAAACTTTACTGCAGAAAATTTTGCTCCGGTTGTGGTTAAAATTGCTGAAAATTATTCTCATGTTGTTTGTTCAGCTAATACTTTTGGTAAAAATTTAATGCCACGAATTGCTGCTTTGTTAGATACATCTCAAATTAGCGATATAACAAAAGTGATTTCAACAGATACATTTGTGAGACCTATTTATGCAGGTAATGCTTTTGCCACAGTTAAAAGTAAAGATTCAAAAAAATGTGTAACAATAAGACCTACTTCATTTGATCCATGTGAAAGTTCTGGTGGCTCTGCACCAATTGAAAAAGCTGATGGTTTAGATCAATTTGTTCAAACTAAATTTATTAAAAGAGAAGAAATAAAATCTGATAGACCAGAACTTGGCACAGCAAGAATAGTAGTTTCAGGTGGAAGAGGTATGCAAAGTGGTGATAACTTTAAATTAATTACTGAAGTAGCAGATAAATTAGGTGCAGCAATAGGTGCATCTAGAGCTGCAGTTGATGCAGGGTATATTAGTAACGATCATCAGGTTGGACAAACAGGCAAGGTAGTAGTTCCAGATTTGTACATTGCTGTTGGTATTTCAGGAGCTATTCAACATTTAGCGGGCATGAAAGAAAGTAAAGTAATTGTAGCAATAAATAAAGATGGTGAAGCTCCCATTTTTAGTGTTGCTGATTATGGATTAGAAGCAGATTTATTTGAAGCCCTTCCTCAATTCCTAGCTGAATTGAACAAATTAAACACTATACAAAAATAATACCGAAAGATAAAAACATCATATGACTAGAGAGTCGATGGAATATGACGTTGTAATTGTTGGAGGTGGACCTTCCGGTTTAGCAACTGCTATAAAGTTGAAACAATTAGACTCTAATTTAAATATTTGTTTATTAGAGAAAGCATCAGAAATTGGTGCACACATTATAAGTGGTAATGTTTTTGAGACACGTGCATTAGATGAATTATTACCAAATTGGAAAGATTTAAATGCACCAATCAAAACAAAAGTTAGTAAAGAAAAATTTTTATTTTTAGGCAAAACAAAATCATTAAGTTGGCCTACATGGTTGTTACCATCAGTACAACAGAATCACAAAAATTATATTATTAGTCTTGCAAATTTATGTAGATGGCTAGCCGAACAAGCTGAGGCTTTAGGAGTTGAAATTTTCCCAGGGTTTCCAGCTAGTGAAATTTTATATAATGAAGATGGATCAGTTAGAGGTGTAGCAACTCAAGATATGGGCATTGATAAAGAAGGAAATAAAAAAGATAGTTATGAACCTGGCATTGATTTAATTGGAAAGGTAACAGTTTTTGCAGAAGGTTGTAGAGGTCATCTTGGAAAACAGTTAATTCAAAAATTTGAATTGAATAAAGGTAAAGATCCTCAACAATATGGAATCGGTTTTAAAGAGATTTGGGAAGTCGATGATAAAAATCACGAAGAAGGTCTTGTAATGCACACAGCAGGATGGCCTTTAGATAATAATACTTATGGCGGAAGTTTCATGTATCATGCCGAAAATAAACAAGTATTTTTGGGTTATGTTATTGGTTTGGATTATAAAAATCCTCATTTATCACCATTCGATGAGTTTCAAAGATTTAAAACACATCCAGCAATAAAAAAAATCATAGAAAGTGGCAAAAGAATATCTTATGGAGCTCGTGCTTTAATTGAAGGGGGTTTTCAAAGTTTACCTAAAATGTTTATGCCAGGAGCATTACTTGTGGGATGTGATGCAGGTACTTTAAATATGCCTAAAATTAAAGGCTCTCATACTGCTATGAAAAGTGGAATAATAGCTGCAGAAACTATAATCGAACATTTTAAAGAAAATAAAAGCCTCTCTATTTTTGAGGAAAAATTTAAGAATAGCTGGCTTTATGACGAGTTGTTTAGAGCAAGAAATGTTAAGCCGAGTTTTAGTTGGGGTTTAATTCTTGGAATAATTTTTACAGGAATAGATCAAATATTGTTTAAAGGTAAATTGCCATTCACATTAAAACATAAGCATGCAGATCATGAAACTTTAAAGTTAGCAAACGAGATGCCAAAGATAGAGTATCCAAAACCAGATAATGTAATTACATTTGATAAAACGAGCTCTGTTTATCTAACTGGTACCAATCATGCTGACAATCAACCAGTTCATCTTAAATTGAAAGATCCTGAACTACCAATTAGATATACATTAGAAAAGTTTGATGAACCTGCGCAAAGATATTGTCCTGCAGGAGTTTACGAAGTGCAAAATGAAAATGGTAATAATAAGTTTGTTATAAACTCTCAAAATTGTATTCATTGCAAAACTTGTGATATTAAAGAACCATCACAAAATATAACTTGGGTTACACCTGAAGGCGGAGGTGGTCCAAAATATGGTAATATGTGATTAATTAGATAAAAATTTTATTAAAATAATAATCACGCCTATTATAACTGACCATATAAAAAGATTGTTAAAAAATATTTTTTTATTTTTATTCGCATAAATAAATCCTGGTAGAACCAAAATAAGAATTAAAATTAAATATATTACAGATAAAATTTCATCACTCATTTAGATGAATTCAAGAAAGATCAATTGCAAATTTTTTTAAAACTTCAATAGGTAAAATTTTTAAAGTATTTTGATGAGTACTTTTTAAATAAATAGGGCATCCTTTACCTGCCTCTACAGCTTTTGCATACCAACTTGCACACACACACCAGCCATCTCCATCTTTCAATCCAGGAAAACCAAATTCAGGATGAGGTGTAATTAAATCATTACCTGCTTCTTTACACCATTCTAAGAATTCATCTGTAACTTTTGCACAAACAGTATGAACACCATGATCATTTTCATCTGTATTACAACATCCATCTCGATACCAACCTGTTAATGGATAAAGTGAGCATTGCTCTAGGTCTTGGCCTAGAACATTTTTATGTTTGTCACTCATTTAAATTTTTGTTGGATTGGGTTGTCCCTTGTAAACTTCCTCAGGATCAAATTTCTTTTCTGTTTCTAAAAACTTCATTTCAATTTTTCTTCCATTATCAATTGGACCCAATGGAACCGATCTATAAAAGCATGATCTGTATCCAACATGACAACTAGCTCCATCACCAATATCAACTGTCAGCCAAATTGAATCTTGATCATCATCAATTCTTATTTCCGTAACCTTTTGAGTAAATCCACTTGTTTTTCCTTTGTGCCAAATAGCTTTTCTTGATCTACTAAAATAATGAGCTTCTTTTGTTTCAATTGTTTTTTTTAAAGCTTCAACATTCATATAACCATGCATTAAAATATCTTTCGTTTTAGAACACATTGTAATTACAGGAATAAGTCCATCATTATCAAATTTTGGAGAAAGTAGATTTCCTTCTTCTATTTCAACGACATTTTCTCTTTTTTTGAACATATTATGTGATTATGTAGCATATATAGAGATATATTAAATATTTTAAAAATAAGATTTTATAGGTATAAAAACTTGCGATGAAATTAGTTAAAGAAACAGACAGTCAGCAAATTAAAAAAGTTTCAGATCAAGAAGCTGAGGAGGCTTTTAGAACAATCTTAACTTGGATGGGTGAAGATCCTGCAAGAGAAGGGTTATTAGAAACCCCTAAAAGAGTGACTAAAGCATTTAAAGAATATTTTGCTGGATACGCTGAAGATGCAAATAAAATTTTAGAAAAAACATTTGGTGATGTTGAAGGATATGATGATATGGTTGTTGAAAAAAATATTTCAGTAACAAGTCATTGCGAACATCATATGGCACCAATTGTTGGTACGGCACATGTTGCGTATATCCCTAAACAAAGAGTTGTTGGTTTAAGCAAATTAGCAAGAGTGGTTGAAGTTTTTTCAAAACGATTACAAACACAAGAAAGATTAACAATGCAAATTGCACAATCATTAATGACTGCTTTAGATGCAAAAGGTGTGGCAGTTACTATTGATGCAGCACATCAATGTATGACGATGAGAGGAATTAAAAAAGAACACGCTACCACAGTTACAAATTACTTTTTAGGTCAGTTTAAAGAAGATCTTTCCATTCAAAATAGATATTTAAGATTTATCAGTAAATAAAGTGTCTACTCAATTTAAAGCATTAATCATCGATCAAGAAGGTGAGGGTTTAAAACGAGAAATTAAATCTATTGATCAATCTTATTTAAAACATGGGGATGTTTTAGTTAAGGTAAATTATTCATGTTTAAATTATAAAGATGCACTTATTTTAAATAATGGAGCAAGATTAGTAAAAGAATATCCACATATTCCAGGAATAGATTTTTCAGGAACTGTTGTAGAGAGTGGAAGTGATAAATTTAAAAAAGATGATGAAGTTATTCTCACAGGATGGAGAGTAGGTGAAATTTATTATGGTGGTTATTCTCAATTTGCAAAAGTAAATTCAGAATTTTTAGTCAAAAAACCAAAAGATTTAACAGCCAAACAGGCAATGATTATGGGTACAGCTGGGTTAACAGCTCTGCTATGTGCTTTTGCAATAAAAGCAAGAGAAGAACTTTTACTAGGAGAAAAAGTTAAAGATGTGCTTGTAACAGGTGCTTCAGGTGGTGTTGGTAGTATTGCAGTTATGATCCTAGCAAAGTTTGGTTATGATGTTACAGCAGTTACAGGAAAAAAAAGTAATGAAGAATATTTAAAATCGATTGGCGCAAAAACTATTATAAATAAAGACGATTTAGACAAAGATCCTCGACCATTAGATAAAGGTTTATGGGATGGGGTAGTGGATACTGTTGGTGGAAAAATTTTAGCTAATGCTCTAGCTCAAACAAGAGATAACGGTATTGTTGCTGCATGTGGAAATGCAGCAGATATTAAACTTAATACAACTGTAATGCCTTTTATAATTCGTGGAGTTAAACTTTGGGGAGTAAATTCTGTAACTGCTTCTATTAAAAGAAGAGAATTTGTTTGGAATGAAGTTGCAAAAGTTATTAATTTTGAACTTTTAAAACAATCAATCAAAACTATTGGTTTAGAAGAATTAATTGGAATTTACTCAAAGATGTTAAAAGGAGAAACGTCTGGCAGATATATTGTAGATGTTAATAAATAATGGATTGGGACAAATTAAAAATTTTTCATGCTGTAGCTGAAGCAGGAAGTTTTACTAATGCAACAATAAATTTAAATTTAAGTCAATCAGCTATTAGTAGACAAATTCAATCTTTAGAACAAGACCTTAAAGTTCAGTTGTTTGAACGTCATGCTAGAGGTTTAACTTTAACCGAAAATGGAGAATATGTTTTTAAAACTGCTCATGAAGTTATTAGTAAACTTAAAGAGGTCGAAACATCATTAGGTGACCAAAAAAACAAACCAACAGGAAAATTAACAATAACAACAGTCAGAAGTTTTGGTACACACTGGTTAACTCCAAGAATTGAAGAGTTTATGAGACTTAATCCTGAAATAGAAATTGAATTAGTATTTGATGATAAAGAATTAGATCTTAGTACAAGACAAGCAGATATTGGTATTTTCATGAGAAGACCAAAACAATTAAATTATATTCAGAAAAAACTAGTTGATATTAAATACTATATATATGGATCAAATAGATATTTAGAAAAATATGGAATGCCAAAAACAATTACCGACCTTAACAAACATAAATTTATTTCATTTGGAAAAGGTGCACCCTCACCAGTTTATAACCCTGATTGGGCATTAAAACTTGGAATGCATGATGGAAAAAAAAGAAAATCAATTATGAAAGTAAATAGTGTTATGGGATTATTGTTAGCAGTAGAGTCTGGCGTTGGATTAGCGGCATTACCAGAATATCTTGTTACTAATTCAAATAATGTGATTAAAGTTTTGCCTAAATCAGAAGGACCAATAACTGAAGCACATTTTGTGTATCCTCAGTCATTAAAAAATACAGCTAGAGTTCAGGCTTTTAGAAATTTCCTTTTTAGTAAGATAGGTGATTGGAAATAATCCCATTTTTCTTGACAAATACTTGCTAAAATGCGAATGATAATCATTCTCAATTAGAGAATTATCAAACCAACCAACAATATAAATAAGTAAATGAAATTTATTTTAGTAAGTTTTTTTGTATTAAATTTACTATCAACTTTTTTAAAAGCTAATGAGGTTAATGTATTTAGCTCAAGACATTACTCATCAGATATTCAGTTATATGAAAAATTTACTTCAATCAGTGGCATTAAAGTAAATATTGTTTCTGGAAAAGATGCTGCACTCCAAAAAAGAATTATAGAAGAAGGGTCAGACTCAAAAGCAGATATTTATATTACTGCTGATGCTGGAAGATTAGGTTTATTTGATAAAAAGGGCATGTTCCAAAATTCTATTTCACCAAAAATTAAATCAATAGTTCCAGAAAGTTTAAGAAGTGAAAATTGGACAGGGATAGCAAAAAGAGCAAGGATTATTTTTTATTCAAAAGATAGAATAAACAAAGAAGATATCAAAAATTTAAGTTATGAAGATTTATCTGATCCTAAATGGAAAAATAAAATAACAATTCGTCAATCAAATAATATCTATAACCAATCCTGGATCGCATCAATCATAAGTAATAATGGTAAAGAAAATACAGAAACATGGATAAAAAAATTTAAAGGAAATTTTGCAAGAGATCCAAAAGGAAATGATCGTGCTCAAATATTAGCTGTTGCTGCTGGAGAGGCTGATCTAGCAATTGCTAATACTTATTATTACGCACTTATGTTGTCTGGCCAAAAAGGATTTGAACAACAGGAAGCAGCAAAAAAAGTTTTACCACTCTTTCCTAATCAATCAAATAGAGGAACCCATATGAATATTAGTGGAGGTGGTATTTTAAAAAATGCTCCAAATCCTAAAAATGCAATAAAACTTTTAGAATTTCTTTTAACAGAAGAAGCTCAATTGCATATAGTCAAAAACACGTTTGAATATCCCATAAATGAAAATGTTGATCCTAGTGATTTAATTAAAAGTATGGGAACATTTAAACAAGATCTTTCAACACCAGTTGAAGATTATGCTAAATTTCAGAGTATTGCACTTGAGCTCATGCTTAGAAGTGGTTGGAAATAAATTTTACTTATATGATGAATAGATTAAACATTTGGTTTCTAAGTTCATTAACAATCTCGATAGTTGTTGCTATTCCTATTGTAATTATTTTTAGCAGTTTTTTTGAATTAACAAGTGAGTACAGTTTAATTTTAAAAGAAACATTTTTATTAGACTATATCGTAAATTCCCTGGTTTTATTAATTGGAGTAATAATTATTACTTCAATAATAGGAATTGGATGTGCATATTTAGTATCTTTTTATGATTTTCCAGGTTCTAAATTTTTTAAATGGGGATTGATATTATCATTTGCAGTACCAGCCTATATTTATTCATATTCACTTACTGCTTTTTTTGAAAATTATGGAACTGCATATTCGATATTGAAATCTTTATATGGTGATGGTGATTACAATAAATATATTCCAAAATTAGATGGAATGGTGGGTGCGACTATTGCAATTTCATTTTCAATTTTTGGTTATGTTTATGTTTTAACCAGGGCATCATTTCATTATCAATCACAAAATCTCATTGATCTTGGTAAAAACTTAGGTTTTGCAAAGAAAAAAACATTCATGAAAATCATCCTGCCAGCTGCAAGACCTTCAATAATAGCAGGACTATCTCTTGTTGCTATGGAAACACTATCTGATTTTGGTTCAGTATCTTTTTTTGGAGTTTCAACGTTAACTACAGGAATTTATAATGCTTGGATAACTTATGATGATTTAACATTAGCAAACCAATTATCATTTTATCTATTAATTTTTATATTTATTCTTTTTACATTAGAAAATATTTCAAGACAAAAAGCTCAATATCATTCTCCCTCAAAAAGTGGAATTCAGTCTAAAACAAAAATATTACTTAAGGGTCATAAAGCTATACTTGCTTTCGGAGTATGTTTTTTAGTTTTTTTTATAAGTTTTTTATTTCCCGTTTCTCAGATGGCCTACTGGACTTATTTATTTCCAAATCACTTAGTAGATCTAAAGTTAATTGAATTATTGACTAATACTTTATTACTAGTTTTTTTGTCCTGCTTATTATTAATTTTTTTAAGTTTCATTTCTAACTATGGAAATAGAATAACTAAAAGTAAGCTTCTTCAATATCTCACAACATTTTCTATATCAGGATATGCAATGCCAGGAATTATTTTAGCAGTTGCTTATATTTCATTCATATCATTTTTAGATAACAATTTATTTTTAAATTTAAAAATAAAATCATTTTTCATAGGTTCTGTTTTTGGATTAGTGTTAGTTTATTTTGTGAGATTTTATTCATTAGCTAATAATGGATTAAAATCTGGTTATTTAAAGATTAATTATTCAATTGATGAAAGTGCTTATTTGCTTGGTTATTCTAAAATTAAAACTTTTACTAATATTCATTTACCTTTTTTAAAAAATTCTATTTTTTTAGTTATAATTTTACTTTCAATAGAAATAGTTAAAGAATTACCAATTACTTTAATTATGAGACCTTTTAATTTTGACACATTTGCAACAACTGCTTATGTGTTTGCATCTCAGGATCTACTTGAAGCAGCAGCTGCACCTGCATTATTTTTAATCTTAATATCAAGTATTTTTATATTATTAACCTCAAGATATATATTAAAAGAAAAATAATGAATAATTTTTTTGAAATTAATAATGTTACTTTTGCTGCTAGCAAAAAAAACAAAGTTAATAATGTATCTTTAAAAATAGAAAATGAAGGTGATGTGGTTTGTTTACTTGGTCCATCCGGTATTGGTAAAACCACAATTTTAAGAACTATAGCTGGTTTAGAGAAAATAAAATCTGGATCAATTAATTTAAACGGCAAAGTAATTTCTTCTGAAAATTTACACATAGAACCAGAGAATAGAAATATATCATTATCATTTCAGGATAATTCTTTGTTTCCTCATTATAATGTTATCGACAATATTAAATTTGGAGCTGAGAGAAATAAAAGAAAAAATAAGAGACTTAAATTAACTGAAATTCTAGAATTTTTGCATCTAGAACATATTCAAAATAAGTTTCCTCATCAAATTAGTTCTGGGGAGGCTCAAAGAGCAGCATTAGCAAGATCATTGTTATCAATGCCTGATTTACTTCTTCTAGATGAACCTCTTTCTAATATTGATCAAAGTTTTAAAGAGGAAATCCAAGTAAAATTAAAACAATTACTTAAAGAATATAAGATCACTACTATTATAGTTACACATGACTCATATGAAGCTTTTTATCTTGGAAATAAATGTGGGATAATTTTAGATGGTCAGTTAAAACAATATGACGATCCATATAACGTATATCATTTTCCAAATTCTATAGAGGTTGTAAACTTTTTAAATAGAGGGATATTAATTCCAGCTAAAGTGATAGATGAAAAATCTCTTGAAAATAAAGATCTTGGATTAATTGAAGGTGATTTTGTTAAACATTATCCAAAAGGGGCTAATGTTAAATTGTTACTTCAGCCAGAAGATCTAGAACATGATGATAAAAGTAATTTAAAACTTGAGGTAGTTGATAGAAAATTCAGAGGAACAAACTTTATTTATACACTTAAAACACAAAGTAATTTATTAATACCGGTGTTCGTTCATTCTCACCATGTTCACCAACATGAGGTCGATGAAAAATTTGGAATTAAAAGACCTATTCATATTGATCATATAGTTTGTTTTGATTAATAGACATCAGAATAATGAAAAAATCTAAATTATTTGTGAAAGGCATAATTGATGTTTTGCCTTTATTGATACCTGTAGTTCCATTTGGAATAATTTTAGGTGCAATAGGAATTGAATTAGGTTTTAGTGTACTAGAGACATTTGCTACTTCATTAATAATTTTTGGTGGAGCATCTCAAATAGTTTTTTTACAATTATTTTCTGGTGGTGCCTCTTCTATTATAACTATTACTTCAACATTTGTAGTGAATTCAAGACACTTACTTTATGGAGCAAGTTTAAGTGAATATTTAAATAAGTTATCAATTGGATGGAAAATAATCTTATCTTACCTACTTACTGATCAAGCATACGCTGTTTCAAATATTTTTTTTGAAAAAAATAAAGATAATGATTTAAAACACTATTACTTACTAGGCTCTGGTTTTATACTTTGGTTTGTTTGGCAAATTTTTACTTTTGTTGGAATTTTTTTAGGGTCGATTGTTCCTGAAGAACTAGGTTTAGCATACACAATACCTTTGACATTCATATCATTATTAGTTGGTTATTTTAGAAAGTTGGATCATTTGATTGTAATTTTAATATCAGGGATACTTTCAATTACCCTATATGATGTACCATTGAAATCTTATATTATTTTATCTAGTTTTTTATCTTTGATAGTTGCTTTTGCAATCATCCATCTAAAAGGAAATTCAAAATGATTTGGTATGGAATTATAATTTCAGGGATATTAAATTTTTTAACAAAATTTTTATCCTTAACTTATTTTGACACTAGCAAAATGAATCCAATGGTAAAAAAAATTTTAGCTTATGTTCCATCAGCTGTATTTCCCGCAATAATTTTTCCTGGAATTTTTTTAGATACAAATGGAATGATTGATATTGAAAACAATCCAAAAATATATGCTTCAATTGTTGCTGTTATTATTGGAATATTAAGTAAAAATATTCTAGCTACCATTTTTTCTGGTTTAGCCACATATTGGTTTTTAATATTTATTTAGTAATTAATAAATGAAAAAACCTTTAATCAATAATGAATTGCTAGGTATCTTTTATATGATCCTATGCCAATTTTCATTTGCAACTAACGATGCCATGGTCAAGTTTATTTATCAAAATTTTGATGAAATTTTTGTTTTGAATCAAGTAATTTTTATTCGAGGAATTTTTGCACTATTTTTTATTGGAATATTTTTATATTTCAAAAACTTATTGAACTTTAAAATAATTTTTTCCTCTAGACAGTTATCAATTAGAGGTGTTTTTGAAGCATTTGCTGCTATTTGTTTTTTTATTGGAGTTGCAACTTTACCATTTGGCATGGTCTATGTTTTATTAAGCTTAGCACCAATTTTTATGACTGCCTTTGGAGCATTATTTCTTAATGAAAAAGTGAGATGGAAAAGATGGAATGCAGTAATATTAGGGTTTATTGGAATTATAATTGTTATAAATCCAAAAGAACTTGAGTTTGGTTATTTTTTTATTTTCCCATTATTATCTGCAATTCTTTTGTCTTTTAGAGATATGTATACAAAAAATATCAAAGGAAATTTTCACAGTCTACAAATTGCATTTATTACTTGTTTAGTAGTTACAATTTTTTTTGGATTTTTAAGTCTTTATAAATTCTTTAATTTTAGCTTGAAAGAATATTTAATTCTCTTTGTAGCATCATTCTTTTTATCATTAGGATACATATTTTCTGTTGCAACAATTAAAGTTGCCTTAGTTTCTGTTACTTCAACTTTTAGATATTCAGTAATTCTTTGGGGTATTTTATACGGCTATTTTTACTTTGGAGAGATACCTAATACTAATACCTATATAGGTGCAGTATTGATAGTTATTAGTGGTTTAATCATAATTACACGTCAAAAACAGCTTGGTAAGATTAAGTAGCATAATAAGAGCTTATTTTATCCATTGCATCAACTTGACTGCATTATTTATATTTTCCTTATTAAAATAAAATGTTAGGATTTTTAAATTAATTTTAACGAGAGGTAATAATGAGAATATTAAAAAGTACATTAGTTGCTGGATTAATTTCGATTTTTGTATCTTTCTCAAGTTTTGCAGAGAAAGTAAAAATTGGAGATCCAGGTTGGACTGGTGCTACTGCAATTGCAAATTTATTAGCCGCAGTAGTATCTGATAAAATGGGTGGTGAAGTAGAAATTGTTCCTGGTAATAACACTTCTATTTATGCTGCAATCGACAGAGGTAAAGGTGAAATTGATGTGCACCCTGATATTTGGTTACCAAACCAAGAAGCTTACACAAATGATTTAGTTCCAAAAGGAACTTTAAAATTAAGCAGTAAGCCATATGAAGGTAATCAAGGTTATTGTGTGTCACAAGCTTTTGCAAAAAAAATGAACATCACTTCAATTTTTGATCTTGGAAGACCAGAGGTTGTTAAAGCAATGGATAGCGATGGCAATGGTAAAGGTGAGTTTTGGATTGGTGCAGATGGTTGGGCTTCAGCAAATGTTAATGAAGTAAAAATTAGAGATTACAAATTACTTGATGCTGGAATTGAGCCAATAAGAGCTGCAGAAGCAGTTAAAAATGCAAGAGTACTAGACTCAATTAAAAAAGGGGAAGGTTACGCATTTTATTGTTACAAACCTCATGCAATCTGGGGCATGGCTGACGTAGTTATGTTAGAAGAACCAAAGTATGATCCTGCAAAATATAAGATGATACAACCAAAAGCAGACCCTGATTGGTATAAAAAATCTTATGTTGCATCTAAAGATGCTTTGAAACAAATCCAAATTGGATGGGCTACTTCTTTAGAAAAACAATCACCAGCAATTGTTGAATTTTTCAATAATTTCCAACTTACAGCTGACGATGTATCATGGATGGCGTACGAAGTATCAGTACAAAAAAGAGATCCAGGTGAAGTTGCAAGACAATGGATGAGTGAAAATTCAAAAACAGTTGATGGTTGGTTAGGTTTATAAAAAACAATCATTAAATTTCTACCTGGCAGATAATTTCTGCCAGGTATTCAATAAAAATTATGTCATCACAAAGCTTAGGTTGCGATATACAAATTAAAAATGTTTGGAAAGTATTTGGCAATACTTCAGCAGAAGCTTTAGATGCTATACAAAATCAAAAAATTTCAAAAACTGAAGCGCTTGAAAAATTTAACTCAGTAATTGGTGTATCTGATGTTTCTTTTGATGTTAATCCTGGTGAAATTTTTTGTGTAATGGGATTATCTGGAAGTGGTAAATCAACATTAGTCAGGCATATTAACAGATTATTAGAACCAACATCTGGTCAAATATTAGTAAATGGCCAAGATGTTATGGGATTAGAAAAAGAAAGTTTGCAAGAATTTAGAAATAAAAAGATTGGAATGGTATTTCAAAATTTTGCTTTAATGCCTCATAGATCAGTAATTGATAATATTGCAATGCCAATGGAAATAAGAGGTGTAAATAAAAATCAAAGATACGAACAAGCTAATAAAATTTTAGATATTGTTGAGCTGCAAGGATGGGGAAATAAGTATGCTCATGAATTATCAGGAGGAATGCAACAACGTGTTGGATTAGCTAGAGCATTAGCAGCAAATCCAGAAGTGTTATTAATGGATGAGCCATTTTCTGCATTAGATCCTTTAATTCGTAGACAATTACAAATTGAATTTATCAATCTTTCAAAACAGATGAAAAAGACAACTGTCTTTATTACTCATGATTTAGATGAAGCGGTAAAAGTTGGTCATAGAATTGCAATAATGAGAGATGGAATGGTAATCCAAATTGGAACGCCAGAGCAAATTGTTATGAATCCAGCTGATAATTATGTTGCAGACTTCGTTAAGGGAATTTCAAGATTGAAAGTGGTTGAGGCAAAAACAATCATGAAATCAAAAGAACAATTTGAAAAAGAAAATGGACCATTACCTTCTAATGCAATTGAAATGAAAGAAAATGATTTATTGACAAATCTTATTGAAAAATCTGTTTCTAATAACGCGCCAATTGTCATTAAAGATAATTCTGGAAATTTGATTGGAGCAATATCACAAAAAGATCTTTTAACCTCTGTTGTTGAGGGTCAAGATGAGTAGTAGAAAAGAAATAGAAATTTCAAATGATGAACAAATAACAAATTTTGTTCAAACTAGTTCTAAATATTACATAAAAGAATTCAATAAAATTGGTAACAGTTCAAAATATGTTATTTCATTTAATAAAAGTGCATTTTTATTAGGTTCTCTTTGGTATAGTTTTAGAAATCTTTGGAATTGGGCCTTAGCTTTTTTAATTATTGAAACTTTTGCAATCACTCAAATTGTTAGAGGTTTTTTTGGAAATATAAGCGCAGAAGCTTATAAAAAGATAGACCAAATCCAGTCCACAATCGACTTTAGGCAAAAACAACTAGAAGCAGCCATAGAGCAAAATTCTGATAAAGTTGAAATGTTTCAAAGGACAATTAAATCTTTAGAAGACTCTATAGCAGGTTATGTTGCTGAAGCACAAAGAATTGAAGCATCAGGTATTTGGATTGCTATTTCAGGAATAATTTTGCTTATCGTTATTAGAGTAATTCAATCAATGTCGGCTAACACTATTTTAGAAAAAAGATATTCAGAATGGTTATCTGACAAATCAATAAGCCCTGGTATGAAAATAAATAATATAATTTTAAGTGTAGTTTTTGTTTTGGTGATTATAATTTTTTCAACTATTCATTATAGTTTTCCTAACTTTATGGATGTAATGAAGGATTTCCCCACTCATCCTGATATAAGATTAAAATCAATTGCTGGTGTTGAAGGTGCATTTGATTACGCGGTTATTAAAGGTGATCGAATATTTGATGCAATAACTTTTGGAATTAGATCTGTTTTAGACTCTTTAGAATTGTTGTTTGTAAAAACTCCTTGGATTGTAATTATAAGTTCAATTGTTTTATTAACAGGTCTATCTGCAGGTCCACGTGCTGCAATATATTCTGGAGCTTTTCTAGCATACATGGGTTTTTTAGGTTTTTGGATAAAAGCAATGACAACACTAGCTTTACTTGGAACGGCAGCTTTATTAAGTATTGTTATTGGTATTCCACTTGGAATTTATTGTTCAACCAGACCTAGGTTTTATGCATTTATAAGGCCCATCATGGACTTTATGCAAACCATGCCAGCATTTGTATTCATGATACCGGTTATTGCTTTTTTTGGAACTGGAAAAGTTGCAGCTGTAATTATCACAATGATTTTTGGAGGAACCCCAGTTGTAAGGTTAACTGTTTTAGGTTTAAAAGGAGTGCCACAAAATATTCGGGAAGCTGCAATCGCTTATGGTGCTTCCAAGTGGTACTTGTTAACTAAAGTCGACATTCCGCTTGCAATGCCAACTATTCTTGCGGGTGTTAACCAAACAGTAATGTTAAGTTTAGCAATGGTTGTTGTTGCATCATTAATTGGTGCAAAAGGTTTAGGCCAAGATGTTCTTGAGGCCTTACAATATGCTAATGTTGGACAAGGTATTCTGGCTGGTATTGCAATTCTTTTTGTAGCCCTACTTCTAGACAGGATAGTTCAAGGTAAAAAAAGAGTTTAATACTTTATTGAGTTATAAATAAGTTTTATTAATTAAATTTTTATTATAGGCTAATTGAGTGAATTTATTAAAAGACAGTTTTGGGAGAAAATTTCCCTATATCAGATTATCCATCACTGATGTTTGCAACTTCAAGTGTGGATATTGTCTACCCAATGGTTACCAAATTGACAAAAGTGACAACCGAACATTTTTGAATATAAATGAAATTGAAAGATTAACAAAAGCATTATCTGAATTAGGAGTTTGCAAAATAAGATTAACAGGTGGAGAGCCCACTGTTAGAAAAGATTTTTTTGATGTTTTAAAAGTAATAAAGAAACATTCAGGAATAAAAAAAACTGTAATCACTACAAATGGTTATCACTTAGATAAAAAAGCTCAAAAAATTAAAGAAAGTGGCTTAGATGGTATTAACATAAGTATTGATAGTCTTGATAGAGAAACCTTTAAGTACATAACAGGACACGATCGTTTACCAGAGATTTTAGAAGGAATAAAAAAATTACAAGAACTTAATTTTAAAAATATTAAAATTAATGCTGTTTTACTTAAAGGTGTAAATGACAAAGAGGAAGATTTTAAGAAATGGGCTGAATTTATAAAAACAAACGAAGTTGATTTTAGATATATTGAACTGATGCAAACTGGAGATAACTTAGATTACTTTAATAGATATCATGTGCCTTCTTCAAAGTTTGTTAATTATTTAAATGAAAGAAATTGGATTTTTCAAACATTTGGAAAAGATGCGGGCCCATCTAAAAATTATATTAATACTAATTACAAAGGTAAATTTGGTGTGATAGCACCTTATTCAAAAGATTTTTGTAAAAGTTGTAACCGTTTAAGAATAACAGCAAAAGGTGATTTAAGACTTTGTTTGTTTGGCAATACTGGAATTAATATTCGACATTTAATGCAAAAGGATGATCAAACTGAAGAACTAAAAGATTTAATTTTAAAACAACTTAACTTCAAAAAAGAGTCCCATTATTTAGAGCTTGGAGAAACAGGTCTAACTAAAAATTTATCTACTACAGGAGGCTAATGAATAAACCAAAAGTAGTTGAGCATGATAATCTTCAAGATTGGGCTAAAGAAATTTTTCAAAAAAATTCTTTTAATATGATTGATGTTTCTTCTAAGAAAGAAACGTTTAGAAGAGCTTTAGCAGCTGGAAAAATTTATGTGGGTAAAGAAGTATTTGATTTAATAAAAAATAAACAAATGCCAAAAGGAGACCCTGTAACCTTGGCAGAGGTTGCCGCTGTTTTAGGTGTAAAAAAAACGAGTGAACTTATTCCTTTATGCCACCCATTGCCAATTGATCATACAGCAACAAAAATTATTTTAATCGAAGAGGATTACTCACTAGAAGTTTATTGTGTTGTATCTGCTGTAGCAAAAACGGGTGTTGAAATGGAGGCGATAATGGGAGTGAATGCTGCATTAACAACTATTTATGATCTAAGTAAAATTGTTAACCCTCATCTAAAAATTGATAATGTGAAATTATTAATTAAAGAGGGTGGTAAAAGTGGAGTATGGACTAATCCAGATGGTCTTCCAAAGTTTTTAGAAAATATTTTCTAATTAATAATGTCATTAAATTTAAGTTCTCAAAAGATTATTAAAGATTGGATTGATTACAATGGTCATATGAATGTGGCTTATTATCTACTTATATTTGATAGATATGGAGCTGATAAATTAAATACCATTTTTAAAATGGGTGAAGAGTCTGCAAAAAATACTGGTATGAGCACAATGATTGTTGAAAATAATATAGCCTACAAACGTGAGCTAAAAGTAGATGAAGAAGTAGATATCAATTTAATTTATTTTAATCACGACAAAAAAAGACTTCATTATAAATTTGAGATGATTAATAAAAAAGATAACTCACTATCAGCAACTTTTGAAGCCTTAGCTTTGTATGTTAACTTAAAAGATAGAAAAGTCTCTGAGTTTGAAGGGGAAAAAATATCAATAATGCAAAATTTTATTAAAGAAAATAAACACAATTTTAGCGATGAAGATTTAAAATATTCATCAAAATTAAAAATATGAAAATTGTTTTAGAGTTATTTGGAGCAAGTAGAGATTTTAGTGAAAAAGGACATATAGATTTTGAAATACAAAAACCAATTTTAATCAAAGAATTTAGAAAAGTTATTAGTAACTATCTCAATGAAGAATTTAATGGTAACGATTCCTTTTTGCAAATAGTTAAAAATTCTGCTTTTTGTTCTGAAGAAAATGAAATTATTAGCGACAATTATAAGATCACAAAAGCTCAAAAAATTAGTATTATTCCTCCAATCGGAGGTGGTTAATGCTGCATACCAAAATTGTAGATACCAAAAAAGAACAAATTAAAATTTCAGACGCAGAACAATTTATTGCCTCATCAAAATTTGGTGCAAATATCTATTTTACAGGCACTGTAAGAAATCTTAATGATAATAAAGAAGTAACAGGAATTACTTATGATAGTCATGATGAAATGGTTATTAAAAGTTTCGAGGAAATCTATAATGAAACTGAACAAAAATTAAATATTCAAGATAAGGCAGTTTTTATTGAACATGTTAAAGGATATGTAAAGTTAGGTGAGATGAGCATAATTATTGCTGTTGCCTGTAAACATAGAGATCAAGCATATGTTTTATCTAGATATATTATTGAGGAAATAAAAAAAAGGACTCCAATTTGGAAAAAAGAACATTATATAAATGAAGACAGCCAGTGGTTAAAAGGCAATCCAATTAAAACTTAAAATGATTTTTAGACAACTGTTTGATAAAGTTTCGAGTACTTATACTTATCTAATCGCTTCAGCTAGAGGACGTGAGGCTTTAATCATAGATCCGGTATTAGAAAATGTTGATCAATATATAAAACTTTTAAATCAATTAGATTTAAAGCTAGTTAAAGTTATTGATACGCATATTCATGCAGATCATATTTCAGGTATTGCTGAACTTAGAGATAAGACAAATTGTGTAACAGTCATGGGTGACAAAACTCCTGCAGATGTTGTTGCAATGCGAGTTTCAGATGAAGAAAATATTAAGATTGATGGAATAGATTTAAAAGCAATCTATACTCCAGGACATACAGCTGAAAGTTTTAGTTTTTTAATGTGTGATAGAGTTTTTACTGGAGATGCATTATTGATTAGAGGCACTGGTAGAACTGATTTTCAAAATGGTGATCCAAAAGATTCATATAATTCAATATTTAATAAATTATTAAAACTTCCTGAAGACACTTTGGTTTATCCAGGTCATGATTATAAAGGTGAAACAGTCAGCACAATTATTGAAGAGAAAAAATTTAATCCAAGATTACAAGTACAATCAGTTGATGAATATGTTGAGATCATGAACAACTTAAAATTACCAGATCCAAAAATGATGGATGTGGCTGTACCAAGTAATCTTAAACTTGGTATCGATTTTAATCGTCAAAAAGTAAATAATGGAATTGAGCCTGCGGAATTTAATAAAATTAAAAAAGATCCAAGTGCTATTTTGATAGATTTAAGAGAGCAAAGTGAAATTGATAAAGAAGGAATGATCAAAAATAGTGAAATAGTACCATTTCCTTCGATGTATGAATATTTAGATAAAAATAAGAATAAATTAAAGGATAAAAAAATTCTTTTTTATTGTGCACACGGTCATCGTTCAACTCTAGCAGTTCAAATATCTAAATCTTATGATTTTACTAATTGTTGTCATCTAATTGGCGGATTAGAAAATTGGAAAAAAGAAGGTTTAGATTTAAACTAATGAATAGATATATAAAATTAGTTTTCACTATATTTTTTATATCGTCCATAAATACAATAGCATTAAGTCACAATCATTTTCCAATAACTAACGACTCTAAGTTGTTGATAGAGAGAGGAAAAATAGCTTATCAAAATAATTGTGTGTCATGTCATATGGTTGATTTATCGGGTGCTAAAGATTGGAAAGGTTTAGATGAGGATGGACAACGAAAAGCCCCGCCTTTAAATGGCACAGGTCATACTTGGCATCATGACGATGAAACTTTACATGCAATAATAAAATATGGACTTGCAAAATTAGTAAAAAACTATGAAGGTAAAATGATGGGTTTTGGAGACAATTTATCAGATAAAGATATCGATGGGATTTTAGCCTATATCAAATCTTTTTGGCCAGAGGATAAATACGAATATCAAATTAATTTGAATAAATAATTATGACAGCTGCAACTTTTAATTGGTCTTGTAATCATACTTGGAAAAGAAGTGCAATAAATACTGCATGGTGTTTATTAGGTTGTGCAATAGGAGATTTTGGAACAATTTTATTTTTTCAGATCACTCAAATTCCATGGCCGGTTTTAGCTATTATGACTTTAGCAATTATTAATGGTTTGATCACAAGTATTATTTTGGAAACTATCATTTTAATAAGACAAAATTTCAAATTTAAAGATGCTTTGAGAACTGCTTTGGGAATGAGTTTTATCTCAATGGTTAGTATGGAAATTGCAATGAATTTAACAGATTACCTTTTAACAGGTGGAGCTATGTTAACATGGTGGGCTTTTCCTATAATGCTAATAGTTGGATTTTTAACCCCATGGCCTTATAATTATTGGAGATTAAAAAAATTTGGTATAGCTTGTCATTAGGCAATGCAAAATATATTCAACAATAAATATTTAGATCAAAAAAAATTAGTTAAAGATCATTTTTATTATTTAGTTTCTAATTTTTCAGAGCTTAATCAAAAACAAATAGATAATTTATCAATAAATATTGTTAAAAATGCTCAAAGCTATAAAGCAGGAAGTCCTTTTAGTAAATTAATTCACGAGTTTTCTCTTACAAGCAATGAGGGCATTGTATTGATGTGTTTAGCTGAAGCTCTTTTAAGAATACCAGATGCAAAAACTATTAATGATTTAATAGAAGATAAAATACCAATAGGGGATTGGAAAAAATATATCAAAAACGATAAAGATTTATTTGTAAATATCTCCTCAATAGCTTTTTTATTAACAGGTAAAATTGTTGAAGAAAAAGTAGAAGAAAATAAGAATATCCTAGGTAAAGTTGTTAAAAATCTTTCAGGTCCAATTCTAAGAAATGCAATCAAACAAGCAATTAATATACTTGCTAAACAATTTGTGTTTGAAAGAGATATTAAAAAAGCAATCAATTACAGTAATGAGAAACAACATGACAAATATACATTTTCATTTGATATGTTGGGTGAAGCTGCGGTCACTTATGAAGACTCTCAACGATATTATAAACAATATGAAGAAGCAATAATTGAAACTGGTAAAGGAAAAAATCCTCATAAAAAAAGTATTTCTATTAAATTATCATCTCTACATCCAAGATATGAGAGAAATAAATTAGATTTGTTAAAAAAAGAACTTTTTCCAAAGGCTTATAAACTCACTGAACTTGGTAGAGAAAATAATGTTGATATCTGTTTTGATGCTGAAGAAGCAGATAGATTAAATTTATCTTTATTTATATTTAAGGAAATAATCGAAAGTAAATTAATTGATGAAAAATACCAAGGTTTTGGATTTGCAGTTCAAGCGTACCAAAAAAGAGCTTTTTTTGTTTTAGATTGGCTTAAGAAATATTTAAGTGATGTTAATAAAAAGATTAATATAAGATTAGTTAAAGGGGCTTATTGGGATACAGAAATAAAGATTGCTCAAGAACAAGGCTACATAGATTATCCAGTATTTACTAAGAAATTTGCTACTGATATTTCATATTTAGCCTGCGCCCATAAACTTTATGAAAATGATAATATTTTCTCACAATTTGCAACGCACAACGCTCATAGTATTTCATATATTAAAACTCTTTTTAATGATCGCGATTTTGAGTTTCAAAAATTACATGGCATGGGTGATGAAATTTATTCATACCTTGAAAAAGATGAAAATTTTAAATGCAGAGTTTATGCACCAGTTGGTGGTTATAAGGATCTATTGCCTTATCTAGTAAGAAGATTATTAGAAAATGGTGCTAATACTTCTTTTATACATCAACTAAAAACAAAAGATTTTGATATTTCAAAACTAGTTCAATCTCCACTTGTTAAAATGGATAAACTTGATGAGGATAAAATCAAAAAACCAATAGATATTTATGAAGATCGTAAAAATTCAAAAGGTTTAGATTTAAGTGAAGAACATGTAGTTGAAAATCTTCAATTTAATGGAAAGTTTAAAGATATTAAAGCTTACTCATTAATTAATGGTGAAGATATTAAATCAGATAAAGAAATTGATATAAAATCTCCTCATAGCTCTTCTACTTTAGGAAAAAAATATTTTGCCGATGAAAAGATTTCTGAGACAGCAATTAACAATTTAAAAGAATATTCTTCTGAATGGAAAAAGTTTTCAATTAAAAAAAAAGTAGAGATTTTTTTAAAATTTGCAGATTTAATTGAAGAGAATACTAATGACATTATTGAAATTTGTGCAAAAGAGTCTGGTAAAAGTATTAAAAATTCAATTGCAGAAATTAGGGAAGCAGTTGATTTTTGCAGATACTATTCAAAAGAAGCGTTAAATTTATTTCAAACTCAAACATTAAAAGGACCAACTGGAGAACTTAATCAATATAGAATGGTTGGAAAAGGTCTTTCCTTTGTGATAAGTCCATGGAATTTTCCAGTTGCAATTTTTGTAGGCCAAACTGTTGCAGCACTTATTACCGGCAATGTGGTAATTACCAAGCCAGCTGAACAATCATCATTTGCAGCTTATTATATAATAAAACTTTTATTAAAAGCTGGTTTACCAAGTAATGCGATTGCATTGTTATTAGGTGATGGTGCGTTAATTGGAAAAAAAGTTATTAATGATAAAAAACTTAAAAATATTATTTTTACTGGTTCCTTAGAGACAGCAAAAATTATTCAATCTGACCTTCAACAAAAAGAAAATATTCCAACTTTCATCGCTGAAACAGGTGGTCAGAATTGTATGATTGTTGATACCTCAGCTTTAACAGAACATGTCGTAAAGGATGTGGTTAATTCAGGTTTTGATAGCGCTGGACAACGATGTTCAGCATGCAGAATATTATGTGTTGAAGAGAATGTTTACAAACATACCAAGGATACTTTAATTGGAGCAATGAAAACCCAAAAAGTTGGCAATCCAGAAGAATTGTCAACTGATATTGGACCAGTAATTGACACTGAAGCGTATGAAAATATCAATAATCATATAAAAAAATTCGATAAAGTTTTTCAAACAGAGATAAATTTAAATCAAGGTAATTTCATTCCACCAACATTAATTGAAATTGAAAAACTATCGGATCTAAAGAATGAAGTATTTGGTCCGGTAGTCCACATGCTTAAATATAAAGCTTCTAATTTAGATCAATTAATCGAAGATATTAATGATCTTGGATTTGGATTAACTTTAGGCATACATAGTAGAATAGATAAAACCATTGATAGAGTAGTAGAAAAAGCTGAAATTGGTAATATTTATATTAATAGAAACATGATTGGTGCAGTTGTAGGTGTTCAACCTTTTGGAGGATATGAAAAATCAGGCACAGGTCCTAAAGCTGGAGGCCCAGAATATTTAAAAAGATTATGTCATGAACAAAGTATTTCTAATAACACTGCCTCAATGGGTGGTAACGCATCATTATTGTCAGAAGTAGAAGATTAGATGATAAACAAAAACCTAGTTCTTCTGACTATTTGTCAGGTGTTTTCTTTTACAGCTCCTCCAATAACTGTTTTTATTAGTGGTATTGTTGGATTAAAAATTTCCCCAATAGCATCTCTTGCAACATTACCAACATCTCTTTCAATTGTTGGAACAGCGGTATTTACAATCTTTGCAGCAAAAATAATGAGCAAAATTGGAAGGAAAAAAGGATTTATTTTATCATCATCATATACAAGTCTAGCTGCTTTGCTTGGAGCTTATTCAATTTATTCAGAAAATTTTATATTATTTTGTTTTTCATGTTTTTTAATTGGAACCGGGATAGCATTTACTCACCAATATAGATTTGCTGCAGCAGAAACAGTTGAAAAGAATGATAGTTCAAAAGCAATATCAATTCTTTTACTTGCAACAATTTTATCTGCTTTAATTGGTCCAAATGTTGCAAATTTTTCAAAAGATATAATCACAAATCACCTTTATGTAGGCTCATACATATCTCTTTCGGCCTTAACAATAATTCCTGTATTTTTTTTATTGTTTTATAAAACAGAAAAAAATCCAAAAACTATTGAGGATATCAAAGGTAAACAAAGATCTTATGTTGAGCTATTACAAAATCCTATAATACTTCAGGCAATAGTGACTGCTGCATTTGCTTATTCGATTATGTCTTTTTTAATGACTGCAACACCAATTAGTATGTACAAAATGCATGGATTTACATTAGGCTCAACAAGTATTGTGATCCAATCACATATTATAGGAATGTTTTTACCCTCATTAATAACTGGGACATTAATCAAGAAATATGGTCACTCGACAATAATATATTCTGGTGCGGTAATATATTTATTGTGTATTTTTTTGAGTTTTTATGAACAAACATTTCTTAACTATTTAATAGCTCTTGTGTTGCTTGGAATTGGTTGGAATTTTTTATTTATAGGGGGAACTAGTTTACTAGTGCTTTGTTACACAAGCAGCGAAAAGTTCAAAGTGCAAGGTTTCAATGATGTTTTAGTTTTTTCAATTCAAGCAATTGCAAGTTTAACAGCCGGTTATTCAATACTAAGTTTTAGTTGGAATGAAATTAATTTAGCATGTATACCAATGGTTATATTGATAATTTTAGTTTCTATAAGAGCAGACTTATATAAGAAAAATCTATCTTCAGTTAAATCTTAAATAAATTCTATTAAAGTAATAATATAATGAAACAGCACGTAAAATCATAAAAATTGCTAAAGAAATCCAAAGACCAGTATTAATAAAATTGTTAGTAAGAATTACTGAAATAAATAAATATATAATAGATGAAAAAATCATTGCATTTCTTAATTCGACAGTTTGTGATGCACCAATAAAAATTCCATCAAATTGATAACAAAAAGATGAAATTAAAGGGAAAATTATTAACCAAATAGAATAATCAACAGTCAAGTTTCTTATCAAATCAATATCTGCCATTTGATAAATAATTTCTTTGTGAATTAAAAGATAAACAATTGAAATGAAAATACTTGTAATAGCACTAAGTATAAAAGAATTTTTTACAATCAGTTTAAATAAATTTTTATCATTTTTTCCAATTGAGTAGCCAACCAATCCCTGAGTTGCAAAAGCATAAGCATCAAGAATAAAAGCAGCTAAATTTACCAAATTAATTAGAATTGTGTTAGCCGCAACATATTCTTCACCTATTTTATTACTCAAATAGATAAACCATAAAAATGAAAATGATAAAAGAATTGTCCTTATAAAAATATTTAAATTTATATGAAAAATGTATTTTATTTGTTTTGCGTTAAAAATATTATTTATGTCAATCTTAATATTAATAAATTTTTTAATATAAAAAAAAGTATAAATTAAAAAAATTATAGATGTAATGTATCCAGCTAACAAAGAACCATAAGCAACTCCTTTTACATTAAGGTTATACTGTGCAACCAAGATAATACTTAAAATTATATTCAAAATAGAAAAACAACTTACAACAAGACTTGAAATTTTAGTTTTTTGTAAGCCAATAAATATTCCAGTAATAATATAAAGAGTGAGCTCTCCTGGAGCAGAATAAATTCTTATATTAAAATAATCTTGATATAAATTTTGAGTTTCTTTTGATAATTCAAAAATATTTAGTGTTAAATTTAGAATTAAAAATTGAAAAAATATTAAAATTAAGGAAATAATTATTACAAAAAATAAATTTCTTAATAATATATCTAGTATTTTATTATAATCATTTTTTCCATGGGCTTGAGATACCATTCCGACGGTTCCCATTTTTAGAAAACCAAAACTCCAAAAAATCATAGAAAATAAGTTTGCAGCAATAGATGTTGCTGTAAGATAAGAAATGTTTCCAAGATTTCCCATAAGACCTGTATCTATTATGCCTACCAACGGAATGGCAACATTGGCTAAAAAAATTGGGAAAGATAATTTTGCAATATATATTAATGAGTATTTTTTCATTTATTTTAAATAACGCCAGGTAGATATTATAAATATTCAACTATAATTTAATTATTCTATAATGTATCATTTAATTAATCTTTAAATCATGAAAAAAAATTTTTTTAAAAATAGTTTTGGAAATGAAATTCTTTTTAGTAAGAAAGAATATTTAGATAGAGTAAAAAAAGTAAAATTAAAGATGAGTAAAAACAATATAGATGTTTTGCTTGTCGCAAGTCCAGCTAACCAATTTTATCTTACAGGTTATGATGGTTGGTCTTTTTATACACCTCAAATGGTTTTAATTAGCCTTTCGGAAAAATATCCTTATTGGATTGGAAGAAAAATGGATGCAGTAGGAGCAAAATTCACTGCTTTTTTAGATAAGAATAATATTGTTCCATATCCTGATCATTATGTTGCATCTCAAAAAATTCATCCAATGGATTATCTTGTTGATTTTATTAAATCAAAAAAACTTGAGAGAAAAAATATTGGTGTAGAGATGGATGATTACTATTATACCGCAAAATGGCATGATATTTTAATAAAAGGACTTCCCAACGCAAAATTTTTAAATGCATTTTTATTAGTTAATTGGGTGAGGATGATTAAATCTTCTCAAGAACTTACTTATATGAAATCAGCAGGAAAAATTGCAAATTTAGCAATGAAAAAAGCAATGGAAAAAGTAGATGTGGGTGTGAGACAGTGTGATGTAATTGCTGAACTGAATAGATACACAACTATGGGCACAAATGAAATAGGGGGAACTTTTACTTGTAAGCCACCAAATGCAATGGTTGGAAAATTTTGTAGTGCTCCACACTTAAGTTGGACAGAAGAAAAATTAAAAAAAAATGAAATTTTTTATATAGAAATGGGAGGTGCGAAACACCGATATCATGTTCCGTTAGCAAGATGTATTTTCACAGGCAGGGCTCCAAAAAAAATTAAAGAATTATCTAAAATCATTAGAGAAGGATTAAATGGAGTTCTGAATAAAGTTAAACCAGGAGTGACTGGCCATGAGCTAGAAAATACTTGGAAAAAAATTATTAGTAAATATGGAGTTAAAAAAGATTCTAGAATTGGATACCCAATTGGTATTGGTTATCCACCAACTTGGGGAGAATTAACTACAAGTTTTAGAAAGGGAGATAAAAATATATTAAAAGAAAATATGACTTTTCATTGTATACCTGCTTTATGGCTTCAAAATTATGGAATTGTAATTAGTGAAAGTTTTATTGTCACAAAAAAAGGAGCTCAAAGATTTACTAACTACGAGCAAAAGCTTTTCGATTTAAAAGATTTTCAATGAAATTGAAAACTAAATTTGGAATGGTAGTCAGTGGCCACAAGAAAGCCACTGAGGCTGGAATGAAAATTTTAAAAAGGGGTGGAAATGCTATGGATGCTGCAATAGCAACTGCCGCAACACTCGCTGTTTCAATTCCAAATATGAATGGATTAGGCGGGGATAGCATTGCTCTTTATTATTCATCCAAAACAAAAAAAATTACCACAATAAATGGTTCTGGAAAATCTCCAAAAAAAGCCAGCATAAAATATTTTAAATCAATTGGATTGAATGAAATACCTCAAAGGAGCTCTTTATCCATAACTGTTCCAGGCGTTCTGAATGCTTGGGAGAAATCTCTGAAAAAATATGGATCTAAAAAATTAGCAGAGGTTTTAAAAGATGCGATAAGTTTTGCTGAAAAAGGTATTAAGATAGATAAATATTTATATGATTTTTTAAGAGGTGATGTTTACACAAAATTAATTAAAAATAATAATTTCTTATCAAAAATTTACGGTCTTCCTAAGGATATTAAAATTGGAAAAATTATAAAACAAGAAAAGCTAGCTAAAACTTTAAGATTAATTTCAAAATTAGGATGTAAAACTTTTTATAAAGGTAAACTAACCAAGATCATGGTTCAAGATTTAAGAGATCAAGGTGCAATCATTAGCGAAGAAGATTTTAATAATCACTCAACCTTATTTCAAAAACCTTTGAGTACAGATTTTCAAAATAAAAAAGTTTTTACAGCTCCACCTAATTCTCAAGGTTTAGCATTGATGGGATTATGTGAAATATTTGATGAGATTAAAGAAAATATTGATTTAAGTGATTATATAAAATTTAAAAAAAGTATTTTTGAATCAAGAGATAAATATTGTTTAGACCCAGGTATTACTAATTACTTCAGATATAAAAAAAATTTAGATTTCAAAAAAATAAAAAAAAATTATTCAAAATTTTTCAAAAATTCAGGCGATACAAGCACTTTAGTTGTAGTAGACAACAAAGGAAATGCAGTAAGTTGGGTTCAAAGTTTGTTTGAAGAATTTGGAAGTGGGATTGTTTCACCACAAACTGGAGTGGTTTTTCATAATAGAATGTATTTAGAAAAGATATCAAAAAAAGGATATAATTATTTAAAACCTCAAACTAGACCATTTCATACTCTTTGCCCTTCAATTGTGCTTGAAGGTAATAAATTGGATTTAACAATTTCAACACCTGGCGATCACGGACAACCTCAAACAATTTTTCAAATATTAAATTACATTTATAAGCACAATTACAAGATTCAGAAAGCGATCAACCTACCAAGAATAAGACATAACGAAGGAAATAAAATTTTAGTTGAGAAAGGTTTTAAAAATTATTTTAACTTTTCAAAGAATAAAAAGATAAAAACAATAGTTTATTCAAAACCACATAGAATATTTGGTGGTGTAACTGCTATAAAAATAAATTCAGACAAAACTCTTTCAAAAGGTGCAGATAAAAGAAGGAACTGCTATTAAGCAGCCACAATAGCATCAAAAATTATTATAATCGCACTTATAAAACAAACTGCAATTATAAGTGATTTTAGATTACGGTTAACAAAATCTCTTATAACTCTTCTTCTACCCACATAAGTACCAATGACCAGAGCAGGAGCTAGATAAATTGACTTCATCACTTCAGGTAAATTTATCAAATCAAAGTAAATAAATAGAATTACTGAAAATAAAGCACCAATACCAAAAAACATATTTAAAGTCGCCACTACTTTTCTTGCAGAACTGTTTTGATAAACAATTGCCATGGGTGGCCCACCAATACCTGTTAATGTTCCCATTAAACCTGATGCTGTTCCTGCTATTGTGATATTTTTTTTGGTAGCAACAATGTTCCAATTTTTTGCACTCATGTATGTTGCTATTAAAAGCAAAATTCCAAATACTATTAAATATTTATTTGTTCCAAGTGTGAAAAATATTAAAGGCATCGCTAGTAAAGAGCCAGCCACTCTTCCGCTATAAGCATAAATTAAATCAACTTTAATGATATCTTTAAAACTTAACATTGCGTTACTAAAAGCTAAAAAGGATCCCATTAAAACAATACAACTTGGAACCATTGATGGTTCGAGCAAAACTAAAAAACATGCTGGAATTCCAAATCCTATACCAATTGCACTTTGAGTAATTGCTCCAAATATTATTAGTATAAAAATTATGAAAAAAAACTCTAATGAAGAAAAATAATTAAGAATATCAAACACAATTATTTTCTAGGATCATCATGATCAGGATTAAATCTTGTTGGAAGTAATCCGGACTGAAACCATTCAATAAAAGTATAGATATTAAATACTGGTACTTGAAATTTTTTTCTTACATCTGCAGCAAACGGGCTCATATTTGTACACTCCATTACAATTGCTCCAATGTTTGAATGTTCCTTCATTAATTCTTCAACTGCATCTAAATGATCCTGTCTTGCAAGATCGATATCCATTTCTTTTTCATCATTTAAAATTACTCTTGTAAATTCTTTACCATTTTCGGTACCTATGATTGGAATATCTAGTGGAACATTTGCAGCTTTAAGATGTTTTTCAGTAAGAGAAGGTTTATGGATTGTTAAAATACCAACTTTTTTACTTTTTGGTAAAAGACTCTGTACCATTTGAGTTTGCATGAGTGATGAGGTTGCAACTGGCACATTAACTGCTTCTGCCATTTGTTCTTGAAATAAAGATAAAAACCCACAGTTTGTAGTAATTCCATCAGCTCCCATTTTTACTAGTTGTTTGGCAGCATCAATAAATCCCTCTAAAATATCTTTCCCTTGATCATATACAGCTGCTTTAGGAGTTGATCCTGGAACAACTCTATAATGAACTGGGACACTCCAAGTTCTTGCGTTAGCTATATCTCCATGGATTCTTGGAAACTGAGTATCTAACATACAAACACCAACAGTTCCTCCAAATACAGTTTTTCCACCCACTGCAATATTTTTTTGATTATTTCCAAATTTCATGATTGTATTTTATATTTAGTCTTTAATATAACCAAGTAAATAAAATGAAAAATTCTACTAAGTCTAATTACTTAAATGGTGCAGAAGCTTTAGTTAAACTTTTAGATAAATATGACGTAAAACATATATTTGGTTTGTGCGGAGATACTTCATTACCTTTCTATGACGCTTTACATAGACTTAATCATTCTATCAAGCATATCCTTACAAGAGATGAAAGAAGTGCAAGTTATATGGCAGATGGTTATGCAAGAGTCACTGGAAAAGTAGGTATTTGTGAAGGCCCAAGTGGTGGTGGAGCCACTTATATTGTTCCAGGAGTTGTAGAAGCTAATGAGTCCTCTATATCAGTTATTTCGTTTACTTCAGATGTGCCCACAACTTCTTATGGACATTTCCCACTAACAGAATTAGATCAAAAGGCTCTATTTAAACCATTAACAAAATGGAATTGTGTTTTAAGTAAACCAAAAAATTTTGCTAAAGATATAAGAAGAGCTTTTAAAGAAAGTACTACTGGAAAACCAGGCTCTTGTCATTTAGCATTACCTTTTGATACTCAAACGGCTGAGGTTTCTGAAAAAGAAATTTGGATTGATAAAAATCATACTCGATTTCCAGCTGAACCAAAAAAACCTAATTTAAAAAAATTAAAAAAAATAATAAATGAAATTTCAAAATCAAAAAATCCAATTATAATTTCTGGAGGTGCAATTAAGAATGCGTTTGCAGAAAAAGAACTTCAAAATTTAGTAGAAAAACTAAATATTGTTTTTGCAACATCTGTAACTGGAAAAGGAACACTGTCAGATAATCATCCAAATTCTTTAGGAGTAGTTGGTAGTAATGGTGGTTCAATTTTTACAAGAGAAGTTTTAAATAACTCTGATTTGGTGATATTTTTAGGATGTAGAGCAGGTTCTGTCACAACTGAAAAATGGCAATATCCCGATAAAAAAAAGAAAATTATTCATATTGATATTGATCCTTCAGTAATTGACGCAAATTATAGATCTTACATTTCTATGGTTGCAGAGATTAAATCCACTTTAATTGAAATAAATAAATTAATTGGCCACCATAATTTTAAAGGAGATTTAATAGTCAAAGATGTTAAGAAAAAGAAATTTAAAAAATTTATTGAATTATCTGAAGATAATAAATCCCCTATAAAGCCGGAAAAAATAATTAGAGAACTTAATAACCAGCTGCCAGATGATACATATGTTGTTGTGGATCCAGGTACTCCATGTCCTTATTTTTCTGCATATTATAATTTTAAGAAATCAGGTAGATATTTTATTACTAACAGAGCGCATGGTGCTCTTGGTTATGCTTTACCTGCATCAATTGGTGTTCAAATTGGTAAACCAAAAAATAGAGTAATTTCAGTTATGGGAGATGGTAGTTTTGGATTTGCTGTTGGAGAACTTGAGACTGCAGTAAGGCTAAAATTGCCGATTATTTTTGTTGTTATTTCTAACAGTGTTTATGGGTGGATTAAAGCTGGACAAAAGACAAGATTTGAAAAAAGATATTTCTCTGTTGATTTTGATAGAACAGATCATTGTAAAGTAGCTGACGCATATGGTTTAAAAACTTTTAAAGTTGAAAAATCTCAAGAGCTAAAATCAAAAATATCTGAGGCAATTAATTACAAATCAGGTCCTTGTTTGATTGATATAATCACTCAACCTTTGCAGGATGCAAATGCACCTGTTAGTGAATGGATAGCATAATGAAAAAAACAGAAATATCAGTAATAGGTGCTGGAATAGTTGGCTTATCGTCAGCAATTAATTTAGTAAAGCGAGGTTCTAAAGTAACTTTAATTGAAAAAGATCTTAAAGGTCAACCAGCATCCTATGGTAACGCATCATGGTTATCTAGTCCATCAATCACTCCAGTTTTAATGCCTGGAATGTTTAAAAAAATTCCAAAGATGTGGTTGTCAAAAGATGGACCATTATTTTTAAGATTTCCAGGAGTTTTAAAAATGATACCTTTTTTAATAAAATATCTTTCTTATACAAAAAAAGAAAAAGTTGAACATATCTCAAAAAATTTAGCTTTTTTACTTAAAGATAGTATTGGTGAGCACCGAGAACTTGTAAAAGGATCTAAAGCTGAAAGATGGATTGAAGATTCTCCTTTTTTATTTATCTACAAAAATAAAACTGATTTCGAAAATGACTCTTATACTTGGTCTCTTAGAAAAAAACATGGCTTTGAATTGGTTGAGGTTCAAAAAGAGGAGTTGAATAAAATTTTTCCAGGACTTTCCCAAGAATATACTTTTGCAATAAAAATTGAAAATCAAGGTTATATTTCAAATAGTCAAAACTATTTAGATGACTTAATTGATTATTATAAAAGTTTAGGAGGCGAAATTATTGAAGATGAAGTTTTAGATGTAAATTCAAGTGATGATTATTTCACAATTAAACTTAGAAATAGTGATTTATTTACAGAAAAAGTTTTAATTTCTTCAGGAGTTTACTCAGGCAATTTTGTAAAAAAGTTTAATGTAAAAGTGCCTATCGAATCTGAAAGAGGTTATCACTTAGAATTATTTGATACTAATATTAGAATTAACCATCCTATAATGAATGGATATCTAAAATTAGCAATAACACCAAGACCAACGGGAATTAGATTTGCAGGTTTGGTTGAATTCGGAAGTATAAATTCAAAACCAAATCCAAAAGCTTTTGAACTTTTAATGAGAAATGCACAATCAATGTTTCCTGGAATAACTTTTAAAAGAAAAATGGAATGGAGCGGTCATAGACCATCAACTGTAGATAGTTTACCAGTAATAGGTGCGTCAGAACGATCCAACAATTTATTTTTTGCATATGGCCATCATCACATTGGGTTAACCGCTGGTCCAAAAACTGGTAAAATGATAGCTAAACAGATTTTACGAGATAATGACAAGTTTGATTTAGATGCCTTTAATCCACACAGGTAAGTCACTTTTTAAGTTGAATTAAATCTTAATTTTATACATGATAGGGTTTTAAATAACTTAGGAGATAATAATGAATAAATTATTAAAAATATTATCAGTTATTGCTTTCTCACTTTTTAGTATCGTAAATGTTAATGCTGCTGAAAAATGGGATATGCCAATGGCTTATTCAGCAACAAACTTTCATAGTCAAAATGGAGTAATGTTTGCTGATGCTGTAAGAATAGCAACTGGTGGTGAAGTAGATATTACAGTTCACCCAGGTGGATCATTATTCAAAGGTAATGATATTAAAAAAGCTGTTCAAACTGGTCAAGCACCTATCGGTGAAAGACTTTTATCTGCACACCAAAATGAAAGTTTATTATTTGGAGCAGACTCAATCCCTTTCTTAGCAACATCTTATGAAGCTTCAGATAAGTTATGGAAGCACTTAGAGCCAGCAATTAGAAAAGAATTAGACTCTCAAGGTTTAGAGCTTTTATATGCAGTGCCATGGCCAGCACAAGGTCTATACTTTAAAAAAGAAGTTAGCTCTATTGCTGACACTAAAGGTGTGAAATTTAGATCATACAATAATGCAACAGCTAGAATTGCTGAACTTATGGGAATGTTACCAGTTCAAGTGGAAGCTGCTGAATTATCTCAAGCTTTAGCAACTGGCGTTGCTGAGTCTTTCGTATCATCTGGGTCTACTGGATATGATAGAAAAGTTTGGGAACATTTAACTCACTTCTATGAAGTAAATGCTTGGCTGCCAAGAAACTATGTTTTTGTAAACAAAAAAGCTTGGAAAAAATTAAGTAAGAAAAACCAAGATATTATAAGAGGTGTTGCAAAAATGGCTGAAGCTGCAGGAACTGCTAGATCAGAACAACTTTCTGGTTGGTATTTAACTCAGTTAGCAGCTAATGGAATGAAAGTACAAGTTGCTGAAGGTCAATTAAGAACTGATCTTGAGAAAATTGGTAAAACTATGGCTGACGAATGGATTGCGAATGCAGGTCCTGAAGGTAAAAAAGTTGTAGATGCTTTCAAGGCTGAAAAATAATTAATAATCAACAAGTAAGCCCAATTTATTTGGGCTTACTTAAATAACCAAATTATAATTTATAAAATTAAAATGAGAAACTTTTTAGATAAACTTTATTTAGGATCAGCGTACTTTTCAGCAATAAATTTAATTTTAATTTTATTAATTATATGTGCACAAATGTTAGCTAGGTGGACTGGTTTTACATTTCCGGGAGCAACAGCATATGCAGGTTATGCTATGGCTAATTCCGCTTTTTTCGCTCTTGCTTACACATTGAATCAAGATGGTCATATAAGAGTGCGAATTTTATTAAATAAACTAGGAGCAAATAAAAAATGGGGAGAGTTATGGTGTTATGGAATAGGATCTTTGCTAGCAGTTCTGTTTTTTTATTATGCTTGTAGAGGTGCTTATTTTTCATACATCTTTAATGATGTATCTCAAGCAGAAGATGCACTACCCATGTGGATCCCACAAGCCTCTATGGTGTTAGGTACTTTTGTTTTAGCTATCGCTTTTTTAGACAAACTTTATGAATTTATTTTCATTGGTTATTCTGAAACTGAAATTAAAGATGATAAGGCAATAGATTAATGGAAAATTTAGTTTTAACAGTAATATTCTTATTTACTTTATTTTTTCTTTTAGGCTCAGGAGTTTGGATAGGTCTTTCTTTAATGGGAGTAGCTTATGTAGGTTTAGAATTATTTACTAATAGACCTGCTGGAGATGCAATGATTACTACAATTTGGAGCAGTGCATCAAGTTGGTCGCTTACAGCTTTACCATTATTTATTTGGATGGGTGAAATTCTTTATCGAACTAGACTGTCAGAAGATTTGTTTAAAGGTTTAGCACCTTGGATGAATAATTTGCCAGGTAGGTTATTACATACAAACATAGTTGGCTGTACGTTTTTTGCTGCTGTTTCAGGTTCTTCAGCTGCAACTCTTACAACTGTTGGAAAAATGTCAGTTCCTGAATTAAGAAAAAGAAAATACCCAGAAAATTTGACCATTGGAACTTTGGCAGGATCATCGACTTTAGGGTTAATGATTCCTCCATCTTTAACTTTAATTGTTTATGGAGTGACTATTAATGAGTCTGTCGTTCAATTATTTATGGCAGGAATTCTTCCTGGATTAGTTCTAGCACTTCTTTTTATGGGTTATGTTGCAGTATGGGCAACAATTAATAGAAAAAAAATGCCTAAAAAAGATCCTGAAATTACTTTCATGGATAAAATAAAGAGTTCAAAATTTTTATTTCCTATTTTTTCTTTAATTATTTTTGTTATTGGTTCAATGTATATGGGTTGGGCGACCCCAACAGAAGCAGCAGGATTTGGAGTTATAGGTGGTTTAGTTTTAGCTGCATTGCAAAGATCTTTAACATGGAAAACTTTTTTTGATAGTTTGATTGGTGCTACAAAAACTTCTTGCATGATAGCATTTATCTTAATGGGAGGAGCTTTTTTAACTCTCTCAATGGGCTTTACTGGGTTGCCAAGATCTATAGCAGAGTGGATTGCTAATTTAGGTTTAACAAACCTAGAACTTTTACTTTACTTAATGATTTTTTATATAATTTTAGGTTGTTTCTTAGATGGCATTTCATCAATCGTTTTAACTATGGCAGTAGTTGAGCCAATGATTAGGAATGCAGGAATTGATGTTATATGGTTTGGTATTTATTTAACGGTATTAGTTGAAATGGCACAGATCACACCACCGGTAGGTTTTAATCTATTCGTATTACAAGGTATGACAAAACATGAAATGATTTTCTTAGCAAAATCTGCGTTACCAATGTTCTTAATGATGGTTGTTATGGTATTTATAATGATTGCATTTCCTGAATTAGCAACTTATTTACCAAGCACAGTAAAAGGCCCTGGGGCAGGTTAATATCATAAATTTTAATGTCTAAAAAAGTTGTTTTTGGGACAAATCAAAACATTGCAATAATAACTTTAAACAACCCTAAAAAATTAAATGCTTGGGATTTTGAAATGAGGTCTCAAATAATTTCTTTAATAAAAAAAATTAAAAAAAATAAAAATATAAAGGCATTAATATTTACTGGATATGGGACTAAAGCTTTTTGTTCTGGACAAGATTTAAAAGAAATTAAAAACTTTAAGAATTCAAAAATAGTATTTAATTGGATTAATCAATTTAGAACTTTATATAAATTAATTAGATCATTGGAAATCCCAACTATTGCTGCCATAAATGGTGTAGCAGCTGGCTCAGGTTTTCAATTAACATTACTTACTGATATCAGAGTTTCATATCCAAAAGTAAAAATGGGTCAGGTTGAAATTAATTCAGGTATAGTTAGTATAATTGGACCTTGGATAATAGAGAAAATTTTAGGATTAAATAAAGCAATTGAGCTTTCTTTAAGTGGCAGACTTATTAGTGGAACTGAAGCTTACAAAATTGGTGCAATAAATTATTTGGTTTCTCATAAAAGTGTACTAAATAATTCAATTAAAATTGCAAAAGAATTAGCCAACAAACCTTCAAATGCAATGAAGCTCACAAAAAAAAGAATTTGGGAAATGTTTAGTGGAGATTTTGATCAAACATTTAAAAAAGCAATGCTCTATCATAAAAAATCTTTTATATCAGGTGAGCCGCAATCAAGATCAAAAAGCTTTTTTAAGAAGAAATAAATAAAAGTGAACAAGGTTAGTATTCCTAAAATCACAATATATAATCTAATAAGTGATTTAATTAAAAAAGACAAAAAAAAAACTGTATTTGAAATTGGAAATAAAAAAATAACTAGAGAAAAACTTTATCAGGATATTTTTAATACCCAAAATTATCTTACAAAATTAAAACTTAATGAAAAAGACACAGTTGTTTCAATGCTTGAAAATAGCTATGAACAAATACTTTTTTTTTTAGCAACATTATGTCTAGGTATTTCTTGGGTTCCATTAGGAAAAGATAGAAAAGGTGTTGGTCTTAAATATGTACTATCAATAACAAAACCTAGATTTATATTTATTAGGAAAGAAAAAAAAAATGATATTCCAAGAGAATATAAGAAGCAAACTTTCATTATCAAAAAGAACTTAAAAATAAATAAAACAAAAGATTTTTTTAAAAATATTATTTTTAAAGGTAAAGTTAATACTATTTTATTTACATCAGGCACAACAGGTCCTCCAAAAGGAGTTTTAGTTCATGATAAGATGCTTACTACATCTGCCTTAGCTACAGGAATAGCCTCTAAAACAAATAATAAAGATAGGTTTTTACTCTGGGAGTCATTGCATCATATAGGAGGGATTGAAATTTTAATCTTATGCTTGATGAAAAAAAGTATTCTCGTCTTAATCAAAAAATTTTCTGCAAAGAAATTTTGGAAGCAGATCGTTAAATATAGAATAACAATAATTCATTACCTTGGAGGCATTTTAGATATTTTAATTAAACAACCAATATCAAAGTTTGATAAAGCACATAAAGTCAAACTAGCATTTGGTGCTGGTGCTAGAATTGAAACTTATAAAATATTTAAAGAAAGATTTAACATTCCTTTAGTGGAAGTTTATGGAATGACTGAAGCATCTAGTTTTACTACTATAAATTTTAATAAAAAAATTGGCTCTATTGGAAAAGTACTGCCTTGGTTTAATGTTGAATTAAAAGATAAAAAAAAAGGTATTGGAGAAATTATTATAAAAGCAAAAGAAAAAGGATTGTTAACCAATGGATACTTTAAAGATAAAAAAGCAACCTCAGGACTGTTTTATAAAAATTTTCTATGTACTGGTGATCTTGGAAAATTTGATAATTTTAAGAACTTATATTACGTGGGTAGAAAAAAAGATGCTGTGAGAGTTAAAGGAGAAAATATTTCAGCTTGGGAAATAGAAACAACTCTAAATCAAAATAACAATATTTCTGAAAGTGCAGTGATGGCAACAAAAAGTAAAATTGGAGAGGATGATATTATTGCTTTACTATTAACAAAAAGATCAATCAATCTTAGATCGATAGCAAATTATTTTTTTAAAAAATTTTCAAAAAATTATCAACCAAGATACTGGGGGGTTATTAAAAAATTTCCAAGAACCCCTACATTTCGAATAGATAAAAAAAATATAGAGATAAATAAAATTAAATTTTATGATTTTTTTGAAAAAAAATTTATTTCATTAAAATAAAATTTTTTAGATAAATTAATCTAATCTAAGAATTATGAAGAAGCTATTTTTTTCTTAGGATCGTAAAAAGGTTTTTCAACAATTGTACAATTAAATTTTTTGTCATCAGCAATAACTTCAAATTTATTACCAATTTCAGAATGATCGATATCAACCATTCCTAATGCGATATTTTTTTTAAGTCTTGGTGAATAAACTGCAGAACTAATTTTTCCAATTTGTTGATTGTCTTTTTTAATTATCCAAAAAGTTGTATTTGGTCCTTGAAGCGGTTCACAATTTAATTCTAAACCAACTTGTTTTCTTTTAATTCCATCTTGTTTGATTTTTTTAAGAGCCTCTTTACCAATAAAATTAGCTTCCATATCTAAATTAACTAATCGATCAAATCCTAGCTCAAAAGGGTTAGTGTGAATATCAGCATCAGCGTGATAAGAAAGCATTCCTCCTTCAATTCTTCTAATAGTTGAAGTATGACCTGGCTGAAGGCCATGTTCTTTACCCACTTCCATTATTTTTTCATATAATTCATTTCCTCTTGATCCATCTCTTAAATAAATTTCATAACCAAGCTCACTTGACCAACCTGTCCTTGAAACTATTAAAGGTATTCCATCTAAATTATACTCTCTTAACCAATAATATTTAAGATCTCTAATACTATCACCGAATAATTTAACCATAATTTCACCTGAGGTTGGACCTTGTAATTGTAATGGAGAAACATCTGGCTCAGTAATTTTTACATCTAGACCTGAATTAATAGCAACGCCTTGAGCCCATAATAAAATATCACTATCAGCTAAAGATAACCAAAAATGATTTTCTGCTAATCTTAAAAGAACAGGATCATTTAAAATTCCACCGTCATTGTTAGTAATCAATACATATTTGCATTGTCCAACTGAAAGTTTTGAAAGATCTCGTGGTGTTAGGAGTTGAGTAAATTTAAAAGCATCAGGTCCTGTAATTTCGACTTGTCGTTCAACAGCCACATCGCAAAGAATTGCTTTTTCTATTAAGTTCCAAAAATTTTGTTCAGGATTGCCAAAATCTCTTGGAATATACATGTGATTATAGACAGAAAAACCTGTTGCACCCCATTTAACAGTAGAATCGAAGTATGGAGATTTTCTAATTTGTGTTCCAAATCCAAAGTTTTTATTAGGCATACAAATACCTAACACACGGGATATAAATTACAAAGAAATTCAAAGTTCTAAGATGACCCAGAGGGATTGGGTCATCTTAAATTATCTAAAGAGGAAATTTAGAATTGTTCAGATTCCGTTGAGCCAGCCATTGCTGTTGTTGAGCTTTTACCAGCACTTATAGTATTGGAAACAGCATCAAAATAAGAAGTACCAACCTCTCTTTGATGTTTAACACTCGTGTATCCGTCTTTTTCTCTAGCAAATTCTTGCTGCTGAATTCTTGAGTAAGCAGTCATGCCCTCTGTTTTATATTTTTCTGCAAGTTCAAATATTGCAATGTTTTGAGTATGAAACCCTGCAAGAGTAATAAATTGGAACTTATAACCCATTTTACTTATCTCTTGCTGAAAAGTTGCTATCTCACTATCTGATAAATGCTTTTTCCAATTAAAAGACGGTGAACAATTGTAAGCTAACAATTTTCCAGGAAATTTTTCATGTATTGCATCTGCAAATCTCTTAGCTTCTTCTAAGTTTGGAGTTGCTGTTTCACACCAAATTAAATCAGAGTAAGGTGCATAAGCTAAACCTCTTGAAATTGCTTGTTCAATGCCTGGTTTAACATAGTAAAAACCTTCTGGTGATCTTTCGCCAGTTAAAAAAGGTTTATCATTTTCATCAAAATCATTTGTTATCAATTTTGCAGCATTCGCATCTGTTCTTGCTAAAATTATAAGTGGAACATCAGCTATATCTGCTGCTAATCTCGCAGCTTTTAAATTTTTAATCATAGTTCCAGTAGGGACTAAAACTTTTCCACCCATATGGCCACATTTTTTCTCACTAGCTAGTTGATCTTCGAAGTGTACACCCGCAGCACCTGCTTTTATAAATTTTTTAGCAAGTTCAAAAACATTCAATGGACCACCAAATCCTGCTTCACCATCTGCAATAATTGGAAGCATATAGTCAACTTTATTTTCTTCTTTCATATCCCCATCTTGAATTTCCATATGTTGAATTTGATCTGCTCTAATAAGCGCATTATTCATAGACTCAACTAATTTTGGTGCACTATCATAAGGATATAATGATTGATCAGGGTACATTTCCCCAGCACTATTCGCATCTGCTGCTACTTGCCAACCACTTAAGTAGATAGCTTTTAATCCTGCTTTTGCATGTTGAACTGCATGGTTTCCAGATAAAGAACCAAGCGTATTAATATAAGGCTCAGAATTCAATAAATTCCATAGTTTCTGTGATTGCTGCTTACAAATAGAATATTCAATTTTTAAAGATCCTCTAAGCCTTTCAACTTCATTTTCTTTGTAGTCTCTTTTAATTCCAGCAAATCTTTTTAAATCATATGAAATGTTCTCAGCACTCATTAATTATGTCCTATCTGTAAATTTTAAAATAAAGCTATGATGATGAATTAATTGTTTTCAGTGTTTTCTGAAGCAATTTCTTTCATTCCACTAGATCCCCAGTCACAATGATCATCTCTCATATAAATTCCTCTTTCTTTATATTGCTTATGATCTTCTAAACTGATGATTTGAGCTTTATTTTCATTATTATTATTGTTTTTTGTCATGTAAATCTTATAATTTACAAAATTTACTAAATCTACAAAATTCTCTAAAAAGCTTGTAAAACAAAGTAATTTTTTGTAAAATTAAATTTACAAAATTTACAAATAGAAAATATGAGTCAATTTAATTTAAAAATAGGACCTAAAATCAAAGCTTTTAGAAGACAACTAGGATTGCAGGCTAACAAGTTAGCCGAGGATTTAAGTATCTCACCTAGTTATTTAAATTTAATAGAAGCTGGTAAAAGAAAAATTGATGGAGATCTTTTATTAAAGATTTGTGAAAGACTTAATATAGATCTTTCTCATTTAAATGCAAAATCTGATGTAAATTTAGAAAACACTATCTCTGAAATTTTAGATGATAAATTATTTGAAGATTTAGATATTTTAGGACCAGAGGTAAAAGATCTAGTTAGCACTAATCCAAAAATTGGAAAAGCAATTGTTAGACTGGGAGACATTTTAAAAAAGAAAGATCATGAACTGATTAATAAAATTGAAAAGATATCTGGTAAAATAGTTGATAATAGAAAAAACTCTTTTCCTGGTGAAGTAATTTCAGATTTTCTACAAGAACAAAAAAATTATTTTCCAAAATTAGAAGAGTTCGCTAATAAAGTTTTTGATAAAGTGCAAAAAAATAATCGAACTAGATATGTTGCTTTATGTGATTATCTTAAATCTGAGTATTCAATAATTGTAAAAGATATTATCCCTGAAGATAATAAACCATTTTCAAAAATATATGATAAACAAAAAAAAGAACTTTTATTGAGTGATTATAGTTCACTAGAAACTAAAAAATTACATGCTGCAGCCCAAATAGCTCAGATGGGTGCAATGAAAGAAATTGATTTTTATCTCTCTAAATTTATTTTTCCATCAGATGAGTCAAAAAATTTAACAAAGGTTGCTTTACTTAATTATTGTGGAGCGGCAATTCTAATGCCATACAAACCTTTTCATACAGAGTGTAAAAAGCTAAAATATGATTTAGAGTTACTTCAAAATACCTTTGCAACATCTTTTGAACAAGTTGCACATAGGGTAACTTGCTTACAGGATCCAAAATTACCTGGGATTCCATTTCACATGTTAAGAGTTGATATGGCTGGTAATATTTCTAAAAGATTTTCTTTATCAGGTATTGAAATTCCAAGATATGGTGGTGCCTGTCCAAGATGGAATGTTTATTCTGCCTTTACTAGACCTGGGGTAATGCAAGTTGCTGTCAGTAAAATGACTAATGGTGAAAAATATGTTTGTATTGCAAGGACAGTAGAGAAAGGCATAGGTAGATTTGGAAAAACTAAAAGTATTCTGTCTATAGGTTTAGGTTGTGAAGCTAAATACGCTAAAGATTTTGTTTACACTCAAAATATAGATACGAATAGCAAGTCTTCAGAAATACCAATAGGTGTCTCTTGTCGAACATGTGACAGACTAGATTGTTCACAAAGGGCTTTTCCACCATTGCATAAAAAATTCGATGTAGATATAAACACTAGAGGTGTTTCAATTTATGTTACTGATCATTAAATGATAAAATTTATTATTCCAGCAGTTCTTGTTTTTTTAATAGTTTTATTTTGGGAAAAAATTAACGATTTTATTTATGAAAGATTTAAAATTAGAATTAACTATATCTTTGCGTCAATTATAGGCTTTATTTTACTTATTATTTTAACACTATTATATTTCTAAAATCTAAGTACTACAGGCTAGAAATCCAAATTATCCATGATCAATATTAATAATATACAGTATCAATTATCTGAAACAGATGGTGTTTTTACTCTCAAAAATAAGAATACAACACTAGGATTTGTGCGTTTTGATGACAAAGGAGAAGTGGAATACATTTTCGTAAATCCAATATTTAGAAAACAAGGTATTGCAAAAAAATTATTAAAACTTGTTAGAGAAAAGACAGGTAAAAAATTAGTTTTACAAGAACCTATTAGTCCACTTGGATCAAAGTTATTAAGATCTATTGAAAAATGGAATTAAATTTCCTTTTTTTTATAACTGTAATTCCTGCAATTATTTTATATGGAATAGCCAAATCTGGTCTTGGTGGATCCATGACATTAATTTCAATTCCATTAATGACAATAGTGATGTCACTGAATGAGGCATTAGGAATTGTTCTTCCAATTTTGATATTTTCTGACTTTATTGCAACTTATAAATATAGAAAAGAATTTGATCTATCCACATTAAAACTAATGGTTCCTTTTGCTGCAATTGGAGTGGTGATTGGATCTTTAACATTTTCTTATTTTTCCGAAGAATTATTAAAACTTATAATTGGTTTGATGGGTTTTCTATTTGCAGGTCATTATTTTTTCTTAAAAAAAGACAAAGAAGCTAAATCAGAAAAAAATTTTCTTAAAGGTGGAATTTGTTCAACAATTTCAGGTTTTACAAGTTTTTGCGTTCATGCTGGAGGAACACCTCTCAGTATTTATTTACTTCCTTTAAGATTAAAAAAAGAAATTTATGTAGGAACTAGAATAATATTTTTTACTTTTATGAATCTAATAAAACTTCCTCTTTATATAAATTTATCTATGACAAATTTTGTGACATTTAAACAGTCAGTAGTTTTATTTCCAGTAGCTTTTATAGGAATACTTATAGGCTATAAACTTCTTAAGATAATTGATGAAAAAATTTTTTATAATATTCTTTATGCTTTGATACTTGTTTCAAGCACAAAATTGATTTTTGATTTTGTTAGTCTTTAGGTTTTAACCCAAATTTTTTACTATGTCTTAATCGCATTACTACTATTGCAATAGCAATTAATAATATAGCTGTCGACTCGTAAACTAGAGCAGATGGATTCATTTCTTTACCTTGAAGAATGATAAATCTTGATAAAGCAGTTATTGCTATTAACAAAGGTAATGTAATACTAATTGATTGCTGTTCCCAAAATACTCTTACCATTGCCATTACTTCCAAATATAGAAACATTAATAGAAGATCTGCTAAAGTAACTGTCTTTAATTGATACATGTTATAAATTTCTAAAAATACAGCAACGACTGTACTAATTAAAATAATTATTAATAAGCCAGATTGTAAATTTTTAATTAAATCTTTCAAAATCAATTCTTTTTCTTAGTGAATGGTAACCATTTTTCTGCAGGCGATTTATCTGGACCATCATATTTAATATCATATGAATTCGTTGAATTTAAAACCTCTATTCCTTTTGAAAAGACAAACATAAAAACTACTACAAAAAAAATAGCCATTATTTTAAAAGGATCAAAGTTTTTGGTTTTAAAAACACTAGCAGAACTTTGTTCTGCCCGGTGAAACTGTTTAAAAGTCATGTAAACAGCAAATATTAAACCAACGTGGGCTATATAAAGGCCAGCCCAACCAAATGCAAAAGTCGTATATGAAAAGATGTAAAGACTAAAAACAGTTGTCCAAATAAAGCTTAAAACTAATAAAATTTGCAATCTAACAGACCTTGGTAATGCTCTTAAATCGTTTTTACTATCATCAAAGAGAATATTCGCACTCTCTTTCATCCAATTTTTTAAACCATCCATAAATAGATTCTACCAAAAACTGAATTTATTGATACCATTTATTTAATGAACAAAAAATTTAAAGCAATGGTTCTTTCTTGTATGGATCCAAGGTTTCAACCTAAAATATTTAATTTTCTTAAAAAAAGAAAGTTAACTGGAAAATACAGTGCCTTTACTATAGCAGGTGCTGCAGTAGGGGTAACACACACTAAATTTAAAAAATGGCATAATGTGTTTTTTGATAATTTATCAGCTTCGATACAATTACATAAAATTGAAAAGTTAATAGTTATAAATCATCAAGATTGTGGTGCTGCTAAAATTGCAAATTCTAAAAAAAAATTTAACAATAAAGTTGAAACAGATATTCACAAAGTTTCATTTAAGAAATTAAAATCAAATTTAAGAAAAAAATTTCCAAAGTTAAAAGTTGAATTTAATGTGATGGCATTAAATAATTCTATTAAAAAATTTAAGTAATTATTGATTTCTAATTAAAGGATATACTTTAGGGCTTAAATACTTCAAATTTGTAAGCATTATCAGAATTAAAGTTACTAAACCAATTCCCAAACTTAAACTTAGGAGTACTTGTAGATCAAATTGCCAAACAAGTTCAAATATATTTTCTATTACATAATAAGAGCCAATCACTGCAAACAGTACTGCAATTAAGATCACTGAGAAAAATATTAATATAAATTCAATAATTGATGAAAATACAATTTCTTTCTTTGAAAACCCTAAAATCTTAAATACTAAGTTTTGAAATTCTTTAACTTTACCTTGAACCATAATCGCACTCGAAATCACAATTAAACCAATGATAATTGTTACTGCTGATATTAAAATTACTGCAATAAAAACTTTATTTAATATATCGGTTACTTTATTTAAATAATCTGAAATTTTAATAATCGATAAACTAGGCAAATCATTTAACAATTTTGTTTCTTTAAATTTTTGAAGATCATTAAATTTTGCTGTTGCAAGATATTCGTGAGGAATAGTATTTGCAAAATCAGGATTAAATAACATTGCAAAATTTATTGAAAGATCTCTGTAATCTACTTCTCTTAAACTGGTAATCTCACCATCTATTTCTCGCCCGTATATATTAAGAGTAAAAATATCACCAAGTTTTACATTAAAATCTTTCGCAGCTTTTGCATCTAGTGAAATTTGTAATTTCTCTGGATTTGATAAGTCCCACCACTTACCCGCAACTATTGGATTATCACTAGGCACTTCATCGGCCCATGAAGATCTTCGATCATTTCCAATAACCCAATAACTATCATTGTCTGGAGTAATATAAGTTCTTGGATCTATTCCATTAATTTTTACAATTCCAGATGAAACAATAGGGACAATTTCTAAATTTACTTTTTCATCCATTGATTTAATGCTTTGTTCAAAGATTTTCCCATCGGTGTTTTGAATGCCAATAAAAAAATAATCTGGTGCGATGTTAGGAATAGTTTTTGCTATCTCTCTTTTAAAATTTGTTCCAACCATTGCCAAAGTTAATAATAAGGTCACTCCAAGACCAAGAGACATTATTGTTATAGGTGTAATGCTTTTTGTTTGAGTGATATTCTTAACTGAAACTTTTAATGAAATATTAGATCTTTTTTTTAAACCTTTAAGAAAAAAAACTACAATTTTAGATAAAAGAAAAAATACTATTAAGCATATAAAAAAAGCAACAAAGTACATCAAACTATAAATTGGTCTTGATGAACCAAAAACAAATAAAAATATTAGAGCAGATAAAAATAATAAACTAACAATCACTGATTTTTTTGAATAATAAAATTGTAAATTTTGAAAAACATTCCTAAATAAATTAGAAGCTTTCACTTGATCAATTGCGTTAATGGTTGGAATTGAAAATATAATTAGAACAATTAAGCCGACTAAAAATATTTTTATAAAGTTGAATACAGAAAATAATGGTTTGATATTTAACCCAAGTCCTTTTGATAAATAGGTATCTGCTATAGGCACCAATAAAAAGCTTAATCCATATGCAGCAATACTTATAAAAGTAAGTAAAATTAATAGCTGAAAGTAATAGATTGTCTTTATATTAAGTGAAAAAAAACCAAGAGCTTTTTTAACTGCTATCGACATGTTGCTTTGATTTAGAAATGATAAAAGAGTGTTAGCGATCCCAATTCCTGCAATCAGCATTGCGCTAATTGAAACTAATGATAAAAATTGGGAAAAATTTTCAATTACTCGCCTCAAACCACTTGCAGAATTTTCTGGATAACGAAGTTGTACCTTTTGGTCATTAACGAATATTTCCTGAATTTTTTTTCTAGTGTTGTTAATATTAGCTTTATCTTCAAATTTAACCTTGTATTCATGGTTTAAGAAACTGCCCATTGTATTTAATTTTAAAATTTCCAATGTGTCTTTGCCAGCTAAAGCAAAATCACCAAATGCAACAAAGCCACTTACATCAGGAACTGATTTTATAACACCCACTACTTTAAATAATTGATCTTGAACTTTAATTTGTTCATCAATTTTAAGATTTAATGTTTTGAAAATATTTTCATTAACAAGAATTGTATTTTTTTCATTGTGAATTCTGTTTAATGATCCCACTGGTTCATGAACAACTTCACCATATAAAGGATATTGTTTATCAACGGTTTTAATTCTGGTAAATAATGATTGATTATCCTGATCTAGATTTGTTGAGATCATAGTACTAAACTCGATCATTTGTGAGATTGTTGTAAATTCTTTTACTTTATTAACTAATTCTAAATTACCTTTATCTCTATTGTAATCAATCTCAAGATCTCCACCTAATAATGCTCTAGCATTATCGTTAAGTTCTTTTTTTAAACTCTCTTCTATCGTTAAAATTGCACTTAATATAAAGAGGCTAATAAAAAGAGTTAAAATGATACTAAAAATCTTTTTATAATTTCTAACAAGATCCCTAAAAGCATATTTAATAATAAGCCCAAGATCTGAAATACTATTTAATTTTTCCATCTTTGATTTTAATTTTTCTTTTTGCTTTATCAGCAAGCTTTGGATCATGGGTTACCATTATTAATGAGGACCCTTCATCTTTTACATATTTAAATAAAATATCTGAAATCATTAATGAGTTTTCAGTATCTAAATTTCCAGTAGGTTCATCAGCTAAAATTAATTCAGGCTTCATTGCAATGGCTCGTGCAATAGCTACTCTTTGTTGTTCACCTCCAGAAAGTTGACTTGGTAAATTATTAAATCTATTTTTAAGACCAAATCGATCTAATAATTCTTTAGCTTGTTTTTCTGGATTTTTAAGTTTGTTCAATTCTAATGTAAGAGCTACATTTTCAACTGCTGTATAATTTGGAATTAAATAAAAGGATTGAAAGACAATCCCAATATGTTTTCTTCTTATTTCCGAAACTTCATCTTCTGATAAATTGGTAATTTCTTGATCTTGAAAAAAGATTTTACCTGATGTGGCTTTTTCAAGACCACCAATTAACATAATCAAACTCGTCTTACCCGAACCACTTTCCCCAACAATTGAAATTGTGTCCTTTTTTTTAGTTGTTAAATCTATATCCTTTAAAACTTTTATAGTCTCTTTGTCAGTTTGATATTTGAGATTTACTTTTTTTAATTTAAGAAGAGTGCTCATGAATAAAGTTTTATTTATTAAAGTAATTGCAATTTGTCTACTGAGCATAAAAGCATTTGCAATTGAAAAAATAGTTTTATTTGGTGACAGCTTAATGGCTGGTTATGGTCTTCCTAATGAGCATCATTTATCAGTTGTTTTAGAGCAAAGATTAAAAGATCAAGGTAAAAATATTAAAGTAATTAATGGTAGTGTTTCAGGAAGCACTTCATCTGGTGGATTAAATAGAGCAGAATGGTCTTTATCTGAAAAAGATATTGATTTAATGATCTTAGGTCTTGGAGCAAATGATATGTTAAGAGGCATTCCTCCAAGTGAAACAGAGCAAAATTTAGAAAAGATAATTAAAATTGCTCAGTCTAAAAATATTAAAATTATTTTAGCTGGAATGTTGGCTCCAACTTCACATGGCATCGAATATAAAAAAAAATTTGATATGATTTATCAAAATCTGTCAAAAAAATATAATCTTCCTTTAATTCCTTTTTTACTTGAAGGTGTAGCTTTAAATCCTGATTTAAATCAAAGTGATGGTATGCACCCAAATAAAGAAGGTACAATTATTATCAGTAAAACTTTAGAAAAATATATCAAAGGATAAATCCATGAATAAATTTTTATATAATCTAAAAGAAAGTAGAGTTTTTCAATTTATCGTTATTACTATCATCATTCTTAATGCAATTACTATTGGAATAAATACTTACGATCTAAGCGAATTTACAAAACAAGCTATAAATATTTTAGATTATTCAATTACAATTTTTTTTGTGATTGAAATTATCATTCGATTTGTTGGAGAACCAAAAAAGATAAATTTTTTTAAAAGTGGATGGAATATATTTGATACAACAATTGTATTAATATCTTTAATACCAATCCCTAATAATTCTAGTTATTTACTTTTAAGGCTTTTAAGAGTTTTTAGAGTTTTAAGGATTATATCTGTTGTTCCAGAGTTAAAAAAAATTATTGAAGCATTATTAGACTCTGTAAAGCGGGTATTTTATGTAGGACTTCTGTTATTCATCATACTTTATATATATGCAACTATAGGCTCTATATTATTTAGTGCCGACATACCTGAAAGATGGAATGATGTTGGTGTTTCTATGATTACCTTATTTCAAGTTCTAACATTATCAAGTTGGGAACAAGTGATGTTGCCATTACAAGAAATCTATTGGTGGGCTTGGATTTACTTTTTTAGTTTTATTATTATTTGTGGAATTACAATGTTAAATTTATTGATTGCCATTCTAGTTGACGTGGTGATTAATCAGAAGAGATTATAAGTTTAATGTTCAATAAAATTAGATATTCTTTAATTTTAATTATATTTGTCTTTTTTTCTTATTCATTTACGGCGATGTATTCCTTTCACCAACTTCACAAGGGAATATATTTTAATGATAAACAATTGATTGAAAATTACGTCGATTGGCAAAGTGTTAGAGGCAATGTCAAAAATTATATAAATATAGAAATTTTAAAAAAGACACAATCTGAAGAAATTTTCAAACAATTAGGTGACGTTGGAATTTTACTTTCTGGATTTGCTGGAAAGTTCGTTGAAATTGCAATTGATACTTATCTTAACTCCGATGGAATTAGTTTATTGTTAGAAAAGAGCAAAAAAAAAGATGAAATTCCAAAACCATCAATAATCACATTCCTTGGTAGTTTTACTATTATGGATAATAACGGTCTAAACTCATTCTATATCAATTATGAAAATGAGGGAAAAAAATACCCAATATATTTTTCAAGAGATGGTTTTAAATGGAAAATTACAAATATTGAATTTCCAAAAGATTTATTTGAGAAAATAAAATAAATTATTCTAACCAATTAGGTGTTGGAAGATTTTTAGATATTAAAAATTCTTTATTAAACATCTTAGATGAGTATTTATCGCTTTTGTCACACAAAATAGTAACTATTGTTTTGCCAGGTCCTAATTCTTTACCCATTCTAATTGCTCCAGCAATGTTAATCCCACAACTTGTACCTAAACTTAAACCTTCATTTTGAATTAAATCATATAAGATAGGCAATGCTTCATTATCATCAATAGAGTACGCATCATCTATTTTTGCATTTTCAAAATTTTTTGTAACTCTACTTGATCCAATTCCCTCCGTAATCGAACCACCTTCCGATTTTAATTCGCCAGTCTTAATGTAATTGTAAAGAGCAGAACCTTTTGGGTCAGATAAATATATTTTTATATCTTTATTCTTTTCTTTAAGTGCATTACTAACTCCAGAAATTGTCCCTCCAGTTCCTGAAGAACAAACAAATCCATCTACCTTACCTTCAGTTTGTTCCCAAATTTCTCTTCCAGTTCCTTCGTAATGACCTCTAGCATTTGCAGTATTATCAAATTGATTAGCCCAGATAACTCCATTGTTATTAGTTGGTCTTAATTCATCAGCCAGTCTTGCAGCAACTTTTACAAAATTATTTTCATCTTTGTAGGGTTTTGCAGGCACTAATCTTAACTCTGCACCTAAATTTCTTAGTATATCTTTTTTTTCTTGAGTTTGATTATCGTTCATTACAATAATAGTTTTATATCCTAGTGAATTTCCAAGAAGCCCTAAGCCAATTCCAGTATTACCTGCGGTACCTTCAACAACTGTTCCACCTTTAGAAATAAGTTTTTTTTCTTGAGCATCTTTTAACAAAGCCAATGCTGCTCTATCTTTTACAGATCCACCTGGATTTAAAAATTCAGCTTTTCCATAAATATTACAGCCAGTAATTTCTGAGGCTGCTTTTAACTTGATAAGAGGAGTGTTGCCAATTCCTGAAATAAAATCGTTTTGAATGTTACTCATTATTTTTTTTAGTATCACTATCTGGAGTGATACCATACGGTTTAAATTCACTATCTGCTAATCCAACGTTCTTAGCAGGTATTCCAACCATTACAGCTTTTTCAGGAACATCTTTAGTGATTACTGCGTTTGCGCCAATTTTTGCACATCTACCAACTGTAACTGGACCAAGTACTTGCGCACCTGAACCAATTACCACTTCATCTTGTATTGTTGGATGTCTTTTAACATTTCTTTGATTGTTGGAATTAATACTTGGTGCAATACCTCCTAATGTTACCATATGATAAATAGTTACATTATCTCCAATGTCAGATGTTTCACCAATCACAACTCCCATACCATGATCGATAAATAAATTTTTTCCAATATTTGCATTTGGATGAATTTCTATTCCAGTTAGAAATCTTGAAAATTGTGAGATGATTCTTGCAATCAAATTAAATTTTGCTTTAGCAAAAAAATTTGCAATTCTATGAAAAAATACAGCTTTAACACCTGGATAGGTTAAAATTAAACTTAATTTTGATTTTGCAGCAGGATCTCTATCAATTATGGATTGTAAAAAATCATTCATGAGCTTTTTGACAGGTTGATATAAAATTACTGACATATATAGTTATTAAATAATTTTATTAAAGAACTAAATATGTACAAAAATACTAATTGTTTTCATTTAGCAATACCTTGTGGTGATTTAGAAAAAGCAAAGAAATTTTATAGCGAAACATTAGGCTGTAGATTGGATAATGCTGCTCAAGAATGGGTAGATGTAGATTTTTGGGGAAACGAGTTAACACTTCATGCAAGTGAACAAAAATTAAAAAATGAAAGACACGATGTTGACATGGGTAATGTGTCTGTCCCACATTTTGGTGTGCATTTATCTAGAAAAGATTTTGATACTCTTAAACAAAGACTAAAAAATAATGGTACTAAATATTATGATGAGCCATATTTAAGATTTAAAGGCACAAAGTATGAGCAAGAAACTTTTTTTGTAAAAGATCCAAATGAAAATATTTTAGAGATTAAAACTCTAACTGCTAACTCAGATTAATTTTAAGATTAAATAATCTTTAAATTTGTATATAAAAATTCTTAATGGAATATTTACTATTAGGGTTTTTAACTAGTTTAAGTTTAATATTAGCAATTGGTGCGCAGAATATTTTTGTCATAGAACAAGGTCTTAAAAAACAATATATTTTTACAGTTTGTTTAATATGTTCAGTTTCTGATGGGTTACTAATATTTTTAGGTTTATTTCTTTTTCATTATTTTAATCAATATTTTAATTCCACTGTTGAATTAATATTTAATATTTTATTGTTAATATTTCTTATCCATTTCATCTATTCAAAGATTAAATCAAGAAATAACAAAACGGATTTTAATCAATCAATTGAAGAGATATCTTTTAAAAGTATTGTCTTGAAAACATTAGGTTTTACTTATCTAAATCCTCACGTCTATTCAGATACAGTTTTTTTCTTGGGTAATTTTTCAAAAAATTTTTTAATTCTTGAAAAAATTAAATTTGGAGTAGGGGCCTCTTTAGCCTCTTTTTTATTTTTTTTCTTAATTGGTTATATGGCAAAATATTTTTCAAAATATGCTCATAACGAAAGAATATGGAGATACATCAATTATTCTATAATAATCTTTATGAGTATTTTGGTACTAATAGTAATTAAAGGGATTATTCTTTAATTTGAATAACCATATTTCTTTAATCTGACATCACCAGTTCTAGCATGCGCTTCCATACCTTCATATCTAGATATTCTAGCAGCTGCAGCTCCAACAAGCTCAGTAGATTCTTTAGTCATTCTTTGGAAACTTAATGTTTTAATAAATTTTCCTACAAATAATCCACCTGTATATCTACCAGCACCTTTAGTTGGTAAGATATGATTAGTTCCAGAACACTTGTCTCCATAAGCAACAGTTGTTTCTTCACCAACAAAAAGAGAACCATAATTTGTCAATCTTTCATGGAACCATTTTAAATTTTCAGTTTGAACTTCTAAATGTTCAGGAGCATACTCATCACTGACTTTAACCATTTCTTCATCAGTATCGCAAAGTATCACCTCGCCATAATCTCTCCACGCAGCATCTGCATTTGTTCTTGGAACCTCAGGAAGTTCTGCAATTAATTCCGGAACTCTTTTCATTACTTTTTCAGCTAGCTCTTTACTGGTTGTATATAACCAGCAAGGTGAATTGTAGCCATGCTCCGCTTGACCTACTAAATCTACTGCCACTATTTCAGGATCTGCTTTAGCATCTGCAATAATTCCAATTTCTGTTGGACCAGCAAATAAATCAATTCCAACTTTTCCAAATAAAATTCTTTTAGCCTCAGCAACAAATTGATTGCCTGGACCTACAATTATGTCTGCAGGTGGATTATTAAATAAACCATTAGTCATAGATGCTATTGCAGGAACTCCACCTAGGTTAAGAATTACATCTGCTCCACATAAATCAGCAGTATAAACAATTGTTGGATGTGCGCCGACACCTTCTTTTGGTGGGCTGCATGCAATTATATTTTTAACCCCTGCAACCTTAGCTGTTGTTACACTCATAACAGCTGATGCTATGTGAGCGTATCTTCCACCAGGGATATAACATCCAGCGGTATTTACTGGCACAAGCTTTTGTCCAGCATATAAACCATCTGATAATTCTACTTCAAAATCTTGTCCATAATTTTTTAATTGTGCTTCAGCAAATTTTCTAACTCTATCATATGAAAATTGAATATCATCTTTAGTTTTTTGATCTAAAGTTTTTTTTATTTCCTCAATTCTTTCTTTTGAAACAACTATTTCACCATCATATTTATCAAACTTTTTTGTTAAATCGATACAACCTTGTTCTTTTGAAGTTTCTAAATCTTTTAACAAATCCTGTACAATTCCAGTCGTTTTAGTGTCATCTGTTGAAGATGTCTTTGGTGATTTCTTTAAATATGTAATAGCCATTATAATGTTCCTCTTAATAATTTTGAAAAGCCTTAATAGATTAAAAAAAAGTATATTTCAATGTGTAATTAAAAATACACCCTATAAAAAAAGTTTACACTCACTACACACAAAATAGTTACCAGCAAATATAGGCTAATATAATCAATAGGTCTCATTAAAATTAATCTAAAGCAACAACTGCCGCTGCAATAGATGCAAGTCTTGCTTGAGCTTCATCCGATCGACTTGTAATAACCACTGGAACTTTACCACCAACCACAACTCCAGCAGCACAAGCACCACAGAAATAAATCATCATTTTTACTAAGCTATTTCCTGTTTCGACACTTGGAACGAGTAAAACATCTGCAATACCCGCAACTTCATTTTTAATTCCTTTTATTGCAGCTGATTTTTTTGAAACACAGTTATCAAATGCTAAAGGGCCAAAAACATTAGCATCTAAATTTTCTTCCTTTGCAAGTTTAGTAATCTCTGCTGCATCTTTTGAGCTTGGCACACTTTCCAATACCTCTTCCGTAGCAGATAATAAGGCAATTTTTGGTCTTTCAATTTCAATTCGTTTTGAAAAATTAATTACGTTTTTTAAAATATGCATTTTGGTTTTTACATTTGGTAAAACATTAAGTGCACCATCCGTGATAATTAAGGGTTTGTCATTTTTACCAACTGTCATATGCCAAATATGACTTAATCTAGTTTTACCTAATAAATCATATTCTCTTTTAAGAACTTCTTTCATCAATATGTCAGTATGAATATGTCCTTTAACTATAATTTTAACTTTTCCCTCCGATGCTAATTTTGCAGCAATTGCAGCTGTATTATTTTCAACAGGCTCATGAATAATTTCAAAATTAGAAATATCCCATTTTAAATCTTGAGCACACTTATTAATTTCGTTCCTATCTCCAATAAATATTGGTTCTATTAAATTTTCATTAACTGCATCTTGAACAGAAAGCATTGGTAATGGCTTTCCAGCATTAACCACAGCAACTTTTACTCCTTTTTTTTTATGAGCAAAATATAACAAGTTATTAGGACAAACTATTTCTTTGTTTGAAAGCATTTCGTATAAATATAATTTTCTAATAAAAGAACAATAAATTAAATCAATAATATGGTTTTAATTTGTCTAATTTAGTAGCGTTTCCAGATCTTTTTTTATGATTTCTGGAATATTGATCTCTTTTTTTGAATTCTCTTTAAATCTTTTGAATTTGTTTTGACCGGGATACATAATTTCTTTTACACCTTTTATTTTAGGCAATCTTTTAATTGTTCTAATGTTTTCTTTTATTCTTTGGTTATAATTTTTTTGAAATAAATTTGCCCTAAAGGTAATAAATAAATGTCCAATATTTTGTGGTCCTGAAAAATCATCAAATGGATCTTTAACTTTTCCAGCATGATTTCCGCCAGTTAAAGTTCCACTCAAAATATCAACCATCCAAGCAAGACCAGATCCTCTAAAACCTGCAATAGGTAACTGGACACCAGCTAAAGCTTTCTTTGCATCAACTGTAGGATTTCCAAATTTATCTAAAGCAACTCCCTCTGGAATTTTTTGATTATTTCTTGCAGCAACTCTTATTTTACCCCTGTTAATCATTGATATCGATGTATCTAAAATAAATGGAATTTTAGATCCTGTGGGTGTTCCAAAACATATTGGATTTGTTCCAAACAAACTTTTCAATGCTCCATGGGGTGCCACAGCAGGAGGTGCATTTGTATAAATCATCGTGATTAAATTTTTTTTAACAGCTTGCTCTGCGTAATAACCTGATAAACCATAATGCCCACTATTTTTTACAGCAACTAAACCAATTCCAGTTTTTTTTGCATTATCGATTGCTTTTTTAATACCGACATCTGCTGCAACAAAACCAATACTATTATTTGCATCAATATGAGAAATTGATTGGGAAATCTTTTTTATTTTTATTTTTGGTTTTGCATTAATTACTTTTTTGCTTATTCGATCACAATACATTTTTAGTCTTGATAATCCGTGCCCATAAGCACCAACAAGTTCAGCATTTATCAATGCCTCAGCAGATATTGCTGCATGACTTTGACTTAAGCCATGTTTTTTAAAAATTTTAATAATCAATTTTTTTAATTGAGGAGTTTTCAAATTATCCTTTTCCACGCCATGGGATATATTTATCAATAAGTTTTCTAAGTGTTACATCAAACAATAAACCAAGCATACCCATGATAAAAATTGTGATCCAAATTACTTCATATTGGAAATACTTTTTAGCTACGTTTTCAACAAACCCAATTCCAGTAGTTCCCGCTAAAAACTCAGCTGCAACTAAAGTTCCCCAACACATACCAACTGCAACTCTTATCCCTGTCAGTATTTCAGGTAATGAATTAGGAAAAATTACATATCTTAAAATCTGTTTTTTAGATGCTCCAAGTGAGTGAGCAGCATGAATTTTTGATAACTGTGTTCCAGATGCCCCAGCTCTAGCTGATATAATCATAATTGATAAAGAGACCATGAAAAGTAGGAAGATTTTTCCTGAGTTATCTATACCAAGTACAGAAATAATTAACGGTGCCCACGCAAGAGGAGGTACCGGTCTATAAAGTTCAATTAAAGGATCAAAAAATCCTTTAGCAAATCTATTAAGACCCATAAATAATCCTAAAGGAACACCAATTATTATTCCAAAAATTAAACCTAATAAAACTCTTAAAAATGAATCCCAAATGTGTCCATAAGGAACAGGAACTTTAAATAAACTAAAGTCACCAGTAACAATTTTTAAAACATTTCCTTTAAAGTTTTGTTCAACGACGCCTTCTTTAGTGTGAATAGGGTACTCACCTGGTATGATATCTGCAATCCAATCAGGTAAAATAAATCCAATCATTTGACTTACATCAATTAATTGAATCCATAAAAGTGGTACATCCTTATAACCAACGCTTGGCTTTGACATTAGAACAAATTTATTAAATGTATCAGATGGTTTTGGAAGCCATCTACCCGAACCTTGTTCTGAACAACTTTGTCCACTAGCTACAATAGTTCCAGCAGGAAATAACAATGCATCAATTAATTTTAATCCACCCTGAACATTATTTTTTGCATTGTCAAAATTAACAACTGCTTTTTGTAGATTATCAAGTGCATTTGGTGGATAGATACTTGCAAATTCTATACGTCTTGCAATCTTTACAATATTTTTTGCATACTCAGACGCTACTTCTTCGTTATCACTTAACTCACTTCTATAAATTTTAATTTGATCTTTGATTTTCTTAATTTGATTTTTAAACTGTACATTATGATTTCTGAGTTTAAAAAATTCTTCACTTATTAAACTTATCTCCTCTGCTGCTGCATGAAATTTTAAACCTTTATTGGTTGATGGAATTAATGGAACCTCAAGAGTATTTTCAATAGATCCCGATCCAGCATTTACTTTTACAATACCCCAACCACCTTCATCATTTGCTGCTTGAAGTCTTGTTTGAAGTTGTTGTTCAGTTTCAAATGGATAATCAGGCTTTTTAAAATTTTCAGTTAATAGATTTATTTTTCCAGTAATTTCATTTATTTTTTCTTTAGTCTCATTTTCAATTAAATCTTCGTTAGTTAATAATGGAATTAATTGAGAGGTTTGATTTAGAAAACCAATCAAAATTTCTTTTTGCTGAGTACTTACATCTGAGTTTTGAATTTCGATAGATAAGTTTCTAATGTTTTCATTTTCTTTTTTAATTTGCGCTGTACTTTTGAGTTCTCTTTGCTCAATTGGAAATTGATATTTTAATCCAAGCAACGAGTCGTTTACTTTTGCAACTTGGCAAAGTTCATTAGCAGATTTTGGATAAAATCCTCGTGCTATATCCCAAGAGTAATACATCCATATTAAAAGTATTGTACAGCTTCCTAAAATTACCCAATGAGTACCACCTTTAGATCTTTCTGGATTACCAAAAACTGCATCCACTTTTTCTGTTTGAATTAATTTTCGACCGTAAACAATAGATCCAATAATCGTGGCTAAAATTAAAATTGTTAGAATTTGTGTGAGCATTTTATTCTTTACCCATAATTTCTTCTTCCATATTCCAAATCATGGTTAAGATTTCTTCACGTGTTTTTGAAAATTCTTTATCTTTTTTAATTTCTCTTAAATCTTCTTGTAGTCCTCTGTTTGCAAACGGAAGTGTGTATTCCTTGTGAATTCTCCCTGGTCTTGGAGCCATTACGTATAATCTTTCTCCAAGTAGCAATGCTTCTTCAACAGAGTGTGTAATTAAAATAATTGTTTTTCCAGTTTCTTTCCAAATTTTTAAGACTAATGACTGCATTTTTTCCCTAGTTAATGCATCTAATGCTCCAAGTGGTTCATCCATTAGAATTAAATCAGGATCATTAATTAAGCATCTTGCAAGAGCTATTCTTTGCTGCATACCACCTGACAATTGATAAGTTGGTGTATTACCAAACCCTTTTAGACCAACAATATCTAGCCATTCATCAACTTTTTTTTGAGTTGTAACTGGATCTTCTTTTTTCATCCGAAGACCAAAGTTTACATTTTCTGCAACAGTCAACCATTCAAATAAAGCACCTTGTTGAAATACCATTCCTCTTTCAACACCAGGTCCATCAATTTCATTATTATTTAAAGTTAATTTTCCAGATGTCGGTCTTATAAATCCTGCAGTGATATTTAATAAAGTTGTCTTTCCACATCCAGAAGGACCAAGGACAGTTAATAGTTCACCTTTTTTTAAAGTAAAGTTTACATCCTTTAAAGCATGAACAGTTTCTCCTTTAGGAGTTTTAAAAATCATGTTTAGATCTTGAGAAACTAATTCACTCATTGGATATTTTATTTTAGAATTTTTTTATAAAATAGGCACCAAAAAAATTTGGTGCCTATTAAAGTTTTAATCTCTACTAAATTATAGAGGTAAGAAACTAGTGTCTACATTTCCTTTAGGTGTACCCATTCCTTCTAGGAATCCGTGTAAGTTACCTTTAGTCATAGACTGAGCAGTTTCTTCAGGAGTTAAGAATTTAAATCCACTTAGTGTATCTTTCATATCTCCAACTGACATTTCAGACTCTTTTGCCATAGCATTAAGATCTGATTTACCAGCAGCATATCTAGCGTTTGCTTCATGAGTTACTTCGATGAAAGTTCTAAGCATACCTGGATTTTCTTTCATAAACTTTGTAGTTACAGAAGTAATATCGATACCTAAAATTCCAGCATCTCTAGCTTCTTGAACTGTTAAAAGTCTTGATCCAACTGCTGTTGCAGCTTTGATAGAGTTACCACCAAATAAACAAGCCATCACAACGTCACCACTTACTAAAGCAGCAGCACCTTCCTCAGGGTCCATTTGAATGATATCCATTTTGTTTCTGTCAGCACCAACAACTTTCATACTTTCATCAAAAACGTATTCAGCCATTGTTCCTAGTGGAACAGCAACTTTTTTACCTTCTAACTCAGAACCATTTGCTTTTGTAATTCCAGAAGCATTTGATGTTACACAAGTTGTTCCACCCATTCCGTATTCCATTGCTATATCAACTAATTTGATAGGCGCTTTAGACTTTACAGCATTGATGAAAGGCACTAAACCTTGCGAGTAAGAGATATCAATATCTCCTGCTAACATTGCGTCAGTCATTGCTCCACCATTAGTGAAGTTTGTCCATTTAACTGGTACTCCTAATGCTTTTTCATACATTTTCTTATTCATGTCTTCTAAGTTTGGTGTTGGCCATTCTAAGAAGTAGGCAACTCTAACTTCGTTCGCTGCAGAGTTTGCAACAGAAATTGAAAGATTAAGAGCTACGATTGAACTAAGAATAAAACTTAATATTTTTTTCATTTATTCCTCTCTATTTGATTTGTAATAATTGCAACTTTAATTTTAATTTATAAGAGTTGTAAAACAAAAAAAGTCGCATGTGATTTACTGTGCAATTATAGGTTGTAGTCAAAAAATATGGTGGTGCAGGGAATAAATTTAGTCTAAAGAGGTTTATTAACTTAATTTAACTTACATATATATATTTATATAGAGAGACAAATATGAGCGCAGAAAACAGAACTTCAGTACCTAATTCTTTAAATGAACATTGGATGCCATTTACATCTAATAAAGATTTTAAGGAAAACCCGAGGTTAATTACTGAAGCTAAAGGCGTTTATTTAAAAACTCATCACGGCAAAACTCAAATTGATGCAAGTTCAGGATTATTTTGTAATCCGCTTGGTCATGGAAGAAGAGAAATTACAGAAGCTGTTACAAAACAATTAGATACTTTAGATTATGCTCAACCTTTCCAACAAGGTTTTGGGGGATCATTTGAACTTGCTACAAGAATTTCAAAACACACACCAGGAAATTTAAATAAAATATTTTATACTATTTGTGGATCAACAGCAGTTGAAACAGCAATTAAAATTGCAATAGCTTATCACAGAGCAAAAGGGGATAGTAAACGATTTAGATTTGTTGGACGTGAAAGAGGATATCACGGAATGAATATTGGATGTGTGTCTGTTGGCGGAATGGTTAACAATGTTAAAACATTTGCAAGTATTTTAATGCCAGGTGTTCAACACATGAGACATACTCATTTACCAGATCATAAATTTATAAGCGGTCAACCTGATACAGGAGCTGATCTTGCAGATGATTTAGACAGAATAGCAGCAAACTTTGGTGGAGAAAATATTGCAGCATGTATTGTTGAACCAATTGCAGGATCAACTGGAACACTAGTTCCACCTAAAGGATATTTACAAAAATTAAGAGAGATTTGTGATAAACACGGAATACTTTTAATTTTTGACGAAGTGATTACTGGATGGGGAAGAACTGGCTCATCATTTGCAGGTCATGAGTTTGGAGTAACTCCAGATATAATGACAATGGCAAAAGCTACAACTAATGGAGTTGTTCCAATGGGTGTTGTTGCATGTAAAGATGAAATCTATGATGCAGTTATGGATGATAGTCCAAAAGGTGCTGTAGAGCTATTTCATGGATACACTTATTCTGGAATTCCAGTTGCAGTAGCCGCAGCATTAGCTGTGCAAGATATTTTTGAAAAAGATGATATTTTTGAAAGAGCAAAAAATTTAGCCCCTTACTTTCAAAAAGGGTTGTTCTCTCTTCAAGATTTAGAGTCTGTTGATAATATAAGAGGATACGGAATGATGGGTGGTATTGATATGAAATTGAATACCAAACCAGGTAGAGCAGGTTATGAATGTTTCAAAGCTTGTTATGAAGCTGGAGTTAATTTCAAAGCTACAGGCGATTGTTTAATCATTGCTCCTCAATTTATATGTGAAGAAAAACATATAGATGAGATTATTGATAAACTAAGAACTGGAATAACTAATTACCAAAAAAATCAAAAAAATTAGTTTCTAATTTTTTATTATTAAATTGTAGGAGTGTTATGAAGATAGGCGTACCTAAAGAAATTAAACCTCAAGAAAATAGAATTGGTTTAACACCTGAAAGTGTTAAAACTTTAGTTTCCGAAGGTCATGAAGTTTTAGTTGAAAATAACGGTGGTTTTGAAGCAGGTTTTGAAAATGAGCAATATACTGCTGCGGGTGCAAAAATTGTAGATAAAGCCTCTGATATTTTTAATGATGCTGAAATAATAGTTAAAGTAAAAGAACCTCAAAAAGTTGAAGTAGACATGATTAGGGAAAATCAAATTGTCTATACTTATCTTCATTTAGCAGCTGCAAAAGAATTAACAGAAGGTTTAATTAAATCTAAAAGCATTAACATTGCCTATGAAACTGTAACAGATGATAATGGAAGACTTCCATTATTAGCACCCATGAGTGCGGTTGCAGGACGTATGTCTGTTCAAGCGGGAGCGCATTGCTTGGAAAAAAATCAAAAAGGAAGAGGGCTTTTATTGGGTGGTGCACCAGGAGTGACTGGTGGAACTGTTGTAATTTTAGGTGGTGGAGTTGTTGGAGAAAATGCAGCAGTGATTGCAACTGGTATGCAGGCAAAAGTTCATATTGTTGATAAATCAGAGGCAAGACTAAAACAGTTAGTTGGAATGTTTGGGGATAAAATAATTCCAGAACAAAGTGATAAAATTGATTTAAATAAATTAGTGGCAGAAGCTGATTTATTAATTGGAGGAGTTTTAATTCCAGGAGCTGAGGCACCTAAGCTTGTTACCAAAGATATGTTGAAATTAATGAAAAGAGGATCTGTAATTGTTGATGTTGCAATTGATCAAGGTGGGTGTGTTGAAACGAGTAAGCCAACTACTCATGGTGATCCGACATATATTGTTGATGATGTAGTTCATTATTGTGTAGCTAATATGCCAGGTGGAGTTCCAAGAACATCAACACTTGCATTAAATAATGCAACATTACCTTTTTTAGTAAAACTTGCTAACAAAGGTTATCAAAAGGCTTTAGGTGAAGATAAAAACTTTTTAGCAGGATTAAATGTTCATAAAGGTGAAGTAACTTATAAAGCAGTTGCAGATGTTTTTGGTCATAATTTTGTAGAGCCAGGAGTAGCTATAAGATCTTAATGAAAATTGACAAAACAAAAAAAGTTTTAATTGTTGGCGCAGGTGGTTTTATTGGCGGTCATTTAGTTAAAAAATTTTTAGATAATGGAAATAACGTAGTTGCAGTAGATATTAAACCTAAAGAATATTGGTTCCAAGACTTTGAAAAATCTGAAAATCATTATTCAATGGATATGAAAGATATCATTAATTGTAGAAAAGTTACCCCGGGCATTAATTATGTATTTAATATGGCTTGTAATATGGGTGGCATGGGTTTTATTGAAAATAATAAAGCAGAATGTATGCAATCAGTTCTAATTAATACAAATTTACTTATAGCCTCAAAAGAAAATGAAATAGAAAAATATTTTTTTTCATCAAGTGCGTGTGCTTATAATAAATCAAAACAGGAAGAAGTTTTTATTGATGGTTTGAAAGAAGAAGATGCATATCCAGCTGATCCAGAAGATGGTTATGGCTGGGAGAAACTATTCAGTGAAAGGATGTGTAGACATTTTCAAGAGGATTATGGAATACAAGTTAGAATAGCTAGATACCATAATATTTATGGACCATACGGTACTTATGATGGAGGTAGAGAGAAAGCTCCAGCAGCTTTATGTAGAAAAATTATTGAGGCAAAAACAAAAAAAGATAACAAAATTTATGTTTGGGGGGATGGATTACAAACAAGAACATTTTTATATATAGACGACTGTGTTGAAGGCACATTAAGATTATTTAACTCTGATTACTCTGATCCTGTTAATATTGGTAGTGATGAACAAGTTTCTATAAATCAAATGATAGACGTAATTAAAGATATTGCAGAATTAGATGAAATTGAAAAAGAATATCAATTAGATAAACCTAAAGGGGTAAGAGGTAGATCAAGCAATAATGACTTAGTTAAAAAAATTTTAGATTGGTCTTATCAAATTAAACTAAAAGAAGGTCTTACAAAAACGTATAATTGGATACAGGGTGAAATTGCCAAAACTGGCTCAAATAATAATAGATTTACAAAATCGTAAAATTTAAAGATTTTCTAAAATCTTATAAGTATAATTGAATAATGAACAATAATTTGAATTCATTAGGGTTCCCCAAAAAACCTTCAGACACAAAAGTTGTTGTGGCAATGTCTGGAGGAGTAGACTCATCTACTGTTGCAGGCATGATGAAAAGTGAAGGTTACAAAGTAATTGGGATTACGCTTAAGCTTTATGATGATGGAAAAGAAGTTGCTGCATCAAAACAATGTTGCTCAGGTCAAGATATTATGGATGCAAAAAGGGTCGCTAATAAATTAGATATTGAACATAAGATTTTATATTTTCAAAATAAGTTTAGAAAGGGTGTAATTGATAACTTTGTAGAAAGTTACTTAAAAGGAGAAACACCTATTCCCTGTGTTCAGTGTAATCAAACAGTAAAATTTAAAGATTTATTTGAAGTATCCAAAGAACTTAAAGCCGATGCTTTAGTTACAGGCCATTACGTGAAAAGTATTACTCAAAATAATTCAACGAATATGTATAGAGCAATAGATGAAAATAGAGATCAAAGTTATTTTCTATTCAATACAACTAGACAACAATTAGATTATTTAAGATTTCCTTTGGGAAATTTATTAAAAAATGAGACAAGAGAAATTGCAAAAAATTTAGATTTGAATGTGGCTGATAAGCCTGATAGCCAAGATATATGTTTTGTTCCAAATGGTGATTACGCATCAGTAATTCAAAAGTTTAGACCAGACTCATTTAAAAAAGGGAATATTAAAAATTTAGAAGGAAAAGTAATTGGTGTTCACGATGGAATTATTAATTTTACAATTGGACAAAGAAAAGGAATCAAGGTTTCTGATAAAGAGCCTTTATATGTTTTAAAAATCAATTCTGAAAATAATGAAATTATAGTTGGACCAAAAGAGCATTTAGGTAAAAAAAAAATTCGTCTCAAAGATATAAATTTACTTACAACTAAAGAAGATTTTCAAAATAATATATTTTGCAAAGTAAGATCTACTGGTAAACTTTTAGAGGCAAATGTTAGCTTTGATGATGATAAAGCTGAAGTTAATTTATTCATACCAGAAGATGGTATTTCTCCTGGACAGGCTTGCGTATTTTATAACAAAGACCAGTTTGGTTATAAGGTTCTTGGTGGTGGCTGGATTAAAGAATAAAGCTATTTCTTTTTATTTTTTCTTTTAGCTCTTCTTTTTTTAGAGCCCTGTTTTCTTCGGCCCCTATGTTTTTTTGGATAACTCATTAATTCCTATGTTATTATTTGTTTGAAATTATGTTGGGGATATAGCATAGTCGCCATTAGTTATCAAATTTTTTATGTCGAATTCATTTAAAACTTTTTTAAAACATACAGCAAAAGACTTTCATAATCAGTCAGTTAATCCTCCGGTTGTAAGAGCTTCGACGATAATCTTTAAGTCAATGCAACATATAAGAAAAACTCAAGCTAAAGCTCAAAAAAATCCAACAGGCGGTCATTTTGATTATGGAAGACAAGGCACTTCTACCACTTATATCTTACAAAAGATTTTAACAAAATTAGAAGAAAGCTATCATGTCTTTACAACACCGACAGGTTTTGGTGCAGTTTTTTTAGCTATATTTAGTGTGACAAGACCTGGTGATGAAATCATAGCCGCTGATCCAGTGTATAGTCCAACAAGATTATTAACTGAAAATTTTTTAAAAGAATTTAATATCAAAACAACTTTTTATAATCCTCACGATTTAAAAACTCTGGAGAGTGCAATAAGTAAAAAAACTAAATTAATTTTTGTTGAAAACCCAGGTAGTAATACTTTTGATTTTCAAGATTTAGGAAAAATTATATCAATTGCAAAAAAAAATAAAATTTTAACTGCTATAGATAATACTTGGGGTACACCATATTATTTAAAACCTATTAAGCTTGGTTTTGATATGTCGATTGTATCAGCTACCAAATATTATTCAGGTCACTCAGATGTGATGGGTGGAAGTTTGGCTGTAAATAAAAAAGTTTTCAATCAAGTAAAAAATGCTGAAAGAATTACAGGTCTAAGATTAGGACCTGATGATGCTTATTTGATAACACGTGGACTTAGAACACTGGATGTTAGATTGGATCGTCATAGAGAAAATGCAAAAAAAGTTGCTGAATTTTTATCTAAAAATAAAAAGTTTAAACTTTTGTATCCTTACAAAAAGGATAGTCACAACTTTAGAATGTGGAAAAAATATTATTCTGGTGCATCAGGACTGATGGGCTTAAAAATAAAATCTAAAAATATTAATTCAGTTAGAAAATTTGTTAATTCACTAAAATTATTTGGTTATGGTTATAGTTGGGGAGGATTTGAAAGTTTAGCACTTCATCAAGAGTTTAGAGAAACAGGTACTCGTAAATATCTCAAACTTGAAAAGGATGAACATTTAGTTAGGTTTCATATTGGTTTAGAAGACCCAAAAGATCTTATTGCTGATATAAAGCAGGCATTAAGACATCTTAAATGACATCTGAAAAATTTATTAATTCTAATACTGCATTAGTAACACTCATCGCAGCCTGTGGAGTAGTTTTAATCTCTTTAGGGGTTAGACAAACCTTTGGTTTGTTTATTAATGATTTTCAAAGAGATCTTGGAGTATCAATAACAGAGTCAGGACTAGCTATTGGAATTCAAATGTTAATGTGGGGATTAACAGGACCAATTTTTGGAGCAATAGCCGATAGATATGGTGGTCACAAAGCAATCATGCTTGCATTTATTTTTTATACATTAGGTATTTATTTTTTATATTCTGGACCTAACACTGGAATTTTTTTCCAATTAGATCTTGGTATTCTTGTAGGAATAGGACTTGGTGGTACTGCGATAAGTATTCCAATGTCTATAGTTGGTAAACACTTTCCTTTATCAAATAGAACAATTGCGATGAGTTTTGTCACAGCAGTAGGTTCGTTTGGTTATTTTATCTCACCAATTTTTACAAACTATAGCTTAGCCAATAACGGATGGATCAATACATTATATTACTTTGTTGTGTTTTTATTAATTGGTTTTGTTATTTCTTATTTTGTTAAATCACCATCAGTTAGTGAGAATTTAGAAAAACCTAGTTCTCAAACAACTTTTCAGGCACTCAGTGAAGCTTTTAAAACAAAAAGCTATATTTTATTAACTTCTGGTTTTTTTGTTTGCGGATTTCACATTACGTTGGTTGGAACTCATGTCCCTAAATATGTAATCGATAGAGGTTTAGAAAACTGGACTGCTGCAGCAATATTATCTCTAATTGGACTTTTTAATATTTTTGGATCATTACTTAGTGGTTATTTATCAACTAAAATAAGTAAAAAAATTATATTAAGTTCAATTTATTTCTTAAGGGGAATTTCAATAATTTTATTTATTTTTCTTCCAGCTAGCAATCTAAATGCTTTTATATTTGGTGCTAGTTTTGGATTTTTATGGCTTTCAACAGTACCTGCAACAAGTGGAATAGTTGCTCATTTATTTGGGACTAAATATTTAGGCCTTTTATATGGTATTGTTTTTTTAAGTCATCAAGTAGGTTCATTTTTTGGTGCCTATCTTGGAGGTTTATTCCATGATCTTTATGGCTCATATGATTATGCGTGGTATTTAGCAATTGCATTATCAGTATTTGCAGCAATAATTCATTTACCAATTAAAGAAGAAGCTGTTTTAAGATTAAAAACTGAATAAATTGAGTAATATTTACAAACTTTATAAATTACATAATTCTAATCAGCCTTATATCATTTACAAATCAAATAAAGGGTTCAAAATTTATTATGATTTTTCAAAAAAAATAATTTTAAGAAACATTAAAGATGTCCAAAATTTCTTAAATTTTAAAACAAATAAAAAAAAATCTAAAAGTACAGATTTATTTTTAGGTTTTTTTGGTTATGAATTATTAAATAATTTAATAGATATAAAAATCCCAAAACAAAAGTCTTTAAATTTTTACAAAGGTATTTTTTATAAACCTGAAACTGTTCTTAGTATTAATAATTTTGTAAATTCAAATAATTACAAAAAGTTAAATAAAAATTTTAAGATTAATATAAATAAAAAGGCTTACTCTAAAATATTTGATAAATTTAAAAAAAGAATAAGAGCAGGAGACACTTATCAAATAAAAATTTGTACTAAATACAAGTCTAAATCAAAAGTTGATCCGTTAGATTTCTTTTCTAGATTATCTGAGTTTAATTTAGCGCCAGAAGCATTCATGATTAAAGATAAGGATTTTTCAATTGTAAGCTGTTCTCCAGAAAATCTCATCGATAAGAAAGGTAACCAAATTTCAACCAAACCAATCGCTGGAACTGTAAAAAAAATAAATAAGATGAATAAATCAAAAGCATTAAAATACTTTCAAAAGAATATTAAAGAAAATAAAGAACATAACATGATCGTAGATATGGAAAGAAATGATTTATCTAAAATATGTGTTCCATTAAGTGTTGAGGTTGTTAAAGAAAAAGTAATTGAAGAATACCGAGACTTATTTCATTATGTAAGCTTAATTAAAGGTAAAGTTAGAAAATCAGTTCAAATTTTAGATATTATCAAAGCTATGATGCCTGGAGGATCTGTAATTGGTTGTCCAAAGATAAACACCTTAAAACTTTTAAATAATCAAGAAAAAGAAAATCGAAATATTTATACTGGAAGCTTTGGTTATATAAAATTTAATGGAGATATGAGATTTAATATAATTATTAGATCAATTTTAAATTTTAAAAATATATCAGAAGTAGCGGTTGCATCAGGTGTAGTGATAGACAGCAATGCCAGCCGAGAGTTCAATGAAAATTATATAAAAGCTAAAGCTTTAATAGATTTGTATTAATGATTTACATAATAGATCATAACGACTCATTCACATTCAACGTCGTTCATCAATTTTCAAGATTTGATAAAGTAGTTTGTGATAATTATGACAAAATTAATTATAATACTTTAGAAAAAGCTAGCTCTTTAGTTTTCTCACCAGGACCTGGTAACCCAAAAGATTATCCAAGGACTTCAAAAATTTATAAAAAATATAAAAGAAAAAAAAAGATAATTGGAATATGTTTAGGATTTCAACAAATTTTGTTTAATGAAGGGGCTAGAATAATAGAACAGAAAAATATCTATCATGGTTTTCAATCTAAAATAAAAGTTAACAATAAAAGTAAAATTTTTGATGATAATTCAGAATTTAAAGTTGGCAGATATCATTCATTAAAGCTTAAAGAGCCTTTTAAAAAGAATAGTTTTGATATAACAATGCGTTGCAAAATTACAAATGTTGCTATGGCATTTGAAAATAATCTAGATAAAATTTATGGATTTCAATTTCACCCAGAATCTTTTTTAACTTTAAATGGCAACTTTCTTATTAAAAAAATCTTATCAGCTTAATAATTTAAAAGAGATAAAGTTTAATGACCTATGGGGAGATCATGGTGTCTTCACTACCATGTGGATTTTTGATAAATCTTTTAAGATTCTTTTTTTTAGAGATCATATTAATAATTTAATCAAATCTGCAATAGTTTATGGAATAAATACAAAAAATTTAAAAAAAAATATTTTTAAACTTTTAAGAAAAAACTTATCTAATAGTAAAAAATATAATCATCTTTTAAGAATAGCTTTAAATAAAAAAGTTATTTCAATTTCAATAAGGAGCAAGATAAAGATTAAAAATAATTTAGTTTTAAAATTAGTAAAATTAAAACGTCAAAAGCCAGAATATAAAAATCTTAAATACAGAAAGATTCTTTTACATCTATCAAAACTTGATACCAGTAAGTTTGATATAGGTCTTATAAGTGATAAAAAACTTTTAGAGACAGGAACTTCAAATATTCTTTTAGCAAAAGATAAAAAAATATACTCACCTATAAAAGGTTTTTATAAAGGTATTACATTTAGATCATTAGAAAAAAAATTACCTAAAATTTTTAAAAAAAATATTTATGTAAATCAACTACAAGAATTTGATGAAATTATTTTAGTTGGTTCTGGTAAAGGAGTTGCTTCAGTAAGTAAAATTCATAATAATAGCTGGAAAAGAAAAAGTTTAAATTATTTTAATTTGATATCTAAAACTTTAAATTCAGAAATTAAGAAATGTAAAAAAATTTTGATATGAGAGATCCAAATAATCCTTGTTTATTTTGCAATGTTAAAGAAAGTGGAGTAGCACATGAAAATAATTTAGCTTATGCAAGTTATGACACTTACCCAGTCTCTGATCATCATTGTCTGATAATTCCAAAAAGACACATTAAGAATTATTTTGACCTAACAAATGAGGAGCTTTTAGCATGTAATGATCTTATAAAATTAGTTAAAGATGAAATTTTAAATAAAGATACAAGTGTAGAAGGTTTCAATGTAGGTACTAATTCAGGAACTGTTGCTGGACAGTCAATAATGCATTGTCATATTCATGTGATTCCAAGACGTTCTGGTGACGTTGAGAACCCTCAAGGCGGTGTAAGATCAGTAATCCCAAAAAAACAACATTATATAAGAAGAAAATAACCCTAATAACGACAAAATGTACAATAGTTATCAGTTGAAGATTATTTTCAACTATACTAAGTGTTTCTACAATTTAACTAATTTAATTAATCTATGATATACACAAACCCATTTTCTACTTTAGCAGAAACCGTTTCGCCAGTTGCTATGCAAAGCTTTATTATAGCAATGGTTATTTTAATTGCTGTTGGAACAATTATTCAAATGATCCATCATAAAAATATTACTTACTTTTTTAATAATGCAAAAAAAGCAAAATTGTCAGCAACTAAAGAACTTAGTGCTGGAGAAAAAACTGCGATAATAGCAAAAACAGCAGTTGTAGATATTGGTACAACTTCAGAACTTGGCTTTGGAAAAAGAAGACTTGCTCATGTACTTGGTATGTATGGTACAATTTTATTTTGGATTGCATCAGTAGTTTTAGTTTTCAGCTACACTGGTGCTGGGAAATCTAATTCAGAAATTTGGTCAATGCTCTGGCATGTTGGAGCAATACTTACTTGTTTAGGTGGTTATTGGTTCTGGTTTTTCTTAAGAGTAGATGTTTCATCAGAAGCTCATCCTTGGTATAGAATTATTAAAGCAGATTTATTTGTACTTGCTCTTTTAGCTTGTGCTACTTTTGGATTAGCTTGGTCATACACACAATTTAATGGTCAAGTTGGATTATCTTATTTATTTTTGATTTTATTCGTAACTGCAAATATTGTTTTATTTGGAGGTGTATATTGGTCTAAGTTTGCTCACATGTTTTATAAACCAGGAGCAGCAATACAAAAAAATTTGGCTGAAGCAGATGGTTCGAGAGATAACCTGCCACCACCAGCGGATGCACCAGAGCAATTTGGTCTTGGTATTAAAAGAGAACAACCTAAACACTATTAAATTTAGAAAAGGAGAAAAGATAATATGTCAACATTTGTATACATGACTAGATGTGATGGCTGCGGTCATTGCGTAGATATTTGCCCATCAGATATAATGCACATTGATGAAAATATCAGACGTGCAAAAAATATAGAGCCAAACTTTTGTTGGGAATGTTATTCATGCGTTAAAGCATGTCCTAATCATGCAATTGATGTAAGAGGTTATGCAGACTTTGCTCCAATGGGACACAGTGTAAGAGTTAGAAGAGAAGAGGAAAAAGGAACAATCTCTTGGAAAATAAAATTTAGAAATGGAACAGAAAAAAACTTTGTTTCTCCAATTACAACAAAACCTTGGGGTAAATTTATTCCAAAACTTGCAGATGGTGATAAACCAAACCAAGGAGAAATAAATTCTCAAAGATTGTATAGAGAACCAGAAGGATTAAATACGGGTGGTGAATTACCTGTTGTTCCTAAAGAGTCGTTCAAGAAAGGGGTATACTACTAATGGCAAAGCATAAAACTCATTACGAAGATTGTGATATTCTAGTTGTTGGTGGTGGTATGGCTGGAACTGGTGCTACGTTTGAAGCGAGACACTGGGGCAGAGACATGAAAATTGTTTGTGTTGAGAAAGCTAACATCGATAGAAGTGGTGCTGTAGCTCAAGGTCTATATGCAATTAACTGCTACATGGGTATGCAGTGGGGCGAAAACCAACCAGAAGATCATGTTCGATATGCAAGAAATGATCTGATGGGAATGGTTAGAGAAGATTTAGGTTATGACATGGCTCGTCATGTAGATTCTACAGTTCATATGTTTGATGAATGGGGTCTTCCAATGATGAAAAATGAAAAAACTGGAAGATACCTAAGAGAAGGTAAGTGGCAGATAATGATCCATGGTGAAAGTTATAAGCCAATTGTTGCTGAAGCTGCAAAAAAATCTGCTGATAAAATTTACAATAGAATAATGATTACTCATCTTTTAATGGATGAAGCTCAAGACAATAGAATTGGTGGAGCTGTAGGCTTTAACATGAGAACAGGTGATTTCCATGTGTTTAGAGCTAAAGCAGTTATTGTTGCTGCTGGTGGAGCATCACACATATTTAAGCCAAGAGCAGTTGGTGAAGGTATGGGAAGAACTTGGTACGCACCTTGGAGTAATGGTTCAGCATATGCATTACCAATAGCAGCTGGGGCTAAAATGACTCAGATGGAAAATAGAATTGTTTTATGTAGATTTAAAGATGGATATGGACCAGTTGGTGCCTATTTTCTTCATTTAAAAACATACACTCAAAACGCTAATGGCGAAAACTACGAGAAGAAATGGTATGATCAAACTAAAGAGCTAGTTGGTGAATATATTGATCATCATCCAACTCCTACTTGTTTAAGAAACCATGCATTTATTCAAGAAGTTGCTGCAGGTGGTGGACCAATTCATATGGTTACAACTGAGGCTTTCCAAGATCCACACTTAGAAACTGTTGGATGGGAAAACTTTTTAGGCATGACAGTTGGACAAGCAGTTGTTTGGGCTTCGCAAAATATTGACCCTAAATACACAAATCCAGAACTAACTACTTCAGAACCATATGTTATGGGCTCTCATGCAACATGTTCAGGAGCTTGGGTAAGTGGACCTGAAGATTTATCTCCGCCAGAATATTTCTGGGGTTACAATAGAATGTTAACTATCGATGGATTATTTGGTGCGGGTGACACTGTTGGTGGAAGTGCACACAAATTTTCATCAGGTTCTTTTACTGAAGGAAGATTAGCTGCAAAAGCTGCTGTAAAATATATTGAAGATAAAAAAGCAGATGGAATTAAAGTTTCAGACAAACAGTGTGAAAACTTTAAGGAAATTGTTTATAAACCTTTAGATAATTACACAATCGCAAGAAACGAGATTACAGGAGGAACAGTATCTCCAAGCTATATATCTCCAATTCAAGGTTTACAAAGACTACAGAAAATCATGGATGAGTATGTAGGTGGTATTACTTCCAACTATATGACTAATGGAAATATGCTAAAAAGAGGTCTGGAGCTACTAGATTGGCTGCAAGAAGATCTAGAGCATGTTGGAGCAGAGGATTATCACCAGTTAATGAGAGCTTGGGAGCTAAAGCATAGAGCTTTAACTTCTCAGTGTGTTACTGAACATACTCTATTTAGAGAAGAAACTCGTTGGCCTGGATATTACTACAGAGGTGATCACATGAAATTAGATGATGATAATTGGCATTGTTTAACAGTTTCAAGAAGAGATCCTAAAACTGGTAAGTTCAGCATGGAGAAAGTGCCTGTTTACCATATCGTTGACGAAAACGAGAAGAAAAAAGCCTCTTAAGTTAATTATTAATTAAAAGAGTAATTTCATGGATCTTCTAGCAAAATCAGATGAGGAGATTTTTGCTATAGCTAAACCTATTTGGGAAAATTTAGTAAAATCATCAAATCTTAAAGATTATGGTGGTTTTACTAGAGATTTTTCTACTCAAATGTTGTTTGGGGCCAATGAAGTAGAGCTTGGTAAGCAATGGGCTAACAATAAATTAATAGTTAACCTAAAAGAGATGTATGAGCCTTTCGGTACATTAAGAAGAGGAGATCATATAACTATTCTTATCAAGCAGCTGAATACAGAGATCCCAGGGGAATTTCTTGGCAGATTGGTTCTTGGTGTAGAGGATGGGATTGTCAAAATTTTTGGTGCAACTATCTATTAATAAAAAAATTTTTATTTAATTATAAATTATTTGACAAATAACTTTGTGGGTGTATTGACCTCCATAAATGCAATTATTTCAAAATAAATTTCTTAATAAAATATTAAACTTAAAAACAATAATCATCAAAACTAGTATTTTTGCAGGATTAGCTGCATATTGGGGTGTGATTTTAGTTGGCACTCTTATAACTTTTAGTTAAGTTATTTTTAAGTTTCACAAATAAATTTAATGGAAGTCTTTCTACCTATAGCTCAAGTTTCAATTAGCGCTATTGAAATTTTATTACTGAGTGGAATTGTAGGTGTTTTATCGGGGCTGTTCGGTGTTGGTGGAGGTTTTTTGATGACACCTTTCTTAATATTTTTAGGTGTGCCTCCTGCATATGCAGTCGCAAATGAAGCAAATAACATTTTAGCTACCTCTGTATCAGGCTCAACAACTCATTATTTAAAAAATACTTTAGATTATAAAATGGGTTTCATGATTGTTATTGGTGGATCAATTGGAACTTTACTAGGCATTTATACGTTTAGTTATTTCAAAGGGATAGGTAAAATTGATACTGTTATATCTTTAGCTTACATGTACATCCTTGCAATTATAGGAACCTTGATGCTTGTTGAAAGTTTAGGCGAGATAGATAATTCAAGAAAAAATGCTTTAATTAAGAAAAAATTACATGTTCATTATTGGATACACGGTCTTCCATTTAGAATGAGATTTCCAAAATCTAAATTGTATGAAAGTATTTTTACACCAATCATTATAGGTCTCATGGTAGGATTTATTGCTGCAATAATGGGAATTGGTGGGGCATTTATTTTAGTTCCAGCTATGATTTACATTATAAAAATGCCTACTAAATTAGTTCCCGGAACTTCATTATTTGTAACAATTTTTGTAAGTGTAATTGTTACATTTCTTCATGCATTTAATTATGGATCAATTGATTTAGTTTTAGTTTTTTTACTTGTAGTTGGATCAATTATTGGAGTTCAGTCTGGACAAAAACTTGGTGAAAAAATTAACAGTTCTGGCTTAAAAGCTTTATTGGCAATTTTATTATTAGCTGTTGGTATAGCAATTGCTTATGATACCTTTTTTGTTGAACATGTTGAAAAAGAAATAAATCAAATAACTAATAATGAATTAAATGCATTATCAATGTTAGTACAAAAATTCTCTAAAGAAATGCCAATTGTATATAGTTTGTTTTCAATATTTTTTGCTGTTGGACTTGGTATTGCTGCTGCATTTATTAGAAGATTTATTTCTGATTTAAGAAAGAAGCATTTTTCAAAAGCTTCTTAAAAATTTTCTTGAAGACAATTTAGAAGACTAAATAAGCTATATTAATAGTTATCAAACTTACTAAACCAACTGTAGTCATAGCAATAAAACCAACCACAAAAGGTTTGTATCCCATTGTTTTCAAACCTCTTAGATTAGTAGATAAACCAATCGCGGCCATAGCCATTGTGAGAAAAACTTTAGAGCTAGATTTTATAATATCAACTGTTTGAGACCAATTTTGTGATGAAGTAGTATCTAAAAATAAATGGTCACCAATATTTCTAAAAATGATCATCCCAACAAATCCAAGCACAAAATAAGGGAAAATTTTAATTATAGAATAATTTTTTTCTTTAGCCTCACCTCTATTATAAAGATATGCAAACAAAGGTATCATAATTACCAAAAATGTATTTCTAATTAGTTTAGTTACCGTTGCAATATTGAGTGTTTCTGGACTATTGAACTGTTGATCATATATTAATCCTGCAGCTGCTACTTGTGATGTTTCATGGATAGATGTGCCTAAAAATAATCCAATCTGCAAAGGATTACTTTCAAAATAATAGTTAGCAAAATATGGATATATCAACATTGATAAAATTCCAAAAACAGTAATATTTGCTATTGCATAAGAAATTTCATTTTTTTTGGCTTTAATAACTGGAGCGGTTGCCATAATTGCTGTTGTTCCACAAACTGTACTACCAATTGAAATCAAATAAGCCATATGTCTTGGAATTTTTAGCTTCTTAATAAGTAATTTAACAACAACTAAAACACTTATTATGCAAATTATAATAAGTGGAATTGCAATTTTACCAAATTCTAAAAATTCAAAAGGTTTAAGTTGAATACCTAAACAAATAATTCCTAATTTTAATATATATTTTTGCGTAAAATCTAATCCAATACTTGTCATTTCTCTGACTTGGAAAATATTTCCAAAAAATATACCAATTAAGATAGCAATCATTGCAGTTGAAATTGGGCTCTTTTCGTACCCAAGTAGCTCAATTCCAATTATATTATTGAAACCTTGAGATAGGGTATAAAGAACGAAAGCGAGAACTATACCCGGTATTACTACCAAGTATTTATTTTTTAACATTAATTTTGATTATTAAGTTCTAAGCACTTCTGTAAAGCTTAGTCATAACAAATTCTTTATGACCTAAAGCTTCAGCACAAGTTAATCTTCCGTTAGCTACTCTTAACATTGATTTAATTAATTCATCTCCAGCTTGATCTAAATTCATCTCTCTTGATAGAATTTTTGATACATCACAATCAATGTGTTCTCCCATACCAGCTACTGTTATAGGGTTTGCTGTTAATTTCACAACTGGTTCAATTGGGTTTCCAACAATATTTCCCTGTCCTGTTGGAAATAAATGAATGTTAAATCCAGCTGCTGCTTGAAGTGTAATACACTCTGCCGCCGCAGAAGAAGTATCCATAAAATATAAACCTTTACCTTTTGTAGGTTCTTCTGCTGGTTCTAAAACATCAATAAATTTTCTAGACCCAATTTTTTGGAAATTACCGAAAGCTTTTTCTTCAATAGTTGTTAGTCCACCTGCAATATTTCCAGCTGTTGGTTGACTTTCAGACAAATCATCTGTCGCTTCTTTTAAAATGAAATCATTATAATCGCTCCATGTTTTCATAAACTTGTCAGAAGCTTCTTTAGTTGCACCTCTTGTAGCACAAACTTGTTCAGCACCTGTTAATTCAGATGTTTCACCAAAGCATAAATGAACTCCTAATGGTTCTAATTTATCCATTAGATTTCCAACTGTTGGGTTTGCAGCTAATCCTGATGTTGTATCAGACTCTCCACATTTCACAGAAATCCATAAATCACTTAATGGACATTCTTCTCTTTGTTTTTCAGATGCCCACATTGCAAACTCTTGAGCTTTTTTAGAAGCTTTCATAATTGTTCCAATATCACCGGTTCTTTCAATATGAAATCCCTCAACAGGTTTTCCAGTTTTTGCAATTTCATCGACAATTCTTTTTGTCCATTTAGGCTCAATACCAATTACAATTACAGCAGCTACGTTTGGATTTTTACCTGTTCCAATAATAGTTCTAAAGTGTAATTCTAAATCTGCTCCAAATTGCAATCTTCCATAAGAATGAGGAAGAGCGATCGTGCCTTTAATATTATTTGCAACAGCTTCAGCACATGCATTTGAAATATCATCAACAGGAAGAATGATTACATGGTTTCTAGTACCAGCTCTTCCATTTTCTCTTTTATAACCTAAAAAACTTTTTGGGATTTCCATAATTTCCTACCACTTCTTCGTTTTAACATTATGAACATGAACATGCTCACCTTTTTTAATTGATTTAACCACTTTACCAATATCATGGCCATATTTTAGAATAGTATCGCCTTCCTTTAGGTCGATCATTGCAATTTTATGCCCTAAAGGTATTTCATCCACAGATTGAATATTTACTGTTTTATCATTTTCCATTATCCAGCAAGAACAATCCTGTTTTGGTGTAATTTTTTCTATTACAACAACACCTACGTTGTCTTTTTCATCATGTATAATTATATCTGTAGCCATATTTGTGTCGATTTGTTTGTTTGAAATTTTGAAAATCTTATATATTAATCACACAGATTAACAAATTAATTTTTATAAATTTTACATACAGAATTAAAAAGAAAATATTAAGGAGAATAATTTATGGCTAAAATGACAACTGAAGAAGCTTTCGTAAAAGTTTTACAAATGCATGGAATTGAGCATGCTTTTGGTATTATTGGTTCTGCATTTATGCCTATATCAGACATCTTTCCTGATGCTGGAATAACTTTTTGGGATGTTGCTCATGAAACTAACGGTGGATTGATCGCAGACGGATACACCAGAGCAACTGGAAAAATGTCAATGGTTATTGCACAAAATGGTCCTGGTATAACTGGATTAGTTACTCCTATTAAAACTGCGTATTGGAACCACACGCCTTTATTATTGGTAACACCTCAAGCTGCAAATAAAACTATGGGTCAAGGAGGTTTCCAAGAGGTTGAACAAATGAACTTATTTAAAGATATGGTTTGCTATCAAGAAGAGGTAAGAGATCCATCAAGAATGGCAGAAGTGTTAAATAGAGTTATTGAAAAAGCTATTAGAGGATCAGCTCCAGCTCAAATAAATGTACCAAGAGATTATTGGACACAAGTTATTGATATTGATCTTCCACCAATTGTAAGACTTGAAAGACAAAGTGGTGGTACTGATGCAATTATGAAAGCAGCTGATCTTTTATCAAAAGCTAAGTTTCCAGTAATTTTATCTGGAGCAGGTGTTGTAATTGGTGGTGCAATAGAAGAAACAAAAAAACTTGCTGAAAAATTAGATGCACCAGTATGCTCAGGCTACCAACACAATGATAGTTTTCCTGGAAGTCATCCTTTAGCCGTTGGACCATTAGGTTATAATGGTTCAAAAGCAGCAATGGAGTTAATTTCTAAAGCTGATGTTGTTTTAGCACTTGGAACAAGATTAAATCCATTTTCTACATTACCTGGATATGGAATTGATTATTGGCCAAAGAATGCAAGCATCATTCAAGTAGATATTAATCCTGATAGAATTGGATTAACTAAAAAAGTAACTGTCGGAATTAGTGGTGATGCAAAATTAGTTGCAACGCAGATTCTTGAAAAACTTTCTTCTGGTGCGGGCGATACAGATAGACAGGCTAGAAAAGATTTAATTCATCAAACTAAATCTGCTTGGTTACAAAAACTTTCAAGTCTTGATCATGAAGATGATGATGAAGGAACGGTTTGGAACAAGGAAGCAAGAGAGAGAGATGCTGATAGAATGTCTCCAAGACAAGCATGGAGAGCAATTCAAGCTGGTATGCCTGATGACGTCATTATTTCTAGTGATATTGGAAACAATTGTGCAATTGGAAATGCTTATCCAACATTTGAAAAACCAAGAAAATATTTAGCGCCAGGATTATTTGGTCCATGCGGTTATGGTTTTCCAGCAATTTTAGGAGCTAAAATTGGTTGCCCCGAAACTCCAGTTATAGGATTTGCTGGTGATGGTGCTTTCGGTATCAGCATGAATGAAATGAGCTCATGTGCCAGAAAAGAGTGGCCAGCAATTACAATGGTAATTTTTAGAAATTACCAGTGGGGAGCTGAAAAAAGAAATACTACTTTATGGTTTGATAATAATTTTGTTGGAACAGAACTTGATCCAGAATTAAGTTACGCAAAAGTAGCTGATGCTTGTGGATTAAAGGGTGTTACTGTTAGAACAATGGAAGAAACTACAAATGCAATCAAGCAATCTTGTGAAGATCAAAAAAAAGGAATTACAACATTTATTGAAGTAATTCTAAACCAAGAACTTGGTGAACCATTTAGAAGAGATGCAATGAAGAAACCAGTAAGAGTTGCTGGTATCAATAAAGCAGATATGAAAAAACAACCTTCTTTGGTTTCTTAAAGACTACTATATTTAGAGTAGTTATTATAAACTTACTTAATGGAAGTAAGTAATGATAAATTCTGTTCTTGGATTAATGATCTTGATCCAAGAACAAATATAAAATCTCTTACAAATGATATCAATTGTGATTGGTTAATCATTGGCGCAGGTTTTACAGGATTATCAGCCGCAAGAAAATTAGGAGCAATACATCCAAATAAAAGCATCACTTTAGTTGATGCTCAGTTAGCAGGAGAGGGTGCAAGTTCTAGAAATTCAGGTTATTTAGTTGATACAACACTTAATGATGGGTTTACTTCTGATAAAGATTTAGAAAATTATAAAAAAAAAACAGATATATATAAATTAGGAATTGAAACAGTTAAAAAGTTTATAAAAGAATATCAGGTCGACTGTGATTTGTATGAATCTGGAAAATATTACGCATCTTCCAAATTTGAAGATAAAAAAATTTTAGAAAATTTCTCAAAAACATTATCAAACTTAGATTTTGAAAATGAATTATTATTTAACAAAGATCTAAAAAAAAGATTAGGAACAGATTTTTATAATATTGGCCTGTATACAAAAGGTGGAATTTTATTACATCCTGGAAAATTAGTAAGAGCAATGATTGATACGCTGCCAAGTAATGTCAATCTAATTGAAAATTTATTTCTGATTAATTGGAAAATTAATAAAGATAAAATTATTTGTGAATTTAAAAAAGGAACAATAAAAACAAAAAAAATTATATTTGCTACAAATGGATTTTTAAAATCTCTTGGTATTAAAAAAAATTATAACTTTCCATTAACGTTAACCGCAAGTATGACAAGGCCTTTGAGCGATAAAGAATATGCAAATATAGGAAGTCCAAAGGAGTGGGGCCTTTTGTCTGTTCGACCTATGGGTGCTACAGTAAGAATGACTAAAAATAGAAGAATTCTTATAAGAAATACTGTTGAAGTTTTAAATCCTTTTCAAATGTCAAAACTAGAACTGGAAAAAAGAACACATATACAAAGAATTGGAATTAAAAAAAGATTTCCTCAACTACCAAATGATATCATTGAGTCCACTTGGTCAGGTATTGTTTCAAGAACAAGAAATAGTTCACAAATTTTTGAGAAAATAGATGATAATATATTTGTAGCTGGGTGTTATAATGGATCAGGTATTGGAGTTGGAACATTGTTTGGAGAACAAATTGCAATTAAAGCTTCTGAAGAGATCTCAGAAGAAATTAAAATAATAGAACAAAAGAAAAATCCAACGTGGTTACCACCTGAACCCTTTTTGAATATAGGTGTAAAAACTAGACTTTTTTACGAGCGTTTGAAATCAAGTTCAGAAATTTAGTTTATAATTGCTTTTGCAACACCCAACTTATCAATTTTGCCAGCATAAAGACCTCTTCCTTTTATTGGCACAACACCCACTGTTGAGCCGGTGAAAACCCAAAAGTCTTTTTCTAAATTAATCTTATCTTTTTTAATCTTATTTAATACAAATTTTAAAGAATTGATTGGGTTGATAAAAACTGTATTGGTATTTCCATCAACACTTTGATTGATTTTTTTATTTTGAATATTTGTTTTTAAATTACCAATATTAATTTTTTTATACTTTTTCTTTTTACCTACTAGAAATCTAACATTGGCTCCAAAGTCACTGCACAAATCTCCAAAGGATGTAATGCCTTTCTTTTTTTGTCTGTAACCAACGACCTCGATACAAGGTGCCATATAGGAAATAAATTTTGAGATATTTTTGGCAGTAATTGAACCTTTAGATGAAAAAAAAGTTTTTTTAATTTGATAACAAACTTCAAGCTCAATACCTAATGTGCCTTTGTTTATTTTTACTTTTCCTCCACTTTTAACAACATTTCTTTTATAAATAGATGCATAAAAAGGTTCTTTTTCTTTTAATTTTTTCATAACAGGAATACCTGTTCCAGCTGCTTTAAAACCTACAATTGGCTCTTTTATTTTACTTTCACAAAGCTTTCTAAACTTTTGAGCGTTAACTAATTTTTTTGAATATTGTCTTGGAATTGGACCTATCAATTTATTTTTTAAAAAAGCATTAACTAATTTGTCTGAAGCTTTTTCGATAAGAGTTTTTTTCATAAAAATAATAATTAGTTTATAACTGTCATTGGATCAAGTCTTGTTTGAAACCAATTAACTCTAAAATCTAAATGAGGTCCAGTTGATCTTCCTGTGGATCCTACGGTTCCAATTATATCACCTTGATTAATTTGATCACCAACTGAAACTAAAATATTTTCTAAATGAGAATAGATAGTAGAAATTCCATGTCCATGATCCATTATTATAGTTCCACCAGTATAGTATAAATCTTTTTCAGCCATTGTTATCACTCCTCCCCCTGAAGATTTAATTGGAGTTCCTTTTTTGGCAGCAATATCTATTCCATAGTGAGGCCACTTTGGTTTGCCATTTAAAATTCTTTGGCTACCATATACACCACTAATTATTCCATCAACTGGCATTATAAACTTATCTTTAAAAAAAATCAGATCAGAATTTATTGCTCTTGCTTCACCAATTTTATTATTTTCTTCTTTAATTCTTTTATAAACAGATTCAGGAGGAGTTACTTTATTTTCAGGTAATCCATCAATTCTTTGAATATTGTATTTTCTTTTAAAAATTTTTTTTATAAATATATCTTTTTTGTTATCTAAAACTTTAGTTATTTTTAAATCAAACTTTCTATCTCTATCAATGCCAAATACAAAATATCCTTCATCTGAGACTTTGACATTTTTTTTATCTATAATAATTTTTGCATTTGGATCAGTTTTACCAACAATAAAATGACCTTGAAAAAATTTACCAGTAAATTCAATTGATTTTGCTTGGGAGATAATTATTAAAAAAAAGAATAAGCTTTTATAAATTATTGAGCTGTCCATCCACCATCGATTAAAATTGATGTACCAGTTATCATTGAAGATGCAGATGATGCTAGGAAACACACAGTGGTTGCAACATCGCTTTCTGTTGCGAGTTTGCCCATTGGAATTCTACTTAAAGCAGATTTTTTAAATTTTTTATTTTTAAAAAAATTTTTTACCATTGGAGTTGCAACGAATGTAGGTGCAACAGTATTTACGCGTATATCATGTTTAGCAAGCTCTACTCCCATACCCTTTGTGAGACCTTCTATTCCAAATTTAGTCATATTATAAACATTTCTGCCCTCACAACCTACATGACCAAGCTGAGAAGACATATTTATAATTGAGCCAGGTCTTTTTTTGTTTTTAAGCATTTTTTTTACTACTAATTGTGCAACATTAAATGCAGCTTTTAAATTAAGGTCTACTAAGTAGTTCATACTTTTTTGTTTAACCTGTGCAAAAGGTTCTGGCAAATTTGTTCCAGCGTTATTTACTAAAATATCTATTACTTTTATTTTGTCTAATTTTGATTTTGTTTCTTCGTAATTCATTACATCACAAAGAATTTTTATTGTTTTTCCTTTTACTTTTTTTATTTCTTTTTCTAATTTATCCAAATCTGATTGAGTTCTACTTAAAGCAATAATAGTTGCACCAGCTTCAGCCAATGCAATAGAGCAGGCTCTACCCAAGCCTTTTCCAGCACCTGTTACAAGTGCGTATTTATTTTTAAGACTAATTTTTTGTAAATACATTTAAAAAAGTAATACTTGAATATCTGTTTTAATTAAATCAATAGCAACAATTAAAATTGCTAACAAGCCAGCCCATGCTATCCATCTGTACTTTTGTATCCATCCAGAAATTAAATTAGCAGCTGTCGCCATTAGGATTATAGAAAGCAACAATCCAAATACAAGTAATCCATAATGTTCACCTGCGGCTCCTGCTACACCAAGAACATTGTCTAAACTCATAGTAAAGTCAGCTAACAATACTGTCCATATAGCCTTTATAAAACTAGAATTATCAACTTTAATATCTTCTTCTTTACTAGCGCCTTTAATAACATCTACATAAAGTTTGTAGACAATATATAAGAGTAAAATACCTCCAATAAGTCTAAGACCAGGTATTTGTAATAGATATGCTGTTAATAGAGTAAGGATTACCCTTAAAATAATTGCTCCACCAATACCCCAAAAAATTACTTTTTTTCTTTGTTCAACTGGAAATTTGGATGCAACCATTCCAATAATTATTGCATTGTCACCAGCAAGAACTAAATCAATTAATATAATTTGTGTTAAAATTGCTAATTGATCAGGTGAGAATAATTCAGATAGCATTAATTTTGTAATATCATATCTGCACCTTTTTCAGCAATCATAATTGTTGGTGCGTTAGTATTACCAGAAGTAATATTCGGCATTATCGATGCATCAATTACTCTTAAATTTTGAATGCCTCTAACTTTAAGTTTTTCATCAACCACTGACATTTCATCTTGACCCATTTTACAAGTCCCAACAGGATGAAAAATTGTTTGAGTAAAGTTCGATCCTTCTTTAACTAATTCTTCATCATCAGTAATATGTACTCCAGGTCTATATTCTTCTGGTTGGTATTTTTTAAAAGTTTCAGTTTCCAGCATTATTTTACGAACTATTTTTAGTCCTTGGGCTGCAACTTTTCTATCATCATCAGTTGATAGATAATTCATCTTAATTTTCGGATAATCTCTACTATCTGAGCTAACAATATTAATTTCACCTCTGCTAGTTGGTCTAACATTTGCAACTGTTGGCGTGATACCTTCAAAATCATGCATTGGAGTTACTCCTAAAATATCTGTACTTACAGGTGAAACGTGAAATTGTAGGTTAGGTGTTGCTCTTGAAGGATCGCTTTTTGTAAACCCACAAATTTGACTAGCACCCATTGTAACTGGACCACTTTGATTTAAAATATATTCTAAGCCCATCATAAATCTACCAAACAAGCTCTCCACTTTTCTATTAAGAGATTTCAAATTTTTAACTTTATATACGGGTCTAAACATTAGATGATCTTGTAAATTTTGACCTATACCATCCAATTCGTGAATTACTTCTATACCATTTTTTTTAAGTTTATTAGAGTTACCAATTCCTGAAACTTGGAGTATTTGAGGTGAACCAATAGCACCAGCAGACAATATAACTTCTTTGTTAGCTTTAACGGAGACAACTTTATCTCCTTGATAATAGCTTGCACCTATCGCTTTTTTTCCTTCAAAATTTATTTTTTGAATATGGGCTTTAACTACAATTTTTAAATTAGGTCTTTTTTTTGCAGGATTTAAATATCCTTTTGCAGCGCTGCATCTTAATTTTAATCCAGGTTTATTAAAGCTGGTGGTGAATTGAAAAAAACCTACACCATGGTTATCTCCAGTATTAAAATCATTCGTTTTCGGAATTCCAAATTCTTCTGCAGCATTTTCAAATTCGTTAAGTAACTTCAAATTGATCTTTTTATTAGCAACAGTTATAGGTCCGCTATCATTATGAAATTCACTTTTGCCTAGCTCATTATTTTCAGATTTTAAAAAGTAAGGTAAAACATCGTCCCAACTCCATCCTGTATTGCCTAATTGTCTCCAAATATCATAATCTTCTTTTTGACCTCGAACCCATAAAAGTCCATTAATAGAGGAGCTACCACCTAAGGTTTTTCCACGTGGATATCTTATTGATCGATTATTCATTGTTTCATCTGGCTCAGTTTTATAACACCAGTCTACTTTTGGATTATGCATTGTTTTAAAATATCCAACTGGAATATGAATCCAAGGGTAAGTATCTTTTCCACCAGCCTCTAAAAGTAAAACTTTATTATTAGGATTTTCGGATAATCTATTTGCCAAAACACAACCTGCTGAACCGGCACCTAAAATAATATAATCAAAACTGTCCATAAATAAACCGCTTATAATAATATTTGATCAAAATGCTAGTAAATATAAGCTTTATAAATTTTTTAAGTACAATTTTAATACTTGTATAGCTTTCTGTTTTTTGAGAGGGTATTGACTTTATTAATAAAACTAAAGAGGAAATTAAGTATGAAAAAAATCATATCATTATTTGTAGGGACTCTTCTTTTAACTGTCATGACAGTTACAGGAGCAAATTCTGCACAAACTCTTAAGTGTCAAACCGTAATTAGTGCAAAAGCTGATGAAGTGAAAATGTTAAAAGATTTTACAGATACAGTAACTGAACTAACACAAGGTTCACTTAAGTTTGAAATTATGCCAGCAGGAGCAGTAGTAGGTGTTAAGGAAACTCTTGATGCAGTTGATAAAGGATTAATCGATTGTGGTTTCGCTTGGACTCACTATTGGTCAGGTGATCACCCAGCAGCTATGTTATTTGGATCTCCAGTAGCAGGTGCAGGTGTTGGTATTGATAACTTAGCATTCTTATCTTGGTTCCAATATGGTGGTGGTAAAGAACTTTACGACCAATTATGGAGCGAAATGGGAAGAGACATTAAAGGTTTCATGCTACAACCAGTTGGTCCAGAAGCTTTAGGTTGGTTCAAAGAGCCAATTAATAGCATGGCTGACTTTAGAAAGTATAAGTTCAGAACTCCCCCAGGAATTCCAGGACAAACTTATAAAGATATTGGTGTAGCTTCTGTAGCAATGGGTGGTGGAGATATTCTTCCAGCTCTTGAAGCAGGAACAATTGATGCTGCTGAATGGTGTTGTCCAAAACCAGACATGACATTCGGTTTCCAAAAAGTTCTAAAACATTACTATCTACAAGGTCTACACCAAGTAGTAGTAAATGCTGACTTCTACATTAATGGTAGCAAATATAAGAAAATGTCTGCTATTGAGAAGAAAGCTTTAGAAGTTGCTGCGAATGCATCTCTATCAAAATCAATGAGTTACAGAATATACGAAAATGGTAAAGCATTAGCTGAGCTTACAAATAAGCACGGTGTTATTTTGCATGATACTCCAGCTGACTATTTCCCAGCGTATATGGCTGCTGCAAAGAAAAGTTTAGAAACAAATGCTGCTAAAAATCCTTTCTTCAAAAAAGTTTGGGATTCACAAAAAGCATTTGCTGATATTGCAGTACCATTCTGGTCTGGAGCTCAAATGTCTAATGCGAAGCTAGGAATGGCTCACGCAGCTACTTTAAAATAGTAATTAGATAGATTATAAAATATAAACTGAAGCGAAATTAATTTTTCGCTTCAGTTTTTTTTAAGGAATTATTATGTCAGATGAGCCATCTAAATTAGATATAACAGATGAAATGATCGCTGAAAGGCGAGGTGGTTCAGGTAAAATGCCTGACGACATGCCAAAATGGATGGCATCAACAATAACAAAAATTGATTTATTTAATAAATGGGTAGGTAATGTTGTTTGCTGGATAACAGTCCCTTTAATACTTGCTATGGTTTATGAAGTATTAGCAAGAAAACTTTTTACAGCCCCTACAATGTGGGCTTATGATTTAAGTAGATTTATGTATGGAGCTCTTTTTATGCTTGGTGCAGGTTATGCATTATCTAAAGGTGTTCATATTCGAGCAGACTTTTTATACAGAAATTTTAAAACTAAAACTCAGGGGCTAATAGATTTTTGGTTATATCTGTTATTTTATTTTCCTGGATTAATAGTTTTTTTATGGATGACAACAGGTTTTGTTCAAGAATCTATTATGAGAGGTGAAAGAGGAATGGATACTGCTTGGATGCCTTTAATGTGGCCAATCAAAGCTTGTCTATGGTTTGGTATATTATTTTTACTTATTCAAGGAGTTTCAGAGTTATTAAAAAGTTATTGGGCATCTACTAGAGGTAAATGGCCAGGAGATGATGAATAGATGTTAGCTGAATTTATAGATCCTGCTGTCCTAGGTTTCATTTTAATTGGTGTAATGCTTTTTTCAATTTTTGTAGGATTTCCAATTTCATTTACATTAATTTTTTTAGGTTTTGTATTTGGTTATCTTGGATTTGGTAAGTTAGTTTTTTATTTGATGACCTTGCAATTCTCAATGGTCATGACCGAACAAACACTCGCCGCCGTCCCACTCTTTGTCTTTATGGGAATAATGATGGAACAATGTGGTTTGATGGAGAGATTGTTTTCAGCATTTCAACTAATGTTAGCTAAAGTAAGAGGTTCTTTATATTATGCAGTCTTATTTGTTTCTGTAATTTTTGCAGCAGCAACCGGTATAGTAGGAGCTTCAGTGACTATACTTGGAATTATGGCCGCAAAGTCAATGAATAAATCTGGTTATGATGTAAAACTTGCAGCTGGAACAATTACAGCAGGTGGAACTTTAGGTATTTTAATCCCGCCAAGTATTATGCTTGTAGTTATGGGGCCAATTATGGAAATCCCAGTCACTGATTTATTTGCAGCAGCAATTATTCCAGGAGTTTTATTAGCAACCCTATACGCTGCATATACAACAATTAGATGTATTATTAATCCAAAACTAGGTCCAGTTCTTCCACCAGAGCTTAGAGCTACGAGTATGAGAGAAGTATGGATTGAATTTTTCTTAGGTTTAGTTCCACCAGCTGCTTTAGTTTTTGCTGCTCTTGGAAGTATTTTATTCGGATTTGCAACACCAACAGAAGCTGCGGGTTGTGGTGCGATGGGTTCTTTATTGTTAGCAATAGCTTATAAAAAATTGACATTCAAAAAACTACAAGACTCTTTAGTTAAAACTTTAGAAATTTCTGCTTTGATAATGGTATTAGTTGCTGCTTCAAATTTCTTTGGAGCTGTTTTTTCTAGACTAGGAACTCCGATACTTTTAACAGACTTTTTATTAGGTCTTGAGATGAATAAATATCTTATTTTAGCAATTGTAATGGTAATGATTTTTTTATTAGGTTGGCCATTAGAGTGGGTGCCAATTGTGATGATTGTAGTACCGATTATATTACCATTAATAGAAGCTTTAGGATTTAACTTAACTTGGTTCGCTATACTTGTTGCTGTTAATTTACAAACCGCCTGGCTGTCCCCACCAGTAGCTCTGTCAGCATATTTTTTAAAAGGTGTTGTCCCTGAATGGGATTTAAAAGATATCTATTATGGAATGATGCAATTTATGGTCATTCAGGTGATAGGTTTGGTTTTAATAATAATATTTCCTAAGATAGCTCTTTGGCTACCATCCTATCTATATGGACAGTAAATAATATTAGTTTAGTATTTAATAAGTGAGTCAAAAAAAATCAGCTGAAAACATAATTAATTGGGAATTAGTTGCAATCAACCCAAACAATAAAGTTTGGAATTGGAAAGATTTATTTTATTTCTGGGGTGTCAATGTTCAAAGTGTTATAGGATTCTCATTAATAGCTTCTCTATATACTATCTATAGCTTAAATTTTTTTGTAGTTTTTTTTGGGACTTTATTAGGCTCACTACTTGTTTATTTTTTTTCTAATTTAATAGGCAAACCATCACAAAAATATGGATTACCTTTTGCAACAATTTTAAGAACCTCCTTAGGGTATGGTGGAGCAAGATTTTTTGGATTTATGAGAAGCATTGTTGGGATTTTTATGTTTGGTATTCAAACATATTTTATCTCTAAAGCCATTAGCTATCTAATTAGAATATTGATTTTCAGTATTGATAATTCTTTTTTAGATAAGGATATATTTCTAATATTTTTACTTGGTTTAAATATTATTGATTGGTTTTCGCTTATTATGTCAATCATTTTTCAAACTTACTTATTTAGTAAGGGAATGGTTTTTAATAAAAAATTGATAAAAATTTCAGCTATTTCGGTTTATAGTGGAATGATAATTTTTTTTGGTATTGTTTTGTTTTCAGATACAAAACTAGCGATAAATGCTTTTGTACAAATATTAGATTTTAAAAATTTTATTAATCTTAATAATTTTTTTCCATTGATAACTGTGGCTGGAACAATATTTGCATATTTTTCAATTATCATAGTAAGTTATGGTGATTTTTCGCGATATGTAAAAAATGAAAAACAATTAAGTTATGGAAATATAAGTTTATTAATTAATTTAATAATATTCTCTTTTTTTGCTGTATTTATTGTTACAGGATCAGACGTTTTTTTAAATCAACAGTTCGAGGATATTGATAGAATATTTACAAATCCAACAGATATAATCGGTAAACTTAATAATTTACAAATAACAACAATTGTGTTGTTTTTTATAATAATTGCTTCAGCTTCAACAAATTTAGTAGCAAATCTTATTCCCTCTCAATACTCATTAATTAATTTTAAACCGGGAAAATTAAATTTAAAATCAGCTAGTTATACAATAGGTTTATTAGGATTTATTGTTGCTTTGCTCTGGCCAACTTTATTAAGTCAAGTTGGTATACTTTCATTTGTGGATACTTTTGGATCTTTTTTTGGACCTATCTGCGGGGTTATGATTATTAACTATTTTGTAATCAATCATTCTAAAATTAATATAAAAGATATACATTTAGCATCATCTAAAAGTTCATTTCATTTTTCAAATGGCTGGGACATAAAAGCATTATATTCAATCTTAATTGGTTTTATATTTTCATCTTCTACAATTTGGAATTTGAACTTAATGTTTTTACAATCTTATGCATGGATTATTGGTGCTTTATTTTCATCATTAACTTATTATTTGTTAAAAAAAAATTAAATAAATGAACAAAAATAATTTTAATTTTAAAGGAAGAACTGCAATTGTAACAGGCGGAGGGCAAGGTTTTGGCTTGGATGTTGCAAAAAGATTTTTAGAAGGAGGTGCTAAAGTCATTATTTGGGATATTAATCAAAATCTTTTAGATGAAGCTGTTAAAGAATTAAATAGTGAAAACTTAACTTCACAAAAGGTTGATATTTCAAATTATAAAGAAGTTGAAGAAACTGTTAACGGCATTACCTTAAATAACAATATTGATATTCTTATAAATAATGCTGGTATCACTGGACCTACAGGCCCTCTCTGGGAATACGATGTTGAAATGTGGAAAAAAATAGTTGATATAAATTTAGTAGGAACCTTCAATTGTTGCAGAACTATTGTTCCAAATATGATTAAGAATAACTATGGAAGAATAGTCAATGTAGCATCAGTAGCTGGTAAAGATGGAAATGCAAATGCAAGTGCTTACAGTTCAGGTAAAGCTGGAGCTATCGGTCTAACTAAATCACTTGGAAAAGAATTGGCTGATAAAAATATTGCTGTAAATGCAGTTACACCTGCTGGTGCAAAAACCCGTATTTTAGAACAAATGAGCAAAGAACATGTTCAAAGAATGCTTTCAAAAGTTCCTAGAGGAAGATTTTTAGAAATATATGAATTTACCTCACTTGTATGCTGGTTGGCATCCGAGGAAAATTCTTTTTCTACAGCAGCAGTATTTGATATTAGTGGAGGAAGATCTACCTATTAGATTATTGGTGCAAAGATTATGAATGACCAATAAATGATTAAAATAAAAGCTGTAATTGTCTGCATATACTTTAATTAATCTTTTAATTTGTATATTGATTGTCGAAATTTTGTCAAAAACATGTATTAGAAATTTAAAATGAAAAATATTTTTAAAATACTCTTTCTAATAACACTCTTCTCAGGGCCAGTAGTAGGAGAAAATATTTATATATTTGATTTCACAGAACAAGAGTTATCTGAATTAGATGTTAGAAAAGTTAGAGGTGCAGACAATAATACGGTTTATACTGTTGGATCTAATGAAAGTGGAAATTATTTAAAAGCTGTAGCAAATAATGCTGCATCAGGTTTAGGTAAAGAGATTAAAATAGATCTAAATAAAACGCCCTTCATTAATATAACTTGGAAAATCGAAAAAGATTTATCTGGAATAAAAGAAAATACGAAAAAAGGACATGATTTTGCAGCTAGAGTTTTTGTGATAAAAAAAACTGGAGCTACGCCACTTTCAAATAGAGCAATTAACTACGTGTTTTCAAGCAATAATGAAATAGGATTTAATTCACCAAGTCCATATACTAAAAAATCAATTGATAATGTTTTGGCTAGTACAAAAAAAAATCCTGATGAGTGGGTCACAGTAAAAGCAAATGTTAAAGAAGATTTTAAAAAGTTTCATGATTTAGATGTGAATGAACTAGATGGGTTGGCAATAATGTCAGATACCGACAATTCAAAAATGAAAGCAATAGCTTATTATCAAAATATATACTTTTCAGAGAACTAATTATAATTTTAAGAATTTTTTCATAGCTATATTTAATATAAATAAAATAACAGCAACCAAAACATCTTCCAGAGGACTAGCATTAGGAAAACCAAAATTCCACGCAATAACCATTATTAACCATATTACAAAAATATTCATAAAATCCTTTTATATTACAAAACAATAAAATAATAATGTAACAAATATATTTAATATCATGCATGAAAATTTTTTTCACAAATTAAAAGTTTATTATGAAGATACAGACTCTGGTGGTGTGGTTTATTATGCCAATTATCTAAAATTTTTAGAAAGAGCAAGAACAGAGTCGCTATTTAAAATTGGTTTCAGTAACAAAATAATTAAAGAACAGTTTAAATCTTTAATTATAGTTAAGTCATGTAACATTGAGTATAAAAGGTCTGCATATTTAGAAGATGAATTAACAATAAGATCTTTTGTAAAATCAATAACAAAAACCTCTTTTTTTATGAATCAAATAATTACAAGAGGAGAAGACATAATCGTTGAAGCTAAGATACATTTAGTTTTTGTAAGCACAGAAGGCAAACCAGTTAAAATTCCTCAAGAGATTTTTTTAAAATTCAAACCTTATTTTTGTGACACTATTAAAATTTAGCAAGATTTTTTGCTTTATAGAACAATCGATTTAACTTGTTTTGATTTATTAATCTTGTATTAACATTCCTAGGACTTGGATGATATGAAGGTATCAATATACGTCCATCAGGTAATTTATATTTTTTACCATGTTTAAAAACAAATTTAAGTGTTATTGGATATTTTTTTTTATAATATTTTATACAATTATCAAAAGCTACTTTGCCAAGAGTAACAATTACTCTTAAATTTTTCAAAAATTCAAGCTCAGAGCTAAAATAATGGGAGCAGTTATTAATTTCAATATTTGTAGGTCTATCATCGGGAGGGACACATTTTAAAATATTTGTGATAAAAGTTGATTGTAATTTCAATCCATCATTTAAATTCTTTGAAAAATTTTGATTTGAAATTTTTGTTTGATAAAGAGTTTTAAAAAGAAAATTACCAGATTTATCTCCAGTAAATGCTCTACCAGTTCTTGTACCACCGTGTGCTGCTGGTGCTAATCCAATTATTAACAATTTTGCATTTTTTTCACCAAAACCAGGAACTGGTTTACCCCAATACTTCTCATTAATATTTTGTTTTCTTTTTTTTGTTTTTATTTTTTTTATGAAATTAATTAATCTTGGACATTTTTTGCATTTTATTATTGTATTATTTAGCTTTTTAATTTTAATGTTCATTGATGAAAATTATTAAATTTATATTTATTATTTTTATTATTCTATCATCATCTCTTAAAGCTGAAATAAATAATGATTTATTAAATACTCTTAAGGACGGAAATAAATTAATATTTATAAGACATGCTTATGCTCCTGGGGGTGGTGATCCTGATAATTTTGATATTAAAGATTGTAGCACTCAAAGAAATCTAAGCGAAAGTGGGCGACAACAAGCTACCAATATTGGTAATTTTTTTATAAAAAATAAAATACCTTTTGAAGCAGTATATTCCAGCGAATGGTGTAGATGCAAAGAAACTGCTGAAATTGCATTTAAGAATTTTAAAACAAAAAGTTTTCTAAATTCATTTTTTAGTCAAAAATTTGCAAAAAACAAAAAGAAACAAATTACAGATTTAAATAAATTTGTAGGAAATTTAAAAAGTTCCGGAAATATAGTGTTTGTAACGCATTATGTTTTAATTTCAGAAACATTAAATTACGCTCCAAGTTCTGGAGAAATAGTAATAGCTGATAAAGAATTTAATAAGATTGCTAGTTTTGAAATTGAATATTAAAATAAAATAATGTCATCTAAAAAAGCAATGAAACAAGCACAGAAACAAGCTTTTGCAAAACATAGAAGCAATATTGTTAACTCAAGATTTAACTCAAAAAATAAAAGTTTAATAAATAAAAAGAATAAGAAAAACTAACTTTCTTTTTTAAATCTCTCAATTTTTTTACAAGTGGACAGTAAATCAATACCTTCCTCATTATTAATTACTGTTTTAATCTTTATTTCTGGATTATTTTCTTCAAAAACTAATTGAGTGTAAAACTGTGGATATCCCAGTTTTTCAGTTAAAATTTTGTTTCCATCTTTATAGATCAATCTTTCTATCTTGTTTTTTTTTTTAACTGTTAGATCTGTAATTCTATATTGTTTGAATGTTTTATCATTAAATACATAATTTCTTATCATTAGCGATTGTTCAAGATCTAAAATATATTCATTTTTTAAAAAACCATCTTTATTGTTTTCACATGAGCTAAGAATAATTTTTTCTGCTAAAGAATTTGATATTGATAAGATAAAAAAAACTAAAGTGATAAAGCTAGTTTTTTTCATTTTTTTCAGTAATGAAAAGACCTATTAATAATAGTGTCGTCCAACCAATTCCTAGAAGAGCTTTAGGACTCGTTTCTGCACTCCATAAATCAAGAACAACTGCACCAAAGATTAATCCTAGGATATAAATAATTATTAAAATTGTTGATTTACTCATTTTTTATTCAATTCTTTTTTATACAAAGATATCCCATTTTCAATTTTATAAGTGTATGATTCTTCAAAACTTTCAAGTTGCCAACCATTTAATCGACTTTTAATTTCTTTTATATTTTCTTTTTTCCATTCATCAGATGTATCTTCAAGCTTCCAAATTTTTTTTTCTTCATTATTTCTTCCACATCCGTAACAATAACCTGTTTTAGGATCTGTTTTACAAATGCTTATGCATGGTGAAATAATCATAACTAAATTGTTTATTTATAAAGTATTTTATCAAAATTACATAATATTTGTCATTGGACAAATATATTCAATAATATATAAAACCAATAAATTTTGTGGGGCGATGGCGGAATTGGTAGACGCGTTGGTCTTAGGAACCAATATGGCAACATGTGAAGGTTCGAGTCCTTTTCGCCCTACCACTTATAATTATGAAAGTTACTGTAGAAAATAAAAAAGGTCTTAACAAAGATGTAAAAGTTTTCATCGATAAGGAAACTATGTCTTCTTATATGGATGAAAAGTATGAAGAAATCAAAAGTACAGTGAATTTAAAAGGTTTTAGACCAGGAAAAGTTCCTAAAGAAATTTTAAAAAGACAATTTGGTAAAGCTGTATTTAGCGAAGTTTTAGATAAAGTACTAAAAGATACATCAACCAAAGCCTTAGAAGAAAACAAAATTAAACCTGCCGGTCAACCAAAGCTAGATTTAAAAACTTATGGTGAAGATAAAGAACTTGAATACATCTTATCAGTTACAGAATTACCTAAAATAGATATTAAAGCAATTACAGATATAAAATTTGATCAATACACAGTAAAAATTGATGCTTCAGAAGCAGACAAAAGAATTAAAGAGATTGCTAAAAATCAACCAAACTTTAAAGAGGCAAAAGCTGACACAAAAGCAAAAGAAGGAGACCTGGTTGTTTTAGATTACAATGCAACAGTGGATGGGAATTCATTTAAAGGAAGTGAAGGTAAAAACACTCAATTAACACTTGGAAAAGATTTGTTTTTGAAAGGTTTTGATAAACAATTAATTGGAGTTAAGAAAAATGAGACAAAAATTGTTGAAGCAACTTTACCTGAAAATTTTCCAGAGAAAGAACTTGTAAATAAAAAAGCTAAATTTGAATGTAAAATTACTTCTGTAAAAAATCCTGAAGACGTAAAAATTGATGATGAATTTGCAAAAAACTTAGGTGCTAAAGATTTAGAAGATTTAAAGAAATTAGTTTCTAATCAAATTAATGATGAATACAAAAATTCATTAGATAGATTGTCAAAAAATCAGATACTAAAAGAATTAGAAAAATTTAAGGTTGATGAAATACCTGAAAACTTAATTGATGAAGAGGTTAAAATTTTGTCACAAGGTATGAGTGAAGACGATGCTAAAAAAAGTAGAAAAAATTTTGAGGAGGTGGCAAAAAAAAGAATTAAAACTGGTTTAATTTTAAATGAATTTGGTGAACAAAATCAAATTAAAGTAAACGAACAAGAATTACAGGCTGAGATACAAAAACAATTAAGAATGATGCCTGGTCAAGAAAAAATGGTTATGGATTTCTATCAAAAAAATCCTTCTGCAGTAGCTAGTCTTAGAGGAACAGTTTATGAAGAAAAAATTATAAGCTTAATCAAAGATAAGGCCAAAGCAAATAAAAAAGAAATTTCAAAAGATGAAGCTGAAAAAATTTTAAAGGCATCACAAAATCAGACAGATGATACTGAGATAAAAAGTAAGGAAGCAAAATCTGAAACAACTAAATCATCCTCAAAATCATCAAAAGCAAAAACTTCAGCTAAAAAAACTTCAGAGAAATCATCAAAAGCAAAAACTTCTTCAAAAAAAGTTAGTAAAAAGTAATCTGAAGTTGTATAAACAACTCGAATCATTTTTATGAGCAAAATTTCTGAACATATGAGCAATCTTGTACCAATGGTTGTTGAACAATCTAGCAAAGGTGAAAGAGCTTATGATATTTACTCTAGACTTCTTAAAGAGAGAATTATTTTCCTAACAGGTCAAATCAATGATAATGTTGCATCTTTAGTTACTGCTCAACTTTTATTTCTAGAAGCCGAAGATCCAAAAAAAGAAATTTATTTATATATTAATAGCCCCGGAGGATTAGTGACAGCTGGGCTTGGGATCTATGATACAATGCAATACATTAAACCAGAAATTAGTACATTATGTATAGGACAAGCAGCATCGATGGGCTCCTTTCTTCTTGCAGCAGGCGCAAAGGGTAAAAGATTTTCATTACCAAATTCTAGAATTATGGTCCATCAGCCTTCAGCTGGGTTCCAAGGCCAAGCAACAGATATAGAAATCCATGCAAATGAAGTTCTTTCATTAAAAAAAAGATTAAATGAAATCTATTCTAAACATACTAGTAAAAGTGTAGATGAAATAAAAAATGCTCTAGAAAGAGATAACTTTATGACATCTGAAACGGCAAAATCCTTTGGTTTGATAGACGAAGTTGTAGAAAAAAGATCCTAATACACAATATATTGAAGTCAGTTAATTTGAAACTTGATATCAATGAGTCTCTTATAATAAAGTAATGAAATTGATTCGTTTTAAAGTTTATGAACACAAATAATAAAAATATTTTGTATTGCTCATTTTGTGGCAAAAGTCAGCATGAAGTTAGAAAACTTATAGCTGGACCAACTGTATTTATTTGTGATGAATGTGTTGAACTTTGTATGGATATTATTAAGGAGGAAAATAAAGATACATTTGTAAAACACCAAGATGGACTTCCTTCACCAAAAGAAATTTGTACTGTTTTAGATGATTATGTAATTGGCCAAGCGCACGCTAAAAAAGTTTTATCAGTAGCAGTTCATAACCATTACAAAAGATTAAATTATGAAAGTAAAACAAGTAAAAATGTAGAACTTGCTAAATCAAATATTCTTTTAGTTGGTCCTACAGGTTGTGGAAAAACTTTATTAGCACAAACACTTGCTAGAATTTTGGATGTTCCTTTTACAATGGCTGATGCGACTACTTTAACAGAAGCTGGTTATGTAGGTGAAGATGTTGAGAATATAATTTTAAAATTACTTCAGGCAGCTGATTATAATGTAGAGAAAGCCCAAAGAGGAATAGTTTATATAGATGAGGTTGATAAAATTAGCAGAAAATCAGAGAATCCATCTATTACTAGAGATGTTTCTGGTGAAGGTGTTCAACAAGCTTTATTAAAGATAATGGAAGGAACAGTTGCCAGCGTTCCTCCTCAAGGTGGAAGAAAACATCCTCAACAAGAATTTTTACAGGTTGATACAACAAATATTTTATTCATTTGTGGTGGTGCTTTTGCTGGTTTAGATAAAATTATTTCTCAAAGAGACAAAGGAACATCTATAGGATTTGGAGCTGATGTTAAAAACACACAAGATAAAAAAACTGGTGAATGGATGAAAAGTCTAGAGCCCGAAGATATGTTAAAATATGGATTGATACCTGAATTTATAGGAAGACTGCCAATGATTGCAACTTTGGAAGATCTAGATGAAAAATCTCTAATCAAAATTTTACAAGAGCCTAAAAATTCTTTAACAAAACAATATCAAGAATTATTCAAACTTGATGGTGCTAAGTTAACATTTAAAGAAAATGCACTGAAGGAAATTGCTCAAAAAGCAATTAGTAAAAAAACTGGTGCTAGAGGTTTGAGGTCAATCTTAGAAAATATTTTATTAAAAACTATGTTTGATTTACCTAGTCAAGATAACATTGAAGAGGTAATTGTTGATGCGTCAGCTGTAAAAGGTCATACTCAGCCAATTTTAGTCCATTCAAAAGGTGAGACTAAAACTAAAAATAATAAAACATCAGCGGCTTAATAACTCTAATAACTTCCAAAAAGCTATTGCAAATTCTAATTTAATATCCATATTTGATGTATGGATGTTAAAATTTCATTACCATTATTACCTTTGAGAGACATAGTTGTCTTTCCAAGTATGGTAATACCTTTGTTTGTTGGGAGAGATAAATCTATCTCTGCTTTAAATGAGGTAATGAAAAAAGATAAGAAAATCATCTTAGTAACTCAAAAAAATTCTGAAATAGACGATCCAAAAAAGACAGATGTCTTTATGTATGGATGTGAAGGAAGTATCTTACAACTTTTAAAACTACCTGATGGAACAGTTAAAGTTTTGGTTGAGGGTGTAAAAAGAGTTAAAATATTAGATTTCAAAGATAATGAAAAATTTATCACATGTGAATACACCCCATACAATGATGTTGTTGTTAAAGATGAAGACCTTTATCCGTTAGCAGCTACAGCTATCAGAAGATTAGAAAAACTTACTTCAATAAATAAGAAAGTTTCAACTGAAACAATTAATACAATAAAACAGCTCAAAGATCCTTCTCAGATAGCTGATAATATAGCGTCTCACCTAACAGCAACCATTTCTGAAAAACAACAAATATTTGAAACTGTTGATGTAAAAAAGAGATTGAATTCCATAATTAAGATTATGGAAAATGAAACCAGTATCATTGGTGTTGAAAAAAGAATTCGAGGTCGAGTTAAAACTCAAATGGAAAAAACTCAAAGAGAATATTATTTAAATGAACAGCTTAAAGCTATTCAAAAAGAGCTTGGTGAAATTGAAGATGGCAAAGATGAGAATACAAGTTTAAACAAATCAATTCTAAAAGCTAAGATGCCTAAAGATGTAGAAAAAAAATGTCTTCAGGAATTAAAGAAATTAAAAAATATGAGTCCAATGTCTGCTGAGGCTACTGTTGTAAGAAATTACCTTGATTGGATGATAGAACTACCTTGGCATAAAAAAAGTGAGGTAGCTATTGATTTAGCTAAAGCTTTAGATGTTCTCGATAAAGATCACTATGGATTAGAAAAAATTAAAGAGAGAATTATTGAATTTTTGGCAGTTCAAAAAAGAATGGAAAAAATTAAAGGCCCAATATTATGTTTAGTTGGTCCTCCTGGCGTAGGAAAAACTTCTTTAGGAAAATCTATTGCAAAAGCAACAAACAGAGAATTTGTGAGAATGTCTGTTGGTGGAATGAGAGATGAAGCTGAGATACGTGGTCATAGAAGAACTTACATTGGCTCCCTTCCAGGTAAAATTATCCAAATGATGAAAAAAGCAGGCACAAAAAATCCTTTAATTTTACTAGATGAGATTGATAAAATTGGAAATGATTACCGAGGAGATCCTTCATCAGCTTTATTAGAAGCTCTGGATCCAGAGCAAAACACTACTTTTAATGATCACTATTTAGAAGTTGATTATGATTTATCAGATGTAATGTTCGTAACAACAGCAAACACTCTAAATATACTTCCTCCATTACTAGATAGAATGGAAGTTATAAGATTAGCTGGTTACACTGAAGATGAGAAAATTAGTATTGCCAATAAATATTTGTTGCCAAAACAAATAAAAGATAATGGTGTTAAAGAAAATGAGATGAAACTTGAAGATAACGTTATCCAAGAAGTAATCAGAAGTTACACCAAAGAATCTGGTGTTAGAAATTTAGAAAGAGAAATTTCAAAACTTGCAAGAAAAGTTGTTAAAAAGGTTGTAGCTGGTGAAAAAGACAAGGTTGAAATAAATAAAGATAATCTTTCAGATTTTTTAGGTGTTGCCAAATATAAATTTGGTGAATTAGAGCCTAAAGATAAAGTTGGAATTGTAACAGGTTTAGCTTGGACTGAATATGGTGGTGAGATTTTAAAAATTGAAACTGTAACAATGCCTGGTAAAGGCAGAATGCAAATAACAGGTAAATTAGGTGATGTAATGCAAGAGTCTGTCAAAGCTGCAAAATCATTTGTTAGATCTAAATGTTTAGAATACGGAATTATTCCGCCTTTGTTTGAGAAAAAAGATTTTCATATTCACGTTCCTGAAGGGGCCACTCCTAAAGATGGACCATCAGCTGGTATAGGTATGGTCACATCAATAGTTTCATCATTAACAAATATTCCAATTAGACGAGACATTGCAATGACAGGTGAAGTTACAATCACTGGTCAGGTACTCCCAATTGGTGGCCTTAAAGAAAAATTATTAGCAGCTCATAGAGCAGGTATTAAAGAGGCAATTATTCCGAAAGAAAATGAAAAAGATTTAATTGATATGCCAAAAAAAATTATTGATGAAATAAAAATAACTCCAGTAGAATTTGCCGATCAAGTTCTAAAGATCGCTCTAACCAAAGAGCTAAAAAGAACTGAGTGGGTTGAGGTAGATTTAAGTAAAAAAGACGATAAATCTCAAGCTAGTATTCAATAATAAATAATTTACTTTGTAGTCTCGTTGATGTAATAGTACCGATATTTTGGGGCGGTTAGCTCAGTTGGTAGAGCATCTCGTTTACACCGTAACGGTCTTTGGTTTATTTCCCCTGCTGTACCTACCTTTTAGAAAATACAACTAAGCTTTTGCACACTGTGTGCACACTTCGTCACAAAAACGAAAGGATAAAGCTATGAGTACAGTAAGAAAGTCAGGGAAGAATTGGAATGCAATTGTAAGAATTCAAGGACACCCATACATATCAAAAACATTTACATCTAAGACAGATGCAAATCGTTGGGCGATTGTGACAGAGACAAAGCTAAGACGCGAAGATGCAGGAATATTGAAAGTAAATTTTCCTAAATTTGAAGATGTTGCAAGAAGATATATTGAGGAAATTTCTGTCACCAAAAAGTGCTACAAAGACGAAAGATCTAAGATATTGCAATTCATCAAAGAGCCTTTTGGATCTTACCCAATAAATAGAATAATGGCTCATCACATCAATAAATGGAAAGAGGAGAAGCTTAAAACACTCGCAGGTGTATTAGTTAATCTACCAACTTGAGTAAGGATTAAATATTTTGTAAACTTGGATTATGGCAATGTCTAAATGTAGAGAATGTAGTAAAGCAGTTTCAACACTTGCTAAAACTTGTCCACATTGTGGAGTTCCTAAACCAGTTAAAAAAATTGCAAAAAAATTAAAAAAGAAAAAAAAGAGTAGAGTTAATATTCAAAATGACATTACCTACTGTTCAAACTGCGGGACGGAATTGCCATCTGGACCCCCATGCAGTAATCCAAACTGTAGTTTGTCAAAAAAACCAAAAATTAAAAATAATAAAAAATCTGTAGTAAAAAAATCAACAACAAACAATATAGTTCCAGATGTAAGCAATTACGTAAACAATAACGAGAAAATATGGGTCCATTGCAGAAATTATAAATGTAGAGATTATACTCAGATGTATCAAATCTATGAAGATTACTTGAATTTAGATAAATGTAGTTTTTGTCAATCAAAGTTTATAGAAGCTAAGTTAGCTAATGGAAAACCTGTAATGCCATCTGACGGCATTTATGACAAACTAAAAGATAAAAATTCTGAGTTTGGGACAACAAAATCTGCAACGACCTCAAAAAATACATCAGCAGAGAAAGGTGTATATGATAGATTTGTAGATGGAAATTTAGATCTTGCAACTGCTTTTTGGTTGTTTGGTATTGTTGGGTCATTTATAGGAAGTTTGATTTTAACATTACTCGCAGAGTCAGTTAGCAAAATATTTTATATAGCTTTTGTTGGTCTTAATGTTTTCATAATTGCTTCATTGTGGGAATGTGCTGAAAATTATAAAAAAGAAAAATTACAAAAAAAACAAAGTCCAGTCTGGGGTTATTTAACTCAAGTATTTTGTGTTGTTGGTGCATTAGGTCTTATATCAACGATTGTAGATATATTTAAAACTTTATAAATATAAATGAAAAAAATAATATTAATTTTTGTATTAACTATTTTTACAGGAAATGCTTTAGCGTTAAGTGTAAATAGGAAAAATATAGAATACGATACTTGTTATACAGCTTCAGTAAATGATGGAGCTTCTAAGAAATTTGCAAACGCTTACTGTAGTTGTTTTGTAAAAAATATTGATAGTAAATACACTGATAAACAATTAGATGCTTTAGTGGATAGAGGAATGGATTATATGATTAATCAAATTAGACCAATGGCAAAAAAGTGTTATGATAAAGTTTCTTAATAATAAATATGAGCAAAAAAGAACCAAAAAAAGTTGAATATAATCCTGACGGAACCGTAAAAGAAAAATGGTGGATACAGGGTATAGGTGTCGTGGTTGTCTTTGGTCTAATTTATTTATTTTGGTCTACCGTATTCTCAGTAGGTGGCAAAGGTATCGAAGCAGTAAAAAGTAAATTAAATAGTAATAGTTCCAAAAAAGAGATTTGTATAAATCAAACACGTAATATTAAAAATGAATTCACTGCTAAGAAACTTTACAAACAATGTATGAAAAGATAGTTATATAATATGGGTGCAATTAGAGATTTTGTGGCAGATATCCTTGGGGTTTCTCCAGATGCTGCAACGTTTGTAATTGGTGTTCCATTGTTGATACTTGCAATAGTTCTCTTTAAAAAATAAAAGATTTTGAAAAAACACAGCTACACGGAGAGAGCAATCAAAAAGTCTTCCTAAACCTCAGGTACCCCTAAAATTAGACGTAAAGTTTCCTCAAATAGAAAAGGAAGTGTTATATCTGCTTGATGAAGATAAGACGTTAGAAAGATTAGAGGAGGCAAGGAATAAACCTAGCCCAGAATTCTTTAGAGGATTAGGAATATTTCTACCTAAAAAAATCTAATATACGTTTATATTTAATAGCAATTAGACTCTCTGTTCAGGATTTGGTAATTTTAAATTGTGAAACAAATAAGCTTAATTTTTATTATAAGTTTTTTTCTAAGCATTAATGTTTTGGCTAATGAAGAGAGTTATTCTTGCATTTATCATGATTCTATAGTTATGGAGAATGATAAAATCGTCGATAAAGTAGAAGCAAAAGATATTGAAATTATAATTAATTTAGATGAAAGAAAGTTTATTAAAGCTTTTGGTTATAATGACCTAGCAAAAGTTGATTATGATTCATTTAACAGTTCATTAGAATGGTTACACGATCTATCCTCTGGAGAAAAAATAATATTTGCTGCTGGGAAATTCACACCTGGAATAAAGTATTCAACATATACATTTAGGACAGGATATGAAACATACCCCAAAAATTTTAAAACAATTGTTTGGCATTGTTTAAAAACATAACAATAAATGAACAAGTTTGAGACATAAATTTTGTCTAAGTCAAAGTATGAAAAAATGGTTTCTATATCCTATTTCTATTTTATTCATTTTTATAATAGCAATAATCTCACTAATTGATGAAGATAAAGCATGGGTTAATTGCTCAAATGAAGATGATCTTTATCGTTATGTTACAGATGGTTGGAAAGTGCAGAAAGTATTAAAAGATGGAGATCAGAATATAGGAATGGATGGAACAAAATATATTTATAGAAATGAATACCCTCAGATTTGGCTCTATAAAGATAATAAGATTAAAGCATTAAACTTTGGGTCTAGATGTTATTTTCTAGAAGGATCAGAATTAAATTTTACTAAAGGCAAAATTTACAAGAGCTAGTTTCATTTATCTAAATAGACTCAACGTTCAGGATTTGGTAATCTTGTATTGTGAAAAAATTAATTAAAATAGTGTTACTGATATTGTTTATACAACCTACAGCCTTTAGTATGGATAGAGATAAACTTAATAAATTAAAATCAAAAGCCAAAACAAATGTTGCATCTTGGGCTATAGAGGATTATTGCGCAGGAGAGGAAGCAATGTTTCAAATATCATATGGTTGGGCTTGCAAATGTGCAATTAAAGCAGGCAAAGCAAATAATAGATCTGCAGCTAACGATATTTTAGATGATTGTGGACTTTAATATTTGATGAAAAAAATTGTATCAATCGTGGTTCTTAGTTTGTTGTTAAGTGGAAATGTTTTAGCAAATTGTAGAGACAATGTTGAAATGAATTGGACTATTAAAGACAATAGTTACGTCAGATTCACATTTTTAAACAATAGTGATAACAAAATTAATGTCTATGAATATGGTATTTTAACTTCAGATAATAAATTAATTAAAAAAAATAAAAAATCCGATACAGAAACAATAGGTGGTATGCCGGTATTAAATGGAGCCATTCTTGGAAATTTTGGAAGAGAAGTATTAGATATGAATGTTGTTAATATAAATACAAATGTAATTAAGTATGCTTACTACCAGTGTAAATTTATAGATTAAAATGAGATCAATAAATATTCTTGTAATTAGTCTATTTTTTATCTCTAATTCAATATCTGCAACTCCATCATTTGAGGATTTTAAAATTAATACTAAAAATAAGATACATTCTAACCGTAATGTTAGTTATTTTATCAACCAGGGTTATAGTATTGTCCTTCAAGAAACCAGAGGAACAACCACAGTTTATGTTTTAAAAAAACGTGAAGATTATGTAGGTTGTCGATCAATAGGTCTTTCCAAAGATCAAACTTGTTACATAATTGAGCTAATAAGAAATTAGACTCAAAGTTAAGGATTTGGTAATCTTGGATTATGGCAAATAAAAAAACTGAGATTAGTTATAGCAAAGGCTTTAAACGTATTTATTTTGTTATAGCAGGAATATGGATTGCATTAATGTCTTTATCTGCGTTTGGAGATTTTAGTTTCTGTGTAATTCATGGTGATAAAATATATATAACTGGTTCTACAAACGCTAATAGTATTGAATGTGTGAATTATAACACTACGAGTTTGATTGTAGAATGGTTATTGATGTGTGGTCTTGTGGTTCCAGTATATTACTTCATTGTTTGGATTATTTCTGGATTTAAAAAAAACAAATAATGAAAAAACTTCTATCGATCCTGGTTCTTAGTTTGTTGTTTGGGGGTAGTGCTCACAGTTTCATGACTTATGGTGAGTTTAAAGAATTAATATTATCAGATGAAACAAGTGCTAAATGGTATTTGAGAGGAATTATAAACGGGAACCTATCTCATTCTAGATATATGAATATTGATAAACCAGAAAATGAACAGCTCTATTGTCCTCCAGATGATATTAAATTTAGTATGGAACATGCAGTTGAGATGATTCAAACTGAAGTTAATAGAATTAAAACTGAGTTTGATGAAGATGTTAACAATACTTTAGTACCATTATTATATATTTGGGGAATGCAAGATACATATCCATGTGAGAATTAAATGAGAATATTTATATCTTTATTTTTATTAATTTTTCTATTTGGGGGAACTGGAAATGCAAAATCTATAAATTTAATTTGTGTTATGAAATCAAGTAAGATGAATGTTAATGGTAATATTCAATATGATGATGTAAGCAAAGTTCAAGATCAGGTATTGATTATTGATTTAGCTAAAAAAACACTTTTAGATTACGGAATAGCTCCAGGTGTTCCTAAAATAGAATATAAGAATATAGACATTAATGACAAGACAATTGAATGGGGAGATTATTCTGAAAATTTTGCATTAAACAAAAATACTATCAATAGAATTAGTGGCCAATTAATATCAACTAGTTCATATGATAAAGATAGTAATTTTTATAAGACTTTAGGTATTTCTTATATTCAAATGGTCTCTGATTGCAGAATGAAAGAAAAAAAATTCTAAATGAAAAAACTTTTATTAAGTCTTGTTTTCAGTTTTATGATGATCACAAACCTACATTCAGAAATTATTAAATTAACTTGTACTGATAAAACAGAAAGAGATTTAACAGTTCAAATCTCTAAAATTTTGCCTATGGCACAAATCCAAGGCCAAATAGTTGAATTGATAGCATCTGATGACCAATATACTTTAAAACATTTTTCAAATGAAAATGGAGTTAGAAATCATATATTTTTTCAAATTAATAGATCTACAGGAAGATTTTCAGGTATTTGGCATATAGCAGATATTGAAGGTTACTATGATGGTTTTTGCAGATTGAAAAAAGAAAATAAATTTTGATACTTGAAGTATTAATTTCTATTAAATACACAGCTACACAGCAAACACGGCTAATTTCACTTCCGTCAAAAAATAATATGCAATTAGAAAAAATAAAAAAGTTTTCTACACTTTGCAATTTAGCTGTGTCATCCATGTATGCGTGTATTGAAACTTAGCTTTTTTTAACTTGAAAAAGTTTTGGAGACGTCCGGGAGGCAGTCAAAAGTTACTTTTTGTTACTGCAAATTATTCCCTGCAGATCCCCCAATTGTTACCCTATGTAACCTACCAATGTAGGCTAATGTATACCGGTAATCCCTGATGCTTGATGAATAGTTCCTGTTGCGTGGTAAGTGTTTTTTGCAAAATGCATCATGAAACTTAACCTGCATACCCAGAAAAATGAGAAGGGGTACCTTTGATAAAATACGAGGGAGTTTTCACTACAACAATAATTTTTTTCAAAGTAACAGATGTTTAGAATTCAGAGTAGTTTTTAGAGTAATTCAGGCTAAGTTTTAGACTAACTTGTTATCAGATAACCAATACCCACACCAATAAGTATCATCAATATAGTAATAGGCAGATTTGTATAAAAGAATTCTTTCATATTAGTCTTACTGCTAAATATCTTTTTAATATCTAGGAATATGACTGCAGGTATACCAACAACTATAGCTATAATTATTATAAAACCTAAAATTGTCCCTAACGTATTGAATACAAAATCTAATAAATAAACAACCGGAGTAAATAAGACTCCAATAAATTCTATCATACGGCTTTAACCATTTTAGCATTAGCATGATAACAGCTCTTACATATACTGCCGGTGTTATGCTCAAATTCTGAGAATACTATTGTGAAGTCTCTTTTTGCAATTTCAGTCCGGTCATTGTTGCAGAAAATACATCTATCATATTCAATATTTTCAAATACAGATCTGTGATTTTCTTTTCCTGTTCCTCGATACCATGCCATTGAAATATTATAGCATTTGCTGAGTCGTTCGTGGCAAAATTTTTAAAAAATTTTTAGCTTGGGACTCCTATGGTGTGAATAAGTTTTTAACGTCTCTAAGAGTCTCTAACTTAGATTATAGGGTAAATACTAGGTACCATATTTTAAAAAAGGGGTGGTGGGGTCAATTAAACTTTCGGATTTTGAGATCTGTCTGGTACCTCTATAATAGACTCAATTCTTGCACACTTGCACATCAAGATTCTTGAATTGTTCTCGTATTTAGTAGATAATAATTAATTGACGAATGTAGCTTATTATTTATAAAGCACGGTAGTTTTGGTGGATTAAATTCAAAAGGGCGGTTAGCTCAGTTGGTAGAGCATCTCGTTTACACCGAGGGGGTCAAAGGTTCGAGTCCTTTACTGCCCACCAAAATAATTTAAGTGGGGGTGTAGCTCAGTTGGTTAGAGCGATCGCCTGTCACGCGATAGGTCGAGGGTTCGAGTCCCTTCACTCCCGCCACTTTCATAATATAATTTTTCCTTTAAAATAGAGCATTATAAGTTGTGTATATTTATCATAATGTGACCTAACTACACTTCATCACTCATTAAAAACTGATATATAACTCATAATGTTTCCTGAATTTTTAAAAGAATATTTACCAATTATACTTTTCTTAATAATTGCCCTAGGTTTAAGCTGTGCTTTTGTTGTTATAAATTTTATTCTTTCACCAAAAAACCCAGATCCAGAAAAATTATCAGCATATGAATGTGGTTTTGAACCTTTTGAAGATTCAAGAATGGAGTTTGATGTGAGATTTTATCTTGTAGCAATTCTTTTTATTATATTTGATTTAGAAATTGCATTTCTTTTTCCATGGGCGATTTCACTTGGTAACATTGGTTTATTAGGTTTTGTATCAATGATGATTTTTTTATTCATACTTACAATTGGTTTCATTTATGAATGGAAAAAAGGTGCTTTAGATTGGGAATAAATTAATCTTATGAATAATAAATTAGAACAAGTCCCTGATGAATTTAAACAATTAGCCGAAGATTTCAGTAAAAATGGTTTTATTACAACCTCACTTGATAATTTAATTAATTGGTCAAGATCTGGTTCATTGCACTGGATGACTTTTGGTTTGGCTTGTTGTGCAGTTGAAATGATGCAAACAGCAATGCCAAGATATGATTTAGAAAGATTTGGTGCTGCCCCACGTGGATCGCCAAGACAATCTGATGTGATGATAGTTGCTGGAACACTTACAAATAAAATGGCTCCAGCTTTAAGGAAAGTTTATGACCAAATGCCAGAACCAAGATATGTAATTTCAATGGGAAGTTGCGCAAATGGAGGAGGCTATTATCATTATTCTTACTCTGTTGTAAGAGGATGTGATCGAATTGTACCTGTAGATGTATATGTTCCAGGATGCCCCCCATCAGCCGAAGCATTGCTTTATGGGATACTTCAATTACAAAAAAAAATTAGAAACAAAGGTTCTTTCAATAGATAATTAAATGAACACACTAATTGAACTAGAAAAAAAAATTAACTCAGAATTAAATACAAAAATTGATAATTCTAAGATTTTACACAACCAACTTTATTTGGAAATTGACAAAGAAGATTTAATTGATGTCATTCTTTTTCTAAAAACCAATAAAGATACAAAATTTAAACAACTAATTGATATTACTGCAGTTGATTATCCGGAAGAAACACAAAGATTTAAAATTGTTTACTTGTTATTAAGTCATGAGTTTAATCAAAGAATAGTTTTAAGTTATAGTATCAATGAAAATGAAGTCATAAGTTCATTAACAAATATTTTTCCAGCAGCAAATTGGATGGAGAGAGAAGTTTTTGATATGTATGGAATAAATTTCAAAGATCATCCAGATTTAAGAAGAATTTTAACTGATTATGGGTTTGAAGGTCATCCATTAAGAAAAGACTTTCCTTTAACAGGTCACACTGAGGTTAGATATAGCGAGGAACAAAAAAAAGTAATTAACGAACCAGTTAAATTAGAACAGAATTATAGAAATTTTGATTACGAGAGTCCTTGGGAGGGAACAAAATATATTAAAGAACAAACGGATAGTAATGACAAAAAAAATTAAAAATTTAAATCTAAACTTTGGTCCACAACATCCAGCTGCGCATGGTGTTTTAAGATTAATTTTGGAATTAGATGGCGAAGTTGTTGAAAAAGCAGATCCACATATTGGTTTACTTCATAGAGGGACTGAAAAACTTATAGAAAATAAAACATATATGCAGGCAGTACCTTATTTTGATAGGTTAGATTATGTAGCTCCAATGAATCAAGAACACGCTTTTGCATTAGCTATTGAAAAAATTTTAAACATAGAGGTACCTATTAGAGCTCAATATATAAGAGTAATTTTTTGTGAGATTGGGAGAATATTAAGCCACATATTAAATGTCACTACACAAGCTCTAGATGTTGGTGCACTTACGCCATCTTTGTGGGGATTTGAAGAGCGTGAAACATTAATGACATTTTATGAGAGAGCCTCTGGTTCAAGGCTACATGCAAATTATTTTAGAGCAGGTGGAGTTCATCAAGATCTTCCATCTGGTTTAGAGGAAGATATTTTTAAATTCTGTGAAACATTTCCTAAAATAATTAATGATTTAGAAAATCTTCTTACAGATAATAGAATTTTTAAACAAAGAAATGTAGATATAGGTGTTGTAACAAAAGAAGACGCACTAGACTATTCTTTCACTGGAGTAATGATTAGAGGTTCAGGTGTCCCATGGGATCTAAGAAAATCTCAACCATATGATTGTTATGAACAATTGGATTTTAAAATCCCTGTTGGAAAAAATGGTGATTGTTATGACCGATATTTATGCAGGATTGAAGAAATGAAAGAAAGTGTTTCTATTATCAAGCAATGTCTTCAAAAAATGGAAAAAGGTCCAATCAAATCTTTAGATGGCAAGATAAGTCCTCCACCTAAAAAAGAATTAAAACAATCTATGGAAGCTCTAATTCATCATTTTAAATTATTTACTGAAGGGTACAGAGTTCCAAAAGATGAAATTTACACAGCTGTTGAAGCACCAAAAGGTGAGTTTGGAGTTTATTTAATTTCAGATGGAACAAGCAAACCCTACAAATGTAAAATTAGAGCACCTGGTTTCTCTCATTTACAATCAATGGATTATTTAATTAAAGGTCATATGTTAGCTGATGTACCTGCAGTTTTAGGTTCTCTAGATATAGTTTTTGGAGAGGTTGACAGATGACACTAAGAAAAATCTCAAAAGAACAGCCAGAAAATTTTGAATTCACTAAAGAAAATTTAGATGAGGCAAATAAAATTATTCAAAAGTATCCAGACGGTAAACAACAAAGCGCTGTTATGTCTTTATTATATTTAGCACAAAAACAAAATGATAATTGGATCCCTTTATCAGCCATGAAGCATATAGGTAAAATTTTGAACATGCCTTATGTAAAAGTTTATGAAGTAGCCACGTTTTATACAATGTACAATTTAACCCCTGTTGGTAAAAATTTCGTGCAAGTATGTACTACTACACCTTGCATGATCAGGGGTGCTTACAAATTAGTTGAAGCTTGTAAGGAAAAGATTTCAGAAAATGAAAATGAATTTATTAAAGAGAAAAATTGTTCTTGGATGGAAGTTGAATGTTTAGGTGCATGTATCAATGCTCCAATGATGCAAATTAATGACGATTATTATGAAGATCTTGATAAAGAAAAAGCTTTAAAGATATTAGAACAACTTACTTCTGGAAATAAACCTGAGCCAGGCTCTTATAGGGGAAGATTAAATTCAGAGCCCGAAAATAATCGAAAAACACTTTTGGATGTAAAAAATGCTTAACGATAAAGATAGAATATTTAAAAATTTATATAATGATTTAGGTGCTGACTTAGAGTCTGCAAGAAAAAGAGGAGATTGGTCTAATACTAAAGAACTTTGTAACAAGGGTAGAGATTGGATAATAAATGAAATTAAACTATCAGAATTAAGAGGTAGAGGTGGTGCTGGTTTTCCAACTGGACTTAAGTGGTCTTTTGCACCAAAAGAAGTTGGTTCAAGACCACATTATTTAGTTATTAATGCTGATGAGTCTGAACCTGGAACTTGTAAAGATAGAGATATTTTAAGATTTGAACCTCATAAATTAATAGAGGGTTGTTTAATAGCATCGTATGCTGTTAACGCACATGTTTGTTATGTTTATATTCGTGGAGAATATTATAATGAAGGTCAAAAACTTCAAAAAGCTATAGATGAAGCGTATAAAAATAATGTAATTGGAAAAAATGCCTCTGGTACAGGCTGGGATTTCGATATCTTTATTCACTATGGTGCAGGGGCATATATTTGCGGTGAAGAAACAGCTTTACTTGAGAGCTTAGAAGGTAAAAAAGGTCAGCCTAGGTTAAAACCTCCATTTCCAGCACTAATAGGATTATATGGTTGCCCTACGATTATTAATAATGTTGAAACTATCGCTGTTGTTCCAACGATTTTAAGAAGAGGTGGAGATTGGTTTTCTAAATTAGGAAAACCAAAAAACACTGGTACCAAAATTTTTTGTATTTCAGGAAACGTAAATAATCCATGCAATGTAGAAGAAGAAATGGGTGTACCATTGAAAGATTTAATAGAAAATCATGCTGGTGGTGTCATAGGTGGCTGGGATAATTTACAGGCTGTAATACCAGGTGGATCTTCAATGCCTTTATTGCCAAAAAAAACTTGTGATACAATTACGATGGATTTCGATTCATTAACGGCAGAAAAAAGTGGCTTAGGAACAGCTGGTATTGTTGTCATTAATAAAGATCAAGACATAATTAAATGCATGGCAAGAATTGCTAGATTTTATAAACATGAAAGCTGTGGTCAATGTACTCCTTGTAGAGAGGGTTCTGGATGGATGTGGAGAATGTTAGAAAGAATGGCTCAAGGTGAAGCTTCGAGAGATGAAGTTGATATGTTAATGGATGTAACAAAACAAGTTGAGGGACATACAATTTGTGCCTTTGGAGAAGGCTCTTCTTGGCCAGTACAAGGTTTATTAAGACATTTTTCTGATGAAATAAAAAAAAGAAACAAGTTTGATCCAATTATTAAAAAAGAGAAAAATATTCCTTATTTAGTTGATCAACATTTATTGGATAAAAATGCTTAAATTAAAAGTAAATGAAATTGAGGTGGAAGTAGAAGAGGGTCTTACCGTCTTACAAGCCTGTGAAAAAGCAGGAGTTGAGATACCAAGATTCTGTTATCACGAAAAATTATCAATAGCTGGTAATTGTAGAATGTGTTTAGTTGAAATGGAAAAATCCCCAAAACCTATTGCATCTTGCGCTATGCCAGCAGCTGACGGCATGGTTATAAAAACTAACACTCCTAAAATTGAAAAATCAAGAAAGGGAGTAATGGAATTTTTGTTAGCTAATCATCCTCTAGATTGTCCTGTCTGTGACCAAGGTGGTGAATGTGATCTTCAAGATCAATCTATGTATTATGGAATTGATAAATCCAGATTTAAAGAGAATAAAAGATCCGTGCCTGATAAAAATATGGGGCCATTAATCAAAACTCAAATGACAAGATGCATCCATTGCACTAGATGTATTCGATTTGCAACTGAAATAGCTGGGGCACCAGAACTCGGGGCAATTGGTAGAGGTGAGGATATGCAAATAACCACTTATTTAGAGCAATCAATTCAATCAGAGTTATCTGGAAATGTTATAGATCTTTGTCCGGTTGGTGCACTAACTTCTAAACCGTATGTTTTTGAAGCTAGACCGTGGGAACTTAAAAAAACAGAATCTATTGATGTAATGGATGCTGTTGGATCAAATATAAGAGTTGATACATACGGGTGGGAAGTAAAGAGAGTATTACCATTAATAAACGAGGACATTAATGAAGAATGGATTTCAGATAAAACTAGATATGCGTGTGATGGACTTTCAAATCAAAGATTAGACACACCGTTTATTAAATACAATGGAAAATTTGAAAAGGCTTCTTGGGAAGAGGTTTTTAAAATTATAAAATCAAAAATATTAGATACACATAAAGAAAAAATTGCAGGATTTGTTGGTGATTTAACAAATATGGAAACTGGCTATATTTTTAAAGAATTTTTTGACAGAACTTTAGATAATAATAATTATGATTGTAGACCAACTAAAAATTATACAGATCTAAGTGAAAGATCTAATTATTTATTTAATTCAAAGATTAATGGCATAGAAGAATCTGATTTAATTTTTTTAATTGGAGCCAATCCAAGATTTGAGGCAACAATTTTAAATGCTAGAATTAGAAAATCATTTATAAATAATTCAACAAAAATTTTATCACTTTCTGATGTAGGTGATTTAACATATCCATATCAATCTCTTGATGGACAAACGAAAACATTGATTAATATTTGTGAAGGTAAAAACGATTTCACTAAGGAAATTATAAACGCTCAAAAACCTTTGTTTATTCTAGGAGAATCATTCTTTAAATTAGAATCTGCAGATTATTTATTTAATCTAATAAAGGATTTACTTAACAAAAATAACAAAATTAATAATGAATGGAACTCATTAAATAAGCTTACGAATGACGCCTCAACAGTTGGAAGTTTAGACTTAAAAATTATAAATGAAAATGGAAATATTTTTGATGATTTAAAATCTAATAAATTTGAAATTATTTATTTATTAGGACAAGATAATTTAAATTTTGATAAAAAAGATGAATTTATAATTTATCAAGGTAGTCATGGCGATAAAGGCGCAGAAATAGCTGATATCATTTTACCTGGTGCAGCTTACACAGAACAGAATGGATACTTTACAAACTTAGAAGGCAAGGTGCAAAAAGCTTTTAAAGCTTCTTACCCTCCAGGTGACGCAAAAGAAGATTGGCAAATCATCAATGATTTAGCTGAATTTATGAATAATAGAAAATTATTTAATGATAAAGATGAACTGGAAAGCAGCATGTTTAATTTTATAAACTTACAAAAAGATAACAAAACTTTAGTTAATCAAAGAAAAATTTCTAGTAAATCTCCAAGTAATGAAAATTTAATTGTATCTTACAAAGACTATTATTTTTCAAATGTTGTAGCAAGATCATCTAAGACCATGCTTGATTGTTACAATTCAAAATTAGAAACCCAAAAAACAGGCACAGACGGCTAAAAATGGATTACTTAAACATTATCTTTCAAGAAGTATACAAAATCTTATTTTTACTTGTACCAGTCCTTGTTTCTGTTGCTATGATTGTATGGTTAGATAGAAGGGTTTGGGCCTTTGTTCAGAAACGACAAGGTCCAAATGTTGTTGGTCCTTTTGGTCTATTACAATCTTTAGCGGATGCCTTAAAGTATATATTTAAAGAAATAATCATCCCTGCAAGTTCTAATAAAGTTATTTTTATATTAGCTCCGATTGTTACAATGACTTTAGCATTAATTGCTTGGGCTGTGATCCCTTTTAGTGAAACACAAGTTCTTGCAAATATTAATGTCGGTATATTGTATTTATTTGCAGTTTCTTCTTTAGGTGTTTATGGAATTATAATGGGTGGTTGGGCATCTAATTCTAAATATCCATTTTTAGGAGCCATCAGATCAGCTGCACAAATGGTATCATACGAGGTTTCAATTGGTATAATTATAATAAATGTTCTTTTGTGTGTTGGGTCTTTAAATCTTAATGACATAGTTATAGCACAACAAAATATGTGGTTTGTCATTCCTCTTTTTCCAATGTTTGTAATATTTTTTATATCTGCATTAGCTGAAACTAATAGACCTCCATTTGATTTACCTGAAGCTGAAGCTGAATTAGTCGCTGGTTATCAGACTGAATATTCAGGCATGATGTATGCAATGTTTTGGTTAGGTGAATATGCAAATATTCTTTTGATGTGTGCAATGGGTTCAATTCTATTTCTAGGTGGCTGGTTATCTCCAATAGATTTATATCCATTTAATTTAATACCTGGAGCTTTCTGGTTAATTTTTAAAATTATATTTTTATTCATATTGTTTGCTTTGGTGAAAGCAATTGTCCCAAGATATAGATATGACCAATTAATGAGACTTGGATGGAAAATTTTTTTACCTTTGTCTTTAACTTGGGTTGTCTTAACAGCAAGTTTTTTATTTTATTTTAATCTATTACCAATCAATTAAATGAAACTATCAAGATTCCTTAAAACAATATTTATGATGGATTTTCTAAGTGGTCTAATGATTGCTATCAAAGAGGTTTTTAAATCAAAAAAAACAATTAATTACCCATTTGAAAAAGGAAAAATTAGCCCAAGATTTAGAGGAGAACATGCTTTAAGAAGATATCCTAATGGTGAGGAAAGATGTATAGCATGTAAGTTATGTGAAGCTGTATGTCCCGCTCAAGCAATTACCATTGAATCATCAGAACGTGCAGATGGTAGTAGAAAAACTACTCGTTATGATATTGATATGATGAAATGTATTTATTGTGGCTTGTGTGAAGAAGCTTGTCCTGTAGATGCTATTGTTCAAGGTCCTAATTTTGAATTTTCAACAGAAACACGTGAAGAACTTTATTACACCAAAGAAAAATTATTAGATAATGGAGATAGATGGGAAAACATTTTGGCTGCTAACATAAAAGCTGATAACCCACATAGATAAGAAATATGGCTCACGCAATTTTTTTTTATATTTTTTCTTCAATAGCAATTATTTCAGCAATAATGGTGACTGTTTCTAGAAATACTGTGCATTCAGTATTTTTTTTAATATTAGATTTTATAAGCATTTCCTGTCTTTTTATTATGATTGGTGCTGAATTTTTAGGAATGATTATGCTGATTGTTTATGTAGGTGCTGTTGCTGTTTTATTTTTATTTGTAGTCATGATGCTGAATGTTGCACAACAAAAAAATCAGTGGTTTTTGTCTGCCGAAAGCTCAGGCCACATACCTATCGGATTAATTATTAGTACAATTATATTTTTTGAATTGATAATTGTTATTAGTGGATGGCAATATAAACCTGAGTTATTTGATAGTGCAAAAATATCTGCAACAGAAACTATCAGTAATACACATTCTTTAGGTCAAATTCTTTATACTGATTACATACATGTGTTCCAAATAAGTGGAATGATTTTATTAGTTGCAATGATTGGTGCTATTGTTCTTACATTTCGTCAACGTGAAGGTGTTAAAAAACAAAATTATATCAAACAAATTTCAAGAGAAAGATCTGAAGGTGTACAAGTTTTAGACGTTCAGTCAAATAAAGGAGTTCGTGTAGATGATTGATATTGGTTTAGGACATTATTTAACTCTTGGTGCAATAATATTTACCATCGGTGTAGTTGGGATTTTTTTAAATAGAAAAAATATAATAGTGGTGCTTATGAGTATTGAATTAATCTTATTAGCAGTAAATATTAACCTCGTATCATTTTCAATCTATTTAGATAATCTTGCAGGACAAGTATTTACGCTATTTATTTTGACTGTTGCTGCGGCTGAAGCTGCAATCGGTTTAGCAATTATTGTAGTTTACTATAGAAATGCTGGAACTATTCGAGTTGAAGAAATCGATAAATTAAAAGGTTAAAATGGAATTATCAATTATTAGTTTACCTTTAGTTGCTTCAATAATTTCAGGCTTTTTTGGAAAGTATATTGGAGATAGAAACTCAGAAATTGTTACAAGTTTACTAGTTTCAATGTCAGCAATTTTGTCAATTGTAGTTTTTTACAATGTTATTTTTAATCAATATGAAGACAATATTATAATTGCGACTTGGATTAATTCTGGAACCTTAGATGTAAACTGGTCGATGAAAATTGACTCTTTATCCGCTGTAATGCTAGTGGTTGTAACTACAGTTTCTGCCTTAGTGCATGTTTATTCAATCGGATATATGTCTCATGATCCTCATAAACCAAGATTTATGGCTTATTTATCTTTATTCACATTCGCAATGCTTATGCTTGTAACTTCGGATAATTTTATTCAACTATTTTTTGGATGGGAAGGTGTTGGATTATGTTCTTATTTTTTAATTGGTTTTTGGTTTAAAAAAGAAACTGCAAATGCTGCTGCAATAAAAGCATTTGTTGTAAACCGAGTAGGGGATTTTGGATTTGCCTTAGGAATATTTCTAATTTTTTATTTATTTGGAACAGTAAATTATGATGAAGTTTTTCAGCAAATTCCAACAATTGTTGATAAAAAATTAAATTTTTTAGGGTTTGAAGTAAATTCAATTGATTTGATATGTTTGTTATTGTTTGTCGGAGCTATGGGAAAATCGGCTCAGATTTTACTTCATACCTGGTTGCCCGACGCTATGGAAGGACCTACACCCGTATCAGCTCTAATCCACGCTGCTACAATGGTCACAGCTGGAGTATTTTTAGTAGTAAGATGTTCTCCCATTTATGAATTCTCTGAACTAGCTTTAAATCTCATCACTATTGTTGGCATGACTACTGCAATATTTGCTGCATCAGTAGCCTTGGTTCAAACAGATATAAAAAAAATTATCGCGTATTCAACATGCAGTCAACTTGGTTACATGTTTTTTGCTGCAGGAGTAGGGGCGTACAATATTGCAGTGTTTCATTTATTTACTCACGCTTTTTTTAAAGCACTCCTTTTTTTAGGATCAGGTTCTGTGATACATGCTTTCAAAGATGAGCAAAATATAAACTCTATGGGAGGAGTTTGGAAAAAACTTCCTTACACATATGTTTTAATGATTATAGGAACATTAGCTCTCACAGGATTTCCATTATTATCTGGATTTTATTCTAAAGATGCAATTATTGAATTTGCATACTTAAGAGATAATACGGCAGGGTATTATGCTGCTGGTATAGGAATTTTTACAGCGTTTTTAACTTCTATTTATTCATGGAGATTAATATTTAAAACTTTCCACGGCACATATAATAATAAAGACATCAAGATAGAGGAAACGCATGAATCACCACTAGTAATGCTGTTACCCCTCATTATTTTATCAATTGGTGCAGTTTTGGCAGGCTATACTTTTAAAGGACTATTTTTAGATGCAGTTTTTTGGGGAGATGCAATTTTTTTCTTAGAACCTTTAAGTAAAGAACATCCTCCTACGTGGTTTTTGTTATTAACACCAACTTTGGTATGTTTGTCCATACCAATTTCTTATTATTTATTTGTAAAAAATAAAGATTTACCAAATTCAATAGTTAAGATTAATAAACCACTATATAACTTTTTAGTTAACAAATGGTACTTTGATGAATTGTATGAAACTTTATTCATCAAAACTTCGAAAAATATTGGATTATTTCTCTGGAAGTTTTTCGATATAAGAATAATTGATGGTTTTGGTCCAGATGGAATATCATCCCTGATTAAAAAATTTTCAATGAAAGCTAATAAATTTCAAAGCGGGTATGTATATCAATATGCTTTTATAATGTTACTTGGCTTTTCTGCATTACTAACTTTTTTAATTATTAAATAATGAATTTTCCAATTATATCAGCATTAATACTCTTACCAACAATTGGTTCTTTATTTTTAATATTTTCAAAATCTAATGATCAAAATAACTCTACAATTAAATATGTTGCACTATTTACATCTATTGTAAATTTCTTGCTATCAATTTACCTTTGGTATTTATTTGACCCAACAACTTCAGCATTCCAATTTGTAGAAGATAGAGAATGGTTAATTGGTATTGTAAACTATAAAGTGGGTGTGGACGGAATATCAATTCTATTTGTGGTGCTAACAGCTTTCATAACGCCACTATGCATAATTTCAGTAAATAATAGTGTCAAAAAAAGATTAAGAGATTTTCTTATTGCAATTTTAATAATGGAATCTTTTATGATTGGAGTTTTTTGTTCATTAGATTTAGTAATTTTTTATTTGTTTTTTGAAGCTGGATTAATCCCAATGTTTTTAATAATTGGTATATGGGGAGGTCCTAAAAGGGTTTATTCCGCATTTAAGTTTTTCTTATACACACTTCTAGGATCTGTATTGATGCTTGTTGCAATAATCTCAATTTACTGGATTGCAGGAACAACAGATGTTGAAAAACTTTATCAACTTGGAATTGACCCTAAATATCAAAATCTTTTGTGGTTAGCTTTTTTCAGTTCATTTGCAGTAAAAACCCCAATGTGGCCAGTACATACTTGGCTTCCTGATGCTCATGTTGAAGCACCAACAGCAGGTTCTGTTTTATTAGCTGCAATTTTATTAAAGATGGCTGGATATGGTTTTATTAGATTTTCACTTGGATTATTTCCAATTGCTTCAGATTTGTTTACCCCATTAATTTATGTATTAAGCCTTATTGCTATAATTTTCACTTCACTTATCGCTTTAATGCAAGAAGATATGAAAAAATTAATTGCATACTCTTCTGTTGCCCATATGGGTTTTGTAACACTTGGAATTTTTACAATTCAACAACAAGGTATTGAAGGTAGTATAATTCAGATGATAAGTCATGGTCTTGTATCTGCTGCCCTGTTTTTATGTGTTGGAGTAGTCTATGACCGAATGCATTCAAGGCTGATAAGTACATACGGTGGAATTGTTTCGATTGTTCCAAAATATTCAGTTTTATTTATGTTATTTACTTTAGCCGCTCTTGGATTGCCAGGTACAAGTGGTTTCATTGGAGAATTTTTAATTTTGATGGGTGCTTTTAAAGACAACTTTTTGGTTGCTTTTGTTGCTAGTTTAGGGGTGATTTTAGGTGCTGCCTATATGTTATGGTTATATAAAAGAGTTGTATTTGGAAAACTAGTAAATGATGATTTAAACAAATTATCAGATCTTGATAAATCGGAATATTTTATTTTGATTAGTTTAGCAATACCAACTTTATTTTTTGGTTTCTATCCCGAACCTTTGTTTAATACTATTGAAGTATCAATAAATGATCTTATAGAAATGTATAATTCAAATTTAATTAATAAATAAAATGGAAAACCTAAACTTAATAATACCAGAAATATTCGTCTCTTTAACAATAATGTTTTTATTAGTGCTTGGTGTATTCAAAAAAAATAGTTTTGGATTAATTCATAATTTGACATTAATGGTTTTGTTAATAACAAGTATAATTGTTTTTAATGAAACTATAAATATCCAAGAAACATATTTATTTAATAATAGTATAATAATTGATTATCTTTCATCATTTATGAAGATAATTACTTTGTTAGCTGCATTTATAGTTTTAGCAATCTCAAAAAAATATTTAGATGATTTTAAAATTTCAAAAATTGAATATCCAATTTTAATTTTAAGCTCAGTTTTAGGAATGATGGTAATGATAAGCTCAAATGATTTAATTATTTTTTATATGGGTTTAGAGTTACAATCTTTAGCTCTGTATGTTTTAGCTACGTTCAATAGAAACAATCTTAAATCTTCTGAAGCTGGATTAAAATATTTTGTTTTAAGTGCACTTTCTTCAGGACTTTTATTATATGGATGTTCATTAATTTATGGATTTTCAGGATCAACAAATTTTGAAATTATTGCTTCACAACTTAATTCTTCAGACTACGCATTAACTTTTGGAATTGTTTTTATTTTAGTTGGTTTAGCCTTTAAAATATCAGCAGTGCCATTTCATATGTGGGCACCTGATGTCTACGAGGGTTCACCCACAACTGTTACATTATTCTTCACTATGGTACCAAAAATTGCTGCTTTAACTGTATTTATAAGATTTTTATATGTACCTTTTTTAAATCTAATAGATCAATGGCAAACAATCTTAGTATTTTTATCAATAGCTTCGATGTTGTTTGGTGCAATAGCAGCTATTGGACAAAAAAACATAAAAAGACTTATTGCTTATAGTTCAATTGGTCATATTGGATATGCTTTAGCGGGTGTAGCATCAGCAACTAATGATGGTATTCAAAGTTCTGTTATTTACTTAACTATCTATGTTTTAATGAATCTAGGTCTTTTTTCTTGCTTATTAATGCTGAGAAGAAATGATAGTTATTATGAAAGTATAGATGATCTTTCAGGCTTATCAAAAAACCATCCAATATTATCTTTTTCACTTTTAGTTATCCTATTTTCATTAGCAGGAATACCACCACTTGCAGGCTTCTTTGCAAAGTTTTATGTTTTCAAGGCAGTGATAGAACAATCAATGTATTTTTTAGCTATAGTTGGATTATTATCTACAGTCATAGCTGCTTTTTATTATTTAAGAATAATTAAAATTATTTATTTTGATCCTGAAAAAGAAAAATATGATCATGATCATAGTCCTTGGTTAAAATTTTCTCTCATTTTATCAACTATATTAATTCTTTTTTACTTTATTTCACCTAGTCAGCTTGTTGAAATAGTTTCAAGAATTAATTTCATTTGATGAAATTTAAGAAATTTATTTTTAAAAAAGTAAACAGTACTAACCTTACCGCAATCAATATTCTAAAAAAAACAAAACTGAATTATGGAATGATAGTGGCTGATTTACAGAGCAAAGGTAAAGGACAATATGGTCGTAAATGGATATCTATTAAAGGTAATTTATTTGTAAGTTTTTTCTATAATCTTGATAAAATAGATTTATCATTAAAGAAATTAACAAAATTAAACTCTAATTTGGTTAAAAAAACTATCTCAAATTTTTATAAAAAAAAAATTCTCTTTAAGGAACCAAATGATTTATTGATAAATGGAAAGAAAATTTGTGGAATATTACAAGAGACAATCTATAAAAAAGAAAATAAGTTTTTAGTTATTGGTATAGGCATCAATATCTTAAAAAACCCTGTGATTTTAGATTATCCAACCACAAATCTTTGTGAAATTACAGGTAAGAATATCAAAAAAAATGATGTAGAAAAGTTATTGAAATTTAATTTTGAAAAAAAGTTTTATAATTATTTTAGAAATAAATAATCAATGTATTTAATTGGAGATATAGGAAATTCTGAAATTAAAATTTGTTTATTAAATAATAATAAAAAGATTATTCAAAAAATTAGCTTTCCAAATAATAAGATTTCATTAAAAAAAATTTCACATAATTTTAAAAAAATTAATAGATATTTTTTAAGAATAGAAAAAATATTATTTTGTAGTGTTGTTCCAAGTACTTTTAAGCTAGTCAAAAATTTTTTAAATAAACAAACCAAAATTAAGTGTTATGAAATTAAAGAATTGAAATTGTCGACATTAATTGACATTAAAGTAAATTATAAGCAAGTTGGATCTGATAGGTTAGCTAATGCAATTAGCTTAATTAATAATAACAAAAACTACATTATTATAGATTTAGGAACAGCTACTACATTTGATGTATTAATCAATAAATCATATAGAGGTGGTATTATCGCACCTGGTATTAAATTATCATTAAATACTCTTTCTGATAGAGCAAGCCTAATTCCAAAAATTAATTTGATAAATATAAAAAAAGTCATTGGTGTAGATACTGTCTCAGCGGTAAGATCAGGTTTTTTTTGGGGATATGCTGGTTTGATTGACAATATTATTAATTTAATTAAGAAAGAAGTAAGAAAACCTTTTGACATAATAATCACAGGAGGTTTTGCAGAATTAATTAAAAGTCCTATTAAAACGAAAGTAAAAATAGACAAAAACATAACTATCAAAGGTTTAATAAAAACTTTAGAAATTTTATAATAATGAAAGACGAGCTACTTTTTTGTCCTTTAGGTGGATCTGGTGAAATAGGTATGAATATGAATTTATTTGGTTATGGTCAAACAGGTGACCATAAGTGGGTTATGGTTGATATTGGTGTAACTTTTGCCGATGATACTATTCCAGGTGTTGATTTAATATATCCTGATCCAGGTTTTATTGTTGAGAGAAAAGATAATTTATTAGGTATAGTTTTAACACACGCTCATGAAGACCATATTGGAGCCATTGCTCATTTATGGCCTAAACTAAAATGTAAAATCTTTGCAACACCTTTTACAGCTGTTCTAATCAGAGAAAAATTTAAAGAAAAACATATTGATATTACAAATGACCTTAAGATTGTTGAGCTAAATGGAACAGTAAAACTAGAACCTTTTGATATTGAATATATTACTTTAACTCATTCGATTTTAGAACCTAACGGACTAAGAATAAAGACACCAGCCGGTGTTATCCTGCACACAGGTGATTGGAAAGTAGATCCCAATCCATTAATTGGTGAAAATATTAATGCTCAAAGATTGAAAGAGATAGGCGAAGAGGGTGTACTTGCAATGATTTGCGACTCTACTAATGTTTTTAGCGCTGGAAGATCTGGTTCAGAGTCTGATGTTAGAAAAAATCTTTTAAATGTAATGAGTAGGCTAAATAAAAGAATAATTATCACATCATTTGCATCAAATGTAGCAAGAATGGCAACAGCCTTTTATTGTGCAGAAAAAACAGGAAGACAAATTTCTCTAGTGGGTAGATCCATGCATCGAATTTATAAAGCTGCAAGACAATGTGGTTATTTAAAGGATACCATTGAACCGATCGATCCCAGAGAAGCTAAAAAATTTTCAAGAGAAAAAATTGTATATCTATGTACAGGTAGTCAAGGTGAACCAATGGGCGCTATGATGAGAATTTCTAGTTACACTCATCCAGATGTTTTTATAGAAAAAGGAGATGCAGTCATTTTTTCCTCAAAAATTATTCCTGGAAATGAAAAAAAATTATACAAATTACATAACCAATTAGTAAAAGATGGCATTGAAGTAATTTCTGAAGAAACAGAGTTTATTCATGTATCTGGTCATCCAAATCGGGAAGATTTAAAAGATATGTATCAGTGGGTAAAACCGAAATGTGTAATACCAGTCCATGGTGAGCATAGACACATGATTGAACACATTAATTTTGCAAAAGAAATGAAAGTTCCTAATCCAGTTCAAGTTGAAAATGGAGATATTGTTAGGTTATATCCTGGAGACAAACCTGAGGTATATGATAAAGCTCCAAGTGGCAGATTATATTTAGATGGAAATATAAGTGTTGATGAAGATGCTCAATCAATAAAAGATAGAAAAAATTTAAGTGCTAATGGGTATTTAGAGGTAACAATCCTAATAACACCAAAAGGCAACATACATAATAATCCTGTTTTGAATTTTAGAGGATTGCCAATAGATGACAGAGATGAATTTATTTATGGTATTGAAGATGAAATTGAAAAAACAGTTAAGACTTTTAAAATAGGAAGTAAACAACAAGAACATAACTTAATTGATGCATTAAAAGTTTGCTGTCGTAAGTTTTCAAAAGATAAAACTGGTAAAAAACCTTTCACTAACATTAATTTAGTTAGAATTTGAAATGAGTTATACCGGATTAGCGATAATCTATATAATTATTTGGTGGGTAGTGTTTTTTGCTATTTTACCAATTGATGTTAATCGAACAAAACCAATCAAAATTGATGGTGAAGATCCAGGATCTCCAGAAAATCCTAAAATGCTAAAAAAATTTATTTATTGTACTGGAATAACCACTATTATTTTTATGATAATTTATCTATTAATGAGATTTGAATACTTGAATTTAAGAAATATAATTAGCTAAATGTACTTATCAAAATCATTCATACCTATACTTAAAAATAATCCTTCAGAAGCAAAAATAAAATCTCATCAATTAATGCTCAGAGTTGGCATGATAAAACAATCCTCAGCAGGAATTTATTCATGGCTTCCATTAGGTTTTAAAGTGATGAAAAAAATTGAACAAATCGTAAGAGAAGAGCAAAATCGTATTGGTGTTCAAGAAATTTTAATGCCAACTATTCAATCTAGTGAAATCTGGAAAGAAAGCGGACGATATGAAGATTATGGTGAAGAAATGCTTCGAATTAAGGATCGTCAAAATAGAGAGATGCTTTATGGACCAACAAATGAAGAATTAGTTACTGATATTTTTCGAGCATCAGTTAAATCTTACAAGTCATTACCACAATTGCTTTATCATATTCAATGGAAATTTAGAGATGAAGTTAGACCTAGATTTGGAATTATGAGAGGTCGCGAATTTTATATGAAAGATGCGTATTCATTTGATATTTCAGATGAAGAGGCCTTTTTTTCTTATAATAAATTTTTTCTTTCATATTTAAGAACATTTAAGAGATTGGATCTAACAGCAATTCCAATGGCAGCCGATACAGGACCAATTGGTGGAAATCTTTCACATGAATTTATTATTTTAGCAGATACTGGTGAAAGTAAAATTTTTACAGATAAAAGAATTTTTGAATTAGATAGTGATGGAACAAATGTTGATAAAGAGGCTTTAAAAGATTTAAGAAAAAAATATGAAAAATTTTATGCAGTAACCGACGAAAAATTTAACGAAAAGGAATTTGAGGAAAAAGTTTCACAAGAAAATAGATTAATTACTAAAGGTATTGAGGTAGGCCACATATTTTACTTTGGAGACAAGTACTCTAAACCAATGGGTGCATCAGTTGATTTACCTGGTGGAAAAAAAGATTTTGTAAAAATGGGTTCATATGGAATTGGTGTATCAAGATTGGTTGGTGCAATAATAGAAGCAAAATACGATGAAAAAAGTGAAATCATGAAATGGCCAATTTCTGTTGCTCCATATGAAGTTTCTATAATACCTATGATTAATAAAAATGATCAAAGTGCCCTTGAAAAAGCAGTCAACATTTCAAAAGAACTAATGGTTAATAATATTGTTTCAATTATTGATGATACAGAAGAAAATTTTTCATCAAAAATGAGAAAAATGAATTTAATAGGATCACCATTTCAAATAATTATTGGAAAACAAACTGATGCTGATTTAGTAGAGTTTAAAGAGACAGGAAATGAAGCTAAGAAAATTAAATTGGAAGAAGCTATCAAAATTATAAAAGAACAAAAAGTATCAAATTGATTTCAACACTTGAAAAAGAAATTACTTTTAGATTTTTAAAAACTAGAAAAAAAGACGGTTTTTTAAACGTTATTTCTATTTTTTCTTTTATAGGAATAAGCTTGGGTGTTGCTGTACTGATCATTGTGATGTCAGTGATGAATGGTTTTAGGACAGAATTAATTAATAAAATTGTAGGATTTAACCCCCATGCGACAATCAAACCCTACGACAAACCTTTAGAATATAAAAATTTAAACAGTGCTTTAACCTCAATTTCTAAAGATTTGATATTGAGCAATTCTAGTGAAGCAATTGTTATTAGAGAACAAAATTCAAAAGGAGTTCTTTTGAGAGGTTACCTTGAAGAGGATTTTTCTAAGCTTGACCTAATTAATAACAAAAATTTCTTAGGAGATAAAAAAAATTTTAAAAATAATTCAATTTCGATTGGAAAAGAATTAAGTTTTAATCTTGATTTAGATATTGGTGACAGTATTACATTAATGTCATCTTCTGGAGTTGAAACAATAATTGGCAATTTACCTAAACAAAAAAAATTTATTATCACATCAATTTTTGAAAGCGGTTTAGCTGATTTTGACAATAATGTTATTTTTTTAAATCTTAATACCCTTGAGGAATTTTCCAATCTATCATCTGATGATCGTAACTTAGAAATTTATTTAATGAACCCAAAAAACATTGATGTACAAAAAAAGATGATTCAAAAACTTTATCCAAATGATTTAGTTTTTACTTGGGCTGATATGAATAGATCTCTATTCTCAGCGCTTAAAGTTGAAAGAAATGTAATGTTTATTATTTTGTCATTAATTATTATCGTTGCAGCATTCAATATTATTTCTGGACTCACAATTTTAGTGAAAAATAAAACTAGAGATATTGCTATCTTGAAATCAATCGGTGTTTTGAATAGATCTATAGTTAAGATTTTTTTTCTAGTTGGTGTAATTATTGGAACAACAGCAACTTTTTTTGGTATCATTATTGGAGTAACTTTTTCTTTTTATGTTGAAAATCTAAGAGCTTTTTTAAGTTCAGCTTTTGATCTGACTTTATTTCCAGAAGAAATTTATTTTTTAAGTACTATGCCATCTGAAATCAACATCAATTCAATTTTTTTAATTTCAATATGTTCAATTTTTATTACAGTATTTGTTTCAATTTTTCCTGCAATTAAAGCTGCAAAACTTGATCCAGTTAAATCTTTAAAATATGAATAAATTTATTGAATTAAAAAATTTATCTAAAACTTTTTTTGATAAAAAAAATATTAATGTTTTAAAAAAAATAAACTTCAAGTTTAAATTAGGAAAAATTTATTCTTTGATGGGCCCTTCTGGTTCAGGAAAATCAACATTACTTAATTTAATTTCATTAATTGATAAACCAACAAATGGCTTTATTAAATTTTTAGATAAAACAATAGATTTTGATTTGAAAGAGGAAAATGATATTTTCAGGGCAAATAATATTGGAATAATATATCAACAAGATAATTTACTGAATGATTTTACTGCACTAGAAAACGTCTATTTCTCATGTTTAGCATCAGGTCTAGAAAAAAATCTTTCAATAATTAAAGCAAAAAATATTTTAAAAAAAGTTGGTCTGAGTAATAGAATTGATCATTATCCAAATGAGCTTTCAGGCGGTGAAAAACAGAGAGTTTCCATTTCAAGAGCTTTAGTTAACGAACCAAATATTATACTTGCTGACGAACCAACTGGCAGTTTGGATAAAAAAGCTGCTGATGAAATTTTTGATTTATTAAAAAAACAAATTACACCAAATAGATTGATATTATTTGCAACTCATAATAGATTTCTTGCAAAAAAGTCAGATTGCTTATTGGAAATTGTTGATGGGAAGTTAAAATCAACAAATGCTTGAGTCCGATTATAAAAAATTTAATCACCTAAAAATACACACTCAATATTCTATCTGTGAAGGTGCAGTTAAAATTGATGATTTAAAAGAGAATGCAAAAGAATTAAAGATTAGATCTTTAGGTATTTGCGATACTTCAAATTTATGTGGTACTGTTGAATTTTCTGACAAATTATCAAAAGTTGGAACTCAACCAATTATTGGAACTCAAATAAATTTTAAGTTTAATGACACTACGGGTTTACTTCCTTTGTTTGCTTTAGATTTTGAAGGATATAAAAAAATAATAGAACTTTCATCTCGTTCTTATTTAGAAAATGATAACCTTTCAGATCCTCACTTAGATATTAATAATTTATTTGAATTAAATACTAATGGAATTTCAATTTTTTCTGGAACTATTTTTGGATTATTTGGTAAGTTATTTGATAAGGCTAAATTCAATGAAATATCCAGCCTTTATAAAAAGTTAAATACGAACTTTGACGATAGATTTTATTTAGAAATTCAAAGACATAACGATCTAGATGAAGATGCATTTGAGAAATTCAATCTTAATCAATCAAAAAGATTAGAAATTCCTATTATAGCAACTAATGAGGTATTTTATTTATCAAAGGATATCCATGAAGCACACGATGCTCTTATTTGTATTGGTAACAAAACATATGTTAATGAAAAAAATAGAATTAAATATAGCTCAGAACATTACCTGAAAAATGATAAAGAAATGTCCGAACTATTCTCTGATCTACCAGAAGCATTAGAAAATAATTATAATTTCTCTCATAGGTGCAGTTTTAGACCTCTTTTTTCCAAACCTATTTTACCAAATATCAGTTCATCAGATGAAGGTGATGCTAGTGAAATTATTAAGAAAAATTCTTTAGAAGGACTTAAAGAAAAATTTAGAAAATTTTTTAATCAAAATAATAATAACTTAGAACAAGATGAAAAATTTTTGATTTACAAAGATAGACTGGAACATGAATTAGAGATTATTATTAAAATGGATTACTCTAGTTATTTTTTGATTGTATCGGATTATATCAAATGGGCAAAAAATAATGATATTCCAGTTGGTCCAGGAAGGGGATCTGGTGCTGGTTCACTTGTAGCCTGGTGTCTGTCAATCACAGATGTAGATCCAATAAAATACAATCTTATTTTTGAGAGATTTCTTAATCCAGATAGAATTTCAATGCCTGATTTCGATATTGATTTTTGTGAGGATAAAAGAGATTTAGTTTTTGAATATCTTACTAAAAAATACAAAGATAGCGTAGCCCACATTATTACATTTGGAAAATTAAAAGCTAGAATGGTCATAAGAGATGTTGGAAGAGTTCTTGGCCTTGCTTATGGTTTTGTAGATAGTATTTCTAAAATGATCCCATTTGACCCTTCCAGACCTCAAACGTTATCAGAATGTATTGCAAGTGAACCAAGATTACAAAAATTAATTAATGAGGATCAAAGAGTAAAAAAATTAACTGAACTTTCTCTTAAACTAGAAGGGTTGAATAGAAACGTTGCAACACACGCAGCAGGTGTTGTTATTGCTGATAAAAAATTAACTGAAATTGTGCCACTTTATAAAGATGCAACAGCAGATTTGTTATTACCATCAACACAATTTGACATGTACTCAGCAGAAAATGCTGGTTTAGTAAAATTTGATTTTTTAGGTTTAAAAACTTTAACAGTTATCAATAACACTCAAAAATTAATAAGAAAAAAACAAAAAGATTTTAATATTGAAAATATTAATTTTGAAGATCAAAAAGTATTTGAATTAATGTCATCTGGCAAAACAGTTGGTTTATTCCAAATAGAAAGTGCAGGAATGAGGGATGCATTAATTAACATGAAGCCTAATCATATTGAGGATATTATTGCTTTAGTTGCTTTATACAGACCAGGTCCAATGAGCAATATTCCAATCTACAATGATTGCAAACATGGAAGAAAAACACCTGATTATTTGCACCCATTACTAGAAGATATTTTAAAACCTACTTATGGAGTAATAATTTATCAAGAACAAGTTATGCAAATTGCTCAAAAATTATCAGGTTTTACTGCTGGACAGGCAGATATTCTAAGACGAGCTATGGGTAAAAAGAAAAGAGCAGAGTTAGAAAAACAGAAACAGAATTTTATTGCAGGTGCTGTTAACAATGGAATAAGTAAAGATGTTGCAGCAGGAATTTTTCTTAAAATTGAGCCATTTGCAGAATATGGATTTAATAAAAGCCATGCTGCAGCTTATGCAATAATTTCTTATCAAACTGCTTTTTTAAAAACTTATTACCCAAAAGAGTTTATAGCTGCATCAATGACAATGGATATTTCAAACCAAAATAAATTAAGTGAATTTTATGAGGAATTAAAAAGACTTAATGTAGAAATAATTAGACCAGACATTAATAAATGTTTTGCTGATTTCAGAACTGAAAATGATAAATTTTATTACGCGCTAGGTGGTATCAAAGCAGTGGGTTCTGAAGCTATATCAAACATAGTGCAAGAAAGAATTAATAATGGAAATTTTAAATCTATTAATGATTTTATTAGTAGAGTAGATCCTAAAGATATTAATAAACTCCAACTTGAAGGCTTGGTTAAAGCAGGAGCATTTGACAATTTAAATGATAATAGACAATCAATATTTAATTCTATTCCAAATATTATTACCAAATCGAAAAACGATTTTGATAATAAAGTAGCGAATCAAATTGATTTATTTGGTGATAATAATGAAGTTGAAAATGATATAATTGAAAATATTAAAGATTGGGAATTTGAAGAAAGATTATCCAAAGAGTTTGAAGCAATTGGTTTTTTTATTTCTGATCATCCGCTTAATCAATTTAGAGAAATTTTTGATGACTATAAAATAATTGATTATCAAAATTTCTTTGAAAATGATGACATTAAAGAAAACAATATAGCAGCAACTTTATTAAAGGTTACTGAGAGAAAGACTGCTAAAGGTAATTCTTATGCTGTATTAAAAATAACTGATTTAAGCTGTGTTTTTGAGCTATTTATTTTCTCTGATGTTTTGGAATTAAACAGAGGAATCTTAAAGGAAGGTTCATCATTAATTTTAACACTAACAAAAACTATTTCGTCTGATGAAGATAAAACAAAAAGGATTAATGTAAGAAAAATAGCATCATTAAAAGAGCTTTTTAATAGCCCAATTAAAGAAATTACTATTAATCTTTCATCAAAATCACAGCTTAAAGAATTACAAAACTTTCTAGATGAAAAAGGCGATACTCTGATAAATATTCATATTTCAGAAAATGAAAAAAACAGCGTATATAAGCTTAAGACTTCAAGAAATTTTGACAGAAAAATAGTTAATATTTTAAGAAATAAAGAAATAGAGCTTAATATTCATTAATTTACACTTGTTTTAAGTAAAAATTATTGTAAATAAACGTTAAATTAACTAATACGCACATAGTATTTGGTTTTATACCTCCGGTCCTTAAGTGGAAATTACTATGGTGGCTTAACCGGGAAAAAATATGAAAATACCAAACGTTACAATTCAACAACTATTAGAAGCAGGTGTTCACTTAGGACACAAAACCTTGAGATGGAATCCAAAAATGAAAAAATATATTTTTGGAAAAAGAGACTCAATACATATTATTGATTTAACTCAAACTTTAGAACTAACTAAAGTTGCTCTTCAAAAAGTTTATGACACGATTTCAAACAATGGAAAAATTCTTTTTGTATCAACTAAAAAACAAGCATCAGAAGCTATTGCAGAAGTTGCAAAAGAAACTGACCAATATTTTGTAAACTATAGATGGTTAGGTGGAATGTTAACTAATTGGGGTACAATTTCAAATTCAATAAAAAAACTAAAAAAATTAGAAACAGATCTTGTTGCTGAAAATAGAGGTTTTACTAAAAAAGAACTTCTAAAAATGAGTGTAAAAAAAGATAAATTACAAAGATCATTGGGCGGAATTGCTGAAATGAAAAAAGTACCAGATTTAGTTTTTATAATTGATACAAACTATGAGTCTCTTGCTATACAAGAATCTGTAAAATTAGGAATACCTATAATTGCAATTTTAGATAGTAATTCGAACCCAGATGGTATTGATTTTCCTATTCCAGGAAATGACGATGCAAGAAGAGCAATTGACCTTTATTGTAATCTTTTAAAAGAAACAATTAATTCGGCAAAAAAATCAGCACCGAAAGAGGAAAAAAAAGTTGATTCTAAAAGTGATGATAAATCTTCTAAAACAATTCAAGAGTTAGATAGAGAAAAATTAGAAAATAAATTTTCTAACGAGGGTAAGGAGAAATTAAATTAATGAGTGATATTGAAAAAGTTAAAAAACTTCGTGAAGCAACAGGTGCTGGTTTTAAAGATTGCAATTTAGCAATTAAAGAGTCTGGAGGTGATCTAGATAAAGCTATTGAGATTTTAAGGGTTAAAGGAATTTCTAAAGCTTCAAAAAAAATGTCCAGAGATGCTAAAGAAGGTGTCATAGCAGTTTCTGAAAATGAAAAGCAAATTTCATTAATTGAGGTTAATTGTGAAACAGATTTTGTTGCTAAAAATAATGATTTTATAAACTTTGTAAAAGAATTAAGTGACTTGAATAATCAAGTTAATTCAAACTTAGACAATTTAAAAGTTTCTAAAATGAAAAATGGACAAACTGTAGATGAAAATCTTGTTGCTCTTATAGCTAAAATAGGTGAAAAAATTACCATAGGTAAAACTAAAACTGTTTTTAATGAAGGTTCTATTAATTCAAAATATTTACATTCAGTAGTAAAAGACAACCTGGCAAAATTGGCAGTAGCTGTTTCATTAGAAACCAAAGAAAACTCAGATGTAGTTAAAAATTTTGGTAAACAATTATCAATGCATATTGCGGCATCTAACCCATTAGCTTTAGATCAAAAATCTATTGAACAATCGATTATTGATAAAGAACAAGAGCTAGTAACAGAAGAATTAAAAAACTCTGGTAAGCCTGAGGATATAGCTAAAAAAATTAGTTTGGGAAAAATGAATAAGTTTAAAGAGGAAAATGCTTTATTGACTCAAGCATGGGTGATGGAACCTAAAAAAAAAGTTCAAGATATTTTAAAAGAATTAGCAATAACTGATTTAAAGATTAAAGAATTTGTTAGATTTAAAATAGGTGAATAATGTTTGATGAGAAATCATATGCTACCAAAATGGTTAAAACCATTGATGTTTTTACAAAAGAACTTTCTTCCCTAAGAACTGGTCGCGCTAATGCTTCAATGTTAGACTTAATTAAAGTAGATGTTTATGGTCAATTAATGCCAATAAATCAAGTTGGCAGTATTACAACACCTGAACCCAGAATGATAAACATTCAAGTTTGGGATCAAAACAATGTATCTCTTATAGACTCAGCTATTAAAAAATCTGAACTTGGTTTAAACCCTCAAATTGATGGTCAATTAATTAGACTACCAGTACCAGAATTAAATGAGGAACGAAGAACTGAATTAAAGAAAATGATAAAATCAATGGGAGAAAAATGTAAAGTTTCGATTAGAAATATAAGAAGAGAAGCCAATGAGGAGCTTAAAAAACTTTTAAAAGCAAAAGAAATAGGTGAGGATCAAGAAAAAGCTTTTGAAAAAAATGTCCAAAATATAACTGATAAACACATCTCTATAGTTGATGATAAAGTTTCTTTAAAAGAAAAAGAAATAATGACAATATGAACCCATTGAAGCATGTTGCTTTTATAATGGATGGAAACGGTCGCTGGGGTTTAAAAAATAAAAATTCTCGTAATCTTGGTCACAAACAAGGTTTAAAAACTGTTGAAGAAATCATTAAGTTTTCAATAAAAAAAAAAATAAATTATTTAACTTTTTTTGCTTTTTCCTCTGAAAATTGGAAAAGACCAAAAACTGAAATTGATTATTTATTTAAATTATTAAAGAATTTTTTAAAAACAAAGATAAATGAATTTATAAAAAATGATATTAAATTGAAAATTTTAGGTGAAAAAAAATTTTCAAAAGAATTAAATTCCTTATTAAATAGAGCAGAAAAAAAAACTAAAAATAATTGTAAAATTCATATTAATTTAGCTATTAATTATGGCTCAAAAATTGAAATCACCAATGCAATTAAAGCTTTAAATAAAAAAAAAATTAAGATTAACCCTCATAATTTAGAAAAATTTTTATATACAAAGGGAATACCTGATCCAGATATTTTGATAAGAACGGGAAACACTAAAAGATTAAGTAATTTTCTTTTATGGCAATTATCGTACTCTGAAATTTTTTTTGAAAAAAAATTATGGCCTGATTTTAAAACCACTGATTTCAATAAAATTATTGTAGAATACAATAATATAAAGAGAAACTATGGATCTATCACTAAATAATAATTTAATTAAAAGAATTATTAGTTCTATTTTTATTTTACCAATAGTAATAATTTCAATTTATTTAGGTAATAGTATTTATTTTATATTTTTAACCCTAATTACCTTAATTAGCTTTAATGAACTTAAAAATATTTCAACAAATAATTATATTTATATATTTAGCTCTTTAATTATAATTATTTTTTTTTATTCAGCCTGGGAATTAAGAAGTGGGCCTAATGGTTTTTATTTAGTTTTGTTTGTATTATTAATCTCTATATTTACAGATATTGGCGGCTATTTATTTGGTAAAATACTCAAGGGACCTAAAATCTCAAAAATAAGCCCAAATAAAACTTATACTGGTATGATTGGAAGTTTTTTATTGCCTGTTTTTTTAATTTATTTTTTTTTAACACATGAAAATAACAATGAAATTTATGAACAGATAATTTATATTGGAAATTTTAATTTATTATTTACAATTTTTGTTGTTTCTCTAATTAGTCAAGCTGGAGATTTTACTGTTTCCTATTTAAAAAGAAAATCGAACCAAAAAGATACGGGAAAAATAATACCTGGCCATGGAGGCTTATTAGATAGAATTGATGGTATTATATTTGCTTCAATTTTTTACTATTTATTTATTCAGTTTAATTTTTAAATGAAAAAAAAAATTGCAATTTTAGGTTCAACTGGATCATTAGGTAAGATACTTTGTAATCATGTTGCTAAGAATTTGAATATTTATGATGTAAGATTATTAGTTGCAAATAAAAATTCTCATCAGCTTTTAAAACAAGCAAAAAAATTAAAAGCAAAAAATGTTATTATAACAAATAATGATATTTTTAAAAAATTATCTAGAAAGAAATTTAAATTTACAATTTTCAATCATATAGATGAATTTCAAAAGAAGAATAAAGGTAAACTTTTTGATTATACTCTTGCGGCAATTTCTGGTTTAGGTGGTTTAGAATCAACATTTAAGATTATTAAAAATAGTAAAATAATTGCAATTGCAAATAAAGAATCAATAATATGTGCATGGAATTTGATTGATAAAGAACTAAAAAAATTCAATACAATATTCATACCAGTTGATTCTGAACATCACACAATTTGGTTTGGACTTAATAATAGAAAATTAAAAATAAAAAAAATTTATTTAACTGCATCTGGTGGGCCATTTTTAAATATGAAACTAAAAGAAAAAAAAAATTTTACTTTATCTAGAGCACTCAAACATCCTAATTGGAAAATGGGTAGTAAAATTACGATCGATTCTGCCACAATGATGAATAAAGTTTTTGAAATCATTGAAGCTAAAAATATTTTTAATCTTAAATATCAAAACTTATCTATATTAACACATCCAAAATCTTATATTCATTCAATCATATATTATGAAAATGGACTTTTTGATATGGTGGGGCATGAAACTGATATGAAAATTCCACTCATCAATTCAATAAATTTTAATCAAAAAATTAAAATAAGAACACCTCAACTTAATTTAGAAAAATTAAATAATTTAAATTTACAAAACATTGATATTAAAAAATTTCCTATTACACAAATTTTGAAGCTGTTACCTAACAATTTATCACTGTTTGAGACAGTCATAGTAACAGTGAATGATAAGTTAGTTGAACTTTTTTTAAAAAAAAAAATTGATTATTTTAATTTGTGTAAAAAGTTAATAGAAATAATTAATCTTAAAGAATTTTCTTGTTACAAGAAAAACCCTCCTAAAAGTATTGAAGAAATTAGCAATTTAAACCTTTATATAAATACAAATTTTGAAAAATTCATGTATAAGAAATCATGATAAAAAAGTTACTATTTATACTTTTCATTTTAACAATTAACGCACAGTCTGCAGTAATTAAAGATATTGTTGTGGATGGTAATAATAGAGTTTCAAAAGAATCTATCCAAATGTTTTCGACTGTAAAATCAGGTGATGATATAGATCAAAATAAATTAAATACTATTCTTAAAGATCTTTATGAAACAAATTTTTTTAAAAATGTAACTTTATCTATTGAAAATAATATACTCAAAATAACAGTAGAAGAAAACCCAATAGTACAAAATTACTTTATTGAAGGTATAAAAAATAAATCTCTTTTAGAAGTAATTGAAAAAAATATTCTTTTTAAAGCCAAATCATCTTTTGATTTGAGTTTAGTTAAAAAAGATAGAAATAATATTTTATTTATATTAAAAAAAGCTGGTTACTATTTTTCTGATGTAGATATCTTTACAGAAAATTTAGAAAATAATAAGATTGATCTTACATATAAAATTTCTCTTGGTGAAAAAGCTAAAATTAATAAAATAAAATTTATTGGTGACAAAGTTTTTAAAGATAACAAGCTCAGCAGTATTATACTTAGTGAAGAATATAGATTTTGGAAATTTCTTTCTGGAAAAAAATATTTAAATGAAGATATAATTTCTATCGACGAAAGACTTTTAAAAAATTTTTATTTAAATAAAGGTTTTTACAATGTAAACATTAAGTCATCATTTGCAAAATTAAATAATGATGATCAGTTTGAACTAATATTTAATATTATTCCTGGACAAAAAATATACTTTAATAATTTATCTTTAAAACTTCCAGATGATTATAATGAAAATAATTTTACTAAGATTAATAATTTATTTAACGATTTAAAGAACAAACCTTATTCATTAAATGAAATCGAAAATATTTTAGATGAAATTGAAGATATAACTATTAATGAAGAATTTAGTTCCATTAAAGCTGTTGTTAACGAATCTATTATATCTGATAAAATTAATCTTGAATTTTCTTTAAATGAGTTGGATCCCTCATATTTAAATGTAATTAATATTTATGGAAATAATATTACTGAAGAAACCGTTATCAGAAATCAAATTATTATAGATGAGGGTGACGCTTATAATGAAATATTATTATCAAAATCAATAAATAATATAAAATCACTTAATATTTTTAGATCTGTAAAAGAAGAAATTATTATTGATGATGTTGGAAATAGAACTTTAAATATAATTGTTGAAGAAAAACCCACTGGTGAAATTACGGCGGGCGCTGGTTATGGAACAAATGGTGGTACTTTATCTTTTTCTGTAAAAGAAAATAACTTTTTAGGTAAAGGTATAATAGTAGATAATAGTATTAATCTTTCAGAAACCTCTATCAAAGGCGGTATATCAATTGTAAACCCAAACTATAAAAATACAAATAATAGTTTATCTACATTGATAAATATTCAGGAGACAGATCTATTGAGTACTAATGGTTACAAATCTGATATTATGAGATTTCATTTAGGTACAAATTTTGAATATTTAGACGACCTATATTTAGGTGTACAAACTAAGAATAGTTTTGAAAATCTCGAAGTTGGAAGTAAAGCTTCTGCAAATCAAAAAAAACAAGCTGGTGATTATTTTGATAGTTTTTTGAATTTTAATTTTAATTATGATAAACGAAATCAAAAATTTGAAACCACAGATGGATTTTTTAGCAATTATTCAGTCGATATACCAATAATAAGTGAAAGTCTAACTTTTATAAACTCTTATAAATATAAAAATTTTAAAGAATTATATGAAAATAACGTCTCTACTTTTTCTTTTTTATTCAAATCATCTAATTCTTTAAATAATGATAATGTAAGACTATCTGAAAGATTATATATTCCTCAATCCAATCTACGAGGATTTGAAAGTGGAAAAATTGGTCCAAAAGATGGAAATGATTATGTTGGAGGTAATTTCGCAAGTGCAGTTAACTTAACCACTAATCTTCCAAATTTAACGGAAAACTTTCAAAATTTGGATTTAGGATTATTTTTGGATGCTGCAAATGTTTGGAGTGTTGATTACGATTCATCTTTAGAAAATAATGATGGCATTAGAAGTGCTGTTGGTATTGGTCTTGATTGGTCAACGCCAATTGGTCCTTTAACTTTTTCTTTGGCACAACCAATTACAAAAAAATCAACGGATGTTACAGAGACTTTTAGATTTAATATTGGTACATCTTTTTAAAAATTTTTTTTTCTTTAAAATCTCTAAATGATTAATTTAAAAAATATTAAGTTTATCATTTTTTATATACATCAAGTTATCGTATAATAAATTGAGATTGTTTTAGGCAAATAAATAGATATAATTCAAAATATAAATCATAACAATAATGAATAATTTAAACAAAAAAGAAATAGAAAATCTTCTGCCTCATAGAGATCCTATGTTATTGATTGATGAACTTACAGACATAAAAAAATTACAATCTGCAACAGGTATTGTTAATGTGAGAAAAAACAGTTTTTTTGTTCAAGGTCACTTTCCTAATCAACCTGTAATGCCAGGTGTTTTAATTGTTGAATCATTCGGACAAGCTGCAGCAGCTCTTACAGCTCATGGTCTTGATAAATCAACATATGAGAACAAATTAGTTTTTTTAATGGGTGTTGAAAAAGCACGTTTTAGAAATCCTGTAATACCTGACTGTAAGTTAATTTTAAAAATTGAAGCAATTAGATCACATGGTCGTGTATGGAAATACAAAGGAGAAGCTTTTGTTGATGATAAAAAAATGGCCGATGCTATATGGTCTGCAACAATTGTTGACAAGAAATAAATAGCAATAAATATTGATAACTCATTACATTTTGCTTTGTTAAAAGTATGAATGTCATCAGCTTTTTTTAAAAATAATGGTCCTTATACTATTTTAGAGATTCTAAATTGTCTGAATATAAAAATTGAAAATGAGGTATCAAATAGAAAAATCAATGACATTAAGGATTTATTTAGTTCCAATGAAAATGACATAACTTTTTTCCATTCAAAAAAATATAAAGATATTGCAAATAAAACAAAAGCTTCTTTTTGCATTACAACAGATGCCCTTAGGAATGATCTACCTGAAACTTGTACTCCATTAATTGTCGACAATGTTTTGTTTTCAACTTCAAAATTAACAGCAAAATTTTATCCAGATTCAATTAATGATGATTTTGATAATTCAGTTACAGATATTTTTAAAACTGAATTTGCTGATAATGTGAAATATGGAAAAAATGTTCTAATTGGAAAAAATATTTCAATAGGATCTAATTGTTTGATTGGACACAATACTATTATTGAGAAAAATGTATCTATTGGAGATAATTGCTCAATAGGATCAAATACAATTATTAGAAATTCCATAATTAAAAATAATGTAAGAATTTTAGATAATTGTGTTTTAGGCAAGCATGGGTTTGGTTTTTTTCCTTTAAAAAAAGGCAATTTAAGATATCCACATATTGGAATTGTTTTAATTGAAGATAATTGCGAAATTGGTTGTGGCTCAACTATAGACAGAGGCTCTATGTCTAATACTGTTATTGGAAAAAATACTTATTTAGATAATCAAATTCATATAGCTCATAATGTAAAAATTGGCGATAATTCAATTATTGCTGGACAAGTTGGAATTGCTGGTAGTTCCGTAATAGGCAATAATGTTAAAATAGGTGGTCAAGCTGGAATTTCAGGTCATCTAAAAATAGGTAATAATGTTGAAATAGCAGGCGGCAGTGGAGTAATTAAAGATATTCCAGATAATGCCAAAGTAATGGGATATCCCGCAAAAAATATAAGAAAATTTTTGAAAGATAATAAATGATACATGAAACAGCAATAGTTGATCCAAAAGCAAAATTGTCTGACAACATAATTGTTGGTCCTTATAGTATTATTGGACCGAATGTTGAAATTTTAGAGGGAACTGAGATACAGGGACATGTGAATATTACTGGTAATACAAAAATCGGATCTAATAATAAGATTTATCCATTTGCCTCTTTAGGTAATGATCCTCAAGATTTAAAATATAAAAATGAAAAAACTCAACTCATCATAGGGAATAACAATAAAATAAGGGAATATGTAACGATAAATCCAGGTACAGAGGGTGGTGGAGGAATTACTAGAATCGGAAATAACTGTTTATTCATGGTTTCATCACATATAGCCCATGACTGTTTAGTTGGTGATAACGTTATACTTGCCAATAACGTACCTTTAGGTGGTCATGCACATGTCGATGATGGAGCTATTATAGGAGGCAATTCCGCCGTACAGCAATTTACTAGGGTAGGAAAATACGCAATGATAGGTGGCATGTGTGGTGTAGTAAGGGATGTTATTCCGTATGGTATAGCGCATGGGAATAGAAGTATTTTACAAGGATTAAATTTAATTGGCTTAAGAAGAAAGAATTTTCCTAATAAAGAAATTTTAGAACTTAGTGATGCATACAAGCAAATATTTAAAAATGAGAATTTGACAGAAAATTTAAGCAATTTATCAAATGAATTAAAAAAAAATAAACTAGTTTCAGAAGTAGTTAGTTTTATAGAAAAAGATAAAAAAAGACCAATTTGTACACCATTTTCAAAATAAAATGATTGGGTTATTTTTAGGTGACACAGATTTTCCTGAAATAGTTTTAAAAAAAATAAAAAAATTAAAAAAAAAATATTTTATTATTGATTTTTCTAAGAATAATAAATTTAAAAAAGATAAAAATTCTTATAGGATAAGTATTGGACAATTTGGAAAAATAATAAAATTAATCAAAAAAAAAAAATCTAACAAAGTTTTATTTGCAGGTAAAATAGCAAGACCAAATCTCAAATCTCTTAGATTAGATTTAAAAGGAATATATTATATGCCAAGTGTCATTAAAGCATCTAAAATTGGTGATGCTGCAATTATCAAATCAATAATTAATATCTTATTTAATGAGGAAATAAAAGTAATCAGCTCTATACACTTCAATCCAGAATTATCACTTAAAAAAGGGATTTATACAAAAACAAAGTCAAATAAGAATGAAAATAATTCAATAAAAAAAGCTATAAATTATTTCAATAAGATTAATAATTTAGATCACGTACAAGCTTTAGTTGTCAAAGATGAAAAAATAATTGCAATAGAAGGAAAGCAAGGAACAAAAAATATGCTTTCAAGACTAAAGAAAAATTCAAAAGGTATTTTAATAAAATTACCAAAAAACAAACAAGATTTAAGAATGGATTTACCAACTGTTGGATTACAAACAATAAAAGATATAAAAAAATATGGATTAAAGGGTCTCGTTTTAAAATCTAAGAAGAATATTTTTCTTAATAAAGATGAGGTAATTCGTTTTGCTGATAAAAACAACATTTTTATTAAAGTAATATGAAAAAAATTTTTATACTAACAGGAGAACCTTCTGGAGATAAACTTGCTTCTACTTTGATTTCTAAATTAAAATTAGAAAAACCTGAAATTGAATATTTATCGGTTGGTGGTATTCATTTAAAAAAACTAGGAATTAAATCTATTTATGATTTGAAGGAAATTACATACTTAGGATTTACCAGTGTATTGCTTAATATTTTTAAAATTAAATCAAAAATAAATAAAACGATAGAAGAAATAGTAAAATTTAAACCTGATATATTGTTAAGTGTAGATAGTCCTGATTTTACATTGAGAGTTGCTGAAAAAGTTAAAAAAATTGATAAAAACATTAAAACTATTCATTATGTTGCACCTCAAGTATGGGTATGGCGAAAGAATAGAGTTAAAAAAATTAAAAAATTTATTGATCACGTTCTTTTGTTGTTTGAATTTGAAAAAAAATATTTTGATGAAGAAAATATTAATAATACTTTTGTTGGCCATCCTTTAATAGAAAGAAATCATAAAAACAAAACTATTATTGACAATATTTTACCTAGCAATAAAAAAATAATATCTATATTTCCTGGCAGTAGAAATTCTGAAACTAATGTTTTACTTCCTATATTATTGGATTTTATTAAATTAATGAATGGAAAGTATAATGAATATTTTTTTTATATTCATGCAACAGAAGAAAATAAAAGTTTAATTTTAGAACATGTAAAAAAATATAACATTGATAATATAGATATTGTGTCAGAAGAAAATATTAAATCTGAAATTTTGTCTAAATCTATTTTTGCTGTTTCAAAATCTGGTACTGTTTCATTACAAATTTGTAATTTTAATGTTCCATCAATTATTATTTATAAACTTAGTTTTATTAATTTTATGATTTTTAAAATGTTAGTTAATGTAAAATTTGCAAATATTATTAATATAATTAATAATCGTGAGGTAATTCCTGAATTACTTCAAAAGGAATGTAATGCAGATGAAATATATAGGTCTGTTATTTATTTTCTTAAAAACCCCGAGTTGATGAAAAAACAAGTAAGTGAGTGCTCCAAAACTTTAAAAGGCATCAGGTCTAAAACTTCATCTGCTGATGAGGTAAGTTCTATTTTAATTAAGTATCTCTCTTAATCTTTTCTCAACATCTGCTTTACCTAAAGATATAACAATATCATATAGGCCTGGTCCAAACTTAGATCCTGTTAAGGCCACTCTTAACGGTTGACCTACACCTTTGAAATTTGTTTCATGTTTTTTTATCAAGTTGTTGACTATTGGCTCTAAATTATCTCTAGTTAAACTTTCTAAGTTTTTAATTTCATCTTGAAATTCATTAATTATTTTTTTGGATTTATCGTCAATTAGTTTTAAGTCTTTTTCATTAAAATTGACTTCATCATTAATGATATATTTTGCATTATTAAATATTTCTTCCAATGTTTTTGCTTTATTTTTTAAAAATACTAAAGATGATTTTATTTTTGATGCTTTTTCTGTATTAATTTTATCTTTAAATTCTTCACAATACCTCAAAAGATGATCATACAGATCATTCTCATCAATATTTTTGATATAGTGCTCATTCATTGACAAAATACGGCTCATATCTAATTTTGATGGTGATTTCCCAATACCCTCTAAGTTAAAATATTTTACACTTTCCTCCAAAGTAAATATTTCTTTATCTTGATACGACCATCCAAGTCTTAGCAAATAATTTCGCAATGCATCAGGTATAATTCCTATTTTTGAGTAGTCATCTAGCGTTGAAGCATTATCTCTTTTAGATAATTTTTTACCTTCTATTGTATGAATTAAAGGAATATGGGCAAATAGTGGCAAACCCCATTTCATTGCCTCATAAATTTGCATTTGTTTAAAAGTATTTATTTTATGGTCATCACCCCTAATTATATGTGTCATTCCCATTTCATGATCATCTACAGTTGCTGACAAATTATAAGTTGGAGTTCCATCATTTCTTAATATTACAAAATCTTCTATTGTACTGTTTTCAATTTCAACATCGCCCTGAACTAAATCTTTAAGAATTGAACTTCCTTCAATTTTACTTTTAAATCTAATTACAGGTTTAATTTCTTTAGGAGCATCTTTTTCTTCTGCATCCCTCCATTTTCTGTTGTAAATATAAGGTATTTTCTTTTGTCTAGCTCTTTTTTTTTGCTCTTCTATTTCTTCAGGTGAACAGTAACATTTGTAAGCAAATCCATTTTTTAATAATTCATGTGCAATTTTTACATGATCATCAATTTTAGTTGACTGAATATATTCTTCACCATCATGTTTTATCCCTAACCAATTTAAGGATTTAATTATTTGTATTTTGTGTTCTTCTTTCGACCTTTCTTTGTCAGTATCTTCAATTCTTAAATGAAAAGTGCCTTTTTGATTTTTTGAATATAACCAATTAAACAAAGCAGTTCTAATACCGCCAATATGGAGAGCTCCAGTAGGAGAGGGAGCAAAACGAGTTGCTACATTAGACATCAGAGATGTTTAGACTATTTTTTTAGAAGTTTCTATATAAAGATACTAAAACACCCTGAACTTTTACTCTATCAGGGCCAAATATTTTGGTTTCATAGTTTCTATTTGCACTTTCCAATGCAACAACTTTACCTTTTTTACGAATTCTTTTTAACATTGCTTCGTGTTCGTCAATTAATGCGACTACAATTTTTCCATTATCTGCAGTATCTGTTCTTTTAATAATAACTGTATCTCCTTCGTGGATTCCAGCTTCTATCATCGAGTCCCCTTGAACTTTCAAGCCAAAATAATCTCCATTTTTTTCTAAATTATTTGGTAATGGTATTCTTGAAACTTCATTTTGTATTGCCTCAACAGGTGTACCAGCCGCAATTTTTCCCAATACTGGCACTTCTATTTCATCTGAATTGTTAATTTCTTCATCTAAGCCACCTTTGATAACACTTGGTGAAAAACTATTGTAAATATCATTTGCTGAAGCTGTTTCAGGTAATTTTACTACTTCTAAGGCTCTCGCTTTATGAGCCAGTCTTTTAATAAATCCTCTTTCTTCTAAGGCACTAATCAATCTATGAATACCTGACTTTGATTTTAAGTTTAAAGATTGTTTCATCTCTTCGTAAGAAGGAGACACACCAGAACTTCTCAACTTCTTGTTGATAAATAAAAGTAAGTTTTTTTGTTTTTTTGTTAGCATAAGAACAAATATCGTACAAATAATGTTCTATAAAAGTTCTTTTGTTTTAACAATACTAAAAATAGCGAGTAAAATAGGGATTAAATTGACTATAAAATTGAAAAAATTGAATTTTCATCCAAATTTTTCAAAAGTGATTCACCAATTAAAAAAGTATTAATTGAAGTCTTACTGTTTAATTCCAATAATTCTTCTTTAGATTTAATACCACTCTCAGAAATTAGAGGTCCTTTATGGTTTTTTACAACATCATAAATATCATAGGTTGTATTTATATCTGTTTTAAGTGTTTTTAAGTTCCTATTATTTATACCAATAAGTGCATCTTTAAAATTTAATGCTTTTTCAGCCTCCTGAACTGTGTGTACTTCTACTATTACTGACATATCTAATTTCAATGCCTCTTGATATAAATTGTCTGCAAGATCATCTGAGACACCGGCTAAAATAATTAGAATTGCATCTGCACCATAACTTTTGGCAAGTGGTACTTGAAACGTATCAATAAAAAAATCTTTACATAATACCGGTAAATTAATTTTATCTTTAATTTTACTTATATGAATTAAATTTCCTAAAAAATAATCCTCTTCGGTTAAAACTGATAAACAAGTAGCCTTATTTTTTAGATAAATATTAGCAATATCTACTGGATTATAATTTTCAATTATAACACCAGCAGAAGGACTTGCTTTTTTTATTTCAGCAATAATAGAAGTTTTATTTTCTTTTAAATTGTTTTCAATTTTATTTTTAAAATTTATGTATGAATTATTTTTTTGTATTAATTCTTCTAATTTTTTAAGATCTATTGATTTTTTTAGATTATCAATTTTTTCAATTTTTTTTTTAATTATATTTTCTAAAATATTTTCAGGCATTTTGTATTTTTTTCAAATGTGAAAAAGTTTTACCAGAAAGAATAAATTGTCTTGTATAATTATAGGCCTCTTTAAAATCTATAAACTTTTCTGTAACAATTAAACCAGCTGCAGCATTTAAACAAACTGCTTTTGAAAAATCATTATCTTTACCTTTAAATATTTCAATCATTTTATCTGCATTAAATTTTGCATTATCACCAATTAAATTTTCAAACTTTTCTGCATTCACACCAATTATGTTAGGATCCACTAAAATCTCAGATATTTCTCCATTCTTCAATTGCATTATATTTGTTTTAGCATATGGCGATATCTCGTCTAATCCATCTTCACTGCTTAATATCCATGCAAACTTTATATTCAAATTTTTTAATCCCTCTGCAAAAATTTTTAATAACTTTTTATCAAAAACACCAACAACTTGTCTTTCAACTAGAGCAGGGTTGCTTAAAGGACCAATCATGTTGAAAATAGTTCTTTTGCCAATTTTCTTTCTTACAGGGCCTACAAATCTCATTGCACTATGATAATTTGGAGCAAACATAAAACCAAAATTGTTATTACTTATTTCTTGTTCTATTTCTCTCGGCTCTAAATCAATTTTAATTTTAAGAGCCTCTAAAACATCTCCAGATCCACATTTTGAAGATACAGCTTTATTGCCGTGTTTTGCAACTTTTATACCCATACTAGACAAAAGTAAGGCTGATGCAGTAGATATATTAACAGTGTTCATACCGTCACCACCTGTGCCGCATGTGTCTATACAATCCTTAACGTTTACTCTTTTGGATTTTTCTCTGAGAACATAAACACCTCCAGCAATTTCATCTGCGACTTCACCTTTTTCTGACAGAAGTGTTAAAAAATTATAGATTTGATCCTCATTAGCTTTACCAGTCATTAAAATTTCAAATGCTGACTTGCTTTCTTCGAAGGTTAAATCTTTTTTATTTTTTAGCTTGTTTAAAATCTCTTCCATGAAATCAATGATTTATAAAATTTTTTAAAATTTTCATTCCCATCTTAGTTTTAATACTTTCTGGATGAAATTGTACACCATGAATATTAAACTGCTTATGTTGAATAGCCATAATTATTCCATCATCAGTTTCAGCTGTAATCTCTATATCTTTTGAAAGAGTTTTTTTATCAATAATTAAGCTATGATATCTTGTTGCTTCAAAAGAAGGAGGAAGATTTTTTAAGATCCCAATTTTTTTTGATTTAATTTTGCTGGTTTTTCCATGCATTAATTTTTTTGCTTGAATAATTTTAGATCCAAAAACCTGACCAATAATTTGATGTCCAAGACAAACACCTAAAAAGGGTAATTTTTTATGAAGTGATTTTAAAATACTTATACAATTTCCAGATTGATTAGGGTTTCCAGGTCCAGGTGAAATAACAATCCTATCATATTTTTTTCTTATTATTTCTTTTGAATTTGTTTTATCATTTCTTATGACATCAACTTTTACGCCCAATGATGAGATGTAATGATAAAGGTTAAACGTGAAACTATCATAATTATCTATTAATAATATTTTCATTACCTTAAAGCATTTATCAAAGCTTTCGCTTTGTTTACTGTTTCATTATATTCGTTTATAGGTTTGCTATCAGCCACAATGCCTGCACCAGCTTGTACATAGAATTTTTTATTTTTCGCTATCGCTGTTCTTAAAGCAATACAAGTATCAAACTCACCATTAGCAGAAAAATATCCAATTCCTCCAGCATACACTTTCCTTTTCGTTGTTTCTAACTCATCAATGATTTCCATTGCTCGTATTTTAGGAGCTCCAGAAACGGTACCAGCAGGAAAACCAGCCAATAATGATTTAAATTTTGAAAACTTTTTATTATATTCACCAATTACATTGGAAACTATATGCATAACATGAGAGTATTTCTCAATTATGAAACTTTCAGTAACTTTAACCGTATTAATTTTTGATACTTTACCTGCATCATTTCTTCCTAAATCTAAGAGCATTAAATGTTCAGAGAGTTCTTTTTTATCATTAAGAAGATCTTTTTTATAAAAAAGATCTTCTTTTTTATTTTTCCCCCTTGGTCTAGTGCCTGCTATTGGTCTAACTGTAATTTTATTATCTCTCAGTCTTACTAAAATTTCTGGACTTGCCCCAATTATTTGGAAATCTTGAAAATTAAAATAAAACATAAAAGGAGAAGGGTTGGTTGATCTAAGTTTTTTATAAATTTCTAAAGGTTTTTTTGTTAATTTTGCTTCAAATCTTTGACTTAAAACAACTTGAAAAATATCACCTAATTTAATGTATTTTTTGGCTTTATTAACCATAGCAAGAAATTTATTTTTAGATGTATTTGATTTAACTTTAATTTTTTTTTCGCTTAATACTCTGTTTGTATTTATGTTTTTGATTGATGATTGAACTAATAATTTAAATAGATCAGCTTTTACAGAGTCATACTTTTTTTGATAGTTTGTGATTTTTTCATCACTAAAAATATTGTTTATATAAAAAATTTCTTTCTTTAAATTATCATGGATAATCAAAGTTCTTGGTCTCATTAATCTTACATCAGGTAAATAAAGATCATCTTTACATGTGTTAGGAATTTTTTCTATATACCTAATAGAGTCGTATGAAAAATAACCAGAAATGAGTGAGCAAATTTTAGGTAAATTTTTAGGTGTATCAAATTTAAAATTTTCAATAATTTTTTCTATTAATATTTTTGGTTTATCTTTAAGAATGATTTTTTTGTTTTCAGTAATCAAATATGCCTTTTGATTATTAAACTCCCATATCTTGTCAGGATTTTTGCCAAAAATTGTGTATCTACCTTTAATTTTTCCTTTTTCAACAGATTCAAATATAAAACTATTTTTTTCCTCTAAAAAATTATCAATCAAATTTATTATCTCATCATCTGAATTTACTTTTTTAGAGGTGTATATTATTTGATTTTTTTTGCTTCTATGTCGAAACTTAAAATCTTTGAAGCTTCGATTTATAATCATTGAAATAAATTTTTAACATTATTTATTGCCACTTGATTGATATCAACGTCATATTTTTGATTAAGAAATAAGTCGTATGATTTTAATATATTGTTTCTAATTTCTGTGTTTTCTTTACTTGAAAATTTTTCATAATCTTTTGGGTTTATTGCCTCATCCAGATCGTCGTAATTATTTATTTTTGCTAAATAGATATTATTTTTCTCATCATTTATTAATGTAATTGACTTAAGTGGTAATGAATAAAGCATTTGAACAGAGTTAATTTCAAATTTATTATTATCTTTAATGGAATCCAATTTTAAAGATTCAATTTTTTCTTTTCCTAAATTAAAAAAATCTTGTTCAGTGAACTCTTTATTTTGAATTTTTTCTAAAAGATTTTTATTATAGTCAAATTTACTTTTTTGAGCCACAAGTTCTAAAATTTCTTTTTTAGTCTGATCATCATCTAAATTAGGTTTTTTCTTTTCTAAATTTTCTATTTTGTAAATTATAAAATTTTCTTTATTTTCAAAAATATCAAAACTATTATTTCTAACTTCGTAAATTTTTTTTTGTATTTCGTCACTTTTTTCTGAATATTTATAATCATCAATTGTACTTACATTTAAATTTAAATCAGATGTTATCGTGTCAAACTCAACTCCATTTAAAATATTATTTTCAATTTGATCAATTTTATCAAAAAATTCTTGATTATATTCACTTATGCCAATTAAATTTTGAGGATTTACTAATGCGTACTTAAAATCAATATATTCTACTTTTAATTGATCTTTATTCTCATCAATAAAGTCTAATAAATCCTTTTCAGTAATTTCATCATTTTTTTTATAAAATGTATTTAAATCTACAAAATTAATATTTAGTTTCTTATTTTCATTTTCATAAAGTTTTTTTACTAGAAATTGCGGTGATACTGATCCTGCCCCAATATAATCAAATAATTTTTTTTGTGATTCTCTATCTTTCAATCTTTTTTCAAATAATGGCGCTGAGATATTGTTTTCCAATAAAAATTTTTCATATTTAATTCTTTCGAATTTTCTATTTTCATTTTGAAAGTTGTTGTTATTTTTAATTTTTTCTGACAGTGAACTTTTTGAAATAGTAATTCCAAAATCTTCTATCTCAAGAGCTAACAATGTGTTTGACACAAGTCCTGTTAGGAGCTCTTCAATTACATTATTGTTCAAATTTTTTTGAATTGTTTCTTGTGCTATTCCACTTCTATTAATAAATTCTATTAAATCTTGTGAGGTAATATTAGTTTTATTTATCTTAGCTATATTATTTTGATTATTAGATAAAAATCCACCCCCAAAACCACCAAAACCAAATGCAATTATAATTACAATAATTAAAAATAAACCACCAATTTTATTTTTATTAAGATAGTTTCCAAGTTTCATTTAAGCTTTATTTTGTATTGATCTGTAAAAACAAACCTATAGATTAAAAATTCATTTATGACAAATAAATATACGTATTTTATAGCTAATTGGAAAATGTTTGGCAATCAGCGATCAATAAGTCTATTGGATAAAGTTATATCTTTTGTAAAAAAACATAAAAAAAATAATATAAAAGTAATTTATTTTCCTCCAGCCACATTAATAAATTTATTCGATAAAAAACTTAAAACCTCACCAATTGAAGTTGGTGCTCAGAGTTGTCATCCTGATGAAAAATATGGAGCGTACACTGGTCAAATTAATTCATACATGCTCAAAGATGCAGGAGCAAAATATATTATTCTTGGACATTCAGAGAACAGACAATTTGGTGACAGTGATAATATAATTAATCTTAAAATTAGGAGTTCAATTAATTCAGGTTTAAAAGTAATTTTTTGTATTGGTGAAACGCTAAATCAAAGAAGAAAAAAAAATACCAAAAAAGTTTTGTTAAAACAAATTACTCAAGGTTTGAAAAATATTAAAAATAAAAAAAATATTATTATAGCTTATGAACCTGTTTGGTCTATTGGCAGCGGTTTAATTCCCAAAGAAACAGAAATTTTTGAAATTGTTAAATTTATAAAAAATAAACTTAATGGTTCAAAAGTTTTATATGGTGGTTCAGTTAATTTTAAAAATATTGAATTATTAAAAAAAATTCACAATTTAGATGGTTATTTAATTGGAGGTGCATCTCAAAATCCAAATAATTTCATTGATATAATAAAAAAAAGCTTTAATTAGGCGACATGGAAAATATTTTATTGGTCTTGAACATTATTTTAGCAATTGTTCTTGTGCTTTTGATTTTAATGCAAAGATCTGAAGGTGGTGCTTTAGGAATTGGTGTTTCTCAAGAAAATATGATGTTTTCAAAATCTGCAGGTAATTTTATGACCAAGTCTACTACTGTGGTTGCTACATTGTTTATTATTTGCAGTCTTGCCTTAACAATTGTTTCAAGAAGCGAACTAATTCCAACTAATTCAGTTTTAGATGTAATTGAAGAAAAAACTGAAGATACTCCGTCAATTCCAGAAAATAATTAATTCTTTCCAATTACAACTTTTATCGCTATAAGGTTCTTCCATGGCGCGATATATCTTTGTCACTGGCGGCGTGGTTTCTTCCCTTGGTAAAGGCCTTTCATCTGCATCCCTTGCTTATTTATTGCAATCAAGAGGTTATAAAGTTCGTTTAAGAAAACTTGATCCTTATTTAAATGTTGATCCGGGAACAATGAGTCCATTTCAACATGGTGAAGTATTTGTAACCGATGATGGGGCAGAAACAGACTTAGATTTAGGTCATTATGAAAGATTTTCAGGCGTCACTGCGAAGAAAACAGATAATATTACAACAGGAAAAATTTACAGTGATGTTCTAAGAAAAGAAAGAAAAGGTGAATACTTAGGAAAAACAGTTCAAGTCATTCCTCACATTACAAATAGAATTAAAGAATTTATCAAACACGATTCTTATAAAGAAGATTTTGTGATTTGTGAAATAGGGGGAATAGTAGGAGATATAGAAAGCCTTCCTTTTGTAGAAGCTATCAGACAATTTTCAAATGATATTGATAAAAAAAATGCTTTATTCATTCATTTAACTTTAGTTCCTTATTTAAAAGCATCAGATGAAATTAAAACTAAACCAACACAACACTCTGTTAAAGAATTGAGAAGTATTGGTATTCAGCCTGATATAATAATTTGTCGATCAGAAAGACCCATACCTTTAGAGCATAGAAAAAAAATATCTTTATTTTGTAATGTTAATATTAAAAATGTAATTGAAACTGTTGATGTAAAAACAATATATGAAGCACCGATTAGCTTTGCAAGAGAAAAACTAGATGTTCAAGTTTTAGATTATTTTAAAATAAAATCAAAAAAATCAAATAATCTGTTACCTTGGAAAAAAATAACTAAAATTACTCTTAATACAAAAAGACATGTTAATATTGCAATTATTGGAAAATACGTTGAATTAAAAGATGCGTACAAATCTTTAGATGAGGCACTTACTCATGGAGGTATATCCAACAATCTTAAAGTTAATTTAGTTAGAATAGATTCTGAAAAATTAAAAGTTTCAGAAATCAAAAATAAACTTAAAAAAGTTTCAGGGATTTTAATTCCAGGTGGATTTGGTAAAAGAGGAACAGAGGGTAAAATTGAAGCTATTAGATATGCAAGAATAAATAAAATTCCATTCCTTGGTATTTGTTATGGAATGCAAATGGCAATTATAGAGTTTGCAAGAAATCAATTGAAAATTAAAAAAGCAACTTCTTCTGAGTTTGATAAGGGAGGTGTACACATAATTGGCTTGATGCATGAATGGGAGAAAAGTGGCAGAAAAGTTCAGGGAACAGATAAAGATCTAGGAGGCACTATGAGACTAGGTTCTTATGATGCGATCTTAAAAGATAAATCTAAAATTAGAAATATTTATAAATCTAGATTAATCAAAGAACGACATAGACATAGGTACGAGGTGGATATTTCATATAAGGAAATATTTGAGAAGAAAGGATTAATATTTTCAGGCTTATCCCCAGATAATAAACTTCCAGAGATAATAGAACTTAAAAACCACCCATGGTTTATTGGTGTACAGTTTCATCCTGAATTTAAATCTAGACCTTTGAGCCCACATCCTTTATTCTCTTCATTTATCAAAGCAGCAAAAAATCATAGATGAGCACGATTAAAGTAAATTGTAAAAATATAGAAATTTCAAACAACAATAAGATTTGTATTATTGCAGGTCCTTGTCAGTTAGAAACTGAGCAACATGCCATGGATATGGCTGGTAAAATAAAGGAAATTACATCAAAATTTGATCTTGGATTTATTTATAAAACTTCATTTGATAAAGCGAATAGAACTAGTTTAAAAGGTAAAAGGGGAGCAGGACTAGATGCATCATTACCTGTATTTGATAAAATTAAAAAAGAATTAAATGTTCCAATTTTAACAGACATTCATAATGCTGAACAATGTGAAATTATTTCAAAACACGTTGATGTTTTACAGATCCCAGCTTTTTTATGTCGACAAACAGACCTGTTAATTGCTGCTGCTAAAACGAATAAAATTATTAATGTTAAAAAAGGTCAGTTCTTAGCACCGTGGGATATGGTGAATGTAACAAAGAAAATTTCAGACTCAGGAAATGATAAAATACTAGTAACCGAGAGAGGAGCCAGTTTTGGTTATAATACTTTAGTATCTGACATGAGGTCATTGCCCATAATGGCTAAAAATGGTTATCCAGTAATTTTTGATGCAACTCATTCTGTTCAACAACCAGGTGGTCAAGGTGAGAAGAGTGGAGGTCAAAGAGAGTTTGTTGAGTATTTAGCAAGAGCAGCAGTAGCTGTTGGTGTTGCAGGCGTTTTTATTGAAACCCATCAAGATCCAGATAATGCTCCATCTGATGGGCCAAACATGGTTCCAATTGACAAGTTAGAGGATCTTTTAAAACAATTAAGCGATATAGATAATCTTATTAAAAATTAAGTGAGTAAAATTCTTAAAGTAAAAGCAAGACAAGTTTTTGACAGTAGAGGAAATCCAACTGTTGAGGCAGAAGTTTATGTTAAAAACAAAAGTGCAAAAGCAATATGTTCTTCAGGAGCCTCAACTGGAACTTATGAGGCTTATGAAAAAAGAGACACAAATAACAAAAGATATTTAGGTAAAAGTGTATTTTCAGCAGTGAATTTAGTTAACACTAAAATATCAAAAGCTTTAAGAAATAAAAATGTACATGATCAAGAGCGAATTGATGAAGTTTTAATTAATTTAGATGGCACAAGACAAAAAACAAAATTAGGTGCTAATGCTATTTTGGCAGTTTCGATGGCAACAAAAAAGTTATCAGCAAAAGTTAAAAAAATTCCACTTTATAAATCTTTTTATGTAACAAAAAATTTTCAACTTCCGTACCCGTTGATGAATATTATTAATGGGGGAGCACATGCCAATAACGGTCTTAGAATTCAAGAGTTTATGATTAGACCTGATAAGGCAAAATCTTTTTCAGAGGCAATGAGAATTTGTTATTTAGTAATTAAAAACTTAAGTCAATTAATTAAAGCAAAAGGTTTATCTACATCTGTAGGAGACGAGGGTGGTTTTGCACCAATGATTGATAGCAACAATCAAGCATTAGATTTAATTGTTTTAGCAATTAAAAAATCAGGCTTTAGAAACGGAAAAGATGTTTCAATTTGTTTAGATGTTGCAGCTAATGAATTATTTAAAAAAGGAAAATATTCTATCCACACAAAGAAATATATCTCAGTTGATAAATCAATTTCAGAATATAAAAAAATGATTAACAAGTATAAAATTAAATCTATTGAAGATCCATTTGCAGAAAATGATTGGTTAGCATGGAATAAGTTAATGAAAGCAACCAATAAAGTTCAAATTGTGGGTGATGATTTATACGTAACAAATCTAGAGAGATTGAAAAAAGGTTTTTTAAATTTATCTTCTAATTCAATTTTGATAAAACTTAACCAAATAGGGACAGTTTCTGAAACTTTAGATGTTATTAAATTTGCACAAACCATTGGATTTAAAACAATAATTTCACATCGATCTGGAGAAAGTGAAGATACATTCATTGCTGATTTGGCAGTTGGTTCGAATTCTAATCAAATTAAAACAGGATCTTTAGCAAGATCTGAAAGAGTAGCCAAATATAACCAATTATTGAGAATTGAAGAAGAACTTGGAAAAAAAGCAAGAATGAATAAAATTCATTAATGCTTAAAAATTTAAAAAAAAATTACTTTTTATTAATTTCTACTTTTTTTATTTTCTACTTCTTTTTTAATTTTATGTCTGGTCAAAGAGGGTTTGTTTCATATTTAGAAAAAAAAGAAATTTTAAAAGATCTTCAATTAAAGGAAGTTAGCTTAATTAAAGATATTGAAGATTTAGATTTTAAAAACTCATTATTAAGTGACAATCTTGATCTTGATTATGTAGAGACATTAATTAGAGAAAGATTTTTGTTTGGTAAAGAAGGTGAAAAAATCTATATAATAAGAAATTAATAATGAAAATTAGACATCCTGAAAAAGAAAATAAACCTATTAATCCTATAAAAAAAAAACCTGAATGGATTAGGTCTAAATTATCTAATAGTAAGGAATTTTTTTTAACTAAAACAATTGTTAACAATAATAATCTTGTAACCGTTTGTCAGGAAGCTAATTGTCCAAATATTACCGAGTGTTGGAGTAAAAGACATGCAACATTTATGATAATGGGTGATACTTGTACAAGAGCATGTGCTTTTTGTGATGTCAAAACAGGTGTTCCTGGAAAATTAGATCAATTAGAGCCTGTTAAGATTGCAGAAGCAGTAAAGAAATTAGATTTAAGGCATGTAGTTATTACATCTGTTGATCGTGATGATTTAGAAGATGGAGGATCTAATCATTTTTATGAAGTAATTAATCAAACTAGAAAAACGAACCCAAATACAACTGTTGAGGTTTTGACACCTGATTTTTTAAGAAAAGGTGATGCTTATAAAAAAGTTTTAGAGGCAAAACCTGATGTTTTTAATCATAATATAGAAACAGTTCCAAGTTTATATTTAAAAGTAAGACCAGGTTCTAGATATTTTGCATCTTTAGAACTTTTAAAAAATGCAAAACTTCATGATCAAAATATTTTTACTAAATCTGGAATTATGCTTGGTCTTGGTGAAACTAGAGACGAGATATTACAAGTAATGGATGATCTAAGAACTGCTGATGTTGATTTTTTAACAATTGGTCAATACTTGCAACCCTCAACAAAACACTATCCATTAGATAGATATTATGATCCTAAAGAATTTGATGATTTAGGTACCATTGCGAAAGCAAAAGGATTTTTATTAGTATCATCATCTCCTTTAACAAGATCTTCTTATCATGCAGACGAAGACTTCGCGAAATTGAAAGCAAATAGAATTAACAGTCATTAATGCCTAGAGCATCAGTTAAAAGAATAATAGATAAAAAAAAAGATAAACTTATTGAGTTTGTTCTTGATATTGAAAAATACCCTGAGTTCATTCCTTTTTGTTTGGGTTCTAAAGTTTATGAAAGAAAAGAAGAAGGGGACAAAATTTTAATTATTGCAGATCTCACAATTGGAAAAGGTCCATTTAACGATACCTATAAAAGTGATGTAAGGTTTGATAAAGAAACCGATACAATTAATGTTACCAATATTGAAGGTCCATTAACTCACCTTCAAAATAATTGGAAGTTTATTGAAAAAAAAAATATGACTGAAGTTTATTTTGACGTCGACTTTGAAATTAAAAATAAATTTCTCAACATGTTAATGGAAAAATCTTTTGAATATGGCTTAAATAAAATTGCAGATGCTTTTCAAAAAAGAGCAGAAACAATTTAGATTAAGTCATTAACCAACTCTAAGGCTTTATTTACTGTTGATTTTTGGATAGCATTTCTTGTTTTTTTCTTAAATAAATTTTTAGTTATCAGTATTTTATTTGATTTTTTTACCCCTATATAAACCAGCCCTACAGGCTTTGTTTTAGATCCACCTTTAGGTCCGGCTATTCCTGTGATTGATACATTTATATGAGCTTTAGAAATTTTTGATAAACATTTTACCATAGCCTCACAGCATTCAGCGCTTACAGCACCATATTTTTGAATTATCTTTTTATTAACTTTTAAAATATTGATTTTTACATCATTAGAGTACGTTACTAAACCAAGATTGAATACCTGAGATGCCCCACTTATCGATGTAATTGATGAAGCTAACATCCCACCTGTGCAAGACTCTGCTAGAGAAATCCTTAATTTTTTCTTGATTAATCTTTTTACTAGAGTTTCGATCATAAAATATAACTTTTTAATATCATGAAACAAATTAATGACAGGACAACATAAAATCCTGCACAAACATCATCCATGATTACTCCAAAACTATTTTTATGTTTCTGATCAAAGTAACTAACTGGAAATGGTTTCATGATGTCAAAGTATCTGAATAAAATAAAACATACAAAATAAATTATTATTGCTTGATCTGGCTCTTTATTAGTTCCATGTGAAATTTCATAAAGAAATATTGGTATTGACTGACCTATAAATTCATCAATAATTATTTCACCAGGATCTTTATTTTCATTGTTTTTTGTATGCTGTGTAACAGCAAAAAAAGAATAAATAAAAATTAAAATTAATCCAAGAAAAATAATACCTGAATTAATTTCAAGTATATGAAAGCATATATATAAAATAATTATTGTTGCTAATGACCCAAATGTTCCTGGAATAAATCTTATTTTACCAAGACCAAACATTGTTACAAATAAAGTGTTTAATGTATTAATCATATTTTATAATTGATGCTATTACCTCACATGCAATAGCTTTTTCTTTTCCAATTAGACCAAGTTTTTCAACTGTTTTGCCTTTAATGTTTATTATATCTTCATCAATCTCTAAAAGACTTGAAATAGATTTTATTATTTTGTCTCTATACTGAGATACCTTAGGTTTTTCACAAATAAGATTAATATCTATATTATTAATATAAAAATTTTGCTTTATTAGTTTATTTTTAATCGGTTTCAACATTTTAGGTGACCTAATATTTTTAAATTTATTTTTATCGCTAGGAAAATAAGTCCCAATATCTTTTTGTCTTAAAGCACCAAGTAAAGCATCAATAATTGCATGTAAAATTACATCACCATCTGAATGACCTTTTAGACCTGAATGAAAAGGTATTCTAATACCTCCTAGATATAATTTTTTATCCTTAATTAATCGATGAATATCAAACCCTAGACCAATATAATTTTTAGTTGATGTTAAGTCTTCTGCAAAAGTAATCTTTTTATTTTTATTTTCACCATTAATAAATTTTATCTTTTTTTCATTGTTAATGAATAAGCTTGCTTCATCGGTTATGTTATTTTTTTCTTTTAATGCTAACTTATATAAAGCCTTGTAATTAAAACCTTGAGGTGTTTGTGTTAAATAAGTTCTATTTCTATCTAAATTATATAGATTATTCTTTATATCATATTTAATTGAATCTGTTGGTTTGATTGTTGGAATAACAGCTTCATTTTTTTTAAGTTCCTTAACTATTTTTCTAAGCAGATTTAATGAAAAATCTGGTCTTGCTGCATCATGAATTAAGATATTTTTTGGTTTAAATTTTTTAATATATTTAAGTGCTATATTAGAAGAGATAGATCTTTTATTTCCACCTTTTAAGATTATTAAGTTTTTTGAGTATGACTCCTTTATTTTTTGAGGCTCATCTACGACCAATACAATTTTTTTAAATAATTTTGATTTTATCGTTTTAAAAATTGAATGTTCAAATAATTTAAAATTTTTGTAAATAGCGTACTGTTTTTTTTGATTTTTCCTAAATCTTGACCCATTACCAGCTGCTAAAATTACAAAAAAGTTGTTCATTTTAAAAAAATATATATACGAACATACATACACCTAAATAATTATGATCGAGTTTTTTAAAAAAAATCTAATAATCATAGGATTGTTTATTATTACTCTTTTTGTTGGTTTTTTTACCTTTCTAACATTTATTGATAAAAGTTTCATTCAGCTTAATCAATCTAATCTTCAATACCTACTAATAGTAAATATTATATTGATTTTTCTGCTCTTTCTATTTGTTTACTTTGAAATTAGAAAATCAATAAAATCTGATATAGATCAAGATGGGATTAGTTCTAATAAGAAATATATTACTTATTTTTCTTTATTTACATTGATACCGTCCGTTCTTATTTCAATTTTTTCACTTTTTTTATTCTCATTCGCACTTGAAAAATATTTTGATAAGAAAGTTACGACTGTTGTTAATAATTCATATGAACTTGCTAAAAATTATGTTGCAGAAGTTCAGGATAAGGTCAAATCTGAGATTGTATTGATTGCTTTTGATACCAATAAAAGTGCAAATTTTCTTAATGATAATCAAAAAGAATATTCAAGATTTTTAAAAACTCAAAAACTTATAAGAAAAATAGATGAAATACACATTATAGATATAAATAAAAATTTACTTTTTACTAATCTAGAGGATAAGAATAAATATGTTCCACCTGTGAAGGGAGCTTTAGAGCTAGTAATAGAGGATGATAGACCGCTTAAGATATTAAATGCACCTGAAAATATTTCAGCTGCTATTATGAGACTTCAGGCATTTGATGATAGATTTATATATGTAATCAAATATTTAGATCCAAAAATTTCTAATTATTTAAATGAGTCTCAGGAAGCAATTAATTTTTACTATACAGTGGAAGAAAAAAGTTCTGGTATCAAAATTTCTTTTGCAATTATCTACCTTATAGTTGTGACGTTGCTGCTGTTCATTTCGATAACAATTGCAATACGTTTTTCATCAAGATTTTTTAGGTCTATTAATAATTTGATATTTGCCTCAAACGCAATTGGAGACGGTGATCTTAGTGCAAAAGTACCAGAAATAAAAACTGATAAAGATTTAGAGAAGTTAAATAAAAATTTTAATTCAATGATTAGTAAATTAAAGGATCAACAAGAAAAATTGATTATAAATGAAAGGCATGAGGCTTGGGGAAATCTTGCAAGAAAACTTGCACATGAGATAAAAAATCCTCTTACACCAATTCAATTAACTATCGACAGACTACAAAGCAAATATTCAGAACAAATTTCAAATGGTGATAAAAATAACTATATAGAAAACCTTAATATAATTAAAAACCAGATTAAACAAATTGGTAACTTAGTTAATGAATTTTCAGACTTTGCAAGAATGCCAAAACCTGTACTTAAGAATAATGATTTAATTTCTATACTAAATGAAAATATAAGATTATTAAAAAAACTTGATGATAGAATTTTAATTCAATTGAATTCTAATTCAGAAAAAGTAATTCTTAATAGTGACAAAGAACAGTTAAGCAGAGTATTCTTTAATTTGATTAAAAATGCCATTGAGAGTATTCAACAAAAACATGAAAATACGTCAAAATATGAAGGAAAAATTACTATTGAAATTAATAAGCTAGATAACAATATTATTATAAGAATAGTTGATAATGGTATTGGATTTGGAATTTTTGCAGCAAACATTAAAGATATTTTAAACCCATACTTTACAACTAAAAAAAATGGTACTGGATTAGGACTATCAATTGTCAATAAGATTATAAATGACCATAATGGTAAAATTGAATTTATCCCAATTGAAGAAGGTGCTGAAATCAAAATTAACTTTGCTTTAAATGATAGCTGAAATATTAATAGTTGATGATAATTCGGATATTAGAAATATCCTAAATGAATTGATTATAGATGCTGGATATAAAACTAGATTAGCAGCAAATTATAATCAAGCATTAAGCGAAATAGATAAAAAATTACCTGATGTTGCAATACTAGATGTAAAGCTAGATAAAGGTGACAATGATGGTATTGAACTTTTAACCCACATAAAATCTAAAAATGTTGATGTTCCTGTCATCATGATTTCTGGTCATGCAAATATAGAAATGGCAATAAGATCTCTTAAACATGGTGCTTTTGAATTTATAGAAAAACCATTCGATCAAGCACGTCTATTGAATTTTATATCAAGAGCAGTTGAAAATTTAAGTTTAAAAAATCAAAACAAAGAATTTGAAAATAAACTTTTTCACTCATATGATTTAATTGGAAATAGTAAAAATATTTCATCAATTAGAGATCAGATTGAAAAGATTTCTATCACAGAGAGCAGAATATTTATTACAGGTCCTTCAGGATCTGGAAAAGAACTTATTGCAAGAAAAATTCATAAAAAATCAAAAAGAAATAATAAACCATTTATAATTTTGAATGGTGCTTTACTTGATAATGATAAATATGAATTAGAATTATTTGGGGAAGAAAAAAAAGATGGATCTATTTCATATGGTGCGCTTGAAAAAGCAAATAATGGAACTCTTTTAATCGATCATATTTCAGAGATACCTTTAGATATTCAGTCTAAAATCTTAAGAGTTTTGATTGATCAAAAGTTTAAAAGAATTAATGGTTCTAATGATATAAAAGTTGATGTTAGACTTATTTGCTCCTCAAATAAAGATTTGAAAAATGAAATTCATTTAGGAAATTTTAGAGAGGATTTGTATCATAGGATAAGTGTGTTCGAAATTAACGTAGAACCGTTAAATAATAGAATTTCAGATATTCCATTGTTAATTAAGTATTTTTCAGAAAAGATTTCTAATAATTATAATATTAAGATTTTAGATATAGATGAAAATGATAGTTATATTCTTAACCACAATTGGAAAGGTAATGTAAGAGAATTAAGAAACTTGATAGAGAGAATTGCTATTTTGCAACCTGAGACTAAAGACAAAATATCTAATATTATAAAAGAATCTTTAAAAAGTGAAAATTTTGAAGAAAAAATTACAGAAAATAGCCTTTCTGTGCCACTAAAAGAGGCTAGAGAAAAGTTTGAAAAAGAGTATTTAACAGTACAATTGAAAAAATTTAATGGAAATATTTCAAAAACAGCAAACTTTGTTGGTATGGAAAGAAGTGCGCTTCACCGAAAGCTTAAAGGACTAGGAATAAAAGAATTCAATTAAATGAACATTATAATCTGTGGTGCTGGTAGAGTAGGTTTTACTATTGCAAAGCTATTGAGTGAACAAGGACATTCTATAACTGTAATTGATCAATCGAGTGAAGATATTCAAAAAATTAATGATAGTTTAGATGTCAAAGCTATTGTTGGTAAAGGAACATACCCATCAATTTTAGAAAAAGCCAATGCATCAGAGGCTGACATGATAATTGCTGTTACAAGAAATGATGAAATTAACATGTTAATTTGTCAAATAGCTTATTCCATCTTTAATATTCAAAAAAAAATTGCAAGAATTCGATCACAAGATTATTTAAATCCTAAATTTACAAGAGTTTATAATAAGGAAAATTTACCAATTGATGTAATTATTTCTCCTGAAATTGAAATTGCAAGATCGATACAAAGAAAATTAGAAGCACCTGGTGCGCTAGATAGTGTTCCGTTTTCTGATAATAACATTAGATTATTAGAAATTTTGATAAAAGATAACTGTAAACTTATTGGTCACAAATTAAATAAATTAACAAAAGAATTTCCCCAATTAGATGCAAATATAGTTGCCATTATTAGAAAAGATAAAACTTTTATTCCAAAAAAAACTGATCAAATCAAATCTGAAGATAAAGTTTATGTTGTAATAAATTCTTCTCAAATGGCAGAAACACTTAATGCTTTTGGTCATGAAGAAAAAATTTCAAAAAAATTATTAATTATTGGCGGTGGAAATATTGGATTTAATTTAGCTAAAAATTTAGAAGAAAGTTCAGAAGGTGTGAGGGTAAAAATTGTAGAGAAGAATAAAGAAAGAGCGGAATATCTTGCCAACAATTTAAATAATACAATAATAATCAATGGTAGTGGATTAGATGAAGAGACCTTAGAAGAAGCCAATTTAGGTGAAGCAGAGACTGTTCTGGCTCTTACAAATGATGATGAAGACAATCTTATGGTAAGTGTTCTAGTTGAAAAATTTGCAAAAGATCAAAAAGATGTCGATGACAAAAGAACTATGGCTTTAATAAACAAGCCTAATTATTCTCTTTTGCAATCTTCATTAAAAATTGATGATATAATTGATCCAAGAATGAATACTGTTTCTAGTATCTTAAAACATATTCATAAAGGAACAATTGAAAATGCCTATACTATTTCGAATGGTGAATATGAAGTGATTGAGGCAGAAATTATAGAAACTTCTGAACTAATTAACAAAGAAATTAAAAATTCAAATTTACCAGATGATATAAGAATTGGAGCTGTATTAAGAGATAAAAAAGTTATCATTCCAAAATCTGATTTTATTTTTAAGAAAAATGATAATGTTGTTTTCATTGCAAAAAATGACACTATTCCAGTAGTTGAGAATATCTTCAGATTGAGTTAATCAATTTTCATGTCCGGTATAAGAATTAGATATTTAAGTTTTTTTTTTGGACTAATATCAATACTCTCACTTTTGAATGTTGCCTTTTCTTATCAACTTGATCTGCATCTAAACTTAAATACTTATTACATAAGTTTTATCTCTTCTATTATCATTGGAGTAACTTTTTATTATTTTGAAAAAATTAAATTAAAAGTAACAATCTTTGATAAGATTTTAACAGTTTTTTCTGGATATTTAATATTACCCATCATTTTATGTTTACCATTTTATTTTAGTATATACGATTTGACATTTTTAAATGCTTACTTTGAATCTGTTTCAGGATTTACATCAACAGGCTTTACTATTTTTGAAAATATAAAATATATAGATCAAAGCTTAATTCTTTGGAGATCAACAATACAGTGGGTTGGAGGTTTATATTTTTTATTCTCAATAATCTATCTAATCGATATTTATGATGAAAATTTTAAGAAATCACTTACAAATTATTTATCTTTTAGTAGCTCAGAAGTTTTAAAACAGTCATTTAAAATTTTTTTGCTTTATTCAGGTTTAACACTATTCATCTTTATAGTTTTAAACTTTTTATTGGTAAGATATTTTAATTCATTAAATTTAGCTTTTACAATAATCTCTTCGGGTGGTTTCTTACCGACAAACAATCTTTCTGATATTTTGAAAAATGACACTCAAATTGTAATTTTCTCTTTGTTATTGTTGTTTTCATATTTCAGTATTTTTTTTATCTACAACTTATTTTTTATAAGAAAAAAAAATATAAATTTTTTTTATGAAGATGTTCATTTAATATTTTATTATTTAATTATAGTTTCAATTTTTTTTATTTTTTTCTCGTATCAGAATGATTTTTCTAAAATCTTATTATCAATTTCAAGCAGCATGTCTAATGTTGGTTTTTCTTTAAATTTTGATCAATCTAATTTTAATTTTATATATTTGATTTTAGTAATTATTGGTGGATCTTTTTTTTCAACTAGTTCAGGATTAAGATTAATTAAAGTTTATTCTTTATTTAAATATTCTATTAATCAAATTTTATCTTTTAGTAGGCCAAAGAATATTTTCATGAATAAGTTAATTTTTACTAAAATAAACTTCGATTTTTCTGAAATTAATAAATATTTTTTGACTATTATTATTTTTGTAATTTCACTATTTACTCTAACTATACTATTAAGTTTATCACAATTAGAATTTGAGAGTGCTTTTAAACTCTCTATACTTACAATTATGAACACAGTTAATTCTTCAGCTTATGGATTATCTGATTTTGATTTTAATAATCTAAATATTTTTACAAAAAACTGTTTAATACTATTTATGATTATCGGTAGAATTGAATTATTAACAATTCTAATAATAATTAAGAATTTTTTATTTAAAGATTAAATAAATATTGTATATGTAATATAAATTTTTGCGCCCTTAGCTCAGCTGGATAGAGCATCGGTTTTCTAAACCGAGGGTCGGAGGTTCGAATCCTCCAGGGCGCGCCATTTTCTTAAATTAATAGGGCAATTTAAAACTTGCTTATTTTTCTCAGGATGCTTTAATTTTGGATATTCAAATTTATTTTTGAATTATTTGTTAACAAATAAAACTATAACGTAGAGGAAGAAAAATGTTTAAATACTTAAAACAATTAACTTCTTTAGTTGCTGTGTTTGCTGTGTTGTTTTCTTTTACAACAGAAGCAATGGCTGCTAAAAAATCTAAAACACTAAAAAACACTCAAAAGAAGGGTTTTGTTAGATGTGGAGTATCTCAAGGTCTTCCAGGATTTTCAAATGCTGACGCTGCTGGAAATTGGACTGGTGTTGACGTTGATGTATGTAGAGCAGTAGCTGCTGCAGTTCTAGGTGATGCAAACAAAGTTAAGTTTACACCACTAAGTGCTAAAGAAAGATTTACAGCTTTAACATCTGGTGAGATTGATATCTTATCAAGAAACACAACTTGGACTCTTTCAAGAGACGCTGATATTGGACTTACTTTCGTAGGAGTAAACTTCTATGATGGTCAAGGTTTCATGGTTAGAAAAAGTTCTGGTATCACTTCAACAAGCCAATTCAAAAATGGTATCTCAGCTTGTACAAACATTGGTACAACAACTGAGCTAAACATGAGAGACTTCTTTAATTCAAGAGGAATTTCTTATGAGCCAGTAGCATTTGAAAAAGCTGACGAAGTTGTTGCCGCATATGATGCAGGTAGATGTGATACATATACAACTGATAAATCTGGATTAGCTGCTCAAAGAACAAAAATGAGTAATCCTGATGAACACATTGTATTACCAGAAACAATTTCAAAAGAGCCACTAGGTCCAGTTGTTAGACAAGGTGATGCTGTTTGGGAAGATATCGTAAGATGGTCACTAAACACTATGATCGAAGCAGAAGAGTATGGAATTACATCTGCTAATGCTGACATGATGAAAACTTCAGACAACCCACAAATCAAAAGATTAGTTGGTGCTGAAGGTGAATTAGGTGCTGCATTTGGTCTAGATAATGAGTGGAGCTTAAGAATTATCAAGCAAGTTGGAAACTACGGTGAAAGTTATAAGAGAAACATAGCTGACACTGGAATTTTACCTGACAGAGGTCCAAACCAATTATGGACTAAGGGTGGAATTTTATACGTACCACCTGCAAGATAATTGCATTTATAATTAATTAAAAAGGGCTGGATTATTCTGGCCCTTTTTTTTATACATCTACAGTGACCTTTAAATTAAAAGATATAATACCTCAGTTGATTACAGTCATGGCTGTAGTTTTAGTTTTTGGTTTTTTTGCAAATAATGCTTCTGTTAATATGGAAAATAGAGGTATTGATTTTGGTTTTGGTTTTTTATCTCAAGCTGCATCATTTGATGTTCAATTTTCACTAATTGATTACGATGGATCACACTCTTATTTTAGAGCTTATTTAGTTGGACTACTCAATACATTACTTGTTTCTATTATAGGTATTATTTTAGCAACTATTTTGGGCGTAATAATTGGAGTTGCAAGATTGTCTCCAAATTATCTAATTAATAAGTTTGCAGCTTTTTATGTGGAATTTTTTAGAAACATTCCTTTATTACTTCAAATCTTCTTTTGGTATTTTGCAGCTTTAAGAGCTTTACCATTACCCCAAAATGCTGAACCTATGTTTGGCAATATGTATATGACCATTAAAGGTCTTTATGTGCCAACTTTTATTTGGGAAAATTTTAATATATTTTTTTATTCTGTTATTGCTGCAATTATTTCAATTATTGTAATTAAAATTCACGCAAAAAAAGTTCAAGAAACTCAAGGAAAACAAATCCCTGTGTTTATGATTTCTATCGGTTTAATTATAATTTTACCTTTGTTAAGTTTTTTAATTGGTGGTGTAAGTGCAACTTTAGAAACACCAAAATTAATTCAATTGGCACAAACATCATTTAAGTTTGAAGGAGGAATAAATTTACCCCCAGAGTTAATTGCATTAACGTTAGCTTTAGCATTGTATACTGCAACATTTATCGCTGAATGTGTAAGGGCTGGAATACAAGGTGTCGGTAAAGGCCAAAAAGAGGCTGCAGCATCAATTGGATTAACTCCAAATCAGGTTTTAAAACTTGTAGTAATGCCCCAAGCATTAAGAATAATTATTCCACCAACAACTAATCAGTATTTAAATTTAACAAAAAATTCATCACTAGCAGCTGCAATAGCATATCCCGATCTCGTTTTAGTTTTTGCTGGAACAGCATTAATGCAAACTGGTAAAGCAATTGAGATAGTATTTATGACGATGTTTACTTATCTAACTTTAAGTATTTCAATATCGTTGTTTATGAATTGGTATAATAAAAAAATTGCAATTCAGGAAAAATAAGAATGACAAAAATAAATTTTTTAAAACCTGATATTTCTAATTTAAATACATTTTTATATATAGGCTCATTTCTATTTTTTTTAAGTATTATTGATGTTTTTGTTAATTCTTTTTTTCAAATAAACATTACTGGTTTTTTACCAAATAAAATTAGTTTTATTTTACCTATATTAATTGGCTTTGTAGGTTTATTTTTTATCCGTATTGAACAAAGTGGTTATAAATTTTTAGATAGTTTAAATAAGAATATTAATACAAATAATTTTAATGCAATTTTATCATTATTAATAATATTCATAATCATTAAATCTCTACCTCCATTATTAAGTTGGTTTGTAATTGATGCAAATTTTGCTGGTGATAACAAGGATGTGTGTTCTGGATCTGGTGCTTGCTGGACTTATATAAAAGTTTGGTTCAACAGATTTATGTATGGAATGTATCCAAATGCTGAACAATGGAGAATTAATTTATCTTTTATTTCTTTAGCTCTTCTTGGATCTGTTGGGTATTTTGCAACAGAAAAATATAAGAAATATCTTACTCTTTATTATGTTGTGATTTATCCTTTTATAGCATTTTTATTTATTTTCTTTTTTATCTCTGGTGGCCCTGTATTTTTTGATTTTTCATATGGAATTATTGCTGCAATTATTTCAATAATAATTGGTTTTTTTATTCCAAGTAAATTTAGATTTTATTATTTTTTATTAGTCCCAATTACAATTTACATCTTACTTAAATATTTTATTTTTTACGAAGAACTAATTGAACTTGGTAAATTAGATGGATTAAACTGGGTTGAAACAGGTGCTTGGGGTGGTTTGTCTCTAACATTTATTATATCGTTCTTTTGTTTAATATTTTGTTTTCCAATTGGAATGGCTTTTGCACTTGGTAGAAGATCTGGATTTCCACTTATTCGATATATTTCAGTTGGATTTATTGAATTTTGGAGAGGTGTTCCTTTAATTACGGTTCTCTTTATGTCAGCAGTGATGTTTCCAATGTTTTTGCCTGAGGATCTCTTTATAGATAAACTAGTAAGAGCAATTATAGCAATTTCTTTATTTGAAGCTGCTTATGTTGCTGAAGTTATAAGAGGGGGCTTACAGGCTTTACCTAGAGGTCAATATGAAGCTGCAAAGTCACTTGGGATGGGTTATTGGAAAATGCATATATTTGTAATTTTACCTCAAGCCTTAAAATTAGTTATCCCAGGTATAGCAAATACTTTTTTAGCTTTAGTAAAAGATACACCATTAATTTTTGTCGTAGGATTACTTGAAATAGTTGGAATGTTAAATCTTGCAAAAACTAATCCTGAATGGCTAGGTTTTGCAATGGAAGGATACGTTTTTGCTGCGATAATTTTCTGGATTATTTGTTATGCAATGAGTAAATATAGCTATAATTTAGAACAAAAATATAAAACAGAGCGATAAATTTATGTCAGACAACATTATCCAAATAAAAAATATGAACAAATGGTTTGGTGAATTTCAAGTTCTAAAAGATATTAATCTTGAAGTTAAAGCAAAAGAAAAGATAGTTGTCTGCGGTCCCTCAGGATCTGGTAAATCTACATTAATTAGATGTATTAATAGATTAGAGGAACATCAAGAAGGCGATATTATCGTTGATGGTACAACATTAACTGAAGATACTAAAAATATTGAACAAATTAGAGCAGAAGTTGGTATGGTATTCCAACAATTTAACTTATTTCCACATTTATCTATTCTGGACAATTGTACATTAGCTCCTATTTGGGTAAAAAAATTACCAAAAAAAGAGGCAGAAGAATTGGCTTTAGAACATCTTGAAAAAGTACAAATCTTAGACCAAGCACAAAAATATCCTGGTCAACTATCAGGTGGTCAACAACAAAGGGTCGCAATTGCAAGAGCTTTATGTATGAAGCCAAAGATAATGCTATTTGATGAGCCTACATCAGCATTAGATCCTGAAATGATTAAAGAAGTACTTGATGTAATGGTTAATTTAGCAAAACAAGGTATGACTATGATCGTTGTAACTCACGAAATGGGATTTGCTAAAGAAGTAGCTGATAAAATGATCTTTATGGACGAAGGAATGATCGTAGAAAAAGCCGATACTAAAGAGTTTTTTGCGAATCCTAAAAGTGACAGAACGAAATTGTTTCTTAGCCAGATTCTATAATTTCAGCCTAATTATTAATTATTTAATATTAAAAAATACTTGACGGTATTTTTAAATTCTTCCTTTTTTAAAAAAAAAAAAAAAATTAAAAGTTGAAGTTTGTTGTGAAAGTAGTTGAATAAGATCTTAACAAATTAAGAGGGGTCTTAATGGAAGATAATTTTAACAAGCACTTGGGCAATAAACTTAAGCTAAGAAGACTAGCTTTAGGATTAACTCAAACAAAAGTAGCAAAAGCGATCAACGTAACATTTCAACAAATTCAAAAATATGAAAAAGGCACTAACGGAGTTAGTTCAATTAGATTATTGCAATTGTCTAATTATTTAAAAGTTCCAATTAATTATTTTTTTGAGGATTTTTCAGAATATTTAATAAATTTAGAAAAATCTCAAGAAGGACATATGAATGTAAATTATAATTTTCTTGTAAAATTATATTCTGAACTAAACGCGGATCAAAAATTAAAATTTAATAAGTCTTTGCAGCTAACAAATAATACTATTTCAAAAGTTGGATAAAAGTTTTTTGGCTCCCCGGGCAGGACTCGAACCTGCGACCAATTGATTAACAGTCAACTGCTCTACCAACTGAGCTACCGAGGAATATAAAATACAGAACTTACTTTTTTTTATAACTAAAACAAGATTTTTTTTGGAGGCAACGCCCGGAATCGAACCGGGATACAAGGATTTGCAATCCTCTGCGTAACCATTCCGCCACGTTGCCCTAAGTTTTAGTAAATAGCTACAAGCAGTTTTATATAAAATATTTTTAATTAGTCTATTAAATAACCATCCATTTTGATTATTGTTAATTTAGATTATTAAATTATAAACTAAATACACCCATGAGTAGCGATAAATACATTCATTTAGATGTTGAAGATAAGATTTATTCTTATTGGGAAAAAAATGAATTATTTAAACCAAAATCTAATTCAAAAAAATATTCAATAGTAATTCCACCACCAAATGTAACTGGATCATTGCATATGGGTCATGCATTAAACAATTCAATTCAAGATTTTTTAGTTCGATATTATCGAATGAATAGTTATGAAACTCTTTGGCAACCAGGAACCGATCATGCCGGTATAGCAACACAAGCTCTTGTTGAGAGAAAATTAGAGAAAGAAGGAGTTAGTAAAAATGATCTTGGTAGAGAGAAATTCATTGAAAAAATCTGGGAATGGAAAAATCAATATGGTGATATCATCATTAATCAGCTGAAAAAATTAGGTTGTTCTTGTGATTGGTCTCGTAATGCCTTTACAATGGATGAAAATCTCTCAAAATCAGTAATAAAAGTATTTGTTGAACTACATAAAAAAAAATTAATTTATAAAGCAAAAAAGTTAGTTAATTGGGACACTGTTTTAAAAACAGCTATTTCTGATTTGGAAGTTGATCAACGAGAAGTTAATTCTAAAATTTATTATATTCGTTATCCAATAGATGGAACTTCTGATTTTATAACTATTGCAACAACAAGACCTGAAACCATGTTTGGAGATACTGCTATTGCTGTAAATCCGAGTGATGAACGTTTTAAATCATTTGTTGGAAAAACAGTAACCATCCCTATTGTTGATAGAAAAATCAAAATTATTAAAGATGATTACGCTGACCCTGAGCAAGGAACAGGGGCATTAAAAATAACTCCTGCTCATGACTTTAATGATTATGAAGTTGGAGTTAGAAATAATTTAGAAGTAATTAATATTTTTACAGAAGATGGAAAAGTCAATGAAAATGCACCTAAAGATTTTATTGGCTTAGATAGATTTGATGCACGTAAAAAACTTTTAAAAGAATTAAAAGAAAAAGAATTTTTTGTTAAAGATGAAGATATAAGAAATAAAGTTCCTTATGGTGATAGATCTAATTCAGTTATAGAACCATTTTTAACTGATCAATGGTTTGTTGATGCAGAAAAATTAGCAGTTAAAGCAAAAGAAATAGTTAATAATAAAAAAACAAATTTTTTTCCTGAAAATTGGTCAAAGACTTATTTTCAATGGATGAATAATATTGAGCCCTGGTGTATTTCAAGACAATTATGGTGGGGCCATCAAATTCCTGCATGGTACGCTCCAGATGGTAAAATTTTTGTTGCAAACAATGAAGTAGAAGCAAAAAAAGATGCTAAAGATTTTTATAATAAAGATGTTGAATTAATAAGAGATCCAGATGTTTTAGATACTTGGTTTTCATCGGGTTTATGGCCTTTTGCAACATTAGGTTGGCCAGAAAAAACTGAATATCTTGATAAATTTTACCCAACAATTGTCCTTGTAACTGGTTTTGATATTATCTTTTTTTGGGTCGCAAGAATGATGATGTTTGGAATGGAATTTTTAAATAAAGAACCATTTAAAGATATTTATGTTCACGCACTAGTAAGAGACGAGAAGGGACAGAAGATGTCAAAATCTAAAGGTAATGTAATTGATCCATTAGATTTAATTGAAAAATATAGTGCTGATGCATTAAGATTTACATTGCTTTCAATGGCATCTCCTGGAACCGATGTTAAACTATCTGAAGATAGAGTTAAAGGTTATAGAAATTTTTTAAACAAGTTGTGGAATGCTAACAATTTTTTAAAAACTAATGAATGTGATTTTAGCTCAAATGATAAGCCAAATTTAACATTAAATATTAATAAGTGGATATATAATGAATTGATCGAAGTTCAAAATACCATTGAACAAAACATAAAAGATTATCGTTTTGATGAAGCAGCAAAACATGCTTACAGATTTGCATGGAATTCTTATTGTGATTGGTATTTAGAATTATCAAAAACAATTTTATACTCAGATGATGATAGTGCTAAAAATGAGGTTAGAGCCACTGCTGTATATATTTTTAAACAATTATTAAAAATTCTACATCCATTTATACCATTTGTGACAGAGGAAATATGGCTGAATAATAGGTTTGATAATTCAAATAAAGATTATTTGATGTATTCAAATTGGCCTAATGATGAAGCTAAAAAAGACCAATCGTCAAAAGATGTACAGAAAATTATAGATATTATTTCTGATTTAAGATCATTTAAAAATGAACTTAATGTAAGTCCTGGTTCCTTTACGGATATATCGATTAAGAATTTAAATAAAGATAGTCAAAAATTTATTAAAGAGAACGGTACTGTCTTAAAGAAACTTGGAAGAATAAATAGTTTTCATGATGAGGATTTAGATAAACCTGTAGCCTCAATGGTAATATCAGGTGAAATTTATAAGATTTATTTTGATGAAAATGTTGATCTTGATTTGATCAAATCAAATTTACTTAAAAAACAAGAAAAATATCAAAATGAGTTAAACAGTATTTCTAAAAGATTATCTAACAAAGGTTTTATTGATCGAGCACCAAAAGAGATTGTTGAACAAGAAAAAACTAATTATAATAATTTAGAAAATGATATTAAGAAAATCTCATTAACCATAGAGGGGATATAATGCCAAAATTTAATAAAAAGAAACTTCCAAGCAGACATACGTCATTAGGAGCTGATAGAGCTCCTCACAGATCTTTTTATTATGCAATGGGTGAAACCGAAAAGGATGTATCAAAACCTTTTGTAGGGGTTGTATCAACTTGGAATGAAGCCGCTCCTTGTAATATTGCATTAATGAGACAAGCTCAATCAGTTAAAAAAGGTGTTAGAGCTAACGGTGGAACTCCTAGAGAATTTTGTACAATTACAGTTACTGATGGAATTGCTATGGGTCATGAGGGAATGAAATCTTCTTTGATCTCACGTGAAGTTATAGCAGATTCTGCTGAATTAACTGTTAGAGGTCATTGTTACGATGCGCTAGTTGGTATTGCTGGTTGTGATAAATCTTTACCCGCTTTGATGATGTCTATGGTTCGTTTAAATGTTCCAAGTGTTTTTATTTATGGTGGATCAATTCTTCCAGGAAAATATAAAGGAAAAGATGTGACTGTTGTTGATGTATTTGAAGCTGTTGGAAAACATTCATCAGGTCAAATGTCAGCAAAAGAATTAAGAAAATTAGAACTAGTAGCATGTCCTAGTGCTGGTGCTTGTGGAGGTCAGTTTACCGCAAATACAATGGCATGTGTATCTGAAGCTATTGGTTTAGCATTACCTTATTCTGCTGGAACACCTGCACCATATGAAGAAAGAGATAAGTACGCAAAAGAAAGTGGCATAACTGTCATGAATCTTTTAGCAAAAGGAATTAAACCAAGGGATATAGTTACAAGAAAAGCTCTAGAAAATGCAGCGACCATCGTTGCAGCAACTGGTGGATCAACTAATGCAGGTTTACATTTACCAGCAATTGCAAATGAAGCAGGAATTAAGTTTAATTTAATGGATGTTGCTAAAATATTTAAAAGAACACCGTATCTTGCAGATTTAAAACCTGGTGGAAAATATGTTGCAAAAGATATGTGGTTAGCAGGTGGTGTGCCCATGTTATTAAAAACTTTATACGAAGGTGGATACATTCATGGAGATTGTATGACTGTAACAGGCAAAACCATGAAAGAAAATTTAAAGAACATTAAATTTAATCCAAAACAAAAAGTTATGAGATCTTATAAAGATCCTTTATCACCAACAGGTGGTGTTGTAGGTTTAAAAGGAAATTTAGCTCCAGAGGGTGCAATCGTTAAAGTTGCTGGTCTTAAAAAGTTACAGTTTACTGGAAAAGCAAGATGTTTCGATAATGAAGAAAGTGCAATGAAAGCAGTTCAAAGTAAAAAATATAACGATGGTGATGTTATAATTATTAGATATGAAGGACCAGTAGGTGGCCCTGGTATGAGAGAAATGCTATCAACAACTGGTGCTATCTACGGACAGGGAAAAGGTGAGAAGGTTGCTCTTATAACTGATGGTAGGTTCTCTGGTGCAACTAGAGGCTTTTGCGTGGGTCACGTCGGCCCTGAGGCTGCTTTAGGAGGCCCTTTAGGTCTTATACGAAATGGTGATATCATTGATATTGATGCTAACAAAGGAACGATAAATGTCAGATTATCCAAAGCAGAACTAGCTAAGAGAAAAAGAAGATGGAAAGCAAAAAAATCTGATTTTGGATCTGGAACAATTTGGAAATATGCTCAAACAGTTGGTCCTGCTTATTTAGGAGCACCAACACATCCTGGAAAGAAAAAGGAAGTTAGAGAATATTCTAAGATTTAATGAAAATAAGACCAGTTATTTTATGTGGTGGTGCTGGAACCCGACTTTGGCCTAATTCAAAAAATCACCAAGCAAAACAGTTTATTGATTTTGGTAATTGGACACTTTTAGGCAAAACTTTAGAAAGAGTTAAAGCTTCAATATTTGATTCCCCAATAATAAGCACAAATTCAAAATATCTAAAACAAGTAAAGTTTCATTTAAGAAAAGCTAAAATTTCAAAGTATAAAATTGTTTTAGAACCAGCAAAAAGAAACACAGCACCTGCTATTTTAAGTACTGCATTAATTAAAGATATTCCAATGGAGCAACCATTAATGTTTTTTTCAGCTGATCATTTAATTGAAAAAACAAATGTTTTTAATAAAGCTATTGATAAAAACAAAGCTAATTTAACTGATCAAAATATATTTATTTTTGGAATTAAACCCAGCTCACCATCTAGTGAATACGGCTATTTCATAACAAAGAAAATAAAAGATAATATAAATAAAGTAACAAGATTTATTGAAAAACCAAAAGAAGCAAAAGCAAAACAAGTAATTAAGCAAAAAGGTTATTGGAATTCAGGGATGTTTTTTCTAAGAAAAGACTCAATTATCAATAACTTTAAAAAACACCAACCAACAATTTATAGAAACTGCATTAAAGCTGTAAAAAAAGCAAAATATAAATCTAATACTTATTATTTAAATAAAGCCTCATTTATAAAAGCTACTGCTAAATCATTTGATTATGCAATATTAGAAAGGACCAAACATATTAATGGAATTAAATTAGATATTCCTTGGTCAGATCTTGGAAGCTGGAAAGAAATATTAAAAATGTATGACAAAAATAAAAATAAATATTTTAAGAAAAAAAATGTTTATTACCGACCATGGGGTAGATATACAAATTTATTCGAGGGAAAAGAGTTTTTAATTAAAGAACTATATGTAAAACCTAAAGGAATTTTAAGTTTACAAAAACATCATCATAGAGCCGAACATTGGTTGGTTACTAAAGGAAAGCCTAGAATAACTCTTAATAAAGATAGTTTTATAAAAAAACCAAATGAACATATTTTTATTCCATTAGAAGCAATTCATAGAATTCAAAATCCTGGAAAAAAACCAGTTAAGATAATCGAAGCTCAAGTAGGATCAATTTTAAAAGAAACTGATATTGTAAGATTTCAAGATATTTATGGCAGAGTGAATTAATGGATCTACTGTCTATAATTCTCTCAATTATAATTGCCATTTTGGTTTTTTTATTATTAAAAAAAGAGAGAGTATTTGGCATTCTAACTGAAACAGAAAATAAAAATAACGAAGTTAAGATTATAGAAAGCAAAGATTATAGAAAAAATATTGATAAACTTTTAGATTATTTTCCAGAAGGTGTATTAATTATAGATAAGAATAAAGAAATACTATTTTGTAACAATTCATCAAAAAATCTTTTTCAAATAGAAATAGGAGAAAATATTAGTAGTATTTTAAGAAACCCTGATCTTTTGAATTCAATTGATCAAGCTTTTGAAGGTAAGAATATTTCAAATTTAGAAATAGAGATAAGAAATCAGGCCATTCAAAGACTAAACATTACAGTATATCTTGATAATAATTTATTATTTTTTGACCAATTAACTTGTGTTTTATTTATAAGAGATTTGACTGAGTTTTATAAATTTCAACAACTAAAGTCTGATTTTGTTGCAAATGTTTCACATGAACTTCGAACTCCACTTCAATCTATAAAAATGGGACTTGAAAGTTTTGATAATAATTCAGATTTAAAAAATAATTCTGAAATTAAAAATTTATTACCAATAATGACTTCTCAATCAGAAAGAATGGAAAACTTAATTAGAGATTTACTTTCATTATCAAAAATAGAATTACAGGAACATATCAGACCAACTCATGAAATTGATTTGATAGAGTTAATAGATTATATCATTAAAACTTATGATAAAATGATTAGTAAAAATAATATCAAATTAAAATTTAATAAAATTGATGATTTTAAGATAATTGGAGATAGGGATAAATTAATTGAAATTTTTACAAACCTTATTGATAATTCAATTAAGTATAATGACAAAAAAGATAAAGAGATAATTATTACAGCTAAAAAAGAAAATGACTTAAATATCATATCAGTTGCAGATAATGGAATTGGTATTCCTAAAGAATCAATTCACAGAATTACTGAAAGATTTTTTACTGTGGATCCAAGTAAAAGTAGAAGTGTTGGTGGTACCGGTTTAGGTCTTGCGATTGTTAAACATTTAGTCACCCAACATAGAGCTGAAATGCTCATAAATAGTGTTGAAAATCAAGGAACGACAATAGATATCAAATTTAAAGCTTTATAATACAACTGAAAAGTTAGTCTTTGTAATAAAACTTTAACTTTCCTTTAATAAAATTTTTAAAAATTGAACTTAAATGAGCTCATATATTAACAAATAATAAAAAGGAAAAATATGAATAAGTTAATAAGTTTATTTTTTGGACTTTTGTTAGCTTTAAGTTTTACAACAGCAAGTTATTCAAGAGATCAAATTAAAATTGTTGGATCTTCAACAGTTTATCCATACGCAACAGTAGTTGCTGAAAAATTTGGTAAAGGTGGAAAATTTAAAACACCTGTTATTGAAAGTACTGGTACCGGTGGTGGAATGAAACTATTCTGTGCTGGTGTAGGTGTAAATCACCCAGATATTACTAATGCATCAAGAGCAATTAAATCAAAAGAAAAAGCTTTATGTGAAAAAAATGGTGTTTCTGAAATTATAGAAATAGTTGTAGGAAATGACGGAATTTCATTTGCTCATGCTGTAAATTCACCAGATTCTAATTTTACAAAAGAACAACTTTGGAGAGCTTTAGCTGCAACAGTTGATGTTGACGGTAAATTGGTAGAAAATCCTTATAAAAAATGGAGCGATATTGATGCAAGTCTTCCAAATAAAAAAATTGAGATTTTAATTGCACCTCCAACTTCTGGAACTAGAGATGCATGGAATTCTCTTGTAATGGGTAAAGGTTGTTCAAAAACAGCAAAATCTTTATTTGGTGATAAAACTAAAAAAGAATGCGTGAAAATGAGAGAAGATGGTTATGCTGTTGAAGCTGGCGAAAATGATACTTTAATTGTACAAAAATTAACTTCAAATCCAGATGCTTATGGTTTCTTTGGTTATAGTTATCTTGTTGCAAATAAAGATAAAGTTAAAGCAGCTGCAATTGAGGGTGTTCAGCCATCTTTAGAAGGTATTCAAGATTATTCATACCCAATTGCTAGACCTTTATTCTTTTATGTAAAAAAAGCTCACATTGGAGTTGTTCCTGGTATTCAAGAATACTTAAAGGAATTTACTTCAAAAAAATCTATGGGTAACAGAGGTTACTTAGCAAAAATTGGCTTAGTTCCATTAGCATCTGATAAGTATGATGTTACAAGAACAGCTGCTGTAGATTTAAACACAATTAAGATTAAATAAGTTAACACTTATCCACAAGAAAAAGGCCAGTTTTTACTGGCCTTTTTTTTTATTCAATCCTTGAGTTCATTTGTAATAAATCTGTAACATTTAAAATATAATAAATCCGCTCATGAACTCTGTTCTAATATTTTTAATATTAATTTTTTCATTATCATTATTTTTCTATGGAAGATCAAAAACAAAAAGTATTTCAATCGAGCAAAATATAAAACTAAATGCTTTACCAAAATTTTATGGTTACTATCTGGTCTTATGGTGTTCAATACCAGCATTAGTATTTTTAGTAATCTGGTCTCTTTTTGAACCTGTTATAATAAAATCAATTATTATTGAAGTTGCAGCTAATCAAGGAGCTATTTTTAATGATAAAAATGAAGCAAATTTGATTTATGAAAAAATTAAGGCAATCCATCTTGGAACCTATTTTGGGGATATAGATAGCATTTTAAAAGAGAGCGCATTATCTTATGCTAAATTTATAAATTTATTTACCAATTCAAAAGTAGTTTTAATTTTTGGAATAGTTATTGCTTCAGTAATCTATTCTTTAAACAAGATTAAGAACAATAATAAAGCAAGAGATGATGTAGAAGTAATTTTAAAAGGTCTACTATTTGTATCATCATTAATTGCTATCTTAACAACCCTTGGAATTATTTTTTCACTTTTATTTGAAAGTATTAAATTCTTTTCAGTTATAAATATTTTTGATTATTTGTTTGGGACAAATTGGAGCCCCCAAAAAGCATTTGTAAGCGATGCATCAGCAATTACAGAAGCAGAATATGCTGAATTAAAAGATGCATTTGGTTTTATACCTTTAATAGCAGGAACATCATTTATAGCTTTTATTGCAATGTTAGTCGCAGTACCAGTTGGACTTTTTTCTGGAATATATATGGCAGAGTATGCTTCTCTTAAAGTTAGAAGAGTCTCAAAACCAATTATTGAAATTTTAGCTGGTATACCAACAGTTGTTTATGGTTTTTTTGCAGCTTTAACCGTGGGACCTTTCTTTAGACAGATAGGAGAAAATTTAGGTTTAACAGTTTCATCTGAAAGTGCTTTAGCTGCAGGCTTAATTATGGGAATTATGATTATCCCATATATATCATCTTTATCAGATGACGTTATCAATTCAGTTCCACAATCCCTTAGGGATGGTTCTTATGCAATTGGTGCGACAAAATCTGAAACGATTAAAAAAGTTGTTATCCCTGCCGCATTACCAGGCATTATAGGTTCAGTCTTACTTGCCGTATCAAGAGCAATTGGTGAAACAATGATTGTTGTAATGGCAGCGGGATTAGCAGCTAACTTAACAATAAATCCACTAGATTCCACAACAACAATTACCACTCAAATTGTCATGATTTTAGTTGGTGATCAAGAATTTGATAGTCCAAAAACACAATCTGCTTTTGCATTAGGTTTAACATTATTTATAGCAACATTAATTTTGAATTATATCGCTCAAAGAGCGGTTAAGAAATATAGAGAAAAATATGACTAAAGAACAAAGATTAAAAAAAAGACACAGTGCTGAGAAGAGATTTCGATTTTATGGTCTTGCCTCAATTTTTATTGCTTTATTATTTGTAGTTATTTTAGTTCACAATATTTTTTCAAAAGGTAGTTCTGCATTCATGAAAACAGCAATTAAAGTTGATGTTTTTTTTGATAAAGGGTTGTTAGATATTCCAAATAACCCATCAGAAGAGCAGATATCTAAAGCTGATTTATACGATATAGTCATTGAGAGTCTTATAAAGATTTATCCTGCCTCAGATTTGGATCAAGAGAATGAATTAATAGATTTATTTACTACAGATGCAGAAATTGAAATAAAGAAAGCATTAATCAAAAATAATGATTTAATTGGTAAAACAGCTACTTTGGAAATTACTGCCTCTGACGATATTGATCAGCTGCATAAAGGAAATTATCCAAGAGATTTACCTGAAGACAGAAGAAGGATCTCAAATTATCAACTGCAAATTTATGACAGTTTAGTTGAAGATAATAAAATTATTAAAAATTTTAATACTTATTATTTTCAAAATGGAGATTCTCGTGATCCTGAGTTAGCAGGTATTGGTGGTGCCTTAATTGGTTCTTTTTACAGTATTATCATTTGTTTATTACTTGCTTTCCCTGTTGCAGTATTAGCTTCAATATACTTAGAAGAGTTTGCAGCAAAAAATAAAATTACTGATTTTATAGAAATCAATATTAATAATTTAGCTGCAGTTCCATCTATTGTTTATGGATTGTTAGCTCTACAAATATTATTAGCAACTATTCAACTTCCAAGATCAACTCCTTTAGTAGCTGGAATTACACTTGCTTTGATGACTTTACCAAGAATTATTATCCCTTGTAGAGCATCTTTAAAAGCAGTCCCGCCCTCAATTAGAGAAGGTGCCTTAGCTGTTGGTGCATCAAAATTTCAATCTGTGTTTCATCATGTAGTTCCTCTAGCACTTCCAGGAACTTTATCAGGAACCATTATTGGATTAGCACAAGCGCTTGGTGAGACAGCACCATTGATATTAATAGGTATGGTTGCATTTGTTGTAGATATACCGTCTACACCAATTGATCCTTCTTCTTCATTACCAGTACAAGTATATTTATGGTCTGAGTCAGCTGAAAGAGGATTTGTTGAAAAAACTTCAGCAACGATAATGATGTTATTGAGTTTTTTAATTGTAATGAATTTTTTAGCAGTATATCTAAGACAAAAATTTGAAAAAAGATGGAATTAAATGAGTGATATAAAAATTAGATCAAAAAATTTAAACGTTTACTATGGAGAAAAACAAGCTCTATTTGATGTGAATTTAGATTTAAATGAAAAAGAGGTAACAGCTCTCATTGGTCCATCAGGTTGTGGAAAGTCTACATTTATTCGATGTATAAATAGAATGAATGACGTGATCGATATTTGCAAAGTAACAGGTAATATAGAAATAGATGGTATTGAAATTAATGATAAAAACTTAGATGTCGTCTCTCTTCGTGAAAGAGTTGGAATGGTATTTCAGAAACCAAATCCTTTTCCTAAAAGCATATATGATAATATTTCTTATGGTCCTAAAATACATGGTAAAGGTGAGAGCAAAGGTGAGCTGGATGAAATTGTTGAGAGCAGTTTAAGAAAAGCAGCATTATGGGAAGAAGTAAAAGATAGATTAGACGAACCTGGAACTGGTTTATCGGGTGGTCAACAACAAAGACTTTGTATTGCAAGAGCAATTTCCGTTAATCCAGAAGTAATTCTTATGGACGAACCTTGTTCTGCACTTGACCCTATTGCAACTGCTAAAATTGAGGAATTAATTGATGAACTTAAAATGACTTATACAATTGTTATTGTTACTCATTCAATGGCACAAGCAGTGAGAGTTTCACAGAAAACAGGCTTTTTTCATTTAGGAAAATTAATAGAAGTGGGCAAAACTGAGAAAATTTTTAAAAATCCTGACAATAAAATGACACAAGATTATATTACAGGTAGATTTGGATAAAATATGAGTGAACATACAGTAAAATCATACGAAGAAGAATTAAGACACTTAATCGACTCTGTAATTAAGATGGGTAGTTTAACAGAGTCTCAAATGGCAGACTCAATGGATGCTATTATTAAAGTTGATAAAGACTCTATTGATAAGATTATTAAAAGTGATGATGAAATAAATAAATTTAGATCTAAAATTGATACTCAAATTATGACACTGCTTGTTAAAAGAGCACCAATGGCAATTGATTTAAGAGAAACTATTAGTTCGTTAAAAATTTCTCAAGATCTAGAGAGAATTGGAGATTTATCAAAAAGTAATGCAAAAAAAATAAAGCCATTACCACAAGATTTACCTGATGAATTGCTTGGTAATTTAAAAAGATTGGGAGACCTAGTTATTAAACAACTTAATGATGTTTTAGATAGTTTTGTTAATAAAGATTTTGATAAAGCAAAAGAAGTTTGGGAAAAAGATGAGCAAGTTGATGACCTTACTTATATTGCAATGGAAAGTGTGATTGATTTTTTATCAAAAGATAAAAAGAATTTAGATTTTTCTACACATCTTATTTTTGCTACTAAGAACTTAGAAAGAGCAGGAGACCACATTACTAATATTGCTGAGAACGTTTGTTATTTAGTAAAAGGTGAATATTTAAAAGGTAACAGACCAAAAGGAAAAGTTATTCAAGAATAAATGAATGGTAAAATTTTTATTATTGAAGACGAGCCTTCAATAATTCAGCTTGTTCAACATAATCTTGAAAAAGAAGGTTTCATTATTGCATCATCAGAAAACGGAAATGAAGGTTTAAAACAATTAAAAAAATTTGAACCTAATTTACTTTTGTTGGATTGGATGCTTCCTGATTTATCAGGTATAGAAATTTGCAAAAATATTAGAAAAGATAATAAATTTAAAACCTTACCAATAATAATGTTAACAGCAAAAGGTGAAGAAGAAGATAAAATAAAAGGATTAGAAAGCGGGGTTGATGATTATTTAACTAAACCGTTTAGTTACAAAGAATTACTAGCTAGAATTAAAGCTGTCCTCAGGAGATCTAATCCTAATATGGTGTCTGATAGCCTTGAATATGAGGATTTATTGTTAGATAGAATTGAAAAAAGAGTATTTAGAGATAACTCAGAAATTAAATTAGGTCCCACAGAATTTAGGTTATTAGAATTTTTTTTAACTAATCCAAAAAGAGTTTATACAAGAGATCAAATTCTAGAAAATGTATGGCCTAATAATGTAAACGTTGAAAGTAGGACTATAGATGTACATATCAGAAGATTAAGACAATCAGTAAATTTAGATAGTAAAAAGGAATTGATTAGAACTGTTAGATCTTCAGGTTATTCACTTATCTAAAATAATTTCTTTACGATTAATATTGCAATGATCATTCCAAGAAATTCTGCAATTATATAAAAAGGGGTATTTAAATAATTAATACCAGTAAAAGAATCTGTAAATGTTCTTGCAATCGCTACTGCTGGGTTTGCGAAAGATGTTGAAGAAGTAAACCAATAACCAGCCGTAATATATAAACCAACACTTGCAGCAACAGTAATTTTGCCCGATTTCATTGAACCAAAAATAATTATAATTAAACCAAGTGTTGCAACAATTTCTGATACAAAAATATAAATTCCATCTCTACTTTTTGACGATAATTCATAAATTTCATGTTCAAAGAAAAAATTAGCGAGTCCTACACCCAATAAACATCCTAATATTTGAGCTATAACGTAAGTTGGGAGTAATTTACTTTTTAAGTTGCCCGTATATGTCATCGCTATACTTACAAATGGATTAAAATGAGCACCTGAAATATCTGCAAAAACAGTAATAAGCACAAATAAACCTGCGCCAGTGGCAATTGTATTTGCTATCAATCTAATAGCTACATCTTTTGTTAATTGTTCAGCCATTAAGCCTGACCCAACAATAATCATTACCAAAAAACAGCTACCAATAAACTCTGCTAGAAAGAATTTTTGTTTATTTTTCAAAATTTATCCAATCATTGATATGTTGATTTATATTATTAAATGTTTTTGTAATAATTTCTAATTTCTGATCTTTAGATTTATCCATAAGTTTTGATACAGGATCTTCGATATCCCAATGATCTATTTGGTTTTTATTAGGCCAAATAGGGCACACTTCATTATTAGCATTGTTGCAAACGGTAATTACATGATCAATTTCAGTTTTTTCATCTATAAATTTTTGAAAGTTTTTTGAACTATAATCTTTAAGATTATATTTTTTTACATTTTCTAAATATTCTTTAATATCTTCATTTATTTTACCCGAAGGGTTACTCCCTGCACTATATGCTTTAAATGCATCACTGTGATCATTATTGATAATACTTTCTGCAATAATACTTCTCGCAGAGTTACCAGAACAAACAAACAATATACTTTTCATCCAACTATAATTTTATAAATACCAATAAAAAATAATGGAATTTGTAATCCAAAGTTAGTTAAGATCGCTTTATCTTTTGATAAAAATCCAGCAATCGTCCAACCAACAACACCCAATCCATGAAAGTATATATTAATTGGATAATAGTTTAAGTTTGTGAGTAATATTCCAGTTAACACTAGAAACGTGCTTATCCATTTTAAATATTTTCTAATAAACATTAGACTTATTTAAATAAGATTTGTTACAATTTTATTAAATATTTCTTTGTAATTTGTTGACAAAATTTATTGTTATGTTATAACATAACATGTCAAATACAGAGATAGTTTTTAATATTATAAAAAAATCATCAAAAAACCTTACTGCTTATGAGATTTTAGATAAACTACAGAAAATTAAAAAAACTCAACCTATGACGGTTTATCGAGCACTTGATAAACTGATTGAAGAAGAACGAATTCACAAAAATACTGTCAAAAAAACGTTTGTTCTTTGCAATCATGATCATGATGATGACCATAATAGTGCATTAGCTATTTGTAAAAAATGCGGAGATACTGAAGAATTAAAATCGAATCTATTTACCGAAATACTTAAAAAGAAATCACTTAAAAATTATGATTTAAGTGATTTTTCTATGCAAATAATTACAACATGCAAAGGATGTAACTAATGAAAAAAATAAGTTTTTTAACAATAAGTTTTTATATTTTAAGTTTAACTTTTCTTAGAGCAGCTGAGGGGCATTCTCATGATATTCCTGAATTTTTACATTTCATAGAAGATATAATTAAAGGTAATGATATTTATCGAGGATTTGTATTTGGATTTATACACACCTTAATTCCATTAATAGGGTTTTATACTGGCTGGAGTATAAATCGATTTTTAAAATTAGTTTCAAATGGTGCTATCGCTGGTATTGTAGGAATAGTTCTTGCTCATATTATTGCAGACTTTATTGCAGCTCTAGCAGATCCATCTTTAAAAAGTGCGGCTTTTGGAATTGTTTTAGGTGGTTTTTTACCTTTGATTGCAGTTCCTTTCTTAGAAAAATACGTTACTAAAAGTAAATATCATACAGTAGTAGGTGATCACGAAGATTTAAAAAAGGATTTGAAAAGCAAACATAAATAATATCTAATAGTTTTATGGCCAATATTGCTTTAACGTTAGATGAAATTTTTGATTTGGCTAAAAAGACCTTAGTAGCTAATGGATGTGATGATGAAACAGCTTCAATCTTAGCAGATTTAATTAGAAATGCAGAAAGAGATGGATCTGTATCTCATGGTTTATTTAGATTACCTGCTTACGTGTCTGGTTTAAAAAGTGGAAAAATAAATGGTAAGGGTAAACCAGAAGTTAAAAAAATTTCTCCATCTGTTATTAAAGTTTTAGGAAATAATTGTCTTGCACCAGTAGTCTTATCAAAAGGTCTTCCAGAATTATCAAAAGCTGCTAAAGAAAATGGTGTAGCTGTTTTAGCAATTAACAATTCTCACCATATGGCTGCTATGTGGCCTGAAACAGAAAAATTAGCAGAAGATGGATTAGTTGCTTTTGCTTGCACTTCTTATAAACCTGCTGTTGCGCCTGCAGGTGCTAGTAAAGCTTTATTTGGAACAAACCCAATTTCATTTGCTTGGCCAAGGCCTGGAAAAAAACCGGTAGTATATGATATGGCAACTGCATCCATGGCAATGGGTGAAGTTCAAGTTGCAAAAAGAGAAGGGCATAAAGTTCCTTTAGGAACAGGACTTACAAAAGAGGGTAAAGAGACAACTGACCCAGGTGAAATAGCTGATGGTGGAGTTCTACTACCATTTGGAGGTTATAAAGGGTCTGCTATTGCAATGATGGTTGAATTATTAGCTGGAGCATTAGTTGGAGATAATTTTAGTTATGAAACAGCTGCAAAAGATAACAATGATGGTGGTCCTCCTAGTGGAGGCGAATTCATACTTGCTATTTGTCCAAATAAAACATCAGGAACAGAATGGCAAAAACATGCAGAGGAATTTTTTGAAAAAATGAAGTCTATCGGTGAAGTTAGATTACCTGGTGAGAGAAGGCACAAAAATAGACTAGATACAGGACCAAGAAATATTAACGAAGATTTAGTAAAAAAAATAAAGTCTTTAAGCTAATTTAATTTCAATTGGAGTATGATCAGAAGGTTTTTCTCTTCCTCTTGGATCTTTATTAATGTTTACACTTTTGATGTGATCTAAAATTGAATTTGATGCTAAGAAATGATCAATTCGCATCCCATTATTTTTTTGCCAGGCACCTCTCATATAGTCCCAAAATGTATAACCCTCTTTATCTTCATTAAAATGACGATAAACATCATTGAAACCAAGATTAATCATCTCTCTTAACTTTTTTCTAATCTCTAAACGATAAAGAGCATCATCTTCAAAACTTTTAACGTTATAAACATCTTCTGCAGCAGGAATTATATTAAAATCACCTGCTAAAATAATATTTTCATTTTTTTTAGATAAATTTTTTAGTTGTTTAATTAAACTATCAAGCCAATTCTTTTTATAATCATATTTTTCAGTATCAACAGGGTTTCCATTTGGAGTATAAATATTAATTAATTGAATAACTTTTTTTTTAAATTCAACTTCTGCAGAAATAATTCTTGATTGTTTTAATTTATCTTTAATTAGATCTGTTCTTATGTTCTTTAATTTGTGTTTAGAAATTATTGCAACTCCATTATAGCTTTTTTGACCAAATACATGACTTTCATAATCCATTGATGAAAAATCATCATAAGGAAAATTTATATCTTCAGTTTTTATCTCCTGCATCATTAATATGTCAGGCTTATATTTTAAGAGATAGCTTTTAATATTTTCAATTCGGGCTCTAACAGAGTTAACGTTCCAAGAAGAAATGATCATTAAAGAGAGAAAGACACACCACAACCACAAGAGGATTTCGTTTGTGGATTATTAATTTTGAAAGACTCACCAATTAATTCTGAAACATAGTCAACTTCTGAGCCTTTAAGTAAATCTGCTGATGTTTTATCAATTATAATATTTTCAAAACTTAAATCATCATCATTTTTATTTTTCTCAAAAGTAAATTCGTATTGAAAACCTGAACAACCGCCCCCTTTAATAGCGATTCTAAAAAAGGAGCCTTCATCTTTTTTACTAAGCAAACTATTGATTTGTTTTAAAGCTTTATCGGTAAATTTAATTTCTTTAATCATTATTCAACACTGATAATACTAATATAATACTTAATTTTTTAATTTAAAGGATGAATAGCAAATCAAAACTTGGAAAGTTCTCTAGTGTCGGTAGATTAATACCAGAACCTTTGTCAAAATATCGTACTCCATTTCAAAGAGATCGTGACAGAATAATTCATAGCGCATCTTTTAGAAGACTAAAACATAAAACACAGGTTTTTGTAAATACAGAAGGTGATCATTATAGAACAAGAATAACTCACTCAATTGAAGTTGCTCAAATAGCAAGATCAATTTCAAGTTATCTTGGTCTAAATGATGATCTATCAGAGACCTTAAGTTTAGCCCACGATCTTGGTCATGCTCCTTTTGGTCATGCGGGAGAAGACGCCCTAAATGATTGTATGTCATCTTACGGTGGTTTTGATCATAATTTACAGACATTGCGAATTGTTATGTTTTTAGAGAATAAATATCTTAAATTTAAAGGTCTTAATTTAACAATTGAAACTTTAGAGGGTCTCCTTAAACATAATGGGCCTGTTGAGGACTTAGATTTAGTTGATACTTTGATTGGAAAAAATAGATTTAAAAATAAGATTAATTTTAAAATCTATCCTCCTTTAGAAGCTCAAATAGCTGCTATTTCTGACGACATAGCTTATAACAATCATGATATTCAGGATGGTATTAAAGCTAATTTGTTTAAACTAGAAGAATTAGTTGAGATAGGTTTTTTTAAAGATATTTACAACAAATATAAAAAAAAAATTAATAAAAAAAATTACAAAATAGCAATTCATCAGATTATAAGAGATTCGATTGATTTAATGATTAAAGATTTAATTTCAAATACAAAAAAAAATCTTAATAAATTAAATATTAAAAACCATAAGAATTTAAAATTTTCAAAAGAATTAATTGTAGATTTTTCAGATGAAATAAAATTATCAGAAAAAGAGATAAGATTATTTCTTAGAATTAAAATGTACAATAACAAAGATGTGTTAAAGAAAAACAACAAAGGAAAAAAAATAATAAATCAATTATTTAAGATGATTATTAAAAGACCTTTAAAGTTTATTGATAAACAAGATTTAAAACATGATAAATTTAGAGCTGTTTCAGATTTTATATCTAGTATGACTGATCGATATGCAATTAACCTTTACAAAAATAGTAAATGAATATCTTTAATTATTATTTAGAAAAAATCAAAATCTTGTTGAATGACCTCAATAAAGAAGGTCAAATTATTTTACCTTCATCTTTAGAAGGTATTAACGCTGAGATACCACCAGAGAAATTTAATTGTGACATATCTACAAACGTTGCAATGGTTCTTTCCAAAATAAATAGTAAATCTCCTTTTGATTTCGCTAAAAGTTTATCTGGAAAGATAAAATCATTAGATGAATATATAGATGATGTTTCAGTTGCAAAACCCGGTTTTATTAACATAAAATTAAAGCCATCTTTTTGGACTAATTTTATAAGCAGTATAATCAAAATTCCAAACACCTATGGAGTTAATGAAGAAGAAAAGAAGAATAAATACTTAGTAGAGTTTGTATCTGCTAATCCAACAGGTCCGTTGCATGTAGGTCACTGCAGAGGTGCTATTTTAGGTGATGTCATCTCAAATATATTATCTTTCAACAAACATGATGTTACAAAAGAATATTATGTTAATGATTATGGAAATCAGATAATTAATTTTACTAAATCTGTTTACTCTAGAATAAGAGAAATTAAGTTTAACGAACCATTTCCAGCTGATAATGAAGATTTGTATCCAGGTGATTATCTAATTGATTTTGCAAACAATATTATCAATTCGAATAATAACCTAAATTTTGAAAATTACGAAAAGATTTCAGCAGAACTAACAAAATTGTCTATAGCTGAAGCATTGAATTTGATTAAAAGAAACCTTAATAGTCTTGGAATAGAACACAATAATTTTGTGAGTGAAAAATCTATTGTAGATTCCAAAGAAGTTGAAAAAGTTATAGATTTTTTAACCAAAAATAATCATGTTTATAAAGGTAAAATAAAAGCTCCGAAGAGTGAAGATGATCCCAATTGGGTTGAAAGAGAACAACTTTTATTCAAATCTACAGATTTTGGAGATGATAAAGATAGAGCTCTTCAAAAATCAGATGGGTCATGGACGTATTTTGCAAGTGATGTTGCTTACCATAAAAACAAAATAGATAGAAAATATGATTATTTGATAAATATTTTAGGTGCTGATCATGCAGGATATATAAAAAGAATAACTTCTTCTGTTGATGCGTTATCAAATTCAAAAAACAAATTAATTTGTAAAGTAAGTCAATTAGTAAAACTTATTAAAGATAAAAAACCTTTTAAAATGTCAAAGAGAAAAGGGGATTATATAACTGTTGATGATTTGATTTCTGAAGTTGGAAAAGATGCTACTAGATTTATTATGCTCAATAGAAGTAGTGATGTTGAGTTAGACTTTGATTTTGATAACGTAAAAGATAAATCAAAAGAAAATCCACTTTATTACGTTCAATATTGTTATGCTCGAATATCTTCAGTATATCGTCACCTAAATATAGATTTAAACGATGATCTTAAAATATCAGTATCAAATTTTGAATATGGCTCTGATGAAATTAAGATTTTTAAAAAAATATCTGAATGGCCTAAATGTATTGATGCTGCATCAAAAAAATTAGAGCCTCATAGAATTCCAGTTTATTTGTATGAACTTGCCTCACAGTTTCATTCATATTGGAATTTAGGAAAAGATAAGCCAGAAAAAAGATTTATTAGTGAAGATAAAAAAATATCTGATGATAAATTGATTTTTTTAAAAGTTATTTCAAATGTTATACGATCAGGAATGAATATTATTGGCGTTGAAACGCCTAAAAAAATGTAATGTTAAAAGAGGTTAAATATTTAATTTTTTTATTAGTAATCACTCTTTTTATTTTTTTTACTGCTAAATATTATTTTTCAGACTCACACAAAAAAAAATCATTCCGTTCACTTGCAAACATAGATAAAAAAATTGAAAATTATTCTCAAAATTTACCTATCTTAGAGAATGATACAAAAAATATTATTGAATATGTTAAAAATACCCAAACAAAAAAAAAGAAAAAATATTATTTTTGGGAATTATTGAATAAAGATGATTAATCGAAAATCTTTTATTACTGGCATAAAAGGTAAAAAACTTACTAATCAAGAAATTCTTTTTTTAATAAAGCATAAACCATGGGGAATAATTCTTTTTACAAGAAATTTAGATAATATTAATCAGATCAAAAAACTTACATCAGATATAAAAAAAATATTTAAAGATAAAAATTATCCAATAATGATTGACCAAGAAGGGGGTAGAGTAAATAGATTAAGTAAATTAATTTCCTTAGACAATTTTACGTCTGAATATTTTGGAAATGTTTATGTTAAAAACAAAAAAGAATTTTATATCAGTTATAAATTTTTTATTGATAAAATAAGCCATCTTTTAAAAAACTTAGGTATCAATATTAATACTTTGCCTGTTCTTGACTTAAGATACAAAGGTAGTTCAAATATTATTGGTGATCGGTCTTTTTCTAGAAATCCTGAAATAGTCTCAAAAATTGGAGATTTGTGTATTAAATATTTTAAAACCAATTCAATTGGAACAATCATCAAGCATATACCAGGACATGGATTAGCTAAGGTAGATAGCCATCATTTTACTCCTGTGGTGAATAAAGATTTAGAATATTTAAAGAAAAATGATTTTAGATCATTTAATTTGAAAAAATCAATTTTTGCTATGACTGGACATGTAATCTTTAAAAAAATTGATCCTATTAATACTGTCACTCATTCAAAAAAATTAATCAAAATTATAAGAAACCAAATTGGATTTAAAAATTTGATAATTTCTGATGATATATCAATGAAAAGTTTGAAATTATCAATTGAGGATAATACTAAGAGATTATTTGAAGCTGGGTGCAATCTCGCATTGCATTGCAATGGAAATTTAAAAGAAATGACTATTGTTGCTAAAAATTCTCCAAAAGTGAACTCTTTTATAATCAAAAAAACATCAGAATTTTATAAGATTTTGAGTTAATGTTTAAACATGTTCGAATCTGATAGTCCTTTATTTGAAGTAGATGTTGAGAATTACAATGGTCCTCTTGATGTTCTTTTAGATTTAGCAAAAGCCCAAAAAGTTAATCTTGAAGAAATATCAATAACAAAATTAGCTGATCAATTTAATAATTATATTTCTAATAAGAAAGATTTAAATTTAGAAGTAGCGTCGGAATATCTTTTGATGGCAACTTGGTTAGCTTATTTGAAATCTAAATTATTATTACCAGGTACACCTGAAGAAGAATTTAAAGTTCAAGAAGTGGCTGAAAAATTGAAATTACAACTAAAAAAACTTGAATTAATACGTTTACTGTCTGAACAAATGTTAAAAAGGAAAAGATTAGGTCGTGAAATTAGAACTAGAGGAATGAAGGGAAATATAAGATCAATTTATAGCGCAGAATATAAATTAAATTTATTTGAACTTTTAAAAGCATATTCTTCGATTATCATGACCAAAGATTTTCAGAAAATGAACATACCTAAATTACCTGTATTTACTACTGAAGATGGAATTAAAACTATCAAAGATTTTTTTGGTAAATTAGTTGATTGGAAAAATTTAGAAGATTTGATACCCAGTAATTTTAAATCAGGAAAAAAGATAAAGAAAACTGGTAAAGCTGGAATTTTTGCAGGATCTTTAGAATTAGTTAAAGAAGGTAATCTTAAGATTAAACAAGATAAGTTATTTGATAATATTTATATAAAAGAAAATTAATGAACAAAAAAAAGATAGAAAAAAAAGATAATATAGTAAATTTTCCAACAAAATTATCTCCTGTAGAAAAAGAAATTGAAGCTATTATTTTTGCAGCTGCTGAACCTTTGGATCTTGAAACTATTGAAAGTAAGTTGTCTAAAAAAGTTAATATAAAAAAATCTTTAGATAAACTTCAGTTAGAATATTCTAATCGAGGCATAAATCTAGTTTGTATTTCAAAAAAATGGTCTTTTAGAACTTCTCCAAATTTATCAAATTTAATGACACAGGAAAAAACAGTAGAAAAGAAATTATCTAGAGCTGCTGTTGAAACTCTTGCTATCATTGTTTACCATCAACCTGTAACCCGTGCTGAGATTGAAGAAATTAGAGGTGTTGCTTTTGGAACTAATACTTTAGAAATTCTGATGGAGTTAAACTGGGTTAAACCAGGTGGCCGAAAAGATGTACCGGGCAAACCTATCCAGTATGTAACTACTGAGGACTTTTTGAGTCATTTTAATCTTCAAAAACTATCAGACTTACCAACAGTAGATGAATTAGGTGCTGCTGGACTGATTGATACATCGAGCGTTGATAATGCAATATTTGGTACTGGTAAATTTTACAAAGAAAAACAAGATGAAAAAAAAGAGGATATTTATTCAAATATTGATGAAATGCTCAACAGTACTTTAAATGAAGAAGATAATTAGTAAAAAGTCACTTTAAAAAAATTCTAAACAAGTTATAACTTACTTATGAGCATAGGAATTTGGCAAATAGCAATTGTTGTTATCTTGGTGGTTTTGCTTTTTGGAAGAGGTAAAATTTCAAGTTTAATGGGTGATGTTGCTAAAGGGATTAAAAGCTTTAAAAAAGGGATGGCATCTGATGTTACAGATGACACAGAACCTAAAAATATTTCCGAAAATAATCAAGATTCAAAAGATAAAGAATAAATCACATGCCTACTATTGGTTGGTTTGAGATTTTGATAGTTGTTGCGATTGCTATTATCGTTTTAGGACCAAAAGATTTTCCAATTATGTTAAAAAAAGTTGGTTCATGGATTGGAACTACAAAAAAATATATTAATAATATTCAAAGTGAAGTTTCAAATATTGATTTAGAGGATAACAGTATCCAGAAAGCAGAAATCAAAAAAGAAGATAATAAAGAAGAAAATAAAAATGCATAACGAAGATCAAGAAGGTGGTTTTGTTAGTCATTTAGCTGAGTTAAGAAAAAGATTAATTCATAGTTTTATTTTTTTGATAATTTTTTTTATTGGATGCTATGTATTTGCTGAACATTTATATGGTTTCTTAGTAGAACCTTATGCAAAGGCAGTAAGAGACGATGGGACCGAAAGACGGTTAATATTCACAGCTTTACAGGAAACATTTTTAACTTATTTAAAAGTATCTTTTTTTGCTGCATTTTTTGTAACTTGTCCCTTTATACTTATGCAAATTTGGAAATTTATTGCTCCAGGTTTATACAAACATGAAAAAACAGCAATTCTTCCTTATTTAGTATTAACACCCATCCTATTTTTTCTTGGTGGTATGCTTGTTTATTATTTAATCATGCCACTTGCTATCAAGTTTTTTTTATCTTTTGAAAGTTCTGGCTTATCAACAAATTTACCAATTCAACTTGAGGCTAAGGTTAATGAATATTTATCTTTGGTTATGAAATTAATCTTTGCTTTTGGAATAAGTTTCCAATTACCTGTTGTTTTGAGTTTGCTTGCAAGAGTTGGGGTAGTGGACTCTCATTTTCTAAAAACAAGAAGAAAATATGTTGTAGTAATAATTTTTGCAGCTGCTGCCTTATTGACACCCCCAGATCCAATCACGCAAATTGGTTTAGCTGTGCCATTATTAATATTATATGAATTATCTATTTTTTCTGTAAAATTTATTGAAAATAAAAATTTAGAAAACGAAGATGCATAATATCAAAGAAATAAGAACTGATTTTGAAAATTTTAAAAATCAATTAAAGGTTAGAAATATTGAAGTTAATATTGATGAAATTAAGAAATTAGATGAAAATAATAGAAAACTTATTCAAAAAAAAGAATCTTTAGAAAGTGAAAAAAAAGATATTTCTAAATCAAAAGATGAAAGCCTTTTTAAAAGATCTAAAGAAATATCAAAAGAATTATATGCTATCTCTAATGAACAAAAACAGATCAAATCAGAATTAGACACAATATTATCCAGTATTCCAAATATACCTCATAAGGATGTACCAATTGGTACAGATGAAAACGATAATGTTGAAATTTCCAAATCTGGAGAAATTTCAAGTTTTGATTTTAAGCCTAAGACACATTATGAATTAGGTGAAAAACTTAATATGCTTGATTTTGATCTTGCAACAAAAACTACTGGATCAAGATTTGTATTTGTTAAAGATAAATTAGCCTTACTAGAAAGAGCGTTATCAAATTTTATGTTAGACAAACATGTTTTAGCTAATGGTTATAAAGAAATTTCACCTCCACTTATTGCTTCTGAAAATACAATGTATGGTACTGGTCAATTACCTAAATTTGAAAATGATCAATTTGAAATTAAGTTTGATGAAGCATCTGATCGTAAATTTTTAATCCCCACAGCAGAAGTTATTCTGACTAATATTGTAAAAGATAAGATTGTAGATTTAAAACAATTACCTTTGAGATTTGTTGCATCTACTCCTTGTTTTCGAAAAGAAGCTGGTAGTTACGGCAAAGACACTAAAGGCATGATTAGACAACACCAATTCTATAAAGTTGAACTGGTTAGCATTGTTGAGAACGATAAATGTTTAGATGAACTTGAAAGAATGACTAATTGCGCAACAGGAATTCTAGATGATCTCGGCTTGCCTTATAGAAAAGTAATTTTATGTAGTGGTGATATGGGTTTTAGTGCTGAAAAAACTTATGATATTGAAGTTTGGCTACCATCAGAGGAAAAATATCGTGAAATTTCATCATGTTCATCTTGCTCCACATTTCAAGCAACTAGAATGAAAACTAGATATAAAAATCAAAAAAATGAAACACTTCATGTCGGAACACTAAATGGTAGTGGATTAGCAGTAGGACGAACTTTAATTGCTGTAATGGAAAATTATCAACAGAATGATGGCTCAATTCTTATTCCTGAAAAATTAAGACCGTACATGAACAATTTAGAAAAGATTGCACCTAATTAAAGTTGTTTTAATTTCTTAACTAGTATAAACAGACAACAATAATAAAGGAGTTTTATGGAAGGTTCAGGAATAGGTCAGTTTATCCCATTAATTTTAATTTTTGTAATTTTTTATTTTTTTCTTATCAGACCTCAACAAAAAAAAGTTAAAGAACATAAAACGATGGTAGAAAGTCTTAAAAGAGGTGACAAGGTTATTACATCTGGTGGTATCACTGGAACAGTTGAAAGAATTATCGATAATGACAAAGTAGAAGTTGAAATTGCAGAAAATGTCAAAGTTGAAATTGTAAAAGCAACTGGAATTCAAGGTTTACTTAATAACGTTGAAGTAAAAAAATAAGCTAAATCATTTTTGAAGGGATGTTATATTTTTCTAAGTTAAGAATTATATTAGTATCTTTATTTGTTTTATTTTTTATTACTATTACATCAAATAATATACTCAGTTCAGATAACAGATTTATAGACAAGAAGATTAACTTAGGTCTTGATTTACAAGGTGGTTCCTATCTCTTGCTTGAAATAGATAATGCTCCAGTTATAGAGCAGAAATTACAAAATACCGCAACACTAGTTAGATCTTTTTTTAAAGAAAAGAATATTCGTATTGCTAATATAGATTTAAATAATCAAAAATTAAGTTTTTCTGTAGAGGATCAATTCAAACAACAAGTAATTGATGAATTCAGAAGTGAAAATAGTGATATCAATCCATATTATCCTGTATTTAAATCTCATCAGTTTGATATTAATGAGGTTGGAGATAAACTTGAACTTAGTTTTTCTAATCAAGGTCTTGTTGAACTTAAAACATCCTCTCAAGATCAAGCGTTAGAAATAATTAGAAGAAGAATTGATGAAATTGGTACTAATGAACCAAATATTCTAAAAAGAGGGAATGATAGAGTTTTAGTTGAGTTACCAGGCTTGGATGATCCTATGAGAATAAAATCTCTGTTAGGTAAAACTGCTAATTTAACATTTAGATTTGTTTCGAATGACAATCAAGATTCATTTGGTGTTGAAAAACTTGAATATGAAGATGGTTCAAGTGAAGACTTTGTTAGTAAAAGAATTATTTTAAGTGGCGAAAATTTACTTGATGCTCAGCCTCGGATGAATAATCAAACTAATGAAACTGTAGTTTCATTTACACTGGATAGAGTGGGAGCAAAAAGATTTGGTAAAGCGACTTCATCTAATATAGGAAGACAATTAGCGATAGTTTTAGATGGTAAAATTATTAGTGCCCCAGTTATAAGAGATACGATAGCTAGTGGTAACGGACAAATAAGTGGTGGTTTTACTTTCCAATCTGCAACAGATTTAGCTTTATTATTACGATCTGGAGCCTTACCTGCACCATTAAATATCATTGAGGAAAGAACTGTTGGTCCTGATTTAGGGCAAGACTCTATAAATGCAGGAATGATTGCACTCTTAATAGGTTTTTTATTAGTAATTTTCTATATATTTTTTAAATATAAAATATTTGGTTTAATAACCAATCTTACTTTAATTATTAATTTGATAATCCTTCTTGGCGTTCTTACTTTATTTGAAGCAACTTTAACGTTACCTGGTATTGCAGGAATTATATTAACAGTTGGAATGGCAGTTGATGCAAATGTTTTGATATTTGAGAGAATTAAAGAAGAGCTGAAAAATGAAAATAATAATATTATTGCTTTTGATAGTGGTTATACAAAATCAAGAACAGCAATACTAGATGCTAATATAACAACTCTATTAGCAGCCATTATTCTATTTTTTATGGGATCAGGACCTATAAAAGGTTTTTCAGTTACATTAGGTGTTGGAATATTTACAACATTATTTTCTGTTTATTTTATAGCAAGATTATTAACGGCTATTTATGTTTCTAGAAACAAAGATAAAGAGGCTTTAATATAATGATAAGATTTAACAAATTTTACACACAGTTTAATATAATTTCAGCTCTATTAGTCCTAATTTCATTAGGATTGCTTATCTTTAAAGGGTTAAATTTTGGTATAGATTTTAAAGGTGGAACTTTAATTGAATTAAGATCTTCAGATAAAAAAATAAATGTTTCTAGTTTAAGAGATAATTTAAACCAGATGGATCTTGGTGATGTATCTGTAAAAAGATTTGGTAACGATCAAGATTATCTAATAAAATTTGAAAACAAAAATAATGTCAAGAATATTGTTGAGGAAATAAAATCTAATTTAGATAAATCTTTTGGTAATAATTTTGATTTTCGTAGAGTAGAAAATGTTGGACCAAAAGTAAGTGCTGAATTACTAAAATCAGGGATTATTGCAATAAGTGTTTCTTTAGCTTTAATGCTAATTTATATCTGGATAAGATTTGAATGGCAGTTTAGTTTGGGAGCAATTATAGCTTTATCTCATGATGTAATTATTACTTTAGGCTTATTTTCGTTATTAAGTTTAGAAATAAATTTATCAATTATTGCTGCCGTACTTACAATTGTTGGATATTCTATGAATGATACAGTTGTTATTTTTGATAGGGTTAGAGAAAATTTACGAAAATATTCTGATATTAAAATTTTTGAATTAACAAACATTTCAATTAATGAAACATTGTCTAGAACATTAATCACTTCTATCACAACATTATTAGCATTATTTGCTATATTCTTTTTTGGAGGTGAAATCCTTAAAGGATTTTCTCTTGCAATGATTTTTGGGGTTATATTCGGAACGTATTCCTCAATATATATTGCAAACACAATACTTGTTAGATTGAATGTCTCGCAAAAAACAATTCTTAAAGAAGAAGAGAAAATCTAATATAAGTTTTGAGCTGCTACCATTGTTAATAACATTGGAAGCGATAATAACGTATTTGTTCTTGAAAATAACATTGCAGTTTTTGCAGATTTTGCTTTTAAATCAGCATCACACTCAACAATACCTAAAGCTCTTTTTTGATTTGGCCAAATTACAAACCAAACGTTAATTGCCATAATTATTGCTAACCACATACCAATTCCAATTGCAGTGTGTTTAGGTATTCCTGAACCAAGACTTAATGTCATAGCATCGTGTAAATACCCATTTAAATATGCAAGTATTAGTCCTGATAAAACTGTTAAAGCTGCACCCCATCTAAAATAAAACAATGCTGCTGGAGCTATAACTTTGCCAATTGCTGGTTTTTGTTCATCTGGAATCTTAGCCATGTTAGGAATTTGAACAAAATTGAAATACCAAAGTAGACCAATCCACATTATTCCAACTACAACATGGGTATATCTTGCAAGCCAGCTATAAAAAGTTACATCAAAAACAAAACCATTATTTTGGTAAAACAAACCCAAAAACAGCACAATAGCTAAAATTACTGAAGCATGAACTGTTTTAGATAAAGATGAAAGTAAATTACTCATGATTCATAGGATTTATACATCAATTTTAGTAAATTTAAAATCAATTTAAAAGTGGTTTTAAGAATTGACCAGTATAACTATTTTTAACTTTGCAAATTTCCTCGGGTTTTCCTTCGGCAATAATTTTACCCCCTTTAACACCCCCTTCAGGGCCCATATCAACAATATAATCTGCTGTTTTAATAACATCAAGATTATGTTCAATAACAACAACTGTGTTTCCTAATGCAACGAATGTATGGAGAATTTCCAAAAGTTTTTTAATATCATGTTGATGCAAACCGGTAGTTGGTTCATCTAAGATATACATCGTTCGTCCAGTTGATCTTTTTGACAATTCTTTAGCCAATTTAATACGTTGAGCTTCCCCACCTGAAAGTGTGGTAGCCTGCTGTCCAATTTTAATGTATCCAAGTCCCACTTTTTTGAGCGTTAATAGTTTTGATTTAATATTAGAAATATTCTCAAAATATTCACAACCTTCATCTACAGTCATATTCAAAACATCTGCAATGCTTTTATCTTTAAATTTAATTTCTAATGTTTCTCGATTATATCTTGTGCCTTTGCATTCATCACATTGAATATAAACGTCAGGTAAAAAATGCATTTCATAAGTTATCACACCATCTCCTTCGCAAGCTTCACATCTTCCACCTTTAACATTAAACGAGAAACGACCAGGCTTATAACCTCTAGTTTTGGATTCTGGTAGGGCGGTAAACCAATCTCTTATGGGGCCAAAAGCTCCTGTATATGTTGCTGGATTTGATCTTGGTGTTCTTCCAATTGGAGATTGGTCGATATCAATAATTTTATCAACTAATTCTGTTCCCTTAAATCCCTTAAATGGTTTTGGAATCTTACGTGACTTGTTGTTGTTTAAAGTCAAGTTCAATGCATTATATAAAGTTTGTAAAACTAGTGTTGATTTTCCAGATCCTGAAACACCAGTAACACAAGTTAAACTTCCAAGTGGTATTCTTAAATTTACATTATCTAAATTATTTCCAGTTGCTCCTGTTATTTCTAAAAATCTACCATTTTTTGCCAATCTCCTTTTTGTAGGCACATTAATTTTAAATTTATTTGATAAATACTTTCCTGTAATACTATCTTTGTTGTTGCAAATTTCTTTAAAAGAGCCTTGTGCTACTACTTCTCCACCTTTATTACCAGCTTCTGGACCAAGATCAATTATATGATCTGCGTTTTCCATTGTCTCTGTATCATGTTCAACAACAATAACAGTGTTGCCTAAATCTCTTAATCTTTTCAGAGCACTTATAAGTTTAACATTATCTTTTTGATGCAAACCTATTGAAGGTTCATCAAGAACATACAAAACTCCTGTTAATCCTGAACCTATTTGTGATGCTAATCTTATTCTCTGAGCTTCTCCTCCAGATAAAGTTCCAGACTCCCTGGAGAGTGTTAGATAATCTAATCCAACATTTAATAGAAAAGTTAATCTTTCATTGATTTCTTTTAAGATATGTTCTGCAATTTTAATTTGTCTTTTATCCAATTTATTATTCAAATTTTTAAACCATGTAGCTGCGTCTAAAATTGATTTTTCAGTAACTTCACTAATGTGGAGCCCATCAATTTTTACACATAAAGCTTCATCCTTTAGCCTATAACCATTACATCTTTCACATTTAGTGTCAGATTGATATTGGGCTATTTCTTCTCTTTTCCAATCACTATCAGTTTCTAAATATCTTCTTTCTAAATTGTTTATTACTCCTTCAAATGTTTTTTTATGAGAGTATTTTTCATAACCATCATCATAAGAAAATTTAATTTCTTCATCATCTGATCCATAGAGTATTACATCTTTAATTTTTTTTGATAATTTGCTCCATTTTTCTTCCAATGAAAAATCATAATGCTTAGCTAAAGATGCTAAAGTTTGAGCATAATACAAAGTTGTAGTTTTTGCCCAAGGTTCAATTGCACCATCAGCAATGCTCTTTTTTTCATTAGGTATTACGAGATTAGGATCTACATTTAGTTTTACTCCAATTCCTTCACATTCTTCACAAGCTCCAAAAGGACTGTTAAAAGAAAATAATCTTGGCTCAATCTCTTCAATTGTAAATCCACTTTCAGGACATGCAAATTTGGTCGAGAAAATTAATTTTTCAACTTTTCTAAATTTTTTTGGTAAAGTTTCGTCTTCGTATTCAACAAATATCAATCCATTTGCAAGATTAACTGCAGTTTCTATTCCCTCAGCTAATCTATTTCCAAGTGATGAGTTTAAAACAATTCTATCAACTAAAATTGAAATATCATGTTTTACTTTTTTATTAAGTTCAGGAACATTTTCAATATCGTATAAGGTTTCATCGATTTTAATTTTTCTAAAACCTCTTTTTTTATAATTTAAAATTTCTTTTCTATATTCACCTTTTCTACCTCTTACTACAGGGGCGTATAAATATATTGTTGCTTTCTTTGGTAATTCTTTAATTCTATCAACTATCTGAGTTATCGTTTGTGATGTAATTGGTTTACCTGTAAAGGGCGAGTAGGGTATGCCAGCTCTTGCATATAATACTCTCATATAATCATAAATCTCTGTTACTGTTGCAACTGTAGATCTTGGGTTTTTAGAGGTATTTTTTTGCTCTATTGAAATCGCAGGGCTTAAACCTTCTATTAGATCAACATTGGGTTTCTTCATTTTATCTAAGAATTGCCTAGCGTAAGCTGACAAACTCTCAACATATCTTCTTTGCCCCTCTGCATAGACTGTATCAAATGCGAGGGATGATTTTCCTGATCCTGATAGACCTGTAATTACAACAAATTTATCTTTAGGAATTTCAAGCGAAACATTTTTTAAATTATGCTCTTTAGCACCCTTAATAACTATCTTTTTGATCATAAATTTTCTTGCTATGGATTAATATAATTAATATTCAGAGCAATATGTGGTATAAATTTAATTCAAATAACAATCAAATTTAAAAAATATTATGGCTGGAAGTTTAAATAAAGTTCTTTTAATTGGTCGATTAGGCGCAGATCCTGAAATAAAACAAATGGTTAACGGTAAAAGTGTAGCAAGGCTAAGTCTTGCAACCAGTCAATCTTGGAAAGATAAAAATACAGGCGAAAAAAAAGAAAAAACTGAATGGCACCGTGTAGTTGTATTCAATGAAGGTTTAGTTAACGTTGTTCAGCAATATTTAAAAAAAGGTGCTCAAGTTTATGTTGAAGGTCAAATTGCAACACGAAAATGGAAAGATGAACAATCTGGTCAAGATAAATATTCCACAGAAATTGTTATTCAAGGATACAACTCATCTTTAACAATGTTAGGTGGTGGAAATTCTGGAGGTGGCATTCAGTATGACAACAACCAATCTTCATCAAATGCTCCAGAAGATGCTTCGCAAGTTGCAAATGATATGGATGACGAAATTCCATTCTAGTTTTCATGGACAAAACTGAAGTTTCAAAAGATAAAAACATAAAACTCATTTCAATGCATGATGAGATGAGCTCATCATATCTTTCATATGCAATGAGTGTAATAGTTAGTAGGGCTCTTCCTGATGTTAGAGATGGTCTTAAGCCTGTTCATAGAAGAATACTATATGCAATGTATAAAGGTGGTTACGATTGGTCAAAACAATTCAGAAAATCTGCAAGAATAGTTGGAGATGTTATTGGTAAGTACCATCCTCATGGGGATCAATCTGTATACGATGCGCTAGTTAGAATGGTACAAGATTTTTCTATGAGTTTACCTTTGGTTGATGGACAAGGAAACTTTGGATCAATTGATGGAGATCCAGCAGCAGCTATGAGATACACTGAAACAAGACTTTCAAAAGTTTCTCAATTTTTAATTGAAGACATAGAAAAAAACACAGTTGATTATAAAAGTAACTATGATGAAACTGAAAAAGAGCCAACAGTTTTACCAGCTCAATATCCAAACTTACTGGTAAATGGTGCAGGAGGAATTGCTGTTGGTATGGCTACAAGTATCCCTCCACATAATTTAGGAGAAATTATAGATGGAACTCTAGCTTTAATAGAAAATAAAGACATTAAGATCAAAGAATTAATGAAACATATTCCTGGTCCTGATTTTCCAACTGGCGGAGTGATAATAGGAAAAGATATAATTAATCAAGGTTATAATAAAGGAAGAGGCTCTTTTAAAATCAGAGGTGAAATTTCTATTGAAACACAAAAAAATGGAAGAGAAAGATTGATTATAAATTCTATTCCTTATCAAGTTAACAAATCAATTTTAAATGAGAGAATTGCACAGTTAGTTAGAGAAAAAAAGATTGAAGGTATAAAAGATATAAGAGATGAATCTAACAGAGAAGGAATTAGAGTTTCTATAGATTTAAGGAATGGTGTTGAGCCAGAAACAATTAAAAGACAACTTTATAAAAATACTCAAATTGAAAGTTCTTTTGGTTTTAATACTTTGGCAATTGTTGATGGCAAACCTAAAACTTGCAATCTAAAAGAATTTTTAGAAAATTTTTTAACATTTAGAGAAGATGTAGTAATTAAAAAAACTAAGTTTGATTTAAAAAAAGCTGAAGAAAGAGCTCATATCTTGATTGGTTTATCAGTTTCAGTTGAAAATCTAGATAAAATAATCAAGATTATAAGAAATTCAAAAACCCCAGATGATGCTAAAAAATCTATTTTAAGTACTAAATGGAAAATTAATAAATCACAAAAGATGATTTCTTTGGTTGAGGGTAAAAAAACTAAAAGTGATTATAGTTTATCTGAACCTCAAGTAATAGCGATCCTAGAACTAAGATTACAGAAATTAACTGCTCTTGGGATTAATGAAATTGAAGTGGAGATTAAAAAGTTAGCTGAACTTATTGCAAAATACAAAAAGATAATATCCTCAAAGAAAGAGCTTTTAAAAGTAATAAGTGAAGAATTGAAAAATATTAAAGAAAAATTTTCTGTACCAAGAAGAACCAAGATAATTGATGCCGTATTGAATTACGACATTGAAGAAACTATCCAAAAACAAGCAGTTTTAATAACAGTAACTTTGCAGGGTTACATAAAGCGTGGTTCATTAAATAATGTGAAAACTCAAAAAAGAGGCGGTAAAGGAAAGACTGGAATTACAACAAGAAATGAAGATTCAGTAGTTCAAACCCTATCTGTTGATACACATACATCAGTTTTGTTTTTTTCAACTGAAGGGCTAGTTTACAGAATTAAAGCTTGGAAAATTCCTGAAGGATCATCATCTTCCAAAGGTAAATCATTATTTAATATTCTTCCCCTAAAAAACCATCAATCAATAAGTTCAATTATGCCTTTTCCAGAAGGAGATGAAAATTTAAATGACTATCAAATAATTTTTGCAACTGCTAAAGGTAAAGTTCGAAAAAATAGTTTAGATGATTTTTCTTCTATTAACGCATCAGGTAAAATTGCAATGAAACTTGATAATAATGATAAAATTGTTGGTGTAAAAATTTGTAAAGATGATCAAGATGCAATTTTAAGCACTAAATTTGGAAAATGTATTAGATTTGAAACTAAAAAATTAAGAATTTTTAAAGGAAGATCATCTAAAGGTATTAAAGGCATTGAACTTGCTCCTAATGATGAAATTGTTTCTTTGTCAGTAATTAACAATGATAAAACTTCTAAAAACGGAAAAAAATCTAAAGATGATAAAGCAGAAATTAAAGCTGGTGAAGGATATATACTTTCTATAACAGAAAATGGATATGGGAAAAAAACTTCTCATTACGACTATAGAGTTACCAATAGAGGTGGTAAAGGAATTATAGGAATAATTAATTCTCCTAGAAACGGTAATATATCATCTTCATTTCCTGTTTACGAGGGTGATGAAATTATGATCTCAACCAATAAAGGAAGGGTTATAAGAGTTGCTGTTAAGGAAATTAGAACTGCCGGTAGAAATACACAAGGTGTTAGAATTATTAAATTAACAGGTGATGAAAAAGTTGTCTCAGCAATAAAAATTGAGGATAATCTTATTTAATGTCTAACGTTGCTATATATCCCGGAACATTTGACCCAATAACTTTTGGTCATATAGATGTTATTAAAAAATCTTTAAAATTATTTAGTAAAGTAATTGTTGCCGTTTCAGATGGTGAAAATAAAAAATACTTATTTGATGTAAATGAAAGAATTGAAATTGTAAAAAAAGCTTTATTTTCAGATCTTAAATTAAATAAGAAAAAAATTATGATTATATCATTTACTTCTTTAACAACCGATTTATGCAAAAAATATAAATCAAATATAATATTACGAGGATTAAGAGCGGTATCTGATTTTGAATATGAATTTCAATTAGCTGGTATGAATAGAAAATTAAATAATGATATAGAAACTCTTTTTTTGATGTCTGATGTTGAAAATCAAATAATTTCATCAAGATTTGTTAAAGAAATAGTTAAACTAGGTGGAGATATTAAAAAATTTACTACAAAAAGCACAATTAGATCACTAAAAGAAAAATATGAATAAATTTTTTATAAAGATAATATTATTTTTATTAATCTTAACCAATCAATCAATCTCAGAGGAGAACCTAATGATATTAAAATTAAAAGATGGTGATGTTAAAATTGAATTATTTCCAGATGTTGCCCCAAACCATGTAAATAGAATAAAAGAGCTAGCTGATAGTGGTAAGTATGACAATGTGGTATTCCACAGAGTTATAGATGGATTTATGGCTCAAACTGGCGACGTTCAATTTGGAAATTCAAGTTCCGACAAGTTTGATTTAAGAAGAGCAGGCATGGGAGGTTCTGATCTTCCAGATTTAAAACAAGAATTTAACAACCTTCCTCATGATAGAGGAACTCTTTCAATGGCTAGATCGTCAGATCCAAATAGTGCCAACAGTCAATTTTTTATATGCTTTAAACCAGCTCCATTTTTAGATAATCAATACACTGTTTTTGGTAAAGTTATTGAAGGCATGGAATTTGTTGATAAAATTAAAAGAGGTGATGAAAGTAATAACGGATCAGTGCCAGATCCAGATAAAATTATTAGTTTTAAATCGTTGTAGTCTTTTAAATGGCATTAAAAAATTTTGCCTTTAAAATTCTAAATAAAGATAATTTTGCAAGATGTGGGATTATGGAAACCCACAGGGGTAATATTCGAACACCTGCTTTTATGCCTGTTGGAACTCAGGCTACTGTTAAAGCATGTAGAATTGAAGATATTAAAAAAACTGGTTCAGATATAATTCTATCTAACACTTATCATTTAATGATTAGACCTGGAGTAGAGCGTATTCAAAGCGCTGGTGGTCTACATGAGTTTATGAATTGTGATTTACCTATTTTAACTGACTCAGGTGGATTTCAAGTTATGTCATTATCTAAATTGAATAAAATTGATAGGGAGAAGGGCGCAATTTTTAATTCCCACGTTGATGGTAAAAAATTTTATCTAAGTCCTGAGGAAAGTATTAGAATTCAACTAGGTTTAAATTCTGACATTGTAATGATTATGGATGAATGTCCTAAAAATACTTCAGATTATGAACTTATAAAAAAGTCAATGGAATTATCATTATATTGGGCAGAAAGATCCAAAAAAGCTTTTGGTAAAAATCCACACAAAGCTTTATTTGGTATAGTTCAAGGAGGTTTATTTAAAGATTTAAGATTAAAATCTTTAGAGGAACTTATGAAAATAGGTTTTGATGGTTATGCTTTAGGTGGTTTGGCAGTTGGCGAAAGTCAAGATGAAATGTTTAAAGTACTAGATGATATCAAATCAGATTTACCGTCTGAAAAACCTCATTACCTCATGGGTGTTGGAACGCCATCAGATATTTTAGGTGCAGTTAAGAGAGGGATAGATATGTTTGACTGTGTTTTACCTACAAGATCTGGCAGGACAGGTTTAGCCTTCACTTGGGGCGGTCGTGTAAATATAAAAAATAATAAATACCAAAATGACAATTCACCTCTTGATCCAGAATGTGACAATTTAAACTTGAATAAATATTCTAAAAATTATTTGAACCACTTATTCAATACAAATGAAATATTAGCTTCAATGTTGTTAACACTTCATAATATCAATTTTTATCAAGAATTAATGAATGCTATACGTGAGAATATTATCAAAGGTACATTTGATGATTTTCACAATAAATACATAGATAAGTTGTAATTTAGTTAATTTTTGGGATTTCGGGTTTGAATTATCAAAATATTTCTGTATATACAATTTTCATTCGTTGAATTATGTGGGCCGTTAGCTCAGTTGGTAGAGCAATTCCCTTTTAAGGAATGGGTCGATGGTTCGAGTCCATCACGGCTCACCACTTAAAGTTTAAACTTTAATTGGTGGATAATCTAAAATTATCTCATTAGTCCACTCATTTATTTTTTTTATTCTATTATCAGCAGATGGGTGAGTGCTCATAAATTCTGGTGGCGCTTTTCCTTTATTAAACTCTTTCATTCTTTCCCAAATTTTAACTGTTTCCCTAATGTCATATCCAGATAGAGATGAAAAAATCATGCCTAAATAATCTGCTTCACTTTCTTGTTTTCTATTAAATGGATTCATAACACCTAATTGAGATATTAAACCAACTGTATTCATACCCGTTACTCTATTTACTTGTGATAACTTTCCTCCACTAAATATATCAAATAGCTGAGTTCCAGTGTTCAAAATCATACCTCTGCTTGCCCTTTCAACAGAGTGCTTAGCTACAGCATGAGCAATCTCATGTCCCATTACTGCAGCTAATCCATGAGTATTTTTTGTTACTTCTAACATACCAGTGTAAACAGCTATTTTTCCACCAGGCATACACCAAGCATTTCTAACTTTTTTATTATCAATTAATATATATTCCCATTCAAAACTTGTTGTTGGGTCGTCCAGTTTTTGTTTATAAAAATATTCTCCTATAGCTATTTCCATTTTTTTTCCAATCTCTCTAATTTCATTAATATCTTTACTATCTTCAATTAATTTTTCTTTTTCTTTTACTTTTTCATAAATTTGAGCTGCTTGAGCATTGAGCTTGGATTCAGGAATGATCTTTAATTGACGTCTTTCTGTAATTGGTGCTGTTGAACACGCATTCAAAACAAATCCGCAACAACCGCAACTTATATATGATAGGAATTTTCTTCTATTCATTTAATAATGAAATTGATACTATATTTAAATATGAATCTAAATAATAAAATTTTAATCTTTTTATTTATAGTCTGTTTAGCATTTGTAATTTATTCAAGTTATCATTAAGATTTTATGAATAAAAATAAAAAACCTATTTCAAAAAAAGAAATTGCTGGCCTATGGTTTTATATATTTTCTCTAAAAATTAGAAATTATTTTTTTACTGGTATTGTAGTCTTAATTCCAATTGGAGTAACAATTTGGTTATCAAAGTTTTTGATTAATACATCATCAAAAATTTTACCAAATTATATTAACCCAAATACTTATTTACCATTTCAAATACCTGGATTGGAAATAATTAGCTCAATTTTGATTATAACTTTTATTGGATTTATTTCTTTATCTTATCTTGGTAAAAAATTTTTAAATATTATTGATTATTTATTTAAAAAAATTCCTTTACTCGGAACATTCTGGTCTGCAGTAAAACAAATGTCTAATTCATTAAAAGAAAATCGGAACAAATCTAAAAGTGTAGTGTTAGTTCAGTATCCAAGAAAAGGAGTTTGGGCGGTTGGTTTTGCAACAAAAGAAAATAAAGGTGAGATATCAAAAAAAACAAAAAAACATTTAATAAATGTATTTGTTCCCACAACACCAAATCCAACAAGTGGATTTCTATTAATGTTTGAAAGAAAAGATGTTGTTTATTTAGATATGAATTTTGAAGAGGCTTCTAAATTTATTGTTTCTGCTGGTACCACTGTAAAAGAAAACTAAATAATATCATTAATAACATCTGCCTGATCATAAAGTTTCATTAATGTTCTATATTTATTCAATGAAATATTATTTTTTTCCATTTCTTTAATCTCTATTTCAGCTAACTTGAATAAATCTTCATTATGTACTGGATCAGCCAATCTAAATATCTTTATCCCACTTTGTTTAAAACCAAGAATGTCACCAAATCCTCTTAATTTCATATCTTCTTCTGAAATAACAAATCCATCAGTAGAAGATTTTAGTATGTTAAGCCTTTTTTTGGCATTTTCTGTTAAAGATGATTTGAACAACAATATACAGGTGGATTGCTTTTCTCCTCTACCAACTCTACCTCTTAACTGATGAAGTTGTGATAAACCAAATTTATTTGCATTTTCAATTATGATTACATTTGCATTTGGAAAATCAATTCCAACTTCAATAATTGTTGTTGAAACTAAAATTTTGGTTTTTTGATTTAAAAAATCTTTCAATATAATCTCTTTTTCTTCAGGCTCAGTTTTTCCGTGAAGTAATGCTACTTGATTAGGAAATTTTTTTTGAAGATATTCAAATTTTTGAACAGCAGATGTATGATCAAGTTTTTTTGACTCCTCAATTAAAGAACACACCCAGAAAATTTGATTGTTATTATTGATTTCCTTTTCAATAAATTTCAAAATTTCATCAATTTTAGTTTCTAATTTACTGTAAGTTTTTACTTCTTTTCTTGCCTTGGGTTTTTCTTTTATAATTGATAAATCCATATCCCCATAAATAGTCATAGTTAATGTTCTAGGAATTGGTGTAGCAGACATTAGTAGCACATCACAATTATCCCCACCTTTATCAGAAAGTTTTTTTCTTTGATTAACACCAAATTTATGTTGTTCATCAATTATTATAAGTCCAAGTTTTTTAAATATTATCTTTTTTTGAAATATAGCGTGGGTACCAAAAATTATATTTATTTGATTATTTTCTAATTTTTCTTTAATAATTTTTTTTTCTTTATATTCAGATTTACTGGATAAAATTTCTAGATTAATCTTTTTATCAAAAATTTTTTTTGCAAAATTAAAATGCTGTCTTGCAAGAATTTCGGTAGGTGCCATAACTGCGACTTGAAAACCGGAATTAACAGTATTAATTGCAGCACATAAAGCTACAATTGTTTTTCCACTACCAACATCACCTTGTAATAAACGAAACATTTTTTGATCTGATTGAAGGTCATTGTTTATTTCATTTAATGTTTTTTCTTGATCACCAGTAAGTTTAAAATCTAGATTTTCTAAAATTTTATTTTGATGAGTTATATCAAAAAATTTTTTTTGTTTTTTTATCTTTTTAATATTTTGTCTAATTTCAGAATGAGCAAGAAATGTCGATAATATTTCATCATAAGCAAGTCTTCTATAAAAATTTGAATTGTATTTGCCAACATTGTCAGGTTTATGTAATTCTATTATTGCTTTATTCCAGGAGATATTATCAAACTTTCTAAGTATTTTATTGTTATGCCATTCTTCTAAAATAGGTAAATTAATCAAAATTTGATTAATAATTTTATTATAAACTTTTTCAGATATTCCCTCTGTCAAGGAATATTTATTATATTTATCTTTAATTAATGTTGAATCCTCTGAAACATATTTTGGATTTGTAATTTGATATTTATTTTTAAAAATACCAACTTTTCCGCTTACTGTGACTTCTTTATTTAATGGTAAAATTTTTTTAATATAACCTTCGTAACTATTAAAAAACACACAATCTAATTCGCCAGTATCATCTTTGCAGTAAATTCTATTGGGGAGATTTCTTATTCTGGGAAAATTATATTTTAAAGGTGTTAATATAACTGTTTGTTCTTCACCTATTTTAAGATCTTCTATTTTGGTAGATTTACTTCGATCTGTGTAAGATTTTGGCAATCTCCATAATAAATCAAAGATGTTATTAATTTTTTTTTTCTTGAGTATGTTGTAAGTTTTTTGGCCAACACCTTTTAATTTCTTAAGATCTGATAATAAATAATTATATGTATTATTGACCATTTAATATTATTATAAATTTTTAATGAATAACGATATAGAAAACTTAAAAAAAAGATTAATTTACAGATCCCAGTACAGAGGTACCAAAGAAATGGATAAATTAATTGGTAGTTTTGTAAAAACTCATATTGATAATTTTGATTTAGATAAACTTAATGAATTAGAGAAATTCTTATCAATAGACGATGACACTTTATATAAATTTTATAATAACCAATTAGAAAAAATAGATCACGCAAACGAAGAAATGATTAAATTATATAAAAATCACATTTATAAAAAGTGATGGCGGAGAGACTGGGATTCGAACCCAGGAAAGAGTTGCCCCTTTGCCGGTTTTCAAGACCGGTGCTTTCAACCGCTCAGCCATCTCTCCGTGAGCTAGGTTTTATAATTATAATTATTTAATTCAACTATAAAATAGTCTAATAAACTGACTATAGCCTCAAACACCAAAATATGAATCAAGAATTTAATAAAGGACTTTTATTGACCTCATTAGGTTCTTTTTGGTGGGGATTTATTGGGGTTATTTATTTTAAATATCTAGAATTTATAGGATTTGTAGAAGTCATTATTCATCGATGTGTATGGACAGCCTTTACATTAATTATTACTACATTTTTTTTTTCTAAATGGAAAATTTTTATCTCTACAATCAGAAATAAGAAATTTCTTTTTGGATTATTTTTTTCTGGATTATTAATTTTTATTAATTGGGCTGTTTGGATTTATGCAGTTGCGACTGATCGAATAATCGATGCAAGTTTTGGATATTTCATTATGCCTATTTTAAGTGTTTTTTTAGGCTACATATTTTTTAAAGAAAAATTAAATAAGAATAGAATATTTTCGATTTCATTAGTCATACTATCTATTATCATTCTATTATTTCTAAGTATTAAGTCATTACCATGGGTTGGAATAGTTGTTGGTTTAAGTTGGGGATTTTATAACTTAATACGAAAAAAAATAAATGTTGATACTGATATTGGTCTTTTAATAGAAAGCCTGTTTATTTTACCATTTGCTTTAGTTACTTTTTATTTTGTTTATCAAAAAGGGTTAAATGATTTTTCTACAAATGATATTCCATTATCTTTATTTATTATGTTGACTGGTCCAATGACAGTGATTCCACTTTTTTTGTATGTGCGAGGTGTTGAGTTAAGTGGTTTAGGTCCAGCAGGTATGATTTTTTATATTACACCTACCTTGCAGTTCTTATTGGGTTATTTTTATTATGGTGAGCCATTTTCCACAATAAAATTTGTTAGTTTTATTTTAATTTGGATTGCAGTAATAATATATTTAAAAGATCTTTATGAAACTAATTAAGTTTTCAATTATTTTTTTACTAATATTTACTAAATATTCTTTTTCATATGATGTTAATGACTTCAATAAATGGAAGCTTAATTTTAAAAAAATAGCTTTAAAAAATAACATATCTGAAAACACATTTAATATGGTAATGTCCAATGTCAAATACTCGTCAAAAGTAATTGAGTATGACCGGTTCCAACCTGAATTCTATGAAGATACAAAAACATATATTGGAAAAAGAACCTCAAAACAAAAACAAACAAAAGGTAAAAACTTTTATAAAGATAATAAAGATATTATTGATTTAGTTGAGGCGGAATTTGATATTGAAAAAGAGTTATTACTAGCATTAATGGGTATTGAAACAAACTTTGGAACCTATGTTGGAAAAATGGATATTATTTCGTCTCTGGCAACTTTAAGTTATGACCAACGTCGATCTGAATTTTTTACTAAAGAATTAATAACTTTATTGAAATTAATAGAAAATAAGAAAATTGATTATCAAACACTATATGGATCTTGGGCTGGTGCTTTTGGTTTTTTTCAATTCATGCCAAGTACAATAACTAATTATGCGATTGATTATAATAAAGATGAAATGATTAACTTAAAAGATAATAAGGATGCTTATCCATCTGCTGCTAACTATCTTAATCAAATAGGGTGGAAAAAAAATGAACCATGTTTTTATAGAATTGAATTAAAAAATAATATTCCAAAAAAATATTTAAATATTTCTGCAAAAAAACTTCATAATAAAAAGAAATTAGGTTTTTTTAAAAAATATATAAAAGATTCATCTAAATTGAATGATTTAGATGATAATGTTAACACAGCCATTATAACTCCTGATAAAGATATCATACCAGGTGCGGAAACTTTAAATCCAGCTTATATAGTTTTTGATAATTATGAAGTTATTCTAAAATGGAATAGATCATTAAGGTTTGCACTTGCTGTCTGCACATTGAAAGATAAATTTAAAGATGAAATTTAGATATATATTTTTTTTATTTATACTTGTATTTATTTCTGGCTGTGAACAATACGGCAAAAAATCAAAAAAAGTAAATTTCAAACCTGAGATTAAATATAGAAACACTGGATTTGCATTAATTTATAATGAAAATTTAGATTTAAAAAAACTTGATCAAAGATCTTTGGAAATTTTTCACAAATCTTTAAAAAAAAAATCCAAAGTAAAAATTACAAATCCTTTAAATGGAAAATCTTTGATAGCTAAAATTAAATCAAATAATGTAAAATTTTCTAATTTTTATAATTCGGTAATTAGCGAAAGAATTGCTGAAGATCTGGAAATTAATCCAATAGAACCTTATATAGAAATTGTTCTAATTTCAAAAGATTCAACATTTATAGCTAATAAAGCAAAAACATTTGATGAAGAAAAAAAAGTTGCAGAAAAAGCACCTATTGATGGAATTAAAATTAGCAGTCTCAGTGAGAGTAAAGAATATATAAAGATAAATAAATCTGATCAAAAGATATCCTATTCAATAAAAGTTGCCGATTTCTACTATAAAAAAAGTGCCTTTTTAATGATTGATCGAATTAAATCAGAGACAACCATTAAGACTATCAAACTTGTTGAAATATCAAAAAATAATTTCAGGGTATTATTAGGTCCTTTTAATGATATAAAATCTCTACAAGAGTCTTTTGAACAAATGAACTCACTCAATTTTGAAAATTTAGAAATACTTAAAAATGTTTAGAATAATTATTATTAATCTTTTATCTTTTATTTTTTTAATTTCTAATTCAAATTCAAATATCGAAATTAAAGCTCGTACTGCCATTCTTCAAGATTTTTTATCAGGTGAAATTTTATATGAAAAAGAACCAGATATTCAAATCTATCCAGCATCAATGACTAAAATTATGACTTCCATAATTGCATTTGATTTAATTAAATCTGGAGACTTAAGTTTAGATGATAAATTTATTGTATCTGAAAAAGCTTGGAGACTTTCAACTGCAGGTTATTCCTCGATGTTTATCATGGTTGGTGATGAGGTTTCAGTTGAAGATTTACTTCATGGTATAATAACAGCATCAGGTAATGACGCCTGTATAGCTCTTGCCGAAGGTATTGCTGGAACTGAAGAAGAGTTTGCAATTTTAATGACAGCTAAAGCAAAAGAATTAGGTATGGATAATACTAATTTTGCAAATTCATCCGGTATTAATGATCCTGACAATTACTCAACTGTTAGAGATATTTTAAGAATGTCCAGATATTTAATACAAAAACATCCAGATTTTTATGAATGGTTTTCAATTAAAGAATTTACATGGGATAGAACAGGGGGAGATCCTATAACACAAGGTAATCGTAATCCTCTATTATATAAAAATATTGGTGCTGATGGTATCAAAACTGGTTATTTAGCTGTTGAAAAATATTCCTTAGCCTCTTCTTTAATAAGAAATGGAAGAAGATTAATTGCTGTTGGCAGTGGTTTTGAAACTAAAAATGCAAGATCTAGAGAAAGTTCTAAACTTTTAACTTATGGATTAACTAATTTTGATGTTGTCGAAATAAATAATGCAAATAAAACAATTGATAAAGTTGATGTTTGGCTTGGAAAAGAAGATCAAGTTGAGGTTTACGTTAATGAAAATATTTATAAAACAATCAAAAAAGCTAAAAAAGGATTATTAAAAGTTGCTTTAAAGTATGAAGGACCTGTTGAAGCACCGATTAAAAAAAATGATATGTTAGGAAAATTCAAAGTTGTTTATGATGAAGAGTTAATAGGTGAATACGAACTTTTGGCTGCTAAAGACATAGAGAGAGTAAATATCTTTACTAGATTAATAAAGTCTTTGAACTATTTAATCTGGGGTGATGTCTAGATATCCTGTAATAGTTTTTGAAGGTATAGAAGGTAGTGGTAAAAGCTTCCATATTTCTAATGTAGCGAAATATCTTAAAAAAAAGAATATAGATTTTATAAAAATTCGTGAACCAGGTGGTTCTATAAACTCTGAAAGAATTAGAAAATTAATTTTAAATAAGAAATCTAATTTTAATAAGATAACTGATTTATTGCTTTATCTTGCTTCCAGAAGTGAAAATATTGAACAATTAAAAAAAAGTTATAAAAAAAAAGTAATTTTGATTGATCGATTTACTGACTCTACAATTGCTTATCAACATTATGGCTTTGGCGTTGATATAAAATTAATAAACACTATCAATAATTTTATCCTAAAAAAATTTAAAGTTGATTATACATTTTTAAATATTGTTAATAAAAACAACATGATTAAGAGATTAAAAATTAGAAAATCACTTAATAGATACGATAAATTTAAGACTAGTTTTTATCAAAAAGTTCAAAGAGGTTTTGTAACATTGGCAAATAAAAATAAAAAAAAGTATACCATTATTAATTCGAATTATAATATTGATTATAATAAGAAAATTATATTACGAACAATAGATGAAATACTATGAGTAATTTACTACCTATAAATCAATATAAACTTTATGGCTTAGAAAAATATTTCACTGAACTTGTAAAGTTTTATAAAAACCAAAAATTTCCAAACAAGATTTTATTCAGTGGTCAAAAAGGTATCGGTAAATCTACATTAGCATTTCATTTTATAAACTATGTATTAACAATAGGTGAACAAGTAAGTTATGATGTGGAAAATTTTCAAATAAATACAGAAAGTTCTGAATTTAAAACGATAAATAACCAATCTAATACAAATTTGATAACAATTGATGTTAATGAAGATAAAAAATCTATTGATATTCAACAAATCAGAGACCTAATAGTCAATTTAAATAAATCCTCTTTTAATCAAAAACCAAGATTTGTTTTAATTGATAATATTGAATTATTAAATACCAATTCAATCAATGCATTATTGAAAGTTCTTGAAGAGCCTAATGAGAATATTAATTTTATATTAATACATAATAACAAAAAAATTTTACCAACTTTATTATCAAGGTGTATTAATTTTAAGATCAATTTATCAAATCAAGAATATTTGAAGATTTCAAATCAACTTTTAAATGATGATATAAATAATTTGATTTCTAAAGAACTATTGAATTATTATTTCACACCTGGTGAAATTTATCATTTAGTTCAATTTTCTTTAGAAAATAAGTATGATTTATCAAACATAGATTTAAGAAATTTTCTAAAAATTCTGATTAAAGATGCACATTATAAAAAGAATAATTTTATTAATAATATGATGTATAGTTTTATTGAATTTTATTTTAGAAAATTAAACAAATCTTTTTCTAAATTAATCAATAAAAAGTATTACTATTTTATTAAGAGAATTTCAGATACAAAAATTTATAATTTAGATAAAGAATCTTTATTTATAGAATTTAATGAAGAAATTTTAGATGCATAAAAATTTTTATATCACAACACCAATATATTACCCTTCTGCAAAACCTCATATGGGTCATGCATATTCAAGTATCATTGCTGACTTTTTTGCAAGATTTAAAAGAATTGATGGTTTTGATGTCAATTTTTTAACTGGCACAGATGAACATGGACTTAAGATTCAAAGAGCAGCTGAAAAAAAGGGGTTAGAAACTCTTAAATTTTGTGATGAAATCAGTAAAACTTTTCGAGATTTATCTAAAACCCTTAATTTAACAAATACTGATTTTATTAGAACTACTGAAGATCGTCATAAAAATTCTGTCCAAAATTTATGGAAAGAATTGGAAAAAAATGATGACATATATTTGTCAAAATATTCAGGATGGTATTCTGTATCTGATGAAGCATTTTATACGGACGATGAAATTGAGGAAATTGATGGTAAAAAATTATCAAAAACTTCTAAATCGCTAGTTGAATGGATGGATGAAGAATCTTATTTTTTCAGACTTTCTAAATGGGAAAAACCTTTGCTTGATTATTACGAAAAAAATCCTGAATTTATATCCCCAAAAGCAAGAAGAAATGAAGTTATTAGTTTTGTTAAAGGAGGTTTGAAAGATTTATCAGTAAGTAGAAAAAGCTTTTCTTGGGGGATACCAGTACCTAGTAATAAGGAACATGTAATTTATGTATGGTTAGATGCATTAACGAATTATATCAGTGCACTAAACTACCCTGATGTGAATAATCAACTTTTAAAAAAATATTGGCCTGCAAATGTACATTTGATAGGTAAAGACATATTGAGATTTCACGCTGTATATTGGCCAGCTTTTTTATTAGCTGCTAAAATACCTTTGCCTAAAAAAGTTTATGGTCATGGTTGGATACTATCTGGTGAAGAAAAAATGTCTAAATCAAAAGGTAACATTTTAGATCCAATAGAAATAATTAATCAATATGGTTTAGACCCTTTAAGATATTATTTAATCAAAGAAGTTTCATTCGGAAATGATGGTAATATTTCACAAGATAGATTGGAAGATTGTATAAATAGCGATCTAGCAAACAATTATGGAAACTTGTGTCAAAGAGTTACTGCTTTTGCAATTAAAAACTGTGAAGGTAAAATTCCTAAAGATATTGAATTTAATGAAGATGACTTGGTTATTTTAGATAAATTTAAAGATAATATTAATTTAATTAGAAAAAAAATTGATGAATTAGACTTAAATTTTTATATTGAGTTTATTGTTAATTCACTATTTGAAGCAAACAAATATTTTAATGATCAAGAACCATGGAAAAAGAAGGATAGTATCAAAAGATTGAACACAATAGTTTTTACAACATTAGAAATTGTTAGAAAAATAAGCTTCTTGTTATATCCAATAATTCCTCAATCATCATTAAATGCTTTAAAAATTTTTTCGATTAATGAAAATCAAATTGATTATTCAACAATTGAGAATCACAATTATTTATCTAAATTAGATACAATTAATAAAATAGATATTTTGTTTAAAAAAATTGAAAAACTGAATGATTGATTCACATTGTCATCTAGATCATTCACCACTTTTTGATGATATAGGTAATGTCATTAAAAGATCTAAAGAAGTGGGTATAGAAAAATTGCTTACGATTTGCACAACCATAAAAAGTTTTGAAAAAATAAAACTTTTAGTGAAGCAAGATGATATAATTTTTGGAACATATGGAATCCATCCTCATGAAGCTAAAAATGATAAAGTAAATTCAGATATAATCATTAAAGAAGTTAAAAATAATAATAAGATAATTGGTATTGGTGAGACTGGATTAGATTTTTATTATAATTACAGTGATAAAGATGATCAGATAACTAGTTTTGAAGAACACATTAAAGCCTCAATTAAGCTAAATATTCCTTTAATTGTTCATTCAAGAAATGCAGAAAAAGAGACTTTAGAAGTTTTTAGTAAATTCAAAAATAAGAATTTAAAAATTTTAATGCATTGCTTCACTGGTTCAAAAGAATTTGTGGATAATTTGTTATCTTTTGGGGCTTATTTTTCTGCTAGTGGAATTATAACTTTTAAAAATTCTTTAGAATTGCAAGAAACATTTAAATCTATTCCGTTAAATAAGTTGCTAATTGAAACTGATAGCCCGTATTTAGCACCAGTTCCAAATAGAGGTAAACAAAATGAGCCATCTTATGTAAAATTTACTGCTCAAAAACTTGCTGAGATTAAAAATATTTCAAATTTAGATTTAATAAAGAATACAACTTCAAACTTTAATAATCTTTTTAATTAATGAAGTTTACTATTTTAGGATGTGGAAGCTCAATGGGTGTGCCAAGATCTGATGGATATTTTGGTAATTGTGATCCAAAAAACAAAAAAAATTACAGGACAAGATGTTCTGCTTTAATACAAACTAAATCTGAAAATGTTTTAATTGATACTTCGCCAGATTTGAGACAACAACTAATTTACAATAAAATTAATAAGATAGACAAAGTTCTTTATTCTCATATGCACGCTGATCAAACACACGGTATTAATGATTTAAGAGTTTTTTATATCCAAAACAAAAAAACTATTCCTGTATATGCTGATCATCCAACTAAAAAATATTTGTTCAATACTTTTAAATATTGCTTCATTAATAACAGCAAAGAATATCCAGCTACTCTTAAATTAAACTCTTTAAATGATAATTTGTCTATTTCTGATGGTAAAAAGAAACTTAAAGTTAAGGGTGTTAATGTTAAACATGGTAAAGTAAATAGTGTTTGCTACATAATTGATAAAAAAATTGCATATATCAGTGATATTAGCAATATTTCTAAAAAGAATTATAAATTTTTTAGAAATTTAAAATATTTGATAATCGATTGTTTATGGTTGAGATACCATCCATCCCACTTAAATCTAGAAAGTTCCTTAAAATATATAAATGAATTCAAACCAAAAAAGGCAATTTTAACAAATCTACATTCTGATTTAGATTATAATTTCTTAAAAAAAACTTTACCTAAAAATGTTATGCCTGCTTATGATGGTCTTACGGTAAACTTATAGTATTTCTTCTATCTTATTTATTAACTTTTTTGACATTGGTTTTGTGAAGGATGAGTAGGTATCCTCGATTTTTCCATCTTTATTTATCAATATTTTATGAAAGTTCCATTTTGGCACAGCAGAATTTCCATAATTTTCTTTTGCCCATAAATAAATAGGATGTGCATTTTCTCCCTTAACATTAATTTTTGCAGTCATTGGAAACGTTATATTGAAATTCGTTTCACAAAAATCTTTTATTTCATTGTTACTACCTGGCTCTTGTCCACCAAATTGATTTGAAGGAACACCTAAAACAACTAATCCTTTCACACTATACTTATCGTATAGTTCCTGAAGTTCAGAATATTGTTTTGTGAAACCACAATTGCTTGCAACATTTACAAGTAAAACTGCTTTGTTTTTAAAATTTTCTAAAGCAAAAGTTTTCTCATTTATATCTTTAATTTCAAAGTCAAAAAATATTTTTTCATATTCCGCATTCACTGTATTAAAAAATGAAATCATAAAAATTATAATATAAATTAATCCTTTAAATTGGTTCATTTATTTTTAGAAGAAATTAACAATATGAAGTAACCAAAAACTGTAGAGAGTAGGGATCCTGTTAAAACACCAATTTTAACTCCATCAATATATTGAGTATTTTCAACAAAAGCTAAATTTCCAACAAATAAACTCATTGTAAAACCAATCCCTGTTAAAATTGAAACACCATATACACTTAACCAATTAGAATTATTTGGCATATCAGCAAATTTAAATTTTACAGAGACGTAAGAGAATAATAATACACCAATTTGTTTTCCAAAAAAAAGTCCCATTAAAATTCCAAGAGGGACAGGGTTTAGTAAACTTGATAAGGATAATCCCTCAAGATTTACACCTGCATTTGCAAAAGCAAATATTGGCATAATCATAAATGCCACATAAGGAGAAATAGCGTGTTCAAGTTTTACTAATAATGAAAAATCATGTTCTTTAAGTCTGTGAGGTATTGTTGATGCCAATAGAACACCAGCTATAGTTGCGTGTATACCAGATTTATAAGTGAAAAACCACATACACAATCCTATTAATAAATATGGTGTAAAAATCTTAACTGAAAATTTATTGAGAATTAATAATAAAATATAACTTATCAATATCAAACTCAAATAAGGTATGCTTAAATCGCCTGAATAAAAGAACGCTATAATTAAAATTGCCCCTAAATCATCTATTATAGCAAGTGCTGTTAAAAATACCTTTAACGAAATCGGAACTCTTGAACCAAGTAAGGATAATATTCCTAATGAAAAAGCAATATCAGTGGCAGAGGGTATTGCCCATCCATTAATTGTTTCTGAATTTCCATAATTGATAACCACATAAAATAACGCTGGCACAACCATGCCACCAACTGCAGCTATAATTGGAAGTAAAGCTTGTTTTATATTTGACAATTCACCTTGAAGAAATTCCCTTTTAATTTCAAGTGTTACAAAAAAAAAGAAAATTGCCATTAAGGCATCATTTATCCAATGATGGACTGATAATTTTAATCCAAATTCATTTATTCCTATAAAAAGATATTTTTCTAAAGTTTCAAAATAAATACTACTAAATGTACTATTACTAATGACTAATGCAAAAATAGCAGCTATTAATAAAACTAATCCACTTGCAGCCTCTAATTTAAAAAACCATTTAAAAGGTTTTGAAATATATTGGATCATGAATTAAATTATTAAATCTTTCAAAAATAAATAAATATCTTTTATAGTTTCATATAAATTATACAAGATTTTTTCAACTGCTGGAAAAATATATCCAATAGGTGTCTTAAAAGTATCTAATACTATGATGAGAGCTATTATTGATACTAATATAACCACAAAATAAGATGATGCTTTACTGATATTAAATTTTAAATCTGACCTATTTGTATTTACAGGAACATCATTAATTTCACTATCACTTATACTACTATCTGCAGATTTTTGCTTTGATACTTCAATATCATTTAATTCAGACTCTTTCTTATTATTTAAATTTTCTTTATTTTCATTTTTAAAAAACCAAGTATTTTCACAATTACCACATTTTAATAATCTACCTTCTTTAGGAATAAGGTGATCATATAATTCAAAACTTTTATTGCATTTATTACATTTGATGATCATTGAATTTTAAAACTTTCTTAATTTTTTGTTTATGTAATTATGACTTTAAATATATCATTAATTGTATTAATAAATAATTTATCTTTTAATTTAAAATAATGTTCTTTTTTAGCAAAAAATCAAAAAAAAATACCAATAAAAAGCTCAAGATACTCTCGGGATATAATTTTAGATATAGAAATGTTGGAAAACATTCAGAAAATACAATTATTAAATATGCTGAACATTTTAATTTTGATTATGAAATAGATAAAACAAATAAATTTGAAAGACATTTTTACTGGCTTAAGATCAAAATGCTGATTGATAATTTGCAAGCTGGTACACATGAATATTATTTGTGGCTAGATGCCGATACATTTATTTGCAGATATGAAAACATACTCAATCATATTGATAAAAAAAAACATATATTTGTTCATAATCAATTTTTTAAATCAAAACATCAAACAAAATTACCATATATAAATTACCTTACGTGGGGTCCTAATGTCGGTGTTTTACTTGTTAGAAACACAAAATGGTCTTTAGAATTTTTTAAAAATGTTTGGAACAAAAAAAAATATTTATCTCATTATTGGCCTGATAATGCAGCTTTTATGGATGAATTAGGTTTTAAAGCAGAAATATCAAAATTAAATGACAATAATCCACCAAAAAAAATATTAAATAAATTTTATTTTTTATCTGGCATTTGGAACAGTATGCCAAAGAAAAACTTTAAAAATCCAGAAAACGATGAAGTTTCAAACTATTATTTTGATCCTGTAATCATACATTTAGCAGGTATCAGAAGAAGAGACAGATTATTTTTTATAAAAAAGTATAAAAAATTTTTTTTATAATTCTTTAATTATATTAGATATTTGGTTCCTACTGTATAAGTTCATATAACAATAAAAACCACTGTGAGTCGACTCTACATCTTTATCCTTTATTTTTTTGATAGGCTCGGGAAAATTAAATGGTTTTTTTGATAAATTAATTTCTCTAAAATCTCCATCAAGGATATCCAAATTAATGAACTCTTTTTTATTATCTTTAAGCTCATAACTAGTAAGTAAAAGATAATCTATATTGCTTCTTAAAAAATTTCTAAAAAAAGACTTAATACTTTTAAATGATAAATGTATTAAGCAATCACGGCATATCATTAAATTTGAATCAGGAATTTTATCTCTTGTTATATCTAATTTCACAAAATTAATATTATCAGTTTTGTATTTATTTTTATTTTTTTCAATTAAATCAGAAACTATATCTCCGCCTAAATATTTGATCTCATCATTAATAATTGTTTTAATCCAGTTAAAATCTCCACAAGGAGCATCTAAAACGTTTTCAAATCTGTAATATTGAAAAATTTCAACTAATTCTTTTCTCAAATTAACTGTATTTTTTAATTCAGAACCTATCCCTGAAACACTTTCCATAGATGACCAAAAATTTTGTTTATAAATTAAATCAAATTTTTCTTCTTTATTATCTTTACTGAAAATCAAATTTTTTTTCTTTTTATATAGTTTTTTTTCAAAATATCTGAGAGGCGAAGAAATGATTTTTGTTATTGTTTTTATTAAACCATTATTTTTGTAAAATTTGTAATATCTATTAAGTATAAACATGGAGTTATTATTGAAATTTAAGTATATATTACATCTTTTATCTACTTATTTCTTTAATTTATTGAAAACATTTCTAAAAAAGTTATAAGAACTTTCACGGAGTGTAGCGCAGCCTGGTAGCGCATCTGGTTTGGGACCAGAGGGTCGCAGGTTCGAATCCTGCCACTCCGACCATTTATGAGAAAAGCTAAAATTTATATTCCTAATAAAAATCCTATGCAATCAGGTCAAGGGAAAACTGACAAATGGATTTTAGAATATGAAACTAAAAATCCTACTAGCAATCCATTAATGGGTTGGGAAAGTTCATCAGACACTTTTACTGAAATTAGATTAGAATTTTCATCTAAAGAACGTGCAATTAATTATGCAAAAAAAAAGAAAATTGATTTTGAATTAATTGAGCCAAGAAAAAGAAAAGTTGTTAAAAAATCTTACGCAGATAATTTTCTTTCATAAAGAATGTTTAAATTTTTTACTCAAAAAAAATGGTTTTTGTGGAGTATTTTTGGATCAATTTTTATTCTGTTATCCACATGGTACCAAGTGCAACTTGATGTTAAAATTAACGAATGGTTTGGTCAGTTTTATGATACATTACAAAAAGCTTTAACAACACCTAATTCAGTCTCTGAGACAGAATTTATTGGCTATCTTTTTTCTTTTGCTAAAATTGCTGCACTTTGGATTATAATCGCTGTTTTTACAGGTTTTTTTACAAGTCATTGGGTTTTTAGATGGAGAACTTCTATGGCTGAATATTATCATGAACAATGGCTAAAAGCTAGATTAACAGAAGGTGCTTCACAAAGAGTGCAAGAAGACACATTAAAGTTTGCAAGAATAATGGAAGGATTGGGTACCGGTTTGCTTGATAGCATTATGACTTTAATAGCATTTACTCCAATCCTCTGGGTGCTATCAAAACAAATTAATGTTTTACCATGGATTGGTGAAGTTGATCATGCATTAGTATGGGTTGCAATAATTTCAGCTTTAGGTGGAACTCTTTTACTTGCTGCTGTTGGAATAAAATTACCAGGTATTGAATATGATATTCAAAAAGAAGAAGCTGGCTATAGAAAAGAATTAGTTTTAGGAGAAGATGACCCAATAAGAGCCGCACCTCCAACTATAGGTCAATTATATAATAGGGTTAGAGGTATCCACTTTAGATCCTATTTTCATTATTTGTATTTCAACACTGTTAAATGGAGTTATTTCCAAGGAATGGTAATTGTTCCTTATTTAGCTCTTGCCCCAACCATTGTTACTGGTGCTATAACTCTTGGATTTGTTCAACAAATAACTAGAGCTTTTGGTCGTGTTGAAGGTTCATTGCAATATTTGGTGAAAAGTTGGTCGACAATTGTTGAATTAATTTCTGTATGGAAAAGATTAAGAGAATTTGAAGAAAAATTACATTATAGTACTAAGGTTGAATTTTCTAGTTAATGACTATTGATAAAAAATATATTGATTTATTCCATGATGTTTCTGCTAAAGCAGCATATTCATCTTATCACTTAGTTGGTAAAAAAGATAAGATTGCCGCTGACAAAGCAGCAGTAGATTCTATGAGAAATGAATTAAATAAAATAGATATGAATGGTAAAATTGTGATCGGGGAGGGTGAGCTCGATGAAGCACCTATGTTATATATAGGTGAAAAAATAGGCACTGGTAATGGTCCTTTTTTTGATATTGCAGTTGATCCTTTAGAGGGAACAAATTTTGCAGCAAATAATCTTCCAGGAGCCTTAACAGTAATATCAATAGCTGAAAAATCAAATTTATTTAATGCACCAGAAACATACATGGATAAAATTGCAATATCCTCTCCAGAAAATGGAGTTGTAGATTTAGATAATTCTGTGTCTAAAAATATAAAGAATTTAGCTGAACATAAAAATACAAGTCCAGAAAATTTAACTGCATGTATACTTGATAGACCAAGACATAAGAAACAAATTGATGAATTAAAATCACTTAATGTTAAACTAAAACTGATTACTGATGGCGATGTTTCTGGGGCCTTATACGTTACTGATAAGAAGTTTAATATTGATATTTTTTTAGGAATTGGTGGTGGACCCGAGGGTGTTTTAGCTGCATCTGCATTAGATGCCTATGGATGTTACTTTCAAGGAAGATTTATATTCGATACTGATGAAGATAAAATAAGAGCCAAAAAGATGGGTATTAGTGATTTTACCCAAAAATATGAATTAAATCAAATAGTATCAGGAGATTCTATTTTTTGTGCAACTGGAATTACTTCTGGGGATTTGGTAAACGGTATTAACGTATCAGATGATAAATTTATCTCTGAAACATTAATTACACATAAATCCACAAATTTTAGAAAAATAATTAAAAAAACTCACCGAATTTAATGAGATCAGTTTCCAGCAAAAACTGGGAAGAATTTTCAATTAATAGAAGAATTTTAGAAAAAATTAAAATTGAAAATAATCTATCCGAAATTTTAGCAAAGATTATTATTGCCAATAAATTTTCTGATGAAGAAATTTATTCAACAAATAATACAATTTCATATTCAAATCCTTTTCATTTTAACAATGATTTTAATAATTCTTGTAAAATCCTTAAGAAACATATCAATAAAAAAAATAAGATATTAGTTATAGGCGATTATGATGTTGATGGATGTGTGTCTACCTCTTTATTAATAAATTTTTTTAAAAAAATTAATTTAAAAGCTGATTATTATATTCCGAATAGGATTAGAGATGGTTACGGTGTTAATTATAATTTAATAAAATACTTAGTTAAAAGATTTAATCCTGATTTAGTCTTTATGGTTGACTGTGGTTCAAACACAAATGAACCTATTAACTACCTTAAAAAAAAAAATATTGAGTGCTTGATAATTGATCATCACAATATAAATAAACCTTATCCTGCAGCAACTTATATAATTAATCCAAAAAAAGAATGTGATTACAATATTTACGACTATTATTGTTCAGCTTTTTTGACATTTTTTTTTCTTGATGTTTTTATTAAAAAAAATTCATTAAACGTTAATCTTAAAGACTTACATATATATATTGCTTTAGCAACTATAGCAGATGTTATGCCATTAAGAAGAAATAATAGATTTTTTTTACAACAAACTCTAAAAAATTTTGATTTAAATAAAAATTTAATTTTTAAAAAAATATTTCAATTAAAAAAAATAAAAAAAAAACTAGATTATAATGATTTAGCATTTTTGATCGCACCAATGTTTAATTCTGCCGGAAGAATTCACGATGCAAACATTATTGTAAAATTGTTAACTACAAATAATGAAGATCAAATTAAAAAAATTATTATTAAATTAGATAATTTCAACACACATAGAAAAAATATTCAAAATAATTTTTTAAATAATAATGATTTAAATAAATATACTCTTGAAAATGGGATTATCTTTATTGATAATAAAGATTTACATGAGGGTATAATCGGAATAATTGCTTCTAAAATAAAAGAATTATTCAATAAACCATGTATTGTTTTTTCTAAGTCTAATTCAGTATACAAAGGTTCAGCAAGATCAACATATGATTTTAATATAGGCAATTTGATAAAAACTTGTGTAGATAAAAACATGTTAATTTCGGGCGGTGGCCATAATTTAGCAGCAGGTTTAAATATCCAAAAAAATAATATTAAAGATTTTAAAAAATTTTTGGATAGTCAATATTTAAAAAATAAATCTATTAACAAAAACAAGTATATATCAAAGATTTCTTTTAGTTCTTTAAATCTTAAGTTTTTAAATGAAATTTCAAAATTAGAACCTTTTGGTAATTTAAATGAAAATCCATATTTTTTAGTTGAGAATGTCAAAATTAAGAATCCATCTGTAATCAATGACAATTTAATTACTTTATATCTAAAACAATCGAGTAAAAGTTTAATTAAAGCTATTTCTTTTAATCCAATCCGGTCTAAAATTTCTGATTATCTCTTAAATTATATAAACCCTGTTAATTTAATTCTAAGATTAGATAAAATTAATTGGAATAATAAAACTAATATTCAAATAAAAATTGTTGATATAATAACACCTAATAAAGCTTGATTATAAATGCGATATGAAATAAATAATTTGCAATTTGGTCCCTTCGTCTATCGGTTAGGACACGTGGTTTTCATCCTCGAAAGAGGGGTTCGATTCCCCTAGGGACCGCCATTATGAAGGTTTTTTATGTTTATATGTTAAAATGTATAAACAAAAACGTTTCTAGATCATACGTTGGTTACACTAATAATCTCAATTTTCGCCTTGAAAAACATAATTCTGGTAAAGGAGCAAAATCAACAAGAGGTTATCAGTGGAAAATAATCTATAAAAAAAAATTTTATGATAAAAGATTGGCGATGTCCTTTGAATATAAATTAAAAAAAGATAAAAAAAAAAGAAAATACTTAATAGATTTAAATTAATATGAATATTGCAACCATTTTACCGTATAAAGAAAATTATACAAAAAATGGAGCTGGTGCAGTAGCGCTCTGGGTCAGTGAATTTATAAGAGATTCTGTGAATAAAAATTCAACCTATATATTTGGTAGTACGAGAAATAAAAATTTTCTAAGTAAAAATTACATAAACATTAATTTAGATAAATTTAATTCTAAATTAACAAGTACAACAAAAAAATATTCTCAAGAAATACTTAAGAAAGTACAAGAATTTAATTTTGATATTATAGAAATACATAATAGGCCAAATATGGTTGTTGATTTTTCAAATAAAATTAATTCAAAAATTATTTTATACTTTCATAACGATCCTACATCAATGAAGGGTGCTAAAACTGTTAATGAAAGATTATATCTTTTAGAAAAAGTTGATAAAATAATATTTATTTCAAAATGGGTTAAACAAAAATTCTTTTCAAATCTTCCAAAAATTTCTCAAAATAAAACAGGTGTTATTTATCATAGTATTGATCCAGTAAAAAAAAAAATGAAAAAAAATAAGCAGATAATTTTTGTTGGAAAACTCAACGAATCCAAAGGTTATGATTTATTTTGCAAGGCTATGTTTAAAGTTCTAAATGAATTTCCAAATTGGAAAGCCATATCGATAGGAGAAGAAAAAAGATTTCAAGAATTTCCAACACACAATCATCATTTAAATTTAGGTCAACTTTCTCATGAAAAAGTTATAGAATTTTTAGAAAAATCAGAAATTGCAGTCATACCATCTCGATGGGAAGAGCCTTTTGGTAGAACCTCACTAGAAGCTACATCTAGAGGATGTGCAACTATAATATCTGCAACTGGTGGCCTTGAAGAAACAACTGATCATGCGATTAGATTAAAAAATTTAGATACTGAAAATATTGAAACTGAAATAATTAAATTAATTAAAAATGACAGATTAAGAAAAAAAATTCAAATTAAAAGTCAGAAAAATATAAAACATAAAATAAAATTAAATTCTGAAAAAATTGATACAATGAGAAATTCATTATTTCCATTTATAAACTTTAGAATAAATAAAAATCAATTAAGAATTTTAAATATTTATAATTTAGCTCAAAAATTAAACCACAGAATCTACAATCTTTCTTTAGGAAAAAAATTTACTAATGGCTTTATAAGAAATGGACATGATGTAATCGAAATAAGTGATAGAGATTATGTGAGACAGCAAAAAATCTTAAATGTTATAAACATCAAAGATAAATTTAAGAATTATCTTATTGAAACATTTAAAAATTACAATCCAGACTTAGTAGTTTTTGGACATACAGAAAATATAAATGAGGAAATTATTTTTCAGTTTAAATCAATTAATAAAAATTTGATAATATCTCAATGGTATGAAGACCCGCTAATGTCAAATTTGGCAAATACAAGTAAAAACATCAACAAACTAAAGAAACTTTTACCATTAGTTGATCATTCATTTGTGACAACAGATCCATCGGTGATTAATTTAAAAAATAGCGAAAAGAAAAATATTCATTTTTTTATTACACCAGTTGATCACAATATAGAATGTTTTAATGTTTTTGATCTAAACCCAGAAAACGACATTTTTTATGCGATGAGCCATGGTGTTAATCGAGCAATACTTAAATCAGGTAAAATCGATGAAAGAGTAATATTTTTGGAGAAACTTAAAAGCAAAATTAAGGGTATCAAATATGATTTTTATGGAATCGGCAAGCAAGAACCTATTTGGGGGAACAATTTTTATATGTCATTGCTTAACTCTAAAATGGCACTTAATTTAAGTAGAGGAAAGCCCACAAAATATTACTCAAGTAATAGAATTGCTTCATTAATGGGTAATGGTCTATTAGTTTTTATTGATAAGAACGTTAAAATAAATGACTTTTTTAACAAAAATGAAATTGTTACTTACCAAGATATTGATGACCTTTCAGATAAAATAAAATATTTTAAAACTAATGAAAAGCTTAGAAAAAATATCGCAAAAAGAGGAAAGCAAAAATATTTTAAATTGTTTAATGAAAAAAGTATTTCAAAATATTTAACTGATATTTCCACTGGAAAAAAGGCTTCTTTGATAAATTAGATAGTCAATTTCAAAATATAATGAAAATATCTATAATCATTCCAACTTTTAATAACCTAAATTATCTAAAATTATTTCTTAATTCTATAAAAAAAAACTCTTTCTACACTGAACATGAAATTATTTTACATATCAATGATGGTTCTGATGGGACTTTAGAGTATGCTAAAAATAATAAAATTAGATTTAGTTTTAGTCCAAAAAATATTGGATTGTGTAGTTCTATGAATAAAGCATACTCACTTACAACAACAAACTATATACTTTATGCTCATGACGATATGTATTTTTGTAAAAATTGGGATTATTTTTTAATTAGTGAGATAAATAGTCAAAAAAATAATTTATTTTATTTATCTGGTACAAATGTTTCTACGAGACACGGTTTAATTAATTTTGACTGTGGAAATAATATTGAAGACTTTGATGAAAAAAAATTTGAAAAATTTTGCCTAGAAGACGATACCCCTGATTTGCAAAGTTCTCATTGGGCTCCACATATAATTCATAAAGAATTGTGGGATAAAATTGGAGGTTTTAGTGAGGAATTTAATCCGGGTGATGGGTCTGATCCTGATTTTTGCATGAAACTTTGGAATGCAAACACAAGAGTATTTAAAGCCATTTCAAAATTTAAAGTTTATCATTTTAATTCTAAAACAACCAGAAATTCAAAAGTAATTCTCAATAATGGTACTAAAACATTTTTATTTAAATACGGATTTAATCCTAGATTTTTCCGAAAACATTATTTGAGAGGTAATATTTCTATTATTCCATATCTTGGAACTTTAACAAATCCAATCAAAGATCTAAATTTTTATTTTGAATTAATCAAATGTAAGTTAAAAATTTTTTTTTATAAAATGATCTGATTTTTGTTCATAAAGATTTTAAAGATTAAAATTTAATTTTATTTAAAGCATTATTTTTAAAAAGATTTGCTTCTTTTATATATCTCCTGACCATTTCTGCAGATTTATGTCCAGTCATAGCCATTATACTTCGTTCTTCAGCACCTGATTCTGCAGCTGATGTTGCAAAACCTGATCTCAAGCTATGTCCTGAGTAATTTCTATTTTCTATACCTGCTAATTTTAAATATTCTTTTATAAGCAAAGCAACAGATTGGTCAGTTAATCTATTTTCTGATAACTTTGATCCTTTAAGAAATCTTCTAAATAAAGCTCCAGAATTAATTTTTGATATATCTATCCAATTCTTTACTGATATAACTGGACAGTATTTTGGGTTATCGAAGTAGGGAAGCCCTTTTAATAAACCTTCCCCTAATTGATCTGTTTTAGATCTTTTAAGATTGATTTTAAGTCCCTCTGGCACGAAATCTAGGTCTTCATAATTTAGAGAAACAATTTCATTTCTTCTAAAACCTCCTGAAAATCCTATTAATATTATAGACTTATCTCTCTGTTTCTTAATTTCATTATTTATTTGATCATCTATTACATTAATAATTTGTTTTATATAATTGATTAATAATGGTTTTTTTCCATTCTGAATACTTCCTTTTCTTCTTTTAATTCCCATTAAATTTTCTACAATTAAAGGGTGTTTAGTGTCTAAATAATGACCCTTTAACTTATGAATTACACCAATTGAAGCAACTCTTCTCTTTAATGTACTAATTTTACTATCTTTATTTGATAAATATGTAAGATATAAAGAGACTATTTTAGGGTCTGTTGGAAGTGGATTAAATCCATTCTTAGAACAAAAAAGATTAAAGTCGTTAAAATCTGATTTATATGCCCTAACTGTATTATTTGATTTTGAGTTTTGTAGATTAAATATAGTCTCTTGCTGAAGTTTTTTAATATCAAAACTTAATTCAGATCTAGGCTTTGGTTTAATTTGAAACATTGAAAAAGGTTTTTTTAAGCTCATTTTATTTTATTACTATTGATAACCATTAATTATCGTTAGTAATATATTAGTAGATTTTTAATGTCAATACAAATAATCAATCAACAAATGATTAAAAAATCCAAAGATCATCTAAATTCAGTAAATGAAAATTACTTTCAACATATGCTAGTTGCATTAAAAGTTAGTTTTAAAATGTTCTATGGAAGTTTATTGGCACTAATCCATGGTCTAATTCCAGGTGTATTTCAAACTAGCGCAAGTAACAAAATTAAGGAACTTTATGAATTTATTAATAAACCAAGATAAAATAATAATAACATTAGTTTATTTATATATATTAAAGTAAATGATTAGAAGTATAGAGAAAAAAGATAAAGAAAATTGGATAAAATTGTATTGTGGATACGCAAAATTTTACAAAGTCCCAATGAATCAATCCATTTTAGATACTTTATGGGATTGGATACATGATAAAAACCATGTTATTAAGGGTATTTGCTATGAATTGGAAGGTAAAATAGTAGGAATAGCTCATTTCAGAACAATGCCAAGACCAATTAAAGGTAAATATATTGGGTTTTTAGATGATTTGTTTGTAGAACCTGATTTTAGAGGCCAAAAAATAGCTCAAAAGCTAATTAATTATTTAAAATCCCTATCTAAAGATAATAATTGGGAAGGAATTCGCTGGATCACCCACTCTACTAATGAAAATGCAAAAAGATTATACGATAAAATAGCTAACAATACAGGATTTGAACTTTATGAACTTAAAAGGAACTAAATTTCAACTAAAAGTCTGGAATTATTTAATGAAAATCCCAAAAGGTAAGGTTAAAACATACCAAGAGGTTGCTAAAGCCATAGGAAAACCGAAAGCTTTTAGAGCAGTTGCTAATGCTGTAGGTAAAAACCCTTATCCTCCAAAAATACCATGTCATAGAGTAATCAGATCTGATGGCAGTCTCGGCGGATACTCTGGAAAAGGCGGAATCCAGCAAAAAAAACGTTTATTAAGATCTGAAAATGTCTTTATTAAATAGAGCTTTTTAAGTGCTCAATGCTTAAATTAATAGCTTAAATAAAGACTTTTAAGCGATTTTAGGCAATTTTAAGATAAATAGTATTATACACCCTTCAGTTGTGCTAAATATATAGACTTGCTCAAAATTAGGTACTCTATGGCCGTTTAAACAACATATTCTAATACTGCATTGCTTTAGTTTTCAACAATAGCAATACTTTTAGAAGATCATTAAAATTGGTTTTTTAATGATATTTTAAACAATAATTTGTACTCTAAAATTTGCTTATTTGGTAAATTTATCTATAGAAAATTAAAAAGTGTTGATTTTAAATGTTTTTTAAAAATGTCTGTATACTATGGATACCAACTACCTAATTTCCTTGTTTTTCTATTTCAATTTTTGCTCAATTTAAAATTCACTCTTATTAATTTATTTAAATTCAAAATATATTTTAATAAATTATTCAATAATAACAATTATTTATATATATAATTTTAAGTAAAATTTTAATATAAAGTAAATAAATTTTTACTAATGTGTTGACTTGCCGTGATGATATTCCCTCTTTGCTATATAGAGGCCGCTTAAAACTATTATAAAAAGACCTAAATAAGTCCAATTATCAGGAAGCTCATTAAAATAATAATAGCTGATAAGGATATTAGTTATTATTTCGGTATAACCTAATGGAGCTAATTTAGAAGCGTCTGAATATTTTAATGAAATAATAAGAAAAAGATGCGCTACAGAGGCTATAAGACCTATTAATGCCATTATAATCCATTCATTTAATGAAGGTTTGACCCATACAGAGGGTAAAAATAATGAAATTATCGAAAGCCCTACTACACTGGTAAATAATAGAGTTAATAAAGGATTATCTGAAGTGCTAAGTTTTCTGGTTATTATAAAATAAAAGCCATAACAAATACCACAGGATATTGCAGCCAAAGTTGCTAGATTAACTTCAATAAACCCTGGTCTAATTACAATTAAAGCTCCTAAAAAACCCACTAATACAGCTGACCATCTTCTAATTCCAACTTTTTCATTGAGAAATATTGGGGAAAATGCTGTGCAAGTAATTGGAGCTACAAATGCTAAGGTTAAAGCTTTTGGAAGAGAGATGACTGAAATTGCATAAAAAAAGCATAAAGTTGAAAAAGCTAAAACAAAACCCCTAATTATTTGTAATTTAGGGTTTTTGCTCCACACAAGAGTTTTTTTATAAAAAAAAAGCATAAGACTTAATGTAAAAAGTACAGAAAAAAAATATCTCGCCCAAGCTATTTGAAATACACTCATTGAATTACTTAAAAATTTAGCAAAAGCATCCATTACTGGTACGATCATCCAAGCAGATGCATTCAGAATTATAGCCTTCATCAAACTAAGATATAGATTAATTAAAGTACTTTAAAGCGAAGAATACAACTATTGGAATAGTGAAAAAAGACATTATAGTTGATACCACAATCATACTAGCAATATTATCAACAACTTTTTTCTTAGAATACATTGAACCAACAAGATAAGTCAAAACAGCACTTGGCATTGCGCATTGTATTAATAATGAACCAGCTGCATAACCATTTAAATTAAAAAATTTTATTATAAAAAATCCAATAATTGGTCCTAAAATTACTCTAGAGAAAGAGGAAATAATTGCATTTTTAAAATCAAAAATTTTTAATCTCGTAAGTGCTATACCCAAGGACATTAAAACTAAAAAAATTGTAGCATAAGACAAAAGCATAGTAAGATTTATAAGAAAAATAGGTGGATTTATTTCAAAAAATAGAAAAGAAATTGAAAAGAGTATTGCATAAAATGCAGGTGTTTTAAAAATTAGATTAATATCAAATTTTTTTTTGGCTAGAAAAATACCTACTGTAAAATGTAGTAGCATGATGATTGCTGCAATAGCAGAAGCAACGCCAAAACCTTTTGTTCCGTAAGCGAATAAACATATTGGAAGCCCCATATTTCCGGTATTTGGAAGTATAAATGGGGGCAGCTCCTCAATAACATCTTTTTTTAAAAAAAAGAGAAATAACAAACCCACTATTGAAAATGCCAGGACAGCAATAAAAAAATAACCAAAATAAAGTGAAAATATTTTAAATGTTACGCCAGTAGATGTTATTGAAAAAAAAATAAGACCAGGAGATCCTATATTGGCAGAAAAATTTGTAATAAAATCAGTATCTATTTTTGGATTTTTTTTTCCTAGATAATAACCAATGCCAACTACAAAAAAAACTGGAAATACAGCTTCAAATAATCTTAATAAAAGCTCCATCAATTGAAAATTCTTATTAATGTAGGAAATTGTAAAACGGCCTTATCTTTATAAATAATTTTCAAGCATTGTTGGATATTTTTTTCTGTTGTTTTGTGAGTAGTCATAACAATTGTTGCTCTATTAGATTTATGGTTGGGTGTTTGAATAAGTCTTTTAATAGATATCTTATATGCTGCTAATTTATCTGCAATTTTGGACATTACACCAGGTACGTCTTTAACCTCAAATCTTAAATATAAAGAATTCGTATAATTTCCTGAATTGAAGTGTTTTAATTTTTTTTGTTTGGTAGATGAAATACCAAAAGGATTTTTTATATTACCTCTTAAGATTGACAATAAATCAGATAATAAAGAGGAAGAAGTTGGGCCAGGTCCTGCCCCTTCACCTTGTAAAATACTCTCACCTACTGGCAAACTATTTAAAATAACTGCATTCATTACTCCATTAACATTGCCGATATAAGATTTTCCATCAACTAAACATGGATGAACTCGTTCAAATAACTCACCTTTTATAATTTCAGTAATACCAAGAAGCTTTATTTTCATGCCTAACTGATTAGAAATTTGAATATCTTTCAAATCAATATTTTCAATTCCTTCCATTAAGCATTTATTATTTGCTATTTTAGAATTAAAACAAAGAGATGATAATATCCTAACCTTAGCAAAAGCATCGTAACCGTTTAAATCTAATTTAGGATTTCCAGCTTCTGCATAACCTAATTGTTGAGCCTTCTTTAAAACCTCAGTGAAACTTTTGTTAGAAGTTTCCATTTCAGATAAAATATAGTTAGTTGTCCCGTTTAAAATTCCATAAATTTTTGAAATTTTATTTGTGGCTAAGCCCTCTTTTATCGTTCTTAAAATAGGTATTCCACCTGCAACTGAAGCTTCAAATTCAAGATTAACTTGATTTTTTTCTGCCAATCTCGCAAGATCATTTCCATGTTTTGCGATCAAAGCTTTGTTGGGAGTTATTACATGAATCTTATTTTTTAAACCTAATTCAACTATACGCTTAGAAATTCCATCAGACTGACCAACAACTTCAAATAATATATCTGGTTTTAGTTCTTTAATGATTTTAATTGGATCAGAATAAAAAATTTTTTTATCAATTTTAAATTTTCTTTTTTTATTTTTTGATTTTGCAGATATTCCAACTATCTTAATTTTTTTTCCTGTTTTTAATTCAATGTCTTTTTGTTTGTTCTTTAGTTCGTTATATAAATAATTTCCAACTTGACCTAAACCTACAATTGCTATTTTAATTGAATTTTTCATTTATTAATATCTGGGTAATCACTATTCTTTGTATATTCTTCTAAATATATTTCGTACTCTTCTATTGTCATAGAGGTGATATCATTAGCTTTAAGTTTTATTTTTTCAATTATTTCTTGATTTCTAATATCTTCTATAGAATTTTCAGTCCAATACTTGGAATCAGAATTTAGTGAACAGTTTGATAATAAAATAAAAAGAATTAAGAAAAAATATTTTTTTATCATACTAAACCTCTGGAAATTGGAAAGTTATACTTAATATTCAAATTTTGTACTGCCTGCCCTGCTCCACCTTTAATTAAATTATCTAATACAGATATTATTATAGCTTTATTTTTTTCTTTAGTTTTGCAAACTGATATAAAACAATTATTAGATCCTATTACATCATTTGTACTTAACATTGTATTTTGATCTTTAACTTTAACAAAAGGATGATCTTTATAAAATCTTTTTAATTCATAATTTAATTTACTAATTGAAGAAGATTTATTTAAATCTACATAAATTGTACTTAAAATTCCTCTTAACATAGGTGTTAGATGTGGTGTAAATGTAAACTCTAGATCTTTACCGGTATATTTTTTTAGTATTTGTTCTATTTCAGAATTATGTCTATGTGAAGAAATTCCATAGACACTCAAAGACTCATATAAGTTTTTGTTTCTATATTTTTTATGTACAGATCTACCTGCTCCAGAAAAACCCGATTTTGAGTCAATGATTATATTATTTGATTTAATTAGGTTTTTTTTAATTAATGGCAATAATGGTAATATTATAGATGTTGGATAACATCCTGGACATGCAATTATACTAAAGTCTTTTACTTTGTTCCCTGTTATTTCGGGTAATGCATAAATTGATTTTTTAATATTATGGATTGCTTTATGTTTTAATTTATACCATTTTAGATATTCAGAACCTTTTTCTAACCTAAAATCTGCTGCAAGGTCTATTAATACAGTTTTTTTATTTAAGACCTTAGAAATTATTTGAGCTTCACCATTAGGAAGTGCCGTAAAAACAATATCAATTTGATCAATTAATTTTTTATTAAATTTTACAATCTTTGGTAGTTTAAATTTTTTTAGTGATTTTTCGTAAACAGTAATAGATTTTCCAACAGAGCTGTTACCACATATATATTTAATATTAACATTAGGATGTTTAACAAGCAGCTTAATTAGTTGAATACCAATATATCCCGTTGAACCAGCAATTAATACATTAAGCTTAGGCATGAAGTACTATAACAGTTTAGATATAAAAAAGAATTATCTTTTAGAGAATTGGAAGCTTCTTCTAGCTTTTCTTCTACCAGGTTTTTTTCTCTCAACTGCTCTTGGATCTCTGGTAGTTAAATTTTCTGTTTTTAAGGTAATTTTATGATTTGCATCAAACATAACTAAAGCTTTTGAAATTCCATGTACCATTGCACCCGCTTGGCCTGTATGACCTCCACCTGTCACACTGCATCTTACATCATAATCGGTAGCTTGGTTAATAATTTCAAATGGTCTAGTTATTTGCATTTTGTGGTTTTCACTTACAAAATATTGATCAAATAATTTTCCATTAACATAAATTTTACCAGTACCCTTTTTTAACCAAACTTTTGCGATTGAAGTTTTTCTTCTTCCAGTAGCATATTTGCTATCTTTGAAGTCTAAATTTATTTTTGTTTTTTTTGAAGTTGATTGTGTCGTTTCCATTTTAATTTCTAACTAAGTTTTTACTATTTAATTTAGCAATATCTATAATTTTTGGATTTTGTACAGAATGAGGATGTTCATTACCTGAATATATTTTCAATTTTGTTAATTGTTTTTTTCCAAGTACTCCGCCTGGTAACATTCTTTTAACAGCTAACTTTAAAGCTTCACCAGGTTTTTTATTGGCTAATTTCTCAGGTGTGGTTTCTTTTATTCCACCAGGATGTCCAGTATGTCTATAATATTTCTTATTTTGAAATTTTTTTCCAGTAAATTTTATTTGTTCAATATTTTTTACTACCACAAAATCACCATCATCCATATGTGGTGTAAAGGTGGTTTTATTTTTCCCTCTTATAATTTTAGATACTACTGTTGCTAATCTTCCAACTACAGCATTTTTAGCATCAATTTCATACCAGTTTGAGGTTAACTGATCTTTTTTTAAGAATTTTGTCATTGTGCCAGGATTAATACTATTATTAAATTCAAAGTCAATTTGATAATTCTATTGCAATTAATTGCTTTTGTGATATCTCTTAAATGCCGATTTGATCCTATTGCGGGCTTTAAACTGCTAAAATGGAATTTTTCATTACATAATCGGTAGGTATTTGAACTGTATTGTGCACCTAACACAATGTTAAAGCACTAAAAAAGGAGAAAAAATGAGTACTAAAAGAAATAACCCTGAAACAATAGCAATTCATGGAGGCGATTACAGAAGTGATCCTTCAAGCAATGCTGTAGCTGTCCCAATTTACAGAACTACATCATATCAATTTAATAGTACTGAACATGCAGCAAATTTGTTCGCACTTAAAGAATTTGGTAACATTTATACGAGGATAATGAATCCCACTAACGATGTTCTTGAAAAAAGAATTGCAGCTTTAGATGGTGGTTTAGCATGCTTAACAGTTTCATCAGGTCAAACTGCTTCTACTTTTGCAATTTTAAATGTAGCTCAAGCAGGAGATAATATTGTTAGTTCAACCGATCTCTATGGAGGTACTGTATCATTGTTTACACATACATTAAGTAAACTTGGTATAGAGGTTAGATATGCTGACCCCTCTGATCCAAAAAACTTTGAAAAAGTTATTGACGAAAAAACAAGAGCTTTTTATGGTGAAACTTTACCAAACCCTTATTTAAGAGTTTTTCCAATCAAAGAAGTTGCTGATATAGGTAAAAAATACAACATACCTTTAATTGTTGATAACACGGCAGCCCCGGTTATTTGTAAGCCTCTTGAACATGGTGCAGCAGTTGTTGTCTATTCACTGACCAAATATATAGCTGGTCATGGAACAGTTATTGGTGGAGCTTTGGTTGATGGTGGTAATTTTGATTGGACAATAGATCCTAAAAGACAGCCATTGTATAATGAGCCTGATGCTAGTTATGGAGGTGTAGTTTGGGGTAAAGCTGTACCTGAGTTAACTGGTGCAAATGTTTCTTTTGCTGTTAGAGCAAGAGTAACTTTATTAAGAGATCTAGGATCTGCACTATCCCCTGATAATGCTTTTGGTGTGATTCAAGGTCTGGAAACAGTTGCATTGAGAATGAAACAACATTGTGAGAATGCAGCAAGAGTTGTTGAGTATCTTAAAAAGCATAAAGCAGTTTCTAAAGTAATTTATGCAACTGAACATGATGAAGAAATCTCTAACAGAGCTAAAAAGTACCTTCAAAATGGAAATGGTGCCCTAGTAGGTATTGAGTTAGCTGGAGGTATAGAGGCTGGTAAAAAATTTATTGAGTCTCTTAAAATGTTTTATCATGTAGCAAATATTGGTGATGCAAGAAGCCTTGCAATACACCCTGCTACCACCACTCATAGTCAATTAACAGATAATGAGCTTGCTGCTGCTGGAGTTACACCTGGATATGTTAGATTATCAATAGGTATAGAGCATATTGATGATATTATTGAAGATTTAGATCAAGCTTTAGATAAATCATTAAAAGGTAATTTAAAAGCTGTTAGCTAATTATTTTTATAAACAAGTGTTATAACGCTTGTTAAAACTAATATTGAACCTAGCTGGTGTAAGGATGCAAAGGAAATTTTTACACCAGATAGTAAAGTTATAATTCCCAAAGCTATCTGAAATAAAATTGCTAAGTTTAAAATAATGAAAATTTTATAATCCATTCCTTTTTTTAAAAACAAATAATTAAAATAAATCAAAAATAAGAAAATTACATAAGCAATTTTTCGATGATAAAATTGTATTACAGAAGGATTATTTGTTGAATCTAGTGAAAATAAATCTTTAAAACTAACATCACTAGGCACTACAAAACCATTCATGTCTGGCCATGTATTGTATAAAAGACCTCCATCTAGGCCTGCAAGAAATGCTCCAAAAATAATTTGAATCACTATGAGAATTAAAAATATATTAAGAACTCTATTAGGTATTTTAAATAAAAATTTTTTAATATTAAGATTGCTAATTAAAAACCAATAAACTAAAGAAATGATCAATAAGGCTACTGACAAATGTAATGCTAGACGATAATGACTAACGTCGGTATTGTTAACAAGTCCACTTTTAACCATAAACCATCCCAAAAAACCTTGAAAACAAATTAAAATGAAAATTAAAAAATATTTATAAATATTTTTTCTCTCATTCTTATATTTAAGAAATAAGTAGATAAGTGGTACAATTGAAAAAAGTCCAATTAGTCTAGCTAAAATTCTATGTCCATATTCCCAGTAATAAATTACTTTAAATTCAGATAAAGTCATATTGTAATTAATTTCGGTATATTCAGGTATTTTTTTGTATTCGTCGAAATAGAATATCCATTTGTCATCAGATAAAGGAGGCAGGACACCTTTAAATAACTCCCACTCAGTTATTGATAAACCTGAATCAGTTAATCGAGTAAGCCCACCAACAGCTACAATTAAGAAAATTAGAATAAACATTGTATATAGCCAAATTTCTATAAATCTTTTAAATGGATCCGTGTTTACAATCATAATTAATACATATAATAATAATTTTCATAACCAATTGATTAAATGTCGCCAAAAAACAAAAAAAAATTAGATATAATTAGAAAGAAGTTGGATCAAATAGATAATCAACTACTTGCAATTATAAAAAAAAGAACTTTACTTGTTAATGAGGTTGTTAAACTTAAAGAAAATAAGAGTGAGATCGTTGATCAAAAAAGAATTACCTCTATACTTAAAAATATAAAAATTAAGTCAATAAAAAAAAATATAGATCCAAAAATCACCAATAGAATATGGAAAAATATGATTTGGTCTTATATTGATTACGAACGAAAAAACTTTAAAAAAAAGTAATTACTTACTGTGAGGTGGAAGTTTTTTTTCTACAAAAACTTCATGTTTTCTAGTTACCGGATTATACTTTTTTGCCTTTAATTTAACTTTAGCTTTTTCACCACCAGCTGGTTTTTTTACATAATAAAAAAATGCACTATCAGGTTTTTCTTCTGGAACCAGTCTTACTTTAACGTGGGTTTTTTTAGCCATACTATTTTAAATTCTTAAGTTGTTTTATTATGTTCGATATTTTGTTAATTTTGTTCTTTAAATTATCTGCTCTTATAGTTTTATTTGAAATTTCGTCAAGATCCTTAGAATTACTTGAATTAAGTAGTTTTTTAACACCATTAATGGTCATACCTTGATCCTTCAGTAAGAATTTTATCTTTTTGAGTAAATCAATACTGGATTGATCATAATACCTTCTATTATTATTTAAAATTTTAGGTTTAATTTGTTTAAATTCTTTTTCCCAAAATCTGATTGTGTAAGTGGGAGTTTTTTGCCCTGTTCTACTTTTTAAATCTAATATCTTAACGACTTCACCAATAGTTTTATAGGCATTAGTAGATTTTTCAGTCATTTTTAAGATTAACAAAATCTTTAAATTCTTTTGATGGTTTAAATAAAACAACATTTCTCTCTGAAATCATAGCTTCTTTTTTTGTTTTTGGGTTTCGACCAATTCTTGATTTTTTTTGTCTTATGGAAAATGTACCAAATTTAGAGAGTTTTAATGACTTTTCTTTAGATAAATTTTGAATAATTGTTTGAAAAAAATCGTCTATTAAATTTTCAGAAATTTGTTTGGAAAAACCAATTTGCATATAAATTAAATTAACTAAATCTTTTTTAGTTAAATTAATTCTCATATTTTTAAATATTTCTTTTAATTTTTTCTATTAAATTTCCACTAACAATTCTACAACACACGTCAAGGGAATTTGCAAAACCTATATAGTCAGTTCCACCATGACTTTTAACCACAGGTGAGTCTAAACCAATAAATATTGCACCATTATATAGTCTTGGATCCAATCTTTTTTTAAATTTTCTTAAATTTGAAATATTTAACAAAGATGAAATTTTGCCAATTAAAGAACCACTCAAAGCTTTTTTAAGTTCATCAGTTATAAAGTTCGCTGTACCTTCTGCAGTTTTAAGAGCAACATTTCCTGTAAATCCATCTGAAACAATGACATTTACTTCTCCATTCATTAATTCATTACCCTCAATATAACCACAAAATTTGTAATCATTAGATTTTTTTTCATTCATTAATTGATACGTTTCTTTAATTGTTTCATTCCCTTTTAGTTCTTCAGAGCCTATATTTAACAACGCTACATTTGGTGTTTCTTGTGGGTAAAGAGATTTGTATAAAGAGGCGCCCATTACAGAAAAATCAAACAAATTTTTCGAACTACATTCAATATTAGCACCCAAATCTAAAACAACACTCATGCCTGTTTTATTTGGCCATAATGCAGATAAAGCGGGTTTGTCTATATTATTAATCATCTTAAGATTTAATTTTGATATGACTAGCAAAGCACCTGTATTACCGGCTGAAATAACTATATCACAATCTTTTTTCTTCACACTTTCAATTGCAAGCCACATACTTGTATCTTTGCCTCGTTTGGCTGCTTCTAAAGGACTATCCTCACTTGAAACTTTATTTAAAGTATTAACAATTTCAAAATTGTTTTTGCTAATTTTGTTATTTAATAATTTTGAAATTTTATCTTCATCACCAAATATTTTATAAAAAGTAGATTGATTAGATGCATGGTGATGAACAATTCCATCAATAATTTTATTTGGTGAATTATCACCACCCATTGCATCAACTGCAATTTTTATAACTGACGACATCTTATCTAAATAAATCTAATCTTTTGGGTCTAAAACTTGTCGACCTTTATACATTCCAGTTTTAAGGTCTAAATGGTGAGACAATCTATATTCACCAGATTTTTTATCTTCAACAATATTTTTTGAAGAGAACTTCATATTTTGAGCTCTTCTCATACCGGTTCTTGATGGTGTTTGTTTACGTTTAGGAACTGCCATAATTAAGGTTTAATTACACTTTTTAAGAAAAAATTCAAAGTGTTTTTTGATAGATTGTCATTAAAATTGTCAAAATAATCAACAATAAGCTTTAAATCACTATAATCTGAAAGATATTTTTTTAGTAAGTCAATTTTTTTGTTGTTATTTAAAGCATTCCAAAAATGAATATCTGAAAGCATGCCATGAAATAAATTAATATAATCTTTCATTTTTTTGTTAATTGATTGATCTCCATAACCAATTTCTCTAATACTTAGTTCAAGTTGTCTGAAATTAAAGTCATATATTTCTTGAAGCTTTTTTTGATTCTCATCACTTTTAAAGTTTTTCAAGAAAAAAGCGAAATGTAATAGAAAAAAATAAAGTCTATCTGAAAAAATATCATTTCTGTTTAAAGTTTCATATAGTTTTTTATTTCTAGTCAAACTAATTAAATTATTATAAATGTTTACATATTCACTCATGTATAGATATTTTCTAATTATAATTACATTAACTATCTTATCAAATTGTTCATTAAAGAAAGCAATAAATCATCATGGTGTACACTTTTTAGAAAAAAAACAAGAAAATCTAATAGTTAATACATCAAATAAAAATGATGTGGCTACAGTATTAGGTAGTCCTTTAACAAAAAGCAAATTTGATAATGATTTATGGATTTATATTGAAAGAAAAGAATCTAACTCAGGTTTATTAAAATTAGGAAAATCACAATTAATAAAAAATGATGTTTTAATAGTTGAAATTGACAATTATGGAATTTTAATAAATAAAATTTTTTACAACATGGATGACATGAATGACATCAAATTAGTAGAAGCTACAACAAATACGGAGTTCAAAAAAAACTCATTTATATATAATTTTCTATCTAGCATGAGACAAAAAATTAATGATCCTCTTGGTACGAGGGCCAAAAAAAGAAGAGAAATTATTAAGCAGCGATAACAGCTAACAATAACAAAGCTACAATATTTGTAATCTTGATCATAGGGTTAACAGCTGGACCTGCGGTATCTTTGTAAGGATCGCCAACTGTATCTCCAGTAACAGCTGCTTTATGCGCCTCTGAACCTTTTCCACCATGATTGCCATCTTCAATATATTTTTTTGCATTATCCCAAGCTCCACCTCCAGCTGTCATTGAAACAGCAACAAAAAGACCGGTAATAATGACACCTAATAACATTGCGCCTACTGCAGCTAATGCAGCTACTTGTCCTCCAATAGATAGAATAATAAAGTATAAAATTACTGGTGATAAAACAGGCAATAAAGATGGAATAATCATTTCTTTAATTGCAGCAATAGTTAATAAATCAACAAGTTTAGCATAATCAGGTTTTTGTTTTTTCTTCATTATACCTGGATATTTTTTAAACTGTCTTCTAACTTCAACAACTACAGCTCCGCCTGCTCTTCCTACAGCTTGCATTCCCATTGAGCCAAATAAATATGGAAGCATTCCTCCAATAAGTAAACCTACAACTACATACGGATTTGACAAATCAAAAGTTACAACAATACCCTCTAAAGCTGAACCTGCTTCTTTTGAAAAATGTTTGATATCCTCTGTATATGCAGCAAATAAAACTAATGCTCCTAAACCAGCAGAGCCTATAGCATAACCTTTGGTCACAGCCTTAGTAGTATTTCCAACAGCATCGAGTGCATCAGTAGTTTTTCTTACTTTTTTATCTAAATTTGACATTTCTGCTATTCCACCCGCATTATCAGTAACGGGTCCATAAGCATCTAAAGCTACCACCATTCCTGCTAGTGCAAGCATTGTAGTTACTGCAATCGCAATTCCGTATAAACCAGCTACAGAATTAGTTAGTAAAATTCCACCAACAATAATTAATGCTGGAATAGCAGTTGCTTCCATAGAAATAGCTAAACCTTGAATAACATTTGTTCCATGACCTGTTGTAGAAGATGATGCTACAGATCTCACTGGACGATAATTAGTTCCAGTGTAGTATTCTGTAATCCAAATTAATAATCCAGTTATTACTAAACCAACAACACCACAATAGTATAAATCCATACCATTAAAAGTTTTATTATTTACAGTGTACTCATTGCTAAAACCAATTACATAATCTGTTACTGGATAAAGAATAGCAAGTGAAGCAATAGCTGAAACCACAAAACCTTTATATAAAGCATTCATCACATTATTTGTGCTACCAAGTCGAACAAAAAATGTTCCAACAATAGATGTCAATATACAAGCACCACCAATTGTTAATGGATAAATCATCATGTTAATATCACCAACAAAAAAGATTGAAGATAAAACCATAGTAGCAACAATAGTTACTGCATAAGTTTCAAACAAGTCAGCAGCCATTCCTGCACAATCACCAACGTTATCCCCAACATTATCAGCAATTACAGCTGGGTTTCTTGGGTCATCTTCTGGAATTCCTGCTTCAACTTTTCCAACTAAATCAGCACCAACATCGGCACCTTTAGTAAAAATACCACCACCTAGTCTTGCAAAGATTGAAATCAAAGAAGCACCAAATCCTAATGCAACAAGAGCATTAACAATTTCTCTCTCATCGACATTAAATTTTAATAAAATATAATAGTAAACTGCAATAGCCAATAAAGCTAAACCAGCAACCAACATGCCAGTTACAGCGCCTGATTTAAAAGCAACAGATAAGCCCTGAGCAAGACCTTTTCTAGAAGCTTCTGTGGTTCTAACGTTAGCTTGAACTGAAACCAACATACCAACATAACCTGCAATACCTGATAAAGTTGCACCTATTAAATAACCTAAACCAACTAGTGGACTAAATGCAAAACTGACAATTACCAAAACAACTACACCAACAATTGCAATAGTTTTGTATTGTCTAGCTAAATAAGCTTTGGCACCGATTTGAATTGCAGAAGCAATTTCTTGCATCTTGGCATTTCCAGCGCTCGAATTTAAAATATTTTTTCCAGTTAAAAATCCATAAACGATGGATAAAAAACCAGCTCCTATTGTATATAAAAGTATAGTTTCTACAGATGTGCTCATAATTACCTTAAGTTTGTTGGTTATTAAATTTTAAGCCCGGACAATACAAAAAAAGCTCAAAAAGACAATAATAAGTTTTAAAAATGATGAAGATAGCCTTTATTATTAACCTTTAAAATCTTACCTTTTTCGTCAATAATTGATGATTTATTTGAAGGTGATAAGATTTTACCAATTTTTGTTATCTTTATTTTAAGTTTTTTAGAAATTGCTTTAATGATTCTTGATTTATTTTTACTTGCCGTAAACAAAATTTGATAATCATCTCCATTGGAAATTGTTTTAATTTTTTTGAGTTTACGTTCGTGTAATAATTTACTCATTGGCTTTGAAATTGGAACTTCATTTAAACGTACTTTATAGCTAGCTTTTTGATCATTAATTAATTTCTCTAGATCAGCAAACAAACCATCTGAAATATCAATTGAGGTGTTAGAAAATTTTAATAATTCTTCAGCTAATTTTATTTGAATGTCAGGTTTATAGTATTTATCTATAAAATAGCTATTTTGATTTTTTTTTAAATTAATTCTTTTTTTGATAATGTCTAAACCAATATAACTATCTCCAATGTTTCCAGTAACGTAGATATCATCATTTATTTTGGCTTTGTTTCTAAAAATTATTTTTTTGGAAAAACCAATTACAGTAATTGAAAAAGTGAGCTTGTTTGAAAAAGTTGTATCACCACCACAAAGCTGAATATCATATTTTTTTTGTTCTTCTGATAAAGATTTAGCAATTTCTCTTAAATTATTTTTGGAAAAACTTTTTTTATTACCAGATCCAGACATAAAGTAATATTTTGGTTTTACTCCTTTGCAAATAAGATCAGAAATTGATGCTCTTAAAATCTTTTTAATCACTAATGAAAGATTATCAAAATTAGGAAAATGAATACCTTCGTTATAAGTATCTACAGAAATGACTAACTCTTTTGATTTGTCAAAAAAGACATCATCGTTAAGATTTAAAGCAGATTTATTATTTTTTGTTAATTTTGAAAAATAATTTTTAATTAAATCAAATTCATGCATTCTTAGATCTTAATTTTTTACCAATATTATCTAGTAAAGCGTTTAAATATTTTGTTTGAGAGTTTTCTAAAAAAAAATTTGATGAGTTTAAATATTCTTTAATAATAATATTTTTTGAAATATTTGGTTTATATAAAAATTCATAGGTAGCTGCAGTTAAAATAATCTGAAAAACTTTATCTAAATTTTTAAATGAAAATTCTTCACCTAGTTTGGTATCTATTTCTTCTTTAATCAGTTCATTTCTTTCTATCGATCCTAAAACAATATCTTTAATAAATTTTTTAAAACGGTGTTTGGGAAAGGTAATATTTTCCTCTTCATTAAAAATTTTACCATATAATTTTTGAATGATTATAACTCTTGGATTATTTTTAGGACTATAATGAGTTTTCATAGGATTAATAGCTCAAAACAGAAATAACAGCATCGGCGGCTTCAGCACCCTTTTTTCTTCTAGCTCTAGCTTGCTTCATATTCAAACAAGTAATTACGCCATTGCCAATTGGTTTTTTTGAACTTACTGATAAATCCATTATTGCATTTGTGGTTGCTTGAGAAATAAAATCAAAATGTGGTGTTTGCCCTTTAATTACACATCCTAAAGCTAAAAATCCATCATATCTTTTTATATGTTTAGATATTAAAACAGGTATTTCAAAAACACCTGGCACTTCTTTGATTTCAAGAATATAATTTTTTGAAAATTTTTTTTTTGCAGATTGAATGAGTCCTTTAGAAACATCCTTATAGTAATTTGCTACTACAAATAGTATTTTTTTCATTAAATAATTTCTTGATTTAATATTTTAATACCAAAACCATCTAAACCAACAACATTTTTTGGTGTTTTGGTTAGTAATGTCATTTTCCTTACTTTTAACTCTTTTAAGATCTGAGCTCCTATTCCATAATTTTTTATTAAATATTCTTTTTTACTCTCTTTAATTTTTGAATATTTTTTTTTTGATTTAAAAGAAACATTATTTAAAGATAAATTATTCTCATTGATAAAGACTAAGATACAATTTTTAAATTTTTTAAAATATCTCATTGTTCTATTAAATGTATCAGGTAATTTTCCTCCTGTAAGAATGTTTTCGAGTAATAAATTTGACGAAATAACCCTTACCTTTGGAACAATTTTTGATCCAAGTTTACCCTTAGTAAAAGCTAGATGCTCAGATCCATTGATTTTATTTTCGAAGATTTTAAGCTTAAAATTTTGCTCTTGAATTTTAATATCTAAATTTTTTTTAAGTTTAATTAATTTTTCTTTTTTAAGTCTATAAGAAATTAAATCTTCGATCTTAGCTATTCTAAGATTATGTTTTTTAGCAAAAATAAAAAGATCTTTACCTCTTGCCATAGATCCATCATCTTTCATAATTTCACAAATTACTGCAGAATTATTTTTTTTTGCTAATTTTGAGATATCAACTGATGCCTCGGTGTGCCCAGCTCTTACTAGTACACCGCCATCTTTGGCGATTATAGGAAATATGTGACCTGGTGAGACTATTTCTTTTTTCGTAACATTTTTTTTTGAAGCAACTTTTATTGTTCTAGCTCTATCTCTTGCAGATATACCAGTTGTAATGCCTTTTTTGGCTTCTATTGAGATCGCAAAAGCAGTTTTATTTCGTGATTGGTTTACTGGAGACATTAAACTCAAATTCAACTTTCTTGCTTGTGAACTTTCCATAGCAAGACAAATTAATCCCCTTCCATATTTAGCCATGAAATTAATATTTTTTGTGGTTGCAAACGATGATGATATTACGAGGTCACCCTCATTTTCTCTCTTTTCATCGTCTACAAGAATAAACATTTTACCTTGTTTGGCAGTTTTGATTATTCCTTCTATTGGAGAAAAATTATTTTTTTGCATTAAAATAGTTCTTAACGTATTTTGAAAGAATATCGATCTCAATATTAACCAAACTATTTTTTTTTAATTTTGATAAATTGGTTAAATTATATGTATGAGGAATTACCCAAATTTCAAAACTGGATGAAAGAACTTTTGATATAGTTAAAGAAATTCCGTTGATACTTATTGAAGCTTTTTCTATTAAATCCTGCTTAAAAATTGAAGGTATTGAAAATCTAAATTTATAAGATTTATCAATATTTTTTATTGAAATAACCTTTCCCACACAATCTACATGTCCTTGACAAATATGACCTGAGATTTGCTGTTTGTATCTTAATGGAAGTTCTAAGTTTAAAATCTTTCCAATAGTAACATTCTTAAAGTTTGACCTGACAATAGTTTCATCTGATAAATAAAATTCTAACAATTTATTTTTGACTGATATCAATGTCAGACAAACTCCATCACAAGCAACCGATATTCCTAGATCCTTAGAAGTTAACTTTAAATTTGATTTTAAAAAAATATTTATTCCTTTTGGTCTCTTTAAAATTTTTTTTATTTCACCAGAGTTAAAAATTATTCCATTAAACATCTTAATTATATATTGTTATTTTGTCTTTATTAAGTTTATTAATTATCCTTTTTTTGTGTTTAAAATTTTTTTTTAATAAATAAACATAATTAAATATTTTATAATTATTTTCCAAAGGATCTTTTTTATTGCTTTTAAATAGGTAAAATTCATTAAAAATTTTTTGTTTTAAACAGTTTTCAGTTAATTTTTGCCCTCCCTCAACTAAAAGATTTCGTACTTTCATATCGTAGAGTTTTTTTAAAATCAATTTTAAATCAAAATGTAAATTTTTATTTAGTTTAAATCTTACTAGTAATGCACCTTTTTTTTTAAGCTTATTAATTTTTTTTTTTAAACCTGAATTATAAAAGATTATGGTATTTTGTTTATTGATAGATTTAAAAACATAAGAACTTTGATTTAATTCCAGATCTTTATCAAGAATTATTCTTTTTGGAGAAAATCTACTTAAACCAGTTAACCGACAATCTAATCTTGGATTGTCTATATTAATTGTTTTTGAACTGATCAGTATAGAATCATTTTTGTATCTTAGGTAATGAGTTAATTTATCTGACTCAATAGATGTAATTTTCTTAGTTTGATCACTATGAATAACATTATTTTGAGTGACCGCTATTTTTCCTATAACGTATGGAATGTGTTGCTTTCTATTAATTATATATGAATTATAAAAAAGTTTTGCTTTATTCTGTAGTATATTTTTTTTAACTAGAATGCCATTTTTAGATAAGATTTTTTTTGCTTTATTTTTAACTCTAGGGTCAATGTCTTCTAGAGAAAAGATTACTTTTTTAATTCCTGATTTAATTATTAAATTTGTACAAGGTGGAGTTTTACCAAAGTGTACACATGGCTCTAAAGTTGAATAAAGTGTTGAACCATTTAATTTCTCTATAGCTGAATTAATTGCACTTTTTTCTGCATGAGGTGTTCCACCAATCCCTGTTGAACCTGCAGATAAAATCTCATCGTTTTCTCCAACAATAATACACCCAACTGCAGGATTAACACCTGTTAACCCAGTTTTTGATTTAGCCAAATCAAAGGCTAAAGACATAAAAAAATTATCTTTGTTAATAGATTTACTTATTTTTGTAGACATCTAATCTGTCAACAAATTGAACAAAATCTTTTTCTTCTTTAAAATTTCGATAAACTGAGGCAAATCTTACATAAGCAACAGGGTCTAATTCTTTTAAACCATCCATCACCATTGTACCTATTGTGTTCGTTGAAATTTCACTTTGTCCAAGCTCTTCTAATGATCTTGAAATTTTACTAATAAATTTTTCAGTTGTTTCTGTATCTATTGGTCTTTTTTTAAGTGCTATAAAGATTGATTTAGCAAGTTTATCTCTATCAAATGATGATTTCCGACCATTCTTTTTTACAACCATCAACTCTCTGTATTGAACACGTTCGAAAGTTGTAAATCTAGCTCCACAAACACAAAGTCTTCTTCTTCTGATTGCAGTGCCATCTTCTGTTGGTCGGGAGTCTACAACAGAGGTTTCACCTTTTTTACAGATTGAACAAATCATCTGTTAAGATTTTTATAAATTGGAAAAGAAGAACATAATTCAACAACTTCTTTTTGAACTTCTAATTCAATTTTATTATTGTCATTAGGATTTTCTGATAAACCTTTAATAACTCTAGTTATAAGTTCACCTACTTTTTCAAACTCTTTTAATCCAAATCCTCGTGTTGTTGCGGCTTGAGAACCTAATCTTATACCAGATGTAACCATAGGACTTTCTGTATCAAACGGTATTCCATTTTTATTGCACGTAATGTTTGCCCTACATAAACTTTCAGCTGCTAGATTACCTTTTACGTTAAATGGTCGTAAATCAACAAGCATCAAATGTGTATCTGTTCCACCAGAATAAATTTTAAATCCTTTATTTTTTAATGTTTCAGCTAAAATTTTAGCATTAGCTAAAACTGATTTTATATAACTTTCAAATTCAGGTTTTAGAGCTTCTAAAAAACCTGCAGCTTTACCAGCTATAACATGCATCAAAGGTCCACCTTGATAACCCGGAAATACAGCAGAGTTAAATTTTTTAGATAAATCCTCATGGTTGGTTAAAATTATTCCACCTCTAGCACTTCTAAAAACTTTATGAGTTGTTGAAGTGACAACATGAGCATAATCACAAGGATTTGGATAACCTTTACCTGCAACTAATCCAGATATATGAGCCATATCTACCATTAAATATGCTCCAACTTTATCTGCAATTTCTCTAAATCTTTTAAAATCAATTACACGTGAATAAGCACTTCCTCCCGCAATAATTAATTTAGGTTTATGTTCAAGAGCTAATTTTTCAACATTATCATAATCAATTAACTCTGATTCTTTATCAACATCATAGCCTATTGCGTTGAACCATTTTCCAGACATTGAGATCTTCAATCCATGTGTGATATGACCACCAGAATTTAAACTCATTCCCAAAAAAGTATCTCCAGGATTTAATAAAGCTAAAAAAACTGCACCATTTGCTTGTGCACCAGAATGAGGTTGTGCATTTGCAAATTTACAATTAAAAATTTTTTTAAGTCTATCTATTGCTAGTTGTTCAGCTACATCAACATGTTCACATCCATTGTAGTATCTTTTTCCAGGATATCCTTCGGCATACTTATTTGTTAAAACTGATCCTTGTGCCTCAAGCACTGCTTTTGAAACAATATTTTCTGATGCTATTAATTCTATATGGTTTTGTTGTCGTATTAATTCATCATTAACTGCTTTAAATAACTCTGGATCAGTTTCAGATAAACTTTTTTCAAAAAAATCTTTGTATTGAGTATTTAAATAATTTGTTTCTTTTGACATAATACCACCTATATTTTTTTAACTCTCTTTAAATGCCTACCACTTTCAAAAGGTGTACTTAAAAAAGTATTTATGCACTTAAAGGCCAATTCTTTTTTAATCAACCTTGAACCTAATGTAATGACATTTGAATTGTTATGCAATCTTGATAATTTTGTATTTTTTATTGAATAACAAAGTGCAGCTCTAATTTTTTTATGTCTATTTGCAGCCATAGACATTCCCATTCCTGATCCACAAACTAAAATACCAATATTTTTATTATTTAAACTAACTTTTTTACACAATTGGTGAGCAAAATTTGGATAATTTACAGATGTTGTGGAGTTATTTGTGCCTAGATCAATGATGTTGATATTGTTTGAAAATTTTTTTTTTATTTGCTCTTTAAGTTTGAAACCAGCGTGATCAGAAGCAATGAAAACTTTTCTCAATTTAATTAAATTTATGATTTAAAACGCAAGCAACTAAATGAATTCTATTTTCTTCTCCACCATTAAAAAAATTATGGTATTTTGTATTATTAGTTATCCAACAAGAACCATCAGCTGGCATGTGTTTTGCAACATTATCAATTACCATAATACATCCAGGATTAGTTATAATTGGAATGTGCAATCTTGGTTCGGGATCTCTGTGCCAACTTAAAGTAGATCGAGGTTGTTTAAGCAAAATTCTTACTCTTCCAAGTTTATATCTTTTTGATAGAGAGTCAAAAACCTCTTTAAAATATGTATTTTTAAAATCCTCTATAAATTCAGAATATTTATCTTCTTCAATAGAAACATCTCTTGAAACTTCTTTCCCACTTGCATCTGGTTTTGTCCAAAAAACACCTCTAGCTTTATGACCTTTAATAGACTCTGGATCTCCTGGGATTTGTGTTAAAGAAATCGCACCAAAATTAGTCACTTCTTCAGGGCTTTCAAAATTTTTAATCTTTATTACTTCTTTGTAAGCTTCTTGCAATTTATTAATATTAAACTTTAAATCTAGTTGCTTAAAATCGTTAAAATTTAAATTCATGATTTTTAATTACTCTTTTAAAATAAGATTAATATAATACATTTGTCGCATTTTATAAAATAATATTATGATCACAGGTAAATATCCATCTCTTAGACTAAGAAGAAATCGAAAATATGACTGGACAAGGAGACTTGTTCAAGAAAACACCTTAAGTTCAAGTGATTTTATTTTGCCAATTTTCTTACTTGATGGAAAAAATAAAAGAGAAGCAATACCATCAATGCCTGATGTGTATAGATATTCAATAGATAGAATTTCTCAAATAATAGATAAAGCAATAAAGAATAAAGTTCCAATGGTGGCTCTGTTTCCAAAAACGAAAAAAATAAAAAAAAATGAACTTGGAACTGAAGCTCTTAATGAAAATAATTTAGTTTGTAGAGCTATTTTACAAATTAAGAAAAAATATAAAAATGAAATTGGTATCATGTGTGATGTTGCACTTGATCCTTATACATCACATGGACATGATGGTTTGATAAAATCAAATGAGATAATTAATGATGAGACTATTGAAGTTTTGATTAATCAATCTTTACTACAAGCAAAGATGGGTTGCGATGTACTTGCACCATCAGACATGATGGATGGAAGAATTAAAAAAATTCGTTCTGCTTTAGATAATGAGGGATTAAAAAATATTAATATACTTTCCTATGCTGCAAAATATGCTTCTAGTTATTATGGTCCTTTTCGAGATGCAGTAGGCTCTAAAGGCTCACTTAAGGGAGATAAAAAAACTTATCAAATGGATTTTAGAAACACCGATGAAGCTTTAAGAGAAATCGCTTTAGATATAAAAGAAGGTGCCGATATGGTAATGGTTAAACCTGGTATGCCATATCTAGATATTATAAAATCAATTAAAGACAAATTTAAAATACCAGTATTTGCCTATCAAGTCTCAGGTGAATATAGTCTACTGTCTAATGCTATAAACAAAAACATTATTGATAAGAATGCTATTTATGAGAGCCTTATTGCATTTAAAAGAGCTGGTGCAAATGCAATAGTAACTTACTACGCAGATAGATTAGACAAAATTTTAATTTAATTATTTTAAAGAATTTATAAACTGTTCTCTAGTCAAAGGGTGATTAATATTATTTGGTTTAAGAATTGTTTTATCCAAAAAATCTCCAACTAATTTAAGTCCATTTAAAAGATCTTTTATATTTTCTTGGTTTTCATCTTTGTCGATCAAAAAATTTGGAACTAATTTTCTTTCAGTTGATGATTTAGCAAAATACACAGTTTTATTATCTAAAATTTTTTTATTAACCATTTGTTTAAGATCTAAATTGAAACCAAGAATACTTAAAAGGTTAAGTTCCCAAAAAATATATCTTTTTAACCAATCTGGCTCTTCTAAAATTTTATATAAATCATTTATTGATTTATAAATGTCCTCATTTCTTTGAGAGTCTGCTGTTAAGATTTTTATCAAATTCATAGATGATGAAATGCAATTTAATTTTTTTGGATCATCAAAATAAATAGGAGTAAAGGCTTTAGAAATTTCAATTTTAAAATAACCAATTCTATTGACTGATTTAGAGTTATAATTTGTATAAAGTAAATTTCCAACTTGGAGATAATTCTTTATTTTTTTTGATGTTCCGCCAAAAATTATACCAGAAACCTTCCCTCGTTCTTTTGTAAATATTTCTGTTATTATGGAATTTTCATTATACCTGTTTTTTGATAACAAAAATCCTGTATCATCCCAGTTCATAAATTACTGATTATTTTCTAAACAAATAATTGCTGCATTTTGTTCAGCATCTTTTTTTGATGTACCTTGGCCAATATAGAATTTTGTATTTGGAAGTTTAACTGCTACTTTAAAAATTGGTTTGTGTCTTGGTCCAGTATTAGAAATTATCTTATATATAGGTAGTTTTTTAAATTTCTTCAGTGAATATTCTTGTAATTTAGTTTTTGCATCTATCTGCGTGATAACGCTCTCTTTAATATTTTTGCTCCAAAAAGTTAAGATAAAATTTTCTACAGCTGTAAAGCCTTTATCTAAATATATAGCACCAATTAATGCTTCACAACAATCAGCAATCACTTTATCTTCAACTTTAATTTTTTTATTTTTAGGATTAAATGTTAGAATATATTTTTCTAAAGAAATATTATTAGCTATTTGAAGACATGTTTTTTTGTTAACCAAAGATGCAAATTTCTTATCTAAAATACCTTCCTTTTCTTCAGGATAAATTTCTAAAAGTTTTTTTGCTATTATAAGTCCTAAAACTCTATCACCTAAAAATTCAATTTTTTCGTTATTATTGATTTTATCATAACTTTTGTGTGTTAAGGATTTTACTAGAAGTTTTTTATCTTTAAATTTATAGTTAATTTTTTTTTCTAAATTGAAATAATCTATTTTCATTAAATAATTTTCTTAAAAAATCTATTAAATCTAATAGATTTATGCCACTTCCAAAATGCAAAAAAACTACCGATTGATTTGTCAGAAGAAAAAAAAATAAATTGAGCTTTACCAACAAGATTATCTTTATGAACATATCCAACACTTGATAAAAATCTACTATCTTTAGAACAATCTCTATTATCTCCTAGGAAAAAATAATGGTCTTTAGGGACAATAAATGGATCGGAATTATTGAATGGAAAATTTTTTAGATATACAGTTTTATGAATCTTATTATTTGGTAATTTTTCCTCAAAAGTAAAAACATCTATTGTTCTATTGCCGCAAAAAATTTTATCAGAAATTGATGTACGAGATTTTAATATTTCACTATTATTAATATAAAGATTTGTATCTAGGAATTGAATTGTATCACCAGGCAAACCAATTAATCTTTTTATGTAATCAGTTCTGTTATCAGCTGGAGTTTTAAATACAACGACGTCCCCTCTTTTAGGTTCAGAAAACATTATTCTTTTATTTAGAATTGGAGGACTGAAAGGGAATGAATGCTTGCTATATCCATATGAATACTTTGTGACAAAAAGTCTATCACCAACTAAAAGCGTAGGCTCCATCGAGGATGATGGAATATAAAAAGGTTGTAATAATAAAGATCTGATAATTACCGCAATAACTAACGCATAAAAAAGAGTTTTTATATTATCTAATATTACAGCTTTAGAAATCATTAAACTTTTTGAATAATTGTAAAGGCAACTGAGTAATCTTTTTCATCAGAAATTGAAAGAAACAATTCAAAATTATCAATTTTTTTTATCTTTTTAATAAATTGCTTAATTTTAATATTTTTTAAATAATATGGTTTCCCAAGATCATTATTTAGTACTTCCACATCTTTAAAATTTAAGCCATTTCTGAAGCCAGTTCCTAGAGCCTTTGCAAAAGATTCTTTTGCAGCAAATCTCTTTGAATAAAAGTTTATTTTATTAGAAATTTTTTTTGAATTTGAAATTTCCTTTTTACTAAATGTTCGATTAATGAATTTCTTATCTCTTACTAAATTTGTAAACCTCTTGTTATCAACTATATCAACACCAATACCAACTGTTTTCATTATTTAATAATTTTTTTGAATTTTTTTATGACATTTTTAATTCCATAAAAAATTGACTCGCCAATAATAAAATGACCTATGTTGAATTCTTTTATTTCATTAATTTTTGATAAAATTTCTGTAGATTTATAATCCAGACCATGACCAGCATGTATTTCAAGTCCTATTTCATCTGCTAATTTACAAGAAGATTTTATACGCAATAATTCTTTTCTAAATTTCTTTTTTGATTTTACTAAATTAGCTAATCGACCTGTATGAATTTCTATACACTCAGCTCCTAATTCTTTGGATAGAAGTATATCTTTTGAAGTTGGATTAATAAAAAGACTGGTTCTGATATTATTCTTTTTAAATAGATCTATAATTTTTTTAATCTTATGTTTATTTTTTGATATGTTTAAACCACCTTCGGTAGTTATTTCTTTTCTGTTTTCCGGAACAATGCAAATATAATTAGGTTTAATTCTTAGAGCATTATTAACTATTTCATTTTTTATAGAAATTTCTAAATTCACCAATAAATTTTTTATTGAACAGATTTTTTTTGCATCCAAGTCTCTAATATGACGACGATCTTCTCTTAAATGAATTGTGATAGAGTCTGCTCCTTGTTGATTTACATATTTAGCAGCAAAAAATGGATCTGGATGAAATTCACCTCTTGCATTTCTTAGTGTTGCAATATGATCGATATTAACTCCTAACCTTTTCACTTTAAAAATCTACTTCCCGGTTTTGTAATTGGAATTGAAGCTAATTCTTTTGGTAATTGATTTGATTTATATGTAGGAACATCAATTTTTAAATGTGAAATAATTTTATGTTTTATTTTTAAAGTTTTTTTTGTTGATCTATCTATTATGGATGCAAATCCAACTAATTTTGCTTTTGATTTATCTATTAACTTTACACATTCTAAACTTGATTTACCTGTTGTAATTACATCTTCAATTATTAGAACTTTTGAATTTTTTTTAATATCAAAACCTCTTCTAAGTTTAAATTTGCCATTAACCCTTTCACAGAATATTGTCTCTTTTTTTAATAGTTTGCCGATTTCATATCCAATAACAACACCTCCCATTGCTGGTGCTAAAATTAAATCAATTTTTTTGTAATTTTTTTTAATTTTATTTGCAAGAGATTTACAAATTAAACTAGCTTTATTTGGGAAACTTAATAATTTTGCACATTGAATATATTTTGGAGAATGAAGACCAGAAGATAAAACAAAATGACCCTCTAAAAGAGCATCAGTCTTTTTTAAAATACTTAAGGATTTTTTGAGTGAAAGCATTTCTTTTATCTTCGTGTCTAATTATCTTAAATTTTATACCTTTTTGCTTTAACTCCGCAATAAAATTAGTGAAATTTTTTAAATCTCTAATGATTAACTGGAATTTAAAATTTATATAATTTGGATTTTTACCAGCCATAACTAAATTTGAAATATTCAATTTGTGGTCACCTATCAATGAACTTATACTTCCTAATTGTCCTGGCTTGTCAGGTAATGAAATCCATAATGTAGTATTGTATTTTTTAAGCTTTTCTTCTTTCTCTTCTCCTTTATCATGCCAATATCTTCTTATTGCGGCTCTTGCCTTACCTGTTTTAGTAACAGGTATCCAGTGAAGTGAGGGAGATTGATTTTTAGAAGTGATTATATTTACTGTATCTCCATTTCTAAGAATACTTTGCATTTCACTTTTATTACCATTTATCTCACAGCCAATAGCAGTATTTCCAATTTTAGTATGAACTGCATAAGCAAAATCAATTGGAGTAGCGTTTTTAGGTAATTTTATCACTGAGCCTTTAGGTGTAAAACAAAATACGTTTTCTTGAAACATTTGTAATTTTGTATATTCATAAGAATGTTCAGGATTTTCATTTCTTTCAATAATCTCAACTAAGTCTTTTAACCAATCATATTCCTTCCATTGAAGAGAATTAAATTTTTCAGAAGATTTATAATTCCAATGTGATGCTATTCCTCTTTCAGCAAAGTCATGCATTTCATTTGTTCGAATTTGAATTTCAATTGGTTTTTTAAATGACCCAATTACAGATGTGTGAAGTGATTTATATCCATTAATTTTTGGTGAGGAGATGTAATCTTTAAATTTTCCTGGTATGCAATTCCATTTTTTATGTAAAACTCCCAAACAATGATAACACTCGTCTATATTTTCTAAAATAATTCTGAATCCAATAATGTCTGTGATTTGTTCAAGCGAAACTCTTTTTTTTTGAACTTTTCTCCAAATTGAAAAAGGAGTTTTTTGTCTACCATAAATTGAGGATTTAATATCATTTTCTGATAATAAATTTTGGATTTCTTTTGAAAGAGCCTCAAAAAGATCTTCTTTGTCTTGTTTAATTTCAGTTAATCTATTTTGAATAAGTTTTCTTGCATCATTATTTAATATTTCAAATGATAAATCTTCAAGTTCATCTCTTATTCTGTGCATTCCCATTCTATCAGCAAGGGGAGCATAAATTTCCATGGTTTCTTGTGCAATTCTCTTCCTTTTATCTTCTCGAGAAATTGATTTGATTGTCCTCATGTTGTGCAATCTATCTGCAAGCTTAACCAATAAAACCCTAATATCTTTTGATGTGGCTAAAATTAATTTTCTGAAATTTTCAGCTTTAGAATTAGCTGCAGCAGTATTTTCGAAAACTGAAATCTTTGTAACCCCCTCAACTAATTCAGCAACTTCCTCTCCAAATTCACCTTTGATTGTTTCGTAAGTTGCAAACGTATCCTCAATTGTGTCATGTAGTAAGCCTGTAGCAATAGTGGCTGAGTCTAATTTTAAGTCAGTGAGAATATTTGCTACCTCAATTGGATGCACAGAATAAGGATCGCCTGAAGCTCTTTTTTGATTACTATGAGCCTTTACCGCAAAATTATAAGCTTTATTTAAGCGTTCTAAATTAACAAACTTATTATAAATCTTAACTTTATTTATGAGGTCGTCAGAATTAAGCATATAATTTAATATAACATTAAATCATATTTGTTTAATAGTTGTAATATCTTTAATTGGTAAAGAAAAAATTAAATCTTTAACACTTTTTTTTGTTATTGGATGTATCCAATCTGGGGCTATTTCAAAAAGAGGTAATAATACAAAATTTCTTTTCGACATTCTTTTGTGAGGAATTTTGATTTTATCTAAAAAAATTTTGTCTCTATAAGAAATTAGATCAATATCACAAGTACGAGGTGAATTCCTTGGACCTTTTCTTCTACCGAGTTTTTTTTCTATTAATTTGAAAATTTTGATTAATCTATCTGCGGGGATATTTGTATTTGATTCAATTATTATATTTATGAATTTTGGATTAGTAGTATCTGGCCATGATAATGTCTCATAGTAACTAGATGACTTTAGAATATCAATACCATGAGATTTCAGCAGATATTTTGCATTTTCAATATTTTGAATTCTATTTCCTAAGTTAGAACCTAAGCCAATATATATCATCAACTTGATTTTCTTATGTATCTAGCTTTATCACGATTCCAATCTCTATTCTTTTTAGCTGCTCTCTTATCGTATTGCTTTTTACCTTTGGCTACCGCGATTTCAATTTTTGCTTTTCCTTTTTTAAAATACATTTTAGTTGGAACAATTGTAAATCCATCTCTCTGCATTTTACCAATAAGTTTATTTATTTCTCTTTTATTTAGTAATAATTTTCTTTCATCCATTGGATTATGATTTGTCATACTTGCCTGTTTATATTGAGCAATATGAGAATTGATTAAAACAATCTCTCCATTTTTTTCAACAGCATAGGATTCAGCAATATTAACTTTACCTTCTCTTACTGATTTAATTTCTGAACCTTTTAAAACAATTCCTGCCTCTATAAGATCCTCAAAAAAATAATTAAAGCTTGCTTTTCTATTTAAACAAATAATCTTCAAACCAGGACTGGTTTTTTTTTTCATTAGACTAGTTTAGCTGTCTCTAGTGCTTTACTTACTATATTTTTTGTTTCGTCTGTCACTTTTACAAGTGGTAATCTAACAGCATCATCACACAAACCTAAAATTTTAGCTGCATATTTTACTGGACTTGGATTACTCTCAACAAACATAGAATAGTGTAATGGTTGTAAAACTTTATCTAAATTTTCAGCTTCCTTTTTTGATTGATCATCAGGCAGTAAAGATAAAGATTGAAAATCAGAACAAAGCTTAGGAGCTATATTGGCAGTTACACTAATTGCTCCAACCCCACCTCTTCGATTAAACTCTAAAGCATTATCATCGTTTCCTGTTAATTGTATAAATTCATTTCCCATTGCTTTTAATTGTTGGTCTACTCTATCTAAATCACCTGTTGCGTCTTTAACACCAACAATATTTTTTAATTCAAAAAGTCTAGCCATAGTTTCTACGGACATATCAATTACAGATCTTCCGGGTATATTGTAAATAATAATTGGCAATCCACATTTGTCATTAATAGCTTTATAATGTTGATACAGTCCTTCCTGAGTGGGTTTATTGTAATATGGGGTCACGATTAACGCTGCACTGGCACCTGCTTTTTCAGCATGAGATGTTAACGATATTGCTTCCACAGTAGAATTTGAGCCTGTTCCAGCAATTACAGGTATTTTACCCTTACTTTCTTTTATACATAGATCAATAACTTGCTGATGCTCTTTATGACTAAGTGTTGGAGACTCACCTGTAGTGCCTGCTGGCACAAGTCCACTAGTCCCATTATTAAGATGAAAATGAATTAATTTGATATAACTATCAATATCAAGATTGTCATCTTTAAATGGTGTTATTAACGCTACATTTGATCCTTTAAACATAAATACTTATAACATAAATTATTGATTCACATACTAAAGATTATGCCAAGAAAACTAACAACCATTCTTACAGCAGTTATATTTTTATTGATTACAAACAACTTTGCATTTTCTCTGAATAGTAAAATTATACCAATTAAGAAACCAATACTGACAGATGATGAAATTCAGAAAAAAATAATACTGAACATTTTAAAACCCCTTCCAAAACCAAGTTTGAAAGAAAAAACAAAAATTGTTGAAAAAATAATAAAAGATAAAAAATCTTTAAAACCAAAATATTTATTACCCAAAAAGAAACCATTAATAGCTGGTAAAAATACCAAACCTGAGATTGATAGGTCTAAATTTTATACTAAAAAGGATTTTTCATTTGCAAAAAAAGCAGTCGCAGAAATGAAAAAATCCAATTGGAGTAATGCCCTAGGGGTAGCAAAAAAAGCTAAGGATAAATCAATATATAATTTTATCCAATGGAGACACCTTTTAACTAAAGGAAATAAAGCATCATTCTATGAATATCTAAATTTTATAAATTCAAATCCCGATTATCCAAGAATTGGTAGAATTAGATATTTAGCAGAACATAAGTTGTCTAATGAAAAAATTACACCAGGTAAAATTATAGATTGGTTTGGAGGTGAAGAGCCCTTAAGTGGTTATGGTAAAATGATCTTAGGTGAAAGCTATATTCTATCTGGCCAAGTAGATATTGGAAAAAAATTAATTAAAGATGGTTGGATAACTGCTGAATTAAGTAAAGCTGATTTAAGGCTTTTTAGAAAAAAATTTAAAAAACATCTTAATGCAGATGATTATATAAAAAGAGCAGATTATCTTGCTTGGGAAAACAAATATTGGGATTTAAAAAGAATATTGCGTTATTTACCTAAAGATTACGAACTTTTGTATAATGCCAGACAATTATTAATGAGTAAATCCTATGGTGTGGATCAAGCTATTAAAAATGTTCCTGCGCGATTTAAAAATGATGCAGGTTTAAATTTTGATCGTTTGAAATGGAGACGTAAAAGAGGTCGTGTAGATAGTTCAGCTGAAATATTATTAAAAGTTAAAAACACAAAAGATTATTTAGTGCGCCCTGAAAAATGGTGGCAAGAGAGAGAAATAATTTCAAGAGCATTAATTTATAAAAAGAAATATGAATTAGCCTATAAAATATCTAGCAACCACGCTTTAACCGAGGGGCCAGAATATGCTGCAGCAGAATGGATGAGTGGCTGGATTGCGTTAAGTTTTTTAGATGACCCTCTATTATCTAAAGATCATTTTCAAAATTTTTATAATAATGTGAGCTATCCAATCAGTACATCAAGAGGTGCTTACTGGTTAGCACGATCTTATAAAGCACTTGGTGATAAAGAAAATTCAAATAAATGGTTTAATGAAGCATCTAAATATCTAACAACATACTATGGTCAACTTGCTTTTATGGAATTAAATCCTAATAAAACTTTTGAACTTCCAAAAGATATAGAAGTCGACAATAAATATAGAGAAAAATTTTACTCAAAGGAGTTGGTAAAGGTAGTTTATCTTTTAGATGAACTTAATGAAGATAAATACACAAAATTTATCCTAAGACATTTAGCAAACGAAAATATAGAAAATGGAAGTGAAGTTTTAGCGTCTGAACTTTCCACTAATATAGGAAGATTTGATTTTGCAATACAAATTGCAAAAATTGCTTCTTATGAAAGAAGATTTCATAATAAATATAACTATCCTATCATAAGTACACCAAAATTTATCAATGGAAGAAAAATTCCTGAAAGTGCATTTATATTATCAATTATTAGACAGGAAAGTGAATTTGATTTAAGTGCAAATAGTCATGCTGGAGCCAAAGGTTTAATGCAGTTAATGCCCTACACAGCAAAATTAGTTGCAAAACAAGCAAAGCTTCCTTATGTAAAATCCAGATTAACTACTGATCCTGAGTATAATATTAATTTAGGATCACATTACATCGCTGGTCTAATATTAAATTATGATGGTGCTTATCCGTTTGCAGTTGCAGCTTATAATGCTGGACCTAATAGAGTTAAGTATTGGAAAAAAATTAATAAAGATCCACAGAAAAAACAAATTGATTATGTTGATTGGATTGAATTAATTAAATTTAGAGAGACAAGAAATTATGTTCAAAGAGTATTAGAAAATTATAATGTCTATAGATATATTCTTGAACAAAAACCAATTAAAATGACAGATTTTTTCAAGGACAATCCCTTATTCTAAAATGGCGGAAGAGGAGGGATTCGAACCCTCGGTACAAGTTTCCTCGCACGGTCATTTAGCAAACGACTGGTTTCAGCCTCTCACCCACTCTTCCTTATTTTGTTACATTTGATTGTATTGAATATTGAATATTAATAAAGTAATTATTCAAAATTCTATGAAAAAAAAATATTCAATATTCTCTCTAATTAAAAATGCATTTTCTTATCATGAGAACTGGGAGAAAGCATGGAAAGATCCAACACCTAAAAAAGAATATGATGCTGTTATAGTTGGTGGTGGAGGTCATGGTTTAGCTACAGCTTATTACTTAGCTAAGAAACATGACATGAAAAATATTGCTGTAGTTGAAAAAGGATGGATTGGTGGAGGAAATACTGGAAGGAACACAACTATTATTAGATCAAACTATCTATGGGATGCGAGTGCAGGCCTTTATGATCATGCGTTAAAAATTTGGGAAGGCTTATCTCAAGAATTAAATTACAATGTAATGTTTAGTCAAAGAGGTGTAATGAATTTAGCTCACAATCTTCAAGATGTTAGAGATTTAAAAAGAAGAACACATGCAAATAGATTAAATGGTATTGATGCTGTTTATCTTTCAACAGAAGAGGTTAAAAAATTTTGTCCAATAATAAATACTTCACCAGATATACGTTACCCTGTCTTAGGTGGAACATTACAAAGAAGAGCTGGTACAGCACGACACGATGCAGTCGCATGGGGTTATGCAAGAGGAGCTGATGAAATGGGTGTTGATATAATCCAAAATTGTGAAGTTAAAGGAATTAAAAGAAATGGTGATGCAGTTGAAGGATTGGAAACTACAAAAGGATTTATAAAAACAAAAAAAATTGGCGTTGTTGCAGCTGGACACTCAAGTGTGATCGCAAATATGGCTGGTATTAAACTTCCGTTAGAAAGTAAACCACTACAAGCTCTTGTATCAGAACCTGTAAAACCTATTATTGATACAGTTGTTATGTCAAATGCGGTACATGCTTATGTAAGTCAATCAGATAAAGGTGAATTAGTAATTGGAGCTGGAACAGATGATTATGTTTCATATTCACAAAAAGGTAGCCATGATATTGTTGAAGGAACGTTAAATGCAATATTAGAACTATATCCAATTTTTAGTCGGATGAGAATGTTAAGACAATGGGGTGGTATCGTTGATATCTGTCCTGATGCAAGTCCAATCATAAGTAAAACGATGGTGAAAGGTTTGTATTTCAATTGTGGTTGGGGAACAGGAGGATTTAAAGCGACCCCTGGATCAGGTGATCTATTTGCACACACGATTGCAAATGATGAGCCGCACAAACTAAATGCTGCTTTTAATTTAAATAGATTTGTAAGTGGTGACCTTGTTGATGAACATGGTGCTGCAGCTGTAGCTCACTAAATGTTTGTAATTAACTGTCCCTATTGTGGTGAAAGAGAGCAAAGTGAATTCAAAGCTGGTGGTGAAGCTCATATAGAAAGACCCAAACAACCTACTGAACTCAGTGACGATGAATGGGCTGAATATCTTTTTATGAGAAAAAACATAAAAGGAGTTCAATACGAAAGATGGAACCATGCTCATGGTTGTAGAAAGTGGTTTAACATGGTTCGTGATACATCTAACGATGAAATAAAAGCAATTTATAAAATGGGTGAGAAACCTCCTTCAGTTTAATATGTCAAAGAATCCAAGAATAAAAACTAGCAGATTTATTGATCAAACGTATCGTATCTCATTTAAATTTAATAATAAAACGTATTATGGTTTTAAAGGAGATACTCTAGCCTCCGCATTATTGGCAAACAATGTCCATTTAGTTGGAAGAAGTTTCAAATACCATAGACCAAGAGGAATAATGACCGCTGGTTCAGAAGAGCCAAATGCAATTGTTCAAATTAACGATGGTACGGCATTAACTGAACCCAATGTAAGAGCTACAGAGGTTGAGATATATGAGGGTTTAGAAGCTTCAAGTCAAAATTGTTGGCCAAGTGTAAATTTTGATATTGGAGGAATAAATAATTTATTATCGCCACTTTTACCTGCTGGGTTTTACTATAAAACATTTATGTGGCCAGCAAGCTTCTGGGAAAAATACGAATATTTCATAAGAAAATCTGCTGGACTAGGTAAGTCACCTACTCAACCTGATCCAGATATTTATGAACATCAATATGTTCATTGCGATGTACTTGTAATTGGATCTGGAATTTCAGGCATCATGGCAGCAAAAACGGCTGCTAAGAATGGATTAAAAACTTTATTGATTGAAGAAAAACCGATTTTAGGTGGATCAACTATTTATAAAGAGGATAATGAGGTCTTTTTAGACAATGAAACACCGTCAAAATGGTTATCCAATCAAATAAATGATTTAGAAAAATTAGAAAACCTAGAAATTAAAACAAGAACAAGTGTTGCTGCGTATCATGGATATAATTATATATTGGCAAAAGAAAATCTTACAGATCATCTACCAATTCATGAGAGAAAAGACAAAATAAGACAAAAGTTATTAAAAATAAGAGCAAAAAAAGTTGTTACATCAACTGGAGCGCTCGAAAGACCATTGATCTTTAACAATAATGATAGACCAGGAATTTTATTAGCCTCAGCTTTAAAAAGATATGCAGATTTATTTGGTGTTGCATGTGGTGAAAAAAATATTCTATTTACTAATAATGATAGCGCTTATGAAACGGCTCTCTCCTTTATTGATAAAGGTATCAAATTAGAAGCTATTATAGACATTAGAGAAAATCCAAATTCTGAACTTGTTAAAAAAGTTGAGGAAAATCAAATTAAAATACTCAAAGGTTATACTTTAGTCGATACATCCGGATATAGAAGAATTAATAAAATCTCAATAATGCAACTTTCAAAAGATGGACAAAATGTTGTGGGAAATAAAATTGAAATCTCTTGTGATTGCTTAGGAATGTCTGGTGGATGGACACCAGCTGTACATTTATTTACCCAATCTGGTGGAAAACTTTCTTTTAGAGAAGAAGATCAAGTTTTTATTCCAAAAACTTATCCATCTAAACAAATCAGTATAGGCTCGTGCAATGGTGATTTTAGTTTAAACTCAATAATTAAAAATATACCTAATCAACTAAAAGAATTTTTTGCAGTCAGTTCAACAGAATTTGATAACTTAGATATTGAAAGTAATGAAGATTTAACAAAAAGAAATATTTGGTTACTACCATCTGACAAAGTTATTGGAAAAACTAAACCTTTTGTTGATTATCAAAATGATGCAACAGCTAAAGATATAAAATTAGCTCTTAGAGAAGGATTTAGATCAATAGAACATGTAAAGAGATATACAACAACTGGAATGGGAACAGACCAAGGAAAACTTGGTAACATGCATGCTCTCGGAATCATTGCAGACACTGCTGGGGTCAAAATGGGAGAGCTTGGAACAACAACTTTTAGGCCACCATATACCCCTCTTACTTTTGGTACAATTGTTGGAAGAAATGTAGGTGAATTTTTTGATATTTTTAGGAAAACCCCTATGCATGATTGGCATGTACAAAATAATGCAGAATTTGAAAATATTGGTCAGTGGAAAAGAGCTTGGTATTATCCAAAAGATAATGAAAACATGCATCAAGCAGTTCAAAGAGAAAGTAAGGCTACAAGAGAAAGTGCAGGAATTTTAGATGCATCGACTTTAGGAAAAATTGATATTCAAGGAACAGATGCTTCAGAGTTTTTAAATCGTGTTTATACTAACGCATGGTCTAAACTTGCGATAGGAAAATGCAGATATGGTTTAATGTTGAATGAAGATGGAATGGTTTATGATGATGGTGTTACGACCAGACTAGATGAAAATCATTATATTATGACTACAACAACTGGGGGCGCTGCAAATGTTCTTGGAAAATTGGAAGACTACTTACAAACTGAATGGCCAGAATTAGATGTTCATTTAACTTCGGTTACTGACCATTATGCAACAGCAAGTATATGTGGTCCTAATAGTAAAAAAATAATTCAAAAAATAATTCCAGACATGGACTTATCTGATGAAAATTTTCCTCATATGTCTTTTAAAAATTCTGAAATTGATAATGTGAAATGTCGAATTATGAGAATAAGTTTTACCGGTGAGCATAGCTATGAAATTAACATTCCAGCAAGCTATGGAAAATCTCTGTGGGAAAAATGTATGGAGGCAGGTAAGGAATTTAATATTACACCTTATGGAACTGAAACTATGCACCTACTTAGAGCTGAAAAAGGATTTATAATTGTTGGTCAAGATACGGATGCAACACTCACACCTATAGATCTTCAAATGGATTGGATTGTTAGCAAGAAAAAATATGACTTTATTGGTAAAAGATCATTATATAGATCAGACACTATAAGAGAAGATAGAAAACAATTAGTCGGACTACTGACTGATGATCCAAATGAAGTACTTGAAGAAGGTGCTCAAATTGTTGCTGATACAAACAAAAAACCTATAGAAATGTTGGGCCATGTTACTTCAAGTTATTTTAGCCCAAACCTAAATAAATCAATTGCACTTGGTGTAGTTAGAGGCGGAAAAAAAATGTTGGGTCAAAAATTAATTATACCAATGGAAAACAAAAACATTAATGTAACAGTATCTGATCCAGTTTTTTTAGATAAGGAGAATAAAAGATTAAATGCTTAATTTACAACCTGCAATAAATGATCAAAAAAAATTTTCAAATATTGAATTAAAAGAAATTTCTCCAATCAGAAAATTAATAATAAGAGGTAAGAGTAGAAAATTTATATCTGCAGTTGGAAGAGCAATTAATATATTGCTTCCAACAGAAGCTAACACCTCATCATCTAATGGTGAAATAACCACTATTTGGCTTAGTCCAGATGAATGGTTAATTTTTTCTAATACTATCGATGACAAAGATTTTAATCAAATAGAGGAAAAATTAATTCAAAATATCTGTAAAACAAAATTAGGAGCTGTCATTGATGTCACTGACCAATTTGTAATGATAAATTTATCTGGAAATAAGATATTTGACCTTTTTCAAACAGGATCTCCATTTAACTTTAATGAATTTAGAAATAAAAAAGGTGTAACAACACAAACATTATTAGCTAAAATAGATGTAATTATTCAAAATAAAGATCAAAACGATGCAAATCTTTTTGTAAGAAGATCTTTTTCTAGACATTTATTTTCATGGATGAGCGATAGTGCGTCAAGATTATAGGTAATAATACAAATTCAAATAAGTTAGGGATAGTTTATGAAAAAACTATTATATGTTGTGCTTTTAGCACTTTTGCCCTTTTCTCTAAACGCAGAATCGAATTTAGATAAAATTTTATCAACAGGTGTCTTAAAAGTTGGGACAACAGGAGACTGGGATCCTATGACAGTAAAAGATCCAGCAACAAATAAATATAAAGGTTTTGATATTGATGTAATGAATGAACTAGCCAATGACATGGGTGTAAAAGTAGAATTTGTTCCTGCAGAATGGAAAACTATTGTCTCCGGTATTACATCAGAAAGATATGATATTTCTACAAGTGTAACCAAAACCCCAAAAAGAGCTGAAGTAGCGGGATTTACTGACACCTATTATAAGTACGGAACTGTGCCATTGGTTCTTAAAAAGAATTTAAAAAAATTTCCAACATGGGACTCGCTTAACAATTCTAATGTAACAATTGCAACTACATTGGGGACTTCACAAGAAGAAAAAGCTAAAGAGTTTTTTCCTAAATCAAAATTAAATTCTGTTGAAGCACCAGCGAGAGATTTTCAAGAGGTTTTGGCTGGTAGAGCAGATGGTAATATTACAAGTTCTACTGAGGCAAATAAATTAGTAATCAAATATCCACAGTTAACTATAGTACCTGATGGAGAAAAAAATCCCGCATTTTTAGCGATGATGGTTCCTAAAGGTGATGAAAAATGGAACAATTATGTTAATCAATGGATAAAAAAGAAAAAATCATCAGGTTTTTTCACTGAGTTATTGGCTAAATACAATTTGAAAAGCTTATAATTAATTTTAATCATTTATAGATTAGTAAGTGAAAAAAATACTTTTTTTACTTCTATTATTTCCATTAACATCATGTGGTAAAAATGAACTTAATTGGCTAATTTTATCTCCAAATAATGTTGAGGGTTTAACTAATCTTAAATTTCTATTAAGTGGATTAACAACAACAATTTTCATTTCTGTTGTCTCAATAATAATTTCAATGATTTTAGGATTTATTGTTGCTGTACCATCTTTAGCAAAGAACAAGTATTTAACTTACATTAATGTAGGTTATGTGGAAATTGTTAGAGCAATACCATTGTTAGTCTTGATACTGTGGATTTATTATGGATTGCCTATTATGACAGGTATTAGCTTCAGTCCATTTGTATCTGGTATTATAGCTCTATCTATTAGCGAAAGTGCTTTTCAAGCAGAAATATTTAGAGCAGGAATAAATTCTATTAAAAAGGCTCAATGGGAAGCTGGTAGCTCTTTAGGTTTAGGTTTTTTAAGAAAATTAAGATTAGTTATTTTACCTCAGGCAATTAAAAATATCTTACCAGCAATTGGAAATCAATTTGTATATGTATTGAAAATGTCCTCGCTTGTGTCAATAATTGGTATCGGCGATCTAACAAGAAAAGCTAATGAGTTAGTCGTTACTACATATAGACCATTAGAAATATATACATTTTTAATTTTAGAATATTTAGTTTTAATTTTGATAGTTTCTTATTTTGTTAGAAAATTAGAAAAAAAATTGAAAAACGACTAATTTTTTTTTCTATATTCCCAAGGATATTCAAATGACATTGACCACATACCCTTATTATTATTTTTTGCAAATTCTTCATCCTTAACAAATTTATTTGAATATTTTCTGTAAGCAAAAGCATAACCTTCTCTAACTAAATATCTTGATAAACTTAAATCACCCACAAAACATTCTGCTAATGTTCTTTTGTATCGATCTTTTCCCTCAGAAATGCAATTGACATCGCGGTTATCAATAATTTTAACTAATAGATTTTTAGCTTCTAATCCACAAAAGAATATTTCTTTATTAGAAAGACAAGTTTGTTTTAATTCAGGCGTATCTATACCGCTAAATCTAATTTTTTCACCATTAATATGGATCGTGTCACCATCTACTATCTTAATATCAGAGGATTTAGCATTACAAATATCTAATAAAAATAAAAAGATTAAAGTTAGGTTAGAAACTAAAAAGAGGTTTTTTCTGATTAAATACATTATTTAAGAAATAACCAATAAATAGCAAAACAGCAATTCCCATTATCCAATTTGTAACCATAATTGTGTAAAATATATCTTCATAGTCTCCACCTCTGATATTAATTACATACCATAAACATAAAAAAGGAAATGCGGTTAATCTCAAGATGCTTAGATAAAGACTATATAAAGGTTTTTTAACTGCTTGAAAAACTGCCGTTGTAATAAAAAAAGCTGGATAAATTGGTCCTATTAATGCAGCAACTTTTAGATAAATAATTCCATGTTTTATTGCTTCAGAATTGTCGGTAAACAAAGATACAAAAAATTCAGCACCAAAGAAAATAATCACACCTGCTAAAGCCATAAATGAAGATCCAAAAATTAATGCTTTAAAATAAAGTTCTCTAATTCTATTAAAAGCTTTTGCTCCAAAATTTTGACCACCAATAGATAAAACTGCTGTATTTAGTCCAATAACGGGTAGTAGAAAAACTTGTTCAATTCTTAATGCAGCGCCATAACCTGCGGTAGCTAAATCACCAAATTGACCAATAAAATATAAGATATTAAATATTCCAACTCCAATAAATAACATGCTGAACATTATAGGGAGTGATTGTTTAATTAATGAGATCAAATAGCTGTATTTAGGAATAAAGCACTGAATTTTTAAATATTTTTTTATTCTACAATTATTAACTTTATAAGCTAAATAAATTGTTCCAATTAATTGTGAAATAACAGTTGCAATAGCAAGCCCAGCAATTCCAAATGCTGGTATTATTCCATATCCCCAAATAAAAAGTGGATTTAAAAATATATTTAGAAAAAAACTAAAAATGTAAACATTTCTATAACTTTTTGTATCGCCCTGAGCATTCAAAGTTCCATTAAGTGAAATTTGTATAAGCACAATAAATGTTCCATAAAAAATTATGTCTAGATACTCTCTAGTTAAAAAAATCCCAGTCTCATCAGATCCCATTACTCCTAATAAAAAGTTAGACGCATTCAAACCGAATAATGTTACCAAAATAGATATAAATAAAGCAAAAATTAATGATTGTGCAATATACATAGAAGCAACTTTATTTTTCTTTTCACCTAAAGAATTTCCAATTAAAGCATTTGTTCCAGCGCCTACACCAACACCTACAGCAATAATTGTAAAATATATCGGAAATGATTTAGCTATGGCACCTATTGCTTCTGCTGAAATTTTACCAGCAAACCAAGTATCAACTAGATTGTAAAAAGTTTGAAATAGTGATCCAACACTTGCTGGAATAGTTACTTTTCTTAACAAGGTCCAAATTGGATCTTTAGTTAGATTAATTGATTTAGACAAAATTACCTTTTATTTATATTCTTTTTGAAAAATGTGTTTTTGGCCAGATTTTTTAGCTTTATATATCTGACTTTGTCTCATTCTAAAACGAGATTTTTGTTCAGTTGTTAAATTATCATAACAACTTGGACATGAAACACCTTCTTCATATTTTTTAGATTTTCTATCTTTTGTAGAGATTGGCTTTCTGCATCCACTACACATTTTAAAAGTTCCGCTTTTTAAACCATGTTTAAGACTTATTCGATTATCAAAAACAAAACACTCACCTTTCCATAAACTTTCTTCTTTTTTAATTTTTTGTAGATAATTTAAAATACCCCCATTTAATTGATATATGTTCTTAAAACCTTTCTTTTTTAAAAATACTGATGTTTTTTCGCATCTAATCCCACCTGTACAAAACATTGCAATAGGTTTATTTTTTTTTAATTTTTTTAGATATTTTGGAAAATCTCTGAAGTTATTAATATTTGGATTAATTGATTTTTTAAAAGTACCAACTTCGTATTCAAAAGGTTTTCTTGTATCGATTATATGTGTGTCTTTTTTTTTAATTAATTTATTCCATTCTCTTGGATCAAGATGAGTATTTAAATTTCTTTCTTTGGGATTTAAAGTTAAATTCATTGGAACTATCTCTTTTTTGATTTTAACTTTTGGCTTATGAAAGGGTTGAAATGAAGACTTTGATTTATTGTTATTATCAAATTTTTTAAATGAAAATAAGGATTGTAGTTTGTTAATTAAGATTAATATATTTTTTGATTTTCCAGATATTATTCCGTTTAATCCTTCCTTTGCAATAATAATGGTTCCTCTTAAATTATTTTGGATCAATAATTTTTGTAAGATGTCCTTATTCTTTTTTAAAGTATTAATTTTTATGAATTTATAAAAGCCAAATACTTCAAACATTATAAAACTCTACACACTGTCATTCCATCACCTAAAGGAAATATAAGTTGTTCTACTCTTTTGTCTTCAAGTATAAATTTGTTAAATTCTCTAATATTTATTGTAAATTTGTCATTATTTTTTTCATCTATTACTTCTCCGTGCCATAAAACATTATCAATAATAATCAAACCACCTTTTTTGATTAATTCTAAAGATTTTTCATAATAATTTTTGTAATTCATTTTATCAGCATCAATGAAAATCATATCAAACTTTTGATCTTTAAATTCACTTAAACTTTGAAGTGCAGGCTTAATAATTGTTTTTATTTTGTGATCTTGTTTGGCTTTTTTAAAAAAATCTAAAGCAACTTTATTAGTTTCTTGATTTTTATCCAAAGCGATAAGTTTTCCATCGTTGGGAAGTGCAAGAGAAATTGAGAGTGCACTTAGGCCTGTGAAAGTGCCAATTTCAAGTACATCTTTAATACCAGAAATTTTTATAATTAAATGTAAAAAGTGACATTGTGATATTGCAACTTGCATTCTCTTAATATCACCAAGTTTGTTATTATAATCTAATATTTCTTGCTGTACTGGATTTAACTTTAAACTAAAATCATTTATGTACTTTTGAAGTTTATCGCTAATTTCTAGGTTCGTACCCATGGCTTTTTAAGTCCTTTGTATCTGACAATAATATCAAAATTAAAGTTTTTTCTTTAATATTTCATTTATTAACTGAGGGTTAGCTTTACCTCCAGATGCTTTCATGGCTTGCCCTACAAAGAAACCAAATAATTTTTCTTTACCTTGTTTGTACTCAATAGCTTTTTCTCTATTTTCATTAATAATTTTATCTATTAAAGTCTCTAAAGCCTTAGGATCACTTTGTTGTTTTAATCCTTTTTCCTCAACAATTTTTTGAGGATCTTTATCTCCATCTATCATTAATTCAAAAACAGTTTTTGCTATTTTTCCAGAGATAGTTCCATTCTTTATTAAATTTATTAATATTGCTAAGTTTTTAGCACTTATAGGGCTTTGAGAAATTTCAATATTTTTACTATTCAATAAAGCAAACAATTCACCAGTAATCCAATTAACCGCTAATTTAATATCTTTATTTTTACCCATCTTATCCACCACTTCTTCAAAATATTTTGCAATTTCTATGTCCGAAACTAAAATTGTAGCTTCATAGGGAGATAATTTAAATTCATCGATAAATCTCTTTTTTTTATCATCAGGAAGTTCTGGAATATCAGATTTAATGTTGTCTATAAATTCATCTGAAACTTCTAAAGGTAACAAATCTGGATCAGGAAAATATCTATAATCATGAGCATCTTCTTTTGATCTCATAGATCTAGTTTCATTCTTTTTAGTATCAAATAATCTTGTTTCTTGATCAATTGATTTACCTTCCTCAATTAAATCAACTTGTCTATTAGCTTCATACTCTATAGCCATCTGCATAAATTTAATTGAATTTACATTCTTTATCTCACATCTTGTTCCATAATCTTTAGATTTTATCGGTCTAACAGATACATTAACATCTGCTCTTAGAGATCCTTCTTGCATATTTCCATCACAAGTTCCTAAATATCTCATAATTGATCTTAATTTTTTAATATATGCACTTACTTCATCTGGTGATCTTAAATCTGGTTTGCTGACAATTTCCATTAAGGCAACACCAGATCTGTTAAGATCTACAAATGTATTTTGTGGATCTAAATCATGAATACTTTTTCCAGCATCTTGCTCTAAATGAAGTCTCTCTATACCTACTTCTTTTTGACCATCGGGCATATCTAGAATCACTTTACCCTCACCTACTATTGGATCTTTAAATTGAGAAATTTGATACCCCTGAGGTAAATCAGCGTAAAAATAATTTTTTCTATCAAAAACAGATCTTTTATTTATTTTTGCATTAAGACCTATGCCTGTTTTAATTGCCTGTTGAACACAAAATTTATTAATGACTGGTAACATACCTGGAAAGGCAGCATCAACTAAACTTACTTGTGTATTTGGCTCAGAGCCAAATTTGGTAGGTGATGATGAAAATAGTTTGGAGTTTGAGGTTACTTGTGCATGAACTTCTAATCCAATTACCACTTCATATTGGTTATCACCTCTTTCAATTAAGTATTGAGAATTAGTATTACTCATTTCATCCACCAATCAGAAATCTTATTCTCAAAACCTATTTTTTCTTCCATTGCATATGCAATGTTTAATAAATTTTGCTCATCAAAAGCTTTACCAATTAATTGTAAACCCAGAGGATATCCTTTTTTATCATGACCTGCCGGAATAGATATCCCAGGTAGACCTGCTAAATTAACTGGCACTGTAAATATATCATTCAAATACATAGAAATTGGATCATTTGTTTTCTCCCCAATTTTAAAAGCTGAACTTGGTGTTGATGGTGTTAAAATTGCATCAACTTTTTTATATGCTTCATCAAAATCAGATTTTATTAAATTTCTAACTTTTTGAGCCTTTAGATAATAAGCATCATAATAACCTGATGAAAGAACATAGGTTCCAATCATTATTCTACGCTGAACTTCAGAACCAAAACCTTCAGATCTAGTCTTTTCATACATATCTATAAGATTTTTACCTTCGGCTCTAAAACCATATTTTACTCCATCATATCTAGCTAGATTTGACGATGCTTCTGCCGGAGCTACAATATAATATGTCGGTAAAGCATAATTAGTATGTGGAAGAGAAATATCAATTATTTCAGCACCACAATCTTTAATATATTCAACTCCTTTTTTCCATAAATCTTCAATTTCATCTGGCATACCATCAACTCTATATTCTTTAGGAATACCAATTTTTTTTCCTTTGATATCTTTATTTAATTCTTTGCTATATTCATTTCTTTTAAAATCAACAGATGTTGAGTCTTTGGAATCATAAGAGCTTATAATTTCATGAAGCAATGCACAGTCTTCTACATTTTGTGACATTGGTCCTGCTTGATCAAGTGAAGATGCAAAAGCTACTATGCCATAACGAGAACAACTTCCATAAGTAGGTTTTAATCCAACGGTGCCTGTAAATGATGCTGGTTGTCTAATTGAGCCACCAGTATCAGTTCCAATTGTAATAGGTGTTAAACGAGCAGCTAAAGCTGATGCTGAACCTCCAGATGATCCACCAGGAACTAAATTTTCGTCAATTGGATTTTGAACATTTCCAAAGTAACTAGTTTCATTAGAAGACCCCATTGCAAATTCATCACAATTCAATTTTCCTAAAAGAATAGCACCTTCATTCCACATATTTTGAGTAACAGTTGACTCATAAGGTGGAATAAAACTATTTAACATTTTACTCCCGGCAGTGGTTTTTACATCTTTAGTGCAGAACAAATCTTTAACCGCAATTGGAATACCTGGAAGCTTTAAATCTAAATTTGGATTTTCATCAAATTGCTTTGCTTTATTTAAAGCATTTTCGAAATTGTCAGTAATGTAAGCATTAAGTTTTTTTGATTTTTCTGACCTTTCTACAAATGATTTGGTTATCTCTACAGATGACAATTCTTTTTTCTTAACTTTGTTTACTAAATTCGAAAGTGATAAGGATGTAATTTCAGTCATTATTCTATCACCTTAGGAACCACAAAATAATCTTCATTACTATCAGGTGAATTTTTTATAATTTGATCTCTTATATTATCGCTTTTAATTTCATCTGACCTAAGTTTTAAAGTTGTTTCAGCAACAGAAGTTAATGGTTCAACATCATCAGTTTTTAATTCATTGAGTTTTTCAATAAATTTAAATATTGAACTTAAATCTTTTGCTAATTTATCAGCTCTTTCCTCATCTACAGAAATTCTTGATAATTTTGATATATGCTTAATTGTTTTAAGATCTATACTCATATGATAAATAATTTGTGGCAAACTATCACTTAAGTAAAAAATATACAATATGATCAAAATTGAAGATTTTAAAAAAATTAATTCTAAGAAAACTAGATTAATTGGTCTTGATCTTGGATCAAAAAGAATTGGTGTATCAATTTGTGATGAAAAACGATTAATAGCCACTCCCTTTAAAACAATTCACAAAACCACTGGCAAGAATTTAATTGAACAAATAAGAGAAATTATTGAAGAAAATGATATTGGAGGGATTATAGTTGGAAATCCTCTTAATATGGATGGAACACCGGGTAGATCTGCCCAATCTGTTAATGACGTTATTAGAAATATTAAAGATATTATTGATATTCCAATTATTCTTTGGGATGAAAGATTATCCACAGTTGGAGCATTCAATTTATCCAGTCAAATAGATGTTAGTGTTAGCAAAAGAGAGAAAAAAATTGATGAAAACGCAGCTGCTTTCATTTTACAAGGTGCAATTGATTATTTAAATAATTAACACTTGCTATAGTAAAGCATTATAGTTATAGAGTTGGTTTTAATGGCAATTAAAACCAATAAAGCTATTAAGATTTCTCAAAAACATCTCCTAGGAATACAAGATTTATCAATTAACGACGTAAATCTTATTTTAGACGAAGCAAAAGATTACATAAAACTTAATCAAAGCAATAATAAAAGAACAGATGTTCTTAAAGGTAAAACTCAAATAAATTTATTTTTTGAACCCTCAACAAGAACACAAAGCTCGTTTGAATTAGCAGGTAAAAGACTTGGCGCTGATGTTATGTCCATGAATATTAGTAATTCTGCAATTAAAAAAGGAGAAACCTTAATCGATACAGCAATGACTTTAAATGCAATGCATCCAGATATTATTGTTATTAGGCATCAAGACTCTGGCGCATGTAACCTTTTATCTCAAAAAGTTAATTGTGCTGTATTAAATGCAGGTGATGGTAGAAGAGAACATCCTACTCAAGCATTGCTAGATGCACTAACTATAATTACTAGAAAAAAAAAAATAGAAGGTCTTAGAATTGCAATTTGTGGAGACATAGTACATTCAAGGGTAGCAAGATCAAATATTTATCTTCTTAATATGCTGGGTGCAGAAGTTAATATAATTGCTCCTACAAATTTAATGCCAAAAGAAATTGAAAGATTTGGAGTGAACACTTTTACTGATATGAAAAAAGGACTTAAAAATTGTGACATAGTTATGATGTTAAGACTTCAAAATGAAAGGATGACAAGCTCATACCTTGCCTCCAACAGAGAATATTATGAATATTATGGATTAACACCAGACAAGCTAGATCATGCAAAACCTGATGCACTGATAATGCATCCTGGACCTATGAATAGAGGTATAGAGATAGATACAATGTTAGCTGATGATATAAACAAAAGTGTAATTAAGGAACAAGTAGAATTAGGTGTAGCTGTAAGAATGGCTTGTTTAAAAATTTTTTGTAAGTAAATGAAAAGACAATACTTTATAAACGCCAATATAATCGACCCTCACAATTCAATGAATGAAAATGGTGGGCTTATAGTTGGTGAAAATGGAAAAATCGAAGCAATTGGTAAAAAAGTTAACACAAATAACTTACCATCAAGAGAAAAGCCTATTGATTTAAATGGAAAATATATTTTTCCAGGTTTAGTGGATATGAGAGTTTTTGTTGGCGAACCTGGGTATGAATATAAAGAAAATTTTAGAACTTTAAGTAATGCGGCCCTAGCTGGTGGAGTAACATCAGTAGTTACTATGCCAAATACTGATCCAATAATTGATAATGTCTCGATAGTTGATTTTTTAAAAAGAAGAGGAAGAGATAAATCTAAAATTAATATTTTTCCATGTGCCTCACTTACAAAAGAAATTGAAGGCGTTACCATGACTGAATTTGGTTTATTACAAGAAAAAGGTATTATAGCATTTACAGATGGAATCAAAACTATTCAAAACTCACGACTGATGTCTAGAATTATGAATTCCGCAAAAGACCTAGGAAGTTTAATTATGCAACATGCTGAAGATTATGAGCTTGCAAAAAATGGTATGATTAATTCTGGAATTATAGCAACAAAATTAGGTTTAGCAGGTATTCCTGATATAGCTGAAAGGATTATAATAGAAAGGGATCTAACATTATTGGAAAAAACTAAATGCAGGTATCATATATCTCAATTATCATCTGAAAAATCAATTTTAACCTTAGAAGAAAGAAAAGATAAAGTCCAATTTACTTCTGGAGTTTCAATAAATAATTTATCTCTAAATGAAAATGACATTGGTGACTTTAGAACTTTTTTAAAACTTTCACCTCCATTAAGAAAGGAAGAAGATAGATTAGCATTAGTGAAAGGTTTAAAAGATGGCTCAATAGATGTAATTGTGTCAGATCATAAACCTGAAGATGAAGAGTCTAAAAGATTAACCTTTGCGCAAGCTGCTACAGGTGCATCAGGAATTGAAACTTTACTGTCTTTAAGTCTTGAACTTTATCATAATGGTTCTCTAAAATTAGATACTATAATAAATGCTTTAACAAATAACCCTGCCAGAATTCTTAAAATTAACAAAGGAAATTTATCTATAGGAAATGATGCAGACTTTTGCATTGTAGATATAAGCAAACCTTGGATAGTAAAAAAAGATAAATTGATTTCAAAATCTAAAAATACCTCAATAGAAGATAAAAAACTTCAAGGCAGGGTTTTAAATACTTTTGTAAAAGGTAAGGAATTATTCAAATTATAAATGGATTATATCTTAGTAATTTTGATTACATATCTTTTAGGATCAATACCTTTTGGTTTCCTATTAACAAAATTTTTTTTACAGAAAGATATTAGAAATATCGGCTCAGGAAATATAGGTGCAACAAATGCTCTTAGAACTGGCAATAAAATTATAGGATTTTCAACCTTAGTACTCGATGTGGGAAAAGCTGTATTGCCAATTATATTAATCAAATATTATTTCCCACAATATATTTATATTGGTGCTTTAAGTGTATTTTTAGGACATGTTTTTCCAGTGTGGCTAAAGTTTAAAGGTGGAAAAGGTGTTGCTGCATATCTTGGAATACTTTTTTCAATCAATGTTTTATTCGCAATAGTTTTTTCTGTAAGTTGGCTAATAGTTTACTTTATTTCAAAACTGTCTTCTTTATCATCTTTAATTGCAACTTTGAGTGTTCCTATTTTCATTTTTTTCTTTAACATTCAAAGTAATATAATTTTCTTTCTAATAATGTTTGTTTTGATTTTTTATACACACAGAGAAAATATCAAAAGGCTAAAAAATAAAGAAGAAACAAAAACTAAAATTTATTAATTTGACTATCAATAAGTTTTCGTTAGTTTGTAAGCATGAATCTCGTAATTGTTGAAAGTCCAGCTAAAGCTAAAACAATAAATAAATATCTCGGTGATGATTATAAAGTTTTGGCTAGTTATGGTCATATAAGAGATTTACCTTCGAAAAATGGATCTGTAGACCCTGATCAAAATTTTAAAATGGAATGGGAAGTTGATAGTTTTTCAAAAAAATATTTAAAAGAAATAACAGATGCAGCTAAAGATTCTTCAAAAATTATTTTAGCAACAGACCCTGACAGAGAGGGTGAAGCAATAGCTTGGCATGTTAAAGAATATTTAGATCAAAAAAAACTCCTTAAAGATAAAGAAGTAGAAAGAGTTGTATTTAATGAAATTACAAAAAAAGCAGTAGTTCATGGAATTGAAAATCCAAGGCAAATTGAACCATATTTAGTAGACGCTTATATGGCTAGGCGTGCTTTAGATTATTTAGTTGGTTTTAATATATCCCCTATTCTTTGGACTAAATTACCAGGATCAAAATCTGCAGGAAGAGTGCAATCTGTTGCTCTTAAATTAATTACAGAAAGAGAACATGAAATTGAGTCATTTAATCCTGAAGAATTTTGGACTTTAAGCGTAAAATTTTCAGATACGAATAATAATTTTATAACTGCAAGTATTTATGAATTAAACTCAAATAAGATAGAAAAATTTACTTTCAAAAATAAAGTCGAAATTAATGAAGCTATTGAGGATATTAAAAAAAAGCAATTTTCGATTACTGATATATCAAGTAAAACTGTTAGCAGAAAACCATCAGGACCATTTACAACCTCAACACTTCAACAAACAGCATCTAGTAGATTAGGGTTTGGAGCATCTAGAACGATGCAAATAGCACAAAGATTATACCAAGGTATTGAAATAGAAGGAGAAACTATAGGCCTTATTACTTATATGCGAACAGATGGAACCAATTTATCCGCTGATGCAATTAGTACCTTTAGAGATTATATTAAAGAGAATTGTGGTAAAGAATATTTACCAAGCCAACCTCTAAATTATTCTGGTAAAAAAGCTAAAAATGCTCAAGAAGCACATGAAGCAATTAGACCAACAGATATTAGTAGATCACCTGAAAATGTGAAAAAATATTTAAGTACAGATCAAAACAAACTATATGAATTGATTTGGTCTAGAGCTTTATCATCACAAATGGAGTCTGCACAATTTGATAGAAGTACCATAACATTTACATCAAATGATAGAGGTACAATTTGTAAATCAAGTGGTTCTATTTTAAAATTTGATGGTTTTTTGAAAATTTACAAATCTCCTTCTAAGGAGGAAGATGAAGAAATACTGCCAGTAGTATCAAAAGGTCCAGTTAATATTGAAGCTTTAATGGACGAACAGCATTTCACACAACCTCCTCCAAGATACTCTGAAGCAAGTCTAGTTAAAAAATTAGAAGAATTAGGAATTGGTAGACCATCAACATATGCAAGTATTATTTCAACGATTGCAAATAGAGGTTATGCAGAAATCACTAATAAAAGATTTTTTCCAACCGATAGAGGTAAATTAATTTCTGCTTTTTTAGAAAAACTATTTTCAAGATATGTAGATTATAATTTTACAGCAGGCCTTGAGGACCAATTAGATGAAATTACCACAGGTAAGGAAAGCTGGATTAAAGTTTTAGAATTATTTTGGAAAGATTTTAATAACAATGTTTCTGAAGTTAAAGAAAAAAGAACAAGGGAAGTACTTGATCTATTAAATGATAGTTTAGGTGACTTAGTATTTGATAAAGATAAAGATGGAAATATAGATAGAAAATGTAAAATTTGCTCAGAAGGTGTCTTAAGTTTAAAGAATAGTTTTAGAGGAGGTGCTTTCATAGGCTGTTCAAATTATCCTGATTGTAAGTTCACAAGACCACTATCAAAAGCTAAGGCAGCTGCACAAGCTCAATTAGCAGAACCAAAATTTATAGGTAAGCATGATAATGGAAATGATATTTTTTTAAAAAATGGAAGATTTGGTCCTTATTTACAATATGAAATCATTCCTGAAGAAATAGAAAATGAAATAAAGGATGTTAAAAAAAAAAAAAAGAAAAAATTAAAAAAAGAAACAAATGATAACCTGAAGAATATATCAATACCAAAAGGGATAGAACTTGAAACTCTAGATTTAGAAAAAGCTAAATTCTTATGCTCACTTCCAAAATCGCTAGGGGTAAATCCTGAAAATCAAAAAGATATAATGCTTAACACTGGGAGATTTGGACCTTACTTAAAGTGTGATAACAAATCTGCGAGAATTGAAAATGTTGATGAAATTTTTTCATTAGGGTTGAATAGAGCAATTACTTTAATTGCAGAGGCTAAACCTGGTCGAATGTCATCTTCAATAATTAAAGATTTAGGAGAGCATCCGGAAGATAAAAAACCAGTTAGAGTGATGAAAGGCCAATATGGACCTTATATTAAATATAAATCCTTAAACGCAACAATACCTGAAGAAAAAGATCCAACAGATCTTACAATGGAGGAAGCTTTAATTCTTATTGAGAAAAGGAAGGAATACGATAAAAATAAAAAATCAAAAAAAAGGAAATCTAAATGAGCTATGAAGATAATATTAAAAAATTAGGTTTAAAATTACCAGAAGCAAAAGCTCCAGCTGGAAATTATGTTGCTACTAAAATAGTTGGTAAATTGCTTTATATATCAGGACAAATATCAATTGATGAAAATCGTCAACTCATCAAAGGTAAAGTTGGTTCAGATTTAAACTCGGATCAAGCATATAATGCAGCAAAACGTTGTGGGCTTAGTATTATCACTCAAGCAAAACATGCTTGTAACGGAGATCTTTCTAAAATTAAGAATTGTGTAAAATTGACAGGTTTTGTGAATTCTACTGAAGATTTTACTGAACAACCAAAAGTAATCAACGGTGCATCTGATTTAATAGCTGAAGTTTTTGGAGAAGCTGGCAAACATACGAGAGCTGCTGTAAGCACTAACAGCTTGCCACTTGGTGTAGCTGTTGAGGTTGATGCAATATTTGAGTTGAATTAAGAACTAACCTCTCCCCACACTGTAGTATTTGACATTTTTATTAGTCATTTTACTTGGTACGTATAAATTTCTCATATCGTAAATTTTAATTTTCTTATTCTTAATCAATTTTAAAAAATCTAGAGATTTAAAATCATTCCATTCAGTATGAATAATTACTAAATCAGTTTTTTCAAGACATCTTGAAATTGATCTAGCAAAACTTACATTTTTATATCCCTTAAATTCTTTTTTGTAACCGGTTGGATCAAAATATCTTATCAAAGCTCCTTTTTTAGATAGAGCTGGAATCATTATTAAACTTGATGAGTCTCTCATATCATCAGTATTAGCTTTAAATGTAACACCTAAAAAACTAATTTTTTTATTCTTAACTTTATTATTTAATATTTGATAAACTCTTTTTAACATCAATTGTGATCTATTTTCATTTGATTTGATAACAGATTTGATAATAGAAAGATTCGTAGAGAACTTATCAGCTGTTGAGGTTATTGCTTTTGTATCTTTTGGAAAACAAGATCCACCATATGCAGGACCTGCTCTTAAAAAACGACTTCCAATTCTTTGATCTAAACCCATCCCAATAGATATATCATCAACATTTATATTTGTTTTTTCACATAGATTAGCTAATTCATTAATAAAGGTAATTTTAGTAGCTAAAAAAGCATTTGAAGCATACTTAATTAATTCAGCTGCCCTTCTTGATGTATTGATATATTTTGCCCCTTTAGCAATTAATGGGGAATATAAATTTTTTAAAATTCTAGATGATTTCTCATCATTAGAACCGACTACAACTCTGTCTGGGTAAATAAAATCTCTAATTGCCTCACCTTCTCGTAAAAACTCAGGGTTAGACACAACAGAAAATTTATTTCGAGAATTTGATTTTATCAAAATTTTTTCAATTTCATCACCGGTTGTAACTGGAACTGTAGATTTTGTTATAATTATCTTATATTTGTTGATGTTTTTAGATAATTCTTTAGCAACTCCAAATACTTGATTTAAATCAGCGCTGCTTCCTCCTCTTTTAGTCGGTGTACCAACACAAATAAATATTATATTAGATTTTCTAACAGATTTTTTTAAATCATTAGAAAAGCTTAATCTTTTATTCTTAATATTTTTTTTAACAAGCTCGTCTAAGCCAGGCTCGTAGATTGGAATTTTTCCATCTTTTAAGTTTTTGATTTTATTAATATCTTTATCAACACAAATAACTTCATTTCCTAAATCAGAAAAACATACACCACTTACTAAACCTACGTAACCAGTTCCTATCATACATAATTTCATGATCTTGCAATTTCTAATGTAGAGTTAATATAACCATGCATTGTACCACAATCTAGATACTTTCCAGAAAAGTTGTGAGCAATAAATTTTTCTTTATCTTTAATTAATTTTTGTATCGCATCAGTTATATGAATTTCACCACCTTTTCCAGGTTTTTGGTTCAATAGTAAATTAAAAATTTTTTTTGGAAGTATATATCTTCCAATTACAGCTTTGTTAGAAGGAGCGTTTTTAACTAAAGGTTTTTCAACTACATCCTCTATTAACGAATTTTGTTTATTTATTCTATTCTTAAATTTAAAAATTCCCCACCTTGAAACAGTTTTTTTTTCAACTGTCATACTAGCCATCACAGATGATTTAAATTTTTGATGAATCTTGATCATAGATTTTGAACAATTATTTTTAATAATAAGATCATCAGGTAAAAGCATTAAAAAATGATTATCTTTTATTAAATTTTTTGTTTTTAATACAGCATCACCAGTTCCTAATGGCCTGTTTTGATAAACAAACTTTATCATTTTTTTATATTTTAATATTTTTTGATATTCTTTTTTTATTCTTGGATCATTTTTTTTTTTTATTATTTTTTTATAAAAAGAGTCATTGTAAAAATATTTTTTAATAATTTCTTTCTTTTTTGAAATAATAAATATTATTTCTTTAATTCCAGCATCAATACATTCATCTAAGATATACTCAATTCCAGGTTTACCATTTATTGGTAAAAGTTCTTTTGCTAAAACACTTGTTAAAGGTAGCAATCTGGTACCTAGACCAGCCAGTGGAATAATTGCTTGTTTAATCATGCAAATGTTTTACTTATTAAACTAGCTAATACAAATGAAAATTATATTAAATAGCTTAATTCTTAAAAAAGAACTTAAAGAAATTAAAAATTTAGGTTTTGTTCCCACAATGGGAAGCATTCATAAGGGCCACGAATACTTAATTAAGAAATCTAAAAAAGAATGTAAAAATACTTTAGTAAGTATTTATGTTAATCCAACACAATTTAATAATTTAAATGATTATAAAAAATATCCAAAAGACACTAGGAATGACTTAAAAATATTAAAAAAACTCAAAGTTGACTTGGTTTTTATTCCAAAAACTGAAGACATTTATAAAAAAAGAGGAACAAAAAAGATTGCACTATCTCAAAAAGATAAAATTCTATGCGCAAAATATAGAAAAGGACATTTTGAGGGTGTTATTGATGTAATGGATAGACTTACAAAGCTAATTATGCCTAGCAAAATATTCATGGGAGAGAAAGATTACCAACAATATTACCTATTAAAGAAATACATAGAAAGAAAATACCCAAGTAAAGTAATCAATTGCAAAACAATTAGAGATGATAAATCAATTGCTCTTTCTTCAAGAAATTTATTACTTAAACCTAAATCATTAGTTGTTGCTGCTAATGTTGTCAAAGATCTAAAAAAAATAAAAAAAAATATCAATAAGCAAAAAAATATAAAAATTTATTTAAAAAAAGAATCCAAAAGCTTGGTAAAGAAGAATAATATTAAACTTGATTACTTAGAATTTAGAAATTTAAAAACTTTAAAAACTTCAAACACTTTCAAAAATTCAAGATTATTTATTGCTTATTATTTACAAAATGTAAGATTAATAGACAATTTATAAAAAATAAGCTCCTACTCCCAGAAAAGATACAAAACCTATTACATCTGTTATGGTTGTTACAAACACACTTGAGGCAATAGCTGGATCTATTTTCATTTTTTTTAAGGTTACTGGCACTACAATACCAAACAAACCAGCAACAATCATTGTGATAATCATTGAAATTGAGATAATTAAAGATAATTGAATATCTTTAAACCAAAGTTGTACGATTAAAGAACTGATAATTGCAAAAATAATTCCATTTAAAACACCTATATTAAATTCTTTTAAAATGTTTTGATTAAAATTGTTTTTTGTTAAATCGTTAGTTGCTAAAGTTCGAACAGTTACTGCTAGAGTTTGCATGCCAGCATTACCTCCCATAGAAGCAACAATTGGCATCAAAAAAGCCAAAACGACCATCTGTTCTATAGTTGCACCAAATAGACTTATGCACCACGTTGCCAAAAAAGCAGTGAAAAGGTTCAGCAGTAACCAATTAAAGCGTCTTTTTGTTTTTACAAAAACTCCATCTGTGATTTCTTCATCACCAACACCAGCTAGTCTTAAAGCATCTTCTTCAGCCTCTTCTTTTAAGACTGTTAATACATCATCATAAGTAATCATCCCTACTAATTTATTATTTTTATCAACTACACATGCAGAATTTAAACTGTAATTTTCAAATAAGTTACCTACTTCTTCTCTATCCATATCTACTGGTACTAAAAAAGGAGACTCAGTCATTATAGCGATCATTTTTGTATCACGCGATGTTCTTAAAACTTTAGATGATGGTACAGTTCCTATCGGTTTAAAATTTTCATCAACAATGAAAATTTCTAAAAACTCCTCTGGTAATTCTTTATTTTCTCTTAAATAATCAATTGTTTGACCTACACTCCAATTACTCGGTATTGCAGTAAATTCTCTCTGCATAATTCTAGCAGCACTATCTTCTGGATAACTCAGACCCTCAAGTAAAGCAAAACGATCTTTTGGGGGTAATTCACTTAATATTGAATTTTTGTCACTCTCATTAACATTTTCTAAAATTTTAATTGCATCATCTGACTCAAGATTTTTTAAAATTCTTATAATTGATGCTGAAGATAAGTATTTAATGATTTCTGATTGAACCGACTCATTAAGTTCAATAAATACTTCAGGATCAATTTTAAACTCATTAAGTTTAATTAAACTCTCCCTATCATTTTGATTTAAATGCTCAATTATGTCAGCAGCATCAGCTGGATGCATTTCTTTAAATGAATTAGTTATGAAAACTGCATCATTATTTGAAATTTTATCAGTTAGGACTTTTATATATTCTTTGTTAAACTCAAAGTTAACTTTTTTATCTTTTATTTTTTTTGTTAAAGTCATAAGTTTACCAGTAATATTTTTTGCAACTTTTAATACAATACAAGAAGAATACAATTTTTTAATGAATATTGAGATCAAAAAGACCGAAAAACCAGTAAAATATCAAAATGCAATAAGTTTACTAGAAAATAGATTAAAATTAGTTAGTGCAAATAAAGAAAAAGAATTAATTTGGATTCTGGAGCATGAAGCTATTTTTACAGCAGGCACAAGTTATTCAAAAAAAGAAATTTTAGATAATTCAATTCAGATTTATGAAACCAATAGAGGAGGAAAAATTACTCATCATGGTCCAGGTCAGTTAATTTTTTATTTTGTAATTGATTTAAGAAAACGTAAAAAAGATATTAGAAAATTTATTAATATTATTGAAACAAGTATAATTGAAACATTAAAATATTATAACATTCAAAGTTTTTCTGACAGAGAGAATGTAGGAATTTGGTTTAATAATAATCATAAAATTCAAAAAATTGCGGCTATTGGTGTGCGTGTTAGTAAATGGATTGCTTATCATGGTTTCTCTTTAAATATTAACAATTCTTTAAAACCTTTTGAAAGTATAGTTCCTTGTGGAATTTCAGATAAAGGAGTTACGAATTTAAAAAAAATTTCTAACCAAAATTATGAAAAAATTAAAGATATTTTGATAGAAAAATTTCTTACTAATTTGAAAACTTTAAACGCTTAGTTTTTATTAATTTTTTAAAATAATCAGGTAATAAAGCAGTATAAGTATATTTTTTTTCATTTATCATAAATTTAATTTGATAAGAATGTAGCATCAATTCCTTATTTATTCCTTTAGCAAACTCAGTATTTCTGTACTTAGTGTCACCAAATATTGAATTTCCAATTTCATAAAGTTGTTTTCTTAATTGATGCTTTCTTCCAGTAATAGGTTTCATCTCTACCAAAGAACATAATGAATTTTTATCTATTACTTTATATAAAGTTCTTGCCTTCTCTATAATTTTTTTTCCATTTTCATATCTGATCAAATCACTTATCCATTCACCTTTATCAGATTCAATTTCACCATTACAAATTGCTAAATAAGTTTTATGTACCTTTCTCAAACGAAATAATGATGTTAACAACTGAGCTGTTTCTCTGTTTTTAGCAATAATAAAAACACCTGATGTATCTTTATCTAATCTATGAACTGAGTATGGTTTAGAATTTTTAAAAACTTCACTTTTTGAAAAAATATCAACTAAATTTTTTTTAGATTTAGTTCCACCCTGAACAGAAATACCTGATTTTTTATTTAGCACTATAAAATTTTCATTATCATCGATTATTAGATTTTCATTTTCTTTAATAACTTGATCTGTAGGTTGGTACTTAATTTTTTTTTGTAAAATATTTTCTTTAAAATTAATATTAAATGTTTGGATTTCAAATCCAGTTTTTATCTTAAAAGAACTTTTAACTTTCTTTTTATTAACTTTAATTTTTCCTGACCTTAGACTTTTTTCTACAAGACTCTGTGGGATGTTACCAAGTTTGTTTCTTATCCATCTATCTAAACGCATATCATTACATGTTTCATCAACAACGTATGATTTTATCATTAACGGATTATTTTTTTAATTTAACTATGCTGTGGCAGTTGTTTTTTCTTCAACCTTTTTATTTTCTGTAGCAGCTTTATCTTTTTTTGGTTTATCTATTCTTTTAGCCTCAACATCTCTATCAACAAATTCAATGATTGCCATAGGTGCATTGTCACCATATCTAAAACCTGCTTTAATTATTCTTGTATAACCACCATTTCTTTTTTCATATCTTTTAGAAAGAGTTTTCTTCACCTTGTTAGCAGATTTCACATCTTGTAACTTCGAGACAAGCATTTTAGTTGTTTGTAAAGTTTCTTTTTTACCAAGAGTAATTATTTTATCAGCCTGTGGCTTTAAAAACTTTGCTTTTGGCAATGTTGTTTTAATTTGCTCATACTTAATTAATGAATTAAGCATATTCTTTAGTAGGGCTTTTCGGTGTTCAGAAGTTCTATTCAACTTCTTATTAGCCATTCCGTGTCTCATTAGATAGCTTCCTCAAGTTTTTTCGACATTTCAGCAATGTTATCTGGTGGCCAGTTTGGTATTTCCATACCAAGATATAAAGACATACCAGTTAAAACCTCTTTTATTTCATTTAAAGATTTTCTGCCAAAATTTGGTGTTCTTAACATTTCACCTTCTGATTTTTGAACAAGATCACCAATATAAATTATATTATCATTTTTAAGACAATTCATTGATCTTACAGAAAGTTCTAATTCATCAACTTTTCTTAATAAATTTTTATTGAATTCTGGTTCAGTAGATACCTCTTTAACTGGAGCTTCAACAGGCTCATCAAAATTAACGAACATTTTAAGCTGATCTTGAAAAATTCTTGCTGAATATGCAACTGCATCTTCAGCAGAAATTGAACCATTTGTTTCTACTTCCATTGTTAATTTATCGTAATCAAGAGCTTTTCCTTCTCTAGCTGTGCTTACAGAATAAGAAACTTTTTTTACAGGACTATATAAAGAGTCAATTGCAATTAATCCTAAAGGTGGTTCTTCTGGCTTATTTAATTCAGCTGGAACATAACCTTTTCCAGTATTAACATTCATTTCCATATGAAAATTAGTATTTTCATCTAAATTACAAATTACTAAATCTGGATTTAAAATCTCAACATCAGCAACTGGTGTTATATCAGAAGCTTTAATTTCTCCTGGTCCTTTTGCATCTAAAATTAATTTTTTAGTTCCCTCAGATGAGCATTTTAAAGCTAAAGATTTAACATTTAAAACGATGTCAGTTACATCTTCTCTTACACCTTTAATTGAAGTAAACTCATGTAAAACACCATCGATTTGAATTGATGTTACTGCTGCTCCTCTAATTGAAGATAAAAGAATTCTTCTTAAAGAATTTCCTAAAGTTAGCCCGTAGCCTTTTTCTAATGGTTCAGCAATTATTTTTGCATGTGTTAAGTCATCACTAATCTTTACATCTAGTTTACTAGGTTTAATTAATGACTTCCAATTTTTAACATTAACATTTTCGGTTTCCATTAAACTCTCCTTTTTTTTGGTGGACGTGTACCATTATGTGGCATTGGTGTTGTATCTTTAATAGATAAAATTTTAAATCCTCTTGCTTGTAAAGCTCTTAATGCAGTTTCTCTACCAGATCCTGGACCTTTCACTTCAACTGATAGAGTTTTCATTCCATACTCTAATGCTTTAGAAGCTGCTGCATCAGCAGCAATTTGCGCAGCATAAGGAGTAGATTTTCTTGATCCTTTAAAACCTTTTTGTCCAGCTGATGCCCATGAAACAACATTTCCATTAGTATCAGCAATTGATATTATAGTATTGTTAAATGTTGATTGAACATATGCAATACCATTTAAAATATTTTTTTTAATTTTCTTCTTTTTTGAATAAGAACTTTTATTAGATTTTTTTGAAGATTTTTCTACTTTTTGATCTTTACTTTCAACTTTTTCAGTTTTTACCATTGTTATTATTTCTTAGTTGGTGTTAATTTTTTTCCTGCAATAGCAATAGCCTTTCCTTTTCTGGTTCTGGCATTGCATCTAGTTCTTTGACCTCGTACAGGTAATTTTTTTCTATGTCTTGTACCTCTATAACAGGCTAAATCGATAAGTCTCTTTATACTTAACGAATAATCTCTTCTTAAATCACCTTCAACTTTAAAATTTTGATCAATGTATTCTCTAATTTTTAAAATCTCATCATCAGTTAATTCATTTACTCTTTTTTGTTTCGGAATTTCTAATGAAGAACAAATTTGTTGAGAAAATTTATCACCAATTCCATAAATATAAGTTAAACCTATGTGAACAAGTTTATTTTGTGGAATATTTATACCTGCGATACGAGCCATAAGATTTGTGATAAATTGTGCCTTTTATATAATAAGTTCTTTCAATGTCAACGGGTTAAACATTAAGAAAAGTGTTAATTTTATTGGTTATTTCACTTATTTTAAGTGTTCCATCAATTTCATGAAAAAAACTTTTTTGCGATAGAAAATCAATCACTGGTTTTGTTGTTTGTGTATATATATCGTATCTATTCATTAAAGTTTCTGAATTATCATCTTTTCTTTTAATAAATCGATCTGCACCACACGGATGCATTTTAATTTCTTCCTCATTAAAGAACTTATTTAAAGTAGTGTTACATTTTTCACATATAAGTCTGCCCTCTATTCTTTTCTCTATAATCTCTCTTGGAACATGAAGTGATATTATTAAATCTATTTTTTCATCAAATTCTTTTAAAATTATATCTAAATTTTTAGACTGTTCGATTGTTCTTGGATATCCATCAAAAATAATTCTATCTCTAAATTTTAAATCTTTAATAGTTTTTTTTAATAACTCATTTACAATTTCATCTGAAACAAAATTACCTTTGGAGATTTTTTCTTCAATTTGTTTTCCCAAATCGGTATTTCTTTTGACTTCATCTCTTAATAAATCACCAGTGGATAATTGAAAATAGTTATACTTATTAACAATTTGTTGAGCTTGAGTGCCTTTACCAGCACCCGGTGGTCCAAATAGAATTATATTCACTTAAAATTATCTTCCAAATTTTGTTTTTTTAATCAATTGCTCGTATTGAGCACTCATTAATCTAGTTTGGATTTGTGTAACTGTATCTATAGCTACCACAACAACAATTAAAATTGATGCACCACCTAAATAAAATGGTATTGGATAATTTGCAATTAAAAATTCTGGCATTAAACAGACTAAGGTTAAATACAAAGCTCCTATTGTTGTAAGTTTTGTTGATATATTCTGAATATAAATTGCTGTACTTTCACCTGGTCTTATTCCTGGTACAAAGCCACCGTATTTTCTTAAATTATCTGCTGTCTCAGTTGGATTAAAAGTTATCGAAACATAGAAAAAAGTAAAAAAGATTATACCTGATGCATACAACAGCATGTAAAGTGGTTGACCTTGAGTAAAATAAGAACTCAAATTTAAAAATGTTTCGTTATCAGAAAAATTAAAATTAGAAAAAGTTACTGGTAATAATAGAAGAGCTGAGGCAAAAATTGCAGGAATTACACCTGCTTGATTTATTTTTAATGGTAGATGCGATGACTCTCCACCATACATCTTATTCCCCATTTGTCTTTTGGGATAATTAATTAAAATTTTTCTTAGAGCTCTTTCCATAAACACAACAAATAAAATAGTTGCAATTAATAAAATAAATATTGCTAAAATCATTAATGTTGAAACAGCTCCAGTTCTTCCTAGTTCAAAAGTTGTAACTAAAGCTCTTGGAATTTCTGCTACAATACCTGCGAAGATTATTAATGAAATTCCATTACCAATACCCCTTTGAGTAATTTGCTCCCCTAGCCACATTAAAAAAATTGTTCCTGCAACAATGGTTGTAACAGTTGAAATCTTGAAAAATAAACCTGCATTTATTACTAAATTTGCAGAAGATTCTAATCCTACAGCTAAACCATAACCTTGGACAGTAGCAAGAAGCACTGTACCATATCTAGTTATTTGCGTTATCTTTGCTCTTCCTGTTTCACCTTGAGCTTTCAAATTTTTAAAGTAATCAGATACACCCGTTAATAACTGAACAATGATAGCAGAAGAAATGTAAGGCATAATTCCTAAAGCAAATATTGCCATTCTACTTACTGCTCCACCCGCAAATACATTAAACATACCAAGTAATCCTTTTTGATTACTATCCATCAATATTTTAAGTTGCTCTGGATCTATACCTGGTAGTGGAACAAATGTTCCAAATCTATAAACAGCTAAAATACCAATAGTAAAAAGAATTCTATTTCTTAAATCAATTGAGGAAGATGATGAACTCATATTTCAATGATTTATTTTTTTAGTTGAATTGATCCACCAATTTTCTCTAACTTTTCAATAGCAGATTTCGATGCAAGATTAGCTTCTATATTAACTTTATCTTTGATCTCACCAGAACCTAAAATTTTTAATTTTGTTGAGTTTTTGTTTATTATTTTAAGTTTTTTTAAAGATTCAGTATTTATTAGTTCTGATCCATTAAGAGTTTTACTATCAATATATGATTGAATTTTTTCTAAGTTCAAAATTGCAACTTTTTCAGTAGATATTGAATTAAATCCTCTTTTAGGTAGACGTCTGTATAAAGGCATCTGGCCACCTTCAAAACTTTTTATAGCAACACCTGACCTAGATTTTTGTCCTTTAACACCTCTGCCGCAGGTTTTTCCTTTACCTGATCCAATTCCTCTACCTATTCTGATCTTAGGTTTGTTGATTTTTTCTCTATTATTTAATTGTGTAGTCATTAGCCTCTTTTTTCAATTATTTCTGATATTTTTTTATTTCTAATAGCTGAAATTTGTTTTGGTGAATTTTGTTTCATTAGTGCTTTAATAGTTGCTCTTATTACATTATGAGCATTAGAAGTTCCCATTGATTTAGCAACAATATCTCTTACACCTAAAACTTCACAAACGGCACGAACTGGACCACCTGCAATTATACCTGTTCCTTTTGATGCAGCCCTCAATACAATTCTACCAGATCCATCCTTTGCTTTAACATCATGGTGAATTGTTCTTCCTTCTCGTAGTGGAATATGAATTAATTTTCTTCTTGCCATTTCATTTGCTTTTTTGATAGCATCCGGTACCTGCTTTGCTTTAGCATGAGCAATTCCAATTCTACCAGCTTGGTTTCCAACAACAACTAATGCAGAGAATCCAAATCTTCTTCCACCCTTTACAACTTTTGTAATTCTGTTGATATGGACTAATTTTTCTAAAATATCATCAGTTTTTTTATCTTTATTGTTTTCCATAATTAAAATTCCATTCCATTTTTACGTAAAGTTTCTGCAAATACTTTTACTCGGCCATGATATTTGTAAACACCTCTATCAAAAAAAATCTTTGTTATTTTTTTTTCTTGAGCTTTTTTTGCTAGTTTTTCAGCTACAATTTTTGAAAGTTCAGTTTTATTTACCTTAGAACCAGATTTAATATCTTTTTCAACTGATGAAGCAGATAATAAAGTTGTATTTTTGGTATCATCAATAATTTGAGCAGAAATATTTTTAGCAGACCTTGATATGCATAATCTAAATCTATCTTTAGATGCAACTTTTTTAACTTTATTACTTACTCTAAAACGTTTTCTAATTGATGTGGTTAACTTCATTATTTTTTCTTTCCTTCTTTTTTAAGAACATATTGTCCTTTTTCTCTAATTCCTTTACCTTTGTAAGGTTCAATTTTTCTAAAAGTTTTAATTTTAGAAGCAACAACACCAACTAACTGTTTATCTGATCCAGTTATTTTCAGAGTGGTTTGTTTTTCAACAGCTATTTTAATTCCTTCTGGAATGTCAAAATCTATGTCGTGGCTATAACCTAATTGCAAATTAAGCTGATTACCTTTTAAAGCTGCTCTATATCCAACACCAACTAATTCTAGAGTTTTTTCATAACCTGTACTTGAACCTATAACAGCGTTATTAATTAGACTTCTGTTCATTCCCCAAAGTCTTTTGGTATTTTGATCTATTTTTTTTGGCTTAATTGAGATTTCTTTCCCCTCTTTAATATCTAGATTAAATATATCTAAATCTATATCCAATGATTTTTTTCCTAATGGTCCCTCTATATTTAAAATATTACCAGCTAAAGCAACTTTAACTTTTTCAGGGATTGTAATATTTATTTTGCCGATTTTAGACATAATTAAAATACCTTACAGATTATTTCTCCACCAACTTTTTGTTTTCTTGCATCCATATCAGTCATAACTCCTTTTGGAGTTGATACAATGGCTATTCCTAATCCGTTATTGATTTTTGGCAAACTGTCAGCGCTTGAAAATATTCTTCTTCCAGGTTTTGACACTCTTTCAAAATTACTAATCACCGGATTTCCAGAATGATATTTAAGCTCTAATGATAAAACTGGTTTTTTTTCTTCTTCTACAATTTTAAAATCTTTAATAAAACCCTCGTTTTTTAAAATATCAGCAATTTTAGATTTAAAATTTGAAGATGGTAATTCTACTTTTTTGTGATTTCTTGCTTGAGCGTTTTTAACTCTTGCTATCATATCTCCAATTGGGTCACTTAAACTCATATAATCCTTTCTACCAACTTGATTTAACTAAACCAGGTATCTTTCCTTGCAATCCAAGTTGTCTTAATGCAATTCTTGATATCTTTAATTTTCTATAAACACCGTGAGGTCTTCCTGTGATTTGACATCTATTCATAACTCTATTTTTCGCAGAATTTCTTGGTAACTTTGAAAGTTTTTGCTGTGCTTTAAATCTTTCTTCTAATGGAAGTTTTTTATCCATAACTATTTTCTTTAATTTTTCTCTCTTTTTATAAAATCTATCTGATAATTTTATTCTTTTATTATTTTTGTTTATTGAACTCAATTTAGCCATTCTTAATTTTCTCCTTTTTTAATAAATGGGAAATTCATTTTTTCTAGTAATGCAAAACTATGATCTTTATTTTGAGATGATATAACAATTACAATATCCAGGCCTCTTACTTTGTCAGCTCTATCAAAACTAACTTCTGGAAAAATAATGTGTTCTTTAATACCAAAAGTATAATTACCAAACTTATCAAAACCATTAGCAGAAAGCCCTCTAAAATCTTTTATTCTTGGTAAAGCGATATTTACTAATCTGTCTAGAAACTCATACATTTTATTCTTTCTTAAAGTAACTTTTAAACCTGCATTAGATCCTTTTCTGGTTTTAAAATTTGCTACAGATTTTTTGAATTTTGTAATAACAGGTTTTTGACCAGTAATCTTTGCTAGATCTTCCTCACAAGATTTTAATATTTTAGCGTCATTGCCATCTAATCCTAAGCCCATATTTAAAACAATTTTTTCAATTTTAGGACCCATATAAACATTTTTTAATCCAAATTGACTTTTTAAAGCAGGTTGAATTTCCTTAAAAAACAGTTCTTTCAATCTTGGTGTCATTATTTTTTAGCCTCAGTTTTTTTACTAGTACTTTTTTCATCAACCAATTTTAAATTTGAGATGTGAATAAAATTTTCCTTAGAAACTATTCCACCTTTTTTTTCCTTAGTTGTTTTTACATGTTTTTTAACCATGTTTATTTCTTTAACTTTTGCTCTATTGTTAGGTCTATCTATTTCAATTACTTCACCCTCTTTTCTTTTATCCTTACCAGTTAAAACTATTACTTTAAGACCTTTTTTAATCATTATAATACCTCTGGAGCTAAAGAAATTATCTTCATTTGCCCTCTGTTTCTTAATTCTCTTGTTACAGGTCCAAAAATTCTTGTACCCACAGGCTCTCCTTTATCATCAACTAATACAGCCGCATTGTTATCAAATCTAACTTTAGAACCATCATCTCTATGTATTCCTTTTTTTACTCTAACCACTACAGCTTTATGCACAGTTCCTTTTTTGACTTTTCCTTTAGGAATAGCTTCTTTAACAGCAATGACAATAGTATCACCAATACTAGCATATCGTCTTTTAGATCCACCAAGAACTTTAATACACTCTATTTTTTTTGCCCCAGTGTTATCAGCAACTTGTAATTCTGTTTGAACTTGAATCATTATTTTGTGTTCTCCATTACTTGAAATTTCTTATTCTTTGAAAATGGCTTACTTTCAATTATAGAAACCTTATCGCCATTTTTAAATTTGTTATTTTCATCATGTGCATTATATTTTTTTCTAACTTTTATTACTTTTTTAAGAACAGGGTGAGAAAATTTTCTTTCAACCATAACTGTTATGGTTTTATTTGGTTTATCACTTACAACTATTCCTGTTAAAATTTTCTTAGGCATTTAATTTTTCCTTTAAAGTTGTTTTTAATCTAGCGATAGTTTTCTTAGTTTCGCCGATCTTAGCTGGATTTGTTATCTGCGAGTTTATTTTTTGAAATCTAAAATTAAATAAGTCTTTTTTTAACTTATCAATATTTTTCAAGATTTCATCTTTTGACAATTTTTTAATTTCTTGTTTCTTCATTATACAAATCTTTTAATAGTTTTTGTTTTTATTGGTAATTTAGCTGATGCTTTATATAAAGCTTCTTTTGCAATTTGCTCTGATACACCATCAACTTCAAATAAAATTCTGCCCGGCTTTACTCTGCATGCGTAATATTCAGGAGAGCCTTTACCTTTACCCATTCTTACCTCAATAGGTTTTTTTGAAACTGGAATATTTGGAAAAACCCTTGTCCATACTCTACCTTGTCTTTTCATGTGTCTTGTTAAGGCTACCCTCGCAGCTTCGATTTGTTTACCAGTAACTCTCTCTGGTGACATAGCTTTTAAAGCAAATGCGCCATAATTAATAAAGTTAGCTCTTGAAGCATTACCATGAATTCTTCCTTTATGAGCTTTTCTCCACTTAGTTCTTACTGGTTGTAACATTTTATTGTTTACCTTCTTTTGGTGTAACTTTGTTAGTTTCTTGACTGAATTCTTTAGCAAACACTTCGCCTTTATAAATCCAAACTTTTATCCCTATAATACCATAAGTTGTTAGAGCTTCTGCTTCTGCATAATCGATATCTGCTCTTAGAGTATGTGATGGTATACTTCCATCTCTTAACCATTCTGTTCTTGCAATTTCATTTCCACCCAATCTACCACTACATGAAACTTTTATTCCTTTTGCTCCAAGCCTTATGCAAGATTGCATTGCTCTTTTCATTGCTCTTCTGTAAGAAATTCTTTTTACGAGCTGTTGTGCAATATTTTCAGCAACTAAATACGCATTAGTTTCTGGTTTTTTCACTTCTTTTATATTTAGTGTAACTTCATTTTTTGTGAATTTTGATAAATTATTTTTTATTTTATCGATATCACTTCCTTTTTTTCCAATCACGAAACCAGGTCTAGATGTATATATAGTCACATAACACTTGTTTGAGGTTCTTTCTATCATCACCTTAGAAACACCGGAATTAATCACATTTTTTTTGATATATTCTCTTATCTTAAAATCTTCGATTAAAAAATTACCAAAATCTTTTTTCTTAGCATACCAAACAGAGTCCCAGCCTCTGTTAACACCTAATCTAAAACCAACTGGATTAACCTTTTGTCCCATGACTCTCCATTTTTTTTGCTTCTGATAAAATAATTGTTACACTTGAATAAGGTTTTAGAATTGGAGCCGCTCTTCCTTTTGCTCTTGGTCTAAATCTCTTCATAGTTATTTTTTTTCCACAGTATGCTTCTTTAACTACTAAATTATCAATATCGTATTGAAAATTATTCTCTGCATTTGCAACTGCTGAACTAATTGTCTTTCTTATATCTTTTGTAATTCTTTTTTCAGAAAATTGTAAATCTCTAATCGCTACATCAACCTTTTTTCCAACGATCCCTTTTAGAATTGGATTTAGCTTTCTTACACTAGATCTAATATTATTATTTATAGACCTAACAGTTTTTTCTTTATTCTTATCAATCTTTTTTTTCTTACTCATATTCTATTTTTTTGCCTCAGCAGGTTTAGCTTTTTTATCAGCTGGTGTATGACCAAAGAATGTTCTTGTTGGTGCAAATTCACCTAATTTATGACCAACCATATCTTCAGATACTGTTATCGGTATAAATTTTTTACCATTATAAATCAAAAAACTAACTCCAACAAAATCTGGAATTATAGTTGATTTTCTAGACCAAGTTTTAATTGGAATTTTTTTTGGGTCCGTCTTATATTTATCAACTTTTTTCATCAAGCTCTCTTCAACAAACGGTCCTTTCCAAACTGCTCTAGCCATTAATTAGTCCTTTCTCTTCTTTCTTCTTCTGACAATAAATTTATCTGTTCTCTTGTTATCTCTTGTTTTTAAACCTTTAGCAGATTGACCAGTTGGTGAAACCGGATGACGTCCACCTGCGGTCTTACCTTCACCACCTCCATGAGGGTGATCAACTGGGTTTTTAACAACTCCTCTAGTATGTGGTCGTCTACCTAACCATCTTGATCTTCCTGCTTTACCTATTTTAATATTTTTTTGATCTGGATTGCTCAAAACCCCTATCGTAGCTAGTGACCTTGAATCAATTTTTCTAACTTCACCAGATGCAAGTTTGATCAAACTATAATTACCGTCTAATCCACTAATAGTTACGGAAGTCCCTGCTGATCTTGCAATCTTACCTCCACCACCTGGCTGAATTTCAACATTGTGAATATTTATTCCCACTGGAATATCTTGTAATGGCATACAATTTCCAACTTTAATTTCTTTTTTATTTCCATTCTCGATTACATCTCCCACTTTAATTTTTTGAGGAGCTAAATAATATGCATGTGTATTATCCTCGAATTTTACTAACATTATGTAACATGATCTGTTTGGATCGTACTCAATTCTCTCAACTGTTGCAGGCATATCAAGTTTTTTTCTGTAAAAATCGACATGTCTGTACATTTTTTTATGACCACCAGCTCTATTAATTGAAGTAATATGACCATTATTATTTCTACCTTTCATCGCATTTTTAGGAGAAACTAAAGTTTTAAAAGGTTTACCCTTCCATAATCCGGTTCTATCAACAAGAATTGTACCTCTTGTAGATTTTGTGTATGGTTTAAAAGTTTTTAATGCCATTTAATTAAACTCCAGTTGTAAGATCAATACTTTGACCTTTCTTTAAAGTGATTATTGCTTTTTTAAACCCAGAAACTTTAACTTTTTTACCTCTAGTTAATTTTGTTCTGTTTTGTTTATTTATAATATTTATCTTGGTCACATTAACTTTAAAAATTTTTTCAATATTAGTTTTTAAATTTTTCTTGTTTGCTGTAGCAGGAACTTTAAATACAATTTTATTTTGCTCAGACAAGTTTGTTGTTTTCTCAGTTACTAATGGAGACAGAATTTTATCGTATAAGTGTAGTTTGTCCATTACGAGTATCTCTTTTCTAATTCTTTTATTGAACTTTCTGTGAAAACAACTTTTTTAAATTTTACAATATCAAAAGTGCTAAAATGATTTACATCAGTTACTTTTACATTTGGAATATTTCTTACTGATTTTTCTATTTTATCTTTAGAATTTTTATCAAGAATAATTAGAGAATTTGTAATTTCAAATTTTTTTATTATTGAATGCATTTCTTTAGTCTTTTTAATTTCACTATTAAAGTCACTAAAAATTAATAAATCTTTATTTTTATTTTTTTCAGTAATCAATGAAGCTACACTTAGTTTTTTTTCGCTTTTATTTAATTTTCTTTTTTTATAGGCTAGTTCGCCTTTTGGTCCATGAGCTATACCACCACCAACAAAGATTGGAGCTTTTCTACTTGCATGTCTTGCCCCACCAGTTCCTTTCTGAGCATAAATTTTTGAAGTTGGTCCTGATACCTCATTTTGTTGTTTGGTTTTAGCATGTCTTCCTTTGTAATTAGCATTGGTCTTATACAGAACACTATTTACTAATTTTTTATTAATTTTAGCTGAAAAAATTTTATCTAAAACTTCTATCGAGTCTTTTTTTCCATCTAAATTCAGTTTATCTAATTTCATTATTTTTTCTTTTTATCAGGTGTTTTTTTAGCTTCTTCAGCTGCTTTGATTTTTTCATCAATTGTCAATTTATTGATATTTTTTACTGAACTTTTAACAAGTATTTCTGAATTTTTTGCTCCAGGGATTGATCCTTTTAAATATAATAATTCATTTTCTAAATCAGTTTTAATTATTTCAATATTTTGCATAGTTCTGAGTTTGTCACCCATGTGACCAGCCATTTTTTTTCCTTTAAAAACTTTTCCTGGATCTTGTCTTTGACCAGTTGATCCATGTGATCTATGTGAAACAGAGACACCATGGGTTGCTCTTAATCCACCAAAATTATGTCTTTTCATTGCTCCAGCAAAACCTTTTCCAATTGTTTTTGATCTAGTGTCGACAAATTTTGTGTCTTTAAAGATCTCTAAACCAAACTCATTTCCTTCTTTAAAATTTTCAGTGTTTTCTACTCTGAACTCCTTCAGTAATTTTTTTGCTTCTGTGTTCTTTTTTGCAAAATAGCCTTTCATAGCTTTTGTTAATTTAGAACTTTTAATCTTTCCATATCCCAATTGAACAGCCTTATAACCTCTTTTTTCTTGTTCAATTACTTGGATTACTCTTGCCTTTTCCATTTTTAAAACGGTAACTGGTACAAGTTGACCAGTCTTATAAAATTCTCTAGTCATCCCAATTTTTTTTCCAATTAAAGCAATTTCATTCATAACTAAATCTTTATCTCCACATCCACACCAGAAGCTAAATCTAGTTTCATTAAAGCCTCAACTGTTTGAGGTGTTGGCTCAACTATATCGATTAGTCTTTTATGTGTTCTAGACTCAAATTGTTCTCTGCTTTTTTTATCAATGTGTGGCGAACGTAGAACTGTATATCTTTCGATTTTAGTTGGTAGCGGAATTGGTCCTTTAATTGTAGCACCTGTTCTTTTTACAGTATTTACAATTTCTTCTGTAGAAGCATCTAAGATTTTGTTGTCATATGCTCTAAGTTTTATTCTAATATTTTGTTTTTCCATATTTATCCCGCAATCTTTTTAGTTACTTCGTCTTGAACATTTTGAGGCACCTTTGAATAATGATCAAAAAACATTGAATATTGCGCTCTACCTTGTGACATTGATCTTAAATTATTTATATACCCAAACATGTTGGCTAACGGAACCATAGCTGTAATTACAGTTGCATTTCCTCTTTGCTCTTGAGTGCTTATTTGACCTCTTCTGCTATTTAAATCTCCGATAACATCACCCATATAATCTTCAGGTGTTACCACTTCAACTCTCATAACAGGCTCTAATAATTTTAACCCACCTTTAGTACAAGCTTCTTTAAAGCAAGATCTGCTCGCTAATTCAAAAGCAAGAACACTTGAGTCAACATCGTGATGTAAACCATCTAAGATTGTGACTTTATAATCAATCATTGGAAAACCAGCTAATATTCCAGTATCTGAAACAGTCTCAATTCCTTTTTCAACACCTGGTATAAACTCTTTTGGAATAGCTCCACCTTTAATTTTACTTTCAACTTCTCTTCCTTTACCTGGCTCTTGTGGTTCTACTAATAATTTAACTTTTGCAAACTGTCCTGCACCACCACTTTGTTTCTTATGTGTGTATTCAACTTCAGATGCATTTTCAATTGTTTCTCTATAGGCAACTTGAGGAGCGCCAACATTCGCTTCTACTTTAAATTCTCTTTTCATTCGATCAACAATAATATCTAAGTGAAGTTCACCCATACCTTTGATAATTGTTTGTCCAGACTCCTCATCAGAAGTAACTCTAAAAGATGGGTCTTCTTTAGCTAACCTACCTAGAGCTTCACCCATTTTTTCTTGGTCTGCTTTAGTTTTAGGCTCTACAGCAATTTCAATAACTGGTTCCGGAAACTCCATAGGTTCAAGTAAAACTGAATTATCTTTGTCACATAATGTATGACCAGTAATTGTATTTTTTAATCCTGCTAAAGCTACAATGTCACCAGCATTTGCCTCTTTGATATCTTCTCTAGAATTTGCATGCATTAAAAGCATTCTTCCAACCCTTTCCTCTTTTTCTTTTGAGGAATTAAATACTGCTGTACCAGTTTTAATTGTCCCTGAATATATTCTTATAAATGTAAGAGAGCCAACAAATGGATCTGTAGCAACTTTAAACGCCAAAGCTGAAAAAGGGGCACTATCTTCAAACTTCATTTCTAATTCATCTTCACTACCTAATTTAGTTCCTTTAATTGAGCCAATATCGATTGGACTTGGTAGGTAATTAATGACTGCATCCAATAATGGCTGAACACCTTTGTTTTTAAAAGCTGATCCTGTTAAAACAGGAACAAAACTAAAGTTTAAAGTACCTTTTCTAATACATTTTACTAAATCTTCTTCTTTAATTTCTTCACCATTTAAATAACTTTCCATTAGTTTTTCATCTTGCTCAACAGCCATTTCAACAAGTTCTGTTCTGTATTTTTGAGAAATTTCTTTTAAATCATCAGGTATCTCTTTGTATTCCCACTCTGCTCCAAGAGCCTCATTTTTCCAAACCTGAGCTTTCATTTTAACTAAATCAACAACACCAGTTAAAGAAGCTTCAATTCCAATTGGCACTTGTAGAACCAAAGGTTTGGCTCCAAGTCTATCTCTAATCATATCTACACATCTAAAGAAATCTGCTCCAGTTCTATCTAATTTATTTACAAAACAAATTCTTGGAACTTTATATTTGTCAGCTTGTCTCCAAACAGTTTCTGATTGAGGTTCAACACCCGCGACACCATCAAAAACTGCTACAGCTCCATCTAAAACTTTTAATGATCTTTCAACTTCAATAGTAAAATCCACGTGACCCGGAGTATCTATGATATTAATTCTATGATCTTGCCAAAAACAAGTCGTAGCAGCTGAAGTAATTGTTATACCTCTCTCTTGTTCTTGTTCCATCCAGTCCATTGTTGCAGCTCCATCATGAACTTCACCAATTTTATGACTTTTACCAGTGTAATACAAAACTCTTTCTGTAGTAGTTGTTTTTCCGGCATCTATATGAGCCATGATACCGATATTTCTATATTTATCTAATGTATGTGTTCTTGCCATATTAAATTACCATCTAAAGTGAGCAAACGCTTTGTTTGACTCAGCCATTTTATGGACATCCTCTCTTTTTTTAACTGCTGCACCTTTTTTTTCATAAGCATCATAAAGTTCATTAAAAATTTTATCTGACATATGTTTGTCTTTTCTTTTTCTAGCAGAATCTACAAGCCATCTAATCGCTAATGCTTGGGCTCTTTTACTTTTTACTTCTACAGGCACTTGATAAGTAGCTCCACCAACTCTTCTAGATCTTACCTCAACAGTTGGCTTAATATTATTTATTGCTTCATTGAATATATTTATTGGCTCATCTTTAGTTTTGGTCTTTATCTTATCGATAGCTTCATAAACAATTTTTGCAGCAACACCTCTTTTGCCATCATACATAATATTATTAATTAATTTTGGGATTATAGTAGATTTAAATTTTGGATCAGGAGTAATGTTTTTTTTTGGCTGAGTTTTTTTTCTAGACATAACTTACTTACCTTTTTTAGTTCCGTACAAAGATCTTCTTTTTTTTCTATTGGCTACACCTTGTGTATCTAAATTTCCTCTAAGTATATGATAACGAACACCAGGCAAATCCTTTACTCGTCCACCTCTTATTAAAACAACTGAGTGTTCTTGCAGGTTATGACCTTCACCAGGAATGTATGCTGTAACCTCAAAACCATTTGATAATCTTACTCTAGCAACTTTTCTTAATGCTGAGTTAGGTTTCTTTGGAGTGGTAGTATAAACCTTAACACATACACCTCTTTTAAGAGGTTGTTTTTGAAGAGCTGGAACTTTATTTCTTTTACTTTGTTTAACTCTTTTATTTTTTAATAACTGGTTAATAGTTGGCATATAGTTTTTAAATTATTAATAATTGTTTTTGAGAGAAATAACTGACAGGTTATTTGTGGCAGCGTTTAGTGTCTAAAGCTAACACTACATTCCAACCAAAAACATCGCCAAAATACTTATTAATTTGACTTTGTCAAATTAAAACTAAAAATTAATTGGTCTATTTTTATTGATTAACGGGGGTTTCTGTAGCTTCAATCTTATCTTGTTCTGATAAAAATTTATTATCATCTTCAAGAGCCTTTTTGTTCCATTTGTTCTTAATATTACCTGTACCAGCAGGAACTAATCTACCTACAATCACATTTTCTTTTAGACCATTCAAAGGATCAACTTTTCCTTTGATAGCGGCATCAGTCAACACTCTAGTTGTTTCTTGGAAAGAAGCTGCTGATATAAATGACTCTGTCTGAAGTGATGCTTTTGTTATTCCCATTAAAACTCTTTCACCAACTGCTGGTGTTTTGCCTTCAGCTTTAAGTCTCTCGTTATTTGTATCAAATTTTATTCTGTCAACGATTTCACCTGGTAAGTAAGTTGAATCTCCTGAATGCTTAACTTCAACTTTCTTTAACATTTGTCTTAATATAGTTTCAATATGTTTATCATTAATGATAACACCTTGTAATCTATATACTTCTTGAACTTGATTAACAAAATACTCAGTTAAATCTTTAATTCCCATAATTCTTAAAATATCATGTGGTAGAGGTTGACCATCAAGAAGATACTCACCTTTTTTAATTCTTTCACCTTGGTTGAAATTAATATGTTTTCCTTTGGGTATTAAATAATTAGATGCTTCAGCTCCATCCTCTGGAACAATTGAAACTCTTTGTTTTCCTCTTACCTCTTTACCAAATACAACTTGTCCATCATTTTCAGCAATTATTGCACTATCTTTTGCTTTTCTTGCTTCAAATAATTCAGCAACTCGAGGTAAGCCTCCAGTAATATCTTTTGTTTTTGTAGTTTCTTTCGGAAGTCTAGCAATTACATCACCAGCTGAAACTTTTTGACCATCTTTAACTGATAAAATTGAGTCTGGTACTAAATAATACCTTGCTTCATTGTCATCAGCTTTTTTAATTACATTTCCTTTGTCGTCTCTTAAAGTAATTCTAGGTTTTAAGTCTGTACTTTTTGATTGAGACCTCCAGTCAATAACTGATTTAGATGAAATTCCTGTGGCATCATCAGTAGTTTCTTGAATTGAAACACCATCAATTAAATCAACATAACTTGCAACACCACTTTTTTCTGCGATAACTGGTGTTGTATACGGATCCCATTCACAAATTTTTGTATTTGCTTTTACTTTATCACCATTTTTGAAAAATAATTTTGATCCATATGCAACTTTATAAATTGCAACTTGTAAGCCATTATTATCTTCAATTGATAATTGAGTATTTCTACCCATAACTATTAGGTTTTTCTTAGAGTCTTCTAGTATATTAGAGTTAATAATTTTTAATGTTCCTTCATTTTTAGTAACAATTTGAGATTCTTGTTTTACAGATGCAGTTCCACCAACGTGGAAAGTTCTCATCGTTAATTGTGTACCAGGTTCACCAATTGATTGAGCTGAAATCATTCCAATCGCTTCTCCGACATGAACCATCTTTCCTCTTGATAAATCTCTACCATAACAAGTAGCGCAAACACCTTCTTTTGAACTACATGTCATCACTGAGAATACTTTTAATGCTTTAATACCTGCGGCATCAATTTGATCACATCCAACTTCATCAATCATTACAGATTTTTTAATGATAACTTCGCCAGTTATTGGATGCTTCACATCTGCAGCAGTTACTCTGCCTAGTGCTCTTTCAGATAAACTAACAACTACATTACCACCCTCTAATATTTCAGAAAGTTCTATAAATCCAGGCTTGTCGCATTTTACTTTTGTAATTGTTAAATCTTGCGCAACATCACAAAGCCTTCTAGTTAGATACCCAGAACTAGCAGTTTTTAATGCAGTATCAGCTAAACCTTTTCTGGCACCGTGAGTAGAATTAAAATATTCAAGAGCAGTTAATCCCTCTTTAAAATTAGATACAATTGGACTTTCAATAATTTCTCCAGATGGTTTTGCAATTAGTCCTCTCATTCCAGCTAACTGTTTCATCTGAGCAGCAGAACCTCTTGCTCCACTATCAGCCATCATAAATACAGAATTAATTTTTAGCCCTTCAGAAGTTTTTTCGGTAGCAGAAATACCTTTCATCATTTCTCCAGCAACTCTGTCAGTACATTTAGACCAAGCATCAACAACTTTATTGTACTTTTCACCTCTAGTAATTAAACCTTCCGCATACTGAGTCTCATAATCTGCAATTAATTTCTTAGTATCTTCAATTAGTTGAGTTTTACTCTCTGGTATTACTAAATCATCTTTACCAAATGAAATTCCAGCTTTAAATGCGTGTTTAAAACCTAAGTCTTTTAATTTGTCACAAAATATGACGGTAGTTTTTTGACCACAAAATCTAAATACAATATCTATAATTTCAGAAACTGTTTTCTTAGGAAGTAATCTATCAACTAAAGAAAATTTAATATCTTTGTTTTTTGGTAATAAGTTTGCTAGTAAAAATCTTCCAGCTGTTGACGTATATTTTTCAAATTTTTTATTTCCATTTTCATCAACAGTTTCAAATCTTGAAATTATAGTACTATGAACTTTTATTTGTCCTGAAGACAAAGCAAATTCAATTTGATCAGCATCTACAAAGTAACCAGCTGGTTTGTCAGTTAAAGGCTCTTGAGATAAATAGTAAATACCTAAAATCATATCTTGACTTGGTACAATGATAGGTTTTCCATTTGATGGAGAGAGAATATTATTTGTTGAAAGCATCAAAATTCTAGCCTCTAATTGAGCTTCTAAACTTAATGGTACATGTACTGCCATTTGGTCACCATCAAAGTCAGCATTAAATGCAGCGCAAGTTAAAGGATGTAGTTCTATAGCATCCCCTTCAATTAATTTTGGTTCAAATGCTTGAACACCAAGTCTGTGTAAAGTTGGAGCTCTATTTAATAATACAGGGTGCTCTCTAACAATTAATTCTAATGCATCCCAAACAGCATTAGTTTCTTTCTCTACTAATTTCTTAGCTTGTTTTATAGTAGATGCTAACCCTAGTTTATTTAATCTTGCATAAAGAAATGGTTTGAATAGCTCTAAAGCCATTTTCTTAGGAAGACCACACTCATGTAATTTTAAGTCTGGACCAACTACAATTACTGATCTACCAGAGTAATCAACTCGTTTTCCAAGTAAATTTTGTCTAAATCTTCCTTGCTTACCTTTTAACATTTCTGCTAAAGATTTTAATGGTCGTTTTCCTGTTCCTGTAATAACTCTTCCACGTCTTCCATTATCAAATAGTGCATCTACAGACTCTTGAAGCATTCTTTTTTCATTTCTAACGATTATATCAGGAGCCTTTAGGTCCATTAATCTTTTCAAACGATTATTTCTATTTATTACTCTTCTATATAGATCGTTTAAATCTGATGTAGCAAATCTACCACCATCTAAAGGTACTAATGGTCTTAACTCTGGTGGAATAACAGGGACAACTGTCATGATCATCCATTCTGGTTTCTGACCTGTTTCAATAAATGACTCAATTAATTTTAGTCTTTTTATTGCTCTTTCTTCGTTAACTTTAGATTTGGTCTCTTTAATATAGCTAACTAAATTTTTTCTCTCTAGCTCAAGGTCTAGATTTTTTAACATTTCAAGAACAGCTTCCGCACCAATTCCAGCAGTAAATGCTTCTTCACCAAATTCGTCTTGGTATTTAGCTAATTCTTCTTCATTTAAAAGTTGGTTTTTTTGTAAGCCTGTTAAGCCTGGCTCAATAACAATGAAATTTTCAAAGTATAAAACTCTCTCAATCTCTTTTAATTTCATATCAACAGCGAGAGCTATTCTGCTTGGAAGAGATTTTAAAAACCAAATATGTGCAACTGGCGTAGCAAGATTAATGTGACCCATTCTTTCTCTTCTCACATTAGATTTTGTTACTTCAACTCCACATTTTTCACATATAATTCCTCTAAATTTCATTCGTTTGTATTTTCCACACAAACATTCATAGTCTTTTATAGGGCCAAAAATTCTAGCACAAAACAAACCATCTTTTTCAGGTCTAAATGTTCTGTAATTTATAGTCTCGGGTTTTTTAATTTCACCATAAGTCCATGATTTTATTTTCTCAGGACTAGCTAAAGAAATCTTAATACTATTAAAGTTTTGAGCCTCTGAAATTTCGGTATTTTTAAAAAGATCTGTTAATTCTTTTTTCATAATTAATTAAGCTCCACGTTTAATGCTAATGATTTAATTTCTTTTACTAGAACGTTGAATGATTCTGGTATTCCAGATTCAAAGTTTTCTTCACCTTTAACAATTGTTTCATAAACTTTAACACGTCCAGCTACGTCATCTGATTTGACAGTTAAAATTTCTTGCAAAGTATAAGAGGCTCCATAAGCTTCTAAAGCCCAGACTTCCATCTCACCAAATCTTTGTCCACCTAATTGAGCTTTTCCACCTAGTGGCTGTTGCGTAACCAAACTATAAGGTCCAGTTGATCTAGCGTGAATCTTGTCTTCTACTAGGTGATGAAGTTTAAGCATATAAATTATACCTACAGTCACAGGTCTATCAAATTGTTCGCCTGTTCTGCCATCCCATAAATGAGTTTGACCTGAGCCTGGCAACTTAGCTAACTCAAGCATTTCGGTAACATCTTTTTCTTTAGCTCCATCAAAAACTGGAGTTGAAATAGCAATACCATTTTGAAGATTTTCACATAAATCTCTAAATTCTGTTTTGTTTAATTTATCAACTTTTTCATTAAAAATTTCTTCTCCATAAACAGATTTAAGAAATTTTGATATTTTTTCAGTTTTTTCAATTCTTTTACTATTTTCATTAACTAATTTCTTAACTTCTTCACCAAATTCTTTACATGCCCAACCTAGATGAGTTTCAAGAATCTGACCGACATTCATACGGCTAGGTACACCAAGTGGATTAAGAACAATATCAACTGGTCTTCCATCTTCTCTGTATGGCATATCTTCAACTGGAACAATTTTACTGACCACCCCTTTATTACCATGTCTTCCAGACATCTTATCGCCAGGTCTCAATCTTCTTTTAATTGCAACAAAAACTTTAACCATTTTCATTACACTTGGTAATAAATCATCACCACTTCTAATTTTTAAAACTTTATCTTCAAATCTTTCAGTAATATCCTGTTTTGCTTTATTATACTGATCTTTTAATTGAGCTAGAGTCGCTTCATCATTCACATTACCAACTGTAATTTTAAATACATCATTAATGCTTAGTTTATCAATATTTTCAAAATCAAGTTTTGTACCTGTTTCTAGATCTTTAATTTTTTTAGTTAAAGATGCGCCTGAAAATATTTGTGCTGCTCTCTGCTTTATACTTCTCTCTAATATTTCTTCTTCAACAATTTTATCTTGTTGAACTTGATCAATTTCAGCTCTTTCAATAGTAATTGATCTTTCATCTTTTTCAATTCCATGTCTATTGAAAACTTTAACATCAACAACTGTACCACTACTACCTCTAGACATTCTCAAAGATGTATCAGTCACATCTATAGCTTTTTCACCAAAAATTGATCTTAATAGTTTTTCTTCAGGGCCAGATGCCGAATCACCTTTTGGTGTCACTTTTCCAACTAGTATATCTCCAGCATTTACCTCAGCTCCAATATAAACAATTCCTGACTCATCTAAATTTTTTAAAGCTTCTTCATTAACATTTGGAATATCTCTTGTTATTTCTTCTTCGCCTAATTTTGTATCTCTCGCCATTATTTCATATTCAACAATATGAACTGAGGTAAAGACATCGTCGGTTACACATCTTTCAGAAATCAAAATTGAGTCCTCAAAATTGTATCCTTGCCATGGCATGAATGCTACAGTTACATTTTTACCTAAGGCTAATTCACCTAATCTAGTAGATGGTCCATCAGCGATTATATCGCCTGATTTAACTTTATCGCCTACTCTAACTAGTGGTCTTTGGTTTATGCATGTATTTTGATTTGATCTTTTAAATTTTTGGAGATTGTAAATATCTACACTTGATTTTGTAAAATCAGTTTCTTCAGTAACTTTTACTACAATCCTCTTACCATCAATTTTATCAACCACACCATCTCTTTTAGCAACAATTGTTACACCAGAGTCTAAGGCTACATCGCTTTCAATTCCTGTGCCTACCAATGGGGACTCGGGTTTTAATAATGGTACTGCTTGTCTCATCATATTAGAGCCCATCAGAGCTCTGTTAGCATCATCATTTTCTAAAAATGGAATTAATGAAGCCGCAACAGAAACTAGCTGCTTAGGTGATACATCGATATAGTCAATTGTTTCTGGTTTAGATAACAAGAAGTTTAAATTTTGCCTACATGACACAAGTTCTTCTATAATTTTACCATTTTTATCTATTTTTGTATTAGCTTGAGCAATGGTATATTTAGTTTCTTCCATTGCAGATAAATATTCAACTTTATCTTGCACAACTCCATCCTTAACTCTCTTGTATGGACTTTCTATAAACCCATATTTATTTATTTTTGCATAAGTTGATAAACTATTAATCAATCCAATATTTGGTCCTTCAGGAGTTTCAATCGGGCAAATTCTTCCATAATGTGTTGGATGCACGTCTCGAACTTCAAAGCCTGCTCTTTCTCTTGTAAGACCACCTGGACCTAATGCTGATACTCTTCTTTTGTGTGTTATTTCTGATAATGGATTTGTTTGATCCATGAATTGTGATAATTGAGAACTAGCAAAAAAATCTTTCAAAGAAACTGTTAAAGGTTTTGCATTAATCAAATCTTGAGGCATAGCTGACTCAACGTCTAGAGTAGTCATTTTTTCTTTAATGGCTCTTTCCATTCTGTAAACACCTATTCTTGCTTGATTTTCAACCAATTCTCCTACAGATCTAACTCTTCTGTTACCTAAGTGGTCAATATCATCAACATCATCTTTGCCATCTCTTAGATCTAGCATTTTGTGAACTATTGCAATTATATCATCATTTCTTAAAATTGTTATCTTGTCTGAACATTCTTGATTTAACCTAGAGTTCATTTTAACCCTACCCACATCTGAAAGATCGTATCTATCAGAGCTGAAAAATAAATTATTAAATATCTGTGTGGCAATTTCTATTGTAGGTGGTTCACCAGGTCTTAACATCTTATAAATTTCGGTGATTGCCTCATCTTTTGTATTATTTTTATCATTTAATAGAGTTGTTAATAGATAAGGACCTTTATTAATCGAGTTAGTTACAGAAATATCCAGAGAATGGATATTTGCGTCTAATATCTGTTGAATAATAGTATCGTTTAACTCTGTACCAATTTTAAAAGTCCCCTCTTCTTCATCGCTTACTTTAATATCTTTGTGTAAAAATTTTCCATATAAGGACTCTCTCGAAACCAAAATATCTTTTAGACCATCATTAGCTAATTTTTTCGCATTTAGATAATTAATTTTTTCACCTAACTTGATTACTACATTACCTGTTTTTGCATCAATAACTTCCTCAGAGAAATTTTTTGCTTTGTAATTTTCAGGATTAAATTTTGTTTTCCATTTTTGAGTTTTTGAATCAAAGGTAAATTGCTCTTTATCATAAAATTCATTTACTATCTCTGATTTAGAAAAACCTAGAGCCATTAATAATGTTGAGGCTAATATTTTTTTCTTTCTATCAATTTTAAAATATAAAAAATCTTTAACATCATATTCAAAATCTAACCAAGAACCTCTATTTGGAATTACTCTGCAATTAAATAAAAGTTTACCACTTGCATGAGTTTTACCTTTGTCGTGATCAAAAAACACACCTGGACTTCTATGCATTTGATTTACTACAACTCTTTGAACACCGTTTGTTATGAATGTACCACTATTAGTCATCATTGGTACTTCACCCATGTAAACTTCTTGTTCTTTTGCTGATAAAATATCTTTAGTATTATTTTCTTGATCTATTTCGTAAACAACTAATCTTAAAGTACACTTTAAAGCAGAGGAATAAGTTAGACCTCTAGCAATGCATTCCTCAACATCAAATTTTGGTTTCTCAAGTCTATAAGATACGTATTCTAATGTTGCTTTGTCATTTAAATCTTCGATTGGAAAGATACTTTTAAAAACTCTATCAAAACCTTTTGTGATTTCTGCATCTGCAATAAAATCCGTTAATTCATCATAAGAATTTTTTTGTACTTCAATTAGATTTGGGATAGATAAACTTTCTTTAAGTTTACCAAAGTTTTTTCGAATATTCTTCTTTTCAGTAAAAGATATTTGCATTTATATTTTAAACTGATTAAAAAATTTAATCAGTTTGTGAATTCTTTCTAATTGTTTATTTTAATTCTACTTTTGCGCCAGCAGCTTCTAGTTTAGCTTTGATTTCTTCTGCTTCTTTTTTTGGAACACCAGATTTAACTTCTTTAGGTGCACCTTCAACTAAATCTTTAGCTTCTTTTAGACCAAGAGAAGTTGCTGCTCTTACTTCTTTAATAACATTAATTTTTTTATCACCTGCTGAAACAAGCATAATTGTAAAGTCATCTTTATCAGCTGCTGCCTCACCACCAGCTACTGCTGCTGGAGCTGCTGCTGCCATTGGAGTTACACCCCATTTTTCTTCTAACTGCTTTGAAAGTTCTGCAGCTTCAGCTACAGTCAAACTTGAAAGGTCTTCAATAATTTTATTTAGGTCTGGCATAGTATCTACTCTTTAGGTTGCGTTTCTGAATTTTCTGGGGACAAACTACTCATTTTTTCTGAACGTGCAAGCAAAATACTCACTAATTTTGAGGCTGGGGCGTTTAAAATACCAACAATATTTGCTCTAGCTTCATCCAAAGTAGGTAAATTTGCTACATTTTGAACTCCAGCCTGATCTAAAACTTCATCGTCCATAATTCCACCAATAAGTTTAAGATTTTCATTTTCTTTAGCAAATTTAGATAAAATCCTTGCTGACATTATAGCGTCCTCACCAAATGCAACAGCTGTTGGTCCAGTAAAAAGATTAGATAGATCTTTACACTTTGTCTTCTCCAATGCGAGTTTGGTAATTCTATTTTTTGTGATTTTAAAAATAATTCCATGCTCTCTCATCTTAGATCTTAGTTCATCTAATTGAGGCATAGTTAAACCTTGATAATGAGTAACCATTACAGCTTTACTGTTCTCAAACTGATTAGTCATATCAGCAATGTAAGCTTTTTTTTGTTCTTTATTCATCATGAGTTTAAATCGCTTTTCCTAGTTTTAATTTATAAGAAACACCCATTGTTGAAGTAATAAAAGTGTTTTTAATTAAATCACCTTTTAAAGTATTATTAGATTTTTCTTTATCTAATGCATCGAGAACAGCATTATAATTTTTAATTAATTGTTCATCACTAAAAGATTTCTTACCAATACTCACTCCAATATTGCCATCTTTATCATTTCTAATTTCTGCTTGCCCAGATTTTGCATCACTTATTGCTGTTTTTAAATCTTCAGTCACAGAACCAAGTTTTGGATTTGGCATCAATCCTTTTGGACCAAGTACTTTTCCAAGTTTAGATAATTTTATCATCATAGCCGGAGTACAAATTAGTTTTTCAAAGTTCATTTCACCAGATTTAATCTTTTCGATAAACTCATCACCTCCAACAATATCAGCTCCCGCATCTTTTGCTTCAGAAGCTTTTGCATCTTCACAAACAACAGCAACTTTAACTTTTTTTCCAGTTCCACCTGGTAAATTAACTACTGTTCTTATATTAACTTCGCTCTTTTTTTGTTTATTATTAATTTGAAAACTCAAATCAATTGATTCATCAAATTTAGTTGTGCAATTTTTTTTAACTTCTGGAATTAATTTTTCAATTACTTCAGATGGTAAATCTGATGTTTTTTCTGGAAGTTTTTTAAATCTTTTTGATGGCATTACTCTTTAACCTCTATTCCCATTGATCTTGCAGAACCAGAAATAATTTTTACAGCTTGATCTAAATCAAGTGCATTTAAATCTTTCATTTTTTGATTTGCAATTTCTTCTACTTGTTTTCTTGTTATTGAAGCAACGATACTTCTACCAGGTTCTTTTGATCCACCTTTTAATTTTGCAGCCTCTTTAATAAAAAAAGATGCAGGAGGTGATTTAATTTTAAAATCAAATTTCTTATCTTTGTAAACTGTAATTTCAACTGGAACAGGTTTACCAGCCATTGATTTGGTTTTATCATTAAATGCTTTACAAAATTCCATGATGTTAACACCACGTTGACCTAAAGCAGGACCAACAGGCGGGGCTGGATTAGCTTGACCACCATTAATCTGTAATTTTATAAATCCACTAATTTCTTTTTTTGCAGCCATTAACTTGTTTTCTCCACTTGATTATATTCTAATTCAACTGGTGTTGGACGTCCAAATATAGAAACTGAAACCTTAAGTCTAGACTTTTCTTCATCTATTTCTTCAACTAAACCGCTGAAAGATGCAAAAGGCCCGTCAACTACCTGAACTTTTTCACCAACGCTGTACTCTATACCAGATTTTGGCTGAGCCACACCATCTTTTATTTGACCTAAAATCTTCTCAATTTCCTTATCAGATACTGGCACAGGTATGCCCTTGGTCCCTAAAAATCCGCTTACTCTCTTTATATTCTTAATCATGTGGTAAATGCTGTTATCCATTTCACTTTTAATCAAAACATAACCAGGAAAATACTTTTTTTTTCTTTGTGTTCTTTTTCCACGTTTCACCTCAGTTACATCATGCGTTGGAACAACTATTTCCTCAAATTTGTCTGAGATTTTTGCTTTTTCTGCCTCTTCTCTTATTAATCCAGCAACTTTATTCTCAAAACTTGAGTGTGATTGAACAATGTACCAATTTTTCATTAAATACTTACCTTCAATAATAATTCTAAGAAAAATTTTAAAACTTGATCAAGAAGTAAGAAAAATAAAGACATTACAACAGCCATGGCAAATACCATTAACGCACCTTGCAGTGTCTCTTTTCCAGTTGGCCAAGTGACTTTAAAAGCCTCTTGTTTAACTTCTTGAATAAATTTAATAGGGTTTTTCATAATTAATCAACTCATTTGGCAGGAGCGGAGGGACTCGAACCCTCAGCCTCCGGTTTTGGAGACCGGCGCTCTACCAATTGAGCTACACTCCTATATAGAGCTTACTCTATAATTTTAGTTACTACTCCAGCTCCTACAGTTCTTCCACCTTCTCTAATTGCAAAGTTTAATTTTTCTGCCATCGCAATTGGAGTAATAAGTTTAACTGTAAATTTAGCGTCATCACCAGGCATAACCATTTCAGTTCCAGCTGGTAACTCTACTTCTCCTGTTACGTCAGTTGTTCTGAAATAAAATTGAGGTCTATACTTAGTAAAGAATGGAGTGTGTCTTCCACCCTCTTCTTTTTTAAGCACATACGCTTGAGCTTCAAATTTAGTATGTGGTGTTATTGAACCAGGCTTACAAAGAACTTGTCCTCTTTCAATATCAGTTCTTTCTATACCTCTAAGTAGAACACCTACGTTATCACCAGCTTCACCTGAGTCTAATAGTTTTCTAAACATTTCAACTCCAGTACAAACTGATTTTTTAGTCTCTTTAATACCAACGATTTCAATTTCATCACCAGTTTTAAGTACACCAGATTCTACTCTTCCTGTTGCAACAGTTCCTCTACCTGAAATAGAGAACACGTCCTCTACTGGCATCAAGAAATCTTTATCTTTTGGTCTGTCCGGTTGTGGAATATGTTCATCAACATTTTTCATTAATTCTAAAATTGAATTTTTTCCAATTTCATCATCTCTCCCCTCTACTGCAGCAAGTGCTGAACCTTTTGCAATTGGAGTTTTGTCTCCAGGGAATTTATATGAGGTTAATAATTCTTTAATTTCTTCCTCTACAAGTTCAATCATTTCTTTATCATCAACTTGGTCTACTTTATTTAAGTAAACAACGATTGCTGGAACACCAACTTGTCTTGCTAAAAGAATGTGTTCTCTAGTTTGAGGCATAGGACCGTCTGCAGCGTTAACAACAAGAATTGCGCCATCCATTTGAGCTGCACCCGTGATCATATTTTTTACATAGTCAGCGTGACCAGGACAATCTACGTGAGCGTAATGTCTTTTTTCTGTTTCGTACTCAACGTGAGCAGTTGAAATTGTAATTCCTCTTTCTTTTTCCTCTGGAGCTTTATCAATTTCATCGTAAGCAACTGATTTTCCACCGCTTGCTTCAGCTAAAACTTTAGTGATCGCTGCTGTTAGAGTTGTTTTACCGTGGTCGACATGACCAATTGTACCAATGTTACAATGCGGTTTATTTCTTACAAATTTTTCTTTTGACATTACTTTATTACCTCAGTTTTATTTTTTATTTATAATTTTTTCTTGGAGCGGGTAAAGGGAATCGAACCCTTACATCCAGCTTGGAAGGCTAGCGTTCTACCATTGAACTACACCCGCACAACCCCAAGAGTAACACTCCAGTATCACCTGAAGAATTATTGAATGGTGGAGGGGGAAAGATTCGAACTTTCGAAGACCGAAGTCAACGGGTTTACAGCCCGCCCCATTTGACCGCTCTGGAACCCCTCCTTATTTGGGGAAGTGTCCCCTTGTTCAATAAAGCTTCAAACAACACGCGTTTTATATATTTTATTTGTGCAAATGCAATACGAGAATTATTAAGAAAATATAGTAAAAAGCGTGTAAAAGTTATCAAAATTTATGAATAAATCGTCATTTTTTATTGTAGGGCAGCATGCGGTTATTGAGGCTCTTAAAAACCCAAAAAGAAAAGTTTTAAGGGTATTTTTAACAGAGGAGAGTAAAAAAAATATTCATAGAAAAAGTCCAAAAAAAAATCTTTTAGAGGATGTCAAAGTTTATTTTAAAACAAAAAAAGAATTAGACAAATATTCAACAAAAGAAAATTTGCTTCATCAAGGATACGTTGCTGAGATAGAACATTTAGAAAAACTCATCTTGAAAGATTTTATCAAAGAGCAAAAGAATATTACTTTTGTTTGTTTAGATGGAGTAACAGATCCTAGAAATATTGGTTCATTAATTCGAAGTGCTGCTTCGTTTGATATTGATGGAATAATTATTAAAGAGAGGCACTTTCCTGATGAAAGCAAACTAATGTACAAAGCTGCAAGTGGTGCTATGGAATACATTAATATATTTGAAGTATCTAATATCAATTCTACTTTAAAAAATTTAAAAGATAAAAATTTTTGGGTTTATGGTTTTGATGGAAAAGGAGATAAAGTTTTCACTGATGTTGAATGGAAAGGTAATAATATTCTTTTATTTGGTTCTGAAGGAGCGGGAATGCATGAGCACACATCTAAATATGCAGATTTCTTAGTAAAGATTGATATTAATAAAAAAATTGAAAGCTTAAATATATCAAATAGTGCTGCCATTGTTTTTCATCATTTGAGTTATTTAAAAAAAAATAGTTGATTAAATTCAAAATAGTTAATAATTATCACCTAAGCCCTTGTAGCTCAGCTGGTAGAGCAATTGATTTGTAATCAATAGGTCCGCGGTTCGAATCCGTGCGGGGGCACCACTTCTTAGGTTGTTTCTTTTCTCAGCTGTTCAATTTTGATTTTCTTCTGAAGGCTACGACTTTGATCGTAAAGTAAGTTAAATTTAATTTTTTGATTAGTTTTAATAATAATATTTTTTGCATTCCTGACTTCTATACTATCAGCTACTGCACTAATTGGTCGCTTTATATGATTTAAATTTTTTATTGTTATTTTTGATTTATTACTAACAACCTTGCCCTTCCATCTTCTTGGTCTGAAAGGACTTATGGGTGCAATAGATAATTTTTTAGAATTAAGACTTAATATAGGGCCATGAACTGACAAGTTGTAAGCAGTACTTCCTGCAGGTGTTGAAACTAAAACACCATCTGAAACTAAATTTTTTATAATTGATCTTGAACCATGTTGAATAGCTAGTGATGCTGCTTGTCTACTTTGTCTTAATATCGATACCTCATTAATTGCTAAAAACTTTTTATTAATTTTTGAATTTGATTTTACAGTCATTTCTAAAGGAGAAATTGAAATCATTCTTGAGTTTGATAAATTTTTAATAAAATTTTTTGGTGTAAATTTATTCATTAAGAAACCATAATTTCCAGAATTCACACCATAAAAGTATTTATTGTTATCTATATTTTTCTTTAATGTTTGAAGCATAAAACCATCACCACCAACAACTATAATGATATTTAAATTTTTATACTTAGCTTTTTCTATTAGTTTTAATATTTGTAATTTAATTTTTTGAGATTTTTTATTTTTATCTGAAATAATTTGAACTTTATTCATTACAAGTGGTGCCCTCGGCCAGACTCGAACTGGCACTCCGCAAGCGGCAAGGATTTTAAGTCCTTTGTGTCTACCAATTTCACCACGAGGGCATTAAAGCTTTTTTTAGGTATTTTTTCTCTAGATTGCAATCCTTATATCCTTTTTTGATAACATTTAAATATCTTTCAGTTGGATACATGAAAGAAGTTTTTTTAACCATTGTGTAAGTCATGATTTGTTTATTTTGATAATTAAAATAATATTTTTTATATAGAATTGGATAATCCTCATAGACATCAAGTTTTTTTTCATCACTTTTTGAAATTTCAAACATACCGCCTGGTACTAAAGAACCTTTTTTATATTCAATATCAGCGGCTCTGTATTTGCTTCTAAATGTTAATTTAAAATCTTTTAAATTTATCTTTTTTAAAAATACACTATCTTTACATCTTTTTTTCATTTGAAAATGATTGAGATTACTTCCGTATGCAAAATAAAGCATTTATCGTTCAACAATTTCTATTTTTTTTTCTTTAACAAATTTTAAAATTTGTGAATTACATTGATCAATTTTAGATTGATCTTCAGATCTTACTACAATTGAAACTCCTAATTTACCCGCTTGAAAAAAAGGATAACTGCCAATTTCAACTTCATTATTGTCATCTTGAACTTTTGTTAACGACTCTGCTATTTCACTTTCAACTGTTCTTAAATTTATTGTGAGACTTTTAATTGGCTCTCCACCGACAATTTTATTTTTTAATCCTCCCAACATAGATTTTAAAATTGAAGGAACTCCTGGTAAGCAAAAAACATTTTCAACATTAAAACCTGGAGCACCACTTGTGGGGTTTAAAATTAAATTTGCATTGCTTGGCATCCAAGTCATTTTTTGTCTCCCTTCATTAAATTCACCCGGTTTGTAATATGCTTCTAAAATTTTAAAAGCTTCTTTATGAATTTCATATTTAAGATCAAATGCTTTTGAAATAGATTGTGCAGTTATGTCGTCATGAGTGGGCCCTATTCCACCTGTTGTAAAAACGTAATTATAATTTTTTCTTAACAAGTTTACGGTATCTATAATTATTTTTTCATTATCAGGAATTACCCTAACTTCCCCGACACTTACACCAATAGAATTTAACCAAATAGCTAGTGTTGAAGTATTAGTATCTTGAGTTCTTCCCGAAAGAATTTCATTCCCAATAATTAAAATTGCGGCATTAACTTTTATGTTTTTATTCACATAAAATGTATAATCTATAGATGGAATTTTCCAAGCCTCTAGTAAAAGGCAAACTAATCAAACGATATAAACGTTTTTTTACAGACATAAAAATAGATAATCAGATTGTTACTGCACATTGTCCAAATACTGGTTCAATGTATGGCTTATTAGATGAAGGTAACGAAGTTTATTTGCTTCCTAACAATGATCCCAAAAGAAAACTAAAATATGGATTAGAAATCATAAAAACAAGAAAAAACTTAGTTGGTGTTAATACTCATATTGCAAATAAAATAACACACCATGCTTTGAAAAATAATCTAATAAAAGAACTTAAAGGTAGTGATTTAATTAAGCCTGAGGTATTTTTTAATAAAGAAACTAGATTTGATTTTCTTATAGAAAAGAATAAACAAAAAAGCTTTCTAGAAGTTAAAAATGTTACTCTATTTAGAGATAAAAAAACTGCTGAATTTCCCGATGCTGTAACAGAGCGTGGTTCAAAACATTTATTAACACTAATCGATGCTATAAAAAAAGGATTTAAGGCTTATTTATTATTCTTAGTTCAAATTCAAAATATGGAAGAATTTAAAATAGCTAAGGATATTGATATCAATTATTACAATAACTATTTGCTAGCTAAAAAAGCTGGTGTTAACTTCCTTGCTTATAGATGTAATATAAGCTCTAAAAAAATTTATATAGATAAAAAACTAAAAATTATTGATGTCTGATTATAAAGAAAAATTTGAAAAAATGAGAGTTGCTGGAAAACTAGCGGCACAAACTTTGGATATGCTTACCGCTAATATTAAGGAAGGTATCTCAACAGATTACATTGATAAACTTGGGTATGAATTTATAAGAGACCACGGAGGATATTCTGCTCCACTTTATTATAGAGGGTTTACAAAATCTTTATGCACATCTCTAAATCATGTTGTTTGTCATGGAATTCCTTCTGATAGAATTTTAAGAGATGGTGATGCGATTAATGTAGATGTAACAGCTATTGTTGATGAGCATTATGGAGATACAAGCAGAATGTTTTCTATAGGCAATACTTCGGTAAAATTAAATAATCTAATTGATACAACTTATGAGTCTATGATGAGGGCAATAAAAATTTTGAAACCCGGGATAAGACTTGGAGATATTGGTTATGAAATACAATCATTTGTTGAAGAAAAAGGTTTTTCAGTTGTAAGGGATTTTTGTGGTCATGGTATCAGCACAACATTTCATGAACCACCAAATATACTTCACTATGGTAGTAAAAATAGTGGAATGGAATTAAGACCAGGAATGACTTTTACAATCGAGCCAATGATTAATGCAGGAAAATTTCCTGTTAAAATGTTAAATGATGGATGGACAGCAGTTACAAAAGATAAATCTTTATCAGTACAATTTGAACATACATTGGGAATTACTGAAAATGGTTATGAAATATTCACAGAATCTGCTAAAGGTTTTTCTAAGCCTCCATACTTATAATTAATGATAAAAAGATATTCTCGAAAAAAACTCACTGACATTTGGTCGGAAGAAAATAAATACCAAATTTGGTTAGATGTTGAAGTCGCTGCAGCTGAGGCTATGGAAAAACTAAATCAAATTCCTAAGGGTGTAGCCTCAATAGTAAGAAAAAAAGCTCGAATAAATGTAAAAAGAATTCATCAAATTGAAGCTGAGGTAAAACACGACGTTATAGCTTTTTTAACTTCAGTCACTGAAAAAGCTGGTATTAAAGCTAGATATTTACATCAAGGAATGACCTCTTCAGATGTATTGGATACGAGTTTTAATATTCAAATGGTCCAATCTGGTAAAATAATCCTTAAAGATATAGATCAAATTTTAAAAGTTTTAAAAAAACAGGCTAAAAAATATAAGCTAACTCCTTGCATGGGGAGAAGTCATGGCATTCATGCTGAACCTGTAACATTTGGATTAAAATTGGCTTCGTTTTACGAAGAATTCAAAAGGAACCGTAAAAGACTTGTTGATGCTATAAATGAAGTTTCAACTTGCGCCATTTCAGGTGCTGTTGGAACATTTGCAAATATTAGCCCAAATGTTGAAAATCATGTTGCAAGAAAATTAGGATTAAAAGTAGAGCCTATATCAACACAAGTTATTCCAAGAGACAGGCATGCATTTTATTTTTCCGTTTTAGGAATTATTGCAGGTTCAATTGAAAGAGTTGCAACTGAGATCAGGCATTTACAAAGAACTGAGGTATATGAGTTGCAAGAATTCTTTTCAAAAAATCAAAAAGGTTCCTCAGCAATGCCACACAAAAAAAATCCAATTTTAAGTGAAAATTTAACTGGACTAGCAAGAATGGTTAGAAGTGCTGTAGTGCCTGCCTTGGAAAATATTGCCTTATGGCATGAAAGAGATATTTCACATTCAAGTGTTGAAAGAAACATTGGTCCAGATGCAAATATTACAATTGATTTTGCATTAGTAAGATTAACAAACATACTTGATAATATGATTGTTTACCCAAAAAAAATGTTAGAAAATTTAAATTTAACAAAAGGATTAATTTTTTCACAAGAATTAATGCTAGAACTCACTAAATCTGGTCTAAGTAGAGAGAAATCATACAAAATGGTTCAAACATATGCAAAAAAATGTTTTGCTGATAACTTAAATTTATTTGATGTAGTATCAGACGATAAATTTATTATGAGTAAAATTACTACAAAAAGATTAAAAGAAATTTTTAGCTATAATAAGCATTTCAAAAACGTTAATTTAATTTTTAGAAGAGTATTTAAATAATGAAAAAAGGTAAAAAACTTTACGAGGGAAAAGCTAAAATTATTTATGCTACAACTGATAAAAATTTAGTTATTCAATATTTCAAAGATGATGCAACCGCTTTCAATAATCAAAAAAAAAGCATTATTGAAGGTAAGGGTGTTTTAAACAATAGAATTTCAGAACATATCCTTTCCAATTTATCTCAAATAGGGATTAAAAATCATCTAGTTAAAAGACTTAATATGAGAGAGCAAATTATAAAATTGGTAGAAATAATTCCAATCGAGTTTGTTGTAAGAAATATTGCAACTGGCTCTATTACAAAAAGACTAGGAATTGAAGATGGTACAGTTTTAAAAGAACCTCTAATTGAATATTGTTTAAAGGATGACAAATTAGGAGATCCATTAATAGCTGAAGAACATATCTATGCTTTTGATTGGGCTTCAAAAAAAGAAATAGAAAAAGTTAAAAAAATGATTTTAAGAATTAACGACTTTATGATCGGAATGTTTAGAGGTGTTGGAATTAAACTAATCGATTTTAAATTAGAATTTGGAAGATATAAATCTAATGGAAAATCAGAAATAATATTGGCTGATGAAATAAGCCCTGATACATGCAGATTATGGGATAGCATTACTGACAAAAAACTTGATAAAGATAGATTTAGAAAAGATTTAGGTGATCTCATTCCAGCTTATACTGAAGTAGCTAAAAGACTTGGTATACTTCATGAGCAGTCTAATGTTTCAGCAGTAAATATTACAAAATTGTCTTCAGTGAAAAGAAAACGTAAATGAAAATTTCAGTAATCATCACACTTAAAAAGGATGTACTTGATCCACAAGGAAAAGTTATTCATCAAACTTTAAATGGTATGGGATTTGAAAATATTAATGAAGTTAGACAAGGAAAATATTTTGAAATCGATACAAAAGAAACTGATCCAAAAAAAGCTCAAGATCAAGTAGAAGAAATGTGTAAAAAACTTTTAGCAAATCTTGTCATTGAAAATTATAAAATTATTGACGCTCAATAATTAATGAAATCATCTGTCATTACATTTCCTGGTTCAAATTGTGACAGAGATATGGACGTTGCTTTAAAAAAATTTGGTTTCAAAAATAAAATGGTTTGGCACAATGATGTTGAATTACCAAAAAGTGATTTGGTAGTTCTTCCTGGCGGTTTTTCGTATGGCGATTATTTAAGATGTGGAAGTATGGCCTCTAAATCCAAAATTATGCAATCCGTAATCAATTTTGCAAATTCTGGGGGAATGGTGATGGGTATATGTAATGGTTTTCAAATTTTAGTTGAAACAGGTTTAGTTCCAGGGATGTTGTTAAGAAATAAATATCTAGAATTTATTTGTAAAAATATTTTTGTCAAAATTAACAACAAACATAATACTTATTTTAAAAATATTGATAATGAGGTTTTGGAACTACATATAGCTCATAACGAGGGCAATTACTTTTGTACTAATGATCAATTAAAAGAAATTAAAGATAATGAACAAATAGCAATTAATTATTGTAGTAAAAATGGAGAAATTGATGAACAATTTAATCCAAACGGTTCAATTGAAAATATTGCGGGTATTTTTAATAAAGAAAAAAATGTTTTAGGGATGATGCCCCACCCTGAAAGAATGATTGATAAGTACTTATCTGGAGAAGATGGGTCACTTTTTTTTAATAACCTTCTTAATAATATTAAATGATTGTAAACGAACAAGTGGCTATAGACCACGGTCTTAAAAAAGATGAATATAAAAAGATATGCGAGCTTTTAGATAGAACTCCTAATATTACAGAACTTGGAATATTTTCTGCAATGTGGAATGAACATTGCTCTTATAAATCTTCAAGATTGCACCTTAAAAAACTTCCAACTAAGGGAAAACAGGTAATTCAAGGTCCTGGTGAAAATGCTGGTGTGGTTGATATTGGAGATGACGATGCAATTGTATTTAAAATAGAAAGTCATAATCATCCATCATTTATTGAACCTTATCAAGGTGCAGCTACTGGCGTTGGTGGAATAATGAGAGATGTGTTTACAATGGGTGCAAGACCTATTGCTAATTTAAATTCAATTCATTTTGGTTCCCCTCAACATAAAAAGACAAAAAATTTATTAAGAGGTGTTGTTCATGGAATTGGTGGCTACGGCAATTGTATGGGTATTCCAACTATTGCTGGTCAAACAAGTTTTGACAGCTCTTACAACGGTAATATTTTGGTAAATGCAATGACTTTGGGTTTAGTTAAAAAAGATAAAATATTTTACTCAAAAGCTGCTGGATTAAATAAGCCAGTAATCTATGTGGGTTCTAAAACTGGTCGTGATGGCATTCATGGAGCAAGTATGGCCTCAGCCAGCTTTGATGAAAAAATTGAGGAAAAAAAACCAACTGTTCAAGTTGGAGATCCTTTTACAGAAAAATTACTACTTGAGGCTTGTCTAGAGTTAATGGCTGGAGATTCAATTATTGCAATTCAAGACATGGGTGCAGCTGGTCTAACTTCATCAAGTATTGAAATGGCTTCAAAGGGAAATTTGGGAATAGAAATTAATTTAAATAAGGTGCCCACACGAGAAGCTAATATGACTCCGTACGAGATTATGTTGTCTGAAAGTCAGGAAAGAATGTTAATTGTTCTTGAAAATGGCAAAGAGGATGCTGCAAAAAAAATATTTGATAAATGGGATCTAGATTTTGCTGTAATTGGAAAAACAACTAAATCTAAAAAAATTGAACTTTTTTTTGATAATGAAAAGGTCGCAGATATTCCTGTAAATACATTAGTTGAAAACTCACCTATGTATGATCGTAAATGGAAAAAAGCTAAACCTCCAAAAAAAATTAAAGTTGAAAAAGAAGATATAAATAATTTAAAAGTAATTGAAGTACTTAAGAAAATTTTATCTAATCCAAATATTTGTAGCAAAGAATGGATTTGGCAACAATACGATCATACTGTTATGGGAGATACTATTCAAAAACCAGGTGGAGACTCAGGTGTGGTAAGAGTGCATGGCACAAATAAAGCTGTAGCTGCGTCTGTAGACTCGTCTGCGGTTTATTGTTGGGCTCACCCACCAACAGGTGGAAAACAAGTTGTTTGTGAAAGTTTTAGAAATCTAATTTCTGTGGGTGCAAAACCTATTGCTATTACAAATTGTTTAAATTTTGGAAGTCCTGAAAATGAAGAAAATATGGGTGAGTTTGTTGAATGTGTTCAGGGAATTGGTGAGGCTAGTGAATACTTAAAATTTCCAGTGGTTTCAGGAAACGTGTCTTTCTACAACCAAACAAAAGATGTGGGTATTAAACCCACCCCTTCAATTGGTGGTGTAGGATTAATTAAAGACTATCAAAAAATGATTACAATGGACCTAAAAGAAGTAGATAATATTGTTTTGGTTATTGGAAAAACTGAAGGTCATATTGATCAAAGTGTGTTTGCAAGAAATATTTTAGATGAAAAAAATGGTCCTCCCCCTGAAGTTAATCTTTTTAATGAAAAGAATAATGGAGAAACGGTTTTAAAATTAATTGATGCTGGTTTAATTAAGAGTGCTCATGATGTTTCTCTTGGTGGAATTATAACTGCAATTAGTAAAATGTGCATAAAAGGTAATAAAGGAATTGATCTTAAAAAACCAAAATATCTTATCAGTGATATTGAGTATTTCTTTTCAGAAGATCAAGGTCGTTACTTAATTGAAGTAACCAAAAAAGATTTGAAAAAAGTAACTATAATACTTGATAAAAATGCAGTTCATTATGATGAGTTAGGGGTAATAAATGAAGATCAACTTTATATTAATGAAAAGTCAAAAATTACAATTGACGAGTTAAAATCATCTAATACAAGTTGGTTGAATAACTATATGGATAATTAAAATGGCAATGGATTTAAAAGAAATTGAGAGTTTAATAAAAGAGGCTTTAAGTGATGCGACTGTTGAAATTCAAGATCTAGCTGGAGATGGAAATCACTACTCAGCAACTGTAACCTCTGCTCAATTTTCCGGTAAAAGTAAAATTGAACAACATAAAATGGTATACAATTCACTAAAAGGTAAGATGGGAAATGAACTTCACGCACTAGCAATTAAAACAAAGGAACAATAATGGATGAAAATACAAAAAATTTAATTCAAAATCACATTGACACAAACGAAGTATGTTTGTTTATGAAAGGAACACCTGATGCTCCGCAATGTGGGTTTTCTATGGCTGTTTCAAATATGCTAAAAATTCTAGAAGTTAATTTTAAAGGAATAAATGTTCTTGAAAATCAAAATCTAAGAGAAGGTATTAAAACTTTCAGTGACTGGCCTACTATCCCACAGCTATATATCAAAAAAGAATTTGTTGGTGGTTGCGATATAGTAAAAGAAATGTACGAAAATGGTGAACTTAAAAAGGTTCTTGAGGATAAAGGTGTTAGTTTTAAAAAATAAAACTATCTTGAATAATATTCGATTACTAAGCTAGGTTCCATCACGATCGGATAAGGAACTTCTTCAAATTTTGGTACTCTAACAAACTTTAATTTCTTATTTTTTTCATCCATTTGAATGTATTCAGGAATTTCTCTCTCTTTATTTGCTAAAGCGATATCTATGATTGCAAGTTGCTTAGATTTATCTCTTATTTCAATAGTGTCTTCCTCTTTAACTGAATAAGAGGCTATATTAACTTTTTTACCATTCACTTTTACGTGGCCATGGTTAATTAATTGTCTTGCAGAAAAAATTGTAGTTGCAAACTTTGCTCGGTAAATAATTGCATCAAGTCTTCTCTCTAATAGACCAATTAAATTTTCACTTGTGTTTCCCTTAAGCATAGTAGCTTTTTTATAAATATTTCTAAACTGTCTTTCGTTAATATTACCGTAATAAGCTTTTAATTTTTGCTTAGCTTGTAATTGAATTCCATAATCAGATGGTTTTGAAGATCTTGTTTGACCATGTTGACCAGGTCCATATGCTCTTGTGTTAAAAGGGCTTTTTGGTCTTCCCCATAAATTGACTTTAAGTCTTCTATCTACTTTATGTTTAGAGTTTAATCTTTTTGTCATTTGAATATGGGGTTTATAAACTTACTCATAAGATTGTCAATCAACGTTTTTTTCCTAAACTAGCAAATACTCCAGATAAAATGCGGGTTTCTTTAGATGATAATTCCATTCTATAAAAAATATTTCTTAAGTTCTCTAGCATAATTGGCTTCTTTTCTTTTGGTTTAAAAAAATTAAATTCATCTAAATTTTTTATGCATAAATCAGCCATTAGTAAAATTTCTCGTTTTGTAGCTGTTTTAACTTTGTCTGATTTTAAAAACTTTAAAGTTTTAGATTTAAGAATGCTTGAAGCATAATAAGCAATAATTATTAGACTATGAGATAAATTTAATGATTTGAATTTAGGGTTTGTTGGTATTTGTAAAGTATAATTACAATAACTTATTTCATTATTTGATAATCCTGATGCCTCTGAACCAAAAAGAAAAGCAACTTTTTTTTTAAAGTCTATTTTTTTTAGATCTTCTAATTGAATATGTTTAATATTTTTATTTCTAAATCTTGCTGATGTTGCAATAACAATATCGATATTTTTAAGAGCAGATTTTAAATCTTTAAAAGTTTTACTTTTATTTATAACATCTTTAGCCCCAACCGAGGTTGCTAAAATTTTGTCATTTGGAAAAATTGGTTTAGGATCAACAACAATCATCTTTTGAAAATCAAAATTTTTCATAGCCCTAGCACAAGCACCAATATTTTCTGAAAGTTGGGGTTTATGTAAGATAAAAGAAATATTATTATTCGACATAATTATTTTATGCCATGATCTCTATTATAATTTGAAATATTTGATCCTTTAAAATCTTTTAAATATTCTTGATCAACTGTCCAAATACTAACTTTTAGTGGATAGCATTTTGCAGTATCTGATGAATGTTCTGAACCACAATCTCCCCCAGGACAAGCTGAAAGAGCTCCTAAGATATCTGTTTCAGCATAGAATTCTAAATAATCACCAGGTCTAACTGGACTTGCCTTCATAAAGTATTGTTTAGTATCATTTGTAAATCCAGTTAACATAAAAACATTTAATACATCATGAACAATTTTTTCAGCTTCATCAATATTCAGATTTTTTTCTTTAACTAAAGCTCTGGTTAGGTTTGAGTGACAACAATAATGATAATCATTGCCTGATAACAATTTAGAGGTATAGGGATCACATCTTGTTCCAATTACATCGTGAACCGAGCCTCCGTCTTCATCGTAATCATACCAGTCTAGTGTATCCCAAGTAATAGTTGCTAACGACCTCAAATATGGAAAGCTACTGAACATTTTATCACCAACCGATAGATGTGTCCCATAAAGTGCTCTAGTTTTACCAGAATAAAATTTTTCATCTAAATTATTTAAATTAAATAAATTTAAATCTCCAACCTGAGGACCCTCAAAACTTTCAATCCTAAAAAATTCTCCTTCTTTAACTTCAAAAGTTTTTGCGTCTCTAGGTGGAATTAAAATTTCACTTTTTTTAACAAGGTTTTTTCTAGCTTTATGAAGAATATCTAAATTTTTTTCCTCTATATTACTATTAGGGTAACAAACAATAGGCTTTGCTCCTATTCTATCATTGATATCATTAGGTTTTTTTGAAAATTTTTTAATTTTCATACTTAATTACTTGCGGGTGCATTATCTTTGAATAACTTGTAATCTAGACTGTCTACCAATGCTTTAAATGAAGCATCAATAATATTTGGTGATACCCCAATGGTAAACCAATTGACTCCTTTCGCATCAGTGCTTTCAATGCTTACTCTTGTGACTGCTTCTGTACCTGTGTTTAAAATTCTTACTTTGTAATCAACTAATTTTAAATCTTTTAAGTAAGTAGAATATTTTTCAAGTTTATTTACATTTTTTCTAATTGCATTATCAAGAGCATGAACTGGCCCGTTACCCTCACCTTCACATATTATTTTTTGACCATCTACTTCTAATTGAGCTTTTGCAAAAGAAATTATTTCTCCTGAGATATTTTTTTTAACTGAAACATCATATTCGTTAATTGAAATATACCTTGGTATCTTTCCCATTAAACGTCTTGCAAGTAACTCAAATGAAGCGTCCGCACCATCATAACTATAACCAATAAACTCTCTATCTTTAACTTCGTCTAAAAGTTTTTTAATTTTTGGATCATTTTTTTCAATTTTAATACCTATTGAATTTAATCTTGAAATAATATTTGATTGACCTGATTGATCTGACACAACAATATTTCTTGAGTTACCAACTTCCGCTGGTTCAATATGCTCATATGTTTTAGGATTTTTTTGTACAGCAGAAACGTGCATACCACCTTTATGTGAAAAAGCTGATGCACCCACATAAGGTAAATGTTTATTTGGTTTTCTATTTAATAATTCATCTAATAACCTTGAGCATTGAGTTATTCTTTTTAAATTTTCAGGTTTAATATTTAGTTTATAATTTTCAGAATAATCTTTTTTTAAAAAAAAAGTTGGTATAAGAGATGTGAGACTAGCGTTTCCACATCTTTCACCTAAACCATTAATAGTTCCTTGAACTTGACGTACACCAGCTTGTACAGCAGCCAAACTATTTGCAACTGCGTTATCAGTATCATTATGCGCATGTATGCCTAAATTATCTCCTGGTATATGTTTTGAAACTTCAGAAATAATACTTCCAACTTCATGGGGAAGTGTTCCGCCATTTGTATCACATAAAACAATCCATCTTGCGCCATTATCATAAGCTGATTTTATGCATGCTAATGCATATTCAGGATTAGACTTGTATCCATCGAAAAAATGCTCTGCATCAAACATAAATTCTTTACCCGATTTAACAATATACTTTGCACTTTCACCGATGTTAGTAAGATTTTGTTCATTAGTAATACCTAAAGCAACATCAACTTGAAAATCCCAGGATTTACCAAATAAGCAAATGGAAGAACTTTTTGAGTTAATTAATGATGCTAACATTGGATCATTTTCAGCACTGTGTTCTGATTTTTTGGTAATCCCAAAAGCCGTAAGTTTTGCATTTTTAAAACCATGATCTTTATTAAAAAATTCAGTATCTGTGGGATTAGCACCAGGCCAACCTCCCTCAATGTAATCTACACCTAAAATATCAAGTGAGTTTGCTATTTTTTGTTTATCATCAATAGAAAAGTCCACACCTTGGGTTTGGGCTCCATCTCTAAGTGTTGTATCAAATATATATAGTTGTTCTTTACTCATTTTAATTTCCAAGAAGTTTTACCATCTTTATCTTCTATTAAAACACCTTTGTCTAAAAGGTAGTCGCGAATATTGTCTGCTTCTTTATAATTTTTTTCTGCTCTAGCTTTGTTTCTAAGCTCTATTTTTTTTTCAATTTCTACATCTGAAATTTCTACTTTTATTTTTTTAAAATCTAGCCATTCTTCTTTAGTCTCATGAAGTAAACCAATAAAATTACATGCTGAATTAAAAATTTGTTTATCTTCATCATTTCCTTTGTAAGCCTTGTCATAAAGTTTATGTAAATTAGCAATATATCCTGGGGTATTTATATCGTCATACAAAGGTTGAACGATTTCATCAGTTAATTTTTTGTTTGACGGTAAATAAACATTATACCACTTATCAATCGTATTTTGACAATCATTTAATAATTTATCATTCCAATCTAACGGTTGCTTATAATGAGTGCTAATCAAAGCTAACCTTAAAACTTGTCCACTAATTTTTCCTTTAAAATCTTTTATCTTTAAAATATTTCCTTGAGATTTTGCCATTTTTTCATTCGACATGGTAATAAAAGCATTATGTAACCAATAGTTAGCAAAAACCTTAGTGTCATTTGCACACCTTGATTGTGCTATTTCATTTTCGTGATGTGGAAAAATTAAATCAATACCTCCACCATGTATATCAAATTCATTTCCTAAAAAATTCTTAGACATTGCAGAGCATTCTAGGTGCCAACCAGGTCTACCTTTACCCCAAGGAGAGTCCCAAGATGGCTCATTTTCTAAAGAAGGTTTCCATAATACAAAATCTTCTGGGTTTTTTTTATTTTCACTTACTTCAATTCTTGACCCAGCAATTAATTCATCCAATTTTTTATTTGATAATTTGCCATAATCATCAAACTTTTTAACTTCAAAATAAACATGGTTTTTATTTTCATAGGCATAACCTTTCTTAATTAATTCAGAAACCATCTCTATCATTAAATTAATATGTTCAGTTGCTTTGGGTTGTTCTGTGGGATTTTCACAGTTTAAAAACTTACAATCATCACTAAAACTTTTAATAATATTTTGTGTTAAATCTGAAATAGATATTTTTTTTTCCTCAGAAGATTTAATAATCTTGTCATCTACGTCTGTAATGTTTCTAACATAAGTGACTGATGAATATTTATTTTTAAGTATTTTAAATAAAATATCAAAAATAACTAAAGGTCTTGCATTACCAATGTGTGGATCGTCATAAACTGTAGGGCCACAAACATACATCCCTACATTTTTTTCATCAATTGGAACAAATTTTTCTTTTTTGTTGTTTAGATTATTAGTTAAAAAAATATCATTACTCATAATTTTAGAAATATACCTAATTGATAGATTTGTGAATCTATTTGATTAATTTGGAATTTTGCAAACTGGAATTGGCTCCATTTTATGTAAATTTTGTTTTCTAATACTCTCGTATTGTTCTCTATTTACTGAATTAGGATTTTCCATGGCTTCTTCTAACTCTTCATATTTTAATCCTAACTGACCTTCATCAGTTCTTGCATCGTCCCATAATCCATCTGTTGGGGCGGCCTCTATAATCTCTTTAAGTATTCCAAGTTCTTTACCAAGTTCCCATACTTCTGTTTTATTGCAATCTGCAATTGGAGATATATCTACTCCACCATCACCATATTTTGTATAAAATCCAACACCAAAATCTTCAACCTTATTACCTGTACCAACAACTATTCCTTTATTAGCAGCAGCTACTTGATAAAGAGTTGTCATTCTTAATCTTGCTCTGGAATTTGCCATTCCGTGCTCACTATCAAATTTGGATAGACTGGAAGTAAAAGATTTAAACAAATCATCTAAATTAATGGTGTGTGCTTCAACATTTTTAAATTTTTTAACCAACCAATCTTGGTGCTTTAAGCTTAAATCGTGTTGATTTGATTTTTGTCTAATTGGCATTGATAATACAATAGTTTTAATACCTGTCATTGCACTAAGAGTACTTGAAACAGAAGAGTCTATTCCTCCTGAGATTCCAATTACAAGAGACTGAGCTTTTGAGGGCATGCTCTCAACATAATTTTTAATCCAATTTGAAATAAATATTATTTTTTCTGAGGGTTTCATTGTTAAAAATATTATTAATACTTAGCTTACAATATTTATGATGCAGCTTTATTTGCATTTTTAGAATAAGAGCTATTCTTTTTAATCTCATCTGAAATCAAAAAAGCTAATTCTAAAGCCTGATTTGCATTAAGTCTTGGATCGCAATGAGTGTGATATCTTGAAGATAAATCTTCTTCTGAGATTTTGTGAGCTCCACCAATACATTCTGTTACATCTTGACCAGTCAATTCAATATGTAAACCTCCTGCATAACTGCCTTCACTTTGATGACAGGCAAATACATTTTGAACTTCTTTTAACACACTATTGAAGGGTCTTGTTTTAAAACCAGTTGTAGCTTTAATAGTATTACCATGGCATGGGTCACATGACCAAATAACATTTAATCCTTCTTTTTTAATGGCTCTTATAAGTTTTGGTAAATATTTAGAAACATTATCAGCACCAAATCTTGAGATTAAAGTAATTTTGCCTTTATCATTATTTGGATTAATTCTATTACATAAATTGATTAAATCGTCAGGTTCAAGAGTTGGGCCACATTTGATACCTATTGGATTTTCTATCCCTCTACAGAATTCAACATGACCACCATCTAATTGTCTTGTACGGTCTCCAATCCAAACAAAGTGTGCGGACGTATCATGGTTTTCACCAGTTGTTGTATCAGTTCTTGTCATTGCTTCTTCAAATGGCAATAACAATGCTTCGTGTGAAGTCCAAAAATTAACAGTATATAATCTATTATTGAAATCAGAATTTATTCCACATGCTTCCATAAAAGCTAAAGCGTCTGCAATTTTATCTTCTAATTCTTTAAATCTTTTTGTCTCTGGAGTTTTCTTTATGTAATCTAAATTCCATAAATGAACTTTATTTAAATCTGCAAACCCACCTTTAGAAAATGCTCTGATTAAATTTAAAGTAGAAGCTGACTGTGAATAAGCTCTAAATAATCTTTTTGGATCTGGAACCCTGGCGCTTTCTGAAAATTCCATACCATTAATATTGTCACCTAAATAGCTAGGTAATTCTACTCCATCTTTTACTTCAACAGGTGAGCTTCTTGGTTTTGAAAATTGACCTGCAATTCTTCCAAGTTTAACAACTGGTAAAGAAGCTGAATAGGTTAACACCAAAGACATTTGTAATAATAATTTAAATGTATCTTTGATATTGTCAGGATGGAACTCTGCAAAACTTTCAGCACAGTCTCCTCCTTGCAGTAAGAAAGCTTTGCCATCAACTACATCGGCTAATTGAGATTTTAAATGTCTAGTTTCACCAGCAAATACTAAAGGTGGAAACGCCTCAATTTTTTCCAAAACGTTATCTAATCCTTTTTTATCTGGATACTCGGGTATGTGTTTTACAGGATAATTTCTCCAGCTATTTTTTTTCCAATTTTTCATACAACTCTGAATTGTTAACAGAGTTTAGGAATTATTCAACTGTGACTGATTTTGCTAAATTTCTAGGTTTATCAATATCATAACCCATTTTTAAAGCAGAATAATAAGCTAACTTTTGCAAAGGAATTGTTAGTAAAAATGGAAGTAAATCATCATTTGTATTTTCAACTTCGATTTTTTCCCACACGTTTTCTGAAAATACCTCATCTTTACTTTTATTGGTTATCAATAAAACTCTTGCACCCCTTGCAATAACTTCTTGCATATTTGAAATTGTTTTTTTGTAATAATTGTCTCTAGGCGCCAAAACTACAACGGGCATTCCCTCTTCAATTAATGCAAGGGGGCCATGTTTCATTTCTCCAGCAGGATAACCTTCTGCATGAACATATGATAATTCTTTTAATTTTAAAGCTCCTTCAAGAGCAATTGGAAATGAAAAACCTCTACCTAAAAACATTGAACCCTTGGCTTCATTAAATGTTGAAGATATGGCTTGTATTTCATTATCTATTAGTAAAGTTTGTTCAACTAATTTTGGTAAATTTTTTAGTTCTTTAATTTTTTTCTTATAGTCTTCTGTTTTAATATCCTTTTTCAGATAACCTAATTTTAAGGACAAAATATATAAAATTAGTATTTGCCCTAAAAAGGCTTTTGTTGAAGCTACCCCAATTTCTGGACCACAATGAATAGGTAAAACAAAATTAGCATCTCTTGCTATTGAGCTTTCTATCACATTTACAACAGCACAAGTTTTCATATTATTTTTCTTACACAAATCTAAAGCTGCGTATGTATCCGCAGTTTCTCCTGATTGTGATACAAAAATATATAAATTTTCAGACTTAAATCGGTTTTTTCGGTATCTAAATTCTGATGCTATATCAATGTTTACATCTAGTGATGTTAGTTCTTCAAACCAATATTTTGCCATTAAGCAAGAATGATACGCAGTACCACAACCAACTAATGTGATGGATTTAATATCATTAATGTTCCATGGAAAATTAATAATGTTTATATCTTCGTTAATACTATCAACATACTCTTTAATTCCTGTTTTTAATGTTATTGGCTGTTCTTCAATTTCTTTAGCCATGAAATGTTTAAAATCACCTTTATCATATACTTTTTCATTTGAAGAAAGTTCTAGTATTTTTTTATTAATTTTTTTTCCCTCATCATTAAAAAAAGAAACGTGATCTTTTTTTATAATACAAAATTCTCCATCTTCTAAATATGAAATTTTATTAGTCATAGATTTTAATGCATAAGAGTCTGAGCCTAAATAATTTTCATTTGGACCATAGCCAACTGCTAATGGTGACCCTCTTCTTGCTCCAACAATTAAATCAGGAAGATCTTTAAAAACAATACCAAGAGCAAAACTGCCATGTAATTGTTTTAAAGTTTTAGTGATCGCGCCTTCTAGTTCTAACTCTTTCAAATTTTCAGTAATCAAATGAACGATTACTTCGGTATCAGTTTGAGATTTAAATTTATGACCTTTGTTGATTAAAAATTTTTTTAATATTGTTGAATTTTCGATAATTCCATTATGAACAATTGAAACATTCTCTGATGAATGCGGATGTGCATTAACACTATTGGGGATGCCGTGAGTTGCCCATCTAACATGTCCAATGCCAACATTTCCTTTTAAATCTTTTAGATTAAAATTTTGCTCTAGCTCATCTACACGTCCTTTTGATTTAACTTCATTAATTTCTCCATTATAAAGAGTCGCTAATCCTGCTGAGTCATAGCCTCTGTACTCAAGTTTCTTTAATGAACTAATAATGTTACCTGAAACGGATTTATGACTTGAGATACCTATTATTCCACACATAATTATTTTATTTTTCTCTTATAGTTCATAATCTCAGTTTGAATAGATCTTGTTAATGCCAATGATTTCTTTTTCACATTTTTAGTAATAACAGAACCCGCTCCCACTACGCTATCACTATTAACAGTTACTGGTGCAACCAATGAAGAATTAGATCCTATAAAAACATTATCTTTAATTTTTGTTTTACTTTTCTTAAAGCCATCATAATTACAAGTTATTGTTCCAGCACCAATATTAACTGATTTTCCAATTACGCTATCACCCACATAAGATAAATGATTAACTTTAGATTTTTTTCCAATTGTACTTTTTTTTATTTCTACAAAATTTCCGACCTTTGATCCTTCTTTCAGAATCGTGTCTGGACGAATTCTGGCATATGGTCCAAGCTCAACTTTATTTTCTATTTTACAAGACTCTAAATGTGAGAAGGATTTAATAATAACGTTATTTCCAATTTTAACATTTTTTCCAAATACAACATATGGTTCTATCGTTACATTTTTTCCAATTTTTGTATCTTCAGAAAAAAAAACAGTTTCTGGGCCATTCATTTTTACTCCAGATTTTAAGAATTTATCTCTAAGTTTGTTTTGAATTTTACTCATTTTTAAAGCTTTCATCTTTGAAATTCTTTATATTAAGTATATAGCTAAATTAATTCACATAATATTTCTTAAAAATACTTTTAAACTATGAAGCAAATTTTGACTGTTTTATTTGATCTTGATGGAACATTGGTTGATACAGCGCCAGATCTATTGAGAGCACACAATCATGTTATGGAAAAATTTGGATATCCTACAAAATCTACAGAAGAAATACGAAATCTAGTTGGGCAAGGTGCTGGTGCTATGCTTGGAAGATCCATTTGGGGACAAGCTAAAAAAAAATTTGGAAAAGTTGAAGATCAAAAAATTAAAAAACAAATGATTGATGCATTTGTAGATTATTATGGAAAAAATATTATCAATGAAAGTACTCTAATTAATGGAGTCAAAGAATTTTTAAAATGGTGTAAAGAAAAAAATATTTCAATGGCAGTGTGTACTAATAAACAAGAGCACTTAGCAGTTGACCTTCTTAAAAAAATTGGAATTTATGATTATTTTGAATATGTGGCTGGATCTAATACTTTTGATTATTGCAAACCTGATCCTCGACATTTAACTAATGTAGTTGAAATTTTAGGTGGGGAAATAAAAAAATCGATTATGATTGGTGATAGTGAAACAGATGCTAATGCAGGAAAGAATGCTGGTATCCCAGTAATTTTACTAGAGGATGGTTATACAGAAAAAAATACTACTGAAATTTATCATAATCACCTAATTAAAGACTTTGTAGGTGTTGAAAAAATTATCTCAACCTACCTTTAAGATTGATTATTTTATTTTTGACTATAAAACTCTTCCATAACTAGGAAGTTATTTTGATCAATCATAAAGTAAAAGTTTATCCTTCAAAAATTCCATTATCAAAAAAGAAGCAACTTGCTTGGAAAATCGCAGAAATCGCAAGTGACAATGCAAAGTTAGATGAAGAAGCTATTGAAATGGTAATTAACAGAATTATCGATAATGCCTCAGTTGCTATTGCCTCTTTAAATAGAAGACCAGTTATTTCATCCAGAGAAATGGCATTAAAACACTCAAGAAAAAATGGTGCTACACTTTTTGGAGTAAATAATAAATTAAAATTTGATTGTGAATGGGCTGCATGGTCGAATGGTACAGCTGTAAGAGAATTAGATTTTCATGATACTTTTTTAGCAGCCGATTATAGTCATCCAGGTGATAATATTCCTCCTTTGATCAGTGTTGCTCAACAAAATAGAAAAAGTGGTTTAGATCTTTTAAGGGGAATTATTACTGCTTACGAGGTTCAGGTAAATTTAGTTAAAGGCATATGTCTTCATAAACACAAAATAGATCACATTGCTCATCTTGGTCCAAGTGTTGCTGCTGGTTTGGGATCAATGCTAAGATTAAATACTGAAACAATATATCAAGCTGTACAACAAGCGCTTCATACAACTATTTCAACAAGACAATCTAGAAAAGGAGAAATTTCTAGTTGGAAAGCTTATGCACCAGCTCATGCAGGAAAACTTGCTATAGAGGCAGTAGATAGAGTCATGCGAGGTGAAGGAGCTCCTAGTCCAATTTATGAAGGTGAGGATAGTGTAATTGCAAGAATATTAGATGGAAAAAAAGCGTTATACAACGTTCCACTTCCAAAAAAAAATGAGAGCAAAAAAGCTATTCTAGAAACATACACTAAAGAGTATTCTGCTGAATATCAATCTCAGGCTCTAATTGATTTAGCAAAAAAACTTAAGAAAAAAATTCCAAATCTTAATCAAATAAAAAAAATTGATATTTTTACTAGCCACCATACCCATTATGTTATTGGGACAGGTGCAAATGATCCACAAAAAATGGATCCAAATGCAAGCAGAGAAACTTTAGATCACTCAATTATGTATATTTTTGCTGTAGCATTAGAGGATGGTGATTGGCACCATGTAAAATCTTATACAAAAGCTAGAGCTAACAAAAAAAGTACAATTAAAATTTGGAGATCAATTAAAACATTTGAAGATAAAAAATGGACTAAAAAATACCACGATCCAGATCCAAAAAAGAAATCATTTGGTGCTAAAGTTATTGTCACTTTAAACAATGGAAAAAAAATTATTGAGGAACAAGATAGAGCAGATGCTCATCCGTATGGTTCAAGACCGTTTAAGAGACAAAATTACATTAACAAATTTTTAACTCTTACTGATGGGATTTTAGACAAAAAAGAAAGTAATAGATTTATTAAAACTGTACAAAAATTAAAATCGTTAAAACCTGGTCAGCTTGATCAACTTAATATTGAAGTTAAGAAAAGTAAGATTAAAAGAAATTTAAAAAAAGGAATATTTTAGTGCACTTTGTAGAAAAAGAGCCAAGTCAAAAAAGAATAGATTTTGCTGAAAAACTAAAATCAAATAAAATTTTAAGAGTACCTGGTGCTTACAACCCGTTAACAGCAAAACTTATTGAAGAAATTGGTTATGATGCAGTTTACGTATCAGGGGGTGTAATGGCAAATGATCTTGGTTTTCCTGATATTGGATTAACAACCTTACAGGATGTTAGTACAAGATCTTATTTAATTTCGCGAGTTACAAATTTACCAACAATAGTTGATATTGATACGGGATTTAAATCTTGTAAAGAAACAATTCAAACATTTGAAGATTTTGGAATAACAGCTGTTCACTTAGAGGATCAAATTGAAAGAAAACGTTGTGGCCACTTAGACAATAAAGAGTTAATTTCAACAGATGCTATGGTTAAAAAAATCAAAGAATGTGTTGATGCAAAAAAAGATGAAAACTTTAAAATTATAGCAAGATCTGATGCTAAAGGTGTTGAGGGTATCGATAAAATGATTGATAGATGTAAGGCTTATATTGATGCGGGTGCTGAAATTGTTTTTCCAGAGGCATTATATGATGAAAAAGATTTTGAGAAAGTTAGAAAAGAATTATCCTGTTATTTGCTAGCTAATATGACAGAGTTTGGAAAATCAAAACTTTTTAATTACAAAGAATTGGAAAATTTTGGATATAATATTGTAATTTATCCAGTTACAACACAAAGATTAGCAATGAAAAATGTCGAGGATGGCTTAAGGGACATTTATACTAATGGACACCAAAACAATATTATTGATAAAATGCAAACTAGAAAACGTCTTTATGAGTTAGTGGAATATGAAAAATATAACTCATTAGATGAAAAAATTTATAACTTTAGTACGGAAGGACATGAATAATGGCTGATGATGTAAAAAAAGGATTACTTGGAATAGTAGTTGATGAAACAGAAGTCTCTAAAGTTATGCCAGAAATTAACTCTCTAACCTATAGAGGTTATGCTGCTCAAGATTTATGTGAATATTGCAAGTTTGAAGAGGTTGCCTATTTAATTTTAAATAAAGATCTACCTAACTCAATTCAATTAAAAAAATTTGAAAAAGAAGAGAGAAATAATAGAGAATTATCAAAAGATCTTTATGCGATTGTAAAAAGAATGCCAAAAAAATCCCATCCTATGGATGTTGCAAGAACAGCTGTAAGTTTTATGGGATTGGAAGATAAAGAAACTTCAAACTCATCTCCTGAAGCAAACATGAGAAAAGCATTAAGAATTTTTGCAAAAACCCCTACTGCGCTTGCTGCATTTTATAGACTTAGAAAAGGAAAAAAAATTATAAAACCTAAAAAGAATTTAAGCTTTGCTGAAAACTTCTTTTACATGTGTTTTGGTAAAGTACCTCAAAAAGAAATCGTAAAAGCTTTTGATGTATCTTTGATTTTATACGCAGAACACAGTTTTAATGTTTCAACTTTTACTGCAAGAACAATTACTAGCAGTTTATCAGATATTCATGGAGCAATTAGTGGAGCGATTGCTAGTTTAAAAGGACCTTTACATGGTGGTGCTAATGAAGAAGTGATGCACATGATGGATAAGATTAAAAAACCTGAAAATGCACTTAAGTGGATCAATAATGCTCTAGAAAATAAAGAAGTTGTGATGGGATTTGGTCATAGAGTTTATAAATCTGGAGACTCTAGAGTTCCAACAATGAGAGAATACTTTGGTAAAGTTGCAAAAATTAAAAAAGACAAAAAATTTGAAAAAATTTATGACATTGTTGAAAAAGTTATGATTGAAAAGAAAAATATCTATCCAAATGTCGACTATCCTACTGGCCCAACATACCACTTAATGGGTTTTGATACAGATTTCTTTACCCCAATTTTTGTAATTTCACGTATTACAGGTTGGTCAGCTCATATTATGGAGCAACATGCTGCAAACAAACTTATTCGACCTTTAGCTAAGTATAAAGGAAGTCAACACCGAAAAGTTTTAGAACTAAACTACAGATAAATCTTAACTATTTATTGGTAGATTTTTGCAAATCGACCTTCGCAAAGAATATCAATTTTAAAATTATTTTTTTTAACAAATTCATCGATTGCAATCTTTACATCTGGTAAATGTCCAAAATTATAATCATCACACATAATCACACCATTTGACTTAGTAATAACTTCTAAACTACATTCTAAATCATTTTTAACAGTGTCATAAGAATGGCCACCATCTAAAAAAACAAAATCTACTTTTGACATATCAATTTTTTTCATAACAACATTAGAATTTCCTTTGATTAAATTAACGTTATCAGTAAATCTTTTCAGAAAATCCATAACTGCTGGCTTGCTATAAGGATTTTGTTTTTTTATATATTTAAAATATAAATTTTTTATTGGGTTAGAAAAAACAGTACTTGGTATTAATTCATTGGAACTTTCATCCGTTTCCTCAAATAAATCTATACCTATATATGTGAAATTTTTTTTATGTATTGCAAATAACAGCTCACATAAATTTCTTGCAGTTACACCATGGAATACACCAACTTCCAATACAGTTTTAGGAGATAACTTTTTAACCTCGTTAAGAAAAAAATCTCCAACACCTTTTTGTTTAAGACTGGTCTTACGGAAATACTTTTTATATTTCAATTTAACTAAATACTTCTGACCAAGTTCCTTGAGTTGATGCTTTAGAATATTCAGTTGCTCTTCCTTCAAAGAAGTTCATATGCTCAACTGCATTCAACATAGTATCAAGCCATCCAAGAGGATTTTTTTGAACGTCATAAATTCCCTCTAAGCCTAACTGAGATAATCTTCTATTTGCAATAAATCTAATATATTGTTTAACATCATTGGCTGTTAAACCTTCCATCGGACCCATTTCAAAAGCTAAATCAATAAAAGCATCTTCGTGTTTAATTATTGTTTTGCAAGCTTCATAAAGTTCTTTTTTAAGTTGCGGCGTCCAAGTTTCAGGGTTTTCTTTAATGAAATCTTTAAATAATCTAATCATTGAATTACAATGCAAAGTTTCATCTCTTACAGACCACGTAACAATCTGACCCATACCTTTCATCTTATTGTGTCTTGGAAAGTTTAATAAAATTGCAAAACTTGCAAACAACTGAAGACCTTCGGTGAAAGCACTAAATACTGCAATTGTTTTTGCAATATCATGATTTGATTTAACATCAAATCCTTGCATATAATCATACTTATCTTTCATTTCTTTGTATTTCATGAAAGCAGTATATTCAGTTTCTGGCATACCGATTGTATCAAGTAAGTGTGAGTAAGCAGCAACATGGACTGTTTCCATTGAAGCAAATGATGACATCATCATTAAAACTTCAGTAGGTTTAAATACATTCATGTAATGTCTGATATAGCAATTACTTACTTCAACATCAGCTTGTGTAAAAAATCTAAAAATTTGGGTTAGTAAATTTTTTTCTGAAGTACTAAGATTTTTCTGCCAATCTCTAACATCGTCCCCAAGTGGTACTTCTTCTGGTAACCAATGAATTCTTTGTTGTGTTAACCATGCATCATAACACCATGGATATCTGAATGGTTTGTAAACGGGATTTGCAATTAGCAATCCATTATTATTTTTTTTTGGGTTCGTTTCCTCAGAATTAATTTTTTCTGCTACTGACATGATAGACACTCCTCGTACTCTGGTTCTTTTTCGGTTGATTTATTTTTATAAACATTAGCAAGAATATCTGTTGATTTTGCATCATTAATATTCTCTGCTCTTTGGATTGATTTTGATCTGCAATAATAAAGACTCTTTAAACCCTTTTTCCAAGCATCAAAATGAATTTTATGTAATTCTTTTTTATGAACATCAGCTGGTAAAAATAAATTTACAGACTGTGCTTGAGAAATAAATGGTGTTCTGTCACCACTTAACTCAATTATCCAACTTTGGTTCAATTCAAAAGCTGTCTTAAAAACATCTTTCTCTAAATCGGTTAGAAAATCTAAATGAGAAACAGATCCTTGATTAGTTGTTATAGTTGACCAAGTTTCATCATCATTTTTTCCATGACTTTCAAGAATTTCTTCTAAATATCTATTTCTAACATTAAAAGATCCAGATAAAGTTTTATGTGTGTAACTATTAGCTGCAATTGGCTCTACTCCTGGTGAGGCACCACCACAAATAATTGAAATTGAAGCTGTAGGTGCAATAGCTGTTTTATTTGAAAACCTTTCTTGATAACCGTATTCAGCTGCATCAGGACAAGCGCCTCTTTCATCTGCTAAATCTTTAGACGCTTGATTTACTTTTTCATGAATGTTTTTAAATATCTTTTTATTCCATACTTTAGCCATCACTGATTCAAGTGGAATTCTATTCTTTTGTAAGTAAGAGTGAAAACCCATAACACCAAGACCAACACTTCTTTCTCTTTCAGCAGAATATTTAGCATCTTTAAATTGGTCTGGAGCTTTATTAATAAAATCAGTCAATACATTATCAAGAAATCTCATAACATCATTGATCATGTTAGGATCATCTTTCCATTCATCATATTTTTCTAAATTAAGTGAAGACAAACAACAAACAGCTGTTCTATCTCTTCCATCTTTGTCTATTCCAGTTGGTAAAGTAATTTCACTACATAGGTTTGAAGTTTTAACAGTTAAGTTTGCAAGCTTATGGTGCTGTGGTATTTGTCTATTAACCGTATCGATATAAATGATGTAAGGTTCACCAGTTTCAATTCTTGCGGTTAATAATCTTATCCATAAATTTCTTGCAGAGATAGTTTGTTGAATTGTACCATCAGCAGGACTTTTTAATGCCCACTGCTCATCAGTCTCAACAGCTCTCATAAACGCATCAGATAATAAAACACCATGATGAAGGTTAAGTGCTTTTCTATTTGGATCACCGCCTGTTGGTCTTCTCATCTCAATAAATTCTTCTATTTCAGGATGATCAACTGGAAGATAACATGCAGCTGAACCTCTTCTTAAAGAACCTTGGCTAATTGCCATAGTTAAAGAGTCCATAACTTTTATAAAAGGAATTATTCCTGATGTCTTTCCAACCTTACCAATTTTTTCACCAATAGATCTTAAGTTACCCCAGTAACTTCCAATACCTCCACCTTTAGCTGCTAACCAAACATTTTCACTCCATAGATCTAAGATACCACCTAGGCTATCTGAAGCTTCATTTAGAAAACACGAAATAGGTAAACCTCTTTTAGTTCCGCCATTCGAAAGCACTGGTGTTGCGGGCATAAACCACAAATTACTAATATAATTGTAAATTCTTTGAGCATGTAAATTATCATCTGAATAAGTGCTGGCTACTCTTGCAAATAAATCTTGAAAAGATTCGTTGTGACCAAGGTATCTATCTTTAAGGGTTGCTTTCCCAAAGTCAGTCAAATTTGCATCTCTAGAACGATCAATTTTGATAATAATACCTTTATCATTTTGAAAAAGTTCAGTTTCATTATTTAGTGAAAATAAATCAGGTCTTGAGACTTTTGAAACTTCATTAACTGATGGGCTATATTCAGAGACAGCTTTCTTGAGTGCTTGTGATAGAATCTTGTTCATATTTTTATTATAAATTGTTGTTTAAGCGAAAACAACTATATGTTGTATGCGCTTTGACTAAATACACTATATAAATAGCTTATCAATAGAACATTTATAGAACGCGACAAAAAAATTATCAATAAAAAAATTGGAAAAAGTGTAAGTAATTAACAGTATGAGTGAACAACTTAAAATAGACCCCTACGGATTTAGAGAATACGACGCGCGATGGTTGTATGAAGAAAGCATAAATAAATTTGGAATAACGAATCTGGGTAAAGGTTTAGGAACACAAATTATAAAACATACAAAAAAAAATAATCCTAGAGTAATCGTTGGTCAAGATTATCGATCTTATAGTGAAGAAATAAAAGAAGCTTTGAAGGAAGGATTAATTTCAACAGGGTGCTTGATTGAAGATGTTGGTTTGTCTTTATCTCCGATGGTTTATTTTGCTCAATTCAATTTAAACGCAGATGCTGTAGCTATGGTTACAGCAAGTCACAATGAAAATGGTTGGACAGGAGTAAAGATGGGTATTTCAAAGGGACTAACACATGCTCCAAAAGAAATGAAAGAATTAAAAGAAATTACACTTAATCAAAAATTTATTAAAGGAAAAGGACAAGAAAAAAAGATTAATGATTTTCAAAAAATTTATAAAGACGATTTAATAAGTAAAAATAAAATCAATAAAAAGATAAAAGCTGTTGTGGCATGTGGAAATGGCACAGCGGGAATATTTGCACCAGATATATTAAGAGGAATAGGTTGTGAGGTAGTTGAGTTAGACTGTAATTTAGATTGGACATTTCCAAAATACAATCCAAATCCAGAGGATCTTGAAATGCTACATGCGATTGCAAAAGCAGTTAAAGAAAACAATGCTGATATAGGTTTTGGATTTGATGGAGATGGAGATCGAGTTGGTGTTATAGATAATAATGGTAATGAAATTTTTTCAGATAAAATAGGTTTGTTAATTGCTCGAAACCTAGCTCCAAAACATAAAAACTCAAAATTTGTAGTTGATGTAAAATCAACAGGACTTTTTGCTAAAGATGAAATATTAAAAGAAAATAACTGCGAAACGGTTTATTGGAAAACTGGTCATTCACATATCAAAAGAAAAGTAAATCATGAAAAAGCTTTAGCTGGTTTTGAAAAAAGTGGCCATTTCTTTTTCAATCAACCATTAGGTTTTGGTTATGATGATGGAATTAACTCTGCAATTCAAGTTTGTCATTTACTGGATAATCAAGACAAAACGATGAGTGAAATTATTAAGGAACTTCCAAATACCTTTCAAAGTCCAACAATGGCTCCATTTTGTAAAGATGAAGAAAAATATCAGGTAGTAGATGACATTGTAAAAGAATTTGAAGAATTAAAAAAACAAGGAACTGAAATTGATAATCAGCCCATAAAAGATATTTTAACAGTAAATGGTGTAAGATTTACATTTGAAGATGGTTCATGGGGACTAATAAGAGCTTCATCAAATAAACCTTCATTAGTGATCGTAACTGAAAGCCCAACTTCAGATGAAAGAAAGAAAAAGATTTTTGAATTTATCGATCAATTACTTCAAAAAACTGGGAAAATTGGTGAATATGACCAAAAACTTTGAGTTTTTTTTGTTCACAAAATTAAATTACAACTATTAAGTGTTCATAAAACTGTAAAGAATCATTTAAATTTTAATCTGAGGTGATGGAGGGAGACTGAAGTCACCTCTTTTTTTTTATACCCTCTTCTAATTTTTTAATCATACTTTTAAGTAAAGAGTTTTTATAAGGTTTTCCCTTAACTACCCACACAGATAAAGGCCAAGAACTATCACTTTTCTTTCTTGCTATAATGTGAATATGTAGCTGTGGAACTATATTACCAATTTTTTCAACATTTAATTTGGTAGTTTTAAAGATCTTTTTCATAACATTACTACAAAAAACGATTTCTTTGATTAAGGTAACTTGATCCTTAGAATTTAGATCTGTTATGTCAGTCACCTTGTTTCTTTTTGGAACAAGTATGATCCAAGGGAATTTTTCATTATCAATAAGTCTGACACTACACAATTTTAAGTCAGCTATATAATGAGAAGTTTTTAAAAAATTCTTATTAACTTTATTCATCATAATTATATCTTGAAATATTCATACAAAAATTTACCAGCAACAATTAATAAAAATATCCCAAAAATTTTGCTTATTTTATTTTTATCAATTTTATGAACTGTACGGGCACCAATCCTTGCCATAAATGTTGTTATTGGAATAAAAATTAAGAAAGCTGGAATGTTTAGAAAACCAATGCTAAGAGGAATATTAGTTTTTAAATAACTGCCAGAGATTAAAAAGCCTATTGCGCCAAATACTGATATCAAAAAACCAATTGCAGCAGCACTTCCTATTGCTCTGTTTATAGAATAACCAAAGAATTTTAATATTGGAACATTCATTATTGCTCCACCAATTCCCATTGGAGCAGATATAAAACCGACAATAGCTCCTAATATGATTTTCAAATGTAGTTTTATTGGAATTATAATGGTCTTCTCTTTTTCCTTAAGCAACAATAAATAAATACTGAGCAAAAGTATAACAATAGAAAAAAATAAAATTAGAGTTTTTGTTTTGAGTGATGCAGCAAAAATTGTTCCAAGTACAACACCTATAACAACAAATAATCCATAATTTTTTACAATTTCAAAATCGACTGCTTTAAATTTATGATGAGTTAATACAGATACTGTTGATGTAGGAATTATTATTGCAAATGAAGTACCGACAGCTAAATGCATTAGGTATTGTTGATCTACTCCTAAAGAATTAAAAATATAATACAAAAAAGGTACAGTTATTAATCCACCTCCAATACCAAACAATCCAGCAACAAATCCGACAGGAAAAGCCGTAAATAACATTAATAAAATCGGATAAAAATATTGGCTATCTAAAATTGTATTAAACAGATTGACCTACGCTATTTTCAACATTGTTATATTTTATCTTATCCATGATATGATCTATTTTTTTAACATCAGCATCACGTACACACATATTTTCACTTAAATATCTTTTCCAATGACTTGCTCCTGATTGACCATGAAATAGACCAAGTGTGTGTCTCATAATTTGATTTAGTCTTGTTCCTTTTTTAAGTTCATCTTTAACATATGGAATTAATTGCTCAATTACTTCCTGTCTGCTTAATATATTTTCGTTATTAAAAATTTCTCTTTCAATATCTGCTAAAATATAAGGTGTGTGATAAGCTGATCTTCCGATCATTACTCCATCAGTTTTTTTGAGATGTTGTTTAACTTGATCAACATCAGTAATCCCACCATTGATAATTATTTCATCATCTGCAAAATCTTTTTTAAGATTATAAACATAATCATATTTTAAGGGTGGAATATTTAAATTTTGTTTTGGAGTAAATTTTCCAAGCATTGCTTTTCTTGCATGGATAATAAAGGTTTTAACTCCAGTAGATTTGATTGTTGAAATAAACTTATGAAAAGTTTCATAGTCCTCAACATTATCATAGCCAATCCTTGTCTTGATGGTAACTGGTAACTTTGTAACTGATTGCATCTTACTTAAACAATCAGCGACCAAGTTAGGTTCTTTCATTAAACATGCACCAAATTTATTTTTTTCTACTTTTTTACTAGGACAACCAAGATTTAAATTTATTTCATCATATCCAAAATCTTCTCCAACTTTAGTGGCCTCAGATAAAAGTTTAGGAGAAGAACCTCCTAATTGAAGTGCTACAGGTTTTTCATTAATGTTAAATTCAAGCAATTTTTTCTTATCTCCCCTGTTAATAGCTTCATCAACTACCATTTCAGTGTAAAGAAGAGTGTGTTTTGAAATTAATCTTAAAAAGTACCTCTCATGACGATCTGTGCAGTCCATCATAGGAGCAACTGATACTTTCCTGTTCATAACTGGACTTTATATGATTTTATTAAGAGTTTGAAGTTTCGTTATCTTCAGAGTTTTCTTGCACTTCTATTGCAGCATCTTGTTGGCTTTCTGTCTCAGAAACTTCATCTAATGAAACTTCACCATCTTCAGAAATGTTCTCTTCAGCAACAGAGCTTTCAACATCAGGTTTTGCCGTTTGTGATAATTCTGCTAAATCTTCTTGTGATACTTGAATTTTTTCTGGAGCTTTTCTAGCTCTTTTTGAAGGAAGAATTGGTGCACCACTTTTTGAAATTTCACCTTTATATAAGCTTTCAAAATCATCGCCTACTTCTTCATCATCTTCAGCTCCATCATCAACTTGCTCAACATGTTTTCTAAGTTTATAAACTGCACTTTCAGTTAAATCTGGAACTTTAATTTTTTCTTCAGCAATTTCTCTTAATGCAATTACTGTATTTTTATCGTTATCTCTTTCAAGAGTTGGCTCTATACCAGAATTTAATTGCGTTGCTCTTTCTTTTGCAACTAAAACTAATTCATAAGGACTATCTACTTTATCGATGCAATCTTCTACGGTTACCCTAGCCATGCGCAGTATCTATACAGTAGCCTTTAAAAAATCAAGCTTAAATTCTAAAGATATTCTGGGTTTAGCTTATTTTTAATTGAAAATAACAAGATAATTGAAGCTAGGATGTAAATCCCAGCAACAATAGATATTTGTTCTATAGAAAAGCCAAAATCTATTAATATACCAAATAAAGCTGTTCCAAATGCAGTAGAAAAAACCATTAAAGATGTAGTTAAAGCTTTTATTGAACCAATATGTTTAACTCCATAAATTTCTGCCCAAGTTGAAGAGCCTAAAACATTAGCTAAACCATTTGAGATCCCTATTAAACCTAAAAAAATAAATGATGAAATTTCAGAATTAAAAAAATAAAGAACAACTGCTGAAAAAAATAAAGGAGTATTAATATATAATAATAATTTTCTACTTGTAAATTTGTCAATTAAAAAGCCTGAGATAAATAAAGTTATAACTGACAGTATTGAATAAACCATAAATGATTGTGCAATAATATATGGTCCCCAATTTTTTGATGTTGTAATAAATGATTGATAAACAAAAGTACCGGTAGCAATCCAAGGCATCGCCAACATAGTCATACAAATAATATAAAATCTATAATCCTTTAAAACTTCAATTCTTTTCCATTGCCTAATTTCTCTTGAATTGTTTACTTCTTTTACTTCTTCGCGAGTGTCTAGCTTTACATCTCTAATAAATAAGTATGCAACTATTGGTAAGATTATTATTACAATGATTGAAATTGTAATCCATATATCTCTCCAGCCTAAAAAGGTTAAAAGAAAAACAATTAATACGGGTAATATAAATTCAGCTAGAGACAAACCTAACCAACAAGTGCTTAAAGCTTTTCCTCTACTTTTTTCAAAAAATCTAGATACTGTCGTTGTAGCAGTATGCGTAGTTAATCCTTGACCAGCTAAACGCATTAGAAAAATTCCAAAAAATAAAAAAATTACTGAAGAAATTTTTGAAAATATAAAACAAGATACTGCTAAAAAAACTATCACATAAGATGCAAATTTTATAACATCTACATCATCTATTTTTTTTCCAACCCAAACTAAAACAAAACTACTTAAAAGTGTTGCTGAAGCATAAATTGAACCAAACTGTCCGTGACTAATAGACAATGCATCTCTGATACTTGAATTAAACAAGCCAAGAAAAAAACTCTGTCCAAAACTAGAAAAAAATGTAAAAATGAAACCAAATATAATTACTTTTAAACTTAAACTTTTAAACATAGAGAGAATTTATGACTTGTAATGTTGCTTTCATAGGTCTTGGGGTGATGGGCTACCCAATGGCTGGATATATATCAAAAGCCGGTCACAATGTAACTGTTTTTAATAGAACTAAATCTAAAGCTGAGAAATGGGTTTCTGAATACAAAGGTAAACTAGCTGACACTCCTGCTGAAGCAGCAAAAGATGCTGAATATATCTTTACATGTGTAGGTAATGATAATGATTTAAGAGAAGTAACATTTGGTGAGAATGGAGCTTTTAAAACAATTCAAAAAGGATCTATCTATATTGATAACACAACTGCATCAGCTACAATTGCAAGAGAGATTTATGATCACGCAAAGAAAAGTGGATTTGGTGCATTAGATGCACCTGTATCAGGTGGTCAAGCTGGAGCTGAAAATGGTGCACTGACTGTGATGATCGGTGGTGATCAAGCTGATTTTGATAAAGCAAAAGATAAAATTGATTGTTACAGCAAAAAAATGAAATTACTTGGCAATGCTGGTAGTGGACAACTTGCTAAAATGGTCAATCAAATTTGTATTGCTGGATTAGTTCAAGGTTTATCTGAGGGTATAAACTTTGGAATGAAAGCTGGCCTTAATATGGAAGATGTAATTGAAGTCATATCAAAAGGTGCCGCGCAATCTTGGCAGATGGAAAATAGATACAAAACAATGATCGAAGATAAATTTGATTTTGGTTTTGCAGTAGATTGGATGAGAAAAGATCTTAAAATTGCTATGGATGAAGCTAAGAATAATGGAGCTTCATTACCTGTTACAGAAATTGTAGATAAATACTATGGAGAAGTTCAGGAATTAGGTGGCAATAGGTGGGATACATCAAGCTTAATTAAAAGATTCAGAAAATAATATCGTATGCAACCAGCATACTATGAAAATTTTGATGAGATAATTAAGAAAATTTGGTTGATGCTTAATGATGCAGTAACCAATAGAAGTTCTCAATTTAGAATACCTGTATTTATTTGTGGCACTCAAAATGATTTTGATGGAAGAATTGTTGTCTTAAGAAAATCAGATCAAGATAACAATCTAATTCAATTTCATAGTGATATTAGATCAGATAAAATTGAAAAACTTAAATCAAATAATAAAGCTAGTTTAATTTTCTATGATAAAGAAGAAAAAATACAGGTAAGAACTAAAGTTGAATGTACTGTTAATCATAAAAATGAAGTTACTGAACAATCTTGGTTAAAGACTGCCCATATAAGTAGAAAATGTTATCTTGTTGATAATGGTCCTGGTACAGAGTCAGTTGAACCTACATCTGGTCTTAAACCTGAAAAAGATAATTTTGATTACACAATGGAAGAAAGTGAAAAAGGATATGAAAATTTCACTGTCATTCAATGTAAAGTTAAATATTTTGAGTGGTTATATCTTGCAGCAAAAGGACATAGAAGAGCAAGATTTGATTTAGAAAATGATAAAAGAGTTTGGCTTGTACCTTAATTCTAAAAAATACTCTTTGAATATTTTTTCCAATTATCTTGGTAGTGTTTAGTATTTTCCATCACTGCTTTTTTCTCTTCTTCAGTGACTTCTCTAATAATTTTACCTGGAGATCCAACAACCAGTGAATTATCAGGTATTTCTTTATTTTCAGTGATCAGCGCTTTTGCACCAATAATACAATTCTTTCCAATCTTTGCATTGTTAAGAATTACAGCACCTATTCCAATTAAACTTTTATCACCAACAGTACATCCATGTAGCATAACCATATGGCCTACAGTTACATCTTTACCAATTTTTAATGGACAACCAGGATCAGTATGAAGGACACTTCCATCTTGAACATTTGAACCCTCACCTACAAAAATATTTTCAATATCGCCTCTTAAAACTGCGTTAAACCAAATACTTGTATTTTTTTCTAAAGTAACATCTCCAATTATTGTTGCATTAGGTGCAACCCAATTTTCACCTGAACTTTTGGGTTTTTTATCTTTTAAATCATAAAACATAACATATATATTATTACAGTATGCTCACTCAAACTCCAATATGTGATTTTGGTAAAAAAGCTATTCCATTCAAATTAAAATCTACTGAGGGTAAAATTATTTCATTAGAAGAACTTAAAGGTGAAAATGGAACATTAGTTATGTTCATTTGTAATCACTGCCCATATGTTAAAGCAATCACAAAAGATATTGTTGAAGATTGTAATGAATTAAAAAAAATTGGTATTAACTCAGTTGCAATTTCTTCAAATGATTCAACTAATTATCCTGAAGATTCTTTTGATAATATGATTAAATTTGCAAAAAAAAATAATTTTAGTTTTCCATATTTAATTGATGAAACTCAAGAAATTGCAAAAGCTTATGATGCAGTATGTACACCAGACTTCTTTGGATATAATAAAGATTTAGAGCTTCAATACAGAGGTCGTTCGAGAGAATTAAAAAACCTTGTTCCAGTAAGAGATGGTAAGAGTGACTTGTATAAAGCTATGAAATTAATTGCCGAAACTAGTAATGGTCCAAAAGATCAAATCCCAAGTGCTGGCTGCAGCATTAAATGGAAATTTAATTAATGTATTTAGTAGTAACTAGATCCTTTCCTCCTGAACTTGGGGGGATGCAAAGTTTAATGTGGGGTTTATCTAAAGAACTATCAAAAAATTATTTAATTAAGGTATTTGCAGATTACCAAGATGGTCACAAAGAATTTGATGAAAAAGTAAATTTTTCCATCGAAAGAGTTGGTGGAATAAAATTTTTAAGAAAAATCAGAAAAGCACAATTAATTGATGAGGTTACAAAAAATAATCAAGTGGAAGGAATTATTGCTGACCATTGGAAAAGCTTGGAAGTGCTTAAAAATAATAAAAAAAAATATTGTTTAATTCACGGAAAAGAAATTAATCACCCTCAAGGAAGCAAATTAAACTCTAGAGTACTTAAAGTATTAAATAATGTTGAAAAAGTAATAGCTAATTCAAAATATACAAAAGATTTAGCAGTTGAAATTGGAGTTAATGAGGAAAAAATTATAGTTATTAATCCAGGTGTCGATAAGGTTGTAGAATTAGATAAAAAATCTCTAGAAAAAGTTGAAAGTTTATTAAAAATTAAAACACCAAGATTAATTACTGTTTCAAGGTTTGATAAAAGAAAAAATCATGAAAAAATTATTATGGCTCTTAGAAATCTTAAACAATTGTATCCTGATATTGTTTATCTTTGTATTGGATATGGTGATGAGGAAGCAAATATCAAAAGATTAGTTAAAGAACTTAATTTAGAATCTCAGGTAATGTTTTTTAAGGATATTTCAGATAATTTAAAAAATGCATTAATAGCAAAATCAAATATTTTTGTTATGCCATCTATAAAACATAAAACTTCTGTTGAAGGATTTGGTATCGCTTATATTGAGGCTGCTCAATATGGTATTCCATCTCTAGGTGGAAAAGATGGTGGTGCTGCTGATGCTATTGAGCATGACAAAACTGGTTTAATATGTGATGGAAATAATTTAGATGAAATTTACTCATCATTAAATTTAATGATTGAGAATAAGAAATATTTAGAATTTGGTAAAAATGCAAAAGAATTTGCATCAAAATTTACTTGGGAAAAAACAATAGAAGAATACAAAAAAATTATTCAATCTTCTAAAACTTAAAAATCTGAGACATTCGTTCAAAAACCTTTTCTGCTGAAAGTTTTGATAAATCTGGTGCTTGTATTGCTTTAAAATTTTCTCTTTCAATACTAACTTTAAAAGGAGTTGTGTGAGAACCAAACAAAGCAATTCCTTTTGAACCTAAGTGAGCTGTCATATGAGCAGGTCCAGTATCATTAGCAACCACAAATAAACTATCTTTAATCAATCCAGATAATTGTGAAATATTCAAAGCTTTACCATTATCCAAAACACATAAAGCATTTATATTTTTTGCATCTTCAATTTCATCTGGTCCAGGTGCAGTAACAACTTTAAATTTATTTTCAAATTTTTGATTAATGATGCTGATTAAGTCATTGTAATAAGGCCATTTCTTTGAAGTTAAATGAGGTGAGCAAAAAGGAAAAAGTATTATGTATTTATCTAGTTCATAATTTTTTTTTATTTCTGAAATATCAACCGTACTCCATGAAAAGTCTGGTTTCATTGTATGATTGGTATCAATTCCTGAAGACTTTAACTGATAATCAAATCTTGAAAGAACAGAGTCTTTATCAAAATCTTGTTTTGTGGTTCCTTCTGGTAATGTGGTTTCAGTGGATGACCATATTTCTTTTGAAGCTTTTGGAGATAATATTCTTTTATAAAAAGCTGTTCTACTCGAGTTTTGAAGATCGTAAACTTTAGAAAAAGAATATTTCTTCAGCTCACGCATTAGAAAATATAAGTAAATTAGATTATATCTAGGAAGCCTTTTGTCTAAAATTACGCCCTTTAAGAAAGGATTTTTTTTAAATAAATCAAAATATGGTTTTGTAGTTAATAAATACACATCATCATTTTCATGATTTTCACAAATATCTTGAATTGCACCACTAGCTTGAGCTATATCTCCTAATGATCCATGTTTAATGATTAATATATTAGACATATATTATTTAACTTAACATAGTATCAAATATTATGAATAAAATTTTAGTTGAAGTTTCAGTTGGTGAACTCTTAGATAAAATTTCAATTTTAGAAATTAAACAGGAAAAAATTAAAGATCCTGAAAAACTTAAATTTATTAATGACGAACATTCCATACTAAAATCTCAATTAGAACAAAATGTTAAAACTGATGAAAAATTAGAAAAACTTTTCCAGTCTTTAAAAGAAATTAATTCAAAACTTTGGGTTATAGAGGATGACAAAAGACTATGCGAAAAAGAAAAAAATTTTGGGGAAAAATTTATAAAACTTTCTAGAGATGTACATTTTTTAAATGATGATCGAGCTAAAATAAAGCTTGAAATGAACAATCATACAGGTTCAAAAATAAAAGAAATTAAAGAATATACTAGTTACTAAAACTATATTTTTTTTCTAAAAATTTGATTAAGTTGTGAATACAAAAAGTCATAAATAGATAAATACTTCCAGCAACAATAAACACTTCAATTGGTTTAAATGTTGTTGAAATTATATATTTAGCAACCCCTGTTAGATCCATTAAAGTAACAGTGCTTGCAAGTGATGTACCTTTAAGCATTAAGATAATTTCATTTCCATAGGCTGGTAAAGATTGTCTAATAGCAATTGGAATTTGGATTTTATAAAAAATTATTTTATCTGAAATACCAAGACTTTTACCAGCTTCTATCAGTCCTATTTTAATAGTCTGAAAAGCTGATCTTAAAATTTCTGAAGTATAAGCGCCTGTATTTAATGAAAAAGCAATTATTGCACACCAATAAGGTTCTTTAATGATTGCCCATAAAAATGTTGATCGTAAATATTCAATTTGAGCTAATCCATAATAGATTATAAAAATCTGAACAAGTAGTGGCGTTCCTCTAAATAAATATGAATATCCATATGCAAATTTATTTATAAAAATATTTTTATTTAATCTTAGAATAGCAAATCCTAAACCAATAATTAGACCTATTATTAAAGAACTTATTAAAAGTTTTAATGTAACTAATGCTGCTGGAAGTAATTTTGGTAAACTATTTAATATTAATTCTAAATCCATATTAATAGCCCCTACTATATTTTAGTTCTAACCTATTAATTAATTTCATACTTAAAAAAGTAAGTAAGAGATAAAGAACTGCAGCAAATGAATAAAAGAATAAAGGATCTCGTGTTGAGCCTGCTGCAATATAAGATTGTCTCATAATTTCAACTAAACCTGTCACTGAAATTAATGATGTGTCTTTTAGAGTAATTTGCCAAACATTACTTAAATTAGGAATGGCAAGTCTTAAAACTTGTGGGAGTATAATTTTATAAAATTGAGTAAATTTACTAAGACCTAAAACTTTAGCAGCTTCAAACTGACCTTTGTCAATTGATTGAACTGCACCTCTAAATACCTCTGTTGAATATGCTCCTGAAATTATTCCAATTGCTAATGAACCAGTAATAAATGCATTTATTTCAATATATTCATAATATCCAAATATTGATGCTACATACATTATTGCACCACTACCTCCAAAAAAGAAAAGATAAATTACGAGTAGTTCGGGAACACCTCTGATAACTGTTGTGTAAAAATTTCCAAAAAAATTTAAAAATTTAAGTTTTGATAATTTTAGTGGTGTAAAAATTAAAGCGAAAAAAAAACCAATTAACATTGCTGTTATTGAAACAGCGATTGTCATTAAAGTTGCATAGAATAACTCATCACCCCAACCAGTTTTTCCAAATACAAGAAGTTCCATATAGAAAAGGCGGTTAATAAATTAACCGCCATTTCAAAAATTTAATTACATAGAAGCATCAAAGCCAAACCATTTGATTGCAAGTCGAGAAATTACTCCATCTTTTCTTGCTTGATCTATAGCTTTATTAAATGCTCTTAAAAGTTCAGCATCTCTTTTACCCATAGCTGAGTCTTCACCCATTTGAGCTGCTTGTCTCAAACCAACACCAACTCCATTTCCAAATGCACCACCTGAAAATGTTGGACCAACTAATACAACAGGTTTTCCAGATTTTTCAGCATAATCAACAAATGCTACTGCTGCAGCTAAAGCAACGTCACATCTTCCAGCTTCTAGGTCTAAATTAACCTCATCTTGAGTTTTGTAAGTTCTTAAATTGATTTTACCTACATCACCAGACTCTAAGAAGTTTTGATGAATTGTTCCAGTTTGAGTACAAACTGTTTTTCCAGCTAAACCAGCTTCAATTGTTTTTAAAGCTTTTTTTGCAGCACTATCAGGCTTTGTAAGATTTATTCCAGCAGGAGTTTCCATACCTTCTAAATCAGATCCTTTCATGACAGCTAATGAAGCAACTTCGTCTGCATATCCTTGTGAAAATGTAATTACTTTTTTTCTTTCATCAGTAATTGACATTCCAGCCATGATCGCATCATATTTTCTTAATTGTAAAGCAGGTATCATTCCATCCCAATCTTGCTCAACAATTTCACATTGTCTCCCAATATATCTGCAAAGTGACCAAGCCAATTCAACTTCAAAGCCAATTAATTTTCCAGCTTCATTTTTTGAATTCCATGGAGGGTAAGCGCCTTCAGTTGCAATCTTAATTTTATCAGATGCATTTACATTTCCGATAATTAATAGAGATGCCAAAACTGAAAAAATAGTTTTTTTAAATTTATTCATTATTTCTCCTAATTAATTTAATAATTAATTATTCCATAATTTGATGATTTTAAAAAGAAAAATTAATGATTGATGGATGATGAAAAATTCCAAGAACAATCAAAACTTGGGATATATACTCTAGATAATTTAGTATTTCCAAAATGATGGTTAAATACATTTAACCAGTTATCAACTTGTTGAGGTTTTTTGTCTTGAGATCCAACTTGTGCAGTAATTACACCTTTTGGTTTTAGTATTCTTACAAGTGAGTCCATATTTTTTGCCGCTAAATCAATACAAAATTGATCATCATTTAAATCTACAAAAATATGATCATAAGTATCATCTTCTACTGACTTTATACTCTCAAAAGCATCTCCCCAAACACATTTAACTGAATTTTTTTCTGTAGATTTATTACCAATTTCACCTAAGTGTTTATTGCATACATCCACTACTTCTGGATCTAATTCATACCAATCTACGAAATTAAAATTTTTTGAAATACATTCTCTTGCAACACCTCCATCTCCACCACCAATTATTGCAGCTCTTTCATTTTGTTGATTTAGTTTAAGTCCAGCTCCAACAAAAGTTGAGCTATAAAGATGTTCATCATTACTTGCAACTTGGATCTCTCCATCAATGAATAAAGATTTACCAAACTGTTCTAATTCTAATATTTCAATATGTTGACCAACTTTAGATTTAAAATCTTCTAAAACATCATTTACTACATAAGATTTTTGCAAACCTGGCGAGCTATAAATGTCGTGATAAAGAGATTTGGTATCTCTGTTAAATTCCTTTTTAACAATTCTTTTATGTTTAAATTCTTTTTTAACAATTTCTAAAGCTATAGAGGGGCTAACTTTTCCACATGTAAAAAAATCAAAACTTATTATTCCTTTTTCAGGGAATGTGTGAAAGCTAATATGACTTTCCGCAAGTAATGCCAAAATTGTAAAACCTTGTGGTTCAAATTTATACTTAGAGATATTTAAAATTGTAACTTTTGCGGCTGCTGCGATTTCTTTAATAACTTTCTCGTAGATAGAAGGATCGTATTCTTTTGTTGTACCAATAATATCTAAAGTAATATGCTCACCAACTTTAGTCATAAAACTAACCGCTTTTATAATTTTTTACTTTATCTAAAATTTTTTTCATTTCTTGAAATGAAAGAATTTTAGGTTCGCCCATCTTTAAAGCAATAACATATTGATAGCAAATATTTTCTACCTCTTGAGCAAGTTCAAAAGCTTTGGATAAATTTTCACCAAAAGCAACTTGACCGTGATTAGACATCAAACATGCTTTTCTGTCTTTTAAGGCTTTAATAATATTCATTGATAACTCGTGTGTACCAAAAGTGGCATATTCAGAGCATCTTATATTTTCACCTCCTGCGAGAGCAATCATGTAATGAAATGGTGGTATTGATTTTCTATGTGTAGAAATTGCAGAAGCATGTGGTGAATGCGCATGAACAATTGCTTTAGCTTCCCATTTATTTTTATAAATATCTTGATGAAATCTCCATTCTGAAGAAGGATTTTTTCCAGAATTGAACCACGCTAAAAAATCTTTCTCTTCATCCAAAGAGAGAAATACTATATCTTCAGGTTTCAGGCTTTCATACTTTTTACCAGAAGGAGTAATAAAAAAACCTTCTTTGTCATCTTCAAAACCTCTAACTGAAATATTTCCAGATCTTAAAGGAGATAAATTTGTTGTATTAAGTTTAATTGAATACTCAATTACTTCTTCTCTTTCTTTTAAATTTTTCATTTAAATAAATTATTTAATCCCTCTGAAGAAGCATCACAGATCCCTTTTTCTGTAATTAATTTTGTTACATACTTTGCTGGCGTTACGTCAAAAGCTAAATTTAAAGATTTACTTTTTTTTGAATAGATTTGTATCTTTTTAATTTCTCCCTGATTATCAAAACCTTCTATATGTGATAATTCCTCAGAATTTCTCTCTTCTATTGGAATTTGATTGTGATCTTTAATCGTCCAATCAATTGTTGAGCTTGGTAACGCCACATAAAAAGGAATATTATTGTCAAAAGCTGCTAGAGCTTTTAAATAAGTTCCAATTTTATTACAAACATCTCCATTAGATAAGGTTCTATCTGTTCCAACAATACACATATCTACTTCTCCTCTTTGCATTAATATGCCACCGGTATTATCTGCTATTATTGTATTATTTATTCCCTCTTCATTTAATTCAAATGAGGTTAAATTTGCACCTTGGTTTCTTGGTCTTGTCTCATCAACCCAAACATGAACTGGAATACCTTTTTTATGTGCATGATAAATTGGAGATGTAGCTGTGCCCCAATTAATTGTAGCGAGCCATCCTGCATTACAATGAGTTAAAATATTAACTGTTTTATTTTTCTTTTTATAAATCTCTTCAATTAAAGTAAGTCCATTTAAACCAATTTCATTACAAAATTTTTCATCTTCATCACAAATATTTTTTGCTTCATTAATAGCAAGTTCTAAAATTTTATTTTTTTCAGCAACAATTAATTTTGCCATCATTCGATCTACAGCCCATTTTAAATTTATTGCTGTTGGTCGAGAATTAATCAATTCTTCAGATGATTTTTTTAAAAAACTTAGATCGTTATTCTCTATAACCGACAAGACTAATCCGTAAGCTGCAGTAGCACCAATTAGTGGAGCACCTCTAACTTCCATGATTTTGATAGCATTAACAGCATCATTGCAAGTTTTAAGCTTTTTTATTTCAAACTTATGAGGAAGCTTAGTTTGATCTATAATTTTAACTAAGTTATTTTCAAACCAGATGGTTTTGTAATTTTTACCTTCAATTTTCATTTATTTAAAACTCGGCCTGCGACAGTGCCAAGTTTTTTAATGGTTTCTTTAGTTCTTTTTTCTGGAGATGTTATAATTGCAACATCTAAACAATTATTTGTTGGATCATTTGGATCAATATGGCTTTGATAGTTATCAATCAAATTTTTAATCATTACTTTAGCTTTTTCAGCATTACTTAATAAAATTTTAATAACTTGCTGAACATCAACATTTTCATGATTTGGATGCCAACAATCAAAATCAGTAACCATTGAAACAGATGCGTATCTAATCTCTGCCTCTCTTGCAAGTTTAGCTTCTGGCATATTGGTCATTCCAATAACATCTGCATTCCAAGATCTATATAAATTAGACTCTGCTAAAGTTGAAAACTGAGGTCCTTCCATTACAACATAAGTCCCATTTCTCTGATAATCTATATTTGATTTTTTTATTGCATCTTCACAAGCATTCATAAGACCATTTGAAGTCGGATGTGCCATTGAAACATGTGCAACAATTTCATCTTCAAAAAAAGTTTTTTCTCTTGCAAAAGTTCTATCAATAAACTGATCAACAATTACAAATTTACCAGGTGGTAAATTTTCTTTTAGAGATCCAACAGCTGAAACAGATACTATATCGCTCACACCTAATTGTTTTAAGGCATCAATATTTGCTCTAAAATTTATTTTTGTTGGTGAAATAAAATGACCTCTTCCATGTCTTGGAAGAAAATATACTTCATTGTCATTGTATTTGGTTTTAAGTATTTCATCAGATGGTTTTCCCCAAGGGGTATCAAGAAGAGAAATTAGTTCTCTTTCTTTAAATTCTTCAACATCGTATAAGCCACTACCACCGATTATTGCTAATTTATTTATTGTCATAACCAAAATATAATTTAATTATAATTTATACTTATGAATTTAAAAGAACATATTAGATCAATTAAAGACTATCCAAAAAAAGGAATATTATTTAGGGATATAACAACATTAATTAAGAATGAAAAAGCTTTCTCTGAAACTATTGATCAAATAATAGAAAGATCTAAGAAATATAAGATTGATAAAATTGCAGCAATTGAATCACGGGGTTTCGTTTTTGCCTCCGCTGTATCATATCTCCTAAAAAAACCTTTCATTCTATTGAGAAAAAAAAATAAATTACCAGCAGACGTGCACTCTGTAGATTTTGAATTAGAATATGGAACTGCGACTATAGAAATGCACAAAGATTCAGTTGAAAAAGATGAAAATATTTTAATCATAGATGACTTAATAGCTACTGGGGGTACAGCCGAAGCTGCTGCAAAACTTGTAGAAATTTCAGGTGGTAAAGTATGTTGTTTTATTTTTGTGATAAACTTATTTGATCTTAAAGGGTCAGATAATCTTATCAATAATGGCTACAAAGTTGAAAATCTTATAAATTTTCCAGGGCACTAAAATTATATGGAAAAACTTAATCCACTGAAGAAAATATTTAATAAGTTTTATTATGAACTTTTTATAGAAAATTTTAAAGAAAAGGTAGTTTATGATTTCCCCCAAGATTACTTTAGATGGGATTTAATTGATTACTTAATTAAAAAGTATGATTACAAAGATTATTTAGAAATTGGATGTGATAGAGATCAATTATTTTCAAGGATCAAATTAAAAAATAAAATAGGAGTAGATCCTTATAGTGGTGGAAATGTAAGAAAAACAAGTGACGACTTCTTCTTAGAAAATAATAAGAGTTTTGATTTAGTATTTATTGATGGCTTGCATACTTACGCTCAAGTTAAGAAGGATATCTTAAACTCAGTCAAATTTTTAAATACCAATGGAATAATACTAGTACACGATTGCTTGCCAGACACAATGTCTAAACAAGCTGTGCCAAGATATAAAATGCAGTGGAATGGAGATGTTTGGAAGGCAATTGTAGATTTGAGACAGAATCCAGATCTAGATATCTATACATGTGAAATGGATCAAGGCATCGGTATAATTAAAAAAAGAAATAATACTTCAATATTAAAACTTTCGACTGAAATAGAAAAACTTAAATTCAAAGATTATTTTAATAACTACAAAGAGTATATGAGAGTTATAAATTTAGATGAGTTTAAAAAAAAGTTTTAATAAAATTTTGGTCTATACCAGGAACTTTTCCCAATTATAGCATTCAGTAAGCCTAAAAATCTAAAAAGATTTTTTATCATCTTTTCTCTATTCATTAGCATCAAATTAAAAATAAATTTCAAAGAGAGAAATAAAAGTTGGGGAAAAAATTTAATTATTGCTGATAAATGAGAATTATTTTTTTTATAAAAATAAAAACTCGACCACATCCAATGCCAATTTCTACATTTTTCAAATTCAAAACCTAAGTTTGATGATTGTGCTGCTAAATGTTTAATTTTAGCAGTTTTAGTTACATAAATTGAATACCCTTTTTTTACTAAACGTTTGCATAAATCAATTTCTTCTAAATAAAGAAAAAAATTTTCATCAAATTTTCTAATACTTTGAATTTTTTTAATATCAACTAGCATTGCAAAACCCTTAACATAACTAACTTTGAATTTTTTTTTTGTTTCAAACTTTTTTAAATCATTAAAAAAACCATAATTTTTATCATTTGATATGGGAGCTAGAATTGAAAGATCTGAATTATCAATTTCATTGAGTGTTTTTAATAATTCATTTTCACAATTTCTTTTTAAAATAGTGTCTGGGTTTAAAATGAATAGATATTTAGTTTTACATAGATTTATAATTTTATTATTACCAGCACCATACCCAATGTTTTTCTTTGAAAGTATAAATTTGATATTTGGAAATTGAGATAAAATTTTTTTTTTTAAAGTAAGATCGTTTGAATTATCAAAAATAATAATTTTTTTGATTTTTTTTATGCTTTTTAAACATTCAAAAATAACCTTTTCACTGTTAAAAGTAACTATACCAACGGTTATATCTTTGAAATTCATTTAAAAATTTTTCATTATATTATAAGAGTAATCTTAAAAATGAATAGAAATATCATTGTTACAGGCGGTTTAGGGTTTATTGGAAGTAATTTAATAGATTTGCTAATTAAAAAAAAATATTTTGTTATCAATTTAGATAAGGTTACTTATTCATCAAATTTTTATAATGTTAAAGATCATTCAAAAAATTATAAATTTATTAAAACTGATATTGGCAACAGACTTAAAATTTTAAAAATATTAAAAAAATATAAGCCAAAATTTATCTATAATTTAGCTGCAGAAACACATGTAGATAGATCTATCGATGGCCCAAAAAATTTTATCAACAGCAATATAGTTAGTTTATTCAAATTTTTAGAATGCTTAAGAAGTTTCTATAAAAGTAATAAATCATTTAAATTAATCCATATCTCTACTGATGAAGTCTATGGAGATATTTTGTATGGAAGATCAAATGAAGATTACCCTTATAAACCAAGTTCACCTTATGCAGCTTCTAAAGCTGCTTCAGACCACTTGGTCTATTCATATTATAGAACTTATAAATTACCTTTTTTAGTAACTAATTGTTCAAACAATTATGGACCTAAACAACACCCTGAAAAATTAATTCCTAAACTGATATATAATATTTTAAATAACTTACCTTTGCCACTTTATGGAAATGGAAAAAATTCTCGTGAGTGGCTGCATGTTGCAGATCACTGCACAGCCTTACATCAAGTTGCTACTAAAGGAAAACCAGGTGAATTTTATAACATTGGTTCTGGGATAAACTTTTCAAATTTTAAAATTACAAATTTACTTATTAAAATTGCTAAAAAATATATGGCTCTTGGTAAAGATACAAGAATTAGGTTTATAAAAGATAGACCTGGACATGATGTTAGGTACGCATTGAATAGTAATAAAATTAAAAAAGAAATAAAATGGAAGTCAAAAATTAAAATTGAAAAAGGTTTAGAAGAGACATTTAAATGGTATTTAGATAATAAAAAATATTTTATGACAATAAAAAAAAATCATATTACTAAAAGGTTGGGTAAAGGATGATAAGAAAAGGTATAATTCTTGCTGGTGGTCTTGGAACAAGGATGAGTCCTTTGACTAAAGCAGTCAATAAACAATTACTCCCAATTTACGATAAACCTCTAATTTTTTATCCACTTTCAATACTTATGTTGGCTAAAATTAAAGAGATCTTGATCATCGTTAATAAAGGACAGTTAGATCAATATAAAAAAATTATCCCTGATGGCAAAAGACTTGGAATAAAGATTGAATATGCGGAGCAAGAAAAACCTAAAGGTCTTCCTGATGCTTTTATAATAGGAAAAGAATTTATAAAAAAAGAAAATGTTGCACTAATTTTAGGCGATAACTTCTTTTACGGTCAATCTTTAACCACGATGCTTAAAAAATGTGTGCAATTAAAAAGTGGTGCTAAAGCCATTCTTCATAAAGTGGCAAATCCTGAAAAATTTGGAGTCGCTAAAGTAAAAAAAAATAAAATATTATCTATAAAAGAAAAACCCAAAAAATTCTTATCTGATCTTGCAATAACTGGTTTATATTTTTTTGATAATAATGTTGTAAAATATGCATCAAAATTAAAACCATCAGCTAGAAATGAATTGGAAATCACTGATATTTTAAACGAATACAAGAAAAAAAATAAATTAAGTGCTGATTTTATTGGGAGAGGTGGTGCTTGGTTAGATACAGGTTCAATTGATGATTTTTATAAGACCACAAATTTTGTATCTGCAATAGAAAATCGTCAAGGATTTAAAATTGCCTGCATAGAGGAAATAGCTTTTAACAATGGTTGGATTAAAAAAAAAGATATTCTTTCCTCAATAAAATTTTATGGAAAATGTGACTATTCCAAATATCTCAAAAAAATAATCTCTTGATGATTATAAAAACAAAATTTAAAGATCTTTATCTTATTAAAAATAAAGCTTTTCATGACAAAAGAGGATATTTTAAAGAATTAATCCGGGAAAATATAATAAAGAAAAAATTTCCCTTCCATGTAATGTCTTATTCAAAAAAAAATGTTTTAAGAGGTTTGCATTTGCAAACTAAAAATTCACAGGCAAAATTTATTACAGTAGTTAAAGGTAGAATTTTTGATGTCGCCGTTGATTTAAGAAAAAAATCTAAAACTTACAAAAAGGTTTTTTCTTCAATCTTAAGCGAAAAAAACTCAAAATCTATATTTATACCAGCAGGTTTTGCACATGGATTTCTCTCTTTAGACAAAGAAAACTTCATTGTTTATAGTTGTAACCATTATAGAGATGAAAAATCAGAATTAACAATTCAATATAACGATAAAAGTTTAGAAATTAAATGGCCAAAAAAAAAATTTATTCTCTCCGAAAAGGATAAAAATGGAATAAGTATTTCAGAATTTGAAAACAAAAAAAAATGAATGATAAAATTTTAGTAACTGGTGGAGATGGAAGGTTTGCTAAGATTCTAAAAAAACAAAATATTTTATTAAATCTATTTTTTGCCTCAAAAAAAGAATGTAATATTTTAGACTTAAAATCCCTAGAAAAAATAATTAAGAAAATTAAACCAAAGATAATTATTCATTGTGCTGGTCTATCTAGACCTATGAACATTCATGAAAAAAATATTATTAAAAGTATTGATTTAAATATCATAGGCACAGCAAATGTTGTTAAAATATGTAAAAAATTTAAAATAAAGTTAGTTTATTTCTCAACTGGTTATGTTTATGAGGGCACTAAGGGCAACTATTCTGAAAAAGATCCAGTAAAACCATTTAATAACTATGGTTTATCTAAACTTGGTGGCGAATGTGCAGTGAAAATGTATAAAAACTCATTGATCCTCAGAATCACAATGACTGAAAAACCATTTAAATTTCAACAAGCTTATACAAATTTAAAGTCTAATTTTTTATTTCATGAAGATTTAGTTAAAATATTACCAAAACTTATCAATCAAACGGGTGTAATAAATGTTGGGGGAAAATCTCAGTCTGTATATTCATTTGCAAAAACTTTTAATAAAAAAGTTAAAAGTATAAAATCTCCTAAAACGAACAAACTTCCACTTAATCAGACAATGAATCTAAAAAAACTCAAAAAAATTCTCAAGAAAAAATAATGTTATTGGTAGCGGGAAGTGGGATCGAACCACTGACCTCGGGCTTATGAGTCTATCGCCATGAACCCTTGAGCGTACCTCTAGAACAATTACTCCTGTAAATGCTCTCTTTCCTTTCTAAGCATATTGAATCAAATTAAAGAATCTTAGTCAAGAACCAATGTCATTGACGCACTATTGGAGCAGGATAATTTAATATTAAGGGTGAGACTGCAGAAATTAATCTGCAGTCTCAGTTATGATCAAGGATTTTATATAAAAAAAACTATCTGAGGTTAAATAAATATATCAAATTTAAGTTATTTTTTAACCAACAATTATCTTGTTATTAAAAATGAAAATATTAAGATTTTGTTATGAATATTGAAATTTTAATTGCTGGAGCAATAAGACTTGGAAAAGAATTAGGACCAGGAAAAACAATTGTTACAATTCTCTGTGACAAATCAGACACATACAACTCGAAGATGTTTAATAAAGAGTTTTTACAGTCAAAAAACCTACCTTTTCCAAATTGGCTATAATGCACATAGCAGCATTGTAATAAAACAGTTACACTTTCATTATAGTTTAGTCTTAAGTTAACCTCAAAAAGGAGAACAAATGGAAAAAGAAATGTTAGTAGTTGCTAAATTAAAAGAAGGCATGTTTGAAAAATTTATGGGTTTCATGCAATCACCTGAAGGTTTAGCAGAAAGAGCAAAAGTTGCAGTAGTGGAAAAAACAATTGGAACAGTTACTCCAGATAAAAGTACAGTTATGTTCAAAATTTTCTGCACTGATGAAGCTGCTTTAAATAAGTTTATTGAAGGTACAGAAGTATCAAAACCAATCATGGATGCTGTTTTAGATAGCTATTCAATTTATAATTTAACAAAGGTAAAATAGGGGAAATATGAAAAACTATATGGTAACGCACACTTTTAAATCAAAAGAAATGAAAGATAAATTTAGTGAAACAGTAGCTTCTATGAAAATGGAAGATATTGTTAAATCAATGACAAGTGATAAAGCAGCATGTCAAATGACTTGGAATACTCCAGGGGATACTATGGAGATGTTTTGCTGGTGGAAAGGAACTGATCCTGAAGCTATAAAAAATCAACTAGGTCAAATGAATGATTTTTTTGAACCTCACAAATTCGTTGAGTGTAATGACGATGTAATGGATTACAATAAGTAATGAAAGCAATATATACAAGAACTATTGGCGTTTATGATCATAAACTAAGTGAAGCTATGGAAATATCAAAAGGCTTAGCTGAGGTAAGAAAGAAACATTATCCAGATCATGAGGTTTATTTTTCAATACAAATTGGTGGTAACCCAAGAGCTATAAGAGAAACAGTTATTGGTGAACACTTTGATGAAAAAGCAATGGAAAGAGATTCAAATATGTCCTCGGATCCAAAATATGCTGAACTTATGAAAAAAATGGAAGGTGTATTTAAAGAAGGAACAATGCAAGATGAATTTAGGATAATTTTTAATGATTAAAAAAACTTTTATAATTTTTGGGATTTTAATTTATCCATTTTGCTCAGTCGCAGAAACAAATGATCAAAAAAAATTGGTAGATTGTGCTGGAATTTATTACACTTATAGCATGATACCACAAGGTCAATTAGAATTAGACAAGATAGTTCATTCAATAGCTGCAAAAAAGTTTCTTAATTCTCATTTGTTAAAGACAGGACTTAACGAGGATAAGTTAAATAAGGATCTATTAGCTATAGTAGATGAGCTATATGGGCAACCTTATGAAGGAGATAAAGTTAAAAAATGTGATGATTTTGTCTACAAAACAATCTCAAATTCAAAAGAAGAAATACTAAAAATAGTAAACTCTGGAGTTTATTAAATTAAGAAAGGAATAATATGTTTGAAAAATTTAATGGAATAATTTTCTTTGCAATCTTTATAATTCATTTTATTGGGTTTGCTTATTATGGATTTAGATGTGTCTTTCAAACTAAATCCTTTTTAGATCAATATGGCATTGATGATACTGGTGCTGGAATGGTCAGATTTTTTGGATCAATATTTTTTGGCTCTGTAATTATGGCTATCTATGTTGGATTCATTAGACCTAATGGTTTAGATGATACATGGGCTTTTTTTAATGTAATATTCTTACAAAACCTTTCTGCGTTCATTGTTGGTTTTTATAATACAAAAATAAATAAACTTGGGCATACAGATAAAACTTCAGATGAAGCTATCTATGCTCCATTAGTTTTAACAGTTCTTAGTGCACTAATGTGCTACGGCTTTGCAGATAAAATTTATATAACTTACTAAAAGGAGATATATGTCAGTGTTAGAAAAATATATAAGCGCAATAAAAAATAAAGATGAAGCAACTTTAAATAATCTCTTGCATGACGACTTTAAATTTATAATGCATAAATCAGGAAATTCTTTAAGCAAAAATGATGTAATCAAATGGGCAATGAGCGGTGATATTAATCAAGAAAAAGACAGAATTGTCTATGAAAATGATGAAGTTGGTGTTCATCACTCGTTTGTAACTTTTAATGATGGTAACAAAGAAGCTGTGATGGCAGTTTATAAATATAAAGATGGAAGAATTATTTCTTTAGAAACTGGTGCAACAAAACTTTCTTAATCAGTGAAAGAAATAGATTTTTATTTTTCTATAGGTAGTACTTATACTTATCTCTCAGTTACAAGAATTCTTGATGTTGAAAATCAATATCAAGTTAAATTTAATTGGAAACCATTTAGTGTTAGAGCAATTATGAAGGAAATGAATAATATTCCTTTCCCAAAAGACAAAATGAATAAAGTTAATTATATGTGGAGAGATATTGAAAGAAGATCAGCTGGATATGGTTTTTTTGCAAAAACACCTGTTCCTTATCCACTTTCTGAATTTGATTTAGCAAATCAGATAGCAATTCTAGGTTTATCTAATGGATGGGGTATTCAATATGTAAGATTAAGCTACAAAAAATGGTTTCAAGAAGGAAAAGAGCCAGCGATAGAACCAAATATATCTGAAGTTTGTGATGAATTAAAATTAGATAAAAATGAAATAATTTCAAAAGCAAAAAGTAAAGAAATAGAGACAGAATATTTAAACAATACTGAAGGTGCCAGAAAACTAAAAATATTTGGTAGCCCTACACTTGTTGTTGGTGAAGAAATCTTTTGGGGTGATGATCGTTTAGAAGATGCTGTCAAATTTTCTAAAAATTAAATGATTTCTAAAAAATATTCTAAATTTTTATTTATTTTTTTAATGGGTTTTGGAATGAGTTTGATGATGACACTAATTATAACTTTTATAAATACAGGTTATGATGAGCTTTATTTTAAAAGATTTTTAAAAGCTTGGTCAATAAGTTTACCAGTAGCAATGATAGCAACAACAATAGTAGCTCCGTTAGTGCAAAAATTTGTAGATAAGATTACCAACAATTAAAAGATAAAAAAAATAAATGGTTAAAGAAACAAACAAAATAAGAGCAAAAATAATAAAACAACAACAAATTTTAAAAGATAAAGTTACAAACTTTTTTGATTGGATAAAAGGTGCAGAATTAGTTGAGCTAAAAGAGTGTGATACATCAGAAGATCCTATAAGACCTGAATTAGATAACAAATTCAGAACTAATCATGGAAGAAAGATATTTGGGGTAAAATATAAAGGTGAAATACATGCCGTAATGTGTTTTGCATATACAAATAATATCCCAAAATCAGTAGAAGAATTAGATAAGCTAAGTCACGATGCATTTTTACAAAGCGCTCTTAGAGATCAAAATGTTGGTCAAATAGCTATTGCTTATACAGTTTGGTCAAAGAAAAAAGGTGGAGGGAAATTAATTGTTAAAGAAGTATTTAAAAAAATAAAAAAATCTAACCATCTAAATCGATTAGTTACACTCTCTCCTCTTACAGAAATGGCAACAAACTTTCATTCAAGAAATGGCGCAAAACTTTTGCAGATCAATGAAACTACTCAAAACTTTGAGTACGAAATAATAAAATAAGAAAAACCAATGTCATTGGAGCACTGTTGGAGAAGGAAATGATAAAATATTTTTATATATAATTTGTATTTTTGTTTATTTAAATTTTAATAGTAAGCATCCATATACCAACCAAAAACAAAGACAATGAGAAGATTTTGTTTAATATTTTAGAATATTTTTCATTTCTAAATTTTGCACCTATTAAGTCACCAAATAATGTCCACAGAGTAAATGACACGCAGTTATTAATTGTAAAAATTGTACTGATTAAAATTATTCTCATTAAGCTTTGAGAACCGTCTAAAAAGATTGTGAACATTAAAGAAATTATCACATAAGCTTTTGGGTTAAATACTAAAAGTATAACTCCATCAACAAAAGTACATTTTAAATTTTGATTGTTATTTTCATATGTGCTTGCCTTGAAGAATTTATAGGCAAGATAGATTGCATATAATGATCCAATTATCTGAATGTATTGATATTGATCATTAATAAATGAAAAAAATATATTAAAACCAAAACCTATAAGAAAAGTAACTATGATAGTTGCAAGATGATAACCAAAATTTGCTGATAAAGTTTTAGCAAAACCAAATCTGGCTCCATTAACTGCAAAAAACATGTTCCCAGGTCCTGGGCTAAAAGCCAGAGGAAATAAGAAAATTATTAAAGCTACTATTTCAATTAAAGTCATATTTTAATAGGTGATTAAATTTATACTATTCTTTAATTTATACCTTTATATTTTTTTTATACATTCTCATCCATTTTCAAATATCACAATTGCGTCAAGTTAAAGAATCTTGTTCAAGAACTAATGTCAAAGAACTGTAGGAAACTATAGGCTTAACTATTTTTAATACAAATTATGTTTTAAAGAATTATACTTTTTTTATAAAACCAATGGCTGCACCAACAGCTGTTAGAAAACCAGCTAAAGGTAAAATTACAACAGCGTATTTCTTTGGCATATAATTTTCTTTAAACTCTATACCTTGCATACTAATTTCAAAATACCACATCTCCCAATATTTACCTCTCATACCTTCTACAAGCTCAATTCCATAAACAATTAATACTATACCAATAATCATAATCATAATTTTCCAGAATTGTCGTATGTACAATGAAACTCTCTCTGGTAATTTTTCATAAATCAAATTTAAAGCAACATGCTCATTATCTCTTGCTGTTAGAGAAAGTGCTATAAACATTAGCCAAATATTACTTAATACTGTAAGTAAATCTCCCCAAACAGGAGGGTTATTAAAAACATATCTCATAGTAACGTTGTAGAGAGTAAAACCAACCATTGCCGCTAACAAGACTGAGCACATAGCTTCCAGGAAACGGTGTACGAAACTGTCAATTTTGTTAAAAAAAATTTTCATTTCATTAATTGCTTAATAAATTTGGAAGAAACATTGTTAGTTCTGGTACAATAAGTATGAAAAATAATAGTAAAAATAATCCAACCAAATAAGGTATTAACGCAATAGCAACTTTTTCAAGACGAACCTGTGCTATTGTTGCAGATGTAAAATAAGCAACACCCACAGGTGGTGTGACTGAGCCAATTAAAAAGCCAACTATAACAACTATAGCTGCTTGTACTTCAGGAAAACCAGCTTGAGCCATAACACTTACTAACACTGGTCCAACAATGATAATATTAACCGCAGAGTCCATTACAGTTCCTAGAAGAAAAATAAATAATATTAGAGCTAATATAAATAATATTGGAGAGTCTGCTAAACTTAAAAGCCAAGTTTCAAGATCTCCAATTGCTCCTAAAGATGTAAGTAACCAACTAAATGGTCCTGAAGCTGCGATTATAATAAAGACCATCGCAGAATTACGAAATGCTCGACGAAAAGCACCTGTACAATCCTTCCATTTAATAGTTCGATAAACAAATACACCTGTAAATAAAGCAACCAAAGCAGTTATGGCACCAGCCTCAACAACTGATGCTATACCTCCCATTACAGAACCAACTAAAACTAAAGGTATTAAAAGAGCAAATGAAGAACGATACAATTCTTTTCCAGCTCGACGTGCAGAGAATGGTTTATCGCTTCTCTCAAAGTTGTATTTAACTGCAAAGTAATGATTGATTATCATAATCACAACGCCAATCAAAATACCTGGAACAATCCCAGCAGCAAATAAAGATGCAATTGAAATCTCAGTTGCATTTGCAAGTACAATCATCATGATACTAGGTGGAATAATCCCTCCTATAGTGGAACTTACTCCTGTAACAGCAGCTGAAAATGCAGCAGGATAACCAGCTTTTTTCATTGCTGGTAAAACTAATGCTCCTACTGTAGCTGTATCTGCTACTACAGAGCCATTCATTCCTGCAAAAAACATACTCACAAGAACATTTACCTGAGCCAAACCACCTCTTATACGTCCAATTAGCGCTCTACTTAAAGCAACTAAACGGTCAGTAATCGTAGCACTTGTCATTAATTCACCTGTCAACATAAAGAATGCAATTGCGGTCAATGGAACCGAGTCAATTGCAGTAAACATTTGGCTAGGAATTAAAACAAGAGGAACAGCATCAGTTAGTAAAATATAAACAAACGGTATCAGTATTAATATAAAACCAATAGGAGCACCCAATAAAATTAAAAAAAGGAGCACTACAAGTAAAATAATACTTTCCATTGATATAAATAAGTTATGTCTTGTTTAAGGTAAAGACCATCTAATTCTTCAATTGAACTAAATGGTCTCTACATTTTTTTTAAAAGATTTATAAAGCTCCTGCCGCTTCTAATTGAGCTACAAATCCATCCATGCCTTGTTCTAAAAGCACTCTTTTTGCTATTTCTGGTTCAAAAGTACCTTTGGCATCTAACCAGGCACCAATTGCACCCGCTCTCCACTTTGTCATTTCCGCTTCTGATGGCACATACCACTCTTTAGCAGATGCTTTAATTGCATCTTCACCATTCTTGATCCAAGCGTTATCTAACTCGTTTACTTTTTCTCCATAAGCATCAGCTGCTTCATGTAACCATTTTCTTTGTTGATCAGTTAATGCATTATATTGTTTTGCGTCCATTGCTAGAATATTTCCTGACCACATTCCTCCAATTTCAGTGAAATATTTTGCAACTTCATGAAGTTTTGCAACATGTTGCCAAGGACTAGCTACATACTGACCTTCAACTACACCTGACTGAAGACCTTGATACAATTGAGCCCAATCATAAGGAGTTGGTGTTGCACCCCAATTTTTAACTAACATGAATTCTACTGGACTTTTTGTAGTACGCCATTTTAATCCCTTCATATCGTCTGGAACACGAACTGATTTAGTTGCATTTCCTAGCTGTCTAAATCCTCCACTTGAGTAGACAGAAAGACAAATATGACCTGCATTTTCAAGCGCAAGTTTGCATTGTCTCTCAGCTAACCACTCATCTGATATTCTTTTGGCATCCTCTAGTGATTTGAAAATAAAGGGTAAATCAAAAATTGCTAACTCTGATCCAAAATTACCATAATTAGCAGTTGAACTAGTCCATAAAGCTATAAGGCCTTGATTAGCTTGTTCACCACATTTCTGTTCAGCACATAAGCTTCTTTGATAGTGTGGTTCAATTTTCATTTTACCACCAGATGCTTTCTCCATAGCTGGTATCAGAGCTTGATCTATAGCATCACCTATTGGCATTCCCAATCTACCAGTAGTACCAAGCTTAAGAGTAACTTCTGCTACAGCTACTTGAGAAAAGAAAGCAATTGCAAAAACTTTAAGTAGTATTTTGCAAAGTTGTTTACTTTTATTTATTATCATTTTTTCTCTCCTATTTAATATTATAGAAGTCTAGCTTAATTCTTTTAAGCAAGTCAAAGAAAATAATTTAAATATACAGCTTAGTTTTTTAAGATTTGAGAGATTATTGGTGGCTAATCCAAATAGTTTTTGTTTGAAGAAATGAATTTAGCGCTTCAGTACCTTGATCTCTTGACAATGATCCTGATTGTTTATAGCCTCCAAAGGGAGTCTTGATATCTCCTTCTGAAAAAGTGTTTACCGAAACTGTACCACACGGAAGACTCTTAGCTAAATGAAACGCACGATTTATATCACGTGTAAAAACACTTGCATGCAATCCATATTTTGAATTACTTGCAACCTTTAAAGCTTCTTCATCATTTTTAACTGTTAATACTCCTAAAACAGGTCCAAATATTTCCTCTTGAGCAATAGTCATATTCTCTTTAAGACCATCAAATAAAGTAGGTTTAGCAAAAAATCCTTTTTGTTTTATTTCGGAAGTTCCACCTAATAAAAGTTTAGCTCCCTCATCTATTCCTTTTTGAATGTACCCATCAACTGTTTGTAAATGACCTTTTGAAATCATGGATCCCATATTAGATTTCAAATCTAATGGATCGCCTACTTTTAACTTTTTTACTCTCTTAATGACTTTATCTAAAAACTCATCTTTAACTTTTTTGTGAACTATTTGCCTCATATTTGCAGAACAGTTCTGGCCTCCGTTCCAAAAAGCAGAATTAATTGCGTTATCAATTAAGTCATCATTAATATTAGCATCTTCTAAAACTATAAATGGACTCTTACCGCCCATCTCTAAGGCAACTGGTTTTAAATTACTTTCGCTTGAATATTTTAAAAAATATCCTCCAACCTCTGTTGATCCGGTAAATGAAACTGCATCAACATCCTTATGTCTACCTAATGCTTCACCAACATCTCCATATCCTGGTAGAACATTTAATACACCATCTGGAATTCCTGCTTCTTTTGCAATTTGCGCAACTCTAATTGCAGTTAGGGGGGTATCTTCAGCTGGTTTAATTATGACAGAACACCCTGCAGCAAGAGCTGGTGCCATTTTCCAAACTGCCATCATTAGAGGGAAATTCCACGGTACAATACCCGCTACAACACCAATTGGTTCTTTAACGATTAAACTTGTTATAGATGGTTCTGTAGGACCAACTTTTCCAAATACTTTGTCAATTAATTCACCATACCATTGAAAATGCATTGGAGCGTCATTAGCAACTTCATTGATGCAATCTGAAACTAGTTTTCCTGTATCTACACACTCCAAAACAGAATTTTCATCTCCATGTTTTCTTAATAATTCAGCAAATTTTAATAAAACTTCTTTTCTGTGTTCAGGTGAGCTTTTTGACCATATACCACTATTGAAAGCTTTTCTTGAAACCTTAACTGCTAGATCAACATCTTTATGATTACATTTTGCTACTAGGCAGAGCTTTTCTCCAGTTGCAGGATTTATTGTTTCAAATTTTTTTCCATCAATTGCGTTAACATATTTGCCATTGATAAAAGCTCTACCCTCAAACTTAATTTTTTTTGCAATAGATTTATAATTAACTGCCATTTAATTTTAAGGTTATTATTAAAAATTTAAATTAGCAAGAATATTCATTAAAATTTTAAATTTCTGGAAAATTTTCTTATATCTTCAACTAAAAGGTCTGGTTTTTCTAAAGCAGCAAAATGTCCTCCTGCTGGCATTTCAGTCCACTGTTGAATATTGAATATTTTTTCAACATAAGACTTTGGTGGCCATTCAGACATTTCAGCTGGAAATATTGCAGCTGCTGTTGGAATTTCAATTTTTTTAAAATCTTTAGGAAAAAATCTTCCACCTTCCTCTCTTCTACCAAAATAAATCCAACTAGCTGTATCAAATGTTTTAGTTAAAATATAAACCATTATATTAGCTATCAATGTGTCTTTAGTATAAACGCTTTCAATATCATTATCTTTTAAATCAGACCAAGAATACATTTTTTCAATTATCCAGCTAGCTATGCCAACAGGGCTATCCATCATTCCATAAGCCAAAGATTGAGGTTTTGTTGCTTGTTGAGTCCTGTACCCATCTTGCATTATTTGATCTTTATCAAATTTTTTTTGCCAATTTCTTTCTTCATCATTTTCTGGTCCATCAGGATGACGCATCGTAAGGCAGTTTATGTGAATTGCTTTGCAGAAGTTAGAATGATCATAACCAAGCCAATTAGCAATAGTTGCTCCCCAATCTCCTCCTTGAGCTAAATAACCTTTATAACCAAGATTCTTTACCATCAATTTATTCAAAATTTCTGCCATTTTTCTTGGTCCAATTGGTTTAGATAGATTTTTTGAAAAACCAAATCCAGGCAAAGAAGGAGCTATGACATCAAATGAATCTTTTTGGTTTCCACCAAATTTTTCTGGATCAGTAAGTTTTTCTATAATATGTAAAAATTCAATTATAGATCCAGGCCAACCATGCATTAAAAGTAATGGTCGAGAGTTTTTGCTGCTCCCTTTTTTTTTAATAAAATGAATTTTCATACCATCAATGTCAGTAGTATAATTATTATACCGATTTATTTCTGATTGATGTTTATTCCAATCAAACTTGGTAATCCAATAGTCACACAACTCTTTTAAATAATTTTTATTAGTTCCATGTTCCCAACCGTCTAAATTTTTTATAGAATCCCAGGGATAGTCTTTTATTTTCTTATAAATCTTAGAAACTTCTTCTTGGGCAAAATTAACTTTAAATTCTTCAATCATTTTTAAAATTTTATGTTTAGATTATAAACTTATTTACACATTTAATAGTAGCTAAATAGTTTATTAAACAAATTAATGCTTGATAAAATTTAGAGCAAAAAAAACTTAAAAATTTAAAAATTATCCAATAAGTTGACAATTATTTATTGTAATAAAGTCTTTTACCATGACTAATTCTCATTGGAGCACTATTGGAGCAGATTGATATCGATCGTCTAGAATGGTAGCGGGAAGTGGGATCGAACCACTGACCTCGGGCTTATGAGTCTATCGCCATGAACCCTGCTCACCTACTCTAGAACAATTACTCCTGTAAATGCTCTCTTTCCTTTCTAGAAATATTGAATCAAATTAAAGAATCTTAGTCAAGAACCAATGTCATTGACGCGTATATGGAGCATGAATTGCAATGATTAGACTCTATAATTAGCATTTGTTAGTATTAAATATGAAGAAAGTTTTAGGTATCGTGGTTGTGAGTTTAATGTTGATTGGGAACGCATTTTCATTCGGATTACCAAAAGATGTAGGGTCAGGGAACTCGTATACAAAAAGTCTTGAAAGTGGCTTTAAAAAACATGGTGTTAGAATTGTTAAAAAAGAAGATGGTTTTCCAGTTAGGGCTGGAGAAAAATCTGTAAGATTTGAAGTCAGATTTGGAGATTGTGGAAAAGACAAACCTCCAGGAAAGTGGAGTGATTGCAAAAAAGATCGGCAAAGACACGAATTGAGTGGCAAAAAATTCAAAGGTGAAAAATGGACAGCCTTTTCAATTTATCTTCCAAAAGATTTTAAAAGTGTAGATCCTGTAAAATTAGCAATGGGACAATTCCATCAAAAAGGTGGTTCACCAAATTTAATGTTTCAATTTAACAATTATGGATTTTGGGCAGATAGACAGAGAGGTTTCATGACTATAGAACAAAAATTAATTCTTCCATATGGAGACATGATAGGAAAATGGAATGATATTTTAATACATGGAAATTTTACAAAAAAGGAAGACGGTTTTTTTAAAATTTGGGTAAACAATAAATTAAAATACGAATACAGTGGTAGAACTACATCAGGAAAACCAAGTTTTTTTAAATTTGGAATATACCAAACTTATGTCAGTAGGTATTCTCTTTATGAAGAAAGAACTTACCCAACTCAAATTGTTTATTTTGATGAAATTAGACATGGAAATTCACGAGAAAAAGTTGTGAAAGACTTATATTGAATATTAACTAAAAGTGATTAATTTTTAAATATTCTTTTCAATAAATTTTATAATGGCATCAGCTAATTCTTTTCGACTATCTTCAAACATATGGTTTTTGCCAGTTCCACATTTAGTATCTTTACTTAAATTTCCTGACTCTATTAATATAAATGCCGTAATTCCTAGATTTATTTCTTTTAATTTATTTTGTAATTTTTGAGCTGTTTTGTGATGTGAGTTATCACAAACATCTTTTATATGATGGAATATTCCAATAGGTAAATTTAGATCTTTAATTTTTTTTAACGGAACTTTAAGAGTATTATTTTTGACTGAACCGACTGCAGTTCCTGTAAGGATAATACCTGATATTAATTTTGAATTATTTGAAGAAGCAGCCAAATAAGCCATAGTCCTTGCAGCGCCAAAGCTTTGTCCTCCAAGCCAAATTGGTTTTTTGTATTTATCACTATAAAATTTTATAATACTTTTAATCCTATCTGCTTGATCGGGCTTGTATGCTGCTGGAGCATATCCATCAGATCTCCGTTGACTACCAGAACTAATATTGTAAGGATTATACATAACTACAATATCATATTTCCCCTCTACTTCAGATAATGGGTCAGTGCTAAAAAATTGACCTGTTCCACCTGACAACCAAATAATTATAGGTTTATCACTTTTTTCTTCCGCTTCGATAAATCTAGTAAGTGTTAAATCAAATTTTTTATCGCATTTTGGTTCATTGCACGGAACTATTTCTGAAAAACTAAAATTTGGTTTAAGTATTATTAAAAATATTAATAATAACTTTTTCATTTTCCTAGATTAACAAAACTAAATACGTCCTACAACAATCTGAAACTAATAGTTGAAACTATGAATATGCATGCAATTAAAGAATCTTAGTCAAGAACCAATGTCATTGACGCCTATATGGAGCAGGATTTATTTATTATTTTTTAATTACTGAAAACATCCTAGCCATCTTTGGCCATAAGCAAGTTTCCATCTATAATTAAAACACTGAAATTTACTTTTAAAAGGCCCAACACATTTTCTCATTGTTCCACCTTGTTCCATATAACAAGCATACCATGGAGCATGATAACTTGCTTTTTTAAATAAATATTCGTCGGCGATAGAAAAACTTGTAAAACTATTTGCATTAATAAAAGTAGCAAAAATGATTAAAAAGCAAAATTTTTTCATAGAAGTATTATATAAAAAATCCAAATGTTTAGCAATAGAGGTACCAGACAGATCTCAAAATTTGAAAGTTGAATTGACCCCTACTTAGTAAAATAAATTTAGGAGTCCCAACTGCTTTTGGTTTATACAAAGAAATAGAAACTTAACCTTGTAAAAAACTAATTCGTTTTAATTGTGATGTCTAAAAAATTATAATAAAATTTTTTCAAATGACTAGTTTGCAAATTTTTTGGTCAATAATTTGTGCGCCAATATTATATTTTTTAATTCGTTTTGTGTTCTTTCATAAAGATAAATCAGGAAAATATGTTGCAACGTTTAATAATACTTTCTTATGGGAGTATGCAAAGTGGTGGGTTAAAGCGATTATATTTTTAATTATACTTGCAATTATCTTATCAGGCGGCACAGGAATATTTGATCTATAATGGCCAACTTAGCTTATATGATACCTCTGATTTAGATTTATTTTGAGTTCTCATCTAAATTTTCTAAATATTCTTTTAGTTTATTTATTTCTATTTCAAAAAATTCTTTATTTTGTCTAACCCTGTATGCTTTAAATTTTTTGTGCACTTTTTTTTCAACGTTGTCTGCGTTTTTGAAAGATTTATAGTACTCTACTTTAAATGGATAAAGTACACCTGTTTCAGAACTAAGTTGATCGGCTCTTTCCTCAGGTAAATTGGTTGTCCATCCAACTTTAAATACATTATTTGGATAACTTTTATTTGATAAAATATAAACATAATTAAAGTTTTCATCAATTCTTACACGCCTTTTTCTAGATCTTTGCACTAAGGTTGTTTTTCTTTCAAAAGTTTCATAATGATTTAATAAAGAATTTCTACAGTCTATAAATTTTTCTTTATTTAAAATATTTGTAAAATGATAATCTTCATCTACAGTAATTTTACCAAGCTCTACAAAAAATTTACCACTGAGATGTAATTTTTTTTCAGCAAATCGAAAATCATCGTGTTTTTCGAAATAACTTTTGTTTACATCTTCAATTTTTGAAAATTCATTTTTTGAACATTGAACAGAACTATCCCATGATTTGTAGCCAATTTTTTGATTTGTAGGATCTAGTTCTTTATTGGTTATATTATCAAAAATAAAAAATCCAAAATCTCTAGATGTTACCTCAAGCTCTTCTCCTTTGGATCCTTTAATATTTAATTTTTTCTTATTTAAAATTGATAACAAATTGTAAGTAATTGTTTCAAAATCATAATCTCGTAAAAATCTTATTTTTTTAATGCCATCTCTACTTATCAATGAATTTGTCAGAGATGTTATTTTTTGATTATAGTATTGTATTTTTTCTTTATGCTTCTCATATTTTGATATCAATAAATAATATTTATTGAATTGTTTGAGAAACGTTTCAGTTTGATTGTCTTTTTCACAAGTTAAGTTTAAGAGTATTTTGCCTTCACTCAGACCACCAAAAAAACCTTTTTTAGCGTAGTAACTTTTCTTAACTAAAATTTTATGTCTTATTTTTAAAAATTCTGTAATTAAATCTTGTTCTGCCTGTTTTATCTTGTCATGGGGAATTAATGTTTGGTACTTTTCATAAGTTTTTAGGTCGTAAATTTCTTTAATTTGTTTAATTGTTTTATTAAAAATAGTTTGTCTTTCTTTTAGAGTTTTGTCATCTAATCTCTCTAAGTTTGCTAAGGATTTTGGATCTTTCTCTTTTTTTCTATAATAATTTCGCCAAACCATTATTTAAATAAGTTTAATCAATTCTCACACGGATATGTATCTTGCATTCCCCAACCCGAGCTTCTCAATAATTTATCTATATTGTCTCTGGCTCTTTGCTCTGGATTTTGATTTTTAGTCATATCTATTTAAAGATATCACATTTTTTAAATTGAGTGGAAGATCATTCTATTAATTAGATAAAATTTAACATACGGACTAATTCCCTAATTTTTTTGCTAAATGTTCAGCTGAAATATGAGTATACCTTTTCAATACTTTGAGATCTTTCCATCCACCTTGAGCTGATATTTCTGTGATACTCCAACCATTCATAGAAGCTCTTGTTGCAAAGGTATGCCTTGTTGAATGAAATCTTTTATTAATTCCTGTCCATTTCTTTAGCTGTTGCCAATAAAAATCAACTGTATCTCCTCTTTCACAATTAATTAATTTCCCGTTGATATTTATTGGAAGTTTATTTATTTCATCCATAGCTCTTTTGGACAAGCCTACTCTTCTAGATAAACCATTTTTAGTTTCTCTTAAAATCACAGTATGTTTTTTAAAGTCTATATCCTCTCTTCTAATTTTTAGAATTTCTCCTCGTCTTATTCCACAATCAAGACCAAGCATAATAACTAACTTTAACCATTTAGCCTTTGAATGCTCCGCTTGTTCTAAAAGAACTTTTTCTTCATCAGGTTCAATCACTTCACCTTTAAACTCTGGTTCTCTTAAACGTTTAATAAACTCACAAGGATTTGTTGGAAGATATATTCCAAGTATTTGCCTTGCATATTTAATCGAGACAGAAACTAAAGTTAAATATTTATTAACTGTACTTGGGTTTAGTTCTTTTAATAACTCTTGCTGATAATCTCTTAAAACTAATGGTGTAACTTGAATTAGTTTTAATCTTGCTATTTTATGATTGCAGAGTTTTCGTGCTTTATATCGTTCAGATTGATAACTCTTTTTATTAATTACTACTTCTTTGATATAACGATTAATTAAATCTTTAAGTAGAATATTATTAGCAGCAGTTAAATCTTCAAATATTCCTTTATCTAACTTACTCTCTTGTTCTCTTGCCCAGCGTTGAGCATCCTCTTTATTTATAAATGTTTTTGATAAGTTTTTAGAATTGTTTCTTCTTATTCTAACTTCCCATTTTCCATTCCGTTTTCTATATCCAGCCATATCTATTGACGCCTCAGAGACGCAAAACAAACTTATGCTTCTAGAATGGTAGCGGGAAGTGGGATCGAACCACTGACCTCGGGCTTATGAGTCCCGCGCTCTAACCAACTGAGCTACCCCGCCAAATTTTTACAAATGGGTTATACTACTTTTAAAAATTGATGCAAATGGCTTTGTTTCATTAAATATCATAAAACTATTGAACAGTAATTCGATGCATTTTACGATTACCATTAAATGCCGTTGCCTGATGTAACATGGATCTATTATCCCATATAGCTATCTGATCTTTTTCCCATTCTAAAGAATATTGAAATTTCTTTTTTGTTTGATGCTTAAATAAAATATTTTTTAAATTCTTAAAATTTTTTAAAGTTTTATTAAAAGCAATTAAATGACCAGGACTGCAATAAATAGTTTTTTTACCATTAACTGATCTTATTATCTTATGTTTAGCAACTAACTTTTTTTTTAATACTCCTTTTTCCTTAGTTCTTTCAATAGTTGTATTTGCAATTGGTCCATTTGAAGAAAAAGTTCCTTTTAAGTTTTTCAATTTATTTTTAAGTTTTAAAGGTAAATGTTTGTAAGCTAAATATTGTGATGAAAAATCAGTATTACCCAATCCTTTCTTAGGTACAATTTTAGAAAATAGCATTGTAAATTTTGGTGGTCTTTTTGTGTAACTAGAGTCTGTATGGAATTGTTCTCCAAAGTTTGGACCTTTGTCAGTAGATTTTCTTTGAACAACAGTTATTTGAGGATATTTTTTACTTAGTCCTTTTAACCTTGGATAAAAAGCAGGTTTTCCAAATATTTTTGAAAATTTTAGATATTCTTTAGAAGTTAGTCTTTGGTTTCTAAAATAAATTAAACCATATTTAATCAAACAAGATTTAATCTTTGTGATATCAGTTTTTGTTAAGGATTTTAGATTGCATTCAATTTCTGCAGCTATATTATTTTTATTTGGAATAACTTTTATCATTCCAATTATTTAATACTAAAATGAAGATTTTAAAATATTAAAACACCAAATAAAACAGCGCCTAATGAGGTTGCTGCAGTAAATAAAATTTTTTTTTGAAACTCTTTTCTTTTATTAACACTCACTCTATTCAATAAGACATTAATATTCGTAGATTTAATTTGATCAAAATTTTCATCATTAACAGTATATCTTTTAACAATCTTATCCTTCAATGATGTGAAAGTATTTTGCATATTAAATATTTAATCACCAAAATTTAAAATTTACAAATTATTAAATTGAAAAGAAAATACCTGCGGCACCAAGTGCTGTTAAAATCAAAACTATCACCGTTGTGTTCTTAAAGTTTTCTTTATCTTGAATTGCTTTGGCTCTCGCCTTTAAAATATTGATATCTACTTTTTGAGTTTTGTTGTTATCTTGTTCTACAGGCTTATCTGTTTGACTGATGATTTTGGGGTTTTCATCAAATGTTGTCATAACATATAAGCCTTTATTAAAGAAAAATAAATATAAACATAAATAGCAAAGAGGATCAAAATGAACTTTGTTCAAATTGGGTTAAATCCACATTGACTGATGTCCATTTTGGGTCATACTAACTTTAAAGTAATATGAAAAAATTAAACTTATCTAAAAAAATAGAAAGTAATGAAATTTATAATTGCCTGATAAACAGCTATAACAAAATTTCTACAGATTGGATTTATCATCAGTGGAATTGGCTTAATCAAAACTATGATGCTTTTAATGATTTAATAAAATATCTTATTTCAATAGCCTTAATAAGAGATACTTTAAAATTTTATCAAACGCTCGGACGTCTTTATGACTATGATACTTATTATTCTTATGACAGTTTACAAATAGATAAATTTAGTATTTCGAACCTTTCGAAAGAATTTAATCTTCCCAAAGAAACAATGAGAAGAAAGTTGCTCGAATTAGAAAAATCTAAAGTAATTAAAAGAAAAGATAAAAAAATATTTTTTGATAGATCGGCATTTAATTTAGTTAAACCCAATAACCAAATTCAAATTACATCAAAATATTTATCAAAAATTTCTAAATTATTATTTCAAGAAAAAAAAATAGATAAAATTATCTCTGAAAAAGAAATAAATGAAAAAATAAAAAAAAATTTTTCTAAAATATGGCTTTGGTATTACGAATTTCAAATTACATTGATGATAAATTGGAAAACTTTTTTTGATGATATAAATTCTTTTTATATTTGGGGCACCCTTTCTTTAAATCAAATATATAATGAAAATAACAAAAATATTAAGCCAGAAATAGAAAATCTGGTATTCGATCAATATCTAGAAAAGGTTCTTAATAATTCTGGTTCTGGATTGAATGTGATGTCAATTTCTGAAATGACTAAAATTCCAAGAGCAACTGTAATAAGAAAAATAAAATATCTTGAGGATGAAAAATTAGTTAAATCAAATTCAAAAAAACAATATTACTTATCAGATTTTACACCATTTAAAATTACCCCTACCATAAAAGATAATTTTAAATTAAAAAGTGAATTTATAGCTAAAGTAATTAATACAATTATTGTTTAAATATTCATTAAATTAAATAGTATAAGCTTATGGAAGTAGTTACAAAAATTGCTCCTATAATTTTAGCATTAATAATGCTTGGTCTAGGTTTGGGTTTAAAATTTGAGGACTTTACTCGAGTATTAAAAGTACCTAAAGATTTTTTTATAGGTCTTTTTTCTCAATTAATCATTCTTCCAATTGTTGCATATGTATTAATTTTAATTTTAAAAACTCCACCCGAGATAGCAATTGGAGTAATGATAATTGCTGCAGCACCTGGAGGTGTTACCTCAAATATTTTAACTAAGTTTGCTAATGGTGATGTTGCTTTATCAATATCTTTAACAGCAGTTATAAGCTTAATAAGCATTGTGACTGTTCCTTTAATTATTTTTACTTCGGCTGATTTATTTGGAATAACAAATATTGCTCAAAATATTTCAATGCTAGGGATAGCTCTAAAAATGTTTTTAGTCGTAACAGTCCCTGTAATTTTAGGAATGATCATAAGAAGATATGCTGAAAACTTTATCTCTTCAAAAGTAGAAATATTTAATAAATTAAATATAATTTTTTTTATTATTTTTTTTATTGCTGCATTTTATGAAGAAAGAGAAAATTTAATTAATTTTATAATCCAAGCAGGTTTAATTACTTTAATTTTGAATATATCAATGATGCTAATTGCATATTATTTAGCAAAGACATTTGCCTCTGGAGTTAAGCAACAAAAATGTATTGCTTTAGAATGTGGTTTGCAAAATGGAACTTTGGCAATATTTGTCTCAACTCAAATATTTGGCACTGATATATTGTATGCAATTCCAACCGGCGCTTATGCAATAATTATGTACATTACAGGTCTAATGTTTGTATTTTTTTTAAAGAATAAGTCTTAATTATTCTTAAAATCTGTTTGCTTCAAAGGTTTAATTAATAATTCTATTGGATATTTTTTCTTTTCAACTTCGATAAATAGATTTTTAGATTGAAGCTCTTCATTAGTGTGATTATTTTTTATATATCCAAAAGAAAGATTTTTTTTGAAATTAAATGAATAATTTCCAGAAGTTGTTCTTCCTATAATTTTATCTTCTAAATAAATTGGTTCATCATGTAACAATAATGGTTCACCAGGTTTGTTATCTTTAAGTGTAAACATTGCAAATCTTCGATCTACTTTTTGATCTTTAATTTTTAATAATGCATCTTTACCAATAAAATCTATGTCCTTTTTATAACTAATTGTAAAATTTAAGCCTGCTTGATATTGATTTTCCTCAGGTGAAATGTCATGACCCCAATGTAGAAAGCCACTTTCCATCCGCATAGTATCTAGAGCATGCATACCACAATTTGATAAGTTAAATTCTTTACCCTTTTCAACTATTAACTCATAAATCTTTTTTGCATCATTAGTTTTTACATATAATTCAAATCCAAGTTCACCCACATAAGATAATCTTTGAGCCCAAATTTTAGTTCCATCAATTAAAATATTTTTAGAAGTTGCAAATTTAAAGTTTTCATTACTAAAATCATCATTACTTAAAGCTTGCATAAAAGATCTACTTTTTGGTCCAAATAAACCTAATACACAATTATCATCAGTTACATCAACTAATTCAACTCCATTAGATAAATGTTTTCTAATATGAAATTTATCTCTTTCTCTTGTTGCAGCTGAACTAATTATTCTAAAATGATTTTCGTTAATACAAACAACAGTTAAATCAGTTTCAATTCCGCCATCTGAATTTAACATATGTGTATAAGTACATTTTCCAATTTCTTTTTTGATATTTGATGTGCAAATTTTTTGTAATTCTGCGTGAGCTTTATCTGATTTTATTTCAAATTTTGAAAAGGGTGTTAAATCATATAATCCAACATTTTTAAATGTATTATTTGTTTCATATTCAACCGATGGATACCAATTTTGATAATTATAACTGTAGTTATATTCTGCTTTTTCTCCATCTAATGAAAACCACATAGGTCTTTCATATCCAGCTGAAACTCCAAAACATGCACCAAAGCTTTTTAATTGATCGTGATATGGAAGTATTTTTACATTTCTAGAGGTTTTATGTTGTTTGAAAGGCCAATGCATTCCGTATAAATCGCCTAGGCTTTCAGTTATTCGATCTTTGATAAAATCTAGCTCTGAATGAAATTTTTGAAATCTTTTTATGTCATAATTAAAAATATCTTCATTAATATGACCCGTCATTAACCACTCTGCAGTTACTTTACCAACTCCCCCACCACTGCCAATTCCAATACTATTCAATCCACAACTTAAAAATAAATTTTTAACCTCTGGCACTTCTCCAAGTAAAGTATTGGTATCTGGAGTAAAAGACTCTGGACCTGCAAAAAATTTTCTAATTCCAACTTTTTCTAAAACAGGAAATCTCTTCATTGAGGCTTCTAAGTAAGGCTCAAAATGATCAAAATTTTCAGGAAACTCTCCAAATGAAAAATCATTTGGTACTCTATTAGTTTTATCGAATGCAGGAATTGATTTTCCCTCAAATATTCCAATTAATAATTTTCCAGCATCTTCTTTAAAATAGGTGCAGCTATCAAAATCTCTAATAACAGGTAAGGTTTTTGGTAATTCTTCTATTGGTTCAGTAATCACATAAAAGTGCTCTGCAGGATATAAAGGAATACTAACCCCCATATCTTGACCAATTTGTCTAGACCACATACCAGTTGCGAGCACAACGTACTCACATTCTATTTCTTGTCCGTTTACTCTAACTCCTGAAATTCTTCCATTTTTAGTTAATATCTTTTCAACTGGAGATTTTTCAAAAATTTGAGCACCATTTAATCTTGCGCCTTTTGCAAGCATATGCGTTACACCACTTGGATCCGCTGCACCATCACCAGGCATCAATACTCCACCCTTAAGATCATCTGTAAAAACCATTGGGTAATTTTTCTTTATTTCGTCTTTGTCTAATATCTTAATATCAACATCATAAAGTTGAGCAGTAGTTGCTTGTCTTTGAAGTTCTTGCCAACGCCCATTGGTTTGAGCAATTGAAAGTGCACCGTTTAATCTTAATCCAGCTGAATGATCAACTTCTTTTTCTAATCTTTTATAAAGATCTAAACTATATTTCCTAATTTTTGTAATAGCTGCTGTAGGACCTAATTGACTTACTAGACCTGCTGCATGCCAAGTTGTTCCTGACGTCAATTGATCTCTTTCAAGAACAACAACATCTTTCCAACCAAATTTAGTTAAATGATAAGCAACTGAACAACCGATAACTCCTCCACCAATTACGACAACTTTAGTTGATGATGGATAGTTTTTTTGCATATAAATGATTATTTCACTTTTATAGGATTATTAAATACTAAGCTTATCAATTTAAATGCGTTAATATATCTCTTTGTGTAAAATATTGGGTTAAAAATCAATCTGACTAACCATCCTAAATACAATTTATCAATTAAAGAGTTTATTGGTGCTTGTTTGCCAGTAAAAAAAGCTATTGCGGCACCAGTACAAATTATTGTGCATTTTTTTTTAATATTTTTTTTCAAATAAAGTCCTAAAATTTCTTGGGTACCCCCTCCAATATTAGTTAATATATAATTAGGTTTTATTTTATTGATCAGTTTTATCAATTTTTTATCTTTTAATTTATTTTGATTATAATGTGGAGCTACATAGCTATTGATATTTTTTACTCCAATTTTTTTTAAGAAACTTTTGTTAGACTTTGAATTATCTTTATCTGGATCTATGCAAAGAATAGATTTATCTTTATTAATTTTAAGATACTCAAAAAAAAATTTTAAAAATTTATACCCAGAAAATTTTATGACATTAATTCCTTTTAATATTTTTAATAAAATAACAAAAAGACCACTGTCAAATAGAGCAAAATCTGAATGTTTTAATGATGTATAGTAATTTTTTTGATGTTCAATTAGCGCTAATGCAGGAGCAGCAGGAAATACAAAATATCCTTTTTTAGAAATAATCTTTTTAAAAGTTTCATCATTAATATTGATAAACTTTATATTTTTAAAAATAACCTGTCTTATCATTAAAAAATTTTAATTTAACTATTTAAATATAGTATTTCTTATATAAGTGAAATATATGATTTTAGATTATGAGCCAGGTGATAAAGTTATTAACCCTTCTAATAAAGAATGGGGAATAGGCCAGGTTCAATCTATCATAAAAGAAAAAGTAACTGTAAATTTTGAGAATGTGGGAAAAAAAGTAATTAACTCTAATAACTTGGAATTAAAAAAACTAAATAAACAATGAATATTGAAAAAATAATTAAGGATTTAAAGCCTACTTTTTATCAAGCTGGTGAATTATCAATTCAATTAAGAAAAAAAGGATTAGATAAAAAAATAAAATCAGACAACACACCTGTAAGTAATGGCGATATAGAAGTAAATAAAATAGTAACTAAAAAAATTAAAGAATTAACTCCTGAGATACCAATTGTATCAGAAGAAACTTCTGATAATAAATCCAATCTTAATTTAAATACATTTTGGCTAGTAGATCCAATTGATGGAACATATGATTATATCAATAATTTAGAAGAATTTACTATTAATGCTGGATTGATTGTTAATAAAGAACCTGCTGCAGGGATTATATATGCACCAGTAAAAAAAAGATTATTTTACTCTTATGGAACAAATGATGCCTTTGAAGATATTAATGGCAGTCCAACAAAATTAGATAGCACAAAAAATTTTGATAAAAATCAAATTAAATTTGTATCTTATTCTAATAAACTTAAGCCAGAAATTGAAAATCTTCATAAGAAATTAAATGTTAAAACATTTACTAAAATGAAAAGTTCATTAAAATTTTGTGTAATTGCTGCAGGTGAATATGATGGTTATGTTGCTGAACCTAGAGCATGTGAATGGGACATAGCTGCTGGTCATGCAATACTAGTGCATGCTGGTGGATCAGTTAAAGATTTTGAAAATAATAAAATTTTATATGGGAAAAAAGATTTCAAAAATCCTAGTTTAATTCTTAAAAGTAAAAGTTTATTATAATGGATGAGCAATTAAGGATAATATTAATAATCATTGTATCAGTTTCAATATTTGGATTAATTGTATTTGTTTTTGTTAGGAATTATATCAAAGCAAAAATTGATGATTTAGTTAAGGAAGAAAATAAAAAAAAACTACAGTAATCCAATCATTTTAGAATATTCATCTTTATCAAGATCCATAACTTTTTTTGAAGTTTCAAAATCAAAACCATTTCTAGCAAGTAGAGATATATCTTTTTTATAAAATAAAGGTCTATTATCATCTGTTCTTGCAGGCCCAATTCTTTTTTTCTTACATAGTTTAATTGCTGAAAAAAAATCTTGATCTGAATTTTGATCTTTAATTTTCTCAACAGTGTCTTTAATAAAAGTATCCTCAATACCTTTTCCTAAGAGATAGTTTCTTATTTTATTAATTGAGCTTCCTCGTTGGATCATACTTCTTGCTTTACTTTCAGAGTAAAATTTATCATTAATGAATTTACTTTTCTCTAAATCAGACAAAACTAAATCAATAAGTCTATTTACATCCTGTTTTTTGACACTGGGGACAGATAATTTTAAATATTTTTTCAATAAATAGGTTTTTAATTGTTGTTTTGAAGGTGCATACTTCTCGGTATATATAAGAGCAAAATTACGCATTTCCTCTACAGTTACTTCAAGTGTTTTTCTTTTATTTCTTATAGGAATCATAAAGAGATTTTATATAATATAATTTAATGATTGAACAAATTTATACCTTCTTTAATTCAGAAATGCTTTATCTTTGGATTAATATAGGTGTACTACCTTTTTGGTTATTATTAATTTTCTTTCCCCAATCTCATCTTTGTAAATACTTTGTGACATCAATATTTCCAATTCTTATATTGAGTGGTGTCTATGTTTTTATTTTATACAAAGCTTATATAGGTGCTTTTGATTTTGATAATAATTTTAGTCTATATCTTGGCATCAATTATTTAACTGAATTATTTAAAGATGAGTATTATTTGCTAATGTTTTGGACCCATTTTGTATCAATAAATTTATTTGTCGGCGGTTGGATACTAAATGATTCAAAAAAATACTATGTGAATAAGATACTTTTATCTTTGCCACTTATTTTAACTTATTTAATAGGCCCTGTTGGGATATTTTTATACTGGATAATTAAAATTTTTTATTCAAAAAAGTTTAATTTATACTAATAAAAAAAATGAATGAATAAAAAGATTTGTATAGTCTATACTCACCACAAGCTTGGTGATTTAATATGGCAATTACCATACATCAAAGCAATTAGTGAATATCACCAAACAAAGATAAGTTTAGTTGTTAGAAAAAAAACACAAGCAAAAAATATATTAAAAGATTTAGAACATATAAAATATATTTTTTATAATGATTTTAGAAAAGGTATTTATTATTTTATTGATACTTTAAAATTATATAAAATATTTAAAAAAGAGAATTTTGACTTTGTTTATATTCTTGACAAAGTTAATAAACCAGCAATTGCAGCTAAACTAGCTGGCATTCAAAATGTTATAGGGCCCGGACTTAGAAATCAAAAAAAGTGGCTAACTAATAAACATTATCTAGAAGAGGACGATTGGAAAAAAAATTATTCAGAACAATCCCAAAAATTTCTAATGTTAAATTCAATTCCACTTAAAAATTTTTTTCCAGAAATAAATATAGATACAAAAGAATTTGAAAAAGATAATCAAGATCTGTTAATAGAGGGAAAAAAAATATCCTTTGGTGTTGACTCATTTGAAGACTTTAAAATGTGGCAGGAGGAAAATTTTATTAGATTAGCAGATATGCTTATTAAAGAAAAAAAATTGAATTATATATATCTTTTATGTGGACCAGATAAATCTCATATTGCAGAAAACATTATAAAATTATCAGGTAAAGATTATTTTATAAATTGTTCAAGTAAAGACCTTTCAGGTGTTATTCTTGCAATAAATAATTCTGAATTTTTAGTGGGTAACAATTCTGGGCCATTAAATTTAGCCGCTGCACTAGGTGTAAAATCTTTTGGGTTAATAGCAAATGATCCTATTAGTGAATTAAAGTATAGCAAAATAATTCCGATAACGCCTGATGATTATCAAGACAATATATGGATAAGAGATAGAGAGGCCATGAAAAGATTAGACGTTCAAAAAGTTTTTGAAACTATTATTAAAAACATCTGAAGATGAAAAATATTGATTTTTATTTTGATGTAATAAGTCCTTACACATTTCTTGCATATAAAAAAATTAAAAATATTAACTCTAAACTTAAAATTAATTTTACTTACAAGCCCATACTTCTGGGAGGTTTGCATAAAAAAGTACAAATAACTCCTCCAGCATTTAATGAGTTTAAAATGAAAAATATGAAAAATGATTGTGAGTTAATTGCAAAAAAAAATAAAATTGAATTTTGTTGGAACGATAAATTTCCAATTAATTCAATTAATATCATGAGGGGATATCTTTTGATAAAAAGCGAATTAAAAGAAAAGTTTATAGATTTTTTTTTTGATGCTTATTGGAAAGATAATAAAGATCTTAATAATATTGAGGAATTTAATAAAATTTTAGAGCACTTAAAAATTAATGCCGAAGAATATTCAAAAGCAATTCAGGACGATAGTATTAAAAAAAAACTGAAAGATTTAACTGATGAAGCCTTTAATAAAGAAATTTTTGGAGCACCAACATTTGTTGTTAATGATAAATTATTTTGGGGTCAAGATCGTCTTGAATATGCAATTGACGAATTAGAAAATTTAGATAAATAAAATCTAAATATGATTAATATTAAAAAAGCTCCAAGTTTTAAATTACCTTCAACTAATAAAGATAACTATTCTTTGAAAGACTCTCTTGGTAAATACGTTGTAATCTATTTTTATCCAAAAGATGACACTCCTGGATGCTCGATTGAAACGAATGATTTTAATAAGCTTCTTCCAAAATTTAAAAAACTAAACTGTGATGTTTTTGGTATTTCAAAAGATACAATAAAAAGTCATGATAAATTTAGAGATAAATACAAAATTAAATTTGATCTTTTATCTGATGAAGATTTAACTGTTTTAAAAAAATATAAAGTATGGGCTAAAAAAAAATTTATGGGTCGAGAATTTATGGGAATATTGAGAACTACTTTTTTAATTGATCCAAAAGGCAAAATCATAAAAATCTGGGAAAATGTTAAAGTTAAAGACCACGCCAAAGACGTTCTTGCTACATTAAATTCTATTCAAAAATAAAAAGGCCCCGAAGGGCCTTTTAGTTATTAACTATTAGAGAGAGTTAAAGTTTTTAAGGGACTCTTTGTTAATGAGTAAACAATGAGAGCAAAGAGCCCCTTGATTGCATGCAATTAGTCTCTTATTGCGTAAGCAATTACACCTGTTTCTGAAACGTCTGTTCCTTTTGTTTCAGCTTCTTTACTTAATCTTAGACCAACAGTTGCCTTCATGATTGACCATATTATGTATGCAACAATGAAGATAAAGATGTTGACTGCAAGTACTCCGATTAACTGAGCACTAAAAGAAGCATCAGGGTTAGTTGCTGGTACAATTAATGTTCCCCAGATACCTGCAAACAAGTGAGCTGGGATCGCACCTACTACATCATCGATTTGTAATGAGAATAATAGTTTAGTACCGTACACAACAATTACACCACCTACACCACCAATTAAAATAGCAGCTAATGGTGACGGCATTAATGGTTCGGCTGTAATTGCAACTAATCCACCAATACATCCATTTAACATTTGTACAACATCTGTTTTGCCAAATCCTAATCTTGTAACAGTTGCAGCAGCCATTACACCACCTGCACCTGCTAAGAATGTATTAATAAAGATTGTTGATACAGCGATTGCGTCATCAGCAGTTCCCATTGCAAGTTGTGAACCACCATTGAAACCAAACCAACCTAGCCATAAAATAAATACACCAATTGTAACTAATGGAATTGATGAAGCAGCAAATGGTTTAATAGGAGCAACACCACCAGACTTTGTAAATCTTCCAAGTCTTGGCCCAATAATCATTGCACCTGCTAAAGCTGCAGCACCACCAGTTGAGTGTACAAGAGTTGATCCAGCAAAATCAGAAAAACCGATTTCAGCTAACCAGCCTCCACCCCACTGCCAACCCATTACGATTGGATATAAAATTCCTGATAAAATTGCTGCAAATAAAAAGAATGGCCATAGTTTAATTCTTTCAGCCATCGCTCCTGATACAATCGATACTGTAGTTGCACAGAATACCATTTGGAAATACCAATCAGATCCATCTGAATAACCCGTATCAATTGCACTACTATCAGACCATGGAATAAAACTTCCTATGTATCCACCTTCTGGTATTCCGTAAGCTAAATTATAACCTACTAACCAGAACATTATTCCAGCAATTGAAAATAAACCGATATTTTTTGCACAAATTACCGATACACTTTTTGAAGTTACCATACCAGATTCTAGCATTGCAAAACCTGCCGCCATAAACATGACAAGGAAACCGCAAATTAAAAATAATAGGGTATTAAATATAAACCCTACTTCTGCTGATACTGTTGTCTCAGCATGTCCAGCACTTGTTAAACCCATTAACATTATTAATGAGAGTAAAGGTGCTGATATTAGTTTAATCATTTTAGTCATAAGACCTCCCGTTTAATAAAAGGACTTATATTTAAGTGACTATTAAAAACTAACGCTGATTAGGTAAAAGGGATATGCAGTATTTGCATATAGTAACAGCCTAAATGCTTATTTGAAAAACATTTAGGCTGTTAAAAAAGTGTTATTTATTGAATACTTCTTTTAAAGCTTTTGCAGGTAAGAACTTAACCTTTTGTGATGCAGCGATCTGAATCTGCTCACCAGTTCTAGGGTTTCTTCCAACTCTTGCTTTTCTTTTAGCTACTTTATAAGTACCAAATCCAGCGATTTTTACTGAATCATCTCCTTTTAAAGCATCTAAAATAGTGTTGGTAATTGTATCAAAAGTTCTTTCAGCATCTGCTTTACTTAGGTTTAAAGCGCTTGAAAGCTTTACTACTAGTTGTTTTTTGTTCATTTTAGCTCCGGTTTTATTGGTTAATTTCTATCTTTCAAAAAACCCCCGTAAAATCAACCTTTTTTTTAGTAGCAATAAAAAATATAAACACAATATCTTGTATAATATTAAATTAGTGTTGATTTTATTAGTTTTTTTAAGATTTTATAAATTTAAATTATCTAAATAAACCAAGGTCTTTTAGGTCATTAAAGGTAGTGAAAAACATCAATGATATCAATAAAAACATCCCGATTCGAAAAAAACCTTCTTGTGTTTTCTGTGATAATGGACGGCCTAAAACCTTTTCAAATGCATAAAACATCAAGTGACCACCATCAAGCATTGGGATAGGGAATAAGTTAACCAAACCAAGACTTATTGAAATATAAGCCATCATGCTAATAAAAGCGAGTAAACCAATATCAGCAACTTGGCCTGATATTTTAGCAATTCTAATTGGACCTCCTAATTGAGAAGTATCGGCCTTACCAACTATCATTCCACCAATGTATTTTAAAGATGAAACACTTACATAATACACTTCATTAAAGGCATGCAATATTGACTGGGCCGGACCGAGTTTTACGTGGTTAACTTGATCATTATAAGCACCAAGTTTTATTCCAACCATTCGTTTATTAATTTTATTCCCTAAATTATCTTCACCCTCAACTAAATCAGGTTTTATCTTTAATATTAATTCATCATAAGAACGTTTAACTTTAAAATCGATAACATCAGCAGTAGACATCATTATATATTTGGAGACATCCATGATGCTTTGAACTTCATTGTTATCTATTTCTAAAATAACATCTCCTTCTTTAAGACCACCCACCATAGCAGGACTATTTTTTTGAACTTCATTAATCACCGCTGGTGTAAAATCCTTACCAATAAAAGTATAAATTGAAAAAAAGATCACTAATGCCAATATAAAATTAGCTAAAGGCCCACCAAAAACAATTAATGCTCTTTGATATAAAGGTTTTAAGGTAAATAATTTATCTTGTTCTTCTTTGCTGTATTTTTTTATGATTTCATCGTGATCAGCTTGTGAGTAAACATTCCGGTCTCCAAAAAACTTAACGTAGCCTCCAAGTGGGATCCAGCATATCTTCCATCTAGTGCCAGATTTATCGTTCCAACCAAATATCTCTTTACCAAATCCAATTGAAAAATCAGTAACCCCTACTCCATATTTTTTGGCAAAATAATAATGACCGTACTCATGGATAAACACCACAATTAAAATCAAAACTATAAATGGCACTATATATGTAAGCATAATAATTTATTGTATCTAATTTTTAATTTATCTCAACCTCTCAAAAAACTCTTTAATTTAAGTTATTTTTGATTGCTGTTGCTAGATTTGAAGAACTTTGTGCACCTGAAATATAATCTTTTCCTATTTCAAAAAATGGAACTCCCGTTATATTTTTTTCATTAGCAATTTTTCTATAGGAATTAACTTTTTCAATATTCTCTAAATTAAAGAATTCATTAATTTTATTTTCATTGATATCAAATTGTTTACCTATATTGATTAAAATTTCTTTGTCTCCAATATCAAGTCCTTCTATGAAATAGGATTGATAAATTTTTTCTTTAATTTCATTTTGTTTATTTTCTTTTTCAGCTAAATTAATCAATAGGTGTGAAAGAACAGTATTGGGTGTTTTTTTTATAATATCTAAATTAAAATTAAGCCCTTCTTTATTGGCTTCTTCAACCATTCGGTCATACATGGGTTGTGCATTTTCTTTACTACCAAACTTTATTTCTAAGTATCTACTTCGCTCTATTCCTTCTTTTGGCATATCAGGATTAAGTTGAAATGGCATATGCTCTATTTCAAATTGAACATCTTTAAATTCTGCTAAAGCTTTATTTAGTCTTGAGTGACCAATATAACACCAGCCACAAATGGTATCTGCAAATACTTTTATTTTCATCGTTTCTGATACATTTTATTAATTTAAAAGATAAGGGATATTAGAATAAACATCCCTATTAATTTTAAAGTCATGCTGGTTACGCCGCCTTGAACCAACCAAACAGAAAATTTAATCCAGAAATTTTTCATAGTTAAAATAAAGTTTTATCAACTACCTTGCAGCTATAGCTTCCATAAGCACCAGAAATTCTATCTAAAGTATCAGGTTTAAAGTCACGAGGTTCACCAATTTCTTTCATTTTTTTACTTTTCCAAAATGTAATGAATTCTTTAGTCCATTTGACAACTTCTACTTCAACCCCATCAAGAATAAGTAGTTGTTTTTCATCATTAACAATAAAACTAGTTTTGTAATTAGTCGTGCTTACACAGGATAAATAAATATCCTTAGCATAAGAATTGCTACCAAAAATTAATGTAAAAGTTAAAATAATAAAAAGTTTTTTCATAATCGAATTACCTTCTAGCAGGGGTTTCTGATGCAATATACTGATCTCTTACTCTTTCTCTAAAATAAATATAAACCCCAGCAGAAATAATACATATTACTCCTATCAACGTTCTTAGAGATGGGATTTCATTAAATAAGAAATATCCAGGGATCATTGACATAATAATTAATGAATATTCAAATAAAGACACAACAGATGGGGATGCAACAATATAAGCTGAAAATATACAAACAAAAGCAATAGAAGCAGCTATGCCAAAGAATAATATAAATTTCCAAGTATAATCAAAATTTGAAAACCACTCTCTAAATATAAATTGAGTTGTTGGATCAAAGTTTACATTATTAAACTGACCGCTTCCCATAAATACATAAATCACACCACATAACATAAGAGCAATTAAATAAAAGTAATAAAGCTGGGTGTTTACATCATCTTTATCTGAAGTGTACTTCGTAATCGTCATTGAAGCTGCGTAAAGTAAAGCGCTTAATACAGGAAGTAAATTTCTAAATTCAAATTCTGAAAAATTAGGATTTAGTACAATTAATACACCGGTAAAACCAAATGCAATTGCTGACCATCTTCTAATTCCAATAAATTCTTTTAAGAAAAACTTTGCAAAGATAGAGACAAAGAATGGACAAGAAAAAAATAAAGCATTGGCGGTTGCAAGTTGCATATAAGTTAAAGAAATGAAGAAAAATGAAAATGCAAAAAAATGAAGTATGACCCTTACAATAGTTAAAATAGGATAATGAGTTTTAAGAGTTACTTTCTGCCCTCTAAATTTGATGTAACAAAACAACAATATTGCAGCAACCAAGTATCTGCCAAAAAATATTTCATACAAAGCTGATTGTTCAAAGATAAACTTAATTAAAGAGTCTTGCATTGCAAACAAGCTCATTGCAATCATGATCAAGATAATCCCTTTGGAATTATTATCAGCTGTCATAAAAGTGATAGAATAACACTGCTAGCTAAAGCGCAATAAGAAAGTAAATCATTTCTTCTTAAATTTAAAATATAATGAAAATAAAATAAGACCTACTAAGACAATCCCAACAAATACTCTTAAATATTGATTAAAGAATACATCTATTAATTCAATCATTTAAAAACTTTATAATTATCTAAAATTAAAAATAAATTACTTTAATTGACAGTGACTATTTTCAACGATACAGCCAGCCTGTTCCATTTCATCATCAAAAATTTTTGGATGTCTTAAAGCATAAAGATTGGTTAGATAATTAACACCATATCGTTTGAACTTACCATCGCTAGTCAATGCACCACTCTCATGACCAAATGATGTAATATCCTCTAATAAATTACCCTCTTTATTATAAAGGGCAGTTTTGCCATAACAGTTGCAAAAATAAGTTCTGTTATGCTTTGGCTCGATATCAACAAAGATTGAAGTACCTCTAATTCCAATAGTACCATTTGGAACCTCAACTGTTAATTCATCCTTACGTTTTCCAAATACTGCATGAACAGATCCTTGAATAACTTTTAATAATTTTTTAGATGCAAATTCAATTTTTGTATCGGGTCTAATTAAAAAAAAGTCATCTTTAAATTTTATAATTGATTTTTCATCTTTAGTTTCAATTGTAGTGTTATCTAGATCCTTAAAATTTGTACTTGCTTGTTTTCCATCAATAAAAAAATTTCCTGATAAAATCTTATTAGTTTCTGAAGCAAAAACTAAACTGGGGCTTAAACCAGAAGCTAATAAAAGTTGAGTAGTTAATTTGATAAATTTTCGTCTATTATAAAAATCTGTATTCTTAAACATTATTATTTATATCACATTTAAATGATTTTGATTAAATAATTTAAATAATAATAAATTCAACTATTGATATTTTGCGCTGGTAATGAATTCATTGAAGCTTTCACACCAAATCACAATAGTGTTGTATTTATTAACTTGAATATCGTTAGAAACTTCAATTGCAAAATTTTTAAATGATTTTACTTCTGCTACGTATTTAGCATTGTCTTTGATTGCCAAAAATTCGTCCTCATACTCTACAAACTTATTTGTTAGATAGAGTTTATAATCTGGACCAGGTGCAATGGAGCCATTGACTGTGATTTTGTCGTTAGAAATTGTAACTTTAGCCTCCCCCCAATGAAAAAGATCGCTACCTTTTAAATCTTTAACAAATTCTGTTTGATATAACGCCTTTTGTTCATATTCATTAATCTTAAGTGTATCTAGTGATTTTGGTGCAGTTAAAATTGGTAAAAAATAAACACCTAGACCAAAACCCACTATGAGCACAAATAGATGACTAAACAAAAGTAGTGCTTTATTTTTCATTATCATTGATCCTATAAATCAAGTTTGATTAATATCAAAGTCATTTTAGAACAATAATTGCTTTAATGATTATATTGACTAGGATTAAACTCAGATTATATTCTATTCATGAGTTATCCAGAAAAAACAGAAAACGATGTTCTTATAATCACAGCTAACGGCGAAATTGATTTAGAAAATTCTGGTGGTTTAAGAGAACAAATTGCAAGTGCCCTAGATGCTAATACCGCTGTTTCAATAATCATGAGTGATGTAGCTTATATTGATAGTTCAGGTGTTGCCGCATTAATTGAAAGTAAACAAAGAGCTGGTGAAGGTGGAAAAGAATTTAAAATCATAAAACCAAGTGAAGCAGTTTTATCAGTGATTAAGTTAGCAAAACTTGATAGTTTTTTTGATATCGAAAATTAATCTATAAATATTTAAGGCTTAAAACACTCTGCTATTTGAGTGTTAATATCATAAATGCAGCTAACTAACTTAGGCTCAAATTTTTTATCTTCAGTATCTTCTCTTAAAAGATTATATAAAATTTTATTTTGATCAATTATGTTTACTGATTGTATTTGATAACCCATTTCCAAATAATCATTAATCGTTTTATTAGTACCTAAATTATCTGCACAAACATTTAAGGAATAGAAAAAAAATAAAAATATTAATAAATACTTTTTCACGTAAAAAAATTAATATCTAATCATAATCTGCATCGGTATCAATAGCATCGGCTCCTGTATGCCATGGACCATGGTCAGTTAAATTCCAACCACAATCCGCTTGTCCATCTGCAGCACTATCTTTAAAATACTTTCCACCAATTCCTTTGTGAGAGTAATCTCCAGTATCCCTATGAATGATTACTCTAAATCTAGCTTTATCCATTGGGCATCCTCCCCCTGAACCATATCCACCTGTGGATTTATAACAAAACATTTGGATCATTCCTCTTTTGTGATTACCCCAAGCTTCATTATCAATTGTAATACTAGTCTTATCAGGTTTCCATGGATTTTTAAATGTGGAGTTGTCTGTACCGCCATCTAAGAAATAATTTTTCATTGAAATTAAAAATTGTTTACAGGTAGTGTCAGAATTAATCATATCCCCAGTTAACATATTACTGTCATCATATTCAGGAGTTGCACTACCAAGATCGTTTTGAACAATAATAGTTTCTGTTTCCATATATTTTGTAATTGTTGTGTAATTTTGCTCTAAAACTTTTAATCTTGTTGAGTCTACATAAGTTTGATAACCAACTGTACCAACTCCTGCTAATACTCCAATAATTGCAACTACCACTAAAAGTTCGACTAGGGAGAAACCTTTTTGAAAATTTTTCATAAACAGTTAAATTTATTTTTATTAATTATTTTTTGAATAACAACAATAAAAACTGCAGATATTTATCAAATATGAATTGATTAGATAATTTTAATCTTAATAGTTTGCATCAGTGGATATAGCTATAGCACCTCTTGTATAACCTGATGAACCACATAATGCTGTTCCGGCGGATGTAGTCATGTAAGGTTGGCCTAAAGTTGATCTATCAGCATCCGGAGGGTTAGTATAACCTCTGTTATACCATTTAGAATAAACAGTAGAGCCCGCTTGTCTTGTTCCACCTAGCTCATTACTTGTATCGACTGCACCTGCACCAGCCTGCTCAGAACCATCCCTATAGTAAGCAATTATATGAAATAATGAATCTTGTATTTTACAATTCCAACCATTTAAAAATCCTTGAGATCTTTGACAAGTAATTTGAACTTGTCCTTGCTTATGACCAGCTTGACCTTGAGTATCCACTGTAATCATTTTCTTAGTTCTATTCCAAGGATTTTCAAAATGTTCAAAATGTTTTTTAATGGTAAAATTAAATGTTTCACAAGTGGAGTCTGCATCAATTTTACCTCCTGTTAACATATTAGACGAGTCAACTTCATCTAGTGCAGAACCTAATCTATTTTTTACAACTAAGTATTCAAAATCTATTGCCTTTACAATTGTTCTAACATTTTGTTCAAACGCTTTTACTTTGGATGCTTCAACATAAGATTGGTAACCAACTGTACCAACTCCTGCTAATACTCCAATAATTGCAACTACCACTAAAAGTTCGACTAGAGAGAAACCTTTTTGAATTACATTCATCACTATATTATATTATTATTATTTTTAAAAATTTAAAGCAATAACGGGATAATAAAATATTCATTTTTTAATTAAAATACATTGTCCTTGAAAGTTTAAAATTAATTTATACCTATTCTCAATATATTTTTGGTTCTCTAAAATAAATTTTTTTATTCCATCTGCACCAAACATACCAAAGTCGTCAAAAACTAATATACCTCCTTTGATTATTTTTTTATCCAAGTAATAAAAGCTTTTCTTTGTTGAATTGAAAGTATTTAAATCTATATGACAAAATTTGAACTTTGTCTTAGCAAACTTTTTTTCAAAATTTTTTGGAAAAATTCCTTTGCAAACTTTAACATTATCTAATTTTAGTTCTTTAATTTTTTTTTTAACAAAATTTACATCTTCAAAAACAAAGGAATTTTTAGAATAAAAATTTTCTTGATCAATATATCCATTAAATGTATCAATTAAGAAAACTTTTCCTTTTTTATTAATTTTTGAAATTAAAAAGCCTGAACCACCCATTAAACAACCAATATCCAAAATATTACTATTTGTATTTTTTAACTGGTTCATTAAATACCATAATGTATATAACCTTCTTACATCTAATAAGGTATAATTTTTAATCTTTCTATAAATCTTTATAAAATTAATATCTTTTTTCCACGGAGCATAAAAAGCATTTGAAATAATAATTTCAGACTCTTCTTTTTTTATTTTCAAAAATAATGATATTGCAAAGATTAATATTCTATTTAATAAAATAGAAAATTTTTTAAGAATTAATATTTTTACATTGCCAACGGGATGATTAATTTTTTTCATATCACTCTGTTTTTAATTTACATCTAAATATTAAATAAATACTTAATTTTGCTGTTAAAATTTAACTTTTTGAAAATTAAAAAAATTATTTTTAAAATTTTTATCTTTTTTATAAATAAATATCATCTAATAAATACTGATATATAAATAATTATGATTGATCAGCTAATAAATAATATTCAAAAAAATATTATTGGAAATGAGTTTAAGATTAAAATTTCTATAGCCACCATTTTGAGCGGTGGTCATATATTAATTGAAGACCTTCCAGGCACTGGCAAAACAACATTTGCAAAATCTTTAACTTCAGCAATGAACTTAAAATTTAAAAGAATTCAATTTACATCTGATTTATTGCCTAGTGATATTCTTGGATATACGTTTTTAAAAAATGATGAGTTTATTGTTAATAAAGGTCCAATATTTACAAACATTGTTCTTGCAGATGAATTAAATCGTGCAAGTCCAAAAACTCAGAGTGCTTTTCTCGAGTCGATGGAGGAAAAAACAGTTACAATCGATAAAGATACATTTGAACTTCCTAAACCATTTTCAGTAATTGCAACTCAAAACCCCTCTGACTTATCTGGAACTTCATTATTACCTGAATCTCAATTAGATCGATTTACTATCTCATTTTCTTTAGAAGAATTAAGCAAAGATCAAAGAATAAAATTATTAAAAAATGAAATAGATAACAATTCAATTCAATCTAATTTTTCATTTAATGAATTAGTTAAAGATATTAATCAAATAAATGTAAATGATAATGTAATTGAATATTTAGATAATATTTCTGAGTATATTAAAAACAATTTTAATAACACTCATATCTCTCCTAGATGTTTAAAACAAACTATTCATCTATCAAAATCGTTAAGTTTTCTAAACTCAAAAAAATATGTGACCTATCAAGAGATTAAAGATGTCTTGCCTTTTATACTTCGACATCGATTAAATATTGTTGAAAAAAAAGAATTTATAGAATTCATGAATAATGAAATATTAAATAAAGTACCACTACCTGATGAAAAATAGTTTTTGGAAAAAAATTATTTTAAAAAAATCCTTAAAAAATCTTAATACTATAAGTAGAAAAAATTTATATATTTTTCCAAATTTAAGAGGATTTCAAATTGCTGCTTTAATTTTTTTCTGTTTTGCAGTGGCTATTTTTTATCAAAATAATTTTGCATTATTGTTATCAATTGTTCTTTTTTTTATTTATTTCATTTCAATTTTAATCTCTTATCAAAATTTACTCAATTTAGACTTATCTATTAATAATAAACTTCATCCAGCAAATAAATTTGTAAATTTAATTTACCAAATCAATGACAAACAAAATAGAGAAAGGCTAAATGTTAATTTTGATCTGGAAAACGGAACGACTAAAAAAGATATCAATCATAAAACAACAATTAATTTAAAATATAAATTTGATAAAAGAGGTAAAGTAGATACTCCTACTTTAAATATTCATTCTTTGTTTCCTTTTGGAATTATAAAAACATTTACTAATGTATCCTTTAAAGAGCGTTTAACTATTTATCCAGAGCCCATTAGACCTTCAAATGAAATATTTGATCAACTATATCAACTTAATACTGATGAAGGCTTTGATTATGAGTTTGATAAAATAGAAGAAAACAAAGAAAATATTAATTTATCAAAAATTTCATGGAAACATTCATCTATTAAAAAAAAACTTTATGAAAAAAAATTCAAATTTTCTAATAATTTGCAACACATAACAATAGATTTACAAAAGATTACTGCTGAAAGTTTTGAAAAAAAACTTTCTTATGCCAGTTATTTAATTGAATATTTCTATCAATTAAAAAAACCATTTTTATTAAAGAACAAAGATTTTATTTCTGCAATTGCTTGTTCTTTAGATCATAGAAATAAACTTTTAACCTATCTTGCTAATGCCTAGTATAAATTTATTGAATTATAACTTTAATGCTTTAGCGATACTGCTTTGCAGTTATTTAGTTCTAATTCCTGATGTTGAAATTTCCACTAATGTTTTTTTTCTAATATTATTCTTTTTTGCAATTATTCAAAAAAGCTTTAATTATAAATATAAGAAAGTATTTAGCTCTATTTTAGCTATAGCAACAATATACATTTTATTTGTTTTAAATGACCAAACGTTATCTAAAGAATATTTTATCAATTTAATATTAGGTTTAATATTTCTTAAATATTCAGAGATAGAAAAAAAAGAAAGTCATTATTTTTTTGGATTTTCGTGTGTGTTTTTAGCAGTAAGCTCTCTAGTATATGGCCAAGATTTAATCAGCTCATTTTTATCATTTATTATAATCTTACTATCGATCATTCATTTATATTCTTTAAATCAAACCAAAATTTTAAAATTAAACTTAAATAACCTTTTCAGATATTTTATATTTGCGCTGAGCATCATTCCAATCATTGCAATTATTTATTTTGTCTTTCCAAGAGCAGAATTAAATATCAAATTATTTGAAACTAAAAAAAATCAATTAGGAATCCCTGACAAAATAAGCTTAGGTTCATTTCAAAATATTTCAGATAGTGAAGAAAATGTTTTTATTTTTAAAACTAATATTCATGATAATGATCAAAAATATTATTTTAGAGTAAAAGTATTTGACAAATTAAGTATTAGCAAAGATTGGTTAAATTCTGAGTATAAAATACTATTAGCCCAATTTAAAAATAGTTTTAAGGTTTCAAATCCTATTGAAAAACAAGATGTAGATGCATCTTTAATCATGTTCCCTCATGAAAAGAAATGGTTTCCAAAATTAGACAATTATAACTTTAAAAATTCAAATTTAAATTTAAACCTTATAAACAATACTCTCACAACTAATAAGATAGTGACCAACAAAAAATCTTACAAACTAATTTATGATAAAAGAGATGTAATATATCAAAAAAAACTTTTAGATTTTTATACACTTTTACCTAACAATATTTCCCCAAAGTTAAAACAGTGGGCAAAAACAAACTTTGAAAATGCAAATAGTCCTAAGGATTATTTAGATAAGATATTAAACGAATTTAAAACGAATAATTTTTTTTATAGCTTAACTCCAGTTAATCAAGGAAACGATTATGAAAATTTTTTCTTTAATACTAAAACTGGATATTGTGAATATTACGCTGGAACTTTTACTATACTTGCAAGGTTAGCTGGCATCCCAGCTAGAATAGTTACTGGTTATTATGGTGGATCGTATAATAATCTTGGTGATTTTTATACTTTTAAACAGCATGATGCCCATTCTTGGGTGGAAATATTTATAGATAATAATTGGGTTTTATATGATCCAACCCTTTCTGTGCCAAATGAAAATATTCTTAATTCAAACAATTCTAACTTCGAAAGTTTTGAGACATCTACGGTAACTTCGAATAATGAGCAAAAAATAGATATTAGTAGAGTTGGAATTTATTTTGAATATATCAATTATGTGTGGACTAATAGTTTTTTAAGATATGATGAAAGATCTAGAACAAATTTTATCAAAGAAAAACTCTCTAACACAGATATGTACAAATCAATTTTCTTTTTTTTATTTTCAATAATAGCCATCATTTATCTTATAAAGATATTGCTATTTATTTATGCTAGAAACTTTTTATACAAATTATTTTTTAATAAACTTAGAAAAAATAATAAGAATTTATCAAATTATATGACCCACCAAGAAATTTACAAATCGTTAAAAAATATAGATCAAAGAAGATTTGAAGATTTATTTAAACTTTATGAACAAATTAAATTTGATAAAAAATATAAAATTTCATTTAAAAATTTTTACTCAATTAATTTTCAAATAATTAAATATGCTTACTTTAAATAATAAAAATAAAGTATTATTTATTTCTTTAGCAGTTCTAATATTTGTAATTCATCAAATGATGTTTCTATCTTATTTGAATATTGGATCTTTTCATTTTGACTATCAATCAGCTTTATCAAGATTAATATTTGGTAAAATTTGGTTTTTAAAGAATGGATTAACTGTTCCTTGGTTTGGGCCTCATATCTGTTGTGGTCTTCCCTTTTTTTCAAATCCTCAATCAGAATTTTATTCCCCTATTCAATTTTTATTTCTTTTTTTAAGTCCCTTAACAACTTTCAAAGTTGTTTTTTTTGGTTATTCTTTATTGGGCTTTTTAGGATTTTTTTTAGTATCAAAAAATATTTTTAAATTAACCTATAATGCATCTTTGATTGGATCTACTATATTTTTATTTAATCATTGTTTTACATTTCATTATCTTTCTGGTCACATTGCTTGGGGATTATATTATTTAGTTCCATTTTTTTTCTACGTTTCTGCCTTATCAGTTGAGAGATTAGACAAATTAGGATCTATATTTCTAATTACTTGCTCGAGCCTAATTTTTGCAATAATTATGCATAGTGGAGGAACTAGAATATTAATTGAAATCTTATTCATTGTTTTTTTTCTTACTTTATTGCACTTAATCAATAACAAAAATTTAAAAATAATATTATATATATCTATTAGTGTTTTAATTGGCCTACTAATATCATCTTCAAAAATTTATGCCGCCTGGTCCTTCGTTGAAGGAATCCAAAGAGATGCATCAACTGCATATTTTACTAGTATCAGGCATTTTATTTCAGTTTTTTTTGATTTCTTTTTTTTCTCGCCTAGAGAATTTATTGAAGATGATGTTGTTAAAATGGATGTTGAGATAACAATTGAGGAATTATCATTTAATTTATCTATCTTACCTTTGATTATATTAATAATTTACCTAAGAAATTTTCCAAAAATTACAAATGATAATTTAAAATTATTATTTAGTTTTATTTTGTTGATCTGTATTTCCATATTAATTCTTTCAAATTTTTCAAATACTTTTATAGGTTCTGTAGTTAATCAAATACCCTTTATTAACACAGATTGGCTTTCATTTAGAAAACTTACTCCATTTATCGTGTTATTTTCAATACTTTCTGCAATGATGTTTGATAAAATTTCATTTAGAAATAGCAATCTAATTACAATTTTATTCATTTCAATTGTCATTATTCAAAATTTTTCTTTCGATAGAAATAAATTATATAAAATTTTCAAACATACGCATTTAGATCCTTTGATTAATAATAATATATCAAAAGATAATATTGATAACTTTAAAATTGAAGAAGTTATTACACTACTAGATGAAAATTCAAATTATATGGGGCCTAATACTCATGAAAGTTTTTTAAGAAATCAATCTTCTCAATTTTGCTATTTTCCTATACTTGGTTACGATTTAGAAATACTTAAGCCAATAGTTCAAAAAATAAAATTTAATCTTAACCAAAATATAAAACTAGATGCAAATGACAATCAACGTAAATCGCTATATTCAAAAAGAACAATTAATATTTATAAAGGTGATCCTTTAATTGAGATAAATGGTGAATTAAATTTTATCAATCCCTCATGCTATTTAAACCCGAAAGAAAATGATTGTGATGATAATTTTTTATTTAAAACTGATAAAAAAGATGATTTAAAAAAATTTTTAAATTATAAACCCTTTAAGTTTAAACATTTAAAATTACAGATCTTTTTTAATTTTCTAAGTGTAATTGTTTTATTTTTGACTGTAACTTATTTCTTTTATTATTTAATTTTTGAATTAAAAAAAAACCCCTCTAAAAAAAATTAGAGGGGTTTTTTAAAAATTTAAATTTATCTTAATTTATTTAAGTTGAAATTCTTTTGCTTTATATTCTCCAGTACTTCCTGCTGTACCATCTTCAGTATAGTACTCAACTAGAAAGTAGCCTGAAGTACCTGCAGCAGAAAATAATCCACCCGAAGGTATCACTGCACCATTAACTGTTATATCAGCTGCTGTGAAGTGCCTAACATTTACTTGACCCTTCTTTACTGAAGCAGCAGCTAGGTTATAAACAATTTGATTTCCACCAGCAGCATCATATGGATTTTTGAAAGCGTTTCCATATCCATCAGTAGCAAAATAACAAGTCAATCCTTTAACAAAATTTCCTAAAGTTTGACTGTAAACTGTATAAGGTGTTACTGAGGAGCATGCAGATCCTCCACTAATAGCTCCAGATACGGTTTGAATGTTATTGTTTAACAGAGTCAATTCTGTCTCAACAAACCTTTTTACTGAGTTAAAGTTAGCAACAGCTACCCTACTTTTAGCAGAGTCTGTATAACTTTGATAACCCACTATTCCAACACCCGCTAATACTCCAATAATTGCAACAACAACTAGAAGCTCAACAAGTGAGAAACCTTTTTGTAGTGTTTTTTTCATAATTATGTTTTTCCTTTAATTATAGAATTATATATATATATGAACTCCTTCTACTGATTTTGCTTATGATGTAAATGATAAAATAACCTTCTAAGATTATAGTATAATGTTTTTTTCGCCCATTTTGGGGTGTAATTAGCTTATAGAATGATGTAAATGAAAAAATCTATAAAGTAATTTTTACACAATATTTACCAATAAATTAAAAAAATTACTGATTAAAATTAAATTAAAATAAATTGTTTAAATGACTTTATGAAACTAACTGATTTTCAAAATAAAATATTTGAATATGTCATCTATTGTATCTCATTTAGTCTCTTTTTATTTTTTTTTGGGCATACTTTAGATTATGGAAGAACATATGATGATTTTGCTTTAGTAGATCGTTTCACGAAATCCCCTGGAGACGCTAAGCTTATATCAAGTTTTTTTTATGCTAAATTTCATTTTTATCCTGTGTACTTTTTAACACATGAATTAGACAATTTTTTAACTTTTTTATTAAACTTTAATGGAATTGAAATTTTAAATTCAAAAGTAGCAAAATTTACAAATATTTTCTTACATGTCACAAATAGTTTTTTAGTTTTCTTGTTAATAAAAAAAATTTTCAAAGTCGATCTTAACTTAAAAAGTAATGTATTAATATTTTTAAGTTCCTTAATTTTTTTATTTCATCCAATTACATCACAAATTATTTTCAATATTACTACACGGAATGAAAGCTTAGCTTTATTTTTTGGACTTTTGACTTTTATTTATTGTCTCAAAAACATGTATGACAAAAAATTTATAAACTATTTATTTATAGGACTGTTATTTTTTTTATCTTTGTGTTCTAAGTTGATGACTATCTTTCTAGCAGGATTGATACCGTTAACAATTTTTTTACTTAATTATCACCAGATGCATATAAAAGAGAATTTTAAAAAAAATTTTGATATTTTTATTTTATTGTGTGTAACTTTTTTTGTCTACTATTACTTAAGAATAGTTTTCACTGAAAAAAATAATCTTAGTTTTTATGGAAATTTTGATGATTTATTATTTTATTTTTTAACCTCATTAAAATTTTATTTAATTGGGTTATTTTTTCCCTATGAGCATATATACGTTTATGCAACAAACTATGATTTAGGTTTATCAATAACTGTACTTATACTTTTTTTAATCTTCATAATAATAGCATTTTATTTTTTTTTAAAAAAAAAAGATCCTATTTTATTAATTATTATTTTTTGGATTATCTCAAGTTTAACCTTACCTGTTATGTTTGGGATGATTGAAAAAGGTTTTCCTTTAATCTCAAATTTAGCTGAAAGATACCAATACTCATCAGTTGTATCAATATCATTATTATTTGCCTGGATGTTCAATAAATTTTTTAATCATCTTTATAAAAAAACCTTAATATTAAGTTTTTATGGGTTAATCTTACTATCTTCTGTATTTGTTCTTAGTGATAGAAGTAAAGTTTATATCAATAATATTGTTTTCATGAGTCAAACTGATGAAAAAAGTCCTCGTAACGTGCATAGATATTCATTCACTGTTAGTTTAAAAAATGCAATTGTAAATGACAATTGGGAGGAATATAGATTTAATCTTTATCAATTTTATCAATTAAATACTTCGTTTGATGAAGCTATATTAGAATTTCTAAGATACTATATTTATGAAAAAAACGAAAAAGGCATCGAATTTTTTGAAAAAGAATTTGAAAAAAATTTCAAAGATATTCCCCCTGCAAAATTTAAATTAGCTAAATTTTATATAGTGTTTGAGAAATATGATAAAGCTGAAGATCAAATAAAAAAAATTTTTGAAAATTACGAAAAAATAAGATCTCAATTAGATACACCTTCAAGAAAAGTAAGATTTTTAGATCCTCCTATAGATGATTTGTACTTTGAACTTGGGAAAATAAGTTTTTATCAAGAAGATTATGAGAAAGCTTTAGATTACTTTAAAACAACAAATGTAATAAATCCCCTACATGCTACAGCTCTATATAACGCAGCAATTACTCTAAAAAAACTTGGATTAAATGAAGAAGCTACTTTGCTTTTTAGGGACGCTATAAAGATAAATCCTTTTTTAAGGGAAACAACTTCCAACTTAATTGCAGAAACAAATTAAATGGGACATCAAATAAGTATAGTTATACCCGCACTTAATGAGGAAAAAAACATCCAACCTTTAACGTTTAGAATAATTAAAGTTTTAAAAAAAATTAAATTTGAAATTATTTTCGTTGATGACAATTCGACTGATCAAAGTAAAAAAATATTATTATCTTTATCTAAAAAATATAAATTTTTTAACCCAGTTTTAAGAAAAAAAAATAGAGACCTAACCCAGTCTTGCTTTGATGGAATAAAAAGATCAAAATATCAAAATATTTTAATTTTAGATGCAGATTTACAGCACGATCCAAAATATATTCCACAAATGTTTAAGGAATTCTACAAAGGAAAAGATGTTGTTATTGGAGCAAGAAAATTAACATCTGGGAAAAACAAAGGTTTATCTGAAACAAGAAGATTTGCATCTGTATTTCTAATTTTTTTGTTTAAAATTTTTAATATTCAATCAAAAGATCCAATGAGCGGTTTTTTTTTATTTAAAAAAGATATTTATTTAAAAAATAAGAACAGATTTTTTGGAAAAGGATTTAAAATTTTAGCTGATTTATTAATTAACTCAAAAGCAAAATTAAAGACCAAAGATGTCTTTATAGATTTTAACAGACGCTATGAAAGTGAAAGTAAAATGAATTTCAAAATTTTATTAATATTAATTCAATTTTATATAGTTAGTTTAATGAAGAAACTATTAACCTAATAACTTTTTTGCAATCTCATCAATCATAGTCTCGTTATTTTTCAACCAGTCTCTAGATTTTTTTGAAATCGAATTTTTTACATATTTTTTTGCATCAACTAAATTTGAAAATCTTTTAATTGGTTTTTTAAACTCTTTATTAAGGTCAGTTGAGCCAATTTTATCGAAGATACTTTTTATTTCATATTCAGACAGTTGTTCTCTCAATAAATTAAATTGTTTATCCATTTCTTTTTGAATTTTGGGAAAAAATTCTTTTTTTATCTCTTCTGAAATTAGTTCAGGATCTATAGATTTTTGCTCAGATGCTGGAGCAGAGGTTTTAGTTTCCATGTTTTTTTGTAAAATTGAATGGCTATGTTGCAGTTCTGATGAATGATACATCTGTAACATTCTCATATTTTGCAAATCCATGATTTTGGACATTTGATCAAATTTATCCTGAAGTTTTTCAGACTCACTTTTATTTTTTTGTTTTTCTTCAATTTTATTAATTAAATCAGGTTCTATATTTTGAACTTTTTGATTTAATTCCTCAATTTTTTGAGTTGCTTCATTTCTGTACGCTGAAATGTTATCTAGAGTTTCGTCAATTTTATTGTTTAAATTATTCAATGAATTCTCAATTTTCAAATTATAGTCTTTTAGATCACTAATTTTATCCTCAAACCGTTTTTCTAAATTTAAATTTTCACTTAATTTTTGTGGGTCATTTAACTGATTGATATTCTCATCTATTTTTGAAGAGATTGTATTAATATTATTTTGAATGTTATCAAATTGGTTATTTAATTGACCAATTTGATCTTCTAAATTTGCAAAGTTTTTATTAGCTTCATCTTCATATTTCTCGAACTCTTTATGATAACTATCATTGATATTATTTAGTTTGTTCTCAATACTTTCTTCAGATCGAATAAGTGCATCGGTTAATTTAACATCTAACTCATTATTAAATTTCTCTGAGAAAAGATTTTTTTGATTAAGTAATTCATCTAACTTTTCAGTTAACTCAGAACTATTTAAATCAAGATCATTTATTTTAGCATTCAGCATCTCCAATTGTTCATTGGAAAATATTTGAGATTTTTTAATTTCTTCTTGTTCTTGACTGCTAGCAATTACTTGTTGTTGTTCAGCTTCTTGTTTGCCCACAACAACAGTTTCTGCAACCTCTTCGGTTAAATTAATGATTTCATCAACTTCATCAATTAAATCTATGATTTTTTGATCATCTTTTTCAGAAACCTCTTCTTTTAATTCAATTATATTTTCATCAGAATTGCCAAAATTAAATAGCTCTTTATTGGCCTCTTCTATTTCGCTTAAATTATTTTCAATGACTTCGTTATTTAAAAAAATTATTTTCTCATTTTTAGAGTTTTGATGCTTTGGTTTTGATTGAACAGTTGTAGTTGTTGTCTCGTTAGTAGAGCTGACTGCAACAGTTTTATCAGTTCCAGTGGATGACATTCTTGTTTCAACACCATCTTTTAAATCAATCACTTGTTCATTAAATATTTCTTTTAGCTTTTGAACGTAAAGTTGTCTTGATAGTTGAAGCTTTTTATCCTTCAATAATTCAAGTTTAATCTCATCAAGGGTTTTTTTGATGTAATTTGGGCTTTTTTTCATGTAATAATTTTTAAGTACGAATCATTAACAGTTTATCAAACCAGTAAATGATAGTAAAAAAATTATAATGTTTGGATTAGGAAAAAATAAATCAAAAGTAGTTGAAGACGAATCGATAAGAGACAAATCTAAATTTGTTGTTGTTGGTTTTACTGTGATGGTTTTTTCTTTTTTACTGTTAATCATCAGTGAGATCTATACATCACTACAATTATCCAAACAAAACAGACTTATAGCTAGCACTGGAGACATCCAGGAAAAATCTGACAACATTGTTCTTGAAATGGCAAAAGTTGGTAGAGATGTAAATAAAAGTGAATATGAGTACATCAAAGAAATCATGATGTTTATGTCACCTACTGAATTTCAAAACTTTAAAAACTCTATTTCTGGAATGGCAAATGAATTTAATGTACAAATTAACAGCTTAAATGAGAGTAAAGCAGATCAATTAGGCAAAACTTATTCAATAAACTACATTGAGTACCAATTTTTAAGCACATATGAAAATTTAACTTTTTTAAAAAATAAGATTTCTGAAACAGATTTTAAGATCAATATAATTGAAGAAGAGGTCACAAGAGAAAATCCTACTTCTGATAAAGTATTAGCAGAGGGTAAAATTGGAGTTTATGTTTTTCCCGGTAAAGAAAAATTATTAAAAGATAAAGCTAAAATAATTGAAAAATTTAAAGCTGAAGAAGAAAAATTAGCTGAAAAAAATAAAAATAAGCCTGAAAATAATTAAATTAATTTTTATTCAAAGCCTAATGGTTTTTTGATGTAATCATACATCGGTTTTAAAAACTCAAGATATTTTTCCATAAATGGAAAAGCCATTCCAACTTCTTCTCTTAAAGGCACAATCAGAACTGAAAAAACAATAAATAAAAGTATTAATAAATAAAATAATAACCTTGTTCTTCTTGCAACATCAATTTTATTTTTTTCTTCTGATTGTTGTTGATTTTTCTTTTTCTCTAAAGCTTTTGCTGCTTCTTTAAGTCTATCTTTTTTAAATAATTTTTGAAAAAAATTTAAATTTTTATCTCTTTCTAATCTAAAGTTATCTAAATTTTTATCCATTTCCTCTTTTGAAGGAAATTCTTTTTCTTCATCAGTAAATATTTTAAAATTTGAAACAGTTTCTTCACTTTCTTTTTCTTCTTCAATTTCTTTGGTAACCGCATCATTGTCTATAGTAGATAATAATTCTTCTGGATCATCGCTAGGTGGAGTTTCTACAGTAGTCTCTGTTGGATTTTCAACTGGCGCAGGTTCTTCAATTATTGTTGATGCTTCAACTGCGTTCTCTTCAACTGGACTACTTGTTGGTTCTGTTTTAAAACTTTCTTCTGAAGTTTGTGAGCTTCCTTCATTTGGGTGATAGAACCATACCTCAGAACAGGAACCACATCTTACTTTTGATCCTTCGGCTGGCATAACGCCATCAGCCAATCTGAACTTTTTTTTCCCACAAATACAGTCGATAATCATATGTTGTATTTTTAGACTATTAATATAAAAAAATACATATGTCTATTGAACAAAAAATTGATGGGAATATAGGTAAACTATTTCTTTCAGGTGAAATTGACCTCGATAATTCAACACAAGTCAGAGAAAATATAAAAGATTTAATCGACAAAGTTAAAACAATTGAAGTTCAACTTTCAAAGGTTAACTATATAGACTCTTCTGGTATAGCAGCCTTAGTTGAAGGTATGCAGCTATCAAAAAGTGGCTCTAAAGAATTTTCTCTAACAGATGTGAGTAACGAAGTGATGAAAGTTATTAAATTAGCTCACTTAGATAAAATATTTAAAATCAAAAGTGTTACAAACCAAAATGCAGCTGAAGACAGTTCAGAACCAGCTCCTGCCCCTGAGCCAGAGACTCAAGCAAGTGAGAATGTCGATCTTTCTCCAAATGAAGAACCTCAACAACAACCAGTAGATCAAGAAGTTGAAAATAATCAAACAGAAGAAACAAAACCTAGCATCAAACGAGATGATGATGACGGTGATAAAATAAAATTTAAAAGGTAAGTGCTTACCTTAATATCCTTTGTAATTGGATCAATCGTTGGAAGTTTTTATAATGTCTGTATTTACAGACTTCCTAATGATTTAGATGTGGTTAGCAAAAGTTCATTTTGTACTTCATGTAAATACAAAATTCCTTTTTATTTAAATATTCCAATAATTTCCTACATCCTAAATTTTGGTAAATGTAAAAATTGTAAAAATAAAATTTCCATAAGCTATCTAATAGTTGAAGTTTTAACGGCAAGCTTATTCGTCTACGCTTATATGTTATATGGTATTAGTTTTAATGGTTTAGCTTTTATAATTTTTTACTCTGGATTGTTAATAATATTTTTTACCGATCTTAAGTATTATTTAATTTTAGATAAAATCACTATTCCATTATCAATAGTAGGTTTGGTGTTTACTTTTTTTAATTTTAATCCTTTCGATGTTGATATTTTAAGTTCCTTGCTAGGAGGAGCGGTTGGTTATTTGGTAATTTATATTATTAGATTTTTATTTTTTAAAATAAGGAAAGTTGAAGGAATGGGCCTTGGTGATGCGAAATTATTTTTAATGATTGGTATATGGCTTGGAATAAAATCAATTTATTTAATATTAGCAAGTTCAGCTCTTGTTGGGGCAGTTGTCGGTTCGCTAATTATTTATTTTTATAAAAAAGATAAAGATTTTCAAATTCCTTATGGATGTTTTATAGTGATTGCTTCAGCCCTGTATCCCTATTTAGGTTCGCTCTTTTATAATTTGATTTAAAGTTATATTGTTAATTAATTGATTCGTTAAAAAATGAATAAATCGTTAATTGCACAAAATATTAAAAAAAATTATCAACTTTTAGATAATAGACAATATGGTCTAGCTGAACAAAATGCTTTTAACTTATTAAAACAAGATCCCAATAATCATGAAATTTATAATTTAATTGGTGACATTCATTATAAACAAAATAATTTTGATAAATCTCTCTGGTATTATTTCTCATCATTAGACAGAAATTTTGATCCTAAGGCCCTAAATAGATTGGGCACTAATATTTTTTTACTCAATAATAATGCAGTTGCTGAAAAAGTTTTAACTAACTTATTAGCACACGATCCTCATTATGTTGCGGGTTACCTGAGTTTAGGCTTGGTTTATGAACAGAGTAAAAAATTAGAAAAAGCAATTGATTGCTATAAAGCAGCAATCAAAATTGATCCAAAAGAAATAAAAGCTTATTTAAGTCTTGCAACATTATACAAACAAGATCAAAATTATGATGATGCTATTAAAGTATATCAACAAGGATTAATTAATAACCCAAGTAATCACTTTATTTTAAGTAATCTTGGTAATTTGTTTTACCTTCAGCATAAATACGAAGATGCAATAATTAGTCATCAAAGAGCAATAAAAGCAAAACCAGATTCTCATGTAGTGCATTTTAATTTTGCTAATACCTTACTGAATGCAGGTAAATATTCTGAAGCAATTGAAATGTATAAAAAGACAATTGAACTTAATCCAAGATTTAATCGATCAAAAATTAATTTAGGTTCTACCCTACTTTCAATGTCAAATTTTGAAGAAGGTTTTAAAGAGTATAGCCACAGAATATATGAAGATAAAAACTTTAAATCCGTTTTACATAAGAAAAACTTATTATGGAATGGTCAAAATGTTGAAAATAAAAAAATTCTAATCGTAGCTGAAGATGGGTTAGGAAATACTCTACAATTTTCTAGATATCTTGAAACTCTAAGTCAACTTAAATGTAAAATCATCTTTCAATGCCAAGAAGAATTACATCATCTATTTGAGGATATGGAGTTTATTGATGAAATAGTAAGTCTTGAGAATGATTATGATAATTATGATTATTGGGCACCTTTGCAAAATTTGATATATTTACTGACACCAGATTTAAGTAGCAATTGTCCTTTCCCAGCAGTTCTCAAAATAAATGATAACAAACTTTTAGAGTGGGAAACATTAATTGCAATTAATGATAATGTTAAAATTGGTTTAAATTGGCAAGGAAGTGCTTCAAACCCTAGAGTTGCAAACAATTCGGTTTCTCTAAACAAATTTAAAAATATTATCAATAATCCTTTAGCAACATTTATTAGCCTACAAAAAGGTCCTGCTGTATCTGATATTGAAAAATTCAAATTTGAAGAAAACATTATTAATTACGATTTATTAATGGATACAGGATCAAAAAAATTTCTAGATACCGCAGCAATAATTAAATATTTAGATTTAGTTATTACTACTGATACCTCTATTGCACACTTAGCTGGAACTCTTGGCACTCAAACATGGTTGCTACTACCAAAAGTTTCTGATTGGAGATGGTTAAATTCAAAAGATGAAACCATTTGGTATGATAATTTTAGAATTTATAGACAAAAAGTCCAAGGAGACTGGTCTGATGTTTTTTCTAGAGTTGAAAAAGATAGTCTAGAATTGATTAAAAATATAAGTGATTTAAGACAAGCCTAATTAAGCTTTCTCCAAAAATTTTTATCTATTTCTTTTGACAATCCCTTAAGTCGGGAGATCATTAATTGAGATTTCTTTAATAATATTTCATCGTTCGCTATAGCTTTTTTAAAAGCATTATGTTTAGAGATCATAAAAGCAAATAATTCAGCTTTATCTTCGGCTGAATTATTTCTTGCATAACCAGATATAAAACCTTCAACAGAGGTATCTATGCCTAATGCCCCAACGACTAAATCACTAGAATACGGGTTCTTATTAATTTTTTCCCAACGCTCATCTAACTGCATCAATGATAGAGATGCATCAATGATATGATAAAATTCATGGTGAAATAACAACCTAATATATTCTTTTTTTACCTTGGTATTTTTATACTTATTTACAGCAGAGAGATTTAAATAAAAAACTCCAGGAGATTGATCAACATGACCTGGAGCTAGACCTCCTGGTTCAAAACCAAGAGATTTATCTGTAATTTTTTCACAAATCATTACATATTTTAAACCTGAGTTTTGTAGAAAGCTTGATGGATAGATATTTATTTCTTTCACTAAATCATTGATAACATCTCGATAGTTTGATTTTGTTTGACCACAAAAAAAATCATTTTTATTTTTAAAATTTTCTGTACTGATCAAGATATCTATACCTTTAGAAGAATAAATTTTTTTTGATTTAATAAACTCCCCTAAAACGTTTAAACTATTTTTTGAGTTAATAAATTTTGCATATCGATTATATTTTAAATTTTTTTTAAGCGTCCTAAATCGAACTAAACAATCAATGCCTCCATCTTTTTTACAATCTTCTAGAGCAGTTTTATCTAATTGATTTTGAGGGATAGGCCCCATTCTTGTGTAAAGTCTACCAGATACAGACTCGACAATAGTTCCTCTAAATTTTTTATCTTTTTTTCTATTTTCTTTGATTGTTGAAATATAATTTTTTACAAACGCTGCTCTTTCTTTGTAAGATTGTCTAACTTCTTCTGTAATGTTACCTGCGAAAACTTTATTTTGAAATAAAAGAACTAAAATTAGGATAAATAAAATTCTCATTAAACATTTTTAAAAAACTTAATACTAAAGCTCGAAGTAATATCTCTAAATTGTTCTGTGTAACAGGAAGCAAATATTTCTATACTGTTTTGTTGTGGTGCATCTGTTAATACAAAATTTAATGAATTATCTTTAGGCTTTTTTTCTGTCAAATCAAAGCTATTAAAATAATCCTTCCACATTGAAATCTTTTCTTTGCATTTGTTTAAGTCGCCCTGTTTATTATTGTTAAATGCAATAATTGAATAAACTTGATTTTGTGAATTAGTGTAAAAATAATAATTATTAAAATGATTAGATAATTTGCTTGGTTCAACTTTAAAACATTTGCCGTCTGCAATAATCTTTTCACACTCACCTATGATATTCAGTTGGTCTTGATTTAATTCAGCTAAAAATAATTGATCAAAAATTTGCTCTAATCTATTTTTAGGCAGCATAATTTCAGTATTTTTAGGCTGCAATAATTGGTCTATGTTTGACACGTCTAAACCCTCTTTTTCCTCAGGTTTGTCATCAAACATTTCATCAGGTTGTTTTATTTCTTGTCCAGGTAAGTCACCAGGTTCGCCTGATAGGGAGTTAATATTTGTTAGCAATAATATTAAAAATATTTGAATTAATAGTTTCATTTATTTAAGACTCTATATTATTAATAATTAACTAATATTAAACATAAATCAATGAGTGAAGCGCTTCAAAAAAGCATACAAGATATCAATAAACTTCCAGGTCTTAAAAAAGTAAAAGAAGAAGTTAAAAACCTAGTTGCTTATTTACAAAGTACTAAGGAAAGAAAAGAACAAGGTCTAGGAGAAGGTCCAGCTTTAACTTTGCATTTAATTTTCTCTGGTAATCCTGGTACTGGTAAAACTACCGTTGCAAGAATATTAGCAGAAATTTATAGAGACCTTGGATTAATTCAAGGGGGTAAACTTATTGAGGTTACGAGGAGTGATTTAGTTGTTGCTGAAAAAGGAAAAACGGCTGAAAGAGCTGCTGAAAAATTTAATCAAGCAATAGATAATGTATTATTTATTGATGAAGCATACACTTTAATCAATAAAAAAGATCCTAACGATAATGGTCAAGAAGCAATTGATGAATTGCTTAAATACATGGAAGATTACAGAGATAGATTAATTGTTATTGTTGCAGGTTATGAAAAAAATATGCATGACTTTGTTGCTGCTAATGCTGGTTTGGCATCAAGATTTAAGAGAAATATTATTTTTGAAAATTATAACGATTTAGAGCTTTATCAAATTTTCTACAAAATGTGTCGTGAAAATAATTATATGATTGCAAATGATGCAAGTGGCCCAATTCAAAATGCGTGTAAAAAAGTTATAGAAATAACTGGTGAGCGATATTCAAATGCTAGAGATGTAAGGCGTTTTTTCGAGGGTTGTATTCAAACTCAATCTGTAAGATTAAGTCAGATGAAAACTAAAACTAAATTAGATCTCATGATGATTAAAAAAGAGGATGTTGAAACAACAATTAATAATTTTAGTTAAACAGTATTTTTTGCTCGAAAATGATTTACAATATATCTTCTAATAAATTCATAAGCTAAAATGATAAAAGCTACAAAAGTTATAAAAGGCACATAACTTAATATTCTTAAATATTTATAATAAATTTTTTGTAAAGCAGTTGTTTCATCCAACTGAATTTGATGTAATCGGTTTGCAATTAAATGTATTTTTGGATCTGAAAGCTTATTACATTTATCTAAAATTTTATATAATTGCTGCTTATCATAGTAATTTACTAAGTGGACTAGTTTGTTTTCAATCGCATAACAATTTGCACTTAAATTATTATAAACATCATTTAGAGTTAATTGTTTTTTAATTTTTGAATTATTACTAATACTTTCATATACTTTAGCAACTTCTTGCTCTGATGGACTTTCTTTTAAAACAATTTCTATATTTTCTTCAAACTCTTCTAAAGTTTTTTCAACTTTTTTAATAGTATTTTTATCTTTAGGCGACGCTTCTTTTATAACCTCTTGATCATTTTCAGGTTTTTTTGCAATAACTGGGGGAACATTACCTTTAGCAAAATCTCCAAATAGTTTTCTAAAGGTTAAAGAAAAAATATTTGAATTCATATCACTTTCCTCGTTTTGCATTAAAAATGCATTCGCCATTAAGCTTGTATCAGTTTCTTTATTTAAGAAATTATATCCAAGTCCTAATGAATAATAAGTTTCTTGATCTCTTGGCAAATCAACATTGAACGATGAGCCTGAGCTATAACGAGCATTAGAGGTGGTACCATCTATAAAATGATCTTGAGAAGCAAACATTGCAAGGCTTAACTCATTATTAATGTTCTCTTTTTTACTTAGATCGACACCAATTGAAATTCCAAGCTCAGGTTTAACTATAAATAAATTTTCATTATCAACATTTAAAGCTAGCTCGCCCCCTGTTTCTTCGGTATCGCTTTTAAATACATAAGTTGAATTAAATTTTGCTGACGGTGAAACGCTAACTTCACCAAATTTATACTTTTTAATATATTGAACTTCTTGATTTACTCCAACATCCCAATAATCAGAAACATATTTGTCATTTACTGAAGTTCCAAATACTGAAACATTTCTTTCACTTTCTGTTTTCGAAACATACATTCCAGATATTAAGTTTAAACCATGGTCTTTTTTATCATATTGTTTGAATAAAGAGGCATGAACTGAATAGGTTTTAGACTCACCATAGTTATTTTTATAATCAGTATCTGTACCTGTAAAACCGTAAGAGTAACCGGTAAATGTTTCTTCATCATTTTTAAATTGTTGACCAAATAAAATTCCTGTTGTCTCAGAGTCGTAACCTGTATAATTGGAATTGATATTATCTCGATCAGCTGTGGTCCCATAAGTTCTTATAAATGTTGCAGAGTCTTCAGATCGAAAATCATTGAATATAGATCTATTCTTATTATTTTTAACAAAGCCTAAAACACTAGTATCTGAATAATCAAAATATTCATTAAAATTTGTCTTATCCCCATATAAACCTGCATCTTGTAATGAAGCTAAAGTTAATTCATTTGAACTACTTGTGAAGCTACTAACTAATGAAGTATTTACATTAGAGGAAGTAACGCTACTTAAAGCTCTATTAAAATTGTTATGATTTAAAGTAGGTTGAGTAAAAGTTGTAGCAAGCACTGTACCTTTTAATTTTCCAAGCTCAGTATTTACTGAATTACTATCAGAGGCTTTTAACACATTTGCAACTTCAAGAGTTTTACCAGTTGTTGCCGCATCAAACACCTCGGCAATGTCTTTAAAATTATTTTTTGTTGTTAAACTTTTAACAGTATTTGATGAAACCCCACCATCCTCATCAATATTTAAAAATACTTTTCTATTTACAGTGTCGTAAGAAATAGAGGTAGTCGCATCACCTAAATTTGAACTATTATTTACAGTAGTTGAAGCAAAAGTGCCCGATAATGAATTACCAGATCCTCCAGATCCATCAAAAATTGTAAGTGTTACATCAGAATAAGTTGTGTTTGCTGGTTCTAAAACTAATGCACCTGCAAGTGTAATATTTCCAGATACGACTACTTTATCAGATGTCGTATCATTAAATTCAATTGTAGTAGTTGAGTTGTCACCTAAAGTAACATTGCCATCTATTGTTAAAGTTCCAATACTATTACCAGGTGCTAAATTAGCTGTTGCAACTGTAACATTTCCTCCAATAGTTGCCCCTCCAGATAAAGTACCACCACTGACAGTTAAATTGTTTTCAATAACTTGATTTCCACTATCTGCAGCTAAACCTGCATAGAGAGTACCTGCTGATACGGTTAGATCTCCATCAAAAGTATTTATGCCTCTTAAAGTTAAAGCACCACTTCCTGATTTTGTTAATGCCCCTGTACCAGAAATAACACTTGCTAATGTAGAGTCGCTACTATTTCTAATTTCTAAATCATCATTTAATGCTATTGCCGCTGCAGAAATTTCTGTTCCAATTAATGTTGAGCTTGCAGATACTGTAGTTGTACCAGTGTATGATTGTGTTCCTGTTGTTGTAACATCTGCACCTATGTTAGATGTACCTGATACAGACATATTAGTTACACCTGATATAGCGCCATCTAGGTCTAAATTTCCTGTTACTGTTAAAGCGTTTGATCCACCAGTAACAGCCGCCATTGTAATTGTTGAACCTTCTAATGTTCTGTCACCACCAGAAAGTGTTGTTATACCTTGATAATTCTGAGTACCTGTTGTTGTAACATTTGAACCAATATTTGATGTGCCTGATACAGACATATTAGTTACACCTGAAACAGCACCATCTAGGTCTAAATTTCCAGTCACTGTTAAAGCATTAGATCCTCCTGTTACAGCATTTAAAGTAACTGTTGATGCAGTTAATGTTCTGTCTCCACTTGAAAGAGTAGTTGTACCATCATAAGACTGGGCACCAGTTGAAGTAACATCTGCAGCTAAAGTAGATGCTCCAGTAACACTCAAACTTGCAAGTCCTGTAGCATCATTGGTAGAAAGTTGAAATCCTCCATCAACTGTTAAACCTTTTGAAGCACCAGTAATTCCATAAAATGTTATATTACTTCCACCTGTTGAAGTAACAGTTCGGTTTCCTGTACCTGATAATGTTGCATTACCTAAAAATTGAACACCAGCTGTTGTAATATCAGCACCAATATTAGAAGTTACTCCTGCGCCAGAAACACTGAAAGCATTAGTGTTAGTTATTGCTCCATCAATATCAGCATTACCAGAAATAATAATATTATTGTTTCCACCATCAACAGTGGAACCAAAATTTACAGTTGAAGCTGTTAGTGTACTAGAAGCACTAAAAGTTGTAGCACCTGTGTAAGTTTGTGTCCCTGTTGTTGTTACATCTGCGCCTATGTTAGAAGTTAAAGATACAGCTACAGATGAAGCATTAGATATTGCTGCATCTAAATCTAATGCACCTGTAATATCAATGCCACCTAATCCACTAGTGCCTCCAACTATACCTGTAAATTGAGTAGTTCCTGTACCAGTGTTTATATTTAAATTTCTAGCGGTTCCATCTGAGTTGACTGTATTACCAAACATAATATTTGAATTAGTTGTTGTTAATGTGTTTGCTGCACTTAAAGTAGTGGCTCCTGTGAAAGTTTGAGTGCCAGATGTTGTTACATTTCCCCCCAAATCAGAAGTTGTAGAAACAACTAAAGAAGAAGTGCCAGCACTTCTAATTACAGAACCATCTAAATTTAAACTTGCAATAGTTTGTGATGATTGCAAATCTAATGAGGCACCTGAGTTAATTGTTACATCTGTTAAATTAGACAAACTACCTGTCAGTTTTAAAGTTCCAGCTGAAATTAATGTGTCGCCAGAATAATTGTTAGCTCCTGACAATACTAATATTCCAGTTCCTTCTTTAGTTATATTTCTTGAACCACTTTCACTAATATTACCACTTAAAGTCAATTGAGTTCCATCAACATCTACTGTTGAATTGGCAAATAATATGATTGAACCCGCAAAAGTACTTGTACCTGTAGAAGTAGAAATAGTTCCACTATTTCTAAGTGACTCAGTCGTTGAATAATTAACGTTTTGAAAGTCAATTGTAGCTCCTGATTGGATAGTGGTATTATTATTTGTATTTCCTAAGGCATTATTTGATGTTACAGTTAATGTTCCAGCAGTAATGTTTACTGCACCACCAAAAGTATTATTGCCTGACAAAGTTAAATTTCCAGTTCCTTCTTTTGTGATACCTCCGTTTGATGAGCCTCCATCACTTTGAATAATACCTGAGAAAGTTGTCGTTGAATTATTACCACCTACAGTCAATATTTCTTTATTAACGATATCAATAACACCTGCGCCAGAAATGGATCCTATAGTGTCTGATACATCAACATTTAATGTCGCTCCACTTTCAACTGTTACTGCAGTAGTATCTGACAAGCTGCCTGTGACTGTCAAAGTTCCACCGCTAATTGTGGTGTTACCAGTATAATCATTAGCATCACTTAATATAAGTTCATTAGATCCAGATTTAGTCAAAGCACCGGTTCCTGTTATGGTTCCAGATATGGTTTGATCTGAACCAGAAAATATCAAAGTACCAGAATTTGAAATACTTTGCGCATAATCAGCAGATGATCCATCCCATCCTATTGTTCCAGATATCTCTAATGTTCCTGAAGAAATTGTTGTACTACCAATATAAGTATTATTTCCTGAAAGAGTTTGAGTGCCAGAGCCAGCTTTATTTACATTAAGTGTTATGGTGCTTCCATCTCTATCCAAATTTGTGATTATTCCGCCAAAAGAGTTATTATTATCATTTCCAATATAAATTGTTTCTGTTCCTCCAGTATTTCTTCTAACTTCACCCCCTGAGCCTGTAAGTCCACCTACATAAAAATTAGCACCTGTTCCTCCATTTATATAAAGTAGTCCACTTGAATTAAGATTAACTGTATTTAAGTCAGAGCTATTTCCTATAACCGTCTCATTATTTAATTGAAGAATTGATCCGTTGCTGACATTAAATGTTGCTCCCGTAATATTATTATTATCATTATCTAAAGTAACTCTTGTTCCAGTAATTGTGATGTCATTATTTGCTGAAGTAATTCTACCAGTAAACGTTGTTCTGTCAGTTCCTGCATCATGAAAAGTAACATCTCTATTTAATGTTATGTCACCATTAAAAAAAGCATTTGTATGACCACTTCCTGAAGAACCAATAATTGGATTGCTTGCCGTAGAATTATTATTAACAACTATGTCTGAATTATTTGAAGTACCTAATTGAATTAAAAATTGAGGTGTATCTGAAGAAGTAGTTGAACTATCTGTAATATTAACTTGAGAAGATGAAGAAATATTACCAGAAACTAGCAATGTCCCAGCTCTAACTGTGGTATTACCAGTATAATCATTTCCAGAATTACTTAAGGTCAATGTACCAGAATTATCTTTTATTAGCGCTCCTGTACCTGAAACTTTTCCTGATAAAGTTTGGTTAGATGAAGAATCAAAAATTAGTGTTCCACTGTTTGCTATAGCGTTACTATAAGATCCATTTCCCAAAGTTCCTGTTATTTGCAATGTTCCAGCACTAACTTGTGTTGTTCCTGTAAATGTATTTGCACCTCCTAAAACTAATGTACCAGCTCCAGATTTTGTAATACTTGCGGCAGGTTGATTTGTTGGCCATCCGCCAGATCCACCTTGTCCATTAACTAACGGTGCATTAATATTTAAAGTTGAACTTGATCCCACTGTAAAATTTCTATTTGGACCAGTATCGCTACCTGTTCCAAGACCATACGTTCCCATATTTGTTGCATTAAAATTTGCAGTAGAATTGTCACCTAATGTAATGTCGCCATCTAAATTCAATCCTGCAATAGTCGTACCACCTGAAGAATGATTTCCATCTGTAGTAATGATGGCCCCATCAGCTAGTGTAACATTACCAATATGATTAAACCAATTAGATAGATTGGATAATGTACCACCAGTGGTAGCAAAGTCTATACTAGGCGAGCTTGACTGGTGATTTCCAAATATGTCATGAGCACCTAATTTTAAAATACTAGATGAACCTATAATTTCAATTGTTGATACAGATGCAGAAGAATTTGTTAATGTAAGATCAGCAGATACTCTGATTGTGCCAGTTAAAGTATTAGAACCTGTTAGAGTAAGAGCTGTTGATGATCCCCAGACACTTAAAGTACCAGCTCCTGAAATAGGGTTAGATATACTAACTGCTCCAGAAGCAGTTTCTGATAAAAGTAGAGTATTCCCTGTTGGTACTGCTATTTCTTCACCAGTTGCCGGACATGATCCACCAGAACCAATTGTATTGTTTACTACTAAATAAGTCGAAGTTTCAAAATTAGTACCACAACCAGTTATGGGTACAGTTTTCACTGCATTAGCAAAATTAAAAAATGAAAAACTTAATAAAGAAATACAAAATAAAATAAAAAAATTAATTAAATTAAGTAATTTTTTTTTCATTTTAAGAAGTAGATTATTATTTTAATCTTTTTTAATTATTTTGAAATACCCATAGTGGGTGCTCAAATTAGTGCCTAAAGATCTATATTTTTTTTAAGTTATGTAAGATAAGTTAAATATGTCAAAAGTAGATTTAAATGAAATTTATAATCCCTCACATAAATTAAAATCAAATATTTACAAAGCTATTCAACAGCAATCTTTAGATAATAAAAAAAATAAACTTTTTAAAAATGATATTTTAAATTCAGTTAAAGAAAAAAAAGATCCATCTTCAAGTAAAGTTTTATTTGAAAAATTAACTGAACAAAAAATTATTGAAAATGAAAAAAGTAAAAAAATTAAATATATAATTTTTGGATCAGCAATTCTTTTGGTATTTTCAACTTATTTTATAAATTAATATAAATTCTCGCTTTAATTTAGAAAATTATTTTCATAAATTCGTTCAAATTATAATGAAAGAATTTTCTTTAAAGTGTTAAGATTAATATCAAATAAAAACGTATTTTTATTTCTAATTAAATAAATCTGTCTTGAAATTTTTGGCTCATCAATAGGTTTATAAATAAGAGCATTATTCTGAGCAATGCTTTCTGGAATTATACCAACCCCTAATCCTTGTTTAATACAAGTTGAAGAAGTATTTTCATTTTCAGTATAGATTATATCTGAATGTCCTCTATTTTTTTTCCTAATATCAATTAAGTTATTAAATTCTTGTTTATTAATAATTTCATTTTTTTCATCTTTAATTTTGTAATATAAGAATTCACATGAGTCTCTAAAAACATAATTAGATTCACTTTGCACATCTTTTAATTTTATCTTTTTTGATTTTTCAAATTTATGTCCTTTTGCAAATGCTACACAAAAAATATCATCAAATAAAAAATCTTTAATAATATTTTCTTCTTCTTGAGGTAAACTTGAAATTGCATAATTAATTTTGTTATTTTTAATTAGCTTTATCAAATCAAAAGAATTAGTCTCGACTACTTTTAATCTTTTGTCTTTAAAATAATCTTTCATAAACCATATAAAATGATCTTTATGTAAAGTAGATAGTGTAGATGGAAAACCAATTGTAATTTGATTTTTGACTTTATCTTGATTTAAAAGTGTGTTGCTTTTTATGTTTGTAACAATTTTTTGATTTTCAATTTCTCTTTTTTTTGCAAAAGCGTATAGGATTTGTCCTTCCTCTGTAAGTTGTATCCCCTTTTTCCCTCTTAAGAATATTTTTTTCTTGAGATTAAACTCTATAATTTTGATACTTCTTGTAATTGATGGCTGACTAATTCTTAAGTCTTTACTGGCAGCCAAAATACTTCCTTTGTCTGCAACAACTAAAAAATAATTTAAGAATTTAGGGTTTAAAAACTCATGTTTATTAATCATGTATATAATTTTTTTATATTAAAAGTAATTTTATATAATAATTTTATTATACATTAAACCCATTATGAGGATACTCAAATTATGGATTCTGTTAAAAAAATTATTGAAGTTGAAAAATTAATCACTGCAATTTACGCAGATGAAATACACCTGTATGGCAGTAGACCCTATTATGCTCAAATTTTAAAAATTATTTATCATATCAATTTAAAGACCTGGAAAGATGAAGATTTAATCTGTGATAATGAAACTTTTATTGCTCACGCGTTAGGCAGTAACATTAATGCAGTAACAAGAGGTCTAAATTTACCAAGAGAAACTGTTAGAAGAAAAGTTAATGAGCTGATTGAATTAGATTATGTGATGCGTGTTGATGGTAAATTGTACGTTACTCAAAAATACAGAAAACCTACATTTGAAAAAAGTGTTTTATTTCATAAAAAAATGTCTAATTTAGCATAAGTAACTGCTAATTAATGTAAGTGAATAAATCTAAATCATAATGTCTAAAAAACTAATAAAATTTATTTTAAGCTTGATTGTACTTGCTAATGTTTCTTTTAATTCTATAGCAAATGAGCCCAATTCAATTACAAAGCAGTACAGGGATTGGGTATACCGATGTGTTAATGTAAATAAAAAAAATCAATGTGAAATCATTCAAAAATTAACTATTAATAATACTAATATCCAATTTTCTTTCGCCTTTTCAAATTTTATTAATGATCAAAATGAACTTAAAGAAGTATTAAATATAATTACTCCTTTAGGCGTAAACGTTCAAAAAAAAGTTGAAATTAAGTTCCACGAAGGCACAGCTGTAAATTTACCAATTAGTAAATGTGAAGCATTTGGATGTATAATAAATTTAACAAATAATAGTAAAGATGATGCAAATGTAAGTTTATTTAATCAAATAAAAGCATCTATGAATAAATCTGCTTTTTTTGAGTTAAGTATCGATGGATTTCAAAAAGATCCTTTAGTTATCAAAAGTTCATTACAAGGTTTTAGTAACGCTTACAAAGAGTTAAGTAAATCTAAAGGTTAATTTTTATAAATGAACAATGTAAAGAAATATACAGGCATTGTTCTATTGATCTTTCTAGTTTTTTTTAAAATTCAAGATAGCAACTTTGTCATGAAAGTTGAGAATATTGCCTATGATGCTTATCAAAGTTTATTTATTAAAAAAGATAATTACGATGGTGTTGTAATTGTTGATATTGACGAAAAGAGTATTGGTGAAATAGGTCAATTTCCATGGCGAAGAGACGTATTTGCAAAACTAATTGATCGATTAAATCAATACCAAGCATCTGTTATTGCATTTGATATTTTTTTTAGTGAGGAAGATAAACAAAATCCTAAGAAAATCTTAGAGGAATTTAATATCAAAAGTGATCAAGTAATTGACAGTGATCAATCACTATTAGAGAGTATCAAGGGATCTAATGTTGTTCTTTCAGTCCTTGGGGACGTGTCAACTTATAATAAGAATAATCCATCAAAACCAAAAACAAATATTATTTCTCGAGGAATGGATATATCTAATTATGTTTACAGTTTTAAAAATAAAATTACATCACTGGAAAAGTTTAATGATGTTGCAGCTGGCATAGGAACAATTTCATACCTTGATAGCCCAGATGCAGTTTTAAGATCAGTTCCGATTATATTAAAAATTGATGGTGATATTTGGCCTGCACTGAGCTTGGAAAGTTTAAGGGCACTGCATGGACATAAAAGTATTTTAATTAACTCTGACGAAACAGGAATAAATTCAATTAAAACAAGAAAATATCTAATAGAGCCAGATCCAAATGCAATTGTTTATATAAATTACAAAGAATTTGATAAAAAAAATTATATCCCAGCAGTTGATGTTTTGAATATGAGTGTTAATGCAAACAAACTAAAAGATAAAATTGTAATTATTGGAAGTTCAGCTCAAGGTTTATTTGACTTTGTTAAAATCCCCAATGGAGATGTAATACCTGGTGTACAAACTCACGCTCATCTAATTGAAAACATTGTCAACAATGATTTTATAATTAAGAATTTATACACAACGATTGCGGAAAATTTATTACTTATTATCTCTTTGATACTCGTTTTGATTATCCCAAATAAAATTTTACCAAAATTTAGTATAATTTTCTTTAGTGGATTAGTTTTAATCTTAATTGCAGCAAGTATGATTGTTTATCAATTTAACTACTTTGTTGATGTATTTTACATTATTTCAAGCTCTTCAATATTATTCTTAACCACTCTTTACTTTAGATATCTAAAAGAAAATGAACTTGCATTGGAAAATGAAAAAAAACAAATTGTATTAAAACAAGAAAGAGAAATTGCCGGTGAGGTTCAGAAAAAATTATTTCCAAAAGAATTTACCAATAAAGACTTAATTTTTGCTAAAAATGTTCCAGCCAAAGATGTATCAGGAGATTACTATGATTACATTTCTATTAATGATAATGAGGTTTATTTCACTCTTGCCGATGTGTCAGGCAAAGGTGTAAAAGCTGGTATCTTAATGGCTAATGCAGCAGCTGTTTTTAGATCTATGGCTAAACTTGAAAAATCAGTTTCTAGTATTGCCCAATTTGTTAATAACCAAGTAGCAAATAACTCTTATCAAGGTATGTTTATCACTGCTGTAATAGGAAAATTTAATATAAATAACAAAGAAATTGAATATATAAACCTCGGACACGAGCCAATAATGATCTTCGATAAAGAATATAAATTTGAATACTTAAAATCTACCCTACCGCCGCTTGGAATAATGAGCATGGATGATGAAAGTTTCTTTCAAACTAATAAAGTAAACATTCAAGACAAAAACTTAATGATTTATACTGATGGTGTTACTGAGGGATATTTAGAAAATGGAGAAGAACTTCAAGTCAAAGGTTTAGAGCAAGAATTAATTAATAACAAATTTATTAAGCCTAGTGAAATAATAGAACATATCAGTAAAATTTTAACAAAAAGAGATGCACCGTTAAGAGATGATGTAACATGTATAGTTGTTTCGGGCCACAATAATTGATGAAAAAATTTATCCTAATTCTTTTTGTTTTATCTTTATCTACACAAGTTAAAGCTGAAGTAACTTATTTAGAAATTTTAAAAAATCCAACTGACTTAAGGTTAAATCTTCAGTATGCAAAAGAACAAGAGGCATTAGGTGAATTTAAAAGTGTAATTGCTACTTTAGAAAGACTAACAGCTCTTTATCCTACTAACATTGATTTAAAATTATATTTATTATCTATTGCGGTTAAAACAGATAGTACTGAAAAAGTTTTAAGACTAATTGAAGAGATTAGACAATCAGATGAAATCACTGAGGATGTTAAAAAAAGAGTTGCTCAAGTATTTGATGATATCAATAAAAAAAGAATTGATGATGAAAAAGCTATAGCAAGACAAAAAGCAAGACAAGTTGTTGAAGAGGAAGAAAAGAAAAGATCTCAAGTTGCTAGTAAAGAAAATAAATGGACTTTTTATCAAGATATTGGGTGGAAAGCTACATTACACTCAAATATTGGAAATGTATCTTCATCCAAGACTCAATATTCTGGTGGAAGTATTGTTGCGATGAGTGGAGTTGAGGGAGATAATATAGAAACTATTAATACCGTTACTGGTGCAATTTATCAAATTAATGATACTTCAAATATTTCTCTTTCTGTTGGAACATCTTCATCAGAACAAAATAGAGGAACAACAGACGAAAATGACACCAATACATTTTCATCAAGTTACAGTAAATTTTTTGAAAGAAATTCTTTTAGTGCTTCCTACTCTTTCACTGATACTAATACAAGAAGAGCAGCAGATACTTATGCTAACAATTTAAGTTTTAATAACACTTTTAGTTTGAATGAAAATCATAGATTTAATGGTGGGATTACTTTAGGAACTAACAAAGGAAATCAAAATCCATCAAATGCAACTCGTAGAAACCAAAACACCTGGAAGCAAGGTTTTACAACTGGATATGATTTGTTAATGGGTGAAGGAGCTCAACACAAATTAAGTTTAAAATATACCTATACTGACACTCATGCAATCGCTAACCACAATGCTTTAGATGATCATACATATTCTATTTCTTATACTGAAAATACACTGTGGGGAAACTTTACATATAGTTATTCTGAATCTGATAAAGATTATGATACTAGAGATAGTTTTGTAAGTTCAGCAATAACTAGAAGAGAAGATTCTGCTACTCACACTGTTTCAATGAATGGAAGTTTGGGACAAATTGCAAGATCAATGCCTACTTTAGAATTGCCAAGTTTTATAATGAACCAACTAAACACATTAACTTATAACATGTCATGGTCAGAAACTGAAAATGATGGATCCTTACTTCAACACAATTACGAAAAAGAAACCTTCAATTTTGGTATCACAAAAAGGATTTATTATTAATGAGAAACATTTATAAGACTTTGAGGATGAATTATTTACTTAAAATAGTAGCCATTTTAATCTTGTTTTCAAACATCTCTTATTCCTCTGAAATAGGTATAATCGGATTTGTTATTGGTGAAGCATTCAATCAAGATGGAAAAAAACTAAATGTAGGTGATCCAATTTACTTTGGAGACACTATTACAACTAATGAAGGAGGAAAATCTCAAATACTATTTGTTGATCAAACTGTGATGACGGTTGGATCTAATACTGAGCTAACTATTGATGAATTTGTTTATGATGCAGAAAATACAGATGGCAAATTATTATCTACTATCAAATCTGGAAGTGTAAAAATTCTAACAGGTAAAATAAGTGAAAAAAATCCAGAAAATTTAGTTGTAGAAACACCAGCTGGTACAATTGGAACAAGAGGTACAGAATTTAAAGCAGCAGTTGATCCTGAAACTTCAAAAAGTAAAATATTATTAATTGGACCTGGCCCAAAAAATTCATTAGGACTAAGACCGGGTGCTGTTGAAGTTTCTAATGCGGCTGGAACTGTTTTATTAGATAAACCTTATTTGTTTACAGAGGTAAATCAAAACACAGCTCCCAGACAACCTGTTATTGTTCCTCAAACAGAATTAAAAAAATTTCAAGAATTAGAAATAGAACCTGACGCACCAGTAACAGAAAATAATCAGCAAGATGAAGATACACAACTTGCTCAAAATGAAGAACAAATTAAAGAATTGATTAAAGCAGAAATATTTAATGAAGACGAAGATCTAGGAGATTTAGTCTTAGATACGTTAGTGACTGCACTTGCAAAAGATGACGGTGGTATAACTGCTCAACTTCTAGGAAAATCTTTTTTGAATAGTGGTAATGCAATCCCAAGAGCTCTAATTCCTGATGATGTTAAAGATCAATTACCTGAAGGAGTGGATATCAATTCGCCAGAAGCTGATGCTTTTTTTGCAAACGAGCTTCAAAACGAACTTGAGAAAGTAATGTTGGTATCTGCAAGAATTGAAGATGTAGATTTTGTCCCTACTGAGTTTAATCAATTTAATGCAGGCTTTAATGATATCAAAGTACCAATACTAAATGAAGAAACTGGTGATGTTGTGTTCTTAGAAATGGGAGATATTGATTTTAGACCAAAATTTGCTGGACTACCTGGTGATAACTTTAACTTTGGAGAGCCTGCATTACCTGAGCAAATTTTTTTAAAAGGTCAAGAAGCAATTGCGATAGATATAGAAAAGGGTCGTTTCTTTGAACAAGAAATTGATCCTCAAATGGAAGCTTTAAATCAAAGATTTGAAACATTACTTGAAACAGGAGCTTCTTCACAAGAGTTAGATGAGATTGTATTTGAAATGGACAAAGTGATGTTTGAAGCTAATGAAGCAGCTCAAGCTTTTGAAGTTGCTGCTTTTCAAAACCAATTTGGTAATGATTTTAAATTAGATGTATTTTCAAATGAGGAATTTTTACAAACTAAGGAAAGTTTTATTTTTGATACAAATCAATATTCTCAAAATTGGAAAGAAGCAGATAATCAGGGTTTAGTTCCTATATTTCAACTTGATGGTGGTGTAAATTTTGTTAATAAAGAAGAAGCAGATTTAGAATGGCAAAGGGTTGATAATCAATATGAGCAACAGTTTGCTGAACAATTTCCAGAATTATACCAGGCTGAAAAAAGAGTTGAAGAACTAGCGCTTCAAGCAGATCAAGAAGCTACTTTATTATATTCTAGAGTTGATGAAGCTATACAAGCGGGTGCTAGTGAAGAGGAAATAAATCAACTTTATAACGATATTGATAAGCAGCTAGATGAAATTTATTCTGAGATTGATAAAGCATATGAAGAAATAGCATTAGCTGAAGTTAAAACAGATGTGATTGAATTGGGTGCTGAAAGTATTGTTACTGATAACTCAAGAGAAGAAGTAAAAATTGAAGATCCAAAATTTGACGCATATTTAGATAAATATTTAATAGCTTTATACGGCGAAGAAAGACTTGGAGAATTATATTATATAAAAGAAGAGGCTGATAGTTATACTGTAGGCACAACTTCTTATGCAGATCTTAATACAAGATCAACTGGTACAGACACATATACAGGTACAAGTACTAATTTATTTGTAGACTCTGCAGGGTCTAATGCAAATAGTGCTGTAGATAGTGTTGGAGATTTAGCAGGAACATTTACCCCTACACATACAATTGACTTTAGTAACAGGACAATCAATCAAGGGATAACCGCTAAAGTTCAAATTGGTCGCGCTGCTTCAAGATCATTTACTATATCTAAAGACGTAGATTATACCAGTGCATCAGGAAATGTTACACCTGCATCATCTTTTTCTGTAAATAGTAGTGGAACAGTCACTGATGTTGCAAGTTCAGCAACGGGTGATATTTCAACAACTGTCCCATCAAGCGGATATGACGATAATGCTGGAGGAACTAATAATTATTTTGTAACTGTTGAATCTAATTTTCAAAACCAATCAGGAAGATCTTTTGCTGATACTGTAGATACAACCTTAACAGTCCAAACTGTTGATGGTTCTGATACAAATATAGTTTCTGGTACTGCATCGAATGGTAGAGATTAAAAAATTAATTAAAATTTTTTTTTCTTCTATTTTTTTTTTATATTTAGTAATTAACTCCTCATCAGCAAACATTTATCAAACTAATTGTAAAACTGTTGAAAGAAAAAATAATGTTAAATCATTATCTTTTGTTTTTTCATTCAAAAGAGGAAACATTGTTATCAATCAAATAAATAAAAAAAATGCTAAATACATAATTAAAATTTCAAATATCCTTGATGAAAAGAAATTCTTATTTAATGCTGAAGATAAGTTTTTCAAATTGGAATTTAAACCTGGTTATTCTTATCTGAAAAAAAATTATACAAATACACAATTTGACTTGGTAAGTGGTGAGCTTACAGGAATTAATATAAATTGTTCTTATCCAAAATTAATCAAATCTGAAGCAGTGTCAGTAGAACTGGTAGAAAATGAAAAAAATGATTTATCAAATAATGAACAAATAAAAAAAATTTTAGATCAACTTAAATCAGGAAAAGAAATTGATAAATCAAATTTGAATCAATTTATATCCTCTTTGCAGGAAAACAATAATCAATCAGATATTGATATAAGTCAATTACAAGGTTTACTGCAATCTCAAAGTTTTATAAGTCAATTAACAAAAGGAAACCTATTAAACAAATTATCCTCTGAAGAATTTTTAAAAATGATTATTGAAGAATTCAAAAAATTTTCAAAATAAAACCTTTAAATACTATCTGTTATTCCACGAGATTGGGGTAACAGTTACAGCATTTCTGCTACCGATAGCTTTTACTGTACCAATTTCCTGATTTAAATTTGTATCACCATAAACAAGTTCAATTTTAATTTTTCGGTTTCCTGGTGTAAAGTCACTTGTATCAATATTTTCATAATAAACTTTTTGAAGTTCATCTCTCCATTGCTGAATAGTTACAACCTGCCCTGCTGGTGAAGTAATTCTCATTGGAGTATTGCTTGATGCAACAAAATCTGCTGCTTTAGACCAACCTGTGGATAATGCTCTATCTCCTGATGTATCAACTTTAACAGTATCCTCGTCACTTATGAATATACTGTTGTCACTACCATCATTGAAGAAAGAAATTTCTGCTCTAATTGGACCTAATAGAACATTGATATCATTATCTTCCTCCTCAATGTCAGCGCCTGTAAAATCACCAACACTTCCTCCATATCTTGTCACAAATCCTTCCACATCAGAACTAGCCATTCCACCTCGCGTTAAAATTCCAGTGGTTGACGCTGCATTGGTTTGTTGAAAAACAAGATAATCATTTGTATTTGCAGCTGGATGAGAACTGATCCAATTTGAACTTTCAAAAGGTCCAACCCTTACACTTGCTTGACTAGATCTTGTTGTAGAGAAATTACAACTTGCCTGATTTTCTATATTATCAATCACTTCTTGATTTGTGCCAACAGGTACATTCAATCTAACTCGCCAAAATTCCTTATCCTGCCAAGGTCCAGATGTATATCTCCAAAATCCAGATCTAAAAATTCCACCTTGACACTCATCAGTACCATTAACCCAAACTTGTTTATCATTAGTTACTCCAAGCTCTTCTAAAGCATCAAGATCGGCAGATGTAGTTACATTTGCCAAGTATCCTTGAATACCACAAAGATTTTGATAACTTGCTTGAAAGTTTGCTTGATTGTAACTTAATTGAGTTTCTTTCAACTGGTAATAATGTTCTGCACCAGTTGGTTTTTGGACATCCCCTAAAAATACTTCTATTTCTCTTGTTCCATCAGCAGATGCATTATGTTCAAAATACATGGATTTAATTAAATCAACATAATTTTTACAAGTTGCATCTCCAGATAATGTTACTTCGCTACTTTCGTTTCCAGAAGCAGTTATGCTAACTGCATTTAATTCATCAGTACCTGCCACAAGCTTGTCACCAGTTTCAGCTCCAGATTTTATTCTTACAATTGCTTTGGTTACTCTTCTATCATACAATTTAATTACTCTTTTAATTGCAATTCTAATATTTGGGTCTTCATCATTTTCCATACCACCATATTCAAGAACCACTCCTCTAATAGAATAATCAAAGTTATTTGAGTAACTTGCACTCCAATTGTGTAAATCATTCCATGTCAGTTCAGCATCATCTGAAAAATGAGTACCTAACAAATGGATACCATGCTCTGTTTCTGCAACATTATTTGGCTCTCCAGTTCCATTCCAATTTCTAAATGGCATACCATCAACAAATACTTCACCAATTTGTTGACCTTGAGGGTCATTTGAGCCAGCTGTAACACCCCTTTCCCATGTTCCATTATTTGCAGATGGTGTTCCAGAAGCTGTTCGAGTTGGAGCAAAAGCAAGACCTCTCCCATTCCAAAGCATTCCTTCAGGACCTGTCATCCATCTCCATACAGGACATTCCGTGCTGCCTACGGTGTCATCTACATTAGTGAATGAATCTGTAAAATATCTTTTTGTATTATTGCCTGTAATAGCTGCATTAGAAGATAAAGCTATTTTTGGATCTTTATAAAACAAAGTCAAACCAGATTGAGATTGTGGATTTGCATTAGAAGCTGTTAAGGATGTAGATCCTTTTCTGTAATATTCATTTTGATATCCCTCTAATCTCCACATTCGAGCCGAATTTGCTGTGTAATCAGACCATGATGTTGAATTTATATTTTCTCTAGTATCTAAATCAACTAATCTAAAAGTTGTATTAGAGACAACTCTTACTCTATAAAATCCTGTTGCAAGTTGTGTCATACCATCAACATTCATTTGATTGGCAGTACTGTCATCTGCAATTTTAATGATATCATCACTGGTAAGTCCATGTGCTGAACTTGTTGTAATTAATGCCGGATTAGCTTTTGAAATTGAAGAAATAGTATAAGCCGTTGTTGTTTGATATTTTTCAACAATATTTCTTATATATCTTGTATTAGCACTATACGTTTCACCATTTCGATAAAAAGGTATGTTTTCAAAATCTCTTAACGCTTGAAAATCGGCAGTAGCTTGAGCTCTATTTGATCTTTGTCGGAACCCACCACATTTATTCAAATTAGCTGTAGTGTTTGCATTATCTGACATTGCTAGTCCTCCCATCCACCCATTACCAACTGCTTTAGTGGTAATGATATCATTTTCAGACTCACTAGTGATTGTTGCGAGGTATCCACTTTTTCCAAAATAATCTAATTGTCTAGATAAAGAGAATGCTTCATTCATTCTTCTATTTTTATTGTTATATAAATTTTGGCTTGCATTAGCAGTTCCAGCTGGTCTTGCAGGAAATTCATAAAATTCATAAAAATGATTATATCCATCTCGATGTTCTTCAACATGAAGAGGACCTAGAGAAAATAATATTGTTCTTTCTCCAAGCGAGGCTGTAGTTGTTTCTTCAGACTCACCTTCTGTACCATCTGTGCCATCTGTTCCTTCATAAGCAAATGGATTTTCTCCGTCTTCAGCATCTACTTCTTTTGAGTTGTAGTATTTTATAGATTCGAAAGCTTGCGTCCAAACATCAACATCAGCACAAGGTGCATCAGATTCATTTCCTTCAATCATGGTCCAATTATGTGGATTATTAATCGTTGGAGTTTGAGTTAAATCTAAAGAAGAACCACCCGTGATTGTTCCTCCTGATGTATTTTGCCAAACTCTATTATTAAACCACACAAAATCATTAGCAGAATATGTTGTTGTAGAACTCCAATCATCTGGTTTACCAGAATGAACCATAGTTAAAACACCTGTATAAGCGTTCCATCCTGGATAATCATCACTGGTATCGTGATCAACTGAAGATGAAGAAGTATCTCCTGTTATAGCTGAAGGATAATCTTCTGCATCAGTATCCAACTTTAAATAATCTTCAATAACATCTGGGTTTGTATCTGCATCAAGGTCTAATAAGTCTCCATCTGTATTTCCATCAATAGGAGCCACATATGTATCTGCTTCGATAGTTGCTCTTGCAACACAGAAATTACGATCACTAATATCAATCTCATCTGCATCATCAGTGTCACCATCTTGATTAATATCATGCTCCAAATTAAAATGATCAAATCCGCCATATTCAACAACATAACCAGTAATGCAATCTAGCCCACTACCATTACAATTAGGGATTCTTCTTAAATCATTCCATCCACCATCTTGTCTTCCGCTATCACTCCTATTAAGTTCCATATCTGCATATGGTTCATTAACATTATTTGGTTCTTGATTGGCGCCTCCTGGTATCTGCCAGTTTTCAAAAGCTACTCTCATACCCATTAAAGGACCGGATTCTGACTGCATATTTGTTGCATTTGCTGTTGGATTTCTCCAATCTGAGTTTGATAACCAGACAAAATGCATATCATTTTGATCATCTAACCTTGATCCATAATACTCAGCTCTAGTTTCTCCTGCAGCTACATGGAAAGGTGTAATTCCTGAACAACCACTTTCTGTACTACTGTCACACAATACAGAGTCTTTAATAAACTCATTTTCAGCTGCACTTTCAATTGATACTAAATAACCACGCATACCGCCACAAGTAGATTGCTCTGCTCTTCTTTTTGCTTCCCACCAATCTATAGAGTCACCGTTGTAACCAAGGTCTGAGGTTACATTTGGAGCAGTTGAAAAATATTTATAATAATGCCCATAACTATTATCATTTAAAGATGAAGTAAACTGAACACCATCACAATCACTGCCTAATACTTCGGACCAATCATCTTCAATAAAATCTTCACTAGCTGATTTTCCATCATCCTTTTCAAGATAATATAATTTATCTTCAAACTCTGCACAGTCCCCTTCATCATAAGATGAAGCGGCACTGAAATCAGCAAAGCTAGTTGAGTTACTGCATTGTTCCATGGATCTTTTAAATACATAAAAGTTTGTGTTTGTATTATCTTTAGTTTGAATTTTAATATCTCCTGCTACGCCTTGTTGCGCAATATAATTGCTTAATGGTGTTTTTAATGGAGTACCTTCTTGTCCAGTTAAGTTGTCTAAATCCTCTGAAGTAAGTGCAATTTTACCATCTCCAACATCTCCTTTTTGAACAGGTGCTGAAACGATTAATTCTAAAGGAACAATTTGACCTTGAGGACCATTTCCACACGACAAAATTTTATAATAAACAACATCTTCTCCCGGTGGAACATTAATCGCTGGTGCATCATCAGTCGTAGAGATTACTGGATATTTAACAATTTCTGTTTGCCATAAAGTTCCTTTATTACCTATTCCATAAATTGTTGCATCATTAGTTCTATTTGATCCTCTTGAGGTATTATAATCAACCGCAGTATTACCAGAACCTTCATTAAATTTATAATAAGAGACAAGTCCTGGTTCAGAACCTGTCAGTCTTCTTCTGTTGTTATTTGCAATATCTGTTTCAGATCTTGAAATATTCCAAATTCTCATTTCAGAAATATTTCCTAGCCAAGGAACACTTTGAATTACAGGAGCACCAGACAGGTAACTGCTAGGTGAAAAACCATGTAGACCCTCACCTATAGCAAGTGGCCAAACGTCCATTTCAGGTAATGTTTCTGGAGGATTTTCATAACCCGATTTACTTCTTTTTCCAATGTCTGCATTAAAAGTTCCCACTAAAGATCCATTTTGATAAATCCTAACATTGCCAGTATCCGTACTATCAGGATCACCTCCATCCCAAACCCAAGCGATATGAACCCACTCATCTTTCACAGGGGTTCCAACATCACCTTGATTATCTAATCTTACTTCACCTAACCTTGGTGACCACTCATCGTTTAAAACTTTAAAGACTAAATCCCACTCTCTCCCCCATTCAAATGCATGCATATTATATGTGGATGTGGTTTGCATATTTTTAATCCACATCTCAATCGTAAATTGTTCAGTTGGAAAATCTTTAAATTGTTCTACTAATGCAAATGAACGGTCTGTGTAAGTGGTGTCGCGATCGCTATCTCCTGAAGAACCTTCTGCTGAAAAATATATTGATCGTACTATATCTGCATGTCTTTGAACATAGACTTCATATGACATGTCTTCAAATTTTTTGTCATCAGTTCCAAGATTGGCAAATATTCTTTTGGCATAATAAACATCTTCACTAGAATTTGTAAAACCATGTCTATTTAAACATTTGTTGTCTGAGTCTTCTACACTTAAAGTGTTTTGAATATCTACTAGAGAAAAACTATTTGAATTTAATTGATCTGAGATCCATTTTTGTCCCTCTTGAAGTCCTGTTTCAGCAGCAAGGTTAACTTGTTGCATCACAGAATTTCTTGAAACACTTTTTAAATCGTTATCATAATAAAAAAACATTGCTCCTGTCATAATTGATAAAGCAGACACAACAGCTATTACAAAAACAAGAACAAATCCTTTTTGTTTATTATGATTTTTCATAATTATGAATCACTCCATAATTGTTGTCGATCAATAAAGTTATGAGTATCTTTGCAACGATTTGATAACATTCCTATTATTACGTCTTCCCCATCAACAGTCACAGTTTGTTCAGATATTTTAACTGAAGGCTGTACATTTCTTTCAGGAAAATCAAAAGTAATAACTGCTTCATCTAAACTACTAGTAAAAGGTACTGTTTGTCGTCTAAATACTTTTTCTCCACCTTTCCCTTGAATGTAGCCTTCAATAGTCATCGCAGCTTTTGTTTTATAAATTTGAATATTTTCCATTGCTGTTTCTGAGCAATCAACTCTATCAACGTAAACTTTTTCAGTAGTTGCTAATTGATTTCCTCTTAAATCAGTTGCAATGATTCTAACCGAAAAATACTTTTTATTACTTGGTAGATTTGCCCATCTGATATCTGAGTCATCATTGAGCACTAGATAAAACTTATCATCCTTTTGATCTATTCTAAATCTTGATCCATGATCAACATCACTGTCAGCATCCATTTCTGGCACTTCTCCTAAATTAAATCTGACAAAATCATGGGTATCAGGTTCTTGTGTGCTATTTGCAAAAATTTCTCCAATTACAAAATCTTTATCAACGTCCTCTGCCATATCAAAATCTGTGTTATTAGTGATAGCTGTTCCATCCTCTTCTTTAAAAGACACGCCGGTTGGGGTGGTGTTACCTATGTTAAATCCAATGTAGACTTTCTTAATATCTGATATTCGATCATTGTCTGTATCTTGAGTTTGAACTGCATAATAAAAAGAATCTTGATGAGGTTCACCGTCATCAAAACCTGTTGGTAACGTCTCGTATCTAAAAGATCCATCAGCAAAAACAAAAATTGTTCCACCCGCTTCTGTGGTAACGGATGCTCGAGCTCCACTGTAACTTGATTTGTTCATTGTATCATACATTTCACCGATATTAGGTAATTCAGTATTATTTGCCCAAACAGCTGTAGTTGCCCGCCAAGTTCCACTTAATCTACAATTCATTGTTCTTGTTGATCCATCAACAGATTGTGTTTTTACGGTTCCAGTTTCTGCTAAATCGTTAGCAACACTTCCAATTTGAGCACAATTATTGGTATCAGAGTTAGACTCTACTAAAACTTCTAGATGTTCTCCTTGAGGATCGTATGATTTACTCAAAAGTCCATAAATTCTATTTACGGTGTAATAATCTTCATCCATGTAATAATAAAGATTTTGAGCTTTAGGCATTGGTTTATTAGTTGCAGTTTTTGTTGGAACATATCTAGGCAGCCTTGCAATTTGAATATTAGAGTATCGATTATCTGGCTGAGAAAACGAAACTATGGCAACTGAGCCACGTTGAAATCTTTGAAACATTGTAGATTTTAATTCGTCTGTATCTTGTGATCTTTCAGGTAATGAAACCTCTGTACCAGAGGTATTTTCTGTAAAAGGAAAAGTTGAATTAGTGTGGTCGTTTAAAGTACCAGAGGTGTTAAACCTATAATCAAAAGCTGTAAAACGTTGGCTTAAACTATTTGCAACATGAGGTTTATTTTCAATATTTGCTCTAAATTTATTTGGATGATAGGTCAAAGTAACAGTATTTTTAACGCCAGTATTTTTTCCATTACCGCAGTTCCATTCGTGGGTTGCACCAGGGTTGTAGCTTATTCTTGAAAAAGAATTTCCTCTATTGCTACAGTTTCTTGTACCTGTAGTTGTGTCTCTTGTATCATCAAATCTTGCAAATAATCTGTCATAGCCCAAAGTATTATAATTCATAAATTGAGAAGAGCTTGGTGTAGACCAGCCAGTTAAATGACTCATATTTGCATGAGATAGATACGAACCTTCTGTTCTTCCGCAATTTCTTGTATGTTCAAACTCATATCCTTTAAAATGATGAAGATGAATTGCAGATTGATTTCCTCTTGCTCCCCACCAAGACCATAAATACATATCATAAGTCATATCAGCAGCTTCACCCCACCATTCATTTTTTTCAGCATCGGTTAAGCCATCCCATTCAGTTCTGTCCACTCCGCTTAATGAATTTCTCAAATTTGTTGAACTAAAATCACTTGTGCCATCTAAATTTTCATAATCTATTCCTGCACAAGCTCTTATTTTTCCATCAGGCCATTTTTTTTGAACGACACTTGGTCTTTGATAGCCTGCTGCAAAACCAAGCATGTCATCATCCATCCAAGTTGACATTTGAGGGTTACAATCTGGAAAACCTCCAGAGCAAATCATTCCTTTTAAAACAAATGAGTCGTACTCTTCGTCAGAAACTAAAAATGTTGGTGAGGCTAAATTTTGCTGTATATAAAATGATCTACCATCATCTGTTAAATCATAATCAGGTCCACCAAACTGGCTTGCTGTTCCTCTACTCTCATAGTTTTGATCTCCATATGAAAAACCTTTAGGTTCCCAAGTATGCAAATTAACATCAGAAAACTGTGGGGCACTAAATTTCATTACTCTTACTGTATAATCTTTGTAAGCTTCATTTTGGTCGTCCCAGCCTTCACTATCACAATTGGTATCTAGATTTGCTTTAAGTCGAATATTAAAATCTTGATAGCCATCTGCATTAAAAGTGTAACTACTATCAGAATTATTCAAAGTGCCTGATAAAACTAAACTTCCATTCCACTCACCTGCATCAGCTGAGTTATTATTATTGTTATCATCATAACCTGAAGTGGCAGTTAAACCTGGCGGTATTGTTGTATCTGATGATACTGTCTCTAACTTCAATCTCATCTCATCGTGACTAACACTTGGTATTCCTGTAATGGCTGGAGGTTTTTCAGATGAAAATCTTATTTCTTCAAACGTTCTATTCAAATCAGATGTTCCAACTTTTTCCCCTTGATGAAGAATAATAATGTCATCATCTGTTACAAAATTTGCTAGCTGAATATCTCTTGTTAAATTGTTGGCACACTGAACTTTCAAACTTCCAGTAAAAGGAATTACAGGGGTTCTGTTTTCATGTAAATCTTCCTCATTATAAACATAATATGTGGTTCCTCCAAAATTCAAGTTTCGCATGTAAGCTGAAGCAGAATAGGTCTCCGATACTTTTCCGTCCTTAGATTGTAGTTGGATTTCAAAATCGATATGTTTGCTTCGAAGTCTAATACCTAATGTATTGAAAAATTGAGCAACTGGCATCCAATCCAAATCAACTGTGGTTCCACTATCTGTTTCATCACAATTGTTAGTATTCCATACCTTTTTCTTTAAAACAGTTTTGTCTGTTAATGGCGAATAGGGAACTTGCAACTCATACTTAATTAATTTCCTTTGAATATTTCCATCATCATCCTCTGTGTCAAAACAAAAGGAAACTGCTTCTCCATACTCAGTGTCATCAGCTACCTCTGTGCCATCATCATTTAATACTTTAACAGGCTCTTGAACTTCACCATCAGTACTATCAGGGTGTTTATAGCCTGCCATTTTACTGTCATGCTGCAAAACATGAAGGGCAAATCTTGCTTCTTGTTTCATGTTGTTGTGATTAATTTGTCTAACAAACGTTCCCTGAAAATTACTGTAAATTGTATAAGTTGCACCCATAACAATTGTTGAAACAACAACCGCAACTAATGCTTCTGTTAATGATAATCCTTTTTGAGTTATAAATTTTTTTAAATTCATATTAAGTGCCTGCTAAGAATAATCTTCTAAATTTTTCTTCAATCTTATCTTGTTTAATAATTATAGTGACTTGTTTTTTTTTAACTGTTTCATAAACATCTTCACCATCTACCTGATCAGTGACACCGTCGTTATCTTTATCTACTGGAACATCTTTCTCTATATCTTCAATTTCTAATAATCGTTTGTCTCCATCTCTTGCCGGACCTAGATGTTTTTTTAACAACGTTCCCCAATTATCTAAATCTGTTAAAACTTTTTGATTAGTAATACTAGCTTTATAGGTAGTGTCTTCAAATTTAGTCATATCTAAATCATCATATGGATCCAGACTTCCTTCAGAATTTGAGATAAAAGTGATGGGTGCATTTAAAGTTGCATCCGATGCCATATTTTTATTTGGAGTGTCATCAGGCACGTCAGATCTTTCTAGAGATAATGTGGTATTATTATCACTATCAAAAGCTGTTGAAGCTGTTATTTCGTATCTACCTCCCACTCCTTCAATAATTATTTGATCACCATCGCCTGGCAATTGAGCTAGTCCTTTAACCTTTAAAGATGCACCAGCTGAAGTATCTTCGAATACTCTTGGATTTCCATATTGAGCTGCAACAGGATTATAAACAGCAGCAAGTTCTTCAAACATCAATTCAACTGCATAAGCTGCTTTGTCAAATTTTCTAAGATTAGCAAAGTCTCTTTCTTGATAAGATTGAAGTGTCATAAACACAGTAACCGCTAAACCTAGAACACCAGCAGCAGTCATTCCTTCAACCAAAGAAACCCCTTTTTGTAATCTATATTTCAAATTCATTACATTCTTGTTCCGTTATTAAAAAAGCCTGTTTGATAGGTATGCAAATATTCTTTTTTAGATCCTGCATTATCAGAAGATTGCATCTCGCCCCTTGCATTTTCAGGTGCAGACCCATCAGGTAAAAAACAAAAAAAATTATTTGCAGCTGAAACTGCTGTGCAATTTCCTGTTGTTGAAGAACATCTTTTGATTGTCATATGCTGAAGTTTTTTTGTTAAACTTGCAATTTTTGTTCCTTTATCATCGGTACCATCAAAGTCTGAGCACTTTGTGGATGTCGATTTATGATACTCTACATTATATCTATTTAATCCTTGAGCCTGCCAAACTTCTAGATCAGCTGTATTATTAGAAGTATCATTGATAATTCTTATTGTATAAGCGTTTCCATCTTCTAAAGAGAGTTGTCTGACATAATTTATTTGACCTCGTATGGTTGCAAGATCATTTTCATAATTTTCTTGATCACCGAAGTTGTCTATTGCTGGAAAACCAACAGCACCAATAATAGCTACAATTGCTATAGTGGTCATCAATTCTAAAAGACTAAAGCCTTTTTCTTTATTTCTCATTGAAACTTATCCTACTGCTTGACCAATACTGAAGATTGGCATGTATAAAGCTATCATAAGAACACCAATGATTGCTCCAATGATCACGATCATGAGTGGTTCTATAATTGAAGATAAAGCAGCAACCACACCATCAAATTCTTCCTCATAATAATTTGCAATCGATTGAAACATTTCTTCCATATTACCTGTACGCTCACCAACAGCTGTCAATTGAGCAAGTGCAGGTGGAAATATATGTTCTTCTTTTTGAAGTAAGGCCGATAAAGTTTGACCGGTTACAATCTGTTTACCAATTCTCTCCAATGCATATATAAAGACAAGGTTGGTTGTAACAGACTTTGATATTTTAATTGTATCGATAATGCTTACACCAGCTCTGGTTAAATTGGCCATAATCATACACATTCTTGATACAGTGGCCTTTACAATTAAATCTCCAAACAATGGAAACTTTAAAAATCTTTTATGCATTACATGTCTGAAACCTTCAATATTTTTGTACATAAAATTATATAAAACTCTGATGATGATAATTGTCCCAACAATCTTCATAATGTTTGTTGGATTAGCTATAAATTGGCTAGCATTGACAATCACTAAAGTAGCTGCAGGAAGTTTCACGCCCATAGCGCCATACATCTTCTCAAATACCGGCACCACTTTCCATAACATGAAAATTGTAATAACTGTTGCAACCGTTAAAAGCATTACCGGATAAAATAATGCACTTTTAATTCCTTGTCTTATTTTGGCATTTTTTTCTAATAGTTCTACAAGCTTAATTAAAAACTCATCTAATTTACCACTGGCCTCACCAGCTGAAATCATATTTAAATAAATGTTATCAAAAATAGTTGGATGCTTTGCAAATGCATCTGTTAAATTCATACCTCCATTTAGATCTTTAACAATCGAATGAGCTGTCATTTTCATTTTCATATGTACTGTTTGATCCCTGATCATCATAATAGACTCTAAAATTGGCAAGCCAGCCTTGATCATGGTGGATACTTTTTTTGTAAATTGTAATAGTTCTTTTGGAGGGACTTTTGCCCAAGGGCCAAAATTCAAATAAATATTGCCTTTAGCAATTATAATTGGTGCATTACTTAATGGAATGTCATCTAAAGATGGTGGGCCTTTAGTTTCTGATTTACCATTCCCTTTTTTAATTGAAGTAACAATTATTTTCTTTTTTCTAAGTTCAACTGCAGCAGCTTGAGGATTAGAAGCAGAAATAATTCCCGTTATTTTTTTTCCTGCTTGAACACCTGCATATTGAAATGATGCCATAGATTAAACTACCAAGATTCTTGAATATTCTTCAACAGATAATATACCTTTTTTGATAAAATTTCTGCCTATAACTTGCATAGTTTTAAATCCATCTTTAACCGCAACTTCCAACATCTCATCACCTCTTGCATCTCTTAAAATTGCTGCCTCTAAGTTTGGAGTTTTTTTCAAAACCTCATAGATACCTTGTCTACCTTTATAGCCAGTGTTATTACACTCAGCACAACCTTCACCCATTTTGGGTGTAAATGTACTTAACTCTTCTTCTTTAAAACCAAGTTGTAATAAACTTTCTTTAGTTGCTTTTGGATCATCTACCAGACATGCGGAACAATTTTTTCTAGCTAATCTTTGAGCAACAATCAAACTCAATGCAGAGGCCACCATGAAACTTGGTACTCCCATGTTCACTAATCGAACAACTGTAGAAACTGCATCATTGGTGTGGAGTGTACTTAGTAATAAGTGACCCGTTAATGCTGCTTTGATTGCAATATCAACAGTTGATTTATCTCTTATCTCTCCAACTAAAATTACTTCTGGGTCTTGTCTTAAAAAAGATTTTAAGATGGCTTCAAATGTTAAACCAATTTCATTGTTAGCTTGAATTTGACCGACACCCTTTAAATAAAATTCAACCGGATCTTCGGCTGTCATTATATTGGTGCCAGGACTATTTATTTTTTTAATACATCCGTAAAGAGTTGTACTCTTACCACTTCCAGTTGGACCGGTTACTAAAACCATCCCTTGCGGAGCAGTAATAGCCGTAACTAAATTATCATAATCTTCCTTGTCTAAACCAATCTGTTCTAATCCTAAATCAGGTCCAGCAGCAAGTAAACGCATAACCACTCGTTCACCTTCTTTAGCTGGGATTACTGAAAACCTAACATCTATATCCACATCATCTTCATTTTTTGGTTGTGGATTTTTAAATTGAAGTTTGCCGTCTTGAGGTAATCTTTTTTCTGAAATATCACAACCAGACATAATTTTTAATCTTGTAATTACCGCATTGTAATTTTCCATCAAAAACTCTTTGAATTGGAGTTGCTCTTGAAGAACTCCATCTTTCCTAAATCTTACTCGTGCTTCACCTCTTCTAAAAATTTCAATATGAATATCGCTGGTGCCACTAAAAAAAGACTCATTTAAAAGTTTATCAACAAACTCAACAACAGCATTTTCACCTTGAGTAATTTTAACACTTGGGACCTTGACATTCAAATTTGGTTTTGAAGCTGATGATTTTTGAGCTTGAGTATTTGCTGAGGCCTCTTGTGTTGCTTCTATTACAGATTTAAATTTTAATGCTTGATCTAAATTAGATGGCTTTGCAACATATAATTCTACATTACAACCTGTCATACTTTTAATTTTACCAGCTAAGGTAGATTTAGTTGGATCAAATAAAGCTATTTTTAAAATCCTACCATTTAATTCAAAAGGCAGCATTTCATTTTCCATGATAAAATCTTTTGGAAGTTTTTTTACAGCTTCTTTTTTAACAGTTTGCTCAGATAAAATAATTTTTCTTAAAGCATAATTTCTTGAAACTGCTGCAACAATATCGTCTTCACTAACTAAATCATCGTTGATTAAATATTCTAATATTCCAAGGGGTGCTTTACCATTGCCGTCATACTTCTTTTTAGCATCATTAAAATTAGCCTCAGATATTTTTCCACTATTTTTGAGTAGGGTTGAAATTTTTACACTAATTTCAGGGTTTATTGATGGCATGTATAAAGTTATAATAAAAATTATAACTTATACAACATTTGCACTTAAGAATATCAACAGTTGAGTTTTATCGTCTTTATCAGTAGTTTGTCTAAATAATGCTCCTAGTAGTGGAATTTTTGAGAAGAACGGCACATAAGTTTCACTATTTTCTCTAGTATTTTTGTAAACACCTCCAAGGACAGCCACATCTCCTGCATTAATTTGAACTACAGAAGTAAGTGATTCCTCGTTGGTTACAACGTCATCACCTGCGTCTTCACCTGGTGCATCATTTGCAAGGGTTAATTCAATTTTTACTCTACTTTCTCCTACAATTTCTGGAGTTACCGTGATGCTTAAATTTTGTGGAATTTCTACTGTAGAACCTGCAACATCACCGGAAGCTGGAATTACTTTTAACAAAGTCGTACCTTGTGTAAGAGTTGCTGACTCACCATCCATAGCAAATAGTTTTGGATTTGAAACTGTTTCAGTATTAGAGTCTTTTACTGAGGCTGTAATTACAGCTTTGATCTTTGTCATTCCTATATTTCCTAGCAAAAATGCTCCTCCTGCCAAATTGACTGCGTCTGATAAATCTGTATTGGATATAGCCTCGGGACTCGAGTCAGTAACAGGTTCTACTGAAGTAGTGTTGCTAGGGTTTGTATCAATTCCTGCAAAAGTTATTCTATCACTTCCGTTTTTAGTTGCTGAGGCATTCAATGCATCAATGTTTGCACTAAAGTTTTTGTTAAAGCCATCAGTTGCATTTACAATATAAGCTTCAATCATTACTTGTTTTTTTTCTAAATCAATTTTATTCAAAATATTCTCTGCTTGATTTAGCTGTGCATAAGTTCCTGTGATTACAATTTGATTATTTTTTTCATCATCAACCATCGTAAAACCTTCTGCTTCACCCATTATTTCCCCAAGAGATTCTACTAGATCTGTTGAGCTTTGATAGAATACTTTAAATATTTCAGTAATCATGGGCTCACCACTATCACCATCATTTGATACTGAGCCACCAATTTCTAGAGAAGCTAAATTATTATTTTGTTCAATTGTATTATCTATTTTAGATTTTTCTAATTCAGCAAAAAACTCCTTTGTATGAACTCTCAATAATCCAGAATCTTCATCAACTGTCATTATTAAACTATTAATATCTAAAATAGCATAAACAGCAGAACCCCATTTTATATTTTCAAAATCTATAGTTATTTCACCATTAACTTCGTTACCTATGATTATGTTTCTTTGAACCAACCCAGCAAATAATTTTAAAGCTGATCTTATATTCATATTATTAAGCTTTAAACTTACTTCAGTATCTTCTAAATTTTTAATTTTTAAATTTCTATCGATTAGTTTTAACGATTTTTTTTCTTGCGCCTTACCCTCCGTTAAAGAGATTCTTCTTACTAGTTTTTCCTCTTTTTTATTTTTATTTAAAATTTCATTTGAGTCTTGATTAAATTGCTCTGCAGTTTTTCTAAAATTTTCTGCACTAGCTTTTACGTTGAAAGACTCAATTTCTTGAACAGCCCCTTTATCCTTTTGGTCATAAGCCATTTTAGGTCTTTTCGAACTGCTACAACTAGCCAACAGCAAAGAAAGCGATAAGACCAAAAATAATCTAATAAAATTATTCATTAATTAAATAAATCCTCAACATTAGTTACTGTTTCACTTTCATTATTATTTTCATTATTGTCTGTTTGATTTTCATTATTTATGTCATCATTGTTTACTTCATCATTAATCAATTCATCAGTATTTGATTGTGGTAAAGATGCAATTGCCATTCCTACAATTGGAGTATTAATTAAAAACTCATATTCAATATTGTCCTCTAAAACAATCATTCTATTTTTTTCAATTGAAACTATTACACCGTCTCTGTTTCCTATTCTGCCTCCCTCTCTAACCATAAATTCACTATTACTTATTGCTATGATTGCAAGGTTCTTTCTATCTATTTGAAAATCATTAATACTTTTCTTATCTAAGTTTTCATAAGAAATATTTTGATTAGCATAAATTGGTATCTTCACTAATTGATTTTCATTTAGCACTACTGTGTTTTCTTCGAATATGTTAAATTGAATTAATTCATCAATTTCTCTTTCATATCGTCCAGCAATATCTGCAATTGTTTCATTCATGTTTGTTACGTGAATAAAGAAAGGTAACAATAATTTATCGCCAATGAACAAAATGCTTTCTTCATCAAGATCATTATAAGATGCTAATTGAGTTACATTTAAATTGTATCTGTCTGCAATAGTGGTTAGGTTTTGACCTTCTTTAACAATATGAAATCTACTTGGTATTACAATTTTATCTCCCATAACTAATTTTCTAGATCCAGGATAAATTGCATTTGCTAATTCTATTTCTCTTAAAGAAAAACCATATCTAAATGCAATTTGTTCAACTGTTTCATTTTCTAAAATAGTGTGGGTTGTTGGTGTTTTTGCCCGGTCAAATTTTCTAATTTTAGCTCTTTGAAATTTATGCTCAGACTCTTTACTTAATGCTACCCCTTTTAATAAATAGTCCTTTAATGAATAAGCAACAATTGGATCAATATTTAAAATAGTAACTAATTCAGTATCCTGAGGTTCAGCTTCAGCAACTTCAATTGTTTCTTCAGCTTCAATTGGTTGCTCTTCATTAATCTCTTGATCATTATTATCATTTTCAGCAACTAGCTCTTTTTCAACTTCAATTGTCTCTTCTGGCTTTACTTCAACCACTTCAGGCTGTCTTGTAATTCCTATTTCATTGGTAAATGGATCACTATAAGAATTACTTTGAAATAAAGTTATAAGAAATATTAATAATATTCTAAACAGCATTATTTTTTACCTGCCTTTAACAAATTCATAACCATCGCTTCATCATCAAAAACCTCATCATCAACAGGTTTTAAAGATAGTCTTGAATTAAATTTTTTAGATATTTTTTCTTTTGGTAAATCTTCTAGTTTTGGAACAGGCTGACCTTGAACAGTATAAAGCGCTACTCTATCCTCATTAGTAAACTCTACCATTGCTTCAATTTTACTGTCACTGACAACTTCATTATCTGAAAAATTATTCATCATGTTAACCACTGCTTGGTCATTCTTTGCAACCCCTGAAAATAAAATATTATTTTTTTCTTCAATTCCAAAATTAGTTAATCTTATATCTTTAGGAACTATTTGACTTAAACTTGCATAAAGATTTGCAGTTGTTTTTAAATTAGAACCTAGTGATGCTGCAATTCTTGTATCTTCATTTATCTTTTGAATTTTAGCGTTGTAACCTTGTAACAAACTTTGTTTGCTTTCTAGATCTTCTTTGAGTGTTGCCGCTGCAGTTATTTTTGAAGAATTATTAGAAATTTTTAAAATCTTAAATGGTAAAACATGAGCAACAAAACCTAAAATAAATAACATTGATATCATCAAACAAAAATTACCTAAGGATTTTGAACGTCTATTAATTTTCACCTGATTAAAATTAGATAATAAATTTATAGACATTATCTCATTAGTTTCGATATTAAATGAATTAAGTTTTCTTGATGCAATACCAATTGCTTCAGATGCAAGTGATTTATTAGATAGACTATCTACATATTTTTTTGCATCATTTGAAAGTTCAACTGTTTCTTCTGGGTTGTAATGTTTTACAATTACATCGCCTAATTGACGTTCAATTCCTTTTGAAACATTTTTAATTTTTATCTTATCCGTTAGAATTGTAATAATGCTTATTGGATCAAATTCATATTTTGTTTCATACTCAACTAGATATTGTTTAATCTGTGAGCCTAATCTTTCAAAAATTTCATCCCAAAATTCATTTTCTATACTATCTACTTCTTCAACAGTATCTAATAACACTTGGTCAGCTTCAATAATGTTAAGCTCAGAATATTGAAAACCTTTGCTTGAACAAATGGTAATACTTTTTTCTTCTTTCGTATAATTTAAGATTACGTTAGGGGTTTCAAAACCTTCTTTGCCAAGAACAATCCCTTGAGCATTAACATGTGCAAACGGCGCTAAATCTATAACGACTGGATTATAACCTGCTAATCTAAAAATATTTGAATAGGCTTCAACAAATTTTTTTTCCATAGTAACTAAAACAACATCCATAACTCCGAGTTCTTCGTTTGTGTTCACTACTGAGTAACTTGTTTCAAACTCTTCTAAACTTTCTGGTGTTTCATCAAACTGATCCCAAAAACCACCAAAGGCTGTTGCTTCAGTTAAACTTTCCTGATCCATTATAGGGATTTGTAAATTATAAATTTGTGCTTTGGAGGTATCTAGTGAAATTGCAACATCTCTTGTTTTTGTCTTAATAGAATCTAAAGCATTTTTAACTTGATCACTTAAGTATGTGGTTGCTGATAGAAAATCTTGATCTTCACCAATTCCTGCTATTTGTTGGTTTGTAAAATTATCAACTTTACAAGTATTTTTTTTATATGAAATTTCTGCTGCTTGAATAAACTTATCTTTAAAAACTACTCCAATAACCTTTTCTTTTTTAGAGTGGTAATTGCCCAACATTTTTATTACTGGTGCAAATGCTTTTGCAATTGGTGGGCCAAGTTTATCAATCATAAATTTTTAAAAAGCTTAATAGAATCACAATAATAAATAGCGAATCGGTACACAAGCATTAGTTGTGTTACTTTATATATAGATCAACAGTAAAAAAAACTTGAAAAACTGTTACTTTTAGAGCATCAAAACATTAATGAGTTTACATGATAAATTAAAAACATATCCAAAAAATTATGATTTATCTGATATTCACATCAGATCGAATCAACCATTTGCAATCAGAGAAAATGGTGAGATCAAAGTTTTTAGTGATGATATAATATCGAGACAAGACATCGAGTCATTTTGGAAACAATCTTTAGATAAAGCTCAATACGATTACTTAATTACAAATGGAGATTTAGACTTTGCAGTCGTTGTCGATGGACAAAGATTTAGAGCAAATGGTTATTATTCTTCTTATGGACCTAGTATGGTTCTTAGAAAAATTATTAGTGAAATACCAAACATTGAAAAACTTGGTTTACCCCCTGCAGCTCATGAAGCAATTACTCATAAAACAGGTTTAGTTCTTGTCACAGGTCAAACAGGTTCAGGAAAATCTACATCTCTTGCAGCAATGATTGATCAAATCAATTCACACAGAGCAGAAAATATAATTACTATTGAAGATCCTATTGAATTTGTTCACCCTGCAAAAAAAAGTATTATTTCCCAAAGGGAAGTTGGAAAAGATACAGGAAGTTTTGCTAAAGCTTTAAAATCTGCATTAAGACAAGATCCAGATGTAATTTTAGTTGGTGAAATGAGAGATCTTGAAACTATTTCATTAGCATTAACTGCTGCTGAAACAGGTCACTTAGTTTTTGGAACATTGCACGCAAGTAGTGCCTCATCAACTATAACAAGGATCTTAGATGTGTTTCCACCAGCGCAAAAAGAACAAGCACAAACGATGTTAGCTGGATCAATTCGATTAGTAATGTCTCAACAACTTTTAAAAAAGAAAGGTGGCGGAAGAATTGGTTGTCATGAAGTAATGACCGGCACACCTGCAATTAGAAATTTGATTAGAGAAGGTAAAACAGAACAAATCCAATCTACACTTCAAACATCTGCTAAAGATGGAATGTTTACGATGGAAAAATGTTTGGAAGGTTTAAAATTAAAAAAATTAGTTGAATAAAACTAATTAGGACTTTCAGTAAATCGTTGTTGCGGAATAGTAGCTGAGAAAGTTCCGGTTCCTACACAGTTATTTTCTGTTTTCTCTCCAAGGCCTCTATTAACATTTGAAGGATTTGGATTATTTGAACCTTTACAGTTTAAATTTAGATTAACTTTACCGTTCATTTCTACTTCAACATCGATAAATTTAATATTGCTAGCAGTAGACTTCGTTATGATATTATTATAAAAATAATGAGCAGCTAAAAATGCAAAAAAAGCAATAACAAATAATTTAATGCTATCTAAATTTTTTTTAAACTTAATCATATTTACTATAATTATAGCTTTTATTCCTAAAAATTCTAATGCAAATATTTATGAGTTAAGTTGTAAAAATAATAAAAATACAACTACTTGGGTTTATTCAAATAAAAGACAACAAGTTATTTTAACAAAAATCAATAATTCTAAAACAAAAGTAAACTTTAAAATGGATAGACAAACACCGTCATCTTTTTCTTCAAAGGGCAACATTGGTGGCTTTCAAACTAATGTAACATTCAGCAAAAATTCAAAAGAATTAGCGATGTTGCAAAAATCTCTAAGGGGCTCTAATCAATTTTACAAATGTTCTGAGCCAAAACTTCTAAAAGAAGAGTAATTAAAATACCAAAGTTAATAAAGTTCCAGCTTCATCCTTATGTTCATATGCCATTTCTTTAGAAATACTCTTAATAAAATGCACACCTAAACCACCTGGTTTAATATCATCTAATGCTCTATGTTTAATTTGATCTATTGGAACCCGTTGACCAAAATCTCTAATCTCTGCTTTAAAACTATCTCCAGATATTTTTTCTAATTTTATGGTTATCTTTTTTGTTTTATCAAATTTGTATGCATAGCGAATTATGTTTTGTACCGCTTCATCAATCGCTAATTTGATATTTAAAATATTTACTTTAATTTGATTTTTTTTACAAAAATCTTCAACTTTTTGTCTAACGTTTTTTAGCTCAGCAGGGTCAGAATTAAATTCTAAAATCATTATTTCTATGATTTATCACATTTATAATTAATATTATCATAAAATTTCATGCAAACTTTTATACCTTTCTTACTAGCAACTTTTTTATTACTGGTGGTTCCAGGTCCATCGGTCTCAATTATTATTGCTAATACTCTAAGATATAATTTTATCTCAGGAATAAAAACCACTTTAGGTACTGTGACAGGATCTGCCTCTATGTTTGTTTTATATGCTTATGGTTTTGATTTCTTAAATAATCAACTAAATCTTTTTTTAATTATTGTTCAGTGGATTGGTATTTTTTATCTATTTTATATTGGCTTTAGCATGTTTAAAAATGCAAAAGATTTAAATATCAAACTACCGAATGTTGAGAAAAAAAACTTCTATATCCAGGGTTTTTTAGTTTTATGGTCCAATCCTAAAATGATTGTATTTATTGGATCATTTATTCCAGTATTTTTAGATATAAACCAAGACCCTTTTAATCAAATAATAACTTTTGGAATTATATTTTGTATCTTAGGTTTTATCTCTGATGGATTTTATGCAGTGATTGTAAATTTTATGAAAGAAAATTTCTTTAAAAAAGATTTATCATTAATTGGCAGATTATCAGGTACTTGCTTAATGATAGGATCTTTATGGTTATTAAGTTTGAGATTTTAAGTAAATCTTAAACTTCTTTTTTGAATTAAGTTTTTATCTAAGTTTTTGCTTGATAAATATTTTAAATACCCTTTTTTTAATTTTTTCCATTCTTTATCAATAACTGAAAACCATGCGGTATCTCTATTTCTTCCTTTAATCACTGCTGCTTGTCTAAATACACCTTCAAATTTAAAACCTAATCTTAAGGCAGCATTTTTGGATTTTGCATTTCCATTATTACATTTCCATTCGTACCTTCTGTATTTAAGTGTCTCAAAAACATTCTGCATCATTAAATACATAGTTTCAGTTGCCTCAACTGTTTTTCTTAAAATTGGAGAATAGGTAATATAACCAACTTCTATTGAACCTGCTTTTGGTTGTATTCTTAGATAAGATGCCAACCCACAATATTTTTTATGCCTTTTTGAGTAAATGGCATAAAAAAAACAATCTGTATTTTTAATATAATGCTTTAATTGATTAATATTTTTAAATGGTCCATCAGGCATATATTTCCATAACAAACCTTGTTTATCTAAACTAAACGTTTCAAATAAATCTTTAGTATGCTTTGATGGATTAGCTGGCTCTAGAGTAACAAATTTACCTTTTAAAAAATTTTTACCTGGAACTTTAGGAAGTTTGAATTTAATTTTTTTTCCTAACATTGCTAATTAGTATTTGACATAATTTTATCCAGCAACTGCTTTTTTACTGTGATGATGATAACAATGAAAACAAATAGGTCTGTCTTCTATTTCAAATTCTGAAAAATATATCTTTTTATCTGTTCTAATTTCTTTTTCCTGACCACAAAATCCACATCGCTCAATTCTTTTTTGCTTACTGAATTCTTTAGCAATAGGATCTGTGTTATTTAAGTTATACCAAGCCATTAATTTTGATATTAATTTAAAAGAAATATTTAATCTAAAATAATGTCAGGTTTTCCCAATAATTTCTTTTTCTATTTTCAAGTTGAATACCAAACTGTTGAAGCTGATGCCACTTAATATCTTTGTCATTAAATAACTGAATACATTTTTGATCTAAATCTAATGTATTTTTATTTCTAAAAATTTGATTAGTGAATATGTCTGTAATTTTGAATTCATTAATTAGTTTACTTAAAATTTCAATAGTATTACCGTAAAATATAGATAACTTTATGTTAAATTTTTTATGAAACTCATTACTAAGCTCATCTAAGCTTTCTTTGGTAAAATTTAAATGAAATGAGCTAGAAGTTTCTAATTTCCAATATTCTTTATCATAAATGAAGATAGGTAAAACTTCACCACCTATACAAGCTTTATTGAAAGCTTCATTATCTTCAATTCTTAAATCATATCTAAACCAAAGTATTTTCTTCATTTATCTAAATATAAAGCCCTGACGTGGTATTGCTGAATTTAAAATATCTAGATCATACTTTTTAAAAATATCAGTACTAGGCCAATAACCTGATTTTAGTGTTTTTGTATAATGGACATTAAGATTAATTTTCATCATCTTATTAAAAGTTCTTAAATAATTATAAGAGAAAGATTTGTGTTCAATTAAATCTTTTTCTAGATCTATGATTGAATACCATCCTCTATTCGTACCATCATGAGGAGGAAGGCCAATTGCACCACTGTTGTGCCAAAAACTTTTTTTAAAATATCTTGTAAATGGTATTCCACTGTGACCAGCAATAATTCCATTAAAATTTTTAATCAAACTCTTTATTAGTGTTTTGCTTGTTGACGGTAAGATAAATTCATTAATTTTTCTAGGAGAACCGTGACAGACTAAATATTTTTTTGATTTATATTTTAGTATGATTTCATAAGGCAATTTTTTAAGCCATTTTTTATTTTGAATAGATATATTTTTTTTAGAATATGGATACCACTGAGAGGTTAATAAATCACAAGTACTATCTTTTTTAAATCCACAACCACAATCATCTGAGTTAAATGCAATAGACTCTTCACAGTTACCCATAATAGATACGATTTTGTGTTTTTTTACTAATTCAATGGCTTTATTTGGTTCAGAAAAATAAGCGAAAATGTCCCCCGTATTAATAATAGGAATATTCTTAAATTTTGTTTTTTTAATTAATGTTAAAAATTTCTTGAAAGACTCAATGTTAGAATAAATACCCCCAATAACGATAATTTTATTAGTCTTTAAATTGATAGAAATTTTTTTCATGCTTAAAAAAAATTATAATTATTTTAAAGTTCCCTCTAAAACATATTTTAAAATTCTAACAACTTGCATTTGATCTGTAGCAACAGCTGAAGCTGCTGCATCAACTTCTTTTAAAGCATGTTGATGATCATCGCTATGGATTACAATTATTGATTTATTTAATGCTGCTGCATAACCTGCTTCAAATGCTGCATTCCATTGCTTATATTTTTCACCAAATTTAACAACAACGACATCGCTATCTTTAATAGATTTTTTAGTTCGAATTGAATTGATATTTGCACCTTTTCGATCCTTCCAAAAATTTTTCTCTTCAGAGCCTAGAATATCAACTCCACAATCATCAGATGATGGGTGATCCGTTACTGGAGATGAAAATTTGATATCTAAATTTTCTTTTTTACAATTTTCAATTATTTCTTCTCGCCAATTCGTATGAATTTCACCAGCTAAATAAACTTTCAACATTTTAATCCTTTTTTTTACCAAAATAACCCGATTGAAGAAATTTAACAAGATTAACGGTTGAATTATACAATGTATGGTCTACCAGTGAGCTGATGAAAATTTTAAGATTTCTAATCATTTTTATAACTTTTTTTGCTCCGATAAACTTACTAGCAGAAGAAAAAAATTCAAAATTATATGAAGGAGAATGGATCAGTAATTGTTCTGCAGATGATAAAAAACAATGTGTCCTTGAAAGAAGTGTGTTTGTAGATAAAGAAATGAAACAAAAGATAGTTACTATTGCAATGCAAACAAGATCAGGTTCTGATGATGTAAGATTTGTTTTAATTAGTCCTCTTGGAACATCAATACCTCAAGGAGTTAAAATTGGCTTTGATGGAAAATTTATTAGTGAAAAACCGTATGGTTTTAATATTTGTAGACAAAATGGATGCATCACAAGCATGAGGGTTAAGGATGAAACGTTAAGTAAATTTCAAAAAGGTAATGAAATGAATTTAGAGTACGTTGCACCTAATGGCCAAAAAATAAATATCAATCTTGGTTTAAGCGGATTTAGTAAAGAATTTAAGAAAATTGCTTCTAATTAAACAATCTTAAAATTGCTTTGCTTAATTGCACCAAAGCCACCTTCAACATGAGATACTTTTTCAAATCCCATATCCTGTAATGCTTTAGCGGCTAACGCAGATCTTGCACCTGCAGCACAAAATAAAACCATTTCTTTATCAAGGTCTAATTTTCCTTCTTTAAAATATTGACTATTTGGATCTATCCAAAACTCTAACATGCCTCTAGGAATATGAATTGAGTTTTCAACTCTTCCCTCTTTTTCTAATTCTCTAACGTCTCTAATATCAATTAGGTTACATTTGTTCTCTTTAACTAGTGTTAATGCCTCATCAGTATTGATTGTTTTAACCTCAGTATAAGCTTCTTGGACTAACTGTTGTGCTGATTTGATTGTCATAGGTATTATTTATATCAAAAAATTTTATAATCAATTTCTTATATTGCACTATCTATTATTAAAGATATAAGCGCATTAAAAATACATATATTTATACCTTTCCCACCATCAATGAACTTCTCAGATTTACAAATAGAAAATAAGCTAAAAAAATCAATTGAGCTTGCAGAGTTTAAAACTCCAACTCCTATTCAAAGTCAATCAATTCCAATTAGTTTAACGGGAAGAGATATTTTAGGAACTGCCCAAACAGGAACAGGTAAAACGCTAGCCTTTACAATTCCAATGATTAACAAACTTTTAAAAGATAAAAATGCAATGGCATTAATAGTTTGCCCAACTCGTGAACTTGCAACGCAAGTGATGGCAACTGTTTTAAAATTAAATGTAAGAGAAATTGGGATTGGCAATGCTTTATTAATTGGTGGTGAGAGCATGCAAAAACAACTTAGAAAACTTGGCAAACGTGCAAGAATTATAGTTGGAACTCCTGGAAGAATTAATGATCATTTAAAGAGAAAAAGTTTAAATTTATCTAAAGTAAATTATTTAGTACTCGATGAAACAGATCGAATGCTCGATATGGGATTTACTCCCCAAATAGAAGAAATTTTAAACTATGTTCCAAAAGATCATCAAACATTATTATTTTCAGCAACTCTACCTGATAATATATTAAGTATTTCTCAAAAATATCTAAATAATCCTGAAAGAATTTCAGTTGGTTCATTATCAACTCCAATTGAAAAAATTAAACAAGAAACTTTTGAAATTACACAGGATAAAAAATATCACGAACTAATAAATCAATTAGTAGAGCGATCAGGATCAATTTTAGTATTTGTTAAAACAAAACATGGGGCAGATAAAATTGTAAAACGATTAAAATTTGATGGTCATAAAGCAGATGCTATTCATGGAAATTTAAGACAGAGTAAAAGAGATCGAGTAATTAATGGATTTAGAAATGGTAATAGTCGAATTTTGGTTGCAACTGATGTTGCTGCACGTGGATTAGATATTCCTGTTATCAAACATGTTATTAATTACGATCTACCACAAGTACCAGAAGATTATGTACATAGAATTGGACGAACTGGTAGAGCAGGTAAAGAAGGATCTGCTTTAACCTTTTTAACTCCAAGTGATCGTTCAATGTGGAATTCAATTAGTAAATTAATTGATCCAAACTACAAACCCCCACAAAGAGACAGGGAACAAAAAAGAAGTTTTAGAGGTAGAAAAAAAGGTAAAGGTTCTTTTAATAGAAACAAAAGATTTAGAGATAATAAAAAGTCAAACTTTAAAGAGAAAAAGAAGCTCTTTAAAAAAGATGATGATAGAAAGACCAGTTTTAATGGAAAGAAAAATTTTAAAAAGAAAAATGATAATAGAAAGAAAAACTTTAAAGATAAGAAAAAACCTTTTGGATATACTAATAATCCTCAATATTTTGGTAAAAAAGATGATGAAAACCCAAGATCAAATGATGATCGAAAATCCTCTTTTAAAAACAAAAAAAAGTTTAAAAATAGAAAAAGACCTAAAAGTTTTAAATTTAAAAAATTTAAAAAAAGGTAATTAAATATTTGTGGATGAAATATCCACCAACAAGCAGAAATATTCCACTTAGATAAATAAGCCAGAAATTCATATTTAATAAATTTGCGAAAAAGAATGGTATAAAAAATAAATAACTGACAGGCACTGCTATCAGTATGCTCTTTGTAAAGGTTATAGTTTTTTCAACATCTTGATGCTCATAATATGAAAAGATAATTGCAATTAATGAAGCAATAGGAAGAGCTATTATAAATCCTGCTAACTTTGGATATTGACCTGAAAGCCAGCTTGCAAATGAAATTATACTTGCGGCTATTAATATCTTTATAAAAAAAATCATTTTAATTAGTTAAGGGTTGAACTAAAGAAGCGGTATTATTTGTTGGTTTATTTACATCTTTTGATACTTCATGAAAAATTAAGTTTGGTTTTTTAGCCTCTTTTAAAAAATTTGAACCAGATAACTCTAAGTTTAAATATCGATTAACATCTGTTTGATTTAATATCACTGGCTGACGGTGATGAATTTCTTTTATATTATCTGACGCTTCCTCTGTAATTAAACAAAACTGATCACTTTCATAAATACCAGCAAAGAAAATAGGTTTTTTATCCTCTCTTACAAAATAATGAGGAGTTTTTTCTTTTTCCTCCCTTTTCCACTCATAAAATCCATCGGCAACTGCAACACATCTAAAATCTTTAATCAATTTTTTAAAAGAAACTTTTTCATCAATTGTCTCTAATCTTGCATTAATTAATGCTTTAAAATCTTTGTCTTTTGCCCAACTAGGTACTAATCCCCATTTTAAGTTTTCTAAAGTATTACCATTTTTATATTTTTTAATAACTGGAAGCTTTTGATATGGGTGAGCATTATAATTTTCATTATCTTCAATCTGGATTGCAGATTTTATTAATTTATCAGTTTTTGAAACAGGGCTTGTAATCACATAACGTCCACACATAATAAAATATAATACTAGTAAATTTGAAGATTCACAAAGAAATCGTTCGATAATTTTATGATTAACTTGCTTTTAGATTATCAAGCCAATTTCTAACTTCATGAGTTCTATTATCAAAATCTAAATCTTGTTCTTTTATATAGTTAACATGTTTTTCAAACTCATCTTCATTTTTAAAAATATTGTTATTTAGTAACCTGTCTTTTCTTGCATTAGATAAATTAACCATTTGCCAATACTCGTAATCAGGATGATATTGTAATCCCCAAATCTCTGATTGACCCGATTTAAAATAAATTGCCATTACTCTATTAATACTATCACTAGATAATAATTTGGCACCTTCTGGTAATTCTATTACTTCATCAAAATTAAATGCAGGAGTTGTAAAAATGTGTCTTTTATTTTTGTATATTAAATTTTTTTTACCTTCATCATTGATCTTAACGTCAGTTGCTATACCTATGTGGGCACCATTTTTTGCGGGTGCAACATTTCCTCCTGCTGCAGTGGAACATACTTGTAAACCCCAACATATAGCTAAAATTTTTTTTCCGTGTTTAAAACAATTAGATGCAAAATTGATATGCTTTTTAATTTCATCTGTCATATCATTAATTCTCATGGCTCCACCTGTGAATATAATTCCTTTATATTGATTTAAATTTTCTAAAGCTTCTTTTGTTTCATTATCTCTGGAAGGGTTAATGATTTTTATTTCAGCTAATGGCTCTATTTTTTGCACTAGATTTTTTAAATTTTCAGAACAACTTGCTTTTGCAGCTTCAATAAAAACACTAGAATCTTCTGGGTTATTACCTTCAACTATTAAAATATTTAAACTCATTCTTTGTTAATACACTAAATTAACTGTTGTTTTATTAATTCTTTTATTTGCTCAATCATAACTTTTGGAGACTGCATAGCAGGATAAATCTCTTGAGCTCTTTCATAACTTTCAATTGCTATTTCATAATTTTCTAATTTAATATTAACCAAACCTTGTCCAGCTAAAGCTCCAAAATGTCTATTTTCTAACTCCAAAACTTTATTAATATCTTTTTGAGATCCTTCGTAATCACCAATTAAATATAAAGCATTTGCTCTTTTGTTCCATGCTTCGGCCCAATTTGGATCTAGTTCAATAAGATCTGAGAATATCTCAATTGCTTTTGATAAAGTATTTCCCTGCATAAGATTTGTACCCTTCGATAATTTTAATGTAAGTTTTTCGTCAGTTGGGTGGGTGCTCCAAATTTTCCAAATTTTTTGTTCAGTTCCATAAACTAAAGCTGCATTATTAATTTTTAGTTCATTGAATAAACGGTTTAACTGAATGTCTCTATCATTCGCTTTTGAACTGATAGTTAAAAATAATAAACTAATAAATAATGTAATTATTTTTTTCACTTTTAAAAACTATCAAAAAAAATTAAAAATTTCTTTTAATTATTTGGAATTAATCTGATCTATTGTAGGAATTGAATTTGCAGCACCTAATTTAGTTGTAGAAATTGCAGCAACTTTATTCGCAAATATTATAGCTTCCTTAACCGATTTATTGTTTGATAAAGCAATCGCAAGAGCACCATTAAAAACATCCCCCGCACCAGTAGTATCAACAACCTTATCTGTCATTTTATATGCATCTAAAAAATATTCTTCCTTATCATTTTTAAAGAAAGCCCCTTTTTCTCCAAGGGTAATAATCACATTTTTAATTCCAAAATTTAACAAATCTTTTGCTGCTTGTTTAATATCTTCTTCATTTTCAATCTTTTTATTAAGATAAAATTCTGCTTCCTTTTCATTCGGAGTAAAAAAATCAATTAATTTAAAATACCGATTATCTATAATGCGTGCAGGAGCAGGATTTAAAATAGTAATACAATTAAAATCTTTTGCTTTTTCTAAAGCATACATTGTAATATCAGTTGATATTTCTAATTGAGTTAAAAATATTTTAGAATCTTTTATTGTATCTAGATTATTATCAATATCTTTTTTGGAAATTTTATTAGCTACACCAGGAATAACATTTATAGAATTATTCCCTTTTTCATCAATGAATATTCCAGCAACGCCTGTTTTTTCATTTTTATCTAAAAGTACAGAATTTATTTTAACATTATTTGATTTATAAATTTCTAAAGCCATATGACCATATTCATCATCCCCCAGTCTTGAAATAAAGTTTACATCCCCATTTAGCTTAGCAACTGTAATTGCTTGGTTGGATCCTTTTCCACCTGGTCCTATTTGAAAATCATTTCCAATTTGAGTTTGTCCAATACTTGGTATTTTTTTTCCAATAAAACAAAGATCTGCAACAAATATACCTAATACGGTAATAGAATTAGACATAAAAAATTAATTTTTAACAAACCGGTTTTAATATTTTTATTAACTGATTGTGAATATTTTTATTTGCTGAACAAATAATATTACCAGCTTTAACTGCACTCTTGTTACTCCAAGTTGATACTATTCCACCTGCAGCTTCAATAATTGGTATCAATGGATGTATATCCCAAATTTTATTAGAACATTGAATAACAACATCTAATTTTCCTTCAGCAAAATGAGAATAACTTAATGCATCTACACATGGAAATTGCATCAATTTTAATATTTTTGGAATTTTTTTTTGTTGATCTAAAGAAATGCCACCATGAAATGCAACTGACATTTTCATATTAGAAAATTTTACTTTGTTATTAACTTTAATTTTTCTCTTTTTATTATTTTCAACAACAAAAGAGGATTTATTTGATGAATTAAAATAATATTTTTTCAATACTGGGAAATTAGCAAGTCCCACAATTGGATTACCTTTGTAATTTAAAGAAATTAAATTACTCCAAGTAGGATTTCCTATTACAAAAGATCTTGTTCCATCAATTGGATCAATTACCCATGTGAAGTCACTTTTAGATTTTTGATGACCAAATTCTTCTCCAATAATTTGATGCTTTGGAAATTTTGAATTAATTTCTTTTCTAATAAACTTTTCAAAAGCTTTATCAGCAGTTGTTACTGGATCGTATCCTTTGCCCTTGATCTTGTTAGAGGTAACAAACTTTTTGTTAAGTTTTAAGTAATAAAATTTAGTTAATTTCTTTGCTAAATTTTCAACAAATCTTGAAAATACTTTATAATCTGATGATTTAATATCTGACACATCTCTCTAATACTATTTAATTGATATTGATTAAAGACAAATTTTAAATAATCATCTTAACTTCTATGAAAATTGAATTATCAGAAAATAAAGTTTTTTTTGAGAAAGATGGCTCAAAGAAAGAGATTCATCCTTTTTGGTTAAGAGAAAGAGTAAATGGAGATCAATACCTTGATAAAGGAACCCAACAAAGACTATTCGATCCAACAGAGTTAAAAAATGATATCAAAATTAAGAAACTTAATATTATAGATAATTTTTTAGAAGTAACTTTTGATGATGGTGCTTTTACTAAGATAGCTATCCAAAGTATTTTAAAAGAGTTTGCAAATGATAATGACATTAAATTAATAGAAAAAGTAAAATGGAACTCTTCTTTAAAAGATTTTAATTACTTTAAATATAATGAAAACTTTTTTGAAGATAAATTAATGCATGATGCATTAATCAAATTTTATCAATATGGATTTGTGATTTTTAAAGATGTGCCAACAGAAAATAATTTTCTAGTAAAATTTGCAAATTCTATAGGTAGTATCAGACGAACTAACTTTGGTGAATATTTTGATGTAAAATCAAAACCAAATCCAAATGATTTAGCGTATACATCATTACCTCTAGCACCTCATACAGACAACCCTTACAGAAATCCAGTTCCTTGCATTCAAATGTTACATTGTATTGAAAATGAAGTTTCTGGAGGTTTATCAACATTAGTTGATGGTTATACTGTGACTGAGGATCTTAGAGAAAAATATAAAGAATATTATGAAGTTTTAACTAAAACAAAGATAAGATTTCAATTCGTAGATGATACTGTGGTTTTAGATAGTTGGGCTGAAATGATTCAATTAGATGAGCACAAAAAGTTTAAACAAGTAAGATTTAGTCCACGATTAGATTTTGTTCCTTTAATGGAAAAAAATAAATTAGAACTTTATTATTCAGCAAGAAATAAAATATCTGAACTTTATAATTCTGATCAATATCGAATTGAATTTAGATTATCACCTGGAGATTTGTTGATGATGGATAATCATCGCTTATTACATGGCAGAACTACTTATAATGCTAATGAAGGAAAAAGGTTTTTACAAGGCTGTTATATTGATTATGACAGTACTGAAGGCAAGTTAAAACATCTTCAAAGAAAATTTAATAATTAATTTTTATTCCTTCTTTCAATTTCTTTATAAAGTGCACTGTGGTCATCATTATCATTTCCATTTTCAACTAAAGATTTGAACATATCCTTAATTAAATTTGATATGGGTAATTGAGTGTTGAGATCTCCTGCACACTCTAAAATATTATTCATGTCTTTTAAATGAGTAGATACTTTGCCTTTTGGAGAAAAATCTTTATCAATCATTCTCTTACCGTGATTTTGCAAAATTTTACCATCAGCAAACCCACCTGCTAAAGCTTTAATAAATTTATTACCATCAACTCCTGCTTTTTCACATAAAGTAATTGCTTCGGCAACAGCACCAATGGTTATCCCTACAATTATTTGATTGGCTAATTTTGATACTTGCCCACTTCCAATAGGACCTACTAATGTTGGATTTCCCATAACTTTTAAAACATCTTTAATCTGATCAAAAACTTTTTGATCTCCTCCAACCATTATTGCTAAGGTTGCCTGTTCAGCGCCAATGGTTCCTCCTGAAACTGGTGCATCTAAAAAATTGATACCTTGATCTTTTAAAAGTTTTCCATATTTAATTGCAATTTTTGGTTTGATCGATGACATATCAACTATAGTTGATCCTTTTTTTAAATTTTCTTGAAAGTCTTGGTCACTTAAAACTTTTTCAACAGCATCATCATCCGTTAGCATTGTAATAACCACATCAACACCTTTCACGGCTTCACTCAACGAATTTGATATTTTTGCGGCAAATTTCTCTAGAGGTTTAGCTTTTTCAATTGTTCTACTAAACACATTCAATTCTAAATTTTTTTCAAGAAGATTTTTGGCCATTGGATAGCCCATAAGGCCAGTGCCAATAAATGCAATTTTCATTTGAAAGATTTATCTCTTCAAACAATTATTAACTAATATCGCCATTAAGATCCAAACTATAAAGGCTTCACCATTAGTGAATGTATAATCTGCACCTGCAAACCCAGCAACAATATTTAATCCATAAATTATTACTGTAGATGCAACAAGGCTAATTAATAAATCTTTTAATGCACATAAGTACTTCATGAATAAACTTTATACATATTCATTAATCATGTAAACTTGATAATATGAAAAATATTGGCTTCATTGGTGTTGGCTACATGGGTTATGGAATAGCCAAAAACATTTTAAAAGCAGGTCATAAATTATTTGTTGTTGCAAATAAAAACCGAGAACCAATTGAAAAAATAGCTAGTGAAGGTGCAATTGAAGTTAAAAATTTTGATGAATTTAAAGATAAAAATTTAGATGTACTATTTAAATGTGTAACAAATACACCAATCGCAAAAGAAATTGCTGAAAAATTATCCTCAATACTAAGTAATAATTGTTTAGTTATAGATATTACAACTCATAATAAAACTGGATCTATTGAAACAGAGGAAATCTATAAACATAAGAATATTAGATATATAGAGTGTCCTGTAATGGGTGGTCCTGTCCAAGCTGAAGAGGGTGTTTTAGGAGGTATTGTTGGTGCTTCTGATGAAAACTTTAAAATTGCAGAGCCATATTTAAAAAATTTCTGTAAAAATTACTTTCATTTTGGTCCGGTTGGAATGGGAGCTAAATCAAAATTATTAAATAATTTTTTAACTTTAGGAAATGCTGCTCTAATCAATCATTTAGCAAAAACGGGAAAAGAATTTGGTCTCGATATGAAAAAATTATTTGAAGTTGCTAAACTAGGGTCAGGCAATTCAGCAGCTTTAAATCGAGTTTTTGATAATTTACTTGAAGGAGATTTTACTGGTTTTAAATTTACTACAAAAAACTCAGTCAAAGATTTAACTTATATACAAGATTTATTAAAAAATTTCCCTGAAGCAGAAAAAGTTGCAGAAACAAATAAAAACTATTTTCAAAAAGCTGTTGATGATGGTTATGGTGAAAATTTTATTAGTGAATTAATAAATAAAAAATAATTTTTAAAAAAACTTTTTGTATTCTCGTTTAAAGGGAAGTAAATTCTGATATCGGGAACCTACTAAAGCATCAGGTTGTATTCAAGAAATATATTTGCATAAAATTAAAATAAATTAATTGATAAAAGTTTTAATTATAATTAACTTAATAAATAAGGAGGTTATTATGATTAAACTTACACCACCTGACACATAACTGAAGATCTTCAAATACGAAAAAACGAAAACAAAAATCCAATCGGATTTAAATGCCAAAGAGGCAACATAGAGGAGCTCTTTTGGTGAAGAGACTGAAAGAGCGAACCTCTCAAATTAATTAAAAGACTTCAAAATTTCTAAAGGTAAAGGTGCTTCAGGATATTTTTTAGTACAAAGCACTTCATATTTTTTACAAAACCTAATTATAGTTTCATAAACCTCATCAGTTTTATTTGAATTATTCTCAAGATCTAATTGTTTAATCATTTGATCTCTTTCATTCTCAAGTTCTTTAACTTGTTTACCTGATAAATATTCACCTGTTTCAATTTCCCAATATGTGTCTTTTAATTCGTCTTCGCTTAAATTATTCAACTTTGACTGTAATTCTTTAATCACCTCATCTTCAGTTTCTTTATCTCTCATGGGTGAATTGATTAATTTAACAAGACATTTATCCTTCAGACCATCAATAAAATGATCATAAGGTCTGCCGTCAGATAAATCCTTAAAATGATTTGAGCTAAAATATTTATTAATTGCTGATTTAGTTGTACCTTTTTCTTTACCTTTAATGACGGCTATTTGAACATACACTTCTTGACAAATATACTCTTCAAGATGCTCTCTTACTGTTTCGGGTATCATAAATAATTTATTTATTATATTAAATAATACTCGATTTTAATCTAATTGTTTTCTGAGCTTTCTTCATCTCCAGCAGTTGTTTTTTTTGTAACAACTTCTGGAAATATCCAAATTCCAATTATCATTAAAGGAGCTAATGCTGCAATAGATAGAATTAATGATTTATCTCCAAGGAAATTTTCAAAAAGTATTACACCTATTGCAACAATAATCACATAAGAAGTTAAAAATATCTTAATCTTTATTGGCATTAAGTATTAATTTTGATTTTGTTTATCAGCCAATACTTCCTCTTTAATATATTTTTTATTGTATCCGTTAAAAAATGTACCAATCAATCCTCTATCTAAGTCTGATGTTCCAAAAAGCCAGTCAGCAAAAGGAAATGTTAGGTTCATGTTTAAACCCATCATTATTCCTTTATTATGGTGTGCCGCATGATGTCTTCTTATTGTATTGATAAATGGACAATGTCTAACAAACCAATTTTCCTCAACATGGCAACAAAAATGCATAAATTCATAAAGAAGATAAAATGAAGTAGTTGAACATATAAATAACCATCCAACATTAGGTGAAACAATATATGATAACACAAGTACACCTGGTGCAGATAATAATGTGATAAATATTGCTAACGCATATGGAGGAAATACAGTTACTCTCCAGTCATGAGGCCCTGCAAATCTCATTTCTTCTTCAGTAAAAAACTGATGGTGTTGTAAAGTATGCCTTGAATAAATTGCTCTAGCACCTGGAAAATTTTGTGGTTTATGCATAACAAATTTATGTATCCACCATTCAAAAATGTTTGCACCAATCAATGTTACCGGCACAATCAACCATTCCCACCATTGAATATTGTTTAAGTGCGATGTGAAATAATAAAGTGCTACTGCGCCAATTGCATAAACTAATAATACATGCACATATCCATTATAAAAACCTTTTAAATTTGATCTATAAACATCCCTAAATTCTTTTTGCCCTTTTGTAAAATTAGCATTTTTTAGCTCTAAATTTTCTGCACTCATTTTAACCTCTTTTTTTTATTAATATATCAGTAATATATCACAAATAATCAATATTTGTCAATTAGGTGTTTCTTTCTGTTGAATTGCGAAAATTGAAGAGTAACCGTTTGACCAATTAGGTGGAATAATAAATTCTCCAGAATCACATCTGATCTTATTATCATATTTTCCCCTAACGATTGCTTGTTCATATTTTGATTTTAGGGGTTGGGGTGTAAATGGCACAGAATCACCTGAGCTCAAAACATATAGCATTAGAGGCCTTGGCAACTCTGAGTTGTTGGGTTTTGACCCATGTACAGTTCTGTAATTATGAATTGTTATTGATCCCGCATTTCCTTTTAGAATTTTTTTATCATCTAAATTAATTTTAATTAAATTTTTTTCTGAAATATTCCCTAACCACTTACCATTATCATAATGATCAATTACATCTTTTTGATGAGATGTTTTAATGATTTCTAATGGTCCTTGTTCATCTGTGCAATTTTCAAGATAAACACCAATTGTGATGACTGAGTCATTGGTATGTGGAAAATAAGGTTTGTCTTGATGCCATTTTACTTCCGTCCCTCCTTTGGGATTTTTAAAATTTAGCTTTGATTGATAAAATCTTACTACTGGACCTAGAATGTCTTCTGCAACATCTCCTATAGGTCCTTCAGTTAATAATCTCCATAAATCATCATTATAATCACAAGGACTAGATACTCTTCTTAGTTTAGGATTTTCTTTTGTATGGTCGGGTTGAATATCGTAGATTGAATTAGATTTTTTTAAGTTTCTACTTTCATTTATAAAATTATTTATTGCTTTTTGACATTTTTGTAGCCATTCAGGACTTAAAATATTTTCAACTTTAATTCCACCATCTTCAAAAAATTCTAATCTTTTTTCTTCAGATATTATTTTAGGTTTAAATTTTAAAATATCTTCTTTTTTCATTTAAACTATTTTATTCATTAATTTACTGATTTTCAAATCCTAATAGTTTTTCGGGTAACCAGGTAACTAAATCTGGAAAAATCATTACGATCGCTAAAGCAACAACTTGAATTCCAACAAATGGTATCACACCTTTGTACATAGTATTAAGTTTCATCTCAGGCGGAGAAACACCTCTTAAGTAAAAAATTGCTGGTGCCATTGGAGGTGTTAAATAACTTGTTTGTATCATTATCAAAACCAAAATACAGAACCAAACTGGATTAAATCCAATATCAGTTACTATAGGTGCAAATATTGGAATAAAAATTAAAAGAATTGAAATCCATTCAAGAAAAAAACCTGCAATGAAAATAATACCTAAAAATGCAAACAATAATATCCAAGGAGATAATTCTAGTGAATTAACAAACTCTTTCATAATTGACATACCCCCAGAGGCTGCAAAAACACCAGTAAATAAACTCCCTGCCATTAAAATAAACATAATCATTGATGTAACAGTAATTGTTTTTACTAAAGCATCTTTAAAAGTTTTCAGAGTAAATTTTTTATAAAATATAGTAAGGATCAAAGATCCCGCTGCGCCTAAGGCAGCAGCTTCAGTTGGTGCAGCAAATCCGAGCATAATTGAACCTAAAACTGCAAATATCATTAATATTGGGGGCACTAGAGCTTTAACTGTAATCATAATTTTTTCATTAAAACTTAATCTATCAATCTCATCTTCTTCCGTAATCGTTGGTCCATTTTCAGGTCTTACTATGCAAAGAATTAAAATATAGATTATGTAAAGCGCAGCTAAAACTAATCCAGGAAAAATCATTCCTACCATTAAGTCTCCAATAGAAACGTCTGCGATAGGACCTAAAACAACAACAACGACAGATGGTGGTATAATTGTACCTAAAGAACCTCCAGCACAAATAGTTCCTGAAATTAATGAATGTGAATATTTGTGTTTTAACATTGCAGGAATTGCTAATAAACCAACAACTGTTTCTGTAGCTCCTATCACGCCAGTTGAAGCTGCAAAGATTATGCACATAATTACAGTACCAATTGCAAGACCTCCCGGTAATTTCTTTGTCCACATGTGTATTGCGCTGAACAATTGTTGAGCAATACCAGACCTTTCTAGCATTGACCCCATGAAAACAAATAAAGGTACAGCTGCTAAGATAAAATTAGAAGCTATACCTTCAATTTTAGATATGAATTGATAAAAAACTGCATCTCCGAATGTTACTAAACCAAAAGCAAATGCTATACTAATTAAGGATAAAGCGACTGGAAAACCAAAAAAAATTAAAACAAATAATGCTGGAAACATCCATAATGAAATCATTTATTGTTTTTACCTTTTAAAATTAAAATTGATTTAAAACCTTCTGCTAAAGATTGTAAAAATAGAATGAAGAAACTTAAAAACATTATAAAATGCATTGGCCAAATTGGAGGATTCCAAGCTGAATGGCCGGTACTTTCACCACTTAAAAAAGAGTATTCGGTGTGCTGATATAGTTTTAAAGATAAAACACTCAAGCAAGGAATTATAAAAATAATATAGAAAAATAAATCAATAACCGCTTTTTTTTTATTTGATAATCTATTGTAAAAAATATCTATTCTAATGTGCTCTTGTTTTTTTAATGTTAAAGCACCACCCAATAAAAAATGAAAACCCATCAACAAATAGCCAAATTCATATGCCCATATTGTAGGGTTATTTAAAACATATCTTGCAAAAACCTCGTAACAAGTTGCAACTATCAGAGGAATAATGAGACCTGAAGCAATATATCCAGGAAAACAAGTTATAATTTCAGTATATCTTATGAATTTATTCAAAAAAGTTCTCATAAAAATCTCACCCTAAATTTTTAGGGTGAGATCAATTTTTAATATTATCTTACTTTTACATTTCTGTATTTTCCAGAATCTTTCCATCTAGAAAAGTACTCATTTTGATGATCCAAAACTTTCTTAAAGTAAGCATTCTCTTTAGCTACCCCTTCAGCCCATTTTAAACCAGCCTCTCGACCAGCATATTGAACTTCTGCATCTAACTCTATAATTTCATTTCCTTTACCTTTGAAATATTCAAGAGCTTTTGCATCTTCATCTCCAATAGTTAACCAAGAGTCCATTGTGGTAACAAAAGCTGCATCTTTTACCAATTGCTTATCAGCAGCAGATAATTTACCCCAAGCCTTTTTGTTTATTACTAATTCAAAAGGCGCTGTAGGCTGATGCACACCTGGAATGATCACGTATTTAGTAACTTTATCAAAACCTGGTGAAATATTTTCCCAAAGTGTTCCCCACTCTGTTGCATCAATTGTTCCTCTTTCAAGAGCAGTATAAACTTCTCCTCCAGGCATTGTAACTGGTGAAGCTCCCATGCCTTTAGAAATTTCTAGCCAAGCTCCAGCGGTTCTAAGCTTCAAACCTTGTAAATCATTTAAACTTTTTACTGGTTTTCTAGAATGAAGAAATACTTCTGCAGTTCTAACAAATAGTGGCATTGAAACTAAACCGAACTTTTGATCTCTAAATTCAGCTTGCATTTCTGCTCCACCACCTCTGTATAACCAATGTAGCATTTTTTCTGTATCACTTGATCCTGCATAGCCACCGAATAAAACTGTAGTTTTATCTTTACCCCAGTCATATCCCATCCAAGTATGACCCATATCAGCAACACCATTTTTCACAGTTTCTGAAACTTTCAAACCTGGTCCAAGAGTACCAGCTGGAAAAACCTCAATCTGTATTCTTCCATTTGACATCTTATCTACATTTGCTGCAAATGCTTTAGCACCAATTTCCATTAAAGGACCACCACCCCAACTAGTAGCCATTTTAAACTTATGTTTATCAGCTGCAATTGAATGAGAAGTGATTACTAATGAAAAAGTTGCAATTAATAAAAATAATTTTTTTATTTTATTAATCATAATTACCCTCCGATTAGTTAGTTAATTATTAAAAGTATGCACAATTAACAAATTAAAGTCAATTGGTGATATATCTCAGATATATAAGAATGGTTAAATTTGTTTTCTCTTTTCTACTAATGAGAGAAATGTTTCATATTCTTTATCAGATACTGAATAAGAATGTTCTTCATCAGGGAATGACCCATTTTTAACTTCCTGAACATATTTCTTAAGACCATTTACAGCTACTTCGGTTAAATTAGCATACCGTTTAGTAAACTTAGGCTTAAAATCGGTGAAGACACCTAATAAATCATAAGATAAAAGTATTTGACCATCAGTTCCATTACCAGCGCCAATACCAATAGTTGGAATATTTAGTTGTTCTGAAATTACTTTAGCTATTTTGGCAGGAACAGCTTCAAATTCTAACATAAAGCAACCTGCATCTTGGATTGCAAAAGCATCTTCAAGAATTTTCATTGCACCTTCTGCGGTTTTACCTTGAAGTTTAAATCCACCAAACATTGCAATTGTATGTGGTGTTAATCCAATATGAGATGCTGTTGGTATTCCAGAGTCTACCAATGACTTTAAAATATGTGCTTGGGATTTACCTCCTTGTGGTTTTACTGCATCACAATCAGCTTCTTGCATAAATCTTGTAGCATTTTTTAAAGCATTATTGATAGTGTTGTAACTTTGATATGGCATACAGCCCAAAACAAATGTATTTGGCGCACCTTTTCTAACTGCTAATGCATGCATAACCATCATATCCATAGTAGCTGGAATTGTACTTTTGTGTCCATGAGCTACCATTGCAAGCGAGTCTCCTACAACACAGACATCTACACCTGCTGCTTCAGCCCAACTTGCAGAAGTATAATCTGGAACGGAAGAATAAACCATTTTCTCACCTGAATGTTTAGAATCGATAATTTCTTGAATTAATCTTTTTTTTTTTTCAGGCATAAATATATTTGTGATATATCATAAGTTAATTTATTTTGATTGCAGTTGTCAATATTTAATAATAGCTTGCTTTGGAATGTCTAAAACTTTAGCGGAAAAAACTTATTCTATAATTGAGGAGAAAATAGTTAAACTAGAATATAAACCAGGTTCGTTTATTACAGAAAATTTCTTAGAAAAAAATCTAAAATGTGGAAGAACTCCAATTAGAGAAGCTATTCAAAAATTAGCAAGAGAAGGTTTGATTAAAGTTCTACCAAGAAAAGGTTTGTTAATAACAGAAATAAACATAAATGATCAGCTAAATTTGGTTCAGGTAAGAAGAGAAATTGAACGATTAATGGCAAAATTAGCAGCAAAAAATTCAAACACTAATGAAAGAAAAAAATTTAGAGAAATATCTTATGCAATGAAAAAATGTAAAAAAAATAATACTGCTAAATTTATTAAATTGGATAGTCAAATGAATGATTTATTGTCAGTCACCTGTGATAATGAATTTGTAAGAAGAGCTATTAAATTGGTGGCAAGTTTATCTAGACGTTTTTGGTTTTATAGAAATAAAGGTCAATTAGAGGATTTATTAGTAATGGCAAAATTACATTCAGCAGTATGCGATGCAATTGCGCAAGGTAATGAAAATTTAGCACAATCAAAGTCTGATAAATTGATGGATTATATAGAAAATTTTACAAAACAATCCATTAATACCATTTAAAAATGGAAATCATTGATAAAAGAGTTGTAGATAACATTTCAACAGATGTTGTTGTTGTAGGCGGTGGTGCAGCAGGTGTAGCCGCTGCTAATACAATTGCAAATCAAAATCTAAAAGTTGTTTTAATAGAAAAATATGGTTTTTGTGGTGGTGGTGCTGTAGCTGGATTATCAGGCACAATTTGTGGCTTGTATGAAGCTTCAGATAAATTACAAAATAAACCTAAACAAGCTGTATTTGGTTTTACAGATGAATTTGCAAAAATGTTGGAAAAAAAAGGTGGTTTAACCGAGCCAATAGCTTATGGAAAAACTTTTACAAGAGTGCATGATCCCTTAGTCTGGAAAGAAACTGCAGATATTTTTCTACAAAACAAAAATATTACAACAATTTATCACGCTGTAGTTATTAAAACGTTAGTGGAAGGAAATGATAAAATTGAAGGTGTGCAGGTTTGGAGTAAACAAGGCACTTTTAATATTAGAAGCAAAATTACAATTGATGCATCTGGTGATGCAGATGTAATTGCAATGGCAGGATTGCCTAATTTTATAGGTGATAAAGGTAAAGTGCAAAATCCAACTATGATTTTTAAAATTTCAGGTGTTGATATTGAAACTTTTAAACAAACATACGGATTAAATTCAATAATGCCTCAAGAAGTTACTGATTTGATAACTAAAATGAGCAAAGAAAATAAATATAAACTTCCTAGGGCTAAAATTTGGTTATTTTCAACAACAAAGCCAAATGAGTTATTATGTAACTGCACAAGAATAATTGGAGAGGATGGCAGAGAATTGAATTCTCTTTACTATAAAGATTTTACAGAAGCTGAAACTCAAGGCAGAAAACAAATTCGTGAATATGCAAAATTTTTTAAAGAAAATTTAAAAGGTTGTGAAAAGTCATTTGTAACTGATACTGGAACACAAGTTGGAATAAGACAAACAAGACAAGTGGATGGGGTATACAAACTTAAAAATAATGATGTAATCAATGGAAAAAAGTTTAAAGATGGTATTGCAAGATCGCCTTGGCCAATAGAACTTCATTCTGGGAATAAACCAAAAGTTGAATGGTTGCTGGATGACGTGTATGAAGTTCCTTTGAATTGTTTTATTCCTAAAAATGGAGAAGGTATTATTGCAGCAGGAAGGTGCTTATCTGCTGAACATGAAGCTGTTGCATCAGCAAGAGTAACTGCACAGTGCTTTAGCTATGGTCATGCAGTTGGACATGCAGCCTCAATTTCAATCAAAGAAAATATGTTATTAAGAGATATAAAAGGTGAAAATGTTAGAAGAATACTCAATAAAGAAGGAGCAAGATTAGATTAACAAAAAAATTATGCTTTTAATTTATTATTTTCAGGATCAAAGACAGGTTCTTTAATAATTGTTGCTTTAATTTTGTTGCCTTGAATTTCAATTGTAAATTCATTACCAAGTTTAGCGGTTTCAGGTTTAACATAAGCAAAGGCTAAACTTTTCTTAACTCTAAAACCGTATCCACCAGATGTTGTAAGCCCTACTCTTTCATTGTTAAAATATACAGGTTCATTACCATGGGCATCAGCATTTTTTGCATCAACTTCTAAATAAACTAATTTTGTATCAATGCCTTTTTTTAATCTTTCTTTAACTGCATCTGATCCAATAAAATTATCTTTTTTATCTAGATTAAAAAATTTATCTAAACTTGCCTCAACCACACTTATTTCTGGAGTTAATTCTGACCCCCAACCTCTATAACCTTTTTCCATTCTCATCGAATTTAGAGTTCTTGAACCAAAATCAATTATATTTTCACTTTGTCCCTCTTTAAATAATAAATCATAAACCTCACTCATTTTATCCATTGCAATATGAAGCTCCCATCCAAGTTCACCAGCATAATTTACTCTTAGTGCTAAAACTTCAATATCATTAATTTTTATCTGTTTTGATTTTAACCAAGGAAAATTTTCATTTGATAAATCGGTATTTGTAACTTTTGATAAAACATTTCTTGATTTAGGACCAATTAAACCGAGCACCCCTTTTTCTAATGAAACATTTTTAATTGCTACTTTTTCAGTATCAAGTTTATTTTGATTAAACCAATCTAAATCTCTTATTTCAGAAACTGCTGCTGATAATGCGTAGTAATGATTTTCTTTAACTTTTGTGATTGTAAATTCACTCTGAATTCTACCAATATTGTTTAATGTGTGAGTTAATATGATGCTTCCATCTTTTTTTGGAATTCTATTAACACATAATCGATCTAGAAATTGATAACTATCCTCTCCTGTTATTTCATATTTTGAAAAAGTACTTAAATCTAAAATCCCAACATGATTATGAACATGCTCACATTCTTTTTGGATATAAGGAAAAACATTATTTCTATTATAACTTAACTCCTCTTTAATTTTATCGGTATTAAACCAATCTGGTTTTTCCCAACCATACAAATCATAATATTCTGCACCCTTATCTTTTAATGTTTGATAAACCCCAGATGTTTTCATTGGTCTTCCAGCTTCAACTTTTTCGTGGGGCATTGGTGTTATATACATTCGTCCGTATTGTTCTTTTGATTTTATAACTGAATATTCTTTATCCACCCAATTTAGATATCTTCTAGGCTCAAACTCCATCATATTAATTTCACTGTCACCATGTACAATCCATTGAGCCATAAATTTTCCAGCTCCACCACCATGTGCTATCCCGATACTTGCTGCACAAAACATCCAAAAGTTTTTTAGTCCTGGTGCAGGACCTGCTAGAAAATTGTCATCAGGTGTATGAGTAATAGGTCCACAAATAATTCTTTTAATTCCAACATCTTTAAATTGTGGAATTCTATCCATTCCTCTTTCTAAATATTTTTCAATTCTATCTAAATCTGGTTCTAAAAGTTCCATATCAAACTTCCAATCCATTCCTTCTAATGCCCAAGCAGCAACTTCTTTTTCATAAGGTCCAATTAATAATCCTTTACCCTCTTGTCTTAAGTAAGATGATGAGTCTGGATCTCTAACAACTGGAAGTTCTTTATCTAATTTTTCAATCTCTGGATGAGCCTCTGTTACTAAATATTGATGAACCATATTGATACTTGGGACATTCTTAATTCCAACCATTTGTGATACTTCTGGACAAAAACTTCCTGCAGCATTTACAACATGCTCACAGGTTATATTTCCTTTTTCAGTTATAACTTTCCATTCACCACTTGGTAATTGTTCAATATCAGTTACTCTATTTTTTCTATAGATTTTAGCACCTTTATCTCTTGCACCTTTTGCCATTGCATTAGTTGTTGAAGTTGGATCAGTATAACCATCTTCAGGAGTGTAAAATGCTCCAAGTATTCCATCTAATTTTATAAATGGATGATATTTGTGAATTTCATCTGTTGAAATAATAGAACAGGGAGATCCAGCTATATCTAAAATTCCTTTAACATAATGAAACCACTGAAGATCTTCTTTTTTATAAGCTAGTCTTAAGCTTCCTGTTTCATGAAAACCTGTTGGTTGTCCTGTTTCTTTTTCTAAAGATTTATAAAGATTTGTTGAATGAAGATGAATTTTAGCAAGATTTAAACTACTCAACATATGAGGGCATTGACCAGCTGCATGCCAAGTTGAACCAGAAGTTAATTCACTTTTTTCAATTAAAACAACATCGCTCCAACCCTCTTTAGTTAAATGATATAATAAGCTTACACCCATTATACCGCCACCGATGATCACAAGTTTTGCATGAGATTGTAGTTCAGACATATTAATTATGTATTTTGATTAATTAGAAGAAGTAGTTGTAAATTTTAGAAAATACAAATATAAAAATAACGCAATAATTATAGGCCTAAACTCTATTTTGAGCTTCTCTTTTATTTTCACTAATGTTCTTCTCTATACTTATTGTGACAAGCTTTACAATTTCCCCACATCAATTTTCCTAAAACAAGTTTTACATCATCACTATTCTGAATAATTGAAGCTAACTCAAGCATATCATTTGAGGATTTATCCATCAAAGAGTTAAAATTATCTTTCTCCTCCCAAATAATTGGCAATGACTCAGTTTTAAAACCTTGTTTAGTATTTTCAGGAAACATCTCCTTAAGTTTTTTATAATTTTCACTCATTTCCATCATTAATTTTTTTGCGTCATCAAAATTTCCACTTGATGAAAGAGCTTGAACTCTTTTTGCGGTATTATAATTTTTACTAAATAATGCTTTCCTACCTTTAATGATTTCCTCTACAGTTTGATTGGCATTCGCATTAAATCCAACAAAAATAAAAGAAATTATGATTATACCCTTGCATATAAGGTTAATCGTGTGTTTAATTAAAATGTGCATTTAACAAACACCATAACAGAATATGGATTTATTTCAAAATTCTTTCATTGGTCAACAGCTTTACTTTTAATTATTCAAATTCCTTTGGGATTTTACTTAGTTGATTTAGATTTTGGAAAGACAAGGATAGATATAGAAAATATTCATGTAATTATTGGGTTAAGTATATTTTATTTAGTTATTTTAAGGCTTTTAAATAACTTTTTAAATCCAACGCCAAAAATTATAACAAGTAGTTTTTTTGGTCAAAAATTTATAGCAAAACTAAATCATGTCTTGCTTTATTTATCTGTATTAACAATTACTATTTCAGGAATTTTGAAAAAACTATTTAATGGTGAAAAATTAAATTTTTTTTTTAAGGATATTCAAATTCAAGATAATTTTGATTTGGCAGATCAATTTTATGATATTCATATACTGGCTAATTATACCTTGATAGGTTTAATATCCTTACACATATTAGCAGTGATAGTTCACCGTTATATTTTTAAAGAAAATATTTTAAAAAAAATGCTATGATTAATGAATGTTTTTTGCGTTCTTTATAATATGATGCAAACTTAAACCTCTTTTACAAAGCTTCACTAATCCTGCTATATTGTTTACACCTTGGTCTTTGGCTTTATTTAATAAAAATAAAAATAATCTCGCTGTTATTCTACAATCACCTAATGCAGAATGTCTTATCTGATCATCTGTTTGAATATTAAAATGTTCACATAAATTTGATAATTCATAGCTTTCTAAATCTGGATAAAGTCCTGCAGTTAAAAAAATTGTATCAATTGGTTGAATAACCTTCATACGATTTGCTAGATTTGTACCTTTAGCATTATTTTTTATAAAATTTATATCAAAGTCAATATTGTGACCAACTAAGACACTTTTTTTTAAAAATTTTAATATTTTATCTTCAATTTCAATTAAGGTTGGCTTATCCCTAACATCTTCATCTTTAATATGATGGATCATTGTCGACTCTTCTGGGATTTTGATTTGAGGATTTACCAACTCATCTAAGAACAAGTCCTCTTGGATCTTAAAATTATTAATTTTTAAAGAAGCAACAGATATGACTTTATCACCCTTTGAAACATTTAATCCTGTTGTTTCAGTATCTAAAATAGAAAAGTTAGATTGTTCTAATGATACTCGATTAAATAATTTTTGTTTTTCAAAATAATATCTAATTTTATTAAAAATACTCTTCACCAATATCTACTCTGACCCTTTGCTTTAATTCTCTTATTTTTTTAAGATAAATTTTTAAAACTTTTTTTTCTCTTTCAAGTAATGATTTTGGGTTAATAAAATTTTTAATAGTTAAACCTTGTTTAGTTCTTTCAACTTGATTTTTAAGTAAAATGCTAGACATAAAACGATGAGCATTTTTAAAAAAATCAGTTTCATCGTCATTTAAAACTTTAAGTTTATTCAGCTCATCTAATCTCTCAAATGTAGAGGTTTTAGTTACTTTATGCTTAATTGAATATAATCTGATACTCTCAACTAATGGGAGGGTTCCAGTGTGTTTTAAATTTAGTAAGCCAATATTTTCTTCATCATTTTTTTCAAGAATAAATTGACCAAAAAAACCAATTGCTGCATCACTTTCTTCTTCACTAAAATATAAAAATTTTAATAATTTTTTTTCATGAAGTTTTTCATTTAAATGAAATCTTAATTTATCAGCAAGTTCAGATTTTCCATAAACAGATTTAAAGTCATATAGCATATCTATATGTCTCATATCTTGTGGAGTATGATTATCTAAAAACTGACTAACTTGGTTTTTCCATTCTGGCAAACTTTTTCTCCATAAAGGATTACTTGCCATGAGATCACCTTTACAAAAAGGAATATCACAATCGTCTAATGTTTTAGTGAAATCTTTTGCGAGCTCCTCAAAATATAAATCTAATTTTTTGGGATCTTGATCATTAGTTTCATAAATAATTCCATTATCTTGATCTGGATGTAAAAAACTTTCCATTCTTCCGCCTGATCCCATAACAATCACAGAAAAATCAGGAATATCTTTAATGATATTTTTTTCAGCAACTCTTTTTTCAGCAAGCCTTATTGCTCTTCGATAAATCACATTATTTAAAAAACTCAAAAGATATGAAATATCACCTGGATAAACATTTCTATCCAGCATATTTTCAGCAAGAACTACTTGTTGTTGTTTGATTTTTATCAAACCCGATACATCTTGCTCATCATAAGTCATGTTATCTATTTGATTAACAACATCACCTAATTCAGCTTGTAGAGCTGTATTCATATCTATCATTCCTAATATTTTTAAACCCATGTCAAAAACAGGAAGGTGATTTAAATTTAATTTCCGCATCTTACCTACTGCATGAAATAATAGATCATCCTCATAAACAAATTTTACAGGACTTGTCATAACTTCACTTACTTTAGTTAAATCATTAGATGTAAATACAATTCTTTTTAGGATGTCTTTTTCAGTAATAATTCCAATTACTTTTTTATTGTCTTCTACAATAATGGTTGATTTTTTTTCTGTTCTTAATTTTTCAATTGAGTTTTTAACAGTTTGTTCTTTATCAACTAAAACATAATCATCAGTCATGTAATCCATGACTTTATTTGTAAACAAATCTACACTGTTGGATCTTTTAAACATTCTTAAATATAATTAATTCAGATCAAATGCACATCTAAAACCTACATAAATTGCATAAAAATCTGATGGTTTGTATTGTGCTCCACTTTTTGAAGTCTTTGATCCTCCGTACCACCAAGATGCACCAGCAGTTAAAGAATTTTCGCCTCTTTGATCATCTATCCATTCCCAAACATTGCCCCCCATTGCAACCAGACCATTTATTCCAATAGGTAAAGTGGTTACATCAACATGTTTATTATAATCTAATAGACCTTGTGAATTCATATTTTTAGCTTCATCACCACTTGGATATTTATAAGTTGTCCCTTTTTTAAATTTATCTGAGTCAAAGTTTTGCGTATACGCTGCAAAAGACCATTCTTTAAAAGTTGGTAATCGTCCACCTACATATTTACAATATTTATCAGCTTCAAAACGACTAATGTGAACAGCGGGTTCTAACTCTGAAACTGGTTTTTTTCCATAAGGGGTTTGATAATTCCAATTATTTCTTTTTTCCCAACCAGCACCCCATTCATATCCACCACCTGTTTTTTCTGCCTCAGTAATTATATTATTTGCTACTGCATATTTTTTGAATTCTTTGATTGTAATTTCATATTTATTTAAAGAAAATTTTTCAAAATTAATTTTTTCATTAACAAACGCATAAGATATATTTTGATATATAAAAATTAAAAATGTTAGAATTATTTTTTTATAACTACACATCGTAATTTATCTCTAAAATTAATTTCATTTTTAAACTTTAGTCTTATTTCTTCACAACCTTTTTCAATATCTTTTAAATTAAAATCAAGTAGTGTTGAAATATATTTATCTTTAACCATTTTCAAATATTTTTGTTTTTTAACCTTAACTTTATAAATAAATTTTTTACTAATACATTTGTTATTCTTGATTATAAAATTTATAATTTTTTTATCTTTATTAAGAGAATATTGAAGTTTTTGGTGCATCTTTTTAAATGTTGGTATTTCATTTTTTACAGGATCTAGAGTAAAAATAAATATTTGTCCTTCAGGTAAAAGATTATTTTTACAAAATTTAATTAGTTTTTTTATTTCACTCATCTTTAACAAGTGAATAGTTTGCTTAATTAGTATTAAATCAAATCTTTTGTTATTTGCTTTAAAAAAGTTAATTCCATCAATTTTTTTGAAGAAAATTTTTTTATCTTTATCTTTATGACTTTCTATATCAATACCAATTGGCCTATTTTTTAATTTTAATTTAGTAGATAAATTTCCTAAGATTTTTCCTCTGCCACAACCAATATCTAAAATTTTTGAACTGGAGTTAAGATTTGAATGTTTTATTAAAAATTTATTAAAAGAATTAATGTAATCTTTAGATGACAGCCAAGTTTTATTATCCCAATTCTTAATTGATTTCATAACTTATTTTAATCATTTTAAGTTTTTATTAAATAAAGTATTAATTACTAATGAGTCTTGATTATCATATATTTTTAGGTGCAACTGTTGCAGACGCAGCAGCAAGACCTTTGCACTGGGTTTATGATCCAAAAAAATTGAATTTTTTTATAAAGAATAAAAAAGATATTACTTTTCTAAAAAAAAATAGATGTCCATTTTACAATATCAAAACTGGTAATGTGTCTGGCTATAACGATGTTGGACAGGTAATGTTCAAGTCTTTAATTGAGGCTAAAAATCAATTTGAAGTTTTAAAAATTTTTAAAAAAAATATACTTAAAAATTTCGGGCCTGGCTCAAAATATTGGAAAAATTTAAATCTTAGAAAAAAGTATAAAAAAATCAAATGGACTAAGCCAATGACAGGTCCGTGGATCCATCAAAATATAATGGAAACAATAAATAATATTAAATCTAAAAAAAATATCACAGGTGGAAAAAAGGTTAATGAATCTGATGGGTTTTGTGCAGTACTGCCTTATTTTCTATATGACCAAAAAATCTCAAATATTAAAAAAGTTATTAAAAGTGTAGCAAATACTAAAATCAGTGAACAATATGCTTTAGCTAAATTAGAAATAATTAAACTTGCTGCAGATGGCACAAAAGATCCAGTAAGATCTTTTGTAAAAAAAAATAACTCTAATAAATATTTCAAAGATGTTGTCTTAAACCTTAAAAAAATTATTAGAGATGCTAAGAAACCTCATATCCAAACTGTAAAGAAATATGGAAAAGCTTGTAGTTATCCAGGTACATTTTTAGGTTCAATTCACGCAATATTAAATTCAAAAAACTATAAATCAGCTATTATAAAATTAATTAAAGCTGGTGGATGTAATTGTTCTAGAGCAAATTTTGTAGGTGCGTATTTTGTGGCCCTTAACGGATTAAAAGATATTCCAATAAATTGGATAAAAAAAACTATCCCTGCTAGAAAAATATTAAAAGTTATTTCCTAAATAACCTAGTTATAAATCTAAAATTCCAAAGATTTATTCTAATAAATTTTTCTATTATTAGTCGAAGTTTGTTTGTTTTAATATTTTTGTCTCTATTTTCAAAAACTTCATCATGCTTAAATTTACAAACTCCTCTGATGTCAAAATATTCATTATCATTATTAATTTCTTTAAATTTATTAAAATAATTATTTGTAATATGCTCTATAAAGCATCTTTCATCAGGCTTATTATTTATTTCAGGTAATACAGTGGCTTTAAAATAATTTATATTAAAAGCATGATAGCCCAATGCTGATCTTTCGGTGATACCGTAATTATGTCTAAAATTTGTAAGTTTCTTATTAAATTTCCAAAATTTTGAATTAATAAATTTTTTTAAAGTTTTTTGTTCGTAAAGCCAAAAACAACTGTAATTTTCAAAATCATTTAAAAAATATTTTTTATTATCAATCATAATGAATTTATTCATTTTTTTTGAGACATGTATGCAATATCTATTTTGATCAATTTGATTTTTTTCATAAATTAAAAAACCCAAATGAAAGCTATTTTCAGTTAACTTATCTTTATGATCTATGTAATATTCAAAATTATTTTGAGTAAACTTAATATCATGCTCAATATACATAAAATATTGATATTCATTTATTTGCTTTTCAATTAAGGGTCTACATAACCAAGTTAAGTAACCTTTATTTAATTTATCTTCTTCAATGTCATGAATTATAACTTTTGCATCTATTTTTTTATCATCTAGAAATGAATTATGAGTGTGAATAAAAATGTCAGCTTTATGTGAGAGTTTCTTTAAACTTTCAATATTCTCTCTTAGATAATCATATCTGGTAAGTTGTCTGTAACCTTCTTTTTTTTGAGGTATTGGATTATAAAAAGGGATATGTATTGATATAGACATTATTATAATAATATTTATAAACAATTTATCAGACAATATAATGAAAAAATTATTAATTACAGGTGGAACTGGATATCTTGGTAGAAACCTTGCTTTATTTTATAAAAAAAAATACAAAGTTTTTTTAGGCGCGAGAAATAATAAACAAAACTTTCTAATTAAAAAACTTACTGATTGTGAAGTGGTTCCCCTTGATGTTTCAAATATTGAATCTGTCAATGACTGTTTAAATTATACTAAACCAGACATCGTAATACATGCAGCTGCCACAAAATTTGTAGATTTATCTGAAAAATTCCCATTTGAATGTGTAGATGTGAATATTGTAGGCTCTACCAATGTTGCTAGAGCTTGCTTAAATAAAAGAATTCCTACTGTTATTGGTGTTTCCACTGATAAAGCATCGCCTCCAATTAAGAATATTTATGGACTTAGTAAATCTTGTATGGAAAGACTTTTTTCATCCATTAAGCCATATGGTAAAACAAAATTTGTTTGTGTGAGATATGGTAATGTAACATGGTCAACTGGCTCCGTTCTGCCAATTTGGAAAAAAATGATTAAAGAAAATAATACAATACTTACTACTGGACCAAATATGAGGAGATTTTTCTTTTCTGTTGATGAGGCTGTAAGTTTAATTGATCAAGCCCTTAAAAATAAAAATAAATTAAGTGGAAAAATACTATCTGCTCAAATGAAATCAGCTAAAATGATTGATTTCATAAAAGTTTGGGTAAAAAAGTTTGGAGTTAAATTTAAAGTCATAAAAGGAAGAAAAGGCGATAGATTGGATGAATTTTTAATTGGTGAAGATGAACTAAGATTTGCAGAAGAATTTAAAATAAATAAAAAAAAATATTTTGTTATTGACTTTAATCAACAATCAAAAAAACCATTGAAAAAGATTGTATCATCTCAAAACGCTGAAAGATTAAATAATTCAGAAATTGAAAAAATAATTAAATTTGGCCTTAACTCAGATGAGTTATAAAAAAATTGATGATGCTTTCATAATGGCTGCTGGTCGAGGCATAAGATTAATGCCTTTAACCAAAAAAATCCCTAAAGGTATGGTTAAATATAAACAATCTTCTTTAATTGTTAATGGAATAAATAGATTAAGAAAATATATTAAAAATATTCACATATCTGTTGGTTATAAAGGACCAATATTAGCAAAACATCTCATTGAAAATAAAGTTAACACTATCATTAATACAAATGAAAAAGGGAACGCTTGGTGGATTTTTAACTCAATATTTAGAGAAATAAATAAACCAATATTTGTTTTAACATGTGATAATGTTACTCAAATTGACTTCAAAAAAATTGAAAAAGACTACAACAAATTAGGGTGTCCAATGTGCATGATTGTTCCTACAAAACCACAGTTTGGTTTAGATGGTGATTACATTTCTAGAAATAAGAATGTTGTCTATAAATTATCAAGAAAAATTAAAACAGACATTTATTGTACAGGCATACAAGTTTTAAATCCAAAAGATATAATTAAAAATATAAAATATACTGATGATTTTAATGTTTTATGGAAAAGGCTTATAAAAATTAATCAGCTTTATGTTTCTAATGTAATGCCAAAAAAATGGTTCACAGTTGACAACTTAGAAAATTATAAAAATCTTCAAAATTTATAAAAAAACCCCTTTAAGCATTAAAGCTCAAAGGGGTTTTTAAATTTAAACTATCTATTACTTAAAATGGTTTCGCAATAGAAATTGTGAATGTAGTCAATTCAGCATCAGCTTTCTTATCTACTGACGCACTTCCGTTTGAAGTTGTGTTAACCTTCACTTCATCGTATTCAGTGTAAGTCGCTTCTAGTCTAGCAATCAAACCTAACTGAGAAAATTCAGTTGATTGAATACCAATACCAGCCATTGGTCCCTCTAAACTATCATCGTGAGAGTTTACAGTTGTGCCATCAAAGTTAGCTTTTACCCCACCAATATCTGCCATAGAGTATCCAAGTTTTCCATAAACAGAAGCGCCATTGCTTAATTCTTTAGATGCAAGCAAATAAAGAGTAGTGTGATCACTTAATTCTAAGTGTGAGTCTGCAGCGCCATGGTCAACAGAAACTGTTGCAGTGTATGGAATGTATTCAAGTCCAACTGATACTGGACTTTCTCCAAGATTTACCTCAGCAAAAATAGCTGCATATTCGCTATCCTCAGAAGCTGATTGTGCTGTGTATGTGTTACTTCCAGCTGTGTAGCTTTTTTTATTTCCTTCAAGTTCACCAACTCCGGCTTTGATACCGATCATTCCACCAGCAAAAGCTGACGAAGTTAATAAAAGAAGAGAAAAAAAGCTTGTTAGTATTTTCTTCATAATTTTCCTTAACTATAGTTATTATTTATATTAATGGATTATTATTTAAGTCATTGAGTTAAATATTCAAATAGTTAATTACTATAACCCTTGAATAATCTAAAAAAAACTTAGAATGTGGTATTTTTGCAACAATCAATTTAAGCTTTTATATTATAACCTTTTTTGAGCAAGAACGTGACGATGCCAATGCATGCAATAAGAAATACAACCATTGAGCTAATACTTACCCATATATTAAAATCTGAAACGCCATAAAAAGCGAATCTTAAACCATTTATTAAATAAACTACGGGATTAAAATAAGTTACTGTTTGCCAAAATGGTGGTAGCATATCCAAAGAATATAGGCTTCCTCCTAGAAATACCATTGGGGTAATTACTAGTGTGGGGATAATCGACATCTGCTCAAAGTTAGAGCTCATTAATCCAATTAAAAAACCAAATAATGCAAATGTAAATGCTACAAGTACCAATAAAAATATCATTAATAATGGATGCATTACTTGCACTTCAACAAAGAAGGTTGAAGTCATAAAAATCACAAGCCCTACAATTAATGTTTTAGTTGCTCCAGCACCTACAAATGCAATTACTATTTCAAATGTAGAAATTGGTGCTGCTAAAATTTCATAAATTGTTCCATTAAATTTTGGAAAGAATATTCCAAATGACGTATTACTTATTGATTGTGTCAATAGAGTTAACATTAATAAACCAGGTACTATGTAAGAGCCATAACTAATACCGTCTATATTTTCGACGTATCCTCCAATAACAGATCCAAATACTATAAAATAAAGTGAAGTCGACAGAACTGGAGAAAACAGTGATTGCATCATCGTTCTTCTAAATCTATCCATTTCATGAAGATAGATTGCTTTAAATGCATAGAAATTAAATCTCATTATTCTCCTTTACTAAGCTTACAAAGATTTTTTCTAATGTACTTTGTTCAGTTTTTAAATCTTTTAATTTAAGTCCCGCATCTTTTAAATCTTTAAGCAAATTAGTGATGCCAGTTTGCTTTGCTTGAACATTATATGTGTAATTTACAGACATTTTATCTTCACCTAACTCTAAATTATACTCTTTTAAACTATTAGGGATCTCAATCAGTTTTTCCTGAAGATCAACTGTTAATTTTTTATGACCCATCTTTTTTAATAATTCTTTTGTTTGATCAACAATAATAATTTCACCCTGGTTAATAACTCCTACCCTATCTGCTATAGCTTCTGCTTCCTCTATATAATGTGTTGTTAAAATAATTGTGACACCTGTTTTTCTCAAAGATTCAACTACTTTCCACATATCTTGTCTTAACTCTACATCAACACCTGCAGTTGGTTCATCTAAAAATAAAATTGATGGTTCGTGTGATAATGCTTTTGCAATTAAAACTCTTCGTTTCATACCACCTGATAATTGTCTAAGCCTTTGATCTTTTTTATCCCACAGACTCAACTCTTTTAAAATTTTTTCAATATGAGTTGGGTTGGGTGCTTTTCCATACAAACCTCTAGTGTAAGAAACATTATTGAATACTGTTTCAAAACTTTCTAATGTTAGTTCTTGAGGAACAAGTCCTATTCTTGATCTAGTTTCTCTATAATTTTCAATAATATCAAAACTATCAACTGTTACCTTTCCGGAAGTTGGGGTAACTATTCCACATATAATACTAATTAAAGATGTTTTGCCGGCACCATTAGGTCCAAGCATTGCAAAAATTTCACCTTTTTTTATATTTAGGTTAACTTTTTTAAGAGCACTAAAACCATTATCGTAAGTTTTTGATAGGTTTTCTATTACTATTTGATTTTCAGACATAACTGGAAAGTTTATATAAACTTTATTTAATTTATTACAATCTTAACAAAATTTGAGGAATGAGACATTTGAAGAGTTTCTTTTTATAGATATCTGACTTAAATTGAATACAGATGATTATTAAATCAATTATAGTTTCTATAGCAATAATTCTAGTTTTATCCTTTGAAATTTTTTTTCCTAAAGAAAAAATTGAATTTAAAGATAAATTTACAAGAATATTAAAAAATATTTTTTTTTGGCTGGTAAATATTGGAATTACTCCCATAATAATTTTACCAATTACAATTTATGCAACACAATTTGAAGTTCATAGTTTATTTAAGTTTGATAACTTGATTATTAGTTTTTTATTTAATCTTGTAATTTTAGATATTTTTTTATACTGGTGGCATAGATTAAATCATGAAGTTTCTTTTTTATGGAGATTTCATCATGTTCATCATCTAGATGAAACTTTAGATATCACATCTGGTGTAAGATTTCATTTTGGTGAAGTGATATTAAGTGCGATTGTAAGATCCTTCATAATTATATTGTTTAATATTTCTCTAATTAATCTCCTTTTAATTGAGGCAATAATATTAACTAGCTCAATATTTCATCATTCAAATATTGATCTTCCAAAAAAATTTGAAAAATACCTATCTTATATAATTGTAACTCCCTGTATTCATTGGGTTCATCATCACAAACGCCAGAGTGAGACTGATGCAAATTACTCAACTATATTTAGTTGGTGGGATAAAATTTTTAATTCAAAATCTAAGTTCATAAGAAAAGTTGGGATGTCAATTGGTGTCGAAGGAGATAGAGAGCAGAATCTATTAAATTTAATTTTAAGACCAATTAAAAAATAGACTACTCACTAAATTTTTTCTGATTAGAATAAAGTAAAGTATAAAGTTTTTTTAAAGTTGGGTTATGAGAATAAACTTTTTTCTTTAAATCTTTATAAACTTTTAAAAGATCTTCTTTAACATCAATATCTTGATAAAATTTATTTTCTATTAATAACTTTGAAATATTTTTTGTTAGATCAGATAAAACAGTATTAGTTCCATATTTCACTTTATCTAAAATATCTAAAATTTTATCATCCGATGTTGCAAGTAAACAAAAACCTCCATCAAGTGTAGGATAAAAAACATTTGTAGCTGGTGAAGATTTTAAACTATCAGTAATATCTTTAGCTGATAAAAAAGGAATATCAGTTCCTACAATCACAACTTTTTTGAAATATTTAAGACTAAACTTAATTACTTCTTTCATCGAAGCTCCAAGTTCATTTTGAGATGTAAAATATAAACCATCTGTCATTCTTGAAAATTTATATGCGTAATCTTTATTATCTTTTTCAGAAACTGAAATTTGATAGATAAACTTATTTTTCTTAATTTGTTTTACATTCTTTGATAATAATTCAATTAAGTTTTCATTAAGTTCATTAACAAAATCATCAGATAAATCTTTCCTTAGTCGAGTTTTAGATTTTGGAGATTTTGGATCTTTTAAAAAATGACAAATTACATATTTCTTCTTTGGCTTGTAAAATTTGAAGATCTGTAAAACTGTATCTTTAACAGTATTTAATGTTTGAAGAATAGGATCTTCTTTATATTTGATTGCTGAACTTAAAATATAATTAGAAATAATATTAACTTTTACTCCTATAGTTTTTGCTTTCCAAATAAACTCATGATCTTCACCCTTATCAATAGACTCTGTAAATTCACCAATAAAATTAAACAACTTCTTATTAATGATGAAAGATTGATCTCCAAAAGGAAGATTAAGATATTTGGTTCTTAAATTTGCTCCAACTGAGTTATATTTTAGTTTTTCATCATCAAATCTTAATAAAAACGTATTAATTTTTTGATCATCTATTTTCTCAAAATCTAAGTAATCAATTAAGGAAATATTGCTATCAAGATGAAGAAACCACAGTATCTCATTCTTAGCATTTTCAGCACCTACATTTAATGCTTTAGATCTTGTAGAGTTATGAACAGATAAAAATTGATCTACTTTATCTTCAAGTTTTTTTGCTTCATTGTTTTGATACGAAGCAGCAACAATGATTTCAAAATTTTCAAATTTTTGTTTGATTTGATCAATTAATGAAAAGTTTTGATCTTTGTGACCAATTGGAATAATTACTGAAACTTTCATTTTTACTTAAATAAATCTCTTAAAGTGCCAATTACAACAAACCAATAAAATCGAATTTTATTAAAGATACTTTTTTTAGCTAAAGCACGTAGACGATGGTATTCCGTTATACCGCATTCTGTTTTTATGTATCTTTCAATCTTATCAGTCATTATCAGTCAAACCAGCACCTGCAGCACCTTCTTTTAAACTGTCTGTTTCTTCAACAAATGTTTCTTCGGATAGTTTGTACAAGCTTTTCCATTCTTCATCTGAAAAACTATCTTCATTTTCTAAAATTCTAACTTCGACATTTTCAGCAAGTAAAGGACAATTTTTATTTAATATATTAGATGAAATATTGACGTTAAGATTTAATAAAAATTCAATATTGTTAAATTTAATAAATACTCTTTTTCCTATTATTTCAGAACTTCTACTCAAAAAAGGTATCATCAATAAAGGAAAAGCTACTTTATTAAAAATAATAATTTTAAACTTCTCAATACTTTTAATCTGATCAAGAAAACTAATTCCTAGTATTATTGGACAATAGGGATTTTTTTCAGAAGTGTTTTTTTGATTTATTAAACTTAAATTTTCATATTTTTGATTTGGCTTTGTTTGATAATATTGATTTAAAATCTTAACACCTTGAAGACCAAATAATTCTAAAAGCCTAATACTTTTTCCTATTTCCTCTGACACACCCCAGGAAAATCCAGCTGCTCTACTCGCACGTTTTGAAGTAGTATCAATTTCACTTAATGATTTCATTGAAGTCTTAAGAATTATAAACCCATTGCTGATCAAAATTTTTAAGATCAGTTGGGAGCGGTGCACCCTGAAACATACATATTCTTAACCATTTGTCAGATCGTGGATCAAATTTAAGAGCACCAAAAAAGGAAAGCTTCAATCTTAGCATGTCAATTGGTATTACTTCTTTCCCAATAGTATTGTCTTGTATTTCTGAATATGGAAACTTTTCAATTATAAACGCTCGTCTAACGACATGTCGTAAATCAGAATTTTCAATTAAAAATTTATCAATTGTTAAACTGTTTTTAGAAATAAGCAATACTTCATGAAGCTTTTTGATGTCTCTTGCGATTGCAAGAGGTTGTTCTAATTCAGACCCATTTTCTTCAAATCTATCAGCATATCTTGGCTCCTCTTTATTTTTAGATATAAACCAAAAATTTTTTTGGTTTTCTTGTTTTTCAAAATTTATTTTTAGAATGTCAGGATATCTATTTTCAATTATATTTCTTAAATCTTCTACTGTTCGATGAGTAGGAATTGTAAAATACTGATCCTCATCAGAGCTCATTTTGCTAATTAAAGGTTTTATAATTCTATCAAATGGTTCAAGCATCATTGAAACTACATACTCAATGCATTCTTCGCATGCATTTTGCTCTAACCATAAATATATTTCATTAAAAGGATAATCGATTTCAAAATTAAATTCTTTTTCTATAAAGTTTAAAAATTTTTGAACATTTTTTAAAAGAGAGTTAATTTTTTTTTGTTGGTATTCACTGTCTGTATTCCAGCTTGTAATATTTTTTATTGAGCTAATTAAGCTTTCTTTGAAAATTTTAATTTCTTGATTACTGGCTTCTTTGATTTCACGTATTTCTTTTAAAGCAATTTCCCTACTCATAATCCAATTATTTAAAAGTGTTGGATGATTGACTATAAATGGTGCCATACCAAGTCCTGTAGAATTACCAATTCCTAAATTCTTGCAAATATTTTTATCAAGTTTCACAGCTGTTTTAGGATTTTTAAATTTTGCAACGTGATTTACTTGATCAAAAGTGAATTGTCTAACAAGGTAAACTAACATCATTTCTAGTCTAAAAGGACCATTGATCTCTTCTCTATTTTTTAATCTAATTCTATCTGCAAGACCAAATTTTCCAGAACCGTAAACAGCAGTTGTTCTATAGAGATATCCAACTTTAGTTAGTAGGTCTAAGTCGGGCTGCTGACCTTTACTTAAACTATCAACTACATGATTAAATACTCGAACTGACTTATTGGCCCTAGATAAAGTCAATTCTTTATATGATAGTCTTCCAACTTCTTGTTTTGGAACTTCATTTTTTAATCTTTCAATATCTTCTTTAGATGGTATTCCATCATGAAGTGTAAAAGCAGCATCCCATTTGGTTGCAATTACTCGATCAGATCTTTCGTTATCACTAATTTTATTAGCAAAACAAACTAATGAATAAACTCTCTGTTTTTTTTTAAATGAATAAATAGCCGTTCCAAAACCTTCTTCATCTAAATTAAATAGATCATTTTTATATTCCCAATCTTTAAATTCATCTAAAAAACTTCTTAAAAAAGATAATCTTGATTGATGAAAAGATCCTAGTCTAGATAATTTCATTATTACATTTGGATCTCTTAATTGAACTAGCATTTAAATATTTTTATAAAAATTAAACCAATTATTGCCAAGTATACCATCGGTCTCATCCTGTGAAAAACCAACTTTCAATAATCCACTTTCTAAGTTTTCAAAGCCCCTTGCATCTTCAAACCAATCTGGTTGTTTTGGGAAGCCAGGTTTGTTCTTTGATCCTTCCCCGTAATTTTTACTTTTAGACCAAGTTCCATTTCTCATCCACTCAACAACACTATCTGGTTGATCTAAACAAAGATCAGATCCTATTCCAATATTTTTTGCACCCATCATTTCCGCAGTTTTTGCAGTCATCTCACAAAAGCTCTGTATCTCACAATTAGTATTATTTTTTAAATGATGCGGATAGAGAGAAAGACCCAACATGCCACCACTCTCTCCTAAAGTCTTAAGCAAATCACTTGATTTATTTCTTTTAGCTGGATGCCAAAAAGCTGGATTTGCGTGGGTAATTGCTATGGGTTTTTCACTATTTTCGATTGCATCAAAGGTACTTTTTTCAGCTGAATGAGACATGTCCACAACAATTCCAACTCTATTCATTTCTTTAATTGCCTCTCTTCCAAAATTTGTAACACCACTATCAATTTTTTCATAACATCCTGTTGCTAGCAAAGATTGGTTATTATATGTGAGTTGCATAAATCTACATCCAAGATCGTGAACCTTTTCTATTAATTTGATATCGTCTTCTATTGGTGAACAGTTTTGAAAACCAAAAAAAATAGCGGTTTTATTTTCATCATGTGCTTTTTCAATATCTTTAAAGCTCTTGCCTAAAAAAATTAAATCTGAATTTTGATTAAATAATTCTTCCCATTTTTTTATTTCAATTAGTAATTCATCAAAATCTTCATGATAAACTATTGTTGCATGCACAGCGTCTAGTTTAGCTTCTCTATTAATCTCAAAAATTCTTCGAGACCAATTGCAATATTGTAGATTATCTATTCTGTAATTCATGAGTACGTGAATAAACCTTATCAATATGTATTTTCAATTTCTATTAATTTTATTGAAATTTTAGACATATTTTGAAATAAAGATTTTTTTTAATTTATGAATAAAAACAAAAATTTAAAAGTCTCAATTGTAATGGGTAGTCAATCTGATTACAAAATCATGAAATTATGTGAAAAAACTCTTAAAAATTTAGGTGTTTTGTTTGAAACAAAAATTATTTCAGCTCATAGAACACCAAAGAGAATGTATGAATACGCATCAAATGCAGAGAGGAACAACATAGGTGTTATTATAGCAGGCGCTGGAGGTTCAGCTCATTTACCAGGAATGATTGCAGCTCTAACATCTTTGCCAGTTTTAGGTGTGCCTGTTGAAAGTAAAAAATTAAAAGGCCTCGATAGTTTGCTTTCAATTGCTCAAATGCCAAAAGGGATTCCTGTTGGAACTCTTGCAATTGGTGAAGATGGTGCAATCAATGCTGCTTTACTCGCTGCATCAATTTTAGCTAACAGTAATAATAAAATAAAAAATAAACTTAAAAGCTGGAGATTATCTCAAACAAAATCAGTCAAAAAAATTCCTAAATAATGTCAAATATTAAACTTGGGATTATTGGTGGTGGGCAATTAGGTAGCATGCTTTGTCAGGCAGCAAAAAAATTAAATATTGAAACTGTGATCTATTCTGATGATGCTGAGGCCCCAGCTCAAAATTTTAGTGATGAGTTTATTTGTGCAAAATATAATGATAACGAGAAAATTAATGAGTTTGCAAAAAAAGTTAATGTAATTACTTATGAATTTGAAAATATTCCCTACGAAACATTAAATGAACTTAACAAATTAAAACCTGTATCTCCTAAGCCATCTGTTAATCGTTTAATTCAACATAGATTAGCTGAAAAAGATTTTGTAAATAAATTGAATATAAGAACAACAAGATATGTTCATGTGGAAAGTAAAGAAGATCTTTTACCTCTAAATGATTTTTTGCCAGGAATATTAAAGACAACAACAATGGGTTATGATGGTAAAGGACAATATCCAATAAAAAATATAGATCAAATTGACTCATTAAATATAAATTTTGATAATGAGTATATTTTAGAAAAATTAGTAAAATTAAAAAAAGAAATTTCAGTAATAATTACTCGATTTAATAATAACAAATATGAAATTTATGAACCCATCGAGAATACTCATGAAGATCAAATTTTAAGACGATCTAAAATTCCAGCTGAAATTAATGAAAAAATTTTTGAACAATCCAAAGAATGGGCAATACTTATTGCTGAAGAACTAAAATATGTAGGAACACTTTGTGTAGAATTTTTTATTGATCGAAATGATAATTTATACGTTAATGAAATTGCTCCAAGAGTTCATAACTCTGGCCACTTAACAATTAATGCCTTTAATGTCAGTCAATTCGAAAATCATGTCAGAGCAGTATGCTCACTTGAACAAATCCCATTAAAAAAAATTTCGAATGCAGAAATGATTAACCTTATTGGAGATCAAATTGCTCCATATCGAAACAATCCAAAAATTAGCGATAATCAATTTCTTTTTGACTATCTAAAAAAAGATATTAAAGAGAAAAGAAAAATGGGACATTTAACAACCTTAAAATAAATGCTTAAATCTATTGAGGGTAACTTCGATCATCCTGAAGTTAATCAACTTTTAAAAAATCACTTTATTGAATTACGGGGGGCTTCACCAGAGGGAAGTGCCCATGTTTTAGATATTCCTGGACTAAAAGTTTCTTCAATAAAATTTTGGAGTTTATGGGAAGAAGATCAATTAATGGGATGTGGAGCTTTAAAATTTTTAGAAAAAGATCATGGTGAATTTAAATCAATTAGAGTACATGATAAATTTAGAGGTAAAGGTAATGGAGATAAAGTAATTAAACACCTTATTGATGAAGCAAAAAAACTCAAAATTAAAAGATTAAGTATAGAAACTGGAGCAGGAAAATTTTTTGCTCCAGCAAGAAAATTATTTGATAATTTTGGATTTGAACCCTGTCCACCATTCGCTCATTACAAAGAAGATGTGAATTCGCTTTATTTAACTAAACTTCTAGATAACAGCTAAGTTTATTAAGAATAGATAATCTATTTTGTTGACAAAACTACTTATTTTCTAAACAAAGCGGATATTACTTAATTATAAGTAGTAAATTAATACAACAAAAAGTAAGAAGAAAAATATGAGTCTACAAGGAAAAGTAAAATGGTTCAATCCAACCAAAGGTTTTGGTTTTATTGAAAGAGAAGATAAAGAAAAAGATGTGTTCGTACATGTTTCAGCTGTAAGAGATGCTGGTATGAACGGTTTAGATGAGGGTCAAGCTTTGACTTTCGATGTTGAAGATGGTCCTAAAGGTCCTTCAGCAGTTAACTTAAAAACTGCATAATTTTCATTATATCATTTATTGGCTATAATTAATTTAATAAAAATATAATTTTATATTTTTTATAGCCAGTAAATTACTTTAAAAAATTTAAAACTAAATTATTAAACTCATCAATCTTTTCAAGATGAGCGTTGTGTGAACAACATTTTATTATCTCTAATTTACTATTTGGAATATTTTCATTTAAAGTTTTTACCTGTTCATAATTATAGGCTTTATCAAGATCACCCCAAATAATGAGGGTATCTTGATGAATATTTCTTAAATTATCTATCCCTCTCCAATTTTTCATTGCTACTAATCCACTATCACCAGTTTTTTGATTTATATTTTGATAGGCTTCTTCACATAAATAAAAATTTTTTGCTTTATCTCCATCAACAAACCAAGTTTTGGCTATTCTATTTGCTGTTAACTTAACTCCATCTTTTTTTAATCTTTCTCTGGAAACATCAATAGGCTCAAACCTTCCTGGGATATCTCCAATTGAACCAGTTCCAAATAAAATTAATTTGTTAACAATATTAGGGGCTAATTTTATAATCTCTTGAACAATCATGCCTCCCATAGAATGTCCCATCAAATGAAATTTATCAATATTTTGCTTTTTGATAATTTGAATGACAGTGTTTGCCATATCTTGAATCTTATCAAATGATTTTAATTTATAGCTTTCGCCATATCCTGGCAAAGATGGAGCAATAACTTTAAATTTTTTGCTAAAAATTTTTTTTTGATGGCACCACATATTTGATGAACCAAAATAACCATGTACTAAAACTAAGGGATAGCCATCTCCTACAATATCTGTATAAATATTTTCCAACACACATTAATTATTAAATGCAAAAAAGAAAAATTACAAAAATTAATAAAATTAAATTTCAACCTTTCAACAATTATAAAGTTAAAATCAAAGGCCTTAGTTGGTATAAAATAACTTATAATAGAAGTAACGGGGGTTTTGGATCTTATGTGCTAAAAATGGATCCAGGCTCAAAGACTTTACCTCATCTTCATCCTGGTTTTGAGGAATTTTTAGTAATTAAAGGACAATTGACTGACTCAGATGGCAAAATTTTTAAAAAGGGTGATTTTGTTTCATTTAAACCTGGCAGCAAACATTCTTCATTCACAAAAAAAGGTTGTCAGTTATTAGTTTTTATGAGAGGTAAAAATAGACTAATCTAATTTAATATTATTCATTATGATCGGAATATTAGGAGGAATGGGTACTCAGGCTGGTTTAGACTTTTGCAATAAGCTTGCAATTTTAAACAGAGGAAAGATCGACCAAGAATATCCTTTATTCATATTATATAATAAATCTAATATACCTGGTAGACCAGAGTCGATAGGTGTTCAAACAAGTAATATATCAAACTCAAAACCAATCAAAAAAAATAAAAAAAAATATCAAGCAGTTTTAAATAGTTTATTAAAAGGCTGTAAACTTCTTCAAAAGAACAAGTGCAAGTTTATTGTTATACCCTGTAATACGGCTCACTATTGGTATGATGATTTAAAGAGAAAAATTAATATACCTATTATCAATATGCCCCAAGAGGTATTTGAGACAACAAAAAGAACCTGCAAAAAAAATTCAAAGATTGGTTTGCTTGCTACTGAGGGAACTTTAAAAACAGGTGTCTACAACAAAATTTTTGATAAAGACTACAATTTAGAATTTCCAACAGATAATTTGCAAAAAAATTGTGTAAATAAAGCCATCAAATTTGTTAAAATGGGAAATGTTAAATTAGCCGAAAAAGCCATAAGACCTGCAATCAATTATCTTGTAAAACAAAAATGTAAAAAAATAATTTTAGGTTGTACAGAGTTACCTATAGCAATTTTTGCATTTAAATCATTTAAAAATGTAAAAACTTCAAAAGTATTTTTAGATCCAAATTTAATATTAGCAGTTTCATCAATGAAAAAATACAAATCAAAAAATGTCAGAACAAATCAATAAACCATACGTTCTTAAAGCTGCTGAAAAAATTTACTTTAATGTTTGTAAAATTAAAGATGAAAATAAATTAGATAATGAAAAAGCGATTGAATCTTTTATTAAAACTGATCATTATGAAAAACTGTGTACAGGTGATTTTCATAACGAATGGTTAAACCTGATTAGAGATAATAAGAACATTGACCCAGAAACTAATCAAAAAATTCCAGATGAAACTTTAAAATTACTAGAAATTCAAAGAGATGCTATGATGAAAGAATTAATTAAAATTCCTAAGCTTTATGATACAAAAAACAATCAACTAATTGAATTATCAAAAAAAGCTTATAATTTTTTGTGGAGAATGTGCGAAAGTTATGAGTTGTGGTGTAGAGAAACAAAACAAGAAAATTTGATAACTCTAAAAATTATTGATTAAATTTAGTTAAATCTAGCTTGGCTCTAGTCTCTAAAATTCTTCTTTCAACCAATTTTCTCAATTCTTCATTTATATTATTTTCTTTATTCTTGGTTTGAATTTCACTACTGAAATGTTCCAATGTGCTTTTACCTGTTTTTTTCTTTAGAGTGTGATCCATCATGTATTGAGCGCCAGCTTTATAAACATTGCCAGAAGAAAAAATTGTCATTCCAGGACCTAATATAGAAAATATTGGAATAAAACCTGTGGTAAAAATGAATAAAGTAAGAAATGCTAGTATTTTAATGAATTTACTAAACATCAATAGATAATAACTTTTAGAAAAGTTTGCTCAATTGTTAATTTGTTCAAAATAAGCTTAATTAATTAACAAAACCAAGCTAATAAGTCGCAATGATCAAAATATTTCCTTTCATTTTTATAATTCTTTGGTCGTCCGCTTTTATTACTACAAAACCATTAATAGATAACAGTGATCCATTTTCAGCATTAGCATTTAGATTTTCAATAGTTGCTGTTGGTTTTTTTATTTTTTCAATTATTTCAAAAAATAAAATTTTAATTAAAAAAAAGTTTTTTTTTGAGTCATTTTTTAGTGGTGTTTTATTCCATGGACTTTATTTGGGAGGAGTTTTTTTTGCAGTTTTTCAAGGTATGCCCACTGCAATAGCTGCTTTAATTGTTACACTTCAGCCAATACTTACAAATGCTTTGAGTGGACCAATTTTAGATGAAAAAGTTTCCTTTAATCAGTGGTTAGGTGTGATACTTGGTTTCATTGGCGCTGCAATGGTTTTAGGAATTGATATTGGTGATGGAATTCCTTTAACTGGCTTTATTGCAACTGTTATATCTCTAATTGCAATCACGACTTCAACTATTTTGCAAAAAAAATTGAGTAATAATTTACCTTTGTCTGTAAGTAACTTTTATCAAGCAGTTGGAGGACTTTCTTTTCATTTATTGGTTATTATTTTTTTTATTGATCCATATATCAATTTTACAAAAACTTTTATCATTGCAATGAGTCATCAAATTTTTTTAGTATCTTTTGGGGCTTTTACAATATTGATGTATTTAATTAAGAAAAATTCAGCAAGTAAAACAGTTTCTATTTTTTTTCTTATACCACCAACTTCAGCTTTAATGGCATGGATCTTTTTAAATGAAAAATTAAACACATTAGATATATTTGGATTTATTGTAGCGTCAGTTGGAGTTTATATTGCTACAAGAAATAAAATCTAGATAGCTATATAGCCATATTCTAGGCTAGCATCAGTAATGGAATGATAAAATGACTCTCCATAACTTCTTAAGCATATTAATCTAACTTTTTTTGGATTGTCTGAAATAAAATCTAATGTAAATGAAATTGAATTATAAATTGAATTTGAACAATCATCTTTTTTCATAGCATCGACATTTAAAGGACAGCCTTTTTTTAATATTTCATTAGCTAAATTACCCTCTATCTCAATAATCACTTTTGAATTAGAAAGATTAGTTAATGCAAAATTCATTTTATCAATTTTTACACTCTCACTATCTAGCAAATCTAGTTTTGATGAAACTATTAACCAATTATTAGGACCCATCCAGAGTATCCTTGTTGCATCATTTGATGTTACCTTTAGAGGCTTAGGTAAATTTAAATTATCTATAATCAAATTATTGCTGTCAATTATTGAATTTTTAAATTGTACTATTTGAAAAATAATTAAATTATTTATTTCAGAAATCTTTAATAAATTATTTTCATTTATATTTTCATGATTGCCAAATTTCCCTTTTTGATGAATTGAATTTAATACTGATAATTGTGTCATGATCGAACTCTTACGCCCTCTTTATCTACATAATGTGATGATATAACTTCTACTTGAACTGCAGTATTATTTAATGGTGAAATTGCATAAAGTTGTTGTCCGACCATTTTTCTTCCATCTTTAATAATTGCCAGAGAAAATGGATTATTATTTTCAACACTCCAGCATGATGATGACACATGTCCTAATTTAGGATTTGGTAATTTTGCATCTTTATCTTTAACCAAATGAGAGCCCTCTGGAATAGATGTTTTTTTATCCATTGGAACTAAACCAACAATCGTCTGTCTATCGTTAATATTAAAAGCTTGTTTTTGAAGAGAACTTTTCCCAATAAAATCTTTTTTCTTAGATATCAATCCTTCCAATGCTAGGTCGTAAGGAATTGTTCGACCATCAATTTCTGGCCCTGCCACATGTCCCATTTCAATTCTTAAAGTTGAAAGGGCTTCTGTTCCATATGGTTGAATATTAAATTCTTCTCCGACCTCTAAAATTTTCTCCCACATAAATAGCCCACTATCTGAATTGACATTTATTTCATATGCAAGCTCACCTGAGAACGAAATTCTAAATATTCTTACAGGAACTCCAAATAAATTGTCTTCAGCATATCCCATGAAAGGTAAATTTTTATTACTAACATCAAGATCTGGAAATAATTTTGACAACACGTCTCTAGATTTTGGTCCTGCAAGAGATACTCCGGCCCATTGTTCAGTAGTCGACAAAACATTTACATTTAGCTCTGGCCAAACTACTTGAAGATAATATTCTAAGTGAGATAGCACATTAGCCGCTTGTGCAGTGGTAGTGGTCATATGATAATGATCATCTCCAATCCTGGTAGTTGTTCCATCATCCATAATAATTCCGTCTTCTCTTAACATTATCCCATATCTGGATTTACCTATTGGCAATTTGAGCCATGAATTAGTGTAAACTCTATTTAGAAATTCAGCAGAGTCTGGTCCTTTGATGTCAATTTTACCCAAAGTAGTTACATCACATAAACCAACATTATCTCTGACATTTTTTGCTTCTCGTCTTGACGCCTCAAATAAATTTTCATTTCCCTGTTTGTAATATCTTGGTCTTTTCCAAGCACCTGCATCTACAAATACTGCATTATTTTTTTCATGCCACTCATGCATTGGTGTTTTTCTTGTTGGCATATACTCTTTTCCAACTTCTCTTCCAACAATTGTTCCTATTGTTATAGGTGTAAATGGTGGTCTAAAAGTAGTGTGTCCAACTTGTGGGACAATTTTTTTTTCAATATTTGCAACCAATTGAAGCCCATTTAAATTACTTGTTCTACCTTGGTCAGTTGCCATCCCAAGTGTAGTGTATCTCTTTACGTGCTCAATTGATCTATAGCCCTCTCTTAAAGCAAGCTCTATATCCGATACAGCTACATCGTTTTGAAAATCTACAAATCTTTTGTAATCTTTATTCTTTGGTAACGGTGAGCACCAAAATTTATCATGTGTGCTTTGTTTTTTTTCATTAACTTTTGGTATTAAAATACTTTCATTATTTTTAGTTATTAATTTTGAAGTCTCTGATCCTATATCAAAACTTTTTTGTAAAGTTTCTTTTAGATTGAATACGCCATTTGATGCACCTAGAGATTTTTCATTTTGTTTACTTTTGTCAGGAATAAACGCATCTATTTTTTCATCAAACTTCAATTTATTACCAGATTGTGAAGCAAGATGAACTGTTGGTGTCCAAAATCCAGAGACACATATACAGTCACAAGTTAATCTTTCTATATTTTCAAAATTAGTTTTATCTTTATTTAATCTACCAAAAGTTACTGATTTTACTTTTGTATAACCATGGGCTGCAATAACGGCATGAGAAAATCTAATTTCAATATTTTGATTTTTTGCTTCTTCAACAAGCTCTGAATTTTGATCTTTTCTCGTATCTAAAACAATGGGATTGATACCTTGTTTTTTGAATTCTAAAGCTGTTTCATAGGCACTATCATTATTAGTAAATATAATTGGTTTTTTTCCAATTAATACTCCATAAACTTTAATATATTCTTTTGCTGCTGCTGATAAAAAAACTCCCGGAGTATCATTATTTCCAAAAACAATTGGTCTTTCTATTGAACCTGTTGCTAAAAAAACTTGTTTAGCTCTTATGTACCAAAGTCTTTGACGTGGTGTATATTTATCTTTTTTTTTTAAATGATCTCCAACTTTTTCTGACATTACAGTCATATTATGATCATAATAACCAAAAACTTGTGATCTATTTTTTACAATCACATTTGGCATTTCTTTTAATTCAGAAATAATTTTTTCAGCCCAATCCTTTCCAGATAGATTATCTATTGTTACATCATCAATTAATAAAGATCCTCCAAATCTAGGTTTGTCTTCAGCCAATATAACTTTTGCACCATTCTTAGCAGCAGCATACGCACTTGCTAATCCTGCTGGGCCAGATCCGGCTACTAATAAATCACAATATTCATATTTATGATCATATCTTTCGTTATCTTTTGATGTAGAAGCAATCCCTAAGCCTGCTGCTTTTCTAATGAATGGTTCATAAATCTTGTACCAAAAGCTTTTAGGCCACATAAAAGTTTTGTAATAAAATCCAGCTGGAAAAAATTTACTTAAGAAATTATTTATAGCTCCAATATCAAATTTAACAGAAGGCCAACAATTTTGGCTAGTGGCGGACAACCCTTCCACAAGTTCGATTTCGGTGGCGTTTACATTTGGCTCAGAATATCCATTAATAGTGACCTGTAATTTGGCATTTGGTTCATCTACTCCTGCCCCAAAAAAACCTCTTGGTCTATGATACTTAAAACTTCTTCCGACTAAATGAATGCCATTTGCAAGTAGGGCTGAAGCTAAAGTGTCTCCTTCATAACCAAAAAATTCCGTTCCATTAAAATTGAAGCTAATCTTTTTTTCTCTATTAATTAACCCTTCTCTCTCTAATCTAAATTGCTGAGACATCAAATTTCTTCATCTAATTTTACAGTTTTAAAAATTTCATGGGTAACAGTATCCCTTTGTGCTCTAAACCATTGTCTGCATCCTGAAATATGATGCCATAATTCTACGTGTTTTCCTCTTGGACTTTTTCTTTCATAAACAAATGCATTCCATTCTTGATCAGTTACTGATTTATTTAGTTCAGGTCTTTTAACTGTTCCGTCTCCACCATAAGCAAATTCTTTTTGAGCTCGATTACCACAATATGGACATTTGATATTTAACATTTATGAAATCCAAGTTTTTGTTCCAAGACCTTTTTCATCTAATAAATATCCTGTTGAAAATCTACTAAGGCTAAATCCTGAATTAAGTTCATGCACTCTATCCTGAGCAATTGTATGGGCAAAAGTCCACCCAGATGAAGGCACTGATTTAAATCCACCATAACACCAACCACAATTTAAATATAAACCTTCAATATGTGTTTTATCTATAATTGGAGAACCATCCATCGACATGTCCATGATACCGCCCCAGGTTCTTAACATTTTTAGCCTGCTTAAAAATGGAAATAACGCTACTCCACTAGCTAATACATGTTGAATACTTGGGAGATTTCCTTTTTGGGCATAACTATTATATCCATCTAAATCTCCACCCATAACCATTTCACCTTTATCAGATTGACTAATATAAAAATGACCAGCACCAAATGTAACAACACCATCTAATATCGGTTTTACAGTTTCAGAAACACATGCTTGAAGTAAATGTGTTTCAATTGGTAAAGTAATATTTAATTTCTCAGCAAGAACGTTTGTACTTCCTGCAACACAAAGACCAATTTTTTTAGTTTTGATATCTCCTCTTGAAGTTCTTAAACCTATAATTTTACCACCACTAACATCAAATCCTGTTACTTCACAGTTCTGAATAATATCAACACCCATTGAGTCTGCTTGACGTGCGTAACCCCAAGCAACAGCATCATGTCTAGCTGTGCCTGCACTTGGTTGTGCTAAACCACCAAAAATTGGATACCTTACATCTTCTGAAAAATCTGCCATTGGTATCATTTTTTTAATCTCATCTCGATTAAGCAACACTGCATCAATACCATTTAATCTCATTGAATTTCCTCTACGGGCATAAGTATTCATTTGAGCGTCTGAGTGTGCAAGATTAACTATTCCCCTTGGAGAAAACATTACATTGAAATTTAGTTCTTGAGACATGTTTCTCCATAAGTTCATTCCAAATTCATTGAACTTTGCATTTTCATCATACAAAAAGTTTGATCTTATAATTGTAGTGTTTCGACCAATATTTCCTCCTCCAATCCAACCCTTTTCAATAATAGCAACATTTGTAATTTGATGTTCTTTTGCTAAATAATAAGCTGTGGCGAGACCATGACCACCTCCACCAATTATGACTACATCATATTCTTTCTTTGGAGATGGATCTTTCCATGCTAAATCCCAATTTTGGTGACCTGAAAATGCGTTTTTGATAATACTAAAAATTGAATACTTATTCACATCAAAACATTATCTCAAGGAAATGAAATAGTCTTTATCAATTTTATATCTAATTTTTATAAGTTTTACATTTTATAAAAAAGAGATAAGTGTTGGTAAATTTATAAAGAAATTAAAATGAACGAAGTTAAATCAGATATTCAAATTGCTAGAGAAGCTAAAATGCAACCTATTAAGGAAATTCTTGAAAAAGTGAATGTTCCTGATGAAAGTTTTGCATTTAGTCCAATGGGTCGTCATATTGCTAAGATTAATTTAGAGTACATAGAAACTCTAAAAGATAAACAAGATGGAAAATTAATTTTAGTTACTGCAATCACTCCCACACCTGCAGGTGAAGGAAAAACAACTACCTCTGTAGGTTTAAATGATGGTTTAAATAAAATTGGAAAAAAATCTATAGTTTGTCTTAGAGAGCCAAGTCTTGGTCCATCTTTTGGAATGAAAGGCGGGGCTGCTGGAGGTGGTTATGCCCAAGTTGTTCCAATGGAACAAATAAATTTGCATTTTACAGGAGACTTTCATGCAATCACATCAGCACATAATTTATTATCAGCTTTAATTGATAATCATATCTATTGGGGAAATAAATTGGATATAGATGTTAGAAGAATTGTTTGGAAAAGAGTTATTGATATGAATGATAGATCGCTAAGATCTATAAATATCAATTTAGGTGGTGTTGCTAACGGTTTCCCTAGAGAAGATGGTTTTGATATTACAGTTGCATCAGAAATCATGGCTATTTTTTGCTTAGCAAATAATTTAGAAGATTTAGAAAATAGAATTGGAAATATTACAATTGCATACACTAGAGATAAAAAACCAATTTATGCAAAAGATTTAAAAGCACAAGGTCCAATGACTGTGTTGCTTAAGGATGCAATCAGACCAAATGTTACTCAAACATTAGAAAATAATCCTGCAATAATTCATGGTGGACCATTTGCAAACATTGCTCATGGTTGTAATTCAGTTATTGCAACTAAAACTGGATTAAAATTGTCAGATTATGTAGTCACTGAGGCAGGTTTTGGTGCCGATCTTGGTGCAGAAAAATTTTTAGACATAAAATGTAGAAAATCAAATTTGAAACCAAGTTGTGTTGTTATTGTTGCAACGATCAGAGCTTTAAAAATGCATGGTGGGCTTAGCAAAGAAGAACTTAAAAAAGAAAACGTAGATGCTTTGAATAAAGGTTTAGTTAATCTTAAAAGGCATATTGAAAATATTAAAAAATATGGATTACCAGTTGCTGTGGCTGTAAATAATTTTATTACGGACACTGAAAATGAAACAAAAGCTTTGATTGATGCTTGTAATGAGATGAATGTTAAGGCTACTTTATGCACTCATTGGTCGAATGGTGGAGAAGGAACAAAAGAACTAGCATCTCACGTAGTAGAACTGATTGAAAAAGAAAAGTCTGACTTTAAATTTTTATACGAGAATAAAACGCCATTATTTAAAAAAATTGAGACTGTTGCTAAAGAAATTTATCGAGCAAGTGAAGTAGTTGCAGACACAAAAATTAGAGATCAACTTAAAAATTTTGAAGATCAAGGTTACGGGGAATTACCTATATGTGTTGCTAAGACTCAATATAGTTTTTCAACTGATCCAAATTTAAAAGGTGCCCCTACAGGACATGTATTGCAAGTGAGAGAAGTTAGATTGTCATCAGGAGCTGAATTTATAGTTATTATTTGTGGAGCTATAATGACTATGCCAGGCTTACCAAGGGTACCTGCCGCAGACTCTATTAAACTAAATGATAAAGGTGATATTGAAGGTTTATTTTAATAAATTTATTAAATAAAATTTATCCAATTTTGTAACTCTTTCATTCTAACATTGTCTGAACTTGATTTTTTTTCTTCCTCTAGAAGTTTAACATGATTGTTAAATTTTAAATCATTATCAAACAGTTCATTTTTTTTTAAAGTAGCTAAATCGATCATCTTATAATAATCAAATTCTGGGTGATACTGAACTGCCCAAACTTCAGATTTTTCAAACTTGAAACTTATGGATTGAAATTTGTTTATATTGTTAAAAGATAAGCAATTCGTATTATGAGGTAACTTTGAAACTTCATCAAAATTAAAAGCTGGAGAATTAAAATTATTCTTTTTTTCTTTATACATAGGATGAACTTTACCTTCGTCTGTTAATTCAATTTGAAGGCTTACTCCTATATTTGGTCCTTTAATTGATTTTCTTACATCTCCTTCTGCTGCTTTAACAGCGACTTGCATGCCCCAACAAATTGCAAATATTTTATCTACTTTTTTAAAACACGATTTCATAAATTCCACTTGTAATTTAGTTTCATAGTCATTTTCATAGATATGCCCATTACCACCACTCCAAATTAAACCATCATATTTATCTAAATCTAATTTATTTAAATTATCTTTTATAGATGGATCAAATTGATCTAATTCTAAATTTGAGTTTAATTTTTTTAAAGAATTGTGAATACTTTGTGTATGAGTTTCAATATTATTCGATATTAATTCTAAATTATTTTCTTTTGTATTTCCCTCTACAACAAGAATTTTTTTCACTACCAAACAATTTTTAATTTCTTATTTTCACAAATACACTCAATCATGCCAATTAGTAATGGAAATTCTTTTTTATCAAATTCTTTTATAATTTTAGGACCAATAGCAAATGCTAAATCTGCGCCCTCAACAGTTACTTCTTTCATATAATTCTCTTTAGCATCACTAAATGTGTGACCCTGTCCTAAATAAAAACCCATCTTACTATTACGACCTCCAGCAGAACTCACATGAAGATCTCCCAATCCAGCTAAACCATAAGCTGTTTCTGGCTTACCATTAAGTTTTTTTGTCAAATTTTTCATTTCAGAAACTGCCTTGTAGACTAAGGACGCTGCTGTATTTAAATAATATTTTTTTTTAATATCGTCACTTTGCTCTTCACTACTCAAGCCCTCTGATGCACCAATTAGCATTGAATAAATATTTTTTGTTGCAGCACACACTTCAACTCCAATTAAATCATCTGAATATTCTGTTGAATAGTATTTTGTTGAGATTATAGATCCTATTTTTTTAACAATTTCTATATCTTCATTTGCTAAAACCACACTACTATTAATTCTATTTGCCAAACCATTTGCTAAACATGGTCCTCCAACTGCGGAAATTTTTGCTTTTTTTATATTTTTTTCCTTTAAGATTTTATTTAACTTTTCTGCTAAAGTTTCAAAATTATTATTTATTACAGCTAATCCTTTGGTTAATAAAAGTATGTTGGTTGTTTCTTTATAAAATTTTGATAACTCCTCTCCTATCCACTCTATACCTTTGGAACTTACTCCAACTACTAGCAAATCTATATTTTTTTTTAATTCATCATTAAACTCTGAAAACTTTATTACTTTAATAGATGATGGAAGTTGAGATTTTAATATTGGATGAAAATTTTTTTTTAAATTAATTTCTTCAATTACTTTATCTTCTAAAAATGAACCAACTAAATAAACTTCGTTTGAATTATCTGCACACGGTACTGCAAAAGCAGAACCCATAGCACCAGCTCCAATAATCACAATTTTGCTCATAAACTACACATACTTAAACACAAAAATTGCAAACATTGATGACAAAACTGTAGCAATCCATAGATTAAAATCAGTAAGGCCTAACCAAGCTAAATGAATAAATGCTGCACTAAGAAGAGAAATAAATAATCTATCTCCTCTTGTAGTATTTAATGTTAATATTCCTTTTCTAGGGTTTCCACCTGGATCTTTTTTTTCCCAGAAATACATAACTGTAATACATAGAGCTATAAAAATAAAAAAACTAGCTGTAGGCCAAGTCCAAGCCATCCAAGTTATAAAGTCAAAATCAAAAAGGCTTTTTTCTTTAGGTTGACCAACTGTAGACCAACTAGATGCATATAGATTTGTAAAAATCATACTCTCCCCATTGCAAATCCCTTAGCAATATAATTTCTTACAAAGTAAATTACTACAGCGCCTGGAATTATAGTTAAGCTTCCAGCTGCTGCAAGTAAACCAAGTTCATAGCCTGAAGTACTCGAGGTTCTAGTCATTATAGCAGCAATAGGTTTGGCCATTGTAGCCGTAAGAGTTTTAGCTAACAATAATTCAACCCAAGAAAACATAAAACAAAAAAACATCGTAATACCTATTCCGGCAGCTATTGTAGGTATAAAAATTTTAAAGAAAAATTTAGGAAAAGAATAACCATCAACATATGCAGTTTCATCTAATTCTTTAGGAACTGCAGACATAAATCCTTCTAATATCCAAACCGCAAGAGGAATATTAAAAAGACAATGAGATAACGCTATAGCTATATGAGTATCAAATAAATTTACCGATGAATAAAATTGAAAGAATGGTAAAGCAAATACAGCTGGTGGAGCCATTCTATTTGTTAAAAGCCAAAAAAATAAATGTTTATCGCCTAAGAACTTATATCTTGAAAAAGCATAAGCAGCTGGGAGTGCTGCAGATACAGAAATTAACGTATTAAACACCGTATACATTATGGAATTAACATAGCCCATATACCAAGTGCTATCTGTAAATATTGTTTTATAATTTTCTAAAGTAAAATCTTGAGGCCACAATGAATAAACATTTATAATTTCAGTCGTTGATTTAAATGACATATTTAACAACCAATAAATAGGTAACATCAAAAAGATTATGTAAAATGTAGGTACTACCCATTTAATTTTTTTCATCTCGTGCCCTCATCTTTCATCATTATGCTATAAAAAACCCAGCATATTAAAAGCACAATTAAGAAATAGATTAATGACATAGCAGCTGCAGGTCCGAGATCAAATTGGCCCAAAGCCATTTTTACTAAATCCAATGACAAGAAATTTGTAGCATTACCTGGGCCCCCTCCTGTTAAAACAAAAGGTTCAGTATAGATCATAAAGCTATCCATAAATCTTAAAAGTATCGCTAAAGTTAATACTTTTTTCATTTTAGGTAGTTCGATGTATCTAAAAATATCCCATCTACTAGCACCGTCTATCTCTGCTGCCTGATAATAGGCAGGTTGAATTGAGTTTAAACCTGCATAAGATAAAAGAACAACTAAAGAGGTCCAATGCCAAACATCCATAAGAATGGTTGTAAACCAAGCATCCCCACTCTGCTGAGTAAAATTATAATCGAAACCAATTGAATTTAAAGAATTTCCAAGAAAACCTATATCCGGAAGAGCAAATATATTCCACATAGCTCCAACAACGTTCCAAGGTATCAATAACGGCATTGACATTAAGATTAAACAAACAGGCACCCCCCAGCCTTTTTTTGGCATAGTCAAAGCAATTGCCACACCTAGAGGCAACTGAATTAAAAGAATTATAAAAGTAAATATAAATTGTCTTCCTAGTGAATCATGAAATCTTTCAGAATTTAAAACTTGTTTAAACCACCTTGTTCCTTCCCATGCAAATACATTGCTTCCAAAAGTTTCTTGAAAAGAATAATTAACAACTGTCATTAAAGGAACGACTGCATTAAATGCAACAAGTACAAATACAGGGATAACAAAGAACCAGGCTTTTTGATTAAATGTTTTATTCATTATTCAATTATCCAATTATCTCCATATGCATAAGTATATTTTTGATCAAATGTTATATGTGCGCTGTCGCTTGGTATTTCATCTGAAGCATTAGCTAAAATCTTAATACTTCCACTATCACATTCAGTATCAATTACTTTATGTCTGCCTGTATCACTAACTCTTTTAATTTTTACTTTTATGCCATCATTAGAAAATTTTATAAATTCAGGTCTTATACCTACTTCTGTTTTACTAAAATTTGTTTTTTCAATGCTGATATTATTAGATAACAATTTGCCCTCAAAATTAATTTGACCATTTTTAATTTCACAAGGAAGTATATTCATGCCAGGTGAGCCAATAAAATGTCCAACAAAAGTATGTTTTGGTTTTTCAAATAGTTCCACTGGGGTGCCTGTTTGAACAATTTGCCCCTCATGCATTACCACAACTTGATCTGCAAAAGTTAATGCTTCAATTTGATCGTGAGTAACGTAGATCATAGTCCGATTAATTTTTTGGTGTAACTCTTTTAATTTTGATCTTAATACCCATTTCAAATGAGGATCAATAACAGTTAAAGGCTCATCAAACATAATTACATTTACGTCTGATCTTACTAATCCTCTTCCTAAAGAAATTTTTTGTTTTCCATCTGCAGTTAATCCAGCAGCTTTATTGTTTAGAGTTGATGTAAGCTCTAACATCTCTGCAATTTCTTTTACTTTTGAATCAATTTCTGTTTTAGAAAGACCTCTATTTTTAAGTGGAAAAGCTAAATTGTCATACACAGTCATAGTATCGTATATTACTGGAAACTGAAAAATTTGAGCAATATCTCTATCAACTGGATTTAAAGATGTTACATCTTTATTATCAAATAAAATTTCACCTTTAGTTGGTTTTAACAAACCTGAAATAATATTTAATAAAGTTGTCTTTCCACAACCAGAAGGACCTAATAAGGCATAAGCGCCACCATCTTTCCAATCAATATTAACCCCTTTTAATGCCCAGTCTGAATCATTATTGGGTTGTTTTAAATAGCTATGACTTAAATCTTTTAAAGTAATTTTAGCCATTGGTTACCAATCTATTATTAGAGTCAAAATATAAAAATTCATTCACATTCATAAATAACTTTGTATTCTCACCAATATTTTTTTGCTGTATACCGTTTGATAAAGAAACCCAATTAAGTTTACCGGTGGTGAAATGAATTAAACTTTCAGAACCACTTATTTCTGAAATCAAAACTTTTCCATCAATTTCAACTGAATTATTTCCCTCTTTATTTGTTGTAATATTATGAGGTCTGATACCTATTTTATAATCCCCATCTTTGATCTTTATATTTGATTTCCATTGAACGTTATTGTCTTTTAACTTGAACATTTCTCCACTTTTGCTCACTTCTGCAACATTTATGGGGGGGTCGCTAAATACTTTAGCTGAAGTTAAATTTTCAGGTTTCTTGTAAACATCTAAAGTTTTTCCATATTGAATAACATTTCCTTCTAATAAAGTTGCTGTGTTTCCGCCTATCATTAATGCATCTAAAGGTTCTGTTGTTGCATATATAACAACACAATCTCGATCTTCAAAAAGTTTAGGTAATTCCTCTCTTAATTCTTCACGAAGTTTAAAATCTAAATTAGCTAATGGTTCATCAAGCAATATTAAATCTGAGTCTTTTACTAATGCTCTCGCTAAAGCGGTCCTTTGTTGCTGTCCTCCAGATAATTCATCAGGTTTTTTATTTAGCATAGCTGATAATTTTAAAAGTTCAGCCACTTTCCCTACTCTTTGTTTAATTTCATAAGGTTTCACTCCAATAATTTTTAATGGAGAAGCTATATTTTCAAAAACTGTAAAATTAGGATAATTAATAAATTGTTGGTAAACCATAGAGCAATTCCTTTTTTGAACTTCTTTGTCAGTAACATTTTCATCATTAAACCAAATTTCACCTGATGTAGGCTTGTCAAGACCAGCCATAATTTGCATAAGAGTTGTTTTACCCGATAGTGTAGAACCCAACAGAACATTAATGGTGTTTTTTTCTAATTTTAGATTAGTTGAATATATATGAGTTTCTATTCCTACTTTTTTTTCAACATTCTTTAATTCTAGGCTCATATATTTTTGTAATTTGTTTTAAAAAAAAGGGGCAATAAATGCCCCTTTTTAAATTTAGATTAACCCAAGATTATTTCCAAGCGTCTTTATATGCTATGGTTTTACCTTGAGGTTTCTCATTAACTTTAGCTTTTGGCGAACCAGGCTGATTTAACCAATAAGAAGCTTCTCTTGGTTTGTTAAGTCTTGGCCCACATCCACCGTATGCGTTACTAGCTTTATCAGCTGCTTCCATACGAGACATAACTAAGTCCATCTCATCTGCAAGACGATCCATAGTTTCTTGTGGTGTAAATGTACCAGAGTTAACTTCTCCAATGTGCTGCCACCATAATTGTGCTAGCTTCGGATAGTCTGGAACATTGATGCCTGTTGGAGACCATACATTTCTGTTGTCTGATCTATAGAACTCAACAAGTCCACCTAGTTCAGGCGCTCTTTTAGTGAAGTGATCATGGTTAACCGTACTTTTTCTTACGAAAGTTAAACCAACATCTGCTTTTTTAAGAGATACAGTTTTTGAAACTGCAAATTGAGCGTATAACCATGCAGCTTTTCTTCTCTCAACATCAGTAGACTTAAATAAAGTCCATGATCCAACGTCTTGATATCCAAGCTTCATACCTTCTTCCCAGTAAGGTCCTTTAGGTGATGGCCCCATTCTCCATAATGGCATACCGTTTTCATCAACTACTTTATTATTAGGATCTTTTCCTACTAAAGATGCTGTGAAAGCTGTGTACCAGAAAATTTGCTGAGCAACATTTCCAGAAGAAAGAGATGGTAAAGACTGGTAAAAGTCCATAGCTGCTGCACCTGGAGGCGCATAAGCTCTTAACCACTCATCCCATTTTCTAATTGCGTATACTGCAGCAGGGCCATTAGTAGCTCCACCTCTAGATACGTTAGCACCAACTGGGTTACAAGAACCTGGCTCCATTCTAATTCCCCACTCATCTACAGGCACTCCGTTAGGTAGACCTTTACTTCCTGCACCAGCCATTGATAACCATGCATCAGTCATTCTCCAACCTAAGTCAGGAGCTCTTTTACCGTAGTCCATATGACCATAAATATTAACACCATCTATCGTCTTAACATCTTCTGAAAAGAACTTAGCGATGTCTTCATAAGCAGACCAGTTTACTGGTACACCTAATTCATAACCATATTTTGCTTTAAATTGTTTTTTTATTTCAGGTCTATCAAACCAATCTTTTCTGAACCAATAAAGGTTAGCAAATTGTTGGTCTGGTAGTTGATAAAGGTTTCCATCAGGACCTGTAGTAAATTGAAGTCCTATGAAGTCATCTAAATCCAAATATGGATTAGTAACAGCTTTACCTTCACCTTTCATCCATTCCGTTAAATTTACAGCTTGTTGCATACGAGCGTGGGTACCAATTAAGTCTGAGTCATTAACATATGCATCGTAAATACTTACGTTAGTTTGCATTTGTGTTTGAACGGCCATTACTACATCACCTTCTCCGATGATTTGGTGTTGTACTTTGATGCCTGTTATTTCTTCAAACGCTTTTGTAAGAGTCTTAGACTCATACACGTGAGTTGGTATCCCCTCAGATACTACTTTTAAAGTCATTCCTTTGAATGGCTTTGCAGCATCTTGAAACCACTTTAGCTCTTTCTCTCTTTCTTTAGCAGATAAAGCTGAAAGACTAAACTCACCATCAGACCATTTCTTGATTGCATTTGCAGATGCACCAGAAATAGTTACGATTGAAAGTGTAACAGCAACAGCAAGAACAGTTTTTAATGTTTTAATCATTATTTCTCCCGTTAAGTTATTTTTATTTAGAAAATTAAAGTAAACTAAATCAAAGTATTAAAGTCAAAAAAAAACTCGCACTTATTAATTTCAATTTCAAATTGAATATCTATGATAATGTTTTTCTAATTGCTTTATCCCAACCATTAATAAGTTTTTTTCTTTCATTTGATTTCATTTTAGGAATAAAACTTCTATCGACCTGCCAATTATTAGATATATCTTCAAGAGATTTATAAACTCCAATTTGTAGTCCTGCCATAAATGCCGCACCTAAAGCAGTAGTCTCATCCACTTTTGGTCTCAATACTTTAATGTCAACAACATCAGATAAAAATTGTGAAAACCAATTATTTTTTACCATCCCACCATCTACTTTTATTATCTTTGGTTTCAATCCATCATTTTTCATAGCTTCAAATAAATCATGTGTTTGATAAGCAACCGACTCTACAGTAGCTCTTACAATTTCTTTTGGTCCAGTATCTCTTGTTAGACCAGAAAGTATTCCTCGCGCATTTACTGCCCAATAAGGTGCTCCCAATCCTGTGAAAGCTGGGACTAAATAAATCCCATTATTTGATTTCAGTGATTTAATAATTTTTTCTGTATCTGATGCTTTTTTGATAAATTTTATTTTATCTCTTAACCATTGCACTCCTGCACCAGCTATAAAAATAGATCCTTCTAATGCATAAGTAGTCTGTCCTTTAATTCTATAACCAATTGTAGTTAACAATCTATTCTTAGAGTAAACTTTTTTTCTTCCTGTGTTTAAAAGAACAAAAGCACCTGTCCCATATGTACTCTTTAGTGAACCAGTTTCAAAACAACATTGCCCAATACTTGCCGATTGTTGATCGCCTACTATTCCTGTAATTGGATAAGATACACCAGTAAGACTGGGATCTGTATGACCAAAATCAGCTGAACAATCTTTAACTATGGGTAATATTTCTCTTGGTATTTTTAAAATTTTCAATATTTGATCATCCCACTCATTTGTAGAAATATTGAATAACATTGTTCTACTTGCATTTGTAGCATCAGTAGCGTGATCTGCACCGTTAGTTAATCTCCATAAGAGAAAGCTATCCACTGTTCCAAATAATAATCTTTTCTTTTTTATTAACTCTCTAGCTTTTGGAACATTATCAATTATCCATTTAATTTTTGTTGCTGAAAAATAAGCATCAATTAACAACCCGGTTTTATTATAAATAATAGTTTCTTTTTTTTGTTTTATTAATTTTTTGCAGTATTCTGAGGATCTTCTATCTTGCCAAACAATAGCATTATAAACTGCTTTGCCAGTATGTTTGTCCCAAAGGATAGTTGTTTCTCTTTGATTGGTAATTCCAATCGTCAAAACTTTTCCATTAAGTTTTTTACTTTTTGCAATAACATCTTTAAGAACTTTTTTAGTTGAAGACCAAATCTCCTCTGGATCATGCTCTACCCAACCATCTTTTGGAAAATATTGTTTAAACTCCATTTGAGATACAAATTTTGGTCTACCCTTAAGGTCAAAAAGAATTGCTCTACTTGATGTAGTGCCTTGGTCAATTGAAATAATAAACTTGTGTTTTGGCATCAAGTAATTCTAACTAAAATATTTACAAATTGAAAATAAATTTAACTAATTTATTAATATTCAATTTGGTCGATCTAAGAAAAGGTTTTTAGTTATAAATATATAAAATTTAACTCCATGGAAATGGACTATTTGATGTTGGGTGAAGATTTCCTTTTTTGTAGCGATCAAATCTAAATGGCTTTAATAAATTACTTTCTTTACCAATTATCTCATTTGCAACCAGGTGACCCACCCCGATCATCTTATACCCATGATTTGCATCAGCAATTAAATATACATTATCAAAAAATCTATCAAAAATTGGAAAGCTGTCTGGTGTCATACATCCCAATCCTCCTGAAGGACCTTTTCTATATAAAGAGGAGTTGCCTTCAAATCTTTTTTGACAATGTGATAAAGCTGAAGTCCACATATCTGAAAATGCATCTGTTGTTTGATATTCATCAGACTCTAAACCATATGGATCCACGTTAACTTCATCAAAATGTTTATCTACTATGTGTGGTGATGTTCCACCTTGAACACCTAAACCTTCAATGTCAGGTTTATAATAAATGCCCCATAATTTATCAGTCAAAAGTTTTTTATTCTTGTCTGAATAAAGTGGTGCATCTGTATCAACATGAATTACAGGAGGTTGTTTATTTTCATTAGTTCTTAAATAATCTGATTTAACTCCCAAAACTCCTTCTTGTAAAAACCAATATTTCCACATTTCAGTTTGATGTAATTTTTCATCTTTACCTTTAATTTCTATTTTTTTAGGTAATTCTAACATGTTCCAAAAATCTCTAACCCATGGTCCTGCACCAATTACTACTTGCTCACATTCAATTATTCCCTCATTTGTAATTACACTTCTAACTGTACCGTTATTTTCTTTATTAAAACCATTTACAGCAATTCCTTTAAGAATAGTCACTCCCCCAGCGCTTGCCTTTTTTTCTAAGGCCTTAATTGAATCTTTATTAAAAGCATAACCACCCTTTTTTTCATGAAGAACTGAAGTAATTCTTTTTGCTTGCCAATCATCGAAAATATTTTTCATATATTTCATGCAATCTTTTTCACCTTCAATAAAAACTGACTCATAACCAATAGATTTCTGTTGCTCAAAAATGCTGGCAACATCTTCATGCATAATTTCAGATGAAATTTGCATGTATCCAACAGCATTATATTTAAAAGATTTTGGATCACTTTCCCAAACTTCAACTGAATGAGCCATTAACTCTCTCATTGCTGGCTGGAAATAATTATTTCTTACAACACCACAAGCAATTCCACTGGCACCAGCAGCTGTATCTTTTTTTTCTAAAAGAATTATATCACCAGCATTTTTATAAGTTTCAGATAATTTCCAAGCAGTACTTAATCCGTGAATACCACCACCGATAATGACAACTTTTGCTTTTTTGGGTAAAGACATTTTAAAAGTAATTATTAATACCTAATTTCATAAAAATATAATTATTAATATTAATATTATTTATATATAAAAACTAGATACGTTGTTTAATATTCAATATTTCTAAGAGTATCTAAATAATTCTCAAATTCTTTTAAAAACGATTCTGAAGGCACAATATTTTTAATTCTTTGATCGGGTGAGTTTTTTATCAGTTTAAAAAAACCTTTCTCACAGGCTTCATTAATCATAATTGCAGACTTTGGTCGAGAAGTTTTAAACAGCCTAGTTTTTAAACCTTCTACTGATAATTTTTCATTCAACTTATATGATGACATAACAACTAACATCATATGGTAGTGAGATGGTGATTTTCTAAAAAAATAATTGCTTGAAGTTGAAGAATGCTTCATTTGCTCTTCCCAGAACTGAAGTAATGTTTTTTTATTTTTTATTTCTTTTTCAATCATTACAAACCAATAGTTGAGTTTAAATTTATATTAACATACTGATTAATTTTATAAGTAAAAAGTATCATTTTTGTTTATAGAATGTATAAATAATTCCATATAAATTATAGTTCGTTTTTCAATTAATGCATAAGATTTTAGAAAATAAAATTTATTCAATTTCAAACATTGTTTACAATGAAAAACATCTTTTAGATAAAGACAATATTTTTCAAAATTTAGAGGAGAAACTCATCACAGAAGCAGTCACAACAATTGAAAATTGGGAAACATATAAACCAACACCTTTAATTGAATTAGATAAACTTAGCTCATATCTAAATATAAATAAGATTTATTATAAAGATGAAGGATTTAGATTTGATTTAAAATCATTCAAAGCTTTAGGTGGCGCATTTGCAGTTAATAAAATTGTCAAAGAAACTAAAGCAAAAACTGTATCTACGGCTACAGCTGGAAACCATGGAAGATCTGTTGCGTGGGGTGCTCAAAGATTAGGTATTAAATGCAAGATATTTATCAGTGAGTTTGTAAGTGAAGACAGAGCAGAGGCAATGAGGAATTTAGGAGCTGATGTAATTAGGGTTAAAGGCAATTATGATGCTTCTTTGAAAGAGTGCATAAATCAATCCAAAAAAAATCAATGGGAAATTGTTCAGGATGTTTCTTGGGAAGGATACAAAACTGTACCAAGATATATCATGGCTGGTTATACAATAATGATTAAAGAAATTTTTGATAAGATCAAAAATGAAAAAATTTCACATGTATTTTTACAAGCTGGTGTAGGTGGAATGGCTGCTGCAGCAATTGCAGGTTTTGCAAAATATTCAAATAATTTGCCATGCTTTATTACAGTTGAGCCAAAAGATGCTGAATGTGTATTACAAAGTATTAAAAATAAAAAGCCCACTTCAATAAATATACAAAAAGAGTCTATTATGGGTGGTATGTCATGTGGTGATGTATCTAGTTTAGCTTGGGAAATACTCAAACATTCAACAAATTATTCAATATCAATTTCAGATGAAGCTATCGCAACAACTGTTGCACTTTTAAAACAAAAAGAATTTTCAAATGATGAAATTATTGCTGGAGAATGTGGAGTGCCTGGAGTTATTTCTTTAATATCGGCGATTAAAGACAAAAATATTTGTGAAAAACTTAAGCTTAATTTTCAATCAAATGTTCTACTAATAGGTTGTGAGGGTCTGACTGACTTTAAAATGTACAATAAACTTTTAAAGGAAGGACAAGAAATTATAAAAAATGAACAATAAAGCTATTGTTTGGATTAGAGAAGATTTTAGGATTAATAACAATCCTGCTTTAGCTTATGCAAGCCATCAGCATAATTTGGTTTCAGCATTATTTATATTTAATCCAAAAGTATTTATTAAAAAAAGAGAAGCTCAACAATGGTGGCTATCAAAATCTTTGGAAAATTTTAAAGTTGAATTATCAAAATTTAATATAAACCTCGAAATTCAAATTGGTGAAGAGATGGATATATTATCAAAAATTAACTCAAAAGATAATCTAACAATTTATTGGAATAAAATTTATGAACCAGATGTTATAAGTTTAGGAAAAAAAATCAGAGATAATATTTTTTTAAAAAAAAATATAAAATTCAAATATTTCAAAGGGAATATATTAAATGAATTTCAAAATGTGACTAAAAAAGATGAAACGCCTTTTAAAGTATTTACTCCTTTTTGGAGAGTCGCAGAGCAAATTTATATCAATGCAATACCTTCTAAATTATCAAAAGTTTTAAAAAGAGAAAAAAGTTTTGAATACTTTAAAAATAATAGATTGCCTGAAGAAATTTTACCAAAAAAAAAATGGTATAAAAAGTTTGAAAATTATTGGGATGTATCTGAAAAAAGATCTCAGAGCCTTTTAAATGATCTAATCAAAAATAAAATCAATAGGTATGGTGTAAATAGAGATATTCCCTCAGTTGAAGGAACATCAAAACTTTCACCATATATTAAACATGGACAAATACATGTTGAAAAAATTTATAAAGAATGTTCTTTAGTAAAACCTAAAAACATCAATATACAAAAATATATTAACGAACTTGGTTGGAGAGAGTTTTCACACAGTTTAATCAATTATTTTCCTGAAATGTTAAAAGGTAATTTAAGAAAAGAATTTGATAAATTTCCATGGGTCAAAAATGAAAAACATTTGAAAGCCTGGAAAGATGGAATGACTGGTTATCCTATTGTAGACGCTGGTATGCGTGAACTATATGAAACTGGTTGGATGCACAACAGAATTAGAATGGTTGTAGGATCCTTTTTGGTAAAACATTTAAGAATAAGTTGGGTTGAAGGTGAAAAACATTTTAGAAACTGTTTATTAGATTTTAATGAAGCTAATAATGTAGCTCAATGGCAATGGGTTGCTGGCTGTGGTGCTGATGCAGCGCCTTATTTTAGAATATTCAATCCTATCCTTCAGGGTGAAAAATTTGATAAAGAGGGAATATATGTAAAAAAATGGATACCAGAACTTAATAAAGTCCCAGCAAAATTTATTCATAAACCATGGGAGATGGAGATAAAATATCAAGAAGCTATAAAAACTATAATTGGTAAAAATTATCCAAAACCAATTGTAATTCATGAAAAGGCAAGAGCATCTGCATTAGAAGCTTTCCAATCCCTAAAAAATAAATAAATCAATTACCAATAAAATGATGAATTATTATTCTTTTATGAGGTTGAATTCTGTGTTCAAATAAAAATATTCCCTGCCAAGTACCCAGCAGTAATTCTGTATTTTTTATGCTTAAAGAAATTTGATTGTTTGTGAGAGCTGATTTTATATGAGCAGGCATATCATCTTTGCCTTCTGCTGTATGACTATACAACGAGTTATTCATCGGTACTAATTTATCAAAATATGAGATCATATCTCTTTGAACATCAGGGTCAGCATTTTCCTGGATAACTAATGAAGCACTGGTATGCTGAATACTTAGATTGATAATTCCATTTTGAAAGTTGTTTTTGTTAATCCAGTTTAATGTATTGTTAGTAAACTCATAAAATCTTTGTCCTTCGGTTTTTATTTCTAGATTGTAAAATTCTTGTTTCATGTAGTCTGAATTTTTATTGATGTAAGTTCATGTAGCCTGCTGATTGTTCTTTTAAATATTTTTGCAAGACTCCCTGATGAATTTAAATCATTTAATGAATTTGCTGATGAGATTAAAATTGGAATTTTTTTTTCATAAATTATATCGATTAAAGTAATAAATCTTTGCTGTTGATTAGAGTTATCTTCATTAAAATCTGGCAATCCTTCAATCAAAATGAAATTGCAACAATTCGATATCTGAAGATAGTCCTCTGCACCTAAATTTCTATCACATAATTCATTAAATCTAAATTTAGCAATACCTTCATAAAAATTTTCAATTAATAATTCTCTGCCTTTTATATTTAAATTTTTAGGATTATTCTTTTTATTTTTAGTTAACTCCCTAAAAAATTTATTTAATTTAAAATTTGTTGTTTCATTTATTGGAGATAAAAATCTATTTAGAATATCTTTTTTATTAATTCTATAATCTTCATTAATTGATAATTCCTTTTCAATCGAATTTTCCTTTAAAATTTTAAGAAATGGTAAAAATTGATCTCTTTGTAAACCATCTTTATAAAGATCATTAATCTTTATATTTGATGAAAATAAAACACATATTTTTTTTTCAAATATTTTTTCAAATAATCTTCCTAGTATCATTGCATCCACAATATTCGTGACTTGAAATTCATCAAAAAATAGTATTTTTGCCTTATCTTTTAAGTCTTTAACAAATATACCAATAGCCTTATCTTTTTTGTCATTCTCAAACATAAAATCATGAAAGCTAATCATGAATTCATTAAAGTGGACTTTTAATTTTTTTATTTCTAGTTGTTTAAAAAAGAAGTCTAAAATCATTGTTTTGCCAACACCAACATCACCATGTAAGTAAAAACCCAATTTTGAGCTTTTTTTAAAAAAACTATTTAAGAATGAACGATCAAAATTTATATTCTGAAAATTTTTGAGTGTATTAATAATTTCTATTTGATTTGGGTTAATTTCTAGTTTTTTATTACTACAAAATTCAATAAACTTTTTATCTAATTTCATTTATCCATAAAATTAATTCCATACTCAGAACGTGGTCCTTTTCTCAACCCAAAAGGTCCTGGTATAAATATAGTCATTGGTTTTGTACCTTTTTTTAAATCTACTCTGTGATAAGCATTTGCAGATCTAAAACCAATATAGCCGGGCTTTCTCCAAAATTTTCCATGCTTTGTGGTTTCCCAATAACCACCTCTTAATATTATAGTGATATAAGGGCATAAATGGTTGTGAACACCTTCGCCATGATCATCTGCTAACATCTCGTGAATTAAAATATTAAATGGAAACCATTTTGGTCTATTTCTAAAAATTAGATAATATCTATTCATCCATGGTTTTGCTAAATCAAATCTAGGATGGGAAGGGCCTCTATCTAAGACAACCTTTTTTCTACCTATTTTTTCTAAGAATTTTAAAATCATACTTAATCATATTTAACGATGCTACCATTTTTAATTAAATATAAACTTTGATCTTGAATATAAGGTTGTAAAATTTCATCTCTTCCAATTTTAATTTCATTTATTACTGAACCAGACAACAAATCGACTACAATCAAAGTTCCATTATTGTTAGTTAAATATAATTTTCCATCGCCAACAATAAAACCAACTGGTTTTAATGATTTTCTTTTTTTTTCTTTAAAAGATTTATATAAATTGTTTATTCTAATTATATTTCCTTTATTTTTTTGTATCACAAATAAATATCCCTCTTCTGAAACTGTAAATATAAAATCATCTAAAATAATTGGAGTTAATGTTGAATTCACTTCATTTTTCCAATTAATAGATCCTGTAGTTAAATCCACAGAATGAAATTCATTCTTATTGTTTGAAAAAAAAATTGAACTTCCATCAGTTACTAATTTTGAACTTTGAAAATCATAATTCTGTGCAATAGAACTTCTGCTTTGTGTTGGAAGTTGCCAAGTAATTGAACCAGATATCGCATCCAAAGCAGTAATATCTCCAATAGAATTATTAAAAACAATTAAATTATTTATTAAAATCAATGAGTATTTGTTGTTTGGGATTGTAAATGCATTTTCTGTTGGAAGTGTCCAACAGCTTTTTCCATCTAAAATATTAAAACATTTAATATTGTTATTATAATCAATTGCAAAAAATTTATCGCTAAATATTCTAATTTCTGAATTAAAAGGGTACTCATTTTGTTTAGTCCAAATCAGATCTCCAGTATTAAAATCAACTAAATAAAAATTAGCTATATTATCTATCACGACTAATTTATCATTATGTATTGCAAAACTTAATTTTGGATAAAGTTTTTTTTCACTTTTTGAATAAAAATTTTTCTTCCAAATTATCTTGGCATTTTTATCATATTTTATTATGGAACCTTTTTTATCAAAAAAAATTAAAGAATTTTCACTAATTAAGGGTTTTACATCTAAGATATTAAAATCTTCAAATTTCGAAAATTTAAAGTTTCTAACTTTATTGAGTTGGCCTTTATATTTTTGAGAGCTATAAAAATTAAAGTCTTCGTTTTTTTTAATAAATTCATCTTTAAGATTTATTTTTAATGATGAATTAAATTCTTTTTGAACTTTAATTTTTTCATCTAAAATTTTAACTTGGTTTTGATTTAATGATGTGTCTTCTTCTTTTTTATTCCAAATTCTTGAGTTTTCATTTAAAGAACAATTTGATATTAAAAAAAATAATAAAATTAATATTTGAATTCTATTCACTTAAATCTCTATTTAATCTTTTTTGAGCTTCAGTTTTAAGATACTGATTAGCGTTATCTATTAGGATTATTTGATTAAAGAATTCTTTTGATTTTTGTTTTTCATCTTTAGAATAAAAATATTCTGCTATAAGGTAAAGTGCTTGAGCTTTCCAAATACTCTCGGAGTTGGTAATTGGTTTTAATATTTCTAAAAGCTCATTTTCTTCACTAGAGTCAGCATTATAAAGTGCTTTTTTATAGATAATTAAATTTTTGATTTCCTTGTCTAAAGAAACTTCTTCAATAATATTGTCAAACAAGTCATTAATTTCTGACTTACCAGTAATTAGTTTATTATCGATTATAAAGTAAAGAGATAAAGGAGAGTAAGTAGAATCATTCTTATAAACTAAATCAACTAGTGAATTTTTAGTTATCTCCTTATTCTCCTCTGAATACTTAGTTACAGCAGAATTGTACTGATCAGAAATTTCTAATTTTTTATTTTCTTTATATTCTTCATTGGCAAAGTACCCAAATAAAATTGCTATGATGATTACAACAAATGTTAGAAGTGTTTTTTTATTATTAACAAAAAAGTTTCTGATTTTTTCATTTCTTGTATTGCTATTAATAATTGCTGTTTCTTCATCCATAATTAAATCATATTCCGAAGAACATACTGAAGAATTCCACCATTTTTATAATACTCAAGCTCATTTTTGGTATCTATTCTACAAAGAGTATTAACAATTTTTATTTCACCTGAAATATATTTTATTTCAAGTTTTACAATGTCTGATGGATTAATACCTTTTTCAATATCCACAACACTAATCAATTCTGAACCTTTTAGTTCAAGATTAGATCTATTTAAATTATCTTTAAATTGTAATGGCAATATTCCCATCCCAATTAAATTAGATCTATGAATTCTCTCAAAACTTTCTGCTATGACAGCTTTAACACCTAATAATTTTGTCCCTTTTGCTGCCCAGTCTCGTGATGATCCAGTTCCATATTCTTTTCCACCTATTACAACGAGATCGGTACCTCTTTTTTTATACTCAACAACCGCGTCATAAACTGGCATAACTTTTTCCTCTGGATATAATTTTGTAAAACCACCCTCAGTTCCAGGCGCCATTTCATTTCTAATTCTAATGTTTGCAAAAGTTCCCCTCATCATAACTTCATGGTTACCTCTTCTTGAGCCATAAGAATTATAATCTTTTGGTAAAATCTGATGTTTCATAAAATATTCTCCAGTTGGGCTTTCTTTTTGTATGTTACCAGCTGGTGAAATATGATCTGTTGTAACCATATCTCCTAAAATTAATAAAGGTCTTGCATCTTTGATAGGCTTGAATCCTTCTGGTTGATCTGACAAGTTTTCGAAGAACGGGGGTTTCTTTACATAAGTTGAATTTTCATCCCAATTATAAATACTGCTTTTTTCTGTTTTAATCTCTTGCCACTGTTTAGGTCCTTGTGAAACATTAGAGTATCTCTTTATAAACATGTCAGCATTTAATGAAGTTTTTAATGTTTCTTCAATTTCTTGATTGGATGGCCAAATATCTTTTAAGTAAACATCTTTCCCATTTTTGTCTTTCCCAAATGAGTCTTTATATAAATTAAAAGACATATGTCCTGTTAATGAATAAGCAACTACCAATGGTGGTGACGCTAGATAATTAGCTTTAATATGTGGAGATATTCTTCCCTCGAAATTTCTATTCCCTGATAAAACAGAAACTCCATATAAATTCTCTTTTTGAATTGCTTTGACTATATTATCTGCTAATGGTCCTGAGTTTCCTATGCAAGTCGTACATCCATATCCAACAAGGTTAAAACCTAATTTATCTAAATAAGTGTTCAAACCTGCTTTTTCTAAATAATCTGTTACTACTTGAGAGCCAGGTGCTAGTGATGTTTTTACCCATGGCTTTGTTTCAAGACCAAGTTCAACTGCTTTTTTAGCCAATAAACCAGCTCCAATTAAAACATTTGGATTTGAAGTATTTGTACAAGAAGTAATTGCAGCAATTAAAATACTACCATCTTTTATTTCATAATCTGTATTAGAAACTTTTGATGATTTGAATTCATCTCTTGCGGCAACTTCTTTAAAACTTTTATCAAAACTTTGAGATGCCTCTGATAATAAAACTTTATCTTGAGGTCTTTTTGGTCCTGAAATAGTTGGAACAATAGTAGACATATCTAAAGTTAAAGAATCAGTAAACTCAATATCAGAGGTTGCCCATAGGCCTTGAGCTTTTGCATATTCTTCAACAATTTTTACTGTTTCATCATCTCTTCCTGAAAATTTAAGATACTTTAATGTTTCTTCATCAATTGGAAAAAAGCCACATGTTGCACCATACTCTGGCGCCATATTCGCAATTGTTGCTCTATCTGCTAAAGTAAGATTTTTTAAACCTTCGCCAAAAAATTCTACAAATTTACCGACTACACCTTTATCTCTTAACATCTTAACGACTGTTAAAACAAGATCTGTCGCAGTTGTACCCTCGGGCATTTTATTTTTGACTTCAAAACCAATAACTTCTGGTATCAACATTGAGATAGGTTGCCCCAGCATGCCTGCTTCAGCCTCAATACCACCAACACCCCATCCAAGTACTGATAATCCATTAACCATTGTGGTATGACTATCTGTTCCAACTAATGTGTCTGGAAAAATATATTGTTCGTCTTTTACTTTTTCAGACCAAACAACTTTAGACAAATATTCTAAATTTACCTGATGACAAATACCTGTTCCAGGTGGAACAATTCTAAAATTATCAAATGCGTTTTGACCCCATTTTAGAAATGAATATCTTTCACCATTTCTTTTGAATTCTATTTCAACATTTTTATCAAAGCTATCTGCTTTAGCAGATTGATCTACTTGTACTGAGTGATCAATAACTAAATCAACTGCTGACAAAGGATTGATAGTATTTGGATCTTTTGATTTTTCTTTTACAGCTTCTCTCATTGCAGCTAAGTCTGCAACAGCTGGAATTCCAGTATAATCCTGAAGCAAAACTCTTGCGGGTCTATAGGCAATTTCTATATTTGACTTTTTCGTTTTTAGCCAATCTTTGATAGCTGTGATTTGAGATTTATTAACTGTTAAGTCATCTTCGTATCTTAATAAATTTTCTAACAGAACTTTTAATGATTTTGGAAGTTTTGACACTCCTTCAAGGCCATTTTTTTCAGCTTCAGGTATTGAATAATACGTATACTCTTTATTGTTAATACTAATTGCACTTTTAGAGTTAAAAGAGTTTTTGGTTCCTGGTTTCATGTTAAATATAAAATCCGATTATACAGACTAAAATTAGCCCCGACATAACATAATTAAACCTTTTTATAAAACTGTTATTTGTCGCAAATTTTCTTAAAAATTTACCCAACAAAGTCCAAGCAGTTATTGATGAAAAGGCTGTTAAACTACAAACAATAATTACCATCACTGAGGTTGAAATATAATTACCTTGATCAACAAACTTAGAAATCAATGTTGTTGCAGCCATCACTCCTTTTGGATTTATAAACTGGAAAATAAATGTGTCATAAAAAGTTACTGGGTTAGTTTTTTTTTCATTATTTGAAGCAGTTGCAGTTGCAATCTTATAAGCAAGATAAATCAAAAATACTGTTCCAAGAATTCTAATTATTTCCTGAATAATTGGATAGGTTTTGAACAAAGATATTAAAACAAAATTAATTAAAATTACTAATACTGTATAACCAAATCCAACACCCATTATCAGTGGAATTGTTTTTTTAAAGCCAAAATTGAAGCCTGAATATGATGCTACTGCATTATTAGGACCCGGGGTATATCCCAATGAAAAAGAGATACCAATTAACAAAAGTAAATCAGAACTCATCCTTAGGCTATTGGAAGCCCATTTTCAGATTTTTGAGAAGGATGAACTAAAATTACTTTTCCATCTTTATCAATTGATCCTAAGATTAAAACTTGTGAAACAATACCAGCAATATTTTTTTCTGGGAAATTACAAACACCTATTACTTGTTTTCCTTTAAGATTTTCTTCATTGTAGTAATGCGTTATTTGAGCAGATGATTGTTTAATTCCTATTTCATCACCAAAATCAACTTCTACAACTAATGAAGGTTTTCTTGCTTTTTCATTTTTTTTAACAGAGATAACTGTGCCAACTCTAATATCTACTTTTTCAAAATCCTCATAGGTAATTTGTGGTTTCATAAAAATAATATATAGTTGATTAAAAATGACTATAGAAAGTAATTTATACAAAAAATCAATAAAGATTTTATCTGATCTAATTGGATTTCAAACTATATCTGGTCAAGATAATAGTGAACTTATCAATTATTGTGAAAAAATTCTTAATAGTTTGAACATAGAAACTTTTAAAGTTTTTGATGAAGACAAAAAAAGAGTAAATTTATTTGGAACTCTTAAAGCTAAAAAAACTAATGGAAAAAAACCAATAATATTATCTGGTCACACTGATGTTGTTCCAGTTTCCAAAGGTTGGAGTTCTGATCCTTTCACTGCAACAATTAAAGATAATAAATTGTATGGTAGGGGATCTTGTGACATGAAAGGTTTTATAGCTTGTACACTTGCTTACGCTGAAATTTTCAAACAGAGCAATTTAGATAGAGACATTCATTTTTGTTATACGTTTGATGAGGAAACTGCATGTATTGGTGCTCCTTTATTAATTAAAGAATTAAAAAAAAGAAATATTAAAGATGGAATTTGTATTATTGGAGAACCAACTAATATGAAAATAATTGATGGCCATAAAGGAATGAATGAATATACAATTCACTTTGGTGGACTAGCGGGTCATAGCTCCAAACCTCATAAAGGAGTTAACGCAATTGAATATGCATCTCGATATATAAATAAACTTTTACAAATTAGACAAGAGTTAATCAAAAGAGCACCTAAAGATTGTATTTTTGATCCTCCGCATTCAACACTTTCTATAGGAGGAATATCTGGTGGTATTGCTCACAACGTAATTGCAGATAAATGTAAAGTTGAATGGGAAACAAGACCTTTCAATAAAGCAGATGCCGATTTTGTAACAAGCGAAATGGATAAATTTGTTAATGAAGAGCTTTTACCAAATATGAAAAAAGTTTTTCCGAACTCTTTCATTAGAAAAGAAATTATTGGAGAAGTGATTGGATTTGAAAAATTAAACGAGTCTGAAGCTTGTGAATTTGTGACAAGTATTACTGGCGATAATTCAAGAGAGGTTGTTTCTTTTGGAACTGAAGCAGGTTTATTTCAAGAAATAGGAATTAGCACTGTAGTTTGCGGCCCAGGTTCAATTGAACAAGCTCATAAAATTGATGAATTTATTGAGCTTAATGAAATTAAAAAATGTCTAAAATTTTTAGATGGGGTTAAAGAAAAATCTATATTAAATTAATTTGTCCAGCCACCAACAGCTTTAACTTCTAAAAACTCTTCCAACCCATGTTGGCCAGCTTCACGGCCAATTCCTGAATGCTTAAATCCACCAAATGGTGCATCAACTGCTATACCTGCTCCATTTACATCTACCATTCCAGACCTTACTCTTCTTGAAACTCTTTTTACTTTTTCTGGATCTTGAGTTTGAATATAGTTTGTTAAACCATATGGAGTATCGTTTGCAATTTTAATTGCTTCTTCTTCATTTTCAAATGGTATGACTGATAACACTGGACCAAAAATTTCAGTTCTTGCAATTTCCATATTATTATTAACATCTGCAAAAACTGTTGGTTTGACAAAATAACCTTGGTTAATTCCTTCAGGTTTTCCTGGTCCACCTGCAACTAGTTTTGCACCTTCATCAATACCTTTTTGTATTAAAGTTTGAATTTTATTATATTGAGTTTCTGAAATTACAGGTCCAATATGTTCTCCTTCTTTTGTGGGATCATCTACTTTAAATTCTTCAGCATATTTCTTTAATCTTTCAACAGCTTCATTGTACATAGATTTTTCAACAAGCATTCTTGTTGGGGCATTACAAGATTGTCCTGAATTTCTAAAACATCTTAAAGCACCTCTTTCGATTGCCTCAGGGTCTGCATCTTTAAAAATGATGTTAGCCCCTTTTCCTCCAAGTTCTAAACTTACTCTTTTAAAATCTTTTGCCGCATTTTGAGAGATTAAAGCACCAGCTCTTGTTGAACCTGTAAATGAAATCATATTAATGTCGGGATGGCTAGTCAGAGCATCACCTGTAGTTGCTCCATCTCCATTTACTAAATTAAATACACCAGCAGGGAATTTTACTTCATCAATTAATTCTGCAAGTATCATTGAAGAAAGCGGAGCAAGCTCTGATGGTTTTAAAACCATAGTGCATCCAGCTGCAAGTGCTGGCATTACTTTTAAACAAACTTGGTTCATTGGCCAATTCCAAGGTGTGATTAAAGCGCATACACCTTTTGGCTCATAAATCAGTCTTTGATTAGGAGCATGTTCACCTAATGGTTTTTCAAATTCAAAATTTTTTAAATATTTTATAAATGATTTAATGTGTGCAGCACCAGTGCCGGCCTGTAATTTTGTTGAAAAATCTTTAGGAGCCCCCATTTCCATAGTAATTGCTTCAGCAATATCAGCCCATCTTTTTTTATAACTGTCATAAAGTTTTTCTAATAATTGAATTCTTTCCTCTTTTGAAGTGAAGGCCCAAGTATCATAAGCATTTTTTGCAGCCACAACTGCATCATTAATATCATCTTTATTAGCAAGTCCAATTACTGCACAATCTTGCTCTGTTGCAGGATTTACAACTTTAATTTCTTCTTTAGATTTAGGACTTACCCATTGTCCATTAATATAAAAATTTTTTTTATCTATCATAGATAATTCCTAACCCTTCCTTATTTTTTTGCAAACAAATTTGTTAATTCATAAACAATAGTTGCAGCTGCAAGAGATGTAACTTCAGCATGATCATAAGCAGGAGATACTTCAACTACATCTGCTGAAATCAAATTCATTCCAGATAGTCCTCTTATAACATTTACCATTTCTCTAGTTGTCATTCCTGCAATCTCAGGTGTACCAGTGCCTGGTGCAAAAGCAGGATCTAATACATCAATATCAATTGATAAATATAAAGGATTATCTCCAACTCTATCTCTTATTCTTTGTGCAATTTTATCTGTTCCTTGAGTTTGAAATTCATCACAGTGAATTATTTTAAATCCAAAACTTTCATCATTTTTAATATCATTTCTACTATATAGTGGTCCTCTTATTCCAACGTGCATTGAAGCATCATCTAAAAATAGATTTTCTTCTCTAGCTCTTCTAAATGGAGTCCCATGTGTATATGGAGCACCAAAATAAGTATCCCATGTATCTAAATGTGCATCAAAATGAACTAATGCGACAGGTCCATTATTAATTCTATTGATTGCTTTTAATAAAGGAAAAGCAATTGTGTGATCACCACCTAAACTTATAATTCCTCCAACTTTTTGTAATAATTCATAAGCGCCCTCTTCTACCTGTTTAATTGCTTCATCAATATTGAAAGGATTGCAAGTAATATCCCCTGCATCAGCAACTTGTTGCACCTTAAAAGGTTCTACATCATAACTTGGATGATAATTTGTTCTTAAATGACGTGATGCCTGACGAATACTTTGAGGACCAAATCTTGCACCTGGTCTATAACTTGTACCTGCATCAAAAGGAATTCCAACAATAGCTACATCACAGCTTTCAACATCTCTCAATTCAGGAAGTCTTGCAAATGTAGAGGGACCTGCAAATCGTGGGACTTTTGTTCCGCTTACAGGTTGAATTGGATTTTTATTTTTTTCTTTTTTCATACGTAATTGTATCACATTGTTATTAATTAGAATATCTTGGATTATCTTATTAATGAAAAAATTGTTTCATATTATAATCTTAATTTCTTTAATTTCTCCAGTAAAAGCAAATACACTTTATGAATTAATAAAGATTCCTAACTTGGAAATTTATGATTTAAACACACCTAATAAATTAAGGTATGTATATGCAAAACAACCTTTCACTATTGGCTTAGATAATAATATTAATTGTTACAATTCATCTGATACAGATTTAAAAAAAAAATATGAAATTATAAGAAATGAACTTGATAAATATGATCAAAAATTTCTTAGAAAAATAAATTTAAAATATATAGTTTTATGTGAAGATTTATCTATATCAGGAATAAACACCGCAGGAATTCCTGACAATGTCATGAAAACATTAATTGTTGATATTAAATTTAATAATAAATATTTTAAAAGAGTACTTCATCATGAAGTATTCCACATAATTAATGATAGCTATAAAGAAATATTCAATGAAAATGAATGGTCATCGTTAAATGATAAAAATTTTTCCTATGCGGAATGTTCAACTTGTACAGACAAATTAGGACTAGATACTTATCATAATACAAATGGTTTTATTTCAGAATATTCACAATCTACTGCATCAGAAGATATGGCTGAAGTTTATTCGCATATTATAAGTAAAATAATTCCAAAAAAAATTGATCCTATTCTTAAAAGTAAAATTAATTTTATAAAAGAAAAACTAGAACTAATAGATCAAGATTTTAAAATATGATTGAACAAATAAAACCTTCAAGATCAGAAAAAGTAATTTTTATATTTATTATATTGTTAGCATTATTTTCAATTACATCTTTTTTTTTGATTAAAGATAAATGTCTATTTGTTAAAAATCATGATCCAAATGAACTGAAATTTGAAAATCCTCAAAATATTGCAATCTTAAATGTTGAATGTGGTAACGTCATAATTGAACTTTATCCTGAAACATCTCCAATTGCTGTTAAAAGATTTAAAACTCTAATAAGAACAAAAGCATATGACAATGTTGCATTCCATAGAGTGATCAAGGACAAACTAGTTCAAGCAGGAGATTTAGAGTTTGGTAAAAAAGATAATTTAGATTATGGAAAAATAGGTACAGGAAAATCAGGACTAGGGACTTTAAAATCTGAAATAGATAATCCATTTGATTATAAAAAAGGTAGTGTTGGATTTTCAAGGACATCTAAATTTGATACCGAAGATAGCCAATTTTTTATAATTCTAGATGATGAACCTTTATATGAAGGGGAGTATACACCTTTGGGCAAAGTTCTTTACGGACTAGATGCACTTAAAAAAATCAAATATTTAGATAAATCTGTTTATGTATTAAGGCCTGATTTTATCAATACTTTTAGAATGCTAATTAATTAACCAAAGGCTTACCAGTAGTTAAAGTATGTTTAATTCTATCTTGTGTTTTTTTAGTTTCAATTAATTTCATAAAAGCATCTAATTCTAATTTAAAAAAGGCATCTTCAGATATTTCCTTATCAATTGTCGTATCTCCTCCACTTAATACAAACGCAAGTTCTTTAGCAACTTCCATTCCATGATCTAAAATAATTTTATCATTATAAAGTTTATCTAAAATTTTATACATTTTTCCCCTCACACTCTCTCCAGGAAGTTTAAAAACAAGTTCACTTGGTGCTTTAAAGTCTTTATTGTTGTTTAAAATTTCTTTTGAAACTTCTAATAAACTATTTCTATTCATTATTTGTTTATCATCTGGCATCAAATATTTCATAGGTACAGCTTCAACTGGTGATGTTGCAGTTTTTCCATATCCAATGATGTCAAAAACTTTTAGTGGAGCAAAATTTGGATCTTTTTGAGCATCCTCTGTATTCATCCATCTAGCTAACATTTCTTTACATCCGCCACCTGCAGGAATTAAACCAACAATTGTTTCGACAAGCCCAATAACAATATTTGTATGTGAGGCAACAAAATTACTTTGAACTAAAACTTCAAAACCTCCCCCTAAAGTCAATCCTGATGGGGCAGATACTACTGGATATTTTGAATACTTTAACGTTTTGCAGGTTTCTTGAAAATATTTAATAAATTTTTCTATAGATTTAAAATCACCTTTGTCAGCAAAATCCATTGTGTAAGTTAAATTAACACCAGCAGAAAATTGCATACTTTCGTTAATTATAATTAATGGTTTATCGGTTGCTTTCTTTAATGCATCCATTGAATCGTAATCAAGTGCATTAGCTTTGGTGGTGAACTCAACAATATTATAATCTTTGAATCTATAAATCTGCGCTGAACTATTACCATCAAGGCTAATAGCTTTTCTTTTTACTTTTCCTAAAGTTTCAATTTCGGTATACTTTTGACGCTCACCATAGAAATCTTCATTCTTTGTTTTAGATAAGTTTTCTAAAAATTCATTTCCTTGATATTCATCAATTTTATCAAAAAAGTTTTTCACTCCTATCTCTTCCAGCATTTCAAATGGACCTTTTGCCCAGTTAAAACCTAATCTCATTGCCTCATCAATATCATTAAATTTTTTTGTAATTTCTGGAACTAAAGATGAAGCGTACTTAATAATTTTTGAAATTACTGACCAAGCATATTCACCGTATTTATCATCTCTTGAAATCAAGTTTTTAAGATCAACTTTGTCTGATTTAATATCTATTTTCTTACTTGGTGAATATTCACCTGTTTCAAGATTAAGTGCTTCTAATACTTTGCTACCTTCAGATTTATTTATTCTATAAAATCCTCCCTTGCCTTTTCTGCCAGTATAGCCAGTATCAATTAATTTTTTTACTAATGGAATTTCTTTGGCAACTATTTGAAATTTATCCTCTTTAGGAAGTTCTTTAATAAAACTTTTTAAAACATCAGCCATTAAATCTATTCCAATTAAATCATAAAGGCCAAAAACACCCGTTTTTGGTATGCCCATTGGTCTTCCAAAAATAGCATCCGCTTCTTCAACAGATAGTTTCATTTTAAATGCTTCTGTCATTGCAATTTGCATTGCATAAACACCTACACGATTGCCTAAAAAACCAGGTGTATCATTACAAACAATTGCACCTTTACCAAGTTCTACTTCACAAAATTTTTTAAGATCATTAATTTTATTTAGATCATTGTTTTCGTTTTTAACAATTTCTAACAAACCCATGTATCGAACAGGATTAAAAAAATGTGTTATACAAAAGTCTTTTTTTTCATTCTCAGATAAATGTTCTGATAATACTTTAATTGGAATTGAAGATGTATTTGAAGAAACAATCGCTCCATCTTTTCTACTTTTAAAAATTTTTTCATAAATTTGATGTTTGATATCTATTCTTTCTACAACGGCTTCTACAATCCAATCTGCTTGTTTAACAACATCAAAATCATCTGAGATATTTCCTACTTTGATATTATTAATTCTAGTTTTATCTATAAGTAATGGCGGTCTTGATTTAAAAATTCTATCTCTTGCATTAGTTGAAATTTCTGTTGTTAAATCTAAAAGTGTAACTGGAATATTTGCGTTACATAAGTGTGCAGCAATTCCACTTCCCATTGTACCTGAACCAATGACAACGACTTTCTTAATTTCCATTAATTTTTTTGATCAATTATCGGTTAATTCCTCTAAGTCTTTCAGATCTTCTTCTTAAAAGCTCAGCTGTAACTAAAATTAATGTTGAAAGAATAATCAAACAGGTAGCAACAGCTAAAATTGTTGGACTTAACTGTTCTCTTAAACCTGTCCACATTTGAATTGGTATTGTAGTATTTTCTAAGCCTGCCAAAAATAAAACAACCACAACTTCATCAAATGATGTAACGAATGCAAATAATCCCCCAGAAATTACTCCTGGTAAAATTAAAGGCAATGTAATTTTCATAAATGTATTTACTGGATTACTGCCAAGACTAGCAGCTGCTCGTGTAACACTATGATCGAAACCAGATAATGTTGCAGTAACTGTAATTACCACAAATGGCGTTCCTAAAATCATATGTGCTAGAACAATCCCAGCATGAGTTGCAGCTAAACCAGCTTTTGCCATAAAGAAAAATATTGCAACTCCAGAAATAATTAATGGAACAATCATTGGAGAAATTAAAACTGCCATGATCAATCCTTTGTAAGGCATATGTCTACTGCTTAAACCTAGAGCAGCAACTGTTCCTAGTATTACTGATCCAATAGTTGCAAATATTGCAATTATAAAACTATTTTTAGCAGCTAAACCCCATGGATTCTTTGTTCCATAGATCATATCTTTATACCATCTAAGTGAAAAAGCATCTGGGTCTAAACTTTTCATTCCATCAGAAAAACTTAAAAATTCTTCTGCATTAAAAGATAATGGAAAAATTACAAACAGTGGTGCAATTAAAAAGAAAAATACTGATGCACAGATTGTCAAATATACATAGTGCCAAATTCTATAATGAGGTTCTGTATATTTTGGTAATGCCATAATTATCCTAATTTAATATTATCTATTCCAACTAATTTGTTATAGAGCCAATAAATTGCTAATACACCTGCAAGTAACATTAATCCCATTGCAGATGCAAAACTCCAATCAAGTGTGCTTTTCATATGAAACGCGATTTGGTTACTAATCAATGTTCCAGAAGCTCCACCAACTAAGGCTGGAGTGATGTAATATCCAATTGCTAAAATAAAAACTAATAAACTTCCAGCACCTATACCTGGAATTGTTAATGGAAAATAAACTTTCCAGAAGGCAACAAAAGGTGTTCCACCCAATGATTTTCCCGCTCTCATTAATGAAGGTGATATTGTTTTCATCACACTGTAAAGCGGAAGGACCATGAAAGGTAATAAAATTTGTGTCATCGCAACATAAGTTCCAATCTTATTGTACATCATCTCAGGTCTGTTATCGTCAGTTACAAGTCCAATCCATACAAAGAAATCATTAACTACACCTTGTTGCTGAAGTAATATCATCCAGCTAGCGGTCCTGACTAATAGAGATGTCCAAAATGGAAGTAAAACACAGATCATTAGCAAATTACTATATTTCATTGGTAATGTTGCTAGTAAATGAGCAATTGGATAAGCCATTAAAAAACAAAATATTGTAACAAAAAAAGCTACCTCTAAAGTTCTAAGCCAAAGCACTCTGTGAACTCTCCTATCTTCTGAAACGCTAACAATATCTCCATTCTCATTTGTATACATATCCATACCTTTTAGATATTTTTGACCAGTATAGGCATTAGATCTTGCTTTAATTGCTCTCCAGTATTCAACATCAGCCCACCGTTTATGAACAGACATGATTTGCTCTTTATAATTTCCTTCTTCAAATTTTCTCATTGATCGACGAAGCTTTTTAATAATACTTTTAAATCCGTTCTTTGTATAATTAAGCTGTGTAGAAAGTTTACCCTCACGTTTTTCTTTAATTAACAACTCCATATCAAAGTAAAATGCTTCAAAAACTTCTTCAGAAGGTAGATCTTGACCGTCCCAATTTTCCATAGCTTTAAATGTTTTTGGGAGCATATTTGTTACTTCTCTATCATCAACACTTCTGACAAGCATGTCTCCGATAGGAAATACGTAAGTGATTATTAAAAATAAAAGTAATGGTGCAACTAATAAAAAAGCTTTTAACTTATTTTTCCTTTCAGATTTTTTTAAGCTTACCTCTAAAGGTATTCCATCAGTCGTAAGAATTTGTTGTGTTTCAGAGCTCATAAATAAAAAGGGCGGTTAAGTAACCGCCCTTAAATTATAATATATAAAATAAGTTAATCAAAACTTAAATTATAAACCTGCTTTCATAGCTTCCCATTTTTCACCAAGCTCCGTTCCATTGTCGGCCCAGTAAAGAGGGTCTACTAAAAAGTAGTTTTTAGTGTTTTGTGGCGCTGTTGGCATTTGTGGTACCATGTTAGTCTTACCATCTTTATACCAAGGCTCTCCTTTTTCCATCACCGCAATTGATGATTTTCTCCAAGGAGCGTATGCAATGTATTTAGCAGATCCAGCTAACATTTCAGTGTTAGTCATCATCGCTAAAGCTTTTTTAGCATTTCCATTTGCATCGTTTGGTCCACCTTTAACTTGTACGAAATACTCGTAGTCAAGACCTTGAGCATCCCAAACTTGTTTAATAGGAGCACCTTCGCCTACTTCTGCATTAAAGAATCTACCGTTCCAACCAGTTGCCATTACAACTTCACCTGAAACAAGTAATTCTGGTGGTTGAGCACCTGCTGACCAAAATACACATCCGCCTTTTGGATCTGTACATAATTCTTTGATCTTGTTCATCGCTCTTTCAACACCTTTTTCTGTTTCTAACAATTCGTAGATGTTAGCTCCACCTTTTCCAGGTTTTACACCATCAGCAGCTAAAGCAATCTCTAAGTTTGTTAGAGCGCTTTTGTAGATAGCTCTTTTTCCTGGGAACTTTTTAGTGTTAAAGAAATCTTTGATAGTTTTTGGAGTGCCTTTAACGTTGTTCACGTTGTAAGCATAGTTCCAAGAATATAAAATATTTCCTACAGCACATTTACTTGGCATAGAAGTAAAGAAATCTTCTGATGCTGGAGTTCCATCTGGTGCAGGTGGGAAGTCTTTGTCAAAATCAAATTCTACAAATAATCCTTCATCACATCCGTTGATAGTATCCATAGCAAATACGTCAATGATATCCCACGTAATTTTGCCAGCTTCTTTTTGTGCTTTAATTTCAGATAATCCACCTGAGTAGTCTACCCAGTTGATATCAATTCCAAGTGCTTTCGCAGTTGGGTCACCATAACCTAACTTTTGAGACTCAGTGTACGCACCACCCCAAGACACTACAGTAACTGCAAATGCCGAAGTAGCCATAGAGACAGCAAAAGAAATAGCTAGTAACAATTTACTTAGTTTTTTCATTTATCCTCCGTTTAAACGTTTTAAAAGTTAAGTAAAACAATTTACATGGTATGAGTCAACAGGCCTTTTTGGCCAATGTTTATGGGGAATCCTATTAATTTTTTATTTTGGATCTAAAGCTCTAGCGTCTTCACTATTCCAACCAATTTTAATTTCTTTACCGAGTTTAATGTCTAAGTTGGATGAACTATTTGGTACTTTTAAAATAAATTGATTATTTTGAAGTAGATTGATTCTTATTCTTGTGTGATCTCCATGATAAATAACTTCTTCTATTTTACCTGAATGTATATTATCCATATCATTACTTGGATTTATTAATGCTCTTTCTGGTCTTAATGAAACAGTAGTTTTTTCACCCTTAGATTTAACAGTAATTGGATTAGCTAAAATTTCTGCATTTGCTAATTTAACTTTACATTTTTTTCCTGAAATTTCTGATACTTCACCTGCAAAAGTATTATTTTCTCCAATAAACTCTGCCACAAATGAGTTAACTGGTTTTTCGTATAATTCGTCTGGACTTGAAAGTTGTTGTACTTTTCCATCATTAAAAACTGCAATCCTATTTGACATTGTTAAAGCTTCACTTTGATCGTGAGTAACATAGACAACTGTTACACCAATACTTTCATGAATATGTTTAATTTCATATTGCATGCTCTCTCTTAAATTTTTATCTAATGCACCTAATGGCTCATCCATTAAAACTAGTTGAGGATCAAATACTAAAGATCTTGCTACTGCCACCCTTTGTTGTTGACCTCCTGATAACTGACCCGGCATTCTAGATGCAAATCCTTGAAGCGATACCATTGATAATGCTTTATCAATTTTTTTATCTGCTTCATCTTTTGGTATTTTTCTAACTCTTAATGGAAATGCTAAATTTTCATAAACTGTCATATGAGGGAATAAAGCATAGTTTTGGAATACCATTCCAATCCCTCTTTTGTGTGGAGGGATACTTGAAATCGCTTTTCCATCTAAATAAATTTCACCATGGGTTGGGGTTTCAAATCCTGCCAACATCATCAAGCAAGTAGTCTTACCAGAACCAGATGGTCCTAACATTGTTACAAACTCACCTTCTTCGATGTCTAACTGAAGATCTTTTACAACAAGTACTTTACCGTCGTAGCTTTTATCGACTTTATCGAATTTTACGAATTCAGGATTTTTTGCCATAAAGCATGTATGTTAAACATTTGTTAGATAAGAATTCAACATGTAAAATTGATTTATTTTATAAATAAATCTTTTGAAAGATTACAAAACAATTCTGCACCATTTTCAGTCACTCTAATAGATTCTGAGGCTTCAACACCCCAGTTACCAAACTGCATTACTGCAATCATATGGAATGTTACATTAGGCTTTAGCTCTGTCATATCCCCTTTAGAAATATTTAAAGTATGCTCACCCCAATCAGGTGGGTAGCCAATTCCTATTGAATAACCAGTTCTTGAGGTCTTCTCAATTCCATATTTGTCTAAAATTTTCCAAAAAGCTTGAGCAACATCATCAGCAGTATTTCCTGCTTTTACCGCATCAATACCCGATTGAAGCGCTTCATTGGTTTTTTTCATTGTATCAATTTTCAATTGATCTGATTTTCCAAGTAAAATTGTTCGAGCCATTGGGCAATGATATTTTTTATGTGAGCCTGAAATCTCAATAATGGTTGCTTCTCCTTCAACAAATTTGTCATCTGTCCATGTTAAATGAGATGCTGATGTACCTTTTCCAGTTGGTAGCATTGGAACTATAGATGCATAATCTCCTCCAAATTCAGGTGTTCCCTTAATTAATGAGGAATAAATTTCTGAAACAGCATCACACTGTCTTACGCCCGGACTAATAACCTCAAATGCTTTTTTCATTCCATTTTGAACTATCTTAGAGGCAGCTTTCATCAAATCTATTTCAGTATCTGATTTAACAACTCTGACCCAATTTACTAATCGTTCACAATCTGAAATTTTTGCATTAGGCAATCCTGTTTTTATTTTCTCATAACAATAGGCAGTAAAATAATGACTATCCATTTCAAGACCTATTGAAAGTTTATCCCACTTTTTTTCTTTAATTAAATCAACTAATGCATCGTAAGGATGTAATGGCCAAGTATGAATATATTTTTCATCATACTTAATAATATTTTCATCTTTTAAATAAGTTTTAATATATGCACCACCTGCATCTTGATTTCTTACAAAACATAATGGCTCATCTGCATTTACATGTACAATTACACATTGAGCATAATAAAAAGACCAAGCATCATAGCCTGTTAAATAATTCATGTTAGATGGATCTTGAGAAATTAATAATTCAATTCCTTTTTTCTGCATTGAGGCTTGAACTTTTTTTAGCCTATCTTGATATTCATTTTTTGAAAAAATCATAAATTAATAATTAAATAATTTTCCATACCCTACAACATTAATATTAGAGTTAATTTGATTTAGACTATCCCAGATTAAAGCTTGATTACTTGATACAACGAATTTTCCAAGTTTATTTTCAAGGTCGTTTATTAAAGATAGCACAGGTAGAGCTGTACAAGAAACAAATAACGCATCACTATCATTTAAGTTAATTCTACTTAACACATCAAATAGATATTTATCATCGACTTTTCCTATATCTAAATCAGAAGGTATATCAAAATAAGATAATTCATTAATTTCAAAATTTTCATTTTTAAAATACTCAACAACAGAATTGTTAATTTCATTAGTGTATGGTGTGAAAATAGAAATTTTATTAATATTTAATTTTTTTAGAGCTTTGATGGCTGCTGTAATTGGAGTGGTTACTTTAGTATTTGGTTTTGCAGCATTTACTTTTTCAAATATTGAATTGTATCCTGCAGCAATAGTTCCAGATGTACAACCATAAGCAACACAATCTAATTTCTGATCTGGCAATATATCTTTAGTGACATTGGTAATATCATCTGCCATTTTTTTCAAAGTTTCATTAGTTAATGGATTGTAGCAATGAATTCGATTGCAATATAAGTCTATATCTTTTCCATTAATCACATTATTAAAATCTTTTTCGATTCTAAAATCACTAGCAAGAGTGATTAATCCAATACGTGGGTTAGATTTAGCGATATATTTAGGATCTATTTTGGAAAGTTTCATGATATTTATGAGGTAAATATATATTTACAATTATGTCTAGTTAAATCTATTAACAATCAATTATGTCAACTAAACATTATTTTTTAGTATTGCTAATCATGGCAATCTTTGGGAGTGCTTATCCAGTTGGAAAACTCATTCTTAATACTTCTCTTCCACCAATGCTCATGGCTTCAATTAGAATGGGAATTGTTTTTTTATGCCTAATTCCTTTCTGGAGGTTTAAAATCCCTAATAAAAAATACTTTATACCTTTGTTAGGTTTTTCATTATCTATGGGTGCTGGTGTTTTTACTTTTATGAATTTGGCTCTTCAAAAAGCTTCTATTGTTTCCCCAATAATTATTGGAGCCCAACTGGCTGTGCCGTTTGCAATAATTATTAGCTCTATTTTTATAAATGAAAAAATAAGTTTTAATAAATGGGTGTTAGTGGTGATGGCTTTTATCGGAATAATAATTATTGGTTATGACCCTAATCTTAAAGATGAAAAATTGGCATTACTTTATACAGCTTTAATGTCTTTGTGCTATGCGCTTGCGCAAGTTTTTTCAAGACACCTAAAAGAACTCGGTGTTAAACTAACCAATGCATTTATGGGTTTAACTGGTTTTTTAACTTTAATAATTATATCTGTGATATTTGAGGGAGATACTATTTTTCATTTAAGTAATATAAATTTAAAGACTTGGTTGTTAATTTTACATAGTGCGATAATAATTTCTTTAGTTGCACACATGTCTATGTTCTATCTATATAAATTTTATCCTGTTGGAAATGTGATGCCCTTTTATACTTTGTTTCCAATTTTTGGTATATTACAGACATTTTTGATTTTTAATGAAATTCCACCTTTATTAACATTTATAGGTGGAGCGATTGTTCTTTCATCTGTATTTTTCTTGCAAAAAATAAGATAATTTTTCCATTGAAAAATTTTGCTATTTGTCTTTAATCCATCTTTTAATTAATTAAAACAATTACATAATAGAGGAAGTATAATGAAAAAAATATTAACAGCTGCCGCTATTTTTGCTTTAAGCTTAGGAGCAAATGCAATGGCAGGTTCACACAGTAAAACTATAAAAATGGGTATCATTTTAGGTTTTACTGGTCCAATTGAGTCTTTAACTCCTGCAATGGCTGCTTCTGCAGAACTTGCTTTCAAAGAAGCATCAGACTCAGGGTCACTTTTAAATGGATCAAAAATAGAAGTAGTAAGAGCAGACTCAACTTGTGTTGACTCAGCTGCTGCGACAGCTGCTGCTGAGGGAGTAATATCTCAAGGCGTTGCTGCAATTATGGGAGCAGATTGTTCAGGTGTAACTGGCGCAATCGCATCTAACGTTGCTGTACCAAACGGTGTAGTAATGATTTCACCATCAGCAACTTCACCAGGTTTAACTACTTTAGATGATAATGGTTATTTTTTTAGAACTGCACCATCAGATGCAAGAGGTGGACAAATCCTAGCTGATATAACTAAAGACAGAAAAGTAAAAAGTGTTGCAATAAGTTACACAAATAATGACTATGGTAAGGGTCTAGCAGATGTTTATGCAGCTGCAGTAAAAGCTCATGGCATCAAAGTAACAACTGTTGCTGCACACGAAGATGGTAAAGCTGACTATTCTTCTGAAGTTGCAACTTTAGCTTCTGCAGGTGGAGATGCTGTTGCAGTTATTGGTTATCTTGATCAAGGTGGAAAAGGTATAATTCAAGCGTCATTAGACTCTGGTGCCTTCGACAAATTTATCTTATCAGATGGTATGATTGGTCAATCTTTAGTTGATGCATTTGGAAAAGATTTAAGAAAGTCTTTTGGATCAATGCCTGGTTCAACTGGAAAAGGTGCTGGTGTTTTCGCTGATGTTGCTGGTGCTGCTGGAATTGATAGTTCTGGCCCTTATACATCTGAGTCGTATGATGCAGCAGCATTGATCGTGCTTGCTATGCAAGCAGGTAATTCTGCTGACAGAGCGTCTATTGCAAAAAATGTAATGGATGTTGCTAATGCACCCGGTACAAAAATTTACCCAGGTGAGTTAAAAAAAGGTTTAGATTTATTAGCTCAAGGTAAAAAAATTAACTATGAAGGTGCTACTGGTGTAACTTTTACTGATGTTGGAGAAGCTCAAGGTTCATTCTTAGAACAAGAAGTAAAAGGCGGCAAATTTAAAACTAAAAAACAAAGATAATTAAAATCTTTTAAGAAAACCCCAGTGCTATTAGTGCTGGGGTTTTTTTTATTTAAAAAATATACTTATCAGCCATATACATCGTCCAGGCTATTGCAGCTCCAAGAATAATATATTTCATAACTAAGATTATTTTATTTCAATTTTTTCAGGTAGTATACCTTTTGGTCTATATCTCATAATTAAAAGCAGACCTATTCCCATTAATAAAAATCTAAAATAAGGAACACTTTCAATTAAATGTGCTCTAAAAGCATTTCCATCATCTAAGCCTGACGTAAATAAATTTATTAAGTATAAAGAAATTGGAGCAGCTTCAATCCATAAAAACCATACTGCAAAACCACCTAAAACAGCTCCAAAATTATTTCCACTTCCGCCTACAATAACCATAACCCAAATTAAGAAAGTGTATCTCATCGGTTGGTAGCTACCTGGGGTAAATAATCCATCTTGAGTGACTAACATTGCTCCAGCTATTCCCACAATTGCAGATCCTAATATGAAAATAAATAAATGATGTTTAACCACATTTTTACCCATAGCATTTGCTGCTTCTTCATTATCTCTTATTGCTCTCATCATTCTTCCCCAGGGTGAGTACAATGCTTTTTGAGTGAATATTAACAACAATATAACAACAATTAAAAATAAACCTGAATAACAAAGTTTTACAAATACAGATGATCCTTCAATAACTAATTGGTTAAGAGCCTGTTGTCTTTCAGTTAGATCGGAAATTAAATTTAATTTTCCAAAATTAAATTTTTCAACTAAATTTACAAACCATTCTTTTGTTTGAAGATCTACTTCATAGGGTGCAGGCCTTTTTAAACCTATTACATTTTTTACACCTCTAGTTAACCAGTCTTCATGCTTAATTATTGCTATTACTATTTCTGAAATCAATAATGTAGCAATTGCTAAATAATCAGCTCTTAAACCAAGCGCTACTTTACCAACAATAAAAGCAAGTCCACCTGCAAAAATTGCTCCAACTATCCAAGAAAAGATTATTGGCAAACCAAAACCGCCTAGAAAACCTGTTGATGCAGGATTTGTTGCCTCAATAGCCTCAATTCCAGGCGCTGCAGTAACTCTTATTGCTATTATTCCACCAACTATTATTCCAATAATTGAGTATGTTCTAATTTGGCTTTTTTCATAATTTTTTAAAATAAATCTTACGACCAGTATCATCACAATAATTAGCCATAGACACATTAGAATATCAAAACCACCAGCACGCCAAGCTTCTTGAACTGGATCAACGGAGATTAAAACTGCAGCGAGACCTCCAAGTGCTGTGTATCCCATTATTCCAAAGTTTATTAGGCCAGCATAACCCCACTGCATGTTTGCACCTATAGTCATAACTGCTGATATTAGACATAAATTAAATATTGATAATGCTACGTTCCAAGATTGAAAAAAGCCAACTAAAATAATTAAGCCCATCATGATTGCATAGGCATAAATAACATTCAAATTTTTCATCATAAAACCTTACCTTTGAAAATTCCTGATGGTCTGTAGAGTAGTACTATTACCAATATTGAAAAAGATACTGCAAATTTATAATCTGTAGATAATAGTTGAACTAAGCTTTCTGGTTCCATACTTGCTGGTAATACATACATAAAAAATTTTTTGTAAGCATAAGTTAAAAATATTTCTGAAAAAGCGATTACATATCCTCCTAAAAATGCTCCAAAAGGATTCCCTATTCCACCAACTATTGCTGCAGCAAAAATAGGAAGCATATTGTTGAAATAAGTAAAAGGTTTAAAGCTCTTATCAAGTCCATATAAAACACCACCAATTGTTGCAAGTATTCCTGCTATTATCCAGGTAATCATAACTATTCTTTTAGGATCTATACCAGACAAAAGCGCAAGGTCTTCATTATCAGAATAAGCTTTCATGCTCTTTCCAGTTTTGGTTTTATTTAAAAACCAAAAAAGAATTGAAACCAAGACAACCGTTATTAAAATTGTCATAACTTGTGTTGATTTAAGGGCCAAACCTTCATTCAAACCTGTCACCTCTTTAAATTCACCTGCCTTGATTAAAAATCTTTCTCCATCAAAAAATCTTCTATCATCTGGTCCAATAATAATTCTTACAACAGCTTGAGTTACAAACATGACCCCAATACTTACCATTGCAAGCATAACTGGAGGGCTTTTGTTAAAACGATAATATTTGAAAACAAATTTGTCGATAAATAACATATAAAAAATCATACATATTACTGCAAATGGAATTGCTAAAAGTGCAGTTGGTAGAACTCCTAATGAAATGCCCAATGATTGAAAATACCAAGTAAATAAAATAGTCATCATGGTTCCAAATGACATCATGTCTCCTGTTGCAAAATTAGCAAATCTTAAAATTCCATAAATTAATGTCACAAAAATTGCACCAAGTGCAAGTTGAGAACCATAAGTTAAAGCTGGAATAAATATGTAATTAAGTAAAAGAATGATTGCGTTTAAAATATCCATATTAACCACCTAAAAAAGATCTTCTTACCTCTGGATTATTTAATAATTCTTGACCTGAACCAGAATAACGATTTTTACCTGTTACAAGGACATATCCACGATCTGAAATATTCAAAGCTTGTTTGGCATTTTGTTCAACCATCAATATAGCAACATTTGTTCTTTTTACTTTCACGATGTGATCAAATAATTCATCCATTACTATCGGGGAAACACCTGCTGTAGGTTCATCCAGCATCAAAACAGAAGGTCTGATCATTAAAGCTCTGCCAAGCGCAACTTGTTGTCTTTGCCCTCCTGACAATTCTCCTACTAATTGATTTCTTTTTTCTTTAAGGATTGGAAACAAAGAATAAATTTCGTCAATAATTGATTTATAATCCTCTAATACTAAGAAAGCTCCCATTTCTAAATTTTCTTCTACAGTCATACCTGCAAATACATTTTTTGTTTGGGGGACAAATGATATTCCTTCTTTAACTCTATCCTGTGGTGAAAGTTTTGTGATATCTTTTCCATCTATTTTTATTGATCCCGACTTTAAGTTTAATAAACCAAGCATAGCTTTCATTGCTGTTGATTTTCCTGCTCCGTTTGGACCTAATATTGAAACAATCTCACCTTTCTCAACTTTAAGTGAACAAGAATTGATAATATCTGGTCCATTACCATATCCTCCCGTCATATTTTTTCCCTCAAAATATGCCATTAATATAAACCTAAAGTTTCAGGAATATATCTTCCTGGTAAAATAGTAAAAATACCTGCTAAAGTTAAACCAATAAAATTTCCAACCATAAAAATTTTATGCAGAAATACTTTTTTTTTTCTAATAAAATAGATTGAAAGAGTTAAAGAGATTATTACCCAAATACTTAGTAAATGTATCCAGCTATATAACCCATTATTCAATTCTTTGATCCAAAAAGAAGATACAGCTACATACATCATTAAAGTTACCCAAATCCAACCTATTATCTTATGAGTTAATCCACCTTTTTTCGATAGAAGATTTTTAAAACCAAATCCAACAGCTAAAATTGCTAATAATAAGTGTGAAGTTATTGTCATATTAGTTATCTTTTAATTTTGAACCCCTTCCTAAATAACTTTCAATTACTTTTTCGTCTTTTTTTGCATCTTCTACTTTACCTTCAAATAAAACAGAGCCTTCAGCCATCACAATTACTGGATCACATAATCTTCCGATAAAATCCATATCATGCTCAATCATACAAAATGTATAACCTTTTTCTTTATTAAGTTTTTCGATTGCTGTTCCTAAATCTTTTAATAATGTTCTATTCACGCCTGCTCCAACTTCATCTAGTAAAACTAATTTTGCATCAACCATCATAGTTCTTCCAAGCTCAAGTAATTTTTTTTGCCCTCCAGATAAATTTCCAGCAAGTTCATTTGTTAAATGACCAAGATTTAAAAATTCAACAACTTCTATAGCTTTATCTTTAACTTTTTGCTCCTCTTGTTTAATAAGATTTGGTTTTAAAAAATTATTCATTAAGTTTTCACCAGACTGATTAGCTGGAACCATCATAAGATTTTCTAAAACTGAGAGATTGCTAAATTCATGGGCAATTTGAAATGTTCGAAGCAATCCTTTAGAAAATAATTCATAAGAGGGAACATTAGTAATATCTTCATTGTTAAAATTAATATTTCCAGATGAACATTTAAGATTACCAGCTATTAAATTAAATAGTGTAGTTTTACCAGATCCATTAGGTCCAATTATTCCTGTTATGCTTCCTTTTTTAACAGAAATGGAACAATTAGATACTGCAGACAATCCTCCAAAATTTTTTGATAAACTTTTAATTTCTAAGATGTTTTCTGACACTTTATTTATCTAGTCTTTTGTAAATACTATTTAGAGAATTTATTAATGATTTATAAACATCTTTTTTAATCATTTCTTTTAAACCTTGTTCATTTAAACCTTTTGGTGTTTGTGAGTCTTTAACCAATAACTTCAAATCTTTATTTGAATTTATGACTGCATCTTTTGATAATGCTAAAAATAATGAAGTTACATATTTTTGGGCATCTAATTTTTTCACACCTCTTTTATTAAGCCATAAACTCATCGTATCTAACATGTTGTAATAAGATGCCATCATGCCGGAAGTAGACCAAAAATTAATTGATAATTTTTCATTTTTAATTTCAACTGTTGAGCCAAGTTTATCAAAAAAAGCTTTAACTTTTTTATTAGGTGGACAAATGGGTACAGGACCCTCTCTTAGAGAAATTGGAGGTAAAGGTATGGCTCTAACAATATCTATCTTTTTTTTAATCATCTTTTTTAGCTGAGATAAAGTTATTGTGGAAATGAAACTAATGACTTTTTGATTTATTCTAAATTTTAAATCTTTAATAATCTTTTCACCTACCGAGGGTGTAACAGATAAAAAAACCCAATCTGATTTATCTACAATTTCTTGATTTGTTTTTGATATTATAATTTTCTTAAATTTTTTTTTTAAACTTAAAGCTATTTTTTTATTTCTAGGTGAAATAATTATCTGTTTATATTTAATATTTGAATTACATATTCCAATAATAACTGAGGAGGCAATTTTTCCTGTTCCTATAAATCCTAATTTCATAATCTTATAATTAAAAAATTCTAAATTAATATTTATAAATTAATTTATAAAAAAAGATCCTCTTATTCTAAGAAGTTCTCTGCTTAAATTTTTATTCTCTTTAAAAGGTTTTCTTCCATGTAACCAAAAATAGTTATTTGCAACAATTGCTGAACCAACTGGTAATTTTGTTATAACCTTATTTTTACTGCCCTCTAGTGCATCAGATAATTTTTGTAAAAATTGACCTTGTTTCATATTTTTTGGTTCAGGAAATTGATCAATATAGGAGATTTGAGGTAGACCTTTGCTATCTTCAAAAAAAACTGGGTGTTCAACTTTATAATCAACATTTTTGCTTTTAGGTGAAGACCAGGTAAAATTTTCTCTTCCTATTGGATCATTATATAATTCTTTACAATATTCCCAGTCATCTAAATGAAGCATTGCACTTTCTCCACCTTCAACATTTTTTTCTTCAATTTTAGTCATCATCAACCAATCTGTAATTTCTTTAACATAAGTTCCATCAGTGTGAAGATCCATGTTTGTGTAAGCTTTTCTCAAATATGAATCACTTTTATCTTCATGCTTAACATGAAAACGTGCATAGAATTTACCAGCCATAGAATCATAATTTGGTGTCCCAATCAAATGTGTTACTGCTGTTGATAATTTTACCAAAAAAATATCATTAGTTTCATTGGTGACTGTTTCTGGTCCAATAATAAAACAACCTGTTTTTCTATCTCTCAAAATATCATTTAGATATTTGCTAAGTTCATTATTGGTTAAGTCATCCAAATATTTTGCAACAGTAAATCTTGTAAAGGGTTTGTATTCAATTGCAGTTAGATCAAAATTGTTAAATAAACTCACTAAATCACTAACAATCTTATCTTTAATTTTGATATCTATAATTCGTTTAGAAGAACTGTTTTCAGCAATTAACAAACCATCAATTTTTTTCATAATATATATTTATAACCAATTATTTAATAATGCCATACCAAGAGCTGAAAAAATTGTTGGGTAAACATAATTCTTTTTTGAAATAAAAAAAATAATTAAACTTAGAATTACAATTAAAAATATACTTAAATATGTTGCCTCCTCTAACACGCCAACAGGAAAAATTACTGTTCTTGCAATAACGGCTGCCAATGTTGAATATGCAAGACAATTAAACCATCTAAATAGTTTTGAAGTTTCTTTAATTTTTACTGACGAGATAAATCCTAAAAATCTAGAAAGAAATGTGGCTAAGGAAGTCACTAAAATTGCTAAAAATATATTAATTGCCATTAAGTTCTCCTATTATAAAGGCAACCGACCCAGCAACAAAACCTCCTAGTAATATTGACCATTGAGGAGATAAAAAATAAAAAATTGGACCTAATATAAATCCAAGTACAATTGAGAGAATTATTTGTAGTGTTTTCATTGCTCCAACCATCATACAAATAAAATACACAGGGTTTAAAATTGCTAAACCCATCAACATATCTTTATTAAGATAGTCAGACATATAGAAACCTAAAATTGTTGCTAATACTGAAACTGTCCAAGTAGCAGTTCCTATACCAATCCAGAAATCTACTCTATTTTCTTTTTCAATGGTTTGATAATTGCTTTTCATAATTAGCCAAGCAGAAACAGCAATAAAATGACACGATAAGACAAATTTCCATTTTGGCTGTTTATCATCCATCATTAATGGAAATAAAGAAACCGCCATTGGATAAAGTCTTGCATTAACAAACCAAACAGCAATAAAAATACTTAATAAAGAAGCGCCGACCAAAAGTGACTCGGCCATTACCAAAGAACCTGGTAATGCATAAGTCAACATTGTTGAAAATACACTTTCTTGAATATTAAAGCCTAGATTTTTAAATAGTGCGCCAATTGCAATAAAACAACATCCTAAAGCGATAGCTGGACTATCAATTTTTAAAATTGATTTAAAACCTTTTAGAAAATATTTTTGATTAATCAAATTAGCCGCCTAAAAATAAGCGACCTACATCTGGGTTATTTAATAATTCATCACCCTTTCCAGCGATAGCAGTTTGGCCTGAAACTAAAACATAACCAATATCTGCAAATTCTAGACCTTTCTTTGCATTTTGCTCAACTAGAATGATGGTTTTTTTTTCATTTTGCTGAAGATCTTTAAGTATTTCAAAAACCATATCAATGTACCTTGGCTCTAGTCCAATTGATGGTTCATCTACCAACAATACTGATGGCTTCATTACTAATGCTCTTGATATTTCTAATAATCTTCTTTCACCTCCTGATAAAACTTTTGCAGGTTGATTTCTTCTGTTTCTTAATCTTTCATATTTTTGAAATATCTTTTCAGCTTCCTCATATGACTCTTCTGTTTTGTCTTTGATATAACCGCCCATTAATAAATTTTCTTCTACAGTCATATCTGGAAATACAGAGTTATCTTGAAGGATATATGCAATTCCTACAGACTTTAATTTTTCGGCAGGTGTTAGATTGGTGATTTCTTTGCCATCTATTTCAATTTTTCCAGTAAAAATATTAGTAAAACCATATATTGAATGTAAAATCGTAGACTTTCCAGCTCCGTTTGGTCCAATTAAACAAAGTGATTGTGCTTTGCTGACAAATAAATCGAGATTATGAAGTATTTCCATTTTGCCATAACCTGCATTAAGGCCGTTTATGGTTAAATGAATATTATTTGGTGATAATCTTTTTAAATCTTCTGCTTCTGGTGCTTTCCCTAAGACTTCATATTGATTAGCCATTATTGCGCTCCTAAGTAGGCATCAACTACTCTTTTGTCATTTCTAATTTCATCTGGAGTACCGTTTGCAAGCATTTTGCCATGTGCTAAACAAAATATATTCTGAGCTAATTGCATAATAACTCTCATATTATGCTCAATGACTAACAAGGTTATTCCAAAATCTTGATTGACTTTTATTAATCTATCAATAATTCCATTAATTAAAGTTGGATTTATACCTGCTGTTGGTTCGTCTAATAAAAGCATTTCTGGCTCATTCATTAAAGCCATTGCAAGTTCTAATAACTTTTGCTGACCAAATGACAAGTCTCCAGCTCTTAGTTTTCTTTTTTGAAATAACCCAACAAAACTTAATAAATTTTCAGCTTTATCTGTTAATTCTGCTGGAACCTTAGAAAATATAGCTTTAAAACTTTCATCACTAGCTTTGTGGCTAATCAACATATTATCTATACAATTAAGCTTACTGTAAATTCTGGTTTGTTGAAAAGTTCTAAGTAAGCCAAGTTTTGCAATTACCGGAACTGGTAATTCAGATACTTCTCTATCATTAAATTTTATTGAGCCAGAGTCTATTGGATATGTTCCAACAATTGAGTTAAATAGAGTTGTTTTGCCTGATCCATTTGGGCCAATTAGACCAACAATAGATCCTTTTTCAACTGACATTGAAATATCAACATTGGCTTTTACGCCTCCAAAAGATTTACTGACATTATTTACTTCTAATATACTCACTTTAATTCCACCTGTGCCTTACGATCTTCTTCATCAACTACTTCACCAAATTTCTCAGGATATTTTTCTCTTAACCAACCCATTAAACCTTCTGGAAAGTAAATTACTATAACTACAATCAAAACACCTAAAGCAACATACTGCCAACCCAAAAAGAAAGTCCAAAAACCTTCTTTGAAGAAATGAAACAATGTGGCACCAATTACTGGTCCCCATAAAGTTCCTTTACCTCCAAGAATTGCCATTAAAACCATAAACACTCCCATTTCTCTTCCATCAAAAGCAACATCGGTAGAATCGATATAGCCAACCAAACCACCCATAATTCCACCTGCTAATCCACAGAAGAAAGCTGAAATCATCCAACCAGTAATTTTATATTTCATAGTTTGAATACCCATTGCTTCAGCTTTATCTTCATTATCTCTTATTGCATTTAAAACTAATCTGAACCTTGTTGAATAAATAGCTTTGACCACTACAAAAGTAAGAACAAGAGTTAAAAAACTTAGATAGTAAAAGAATTCTCCTCTAGCTTCAGTGCTACCAATGTTTGGAAAAGGAGGTGTTGTAAAACCTTGACCAGCTCCAATGATTTCAATACCACCTGAAATTTCTCCAGCAGCTACTCCTAGTCCTAATGTACAGATCGCAAAATAGTGACCTCTTAATCCAAGTATTGAATAACCAATTAAACCTGCAACTATAGTTGGAACTACAGCTGCAACCAATAATCCAACTCCCATACCCTGAAAAAACTGTGCAGGTGTATGAACAAATGTTTTTTCTCCACCACCTTCTGTCCATTCAGCTAATGGAAAAAACATTCCAACCTGAACTGAGGCGCAGAGATACATCCCAAGTCCATAAAAAAGAATATTACCAAAAGTATTATACCCCATTTCACCACCTTGAATATTCCAGGTAGTTGCTAAAATAATTAAGATACAAAGAATTGATAATTGAACTTTAAAAGCTGGAAATATATATGGGGCAACTAAACCAAAAACTAATATTGATCCATATAATAATAAGTTTCTATTCATTATTTTAAATATTCCCTTTTTCTTGAAAGTTTAAATCTTCTATAAACTAATATTAAAACGAGTAATAAAAATACCGATCCTATTCTAAACTCTGTTCCAAAGATATAGTCTGCAAATTCTTCAAAAACTCCAAGTCCCATTCCAGACATAGCAACACCTGGTAAGTTTCCAAGTCCTGCAACTATTACAATCATAAAAGATCTAATTGTATATGGAAGTCCCATATAAGGATGAATGGTAAAAGTAATTGCAATCAAAGCACCTGCTACACCACATAAAGCAGCATTAATTCCAAAAGTTGCTGCATAAACTTTTTCTGTATCAACACCTAAAATCTTTGCAGCTCTTGCATTTTGAGCTGTTGCCCTAATTGCTCGTCCTAATTTTGATTTTTTCATGTATAAAACTAAACAAATAGCAAAGACAATACTTACAACAGCAGAAAATATTTTAGAATTTGGTAGTGTTACCGAATTATTAAATAACATGGTTGTACCGAATTCTGAATTTGCAAGCACAACATCAGCACCAAATGCAAAATTCATTAATTGCATCATTAAAATACTAATTCCAAACGTTGCTAAAATTGAGATAAATAAATCTCTATCAACTACTTTATTAATTACTGTTTTATAAATTCCAACACCAACAAAATACATCACTATAGGACACACAATAATTCCCCATGCAGGGTGAATTCCTGAAAGATACATAAAGTAAGCAATATATCCGCCTAAAATTACCAAATCACCTTGAGCAATATTGATAATGTTCATCACGCCCCATTGAAGAGCCATACCATAAGCAATTAATGCAAATAAAATTCCAAGTAGCAAACCATCTAAGGTTGCTTGTAATGTAAGCATAGGTACTTGAAATATTAAAAAATCCATAAATAAAAAATTCTTTTATAAAAAAATGCCCCCTATTACTAGAGGGCATTCTTTAATTTTTAATTATCTTGAAGACCAACTTGGAATTGGATGTATCAATTCAGCTGAAGCCCATTTAGTAGGAGCTACAACTTTATTCTCACATTTACTTCCATCATCGTTACACATTACTTGGAAAAGTACCATTGGTTTGTCAACGTTTTGACCACCTTCAGCAAATTTTATATTTCCATAAAATGTTTGCATGTTGGTTGCTGCTAGAGCATCTCTGACTTTCTTTTTATCGAAAGATCCTGCTCTTTCAAAAGCATCTTTAAACACTAACAATGCAGCAGAAGATTCTGCAGCTTGATATGGAGGGTCATAGCCAAACTCCTTATCAAAGTCAGCAGCATATTTCATACCATTACCAAAGAAATCATCTTTGTAAGTTAATGTTTTATGCCATTGAGAAGCACATAGAGCAAACTCAGAGTTTTTACCATGTTGCTTAGAAAGTTTAGCCGCATCACAGTGTGTCATTGCTAACATTGGAACATCAACTTTCATCTCAGCAATTTGTCTAACTGCAGTCAATGCACCTTTTGTGTGACCTGAAACAACTAGAACATCTGGTTTTACAGCTTTAACTTTTGCTAAAGTTGCAGCCATATCATTTAGCTCTTTAGGTAATTTATCATCAATAATGATTTCAGAACCTGTTCTTTTAGCAGCTTCAAGAATACCTAATCTTACATCTTGAGAAAAAGCATCTTGTTCAAATGCTTGTGCTATTTTTACAGGTTTGCCACCATTTTTCTCTACAGCTAAATCGATTGCAACATCAAGATATAAATTTGCTGGTGCAAGCACTGCAAATAAATATTTGTAACCTTTTGTAAACAAAGATCTTGATGCACCATTAGCTTCAACCATTGGCACTCCATATTTCTCTGTAACAGGAGCTATTGCTTTAGTTAATCCTGAAGAATATGGGCCAAGCATAAACTCAACTCCATCTTGAGAGATTAATCTTTCTGCAAGTTGTGCTGCTCTTTTTGGGTTTGACTCATCATCATAATAGATGATTTCAAACTTATAAGTTTTTCCACCAACTTTAACTCCACCCATGCTATTAATTCTATCAACAGCCATATTGTAACCGTTTTGAGTATGAACACCATTAGATGAATATTTACCAGTTAATGAAATCGCAGATCCTAAAATTATCTTATCTCCAACAACTTTTGCAAAAGATATTGCAGAAGAAGATAATAAAATTGCAACTGCAGAAACAAAACTTAAAATAATTTTAGTTATTTTCATTTTTATTTCCTTTGGTTTATTAATTAATTAATCCTTAATTAAAACTTACTTTGTGTAATTGTTCAAGAAGACAAAAATTAAGTTAATATTGTTGTGCAATAACAATAATAACAGCAATTATAACTAAAACACTCGCAGAAATTGTATTTATTGTTTTCGGATTGACTGTTATCCATTTAATTAGTTTTTGTGCGAGCATTGCATAACCAATTAAAGATAAAAAATCCAATACGATGTATGATGTAATAAGAATTACAAACTGAGTTAAAAGATTTGAGTTAAAATCTATAAATTGAGGAAATATAAAAGGAAAAAACATCCAAGCTTTAGGACTTGTACCGGCAACTAAAAAACCATCTTTAAAAAAAGATAAATTGCTTTTTTTAATTATATTTTTTTCAGTTAGATTTTTTGGGTGTGACTTATAGATATCATAAGCAAGATACAGAATATAAAAAACCCCTACCCACTTAAATATATTTAGTATGATTGAATTTTCCGAAAAAAAAGAACCTATTACGAATACTACTAAAACTGCTTGAATAAAATTTGCAGTTACGTCTCCAAAAGCTGACCATATACATTTCCCAACTCCATAATTCATTGAGTAAGAAATTATAACTACTCTTGGTGTTCCTGGGGAGATGAACAAAAAAATTATAATCTGAAGATAGAGTATAAAATCTAAAGGAAGCATTATTTGGATAGTCCTTAAAAACCGGGAGCTAAAGATGGCTAAGAAGGACTATCTAAATCAATATAGCAAATCTCAAAAAAAATGCATTATAGATTTTTTTCAAATATAAAGGATTTATGAAAAAAAAAGGCTATAGCCCAGTCACAAAAGTTAAAAATCCTGAGCCCAAAGTTGATGATCCTGACTGGATCATATGGGCAGCATGGGCAGATAGAATAACCTTTGAGGAAATTAAACAAAAAACTGGAAAATCAGAATCTGAGGTAATCAAGATTATGAGAAAAACTCTTAAACCGTCATCATTCAGATTATGGAGAAGAAGAGTTCACGAAAAAAGTATTAAGCATAAAAAAAAGTTTGAATATTCAAGAAAAGAAATAGCTAGTAAAATAAAAAAAAGTGACTATTTATAAATTATGAAATCAGTAACTATATATACAGGTCCACTTTGTAATTTTTGTGATGCAGCTAAAAGATTATTAACTAGAAATAATGCTGAATACAAAGAAATTAATATTGCAACAACAGATGGTGCGATAGATGAAATGATTAAAAAGGCTAATGGCAGAAGAACAGTTCCACAAATATTTTTTGATGATCAACACATTGGTGGATATGATGATATTCGTGCATTAGAGAAAGAAAATAAGCTTCAGGAACTATTAAAATAATTATTCTTTTGGTTTAAAAACTAAACACACACCATTATTACAAAATCTTTTTCCGGTAGGTTTCGGCCCATCATCAAAAATATGACCATGATGTGCATTACAATTTTTGCAGTGGTATTCAGTTCTTCCATAACCTAATAGATGGTCTGTTTTTGTATCAAAAACATCTGGTAATGATTGATAAAAGGATGGCCAACCTGAACCACTTTCGTACTTTGCATCAGAGTCAAAAAGTTTTATCCCACAGTTTGCACAGTGGTAACTTCCAACTCTTTTTTCATTATTCAATTCACTAGATCCAGGTGCTTCAGTACCATCTTCAAACATCACTAATTTTTGTTCAGCTGTTAGGTTTGGATTTTTTTTATTCATAATTAATTAACAAATTTAGCACATGTTTCATGTAATATTGAATGTAATTCTACAAGTTTTTTAAAATCTTTGTTGTAACCGCCACCTAATACACCACAGAAAGGAATTTTTTTAGAAAAAAAATTTTCAATTACTAACTCTTCCCTTTTTTTTATCCCTTCATCTGTTAATTTCAATTTACCTAAACGGTCATTGCAATGAACATCAACTCCAGCAATATAAAAGGCGAAATCAAATTTTTCCTTATTTAAATCATGAAGATTGTTTTTAAGAATTTCTATATATTTCTTATCTTCGGTATTGTCTTCTAATTCAATATCCAAATCGCTTTTTGATTTTTTAGCTGGATAATTAGATTTTGAATGAATACTAAAAGTAAATACATCTTTATTATTTTTGAAAATATCTGAGTTACCGTTTCCTTGATGAACATCTAAATCAACTATAATTATCTTTTTAACTAGACTTCTGTTTAGTAGATATTGAGCGGCCACTGCAACATCATTGAACACGCAATATCCTGCTCCTTCATCAAAATTTGCATGATGACTTCCCCCAGCAGTATTACAAGCTATCCTGGAATCTAATGCTAATTTTGAGGCTAAAACTGTTCCACCAGTCGCAACTAAAGATCTTTTGACAACACTGTCAACTAATGGAAAACCAATTTTCTTTACCTGATTTTGATCTAATGATTTATTGATTATATTATTTATATAAGTTTCAGAATGAGCTCCTTTAAGTGTATCAACTGAGCACGGATATGGCTTATGAAAATTATTAATTATTTTTTTTTCTAAGAGATATTTAGCCAACTCTCCAAATTTATTTATTGGAAACTTATGATCATCGCCAATTTTTGCAAAATAGTCTTCGTGATTAATTACTGCTAATTCCATTTACTCAATAACACGAATAGGCTTACCATTAACACATGCCTCAAGGTCTTCGATCATTTGAGTATAAAAAATACTATAATTTTCTGCAGTTACATATCCAATATGTGGAGTGAGTAATGCATTTGGTAAAAACCTTAATTTATTATTTTCTGGTAAAGGTTCTTTTTCATAAACATCAATTCCAGCACCAGCAATAACATTAGTTGATAATGCAATAATCAAATCATCTTCATTAATAATGGGACCACGTGAAGTATTAATTATAAAAGCAGTTTTCTTCATTTTGTCTAACTCTTTAAGTGTGATGCAATCTTTATATCTTTCACCACCTTGCACATGAATTGATAAAAAATCTGAAGTTTTAATTAAATCCTCTTTACTACAAGGCAGAACATCTAACTCTTTACACTTATCTAGATTTAAATTTTCACTCCAAGCCATTACCTGCATTCCAAATACTTTACCAATTTTTGCAACTTCTGACCCAACACGACCTAATCCAATAAGTCCTAGAATTTTTCCTCTCAGCTCAATACCAACTGATGTTTGCCAATAACCTTGATACATATTATCTATTTCTTCTTTAAAATTTTTTGCTAAACCCAACATTAGTGCCCAAGTCAATTCTGAGGTTGGATAAAAATTTATCTCAGTACCACAAACAACTATTTTTCTTTTTTTAGCTGCCTCTAAGTCAATTGCTTTATTCCTTGAACCGCTTGTTATAATAAATTTAAGCTTGGTTAAATTATCAATTAAATTTTTTGTCATGGGAGTTCGTTCTCTCATAATTAAAAGTGCCTCAAATTCTGATAACTGATCTAAAGCATCTGCCTCATCTACAAATGGTTCGCTGAATATTTTAAATTCATACTTTCCAGATAATTTTTCTAAATCTACAAATTCTTGGGCAACATTTTGATAATCATCTAAAATAGCAACTTTAAGCACTTAACCTCTTTTGATTTGAAAGAATTATTCCTGTTAAAATAAATATTGCCCCTAAAATATGATAAAACATAAATTTTTCATCAAAAATAATTATTGCCATTACTGCGCTTAGAATTGGCATTAAATGAAGAAAAACTCCCGATCTATTAGCACCAATCATGGAAATACCTTTTATCCAAAGTATAAATGATGCAAGTCCAGGGAGCAAAACTACATACCCAAGAATTAAGAAAAAGGGTTTTTCTAATGTAATCCTAAAACCCATTTGATACTCAATAAAATAAATTGGTATCAAAAATAATAGGCCAAAAGTAATGATAATTTCTAACAACCCTAATTGAGAAATCTCATAAGTTTGTTTTTTAAGTAATGCTGAATAAATTGCCCATGAAAGCATAGCAACAACCATTGTTAAATCCCCTTTGTTAAAATCTAAGTTTAACAAAATTTCAAAATTTGCTTTGGTAATGATTAAAACTACTCCTGTAAAAGAACAAATTACTCCAATCAATTGAAAAATATTTGTTTTTTCAGTTTTTAAAATTGAAGAAAAAAACATAATCATGACAGGTATTGTTGAAATCATCAACACACCACTGATGACTTGGGTAAAATTTAATGAATAGTAAACAATAGAATTAAATACTGTAATACTGGTTATCCCAAGAATGATAAAAAGTTTATAGTTCTTTAAAATATAATCTTTTTTTTTAAACAGTTCCGGAAGTGTAAATGGGGCGAGTATCAACCATGCAAAAAACCATCTATAAAAGTTTAATGAAAATGGAGGAACTTCATAAAAGCTGGCAAATTTTCCAACGATAAAATTACCAGCCCAAAAGCTAACAGTTAATAATAGATATATATAAGCAAAAAAATTTGATGATTTACTCACTTAAGCAAATCTATGTGAGCTATATGGATTTAAATCTAAGTTAGTGTTTTCTTCAGCTACCATTCCAGACACAATCTTCCCAGATATTGGTCCAAGTGTCCAGCCCAAATGATGATGTCCAAAACAATAAAATACATTTTTATAATTTTTTGAAGGTCCCATGACAGGTAAAAAATCTGGCAATGTAGGTCTAAACCCTAACCATTCATCCTCATGTTCTGGTAAATCACCTAACATATATTTTGCATTATTAATTAAATTTTTAATTCTAGATTTTGATAAAGGGTTTTCTAAACCTCCAAATTCAACAGTGCCAACTACTCGTAAGCCTTGCTCCATTGGTGTTATACCAAATCCTCTATTAGAAAAAATAACTGGTCTAGACAAAAGATGATCACAGTCTTTAAAATGAACATGATAACCTCTTTCGGTGTCTAGTGGAATTTTTTCTCCAAGATTATCAGTCAACTTTTTAGAAAAAGCACCACATGCAATAACAATTTTATCAAATTTATATTCTTCTTTTTCTGTTTTAAAAATAGGTTTTTCGTTTTCAAATTTTATTTCTTGAATATTAGATTTTTCAAATTTTCCACCTTTCTTTAAAAAAAGTTCAAATAATTTTAGAAGTATTCTTTTTGGATTTCTTGCATGCCTTGCATAAGGATAATAAACACCAGCATGATAAAATGGTCTTATATTTGGTTCTAAATCATGAATTTCATGTTTATTAACCAATTGTTGTTTAACGCCTAATTCATCTCTTACTTTTATTTCTAATTCTCTACTCTTTAAATCTTTGTCATTCCAAATATATAAAATCCCTTTATTCTCAACTAACCCCTCTAAATCTATTTCATCAAATAATTCATCATAAGCTGGTAAGGCAAGATCTAAAATTTGATGCATATACTTTGCTGTGTGCATCATTTTTCTTTTTGATGTGTTTAGTATGAATTTGATAAACCATGGAATCATTTTTGGCACATAGTTCCACTTAAGTGCTAAGGGACCAGTAGAACTTAAAAGCATTGCGGGTACATCCGCAAGTACATCTGTTCTATTCAATGAAAGGGAGGCATAAGGAGAAAAATGACCTGCATTTCCATATGAAGCAGCTGGGCTTCCAGGCTCATCTCTATCAAACAAAGTTACATCAAAGCCTTTTTTTTGTAAAAAAAGTGCATTTGATACTCCTTGAATTCCAGCACCTACTATTCCAATTTTGGGATTGCTACTCATAAAAAAAGTATACTTCTTTTTATGATTGTTTTTTAAGCGACAAATTATACTTAGGCGATCGATTGCTTGCTATGGATTTTAGCACTCATAACAATCCCAAAGCCTATCATTGTCGCAAGCATAGATGATCCCCCGTAAGACATAATTGGTAATGGAGAACCAACAATAGGTAACAAACCTAAAACCATACTCATATTAATGACGATAAACACAAATAATGAACCACCAAAACTATAACAAAATAATTTGGCAAAATAACTTCTGGATATAGAGCCTATTTTAATAATTCGATAAATTATAATCGCATACAATAATAAGAGTAAAACTGAACCTAAAAATCCAAATTCTTCGGAAAATAAAGTAAATATGAAATCTGTATGTTTTTCAGGTAAAAATTCTAAATAACTCTGCGTTCCTTGTAAAAAACCTTTTCCAAATAATCCTCCAGAACCTACAGCAATCTTCGATTGGATAATCTGATATCCAGCGCCTAGTGGGTCTCTATCAGGATTTAAAAATGTCAACACTCTCAGTTTTTGGTAGGGTTTTAAAAAAGATATAATGAAAGGAAGAGATAAAATAGATATCAAAAATGAGTAAAAAAAATATTTATGATTTAAGCCTGAAAACCATAAAACCAAAATTCCACTTACTGAAATTAGAATTGAAGTTCCCAAGTCAGGCTGAATAATTACCAAACTCATAGGTAACAAAATAATAATCATTGAAACAATGATAGAATAAAATGAATTAACATTTTCTAATCTTTTTCTATGAAAGTATTTAGCCAAGCATAAAATTATAAAAATTTTCATTAGCTCAGAGGGTTGAAGATTAATAAAGTATAAATTTATCCACCTCTGAGAACCTGAGGCAGTTATACCAAAATTTATAGTCCAAATTAACATTAGAATTAAAATTAGGTATGCAATATAGCTAATAGAAAACCAAAACCTTATATTTAAAAAAGAGATTACTAACATTAATCCTGTAAAGACTACAAATTTTATAAAATGACTTTTGGTATGAAATAATATTTGACCTCCATCAGTAGAGTACATTGTTGAAACACTTATGAATCCAAGAAGTAAAATCCCTATCAATAAAATAAAATCAATATCCTTTATCTTTTGAAAAAAATTATTTCTATTTTCTAATCTGTTGTAGAGATACATTTAAATATTTAAATATTTATTACTTTCAAAATTTTTTCTAATTTCGTGTCGGTCAATTATCTTTTTAAATAATTTCTTTGCAAGCGGTGCAGCTACACTTCCTCCTGACCCTCCATGCTCTATGACAATACTTGCAGCATATCGGGGATTTTTATAAGGCCCAAACGCTACATATAAAGCATGATCTCTTTCCTCATATGGTATTTCAGAAGTATCAAGATCTAACTCTCGATCTTGTTTTGTAATTCTTTTGACTTGAGCAGTTCCTGTTTTCCCAGCAAATTGATATTTTGGATCATCTATTCTTGATCTATATGAAGTTCCTCTAACTTCGTTAGTTGAGCTAAACATAGCATCTTGTACTAATTTCATATTTTTTGCGTCTTCTACAATAGGTGCAAATTTATCTTCTTCTTCACTTTTACTATCTAAAATTATTTTTGGGATTATCTTATGTCCCCCGTTCGCAATTTGGGCTGTCATTAAACAAAGTTGAATAGGTGTTGTCTGAATATACCCTTGTCCAATACCTGTAATGATAGTTTCTCCAAGCAACCAATTTCTACCAAGGGCATTTTTTTTCCAAAATGTACTTGGTATTAAACCAGATTTTTCAATTTCAAATAAATCCCCAAAGACTTTTTTTCCTAGACCAAATTTTTTTGCAGTATCACTTAATTTATCTACACCAAGCCTTCTTGCAACCTCATAGAAATAGGTATCACATGATTCTTTCATTGCCTCTCTCATATTTACAATTCCATGACCTTCTTTTTTCCAACAATGATAAGTTTGTCCATAAAGTTTGAGAGGGTTCTTGTGCCCTCTGCAATTTACTTTAAAATTTGAGTTTACAACTTTATTTTCAAGTGCTGATAAAGCTACAATTGGTTTAATAGTTGAACCTGGTGAATAGTTTCCTGATAATGATTTATTAACAAGTGGTTTCATTGGATCATTTCTGATCAATTGCCAGTCATCATTACTGATACCAAACACAAATTTATTGGCATCAAAAGATGGCGATGAATGCATCGCAACCACATCACCTGTGAAAATGTCCATAACACATATAGATCCTGCTTTTTCTTTCAATAGTTCATTGGCTAATTTTTGTATCTCGGTATCTATGGTAAGTTTTATTGTTTTACCTTTTTTACCTTTTTGAAATTCTAATTGACTAATTCTTCTGCCATAAGCATTAACTTCATATCTCTCTATAGAGTTGTTTCCAATAAGGTCATTCTCAAATGTTTTTTCTAAACCAATTTTCCCAACTTTAAGGCCTTGAACAAACTTCTCTTTAATAATTTCATTCGAGAAAATATCTTGATCATTTGCTTGACTCACATACCCTAATACATGTGTAAAATTTTCTTTAAATGGATAACTTCTAGAAATAGAAATTACTGGTTTAACACCATTTAAATCATATAAATTATTATTAATTTTAGAAAAATTCTCCCAAGTAAGATTATTGGAGACTATTAAATTTTCCCAAGGTTTAATTTGATTTTTTTTCTTTAAAATTTTTTGAAATTGACTATCCGATAATTGAAGAATATTTCTAACTCTATTAATAGTATATCTAAAATTTTCTATTTCTTCTGGAATTAAATGAAGTTCATATGCTTCAAAATTTCCAGCAATAGTATTACCAAAGTAATCTTCAAAATTTCCTCTTATTGGTGGTAATTTCCATTCTCTAATTCGATTTTTATCAGAAAGAGTTAAATATCTTTTATTTTCTTTAACTTGCAAAAAAAATAACCTTGAAACTATACCGCCTAATATAACTACTTTAGCAGCAGCCAAAATAAACATTCTTCTGTTAATTGAATTTAATTTTAAAACATTATCGCTTTGATTAATCATTTATAGCTTTTAAATAGTTATCAAAAATAAATGAAATTGGAATATACAACAAAAATGTGAATAAATTATTAATCACATAAAACATTATATCCAGCTCATAAGAAAAGAAAAAAAATAAAATTAAGTAATTCATTGAATTAATTAAAGTGATGACAAATAAAAAATAAAACCAATCCTTAATTAAGTTAGGCCTTATAGTAATATTTCTTAAATAAGCAGAGAATATGCAAACAAAGATATATGAAAATGAGCTCAATCCTAAAGGTGTACCAATTACAGTATCGTTCACTAGACCTGCAACAAAGACCAATAGATAATCAAATCTATTATACTCTTTAAGTGTAAAATAAAAAATTAATACAAAAGGAAAATTAAATGAAAAATATTCAATTTTTAAATAATTTAAATCAAATTCATTTAAAACGGAAAAGAAAAGAAATAAAATTGGTAACCATGCATAAAGCTTGTATACAAATTTATTTTTTTTAAAAATGATCATTTATTCTCTTCCTCTTTTTAGAATACAATTTTTATATTCTGGCGTACCCACTTTATAACCTTTCTTAAAAATGGTTTTTTGACATTTTGCACTGTATAATAAATTTAATCTCAGGAATTCAAATTCCTCTTGATCTAATTTATTCTGATTAATTTCTTTAGTTTGCTTTTTAATTTTATCTTCTAATTTATTATTATGTATTAATAGGTTTTTATTCTGAGAGGCTAATTCAGTATTTTCTTCAATAAATTTTTTATTTGTTTCGTTTAAAATATTAATTTGATCATTTAATATATTTATTTTAATGGTCTCTTCGTTCTGAGTAGCATCCACATTCACCTCTGTATCATTGTCTAATACAATATTGTTAGTTTTGGTCTCAACTTCAACTAAAACATATTTAAGTTGGCTAAAATCACTATAAAAATTTACAAAAAATTCATTTTGATTGAAGGATACTCTTCCAACTGGAACACCACTTCTAAATAGAGCGCCTGTCCCTGAAGTATAGCCAATACTTTGATCTTGAATTTCTTCAATTAAATTATTTTTAATGTACTTAATTTTACCAGAATCTATCCCGTCACCTACCACAATCGCTTGAATATCTCCTGGCACTATGGATATTGGAACGTTTGAATTAAGATCTGATAATAATAATACTCTAGATGTTTTAAAATTGGTCTCGATAACTCTCCCAATTAAGTAATTTCTATCAAAGATATTAGTACCAATTTTTAATCCATCTTTGCTACCTTTGTTAATTATAATTGTTTTTGAAAAAGGACTATCATGATCAACAATTACCTTTGCTAAAATTTTATTTTTTGTAAAAGTAAAATCTTCAATTAATTTTTTTAATTCTTCATTTTCATTTATAATAATTTCATTTAATATTTCTTTTGTTTCAAAATTTTTTGTCTCTTTTTTGATTCTTAAATACTCTTCATAAAAGTTAGAATATTCATTGATTTTTAAATAATAATTTTTTATTAAGTTTTCTGGGACAGATACAATAAAAGAAGATCTATAGACGGCTTCGTTGATTATACTTTTTAAATCTTTGATAATTTTAAAATTTAAATTTGATGAAACAATTATAAGAATAGATACAAATAATAATGTTAATAGCGAAAATTTTTGTTTAGTCTCTTTCCTTAAAAAAGCAGATCTAAATGCTATGACAAAATCATCTCTGCTTGAGGCCATTGATCTTAGTACTCAGTAAGCATCGTAGAGAAAGTTTGTTCTTGATCTAAAGCTTTTCCAGTACCAATTGCAACACATGATAATGGGTCCTCAGCAATATGAACAGGTAAACCTGTTTCTTTAGCAAATCTTTTATCTATATTTTTAAGTAACGCACCACCTCCAGTTAAAGTTAAACCCATATCAACTAAGTCAGCGGATAATTCAGGTGGAGTAGATTCTAATGCATCTTTTATTCCTGATACCATTTCTTTTAAAATATCATTTAAAGCTTCTGCAGTATCTTCTTCTGTAATATTTACTTCTTTAGGTGTTCCAGATCTTAAATCCCTACCTTTAACTGGATAGGTATTGTCATTTGAAGGTATTGCAGTACCAATTTCTTTTTTAATTTTTTCCGCAGTACTATCACCAATCATTAAATTGTATTCTTTTCTCATATAATTTACTAGGGCTGTATCCATAGCATCGCCAGCTACTCTTAGTGATTTTGAATAAACTAATCCACCTAAGGACATAACTGCAATTTCACTTGTTCCACCACCTATATCAACTACCATTGAACCCGTTGCTTCAGATATTGGCAAACCTGCTCCAATAGCAGCGGCTATTGGTTCTTCAATAAGTTGAACACGTCTTGCTCCTGCTGCAAGTGCACTGTCTTGAATAGCTTTTCTTTCAACCGGGGTCGAACCAGTTGGTACGCAAATTAAAATTCTTGGATTTGCAAATGTGCTTCCTTTATGAACTTTTTTTATAAAATGTTTAATCATTTCTTCTGTAACTATAAAGTCTGCAATAACTCCATCTCTTAATGGTCTAATAGCACTTATATTACCTGGAGTTCTTCCAAGCATGGTTTTAGCTTCATCACCAACTGCAAGAACTGTTTTTTTTCCACCTTGATCCACAATTGCAACCACAGAAGGCTCATTTAAAACCACACCTTGACCCTTAACAACAACTAATGTGTTTGCTGTTCCAAGATCAATCGCCATATCTTGGCTCCAAATTTTCTTCACTCTATCAAATAAACCCATATTATATTCCTCTTACCTTTTGATTTTCTTGTTCCATTGGTGCAGTTTTTCCTCTTTTTAAAATCATTTTATTTAAAGCACTTATGTATGCGTTAGCTGAGGCAACTAATGTATCAGTATCTGCAGCTTGACCAACTGTAGTTTTGCCATTTTCCTCAATACGAACACTTACTGTTGCTTGAGCATCTGTTCCTTCTGTTACAGCATGTACTTGATACAATTGTAAATTCACATCATGTGGATATAAATTTTTAATACATTTAAATATTGCATCAACAGGACCATCGCCTGTTTCAGAAGCAGATTTTATTTCCCCACTGACATCTAATTTCATTTCAGCTTTTTGAGGTTCACCTGTTCCTGCAAAAACCTTTAGTGATTTTAAAACTATCGTGTTGGCTTTATTGTCTAGAACCAAACTATCATCTACTAATGCTATAATATCTTCATCATAAATATGTTTCTTTTTATCAGCCAAAACTTTAAATTTTCCAAATGCATTTTCAATTACGTCATCTGTCAAATCAGCATAGCCTAAGCTAATCAATTTATCTTTAAAAGCATGTCTTCCAGAATGTTTTCCCATCACTAAAGAAGTTTGTTTAACACCAACACTCTCAGGTGTCATGATCTCATAAGTATTTCTATTTTTTAACATTCCATCTTGATGAATACCTGACTCGTGAGCAAAAGCATTTTTACCAACTATTGCTTTGTTATATTGGACTGGAAAGCCAGTAACATTTGAAACTAACTTAGAAGCTTTACTTAATAATGTTGTGTTAATTCCAGTTTCAAAAGGCATTAAATCATTTCTAGTTCTTATAGCCATAACAACTTCTTCAAGAGCTGCATTCCCCGCTCTTTCACCAATACCGTTTATCGTACATTCAATTTGTCTAGCACCCGCTTGTATTCCGGCTAAAGAATTTGCAACTGCTAATCCTAAATCATTATGACAATGAGTTGATAAAATTGCTTGATCAATATTTGGAACTTTATTTAAAAGAGTATTTATAATTTTTGTAAATTCAGAAGGCACAGTATAACCAACTGTATCTGGAATATTTATAGTTTTAGCACCTGATTTTATTGCAAGTTCAACTGTCTTACACATATAATCCATATCAGTTCTTGTTCCGTCCTCACACGACCACTCTACATCGTCTGTAAGATTTCTTGCATAACTTACATGTTCTTTGATTGACTCATAAACTTGCTCAGGGGTTTTGTTAAGTTTATGCTTCATATGTAAAGGGCTTGTAGAAATAAATGTATGAATTCTAAATCTTGAGGCATGCTTTAATGCTTCAAAACATCTATCAATATCCTTTTTTGAATGTCTTGCTAAACCGCAAGGAATAGATTTTTTTAAAACTTTACTAATTGCTGTTACGGCTTCAAAATCTCCAGGAGATGCAATCGGAAAACCAGCTTCAATAATATCAACACCAAGTTCATCAAAAACTCGAGCGATTTGAATTTTTTCCTCTAGACTCATAGAGGCACCTGGTGATTGCTCACCATCTCGCATTGTTGTATCAAATATAAAAACTCTATCTTTATCAGCCATAATTTTAAAATTTAAAAAAATGGATAATACAATCTATAATAGATTTTGCAAAATAATTGTTAGAATTTCTTACCTTTTAACTCTTATCACTATCAACTAACTTCTTTTTACCAATCCAAGGCATCATATCTCTTAGTTTGGCACCTACAGTTTCAATTGAATGTTTAGCTAAATCCTCTCTAGTTTTTAAAAAGTTTTTTTGTCCATTTTTACACTCTTCAATCCACTGTTTTGTAAACTTACCAGACTGAATATCTGCTAAAACTTCTTTCATTCTCTTCTTTGTTTCTTCTTTATTTATAATTCTTGGACCAGAAACATATTCACCATACTCTGCAGTATTAGAAATTGAGTAGTTCATATTAGCTATTCCACCTTCATAAATTAAGTCAACAATCAGTTTTACTTCATGGAGACATTCGAAGTATGCCATTTCAGGTTCATAACCAGCTTCAACCAATGTTTCATATCCATTTTTAATTAGTTCAACTAAACCACCACAAAGAACTGTTTGCTCACCAAATAAATCCGTTTCACATTCATCTTTAAATGTTGTTTCAATAATTCCTGATCTACCTCCCCCAATTGCTGATGCATAAGACAAAGCTAAATCTCTTGCCTTACCAGTTCCATCTTGGTGAACAGCCATTAAACATGGCACACCACCACCTTTTTCAAATTCACTTCTCACTAAATGGCCAGGTCCTTTTGGTGCCACCATAAAAACATCAAGATCTTTTCTTGCTTTAATTAAATCGTAATGAATATTTAAACCGTGCGCAAAAGCTAAACTTGTCCCTTCTTTAATTCTTTGCTCAATATGATTTTTATATATTGTTGCCTGCAATTCATCTGGAGTTAATATCATGCAAACATCAGCCCATTCAGCTGCATCAGATAAATTCATAACTTTTAAACCTTTAGACTCAGCTTTTGCTTTACTTGTAGAACCATCTCTTAAAGCAACAACTACCTCTTTAACACCACTATCTTTCAAATTTAAAGCATGTGCATGTCCTTGGCTTCCATAACCAAATATTGCAACTTTTTTTTCTTTTATTAGATTTACATCTGCATCTTTTTCATAAAACATTTTCATTTTTTTTCTCCTTTTTAATTAGTTAAAAACTTCCGCACCTCTTGTCATTGCGATCGCCCCTGTTCTAGAAGTGCTAATTAGACCTAGAGGTTTTAATTTTAAATTCATTTTATCAATTTCTCTTCTTAATGCTGTAATTTGAAGAACTACTGATTTTTTTGTTTTATCTATTATTACTGGATTATAGTTTTTACAAGCTTTTAAACATTTATCAATTTTAGTCTTATTACCAATAATTTTTAAAAGTGCCATTTCTTTGAAAATTACTTGCTTATCTTCTCTTTTAAAGTTTGCCACTTTGTGTACTGGCACTAGTTTTCCTAATTGTAACTTAATTTGATCAATTACTTGTGGAGTACCAGTAGTTACAATTGTTATTCTTGAAATATTTTTTTTAGCATCAATCTCTGCAACTGCTAAAGACTCTATATTATAACCTCTTCCAGAAAATAAACCTACAACTCTTGCTAATACACCAGCTTCATTATCCACCCATAAAACAAATATATGTGTATCTGATTTTTCCTTTTTAGTTGAAAAACTATAAGCTGACTTAGATTTTGCCATTAAACTAAAGACTTACCCTTGCCAGTTATTTTATTCTCAGCTTGATCATTTGGACCTAGTATCATTTGGTTATGAGGTTTGCCTGATGGTATCATTGGAAAACAGTTTTCTCCTGGATCTACCTGGCAGTCGAATATTACTGGACCTTTATGATCAATCATTTCTTGAATTTTTTCATCTAATTCTCCATAATTTTCTACTCTAATTCCCTTACACCCATAAGCCTCTGCCATTTTATTAAAATCTGGTAAAGCTTCTGAATAACTCTCTGAGTAATTTTTTTCATGTAAAAGCTCTTGCCATTGTCTTACCATTCCCATGTATTGGTTGTTCAAAATAAATATCTTTATAGGTAAATTATACTGAACTGCTGTAGACATTTCCTGCATAGTCATTAAAACTGAAGCTTCTCCAGCAATATCGATAACTAATTTATCTGGATGTGCAATCTGAACACCAACAGCTGCTGGTAAACCATATCCCATCGTTCCAAGACCACCTGATGTCATCCATCGATTTGGTTTATTAAATTTATAGTGTTGAGCTGCCCACATCTGGTGTTGACCAACTTCAGTTGTAATAAAAGTATCTTGATTTTTTGTTAATTCATAAAGTCTCTGGACAGCATGTTGAGGTTTTATAGTTTGATTGCTATTGATAAAACCTAAAGAATTTTTCTCTCTCCATTTTTGGATTTGCTGCCACCATTTTGAAATCTTTTCTTTATTAGAATCTTTTAGACTTTTATTTTTTTTATTGATTGTTTTGATTGATGATTGGATTACATCATTTACGTCACCAACAATTGCAAGATCAACTTTTATAATTTTATTTATTGATGATGGGTCAATATCAATATGAATTTTTTTTGAATTTGGAGAAAATTCATCAATTTTACCAGTTATACGATCATCAAATCTTGCACCAATATTTATCAATAAATCACAATCATGCATTGCATTATTAGCTTCGTAAGTTCCATGCATTCCAAGCATACCTAAAAACTGATCATCATCCCCTGGGAAAGCTCCAAGCCCTTGTAAAGTTGATGTGATTGGAAACCCAGTTAATCTTGTAAATTCTCTTAGAGATTCACTAGCTTCAGGTCCTGAATTTATTACTCCTCCACCAGAATAAATTACTGGTTTTTTTGCTTTTGAAATAAGGTCAACTAATTTGTCTATATCATCTTGTGAAAAATGATTATGGGATTTTCCATTTAATCTTTTTTGTATTTTAGGTTTTGAATAATTAGTTTTTGCAAATTGGACATCCTTTGGAATATCAATTAGCACAGGTCCAGGTCTTCCTGTAGTTGCCACGTGAAATGCTTCATGTAAAATTTTTGGAAGATCTTTAATATCTTTTACTAACCAGTTGTGTTTAGTACATGGTCTTGTAATTCCTGTTGTATCACATTCTTGAAAAGCATCTGTGCCAATCAAATGAGTTGGAACTTGTCCTGAAATACAAACTAATGGAACAGAATCCATATAAGCATCTGTTAAAGCAGTAACCACATTGGTTGCACCTGGCCCAGAGGTCACAAGAACTACACCAGGCTTTCCAGAAGATCTTGAATATCCTTCTGCAGCATGACCAGCTCCTTGCTCGTGTCTTACTAAAATATGTTTTATTGATGGATGATTTTTTAACTCATCATAAATTGGCAATACTGCTCCTCCAGGATAACCAAAAATAAATTTAACGTCTTGATCCTCAAGACATTTGAATACGATCTCAGCTCCTGAATATAATTTAGACATCAAAGCAATCTAGCTGAAGTTGTACTAATTGGTCAAGCTATAGTGAAAAATAATTAAATTTTTTTTAGAAAATTATTTATTCTTTTAGGGTTTAATTTTATCCAATTTGACATGTGGCCTCGTGACCAAGTCAACTGTCTTTTGGCATATTGCCTGGTCTTTATTGATATTTTTTCAATTACTTCTTTTTCATCCACTTTTTTAGTTAAATATTCCTTTATTTCTGCGACTCCTATTGCTTTTGATATACTTTTATTTTTATTAATTTTGAGCTTTAAAAATTTTTTAACCTCAAGTACAGCCCCCAATTTAAACATTTTAAATGCTCTTTGGTTAATCGTTTCAATTAAATCTGATCTTGGGAAATCAATAATTAATTTGTAAAAATCTTTTTTTTTAAATTGTGATTTTGTATTATCATGCCATTCGTTAATTGATTTATTTGTAAATAGTTTTACCTCATAAGCTCTTATCGATCTTTGAGTATCAGTAGGTTTTATTGTTTTTACTAAATTAGGATCAATTTTTAAAAGTTTTTTATAAAAATTTTTTTGACCAAGATCTTTTTGTAGTTTTCTTACTTTATTTCTAAAAGCCATCGGTATATTTGGAATTTCAACCAAACCATCTATTAATGCTTTAAAATATAATCCAGTTCCACCAACTAAAATTGGGATTTTTTTTCTTCTTTTAACTTCTCCAATTTTTTTAATTGCTAGCTTTAACCAATCACCGGTTGAAAAGCTTTTTTTTCCACTTTGAAATCCATATAGATGATGCTTGATATCTTGGTGTTCTTTTTTTAAAGGTCTGGCAGTTAAAATTTTTAAATCTTTGTAAAGCTGCATGCTATCAGCATTAATTATTTCACCTCCAATTTTTTTTGCTAGTTTGACTGCAAAATTAGATTTACCTGATGCTGTTGGACCATAGATTAAAATGATTTTGGATTTTAAATCCATTATCTATTTTAATTTAACACCTATGTATCTTCTTTGATTTTGGCTGTTGTAGATTACAAGCAAGATTGTTTTTTGATTGGTATTTAAAACTTGTTTTACAATTTGTTTTAGATCATTTGCACTACCAATTTTTTTCTTTTGTGCTTCAATTATTATACTATTAACTTCAATTGAATTAATTAATGGACTATCATTTTCTATTTTAGTTATTACTAATCCTTTGGTTTGATTTGGAAGATTTCTTTCTTTAATGTCTTCTTTGTTAAGTTTTCTCACTGTGATTTTTAAATCATCAATTTTATTCTCTGTGGGTGAAGATTTTTCAGTAACTTTGAAATCTTCTGATGTTTCTAATCTACCTAGTGTTACTTTTTTGACTAGTTCTTTTTTATTTCTCCAAATTTTTACATCAACTTTTTTTCCAACTTCAGTTCGAGCAACTATTATTGGTAATTCTTTCATTTCTTTTATTTTTTCATTATTAAATTCTAAGATTATATCTCCAGCTTTAATTCCTGCTTTATCGGACGGACTATTATCAGCAACACTTGCAACCAAAGCTCCTCTTGGCTCATCTAAATTTTCAACTTCAGCTATCTCTTTAGTAACATCTTGAATTCTTACACCTAACCAACCTCTTTTAGTTTCTCCAAATTCAATTAATTGATCGATAACAATTTGTGCACTATTAGAAGGTATTGAAAAACCAATTCCTATAGATCCGTTTCTTCCTAAAATTGCTGTATTAATTCCAATCACATTTCCATTTATATCAAATAATGGTCCACCTGAATTTCCTGAGTTAATCGAAGCATCAGTTTGAATGTAGTCTTCATATCTTGAAAGACCAATCGATCTATTTCTAGCAGAAATGATACCTGAAGTGACTGTTCCTCCTAAGCCAAATGGGTTTCCAATTGCAATTACCCAATCCCCAATTCTAGCTTTATCAGAGTCTCCAAATGAAACAGGAATAAATTTTTCTTTAGTTTCTAATTGCAAAACAGCTATATCTGATAAAGGGTCTGCACCTATAACTGTTGCTTTAAATTCTTTGTCACCATTTACTCTTACAATAATATCTTCGGCGTCTTGGATAACGTGATTGTTTGTTACAACAATTCCTTTCTCATCAATAATAAAACCAGATCCAAGTGCTGAAGATTTTCTCTCTTGAGGAGCTCCAAATTCTTTAAACATATCTTCAAATGGTGATCCTGGAGGAAATTGAAATGGAAAGGGATTAGTATTTGTAACTACAGTTTGCGTTGTTGAGATATTAACAACGGAAGGCATCAACTTTTCAGCAAGATCTGCAAAAGACTCTGGCACACCTTTTGAAAAAGATTTGGCATCAACACTAATAAGTATAAATAATGTAAGTAAATATATTTTTAAATTTTTCATGTACTAGTCTTTAAATAATAAATAATTACAAATCCTAAAATTGCAAAGATTAATCCGCCAGTCCTTAATTGACTATCTTTTAACAATTCAAGTTTGCTTAACATATTTCTCATTTTTGATGGAAATAAGGCATATAAAATTCCTTCGATAAATAAAAATAAACCAAAAGCTATAAATAGCTCTTTCATTTTCTACTGATTAATTTCTGGTTTTATATTTCCAAAAAATTTAAAGAACTCTGAGTCTGGAGATAAAATTAAAGAAGTTTCACCACCAATTAGAGCTTTTTCATAAGCTTGCATCGCTCTATAAAATGCAAAAAATTCTGGATCTTGACCGAATGCGTCAGCAAATATCTTATTTCTTGCCCCATCACCTTCACCCTTCATAATCTCAGATTCTTTTTGTGCCTCTGCTAAAATAACTGTAACTTCTTTATCGGCTGTTGAGGTAATAGTTACAGCCATTTCTGCACCTTCCGCTCTAAATTCTTTTGCTTCTCTTTCCCTCTCAGTTTGCATTCTTCTATAAATAGCATCACTATTAGCTTGAGGTAAATCTGCTCTTTTAATTCGAACATCAACAATGTTTATTCCAAAATTTTGCGCTTCATTGTTTACACCCTCTTTAATTAAAGCCATTTGTTTTGATCTATCTTTTGATAATAAAGTTTGAAGTTCTTCTTGACCCAAAACATTTCTAATTCTTGAATTGATAATTGTAGATAATCTTGATCTCGCAACTCTTTCATCTCCAACTGAAATATAAAATTTTAAAGGATCAACAATTTGAAATCTGGCAAAAGCATCCACAATTAAACGTTTTTGATCTGATGCAATAACTTCTTCTGGTGGGGTATCTAAATTTAAAATTCTCTTATCAAGATAAACAACATTTTGAATAAAAGGTATTTTAAAATTTAATCCAGGTTTAGTTATAATTCTTTTAGGGTCACCAAATTGAAGTATGATTGCTTGGTTAACTTCTTTAACAATAATTACTGATAAGAAAGCAAGAGCTCCTATTGCAATAATAATACCTAATAATATTTTTCCAGCTTTCATTTAATTAGTCGCCTTTTTTTTTAATTCTGGTAGCGGCAAATATGGAACAACGCCAGAACCTCCATTATTTTCAATAATAACTTTATCTATATCCGCTAAAACTTTTTCCATTGTTTCTAAATACATTCTCTCTTGAGTTACAGCTTTAGCATTTTTGTATTCGTTATAAATTGCAAGGAATCTACTAGCTTCCCCTTCTGATTTTGCTACAACTTCTTTTTTATATGCTTCCGCAGCTTGTAAAATTTTTTGAGCTTCCCCTCTCGCTCTTGGAATTACATCATTAGCATAAGCCTCGGCTTCATTTTTTGCTCTTTCCATGTCAGCTCTAGCAGCCTGAACATCTCTAAAAGCATCAATAACTTGATCAGGTGGGTCTGCTTTTTGAGTTTGTACTTGAGTTATTTGAATGCCACTCTCATAGTCATCCAATATAGTTTGAATTATATCTTGTGTTTCAACCTCAATTTTAGATCTCCCTTCAGTTAAAATTGGTTGTATATCACTTTTTGCAATAACTTCTCTCATAGCTGTTTCTGCTGCAGCTTTTACTGTTCCTTCAGGATCTTGAATTTTAAATAAGAAATTTCCAGCATCTTTAATCACCCAAAAAACAGAAAAATCAATATTAACTATATTTTCATCACCAGTTAACATTAGGCTTTCTTGTGGTACATCCGCTACTCCACCACCACTTGAGAAACCACTTTCTCTTTCAGATCTAAAACCAATATCTATTCTGTTAACTTTTGTAACTTTTGGAGTCAAAACACTCTCCACTGGAAATGGAATATGATAATTTAATCCAGGTTGTGTTGTATTTACAAATTTTCCAAATCTTAAAACTACACCTTGCTCATCAGGAAGTACTCTATAAAGACCGCTTGCTAACCAAACAAATGCTAAAATTATCAATCCTAAAATTAAAGATTTAGTGCTTGAAGATTTTCCACCTGGTAAAAAGTTTTTTATTTTATCCTGGAACTCTCTTATAATTTTATCAACATCCGGTGGTGTTGGACCTCGACCTGATCCATTGCCATTTCCACCTCCTGGAGGAGACCCCCAAGGACTTCCACCTCTTTGTTGAAAATTGTCAGACATACACTATGTATATAGTGTCTTTGAACTCAAAAACAAGTTAAGATCAAAATATGTCTGAAAAAAAGCCAGAACTAAGTGACGCAATGAAAAAAAAAGTAGAGCCAAAAAACTTTACTAAAAACCCTATACTTGGAACAAAGTTTACAATCGCAGTCTCCAGTGCGAAGGGTGGTGTTGGTAAATCTACTTTTGCAACAAATCTTGCATTAGCCCTTAAAAGTGTTGGCTGTAAAGTTGGATTGCTTGACGCTGATATTTATGGACCCTCAATACCGAAAATGTTTGATATAAATGAAAAACCAAAAAGTGATGGTCAAAAACTTGAACCTGTGATGCAATATGACATTCAATGTATGTCGATTGGATTTTTGGCAGATCAGCAAACTCCCATGATTTGGAGAGGACCTATGGTTACAAGTGCAATTAAAACTTTTACTCAAAAAGTAAATTGGAAAGATTTAGATTTTATTATTATTGATATGCCTCCAGGCACAGGGGATACACAACTAACATTCTCGCAAGAAATCAAAATAGATGGAGCCATAATTGTTTCTACACCCCAAGAAGTAGCATTACTTGATGTTGTAAGAGGTATTAAAATGTTTGATAAACTAGATGTTAAAATTTTAGGCTTAGTAGATAATATGAGTTATTTTAAAGGCGATGATGGAAAAAATTATAAAATTTTTGGTGAGGGAGGTGTTAAAAGAACAGCTGAAGAATTTAATAAAGAATTTTTAGGTGAAATACCAATCAATCCTGAGGTTGGTAAAGCTGGAGATAATGGAAAGCCAATTGTAGAAGAGAACCCAAATCATGAAATTTCTAAAATATATTTAGAGTTTGCGGAAAAAATTAAATCAACTTATCTTTAAGCTCAAAAGCTTCCATTAATTCATTCCATTCTCTTTTTGAAAGACCAGAATCATCAGGTGAAACGTCTTCTCCTTTTATCAATTTTTGAATTATATTTTTACCTTTAGCTGAAACCTCGGTACCTCCAACTCGATAATCCATAAATGCTTCATAAGTAATGGGAACCCATTTTTTTAAAGTATCTAACATTATGTCGGCATAAACTCTTATTTCATATTGTGCATGACTATCAGCTCTTAGTCTTAAAAAATTCATCAAGTTTAATAAATCTGTTTTCCAGTACCACTGTGTGTATGTATTTAAAGTTAAATTCATTCTTGCAAGTTCTCTTGCTAATCCCTTTTTATTTTCATCAATAGTTGAGCCATCATATCTTTCATTCAACATAGTTTCATAATTATCATAAGTTCTCTCAGCATCATTTTTTAAAAGCTCTAATACTTCATTTGCTTGTTCACCTTCAAGCACCTCACCTCTACCTTGTCTATTACTTATAGACTGAGCAGCCAAATTTTCTTTAGTAGGTAAATAAAATTCTTTATCCAAAATTGAATATCGAGCAGAGTACTCATTAACATTTGCTGTTCTGTGTCTTATCCATTGTCTAGCAATAAAAATTGGAAGCTTAATGTGATATTTAATTTCGCACATTTCAAATGGAGTGCTGTGCCAATGTCTCATTAAATATTTAATTAAACCTTTGTCAGTAGATACTTGTTTTGTGCCTTTTCCATATGAAACTCTCGCAGATTGAACAATAGAGGTATCATCACCCATATAATCAACTACTCTAACAAACCCATGGTCTAAAGCTGGAATTGCCTCATACAAAACTTTTTCAAGCTCAGGCGATGTAACTCTTTTAGTTTGATTACTTTGAGCTTGCTGATTTTTTATTTCCTCTGTTTGCTCTTTAGTTAATTTCATGATTGTTATTGAATCTATTGTAATTCCTTTTATATTAATAAAGTTGGTTTTCCAACTATGACGATAAACGAATTTCGTAATAACCATTGCGGACGTGGGGGCAGTACCCACCACCTCCACCATTACAACTTATGGGGGTGAACCAGAATCGACGAATGTCTAAAGGCTATTCTTTCGTTCGGAATTGTTCCTCCGTAAAGGACTAATTTATAATTGCTAACGAAAGTTACGCACTTGCTGCATAATTAACTTAAGTTAATTTAGCAGACGGGGTCTGGGGCACCTGGCAACAGAACGCCCCTAATAGAAATAACAACTTTATTTAAATATTAATAAATTATAATCATCATTATCAAATGAAATTTTTAAAAAAAAATATTTTTCTATTTTTATCATTATTTCTTTTAGTAGTCATAATTCTTGGATACTTTTTGAATAAAGAAAGTTCCTCATCAAAAAAAAATGAGATCTCAAATTTTGCTCAACAATTAAAAATTAGAAATAATCAAATAGCGAAAATACAACAAAATCTTTTTTTAAAAGGGAAGGATATTAATGAATTGATCAATGAAGATCAGATTGATTTTAGAAAAATTATTGAAAATCAAATATTAGTTGATTTCAATGGATACAATTTTTCTAAAAAAAAAATTAATGAAAACCTGTTAGAGGGTTACTTATTTTCTAAATTTTCAACTAATGATATTTTATTTACTGGAAATATTGGTGCATCAGCGACTGCATTTATTGATTTTTACAATCAAGATAAAAACATAATTTTAGCAACATATGATGGGATTTTTGCAAAAGCAAAAATTTCAACTCCAGAAAAATTTACAAAAATTCCATCAAATATTAAAGAGCTTATTAAATATAAAAAATTTTATACTCACGATCATTATGGAATAAAAGATATTTTGGTCGATAAAGATATTTTATATGTTTCATACATTGGCCAAAAAATAAAAGATTGCTTTGATTTAAAAATTATATCTGCCAATTTAAATGATAATTATTTAAATTTTGATTTATTTTATCAGACTAAAGATTGTGTAAATGTAAAAAACAATCATGGATTTTGGGCGCATCAAGGTGCTGGTGGACGATTAGCAAAAATTGATAATTCTAACTTATTGTTTACAACTGGGGATTTTAGAAACAGGCCATTAGCACAAAATCAAAATAATGAATTTGGGAAAATAATAATCATTAATACTAAAAATAGAAAATCAAATATTATATCTATTGGTCACAGAAATCCTCAAGGACTTTATTATAGTGAAAATTTTGATTTTATAATTTCGACAGAACATGGTCCAAAAGGTGGTGACGAAATTAATTTAAATCATAGACCTTTAACTAAAATTAAAAATTTTGGATGGCCTATTTCATCCTATGGTGAACATTATGCTAAAAATTATTCAAAAAAAATATTGGATGAAGCTCCTCTCAGGAAATCTCATAAAAAATATGGATTTGAGGAACCAATAAAATATTTTGATCCCTCTATAGGTATAAGTCAATTGATATCATTAAATGATAATGATTATGAATTTTTTGTTGGAGCGATGGGTAATGAAATTAAAGAGCAGGATCTGGGCGTACATTATATTAAACTTGATAAATCAAGAAAAAAAATCGTCCAACATAATTATATTCCACTTAATGAAAGAGTGAGAGATATTGTAATTTCTGAGGATAAAAACATTATTCTTTTATTCTTAGAGACAACTTCATCAATAGCAATACTTGAAAAAATTGAAAAAGATTAAGATAGGTTTTTTAGTAAATGAAGGTCTTATTGATAATTATAATTATCAATTATTAAAATGGTTAAAAAAAAATAGTGATAAATTCATAGTTTCATCTTTTATTTCAATTGAAAATTCAAAAAAAAAAATAATATTCAATAAAATTCCAAAAAAAATATTTTTTAAATTTATAATATTTTTTGAATACTTGATTTTATTTTTTTTAAAAAAACATACTAACCATCTTAAAAAATTTAAATTAAACAAAACTATTCGATCACAAATATCTATTCAGAAAAATAGCTTTGAAAAAGAAATTTTTAATAAAAAAGACTTAATAAAAATCAGAAAAGAAAAGTATGATGTAATAATTCGAGCATGTAATGATGTTTTAAGTGGCGATATTCTTAAAGTATCAACTTACGGTATTTTATCATTTCATCACGGAGATTATAAAAAATTTAGAGGTTCACCGGCTGGTTTTTGGGAGGTTTTTTTCAAAGAGCCAAACACAGGTTTTATAATCCAAAAAATTGACAAAAAACTAGATGCTGGAAAAATTGTCGAGAAAGGGTTTTTTTCTACACAAAGCTTTTTTCTTTTAAATCAAGCTGAGCTTTATAAGAAAAGTCTGTTTTACCTAAAGAATATTTTGCTAAAGTTATATGAAGACAAAAAGTTTAAATTTCTTGATAGTGCTAACCCTGGTAAAATTTATGAAATACCAAAAGTCTGCAATCAATTTATTTATTTAGTAAGTACTTTAAAAATGTTATCCAAAAAAATTTTCATTAAAAAAAAATATTTTAAACTAGCTTTTTTTGATAAAAATAATCTTAAAAAACCAATCATAATTGGGAATACAAACGCAAAAAACTTTTTAGCTGATCCTTTTTTAGTAGAAAAAAAAGATAATCTTTTTTGTTTTGCTGAAGAATTTAATTACACAAAAAAAAAAGGAGAAATTGTTTGTATTGAATTAAATAAAAAAAAATTTAATAAAAAAAGTACAATTCTTAAAGAAAGTTTCCATTTATCCTTTCCTTATATTTTTGAATATAAAAAAAAACTTTTCATGTGTCCTGATACCTCTGAAATTTCAGAAATAAGATTATATCTATGTACTGATTTTCCTTATAAGTGGAGATACTACAAAACTATAATTAAAGATATTAATGCTGTAGATACTATGATTTTCCAGAAGAAAAATTTTTGGTGGATGATAACTAATATTGATCGCACATCATCTAAAGATTTTAATCATGATCTCTCAATCTATTATTCTAAAAATGGACCTCTTACAAATAAATGGTTTCAACATAAAAAAAACCCCTTAAAAAATAATTCTTTAGGATCAAGAAATGGAGGTCTTATTATTAATAACAACAAAATTATAAGAATTTCTCAAAATCAAGGTTTTGATAATTATGGTGAAAGTATTAATTTTAATGAAGTCATGTCAATTAATGAAAATGATTATAAAGAAAAAAAAATTAAAAGTGATTTATTAGATAAAATTAATAACTCTCTAAAATCAAAAGATATTCACCATCTATCAAATATCAAAAATAAAGTGATTGTTGATTTTAAGTAAATTTCTTTTTTATTTTTTTAAAATCTCAGCTTGGGCTGCTGCTAATCTTGCAATTGGTACTCTGTATGGAGAGCATGAAACATAATTTAAACCAACTCTAGAGCAAAAAGCTATACTTTTAGGATCACCTCCATGCTCGCCACATATACCTAATTTAATTTTTTTATTTTGCTTCTTGCCTTTTAAAACTGCAATCTCAATCAAATCTTCAACACCTTCGTCAATTGAAACAAATGGATCAATATCAAAAATTTTATTATCAATGTAATCATTTAAAAATTTACCACTATCATCTCTACTTATTCCAAATGTGGTTTGAGTTAAATCATTAGTTCCAAAGCTAAAAAACTCAGCATGTTTTGCGATATCTTTCGCTTTAACTGCTGCTCTTGGAAGCTCAATCATAGTTCCAACCATAAAATCAATTTTTACTTTGTTTTCCTCTTGAACAGTTTTTGCAATTTTATTGACTAATTCTTTCATGATCTTAATTTCAACTTCTGTAGAAACTAAGGGAATCATAATTTCAGGAAAAGCTGATTTTACTTTATTCTTTTTCAATTCAACTAAAGCCTCAAAAATTGCTCTACATTGCATTTCATATATTTCAGGGTAAGAAATGCCCAATCTACAACCTCTATGACCAAGCATAGGATTTTGCTCATGTAATTCAGATATTCTTGATTTAACTTCCTTTAAGTCTACTCCGACCACATTTGCCACTTCTTGAATTTCTTTGTCTGAATGAGGCAAAAACTCATGTAATGGCGGATCTAATAATCTTACAGTTACAGGCAATCCATCCATTATTTTAAAAATCTCTACAAAGTCTTTTTTCTGATGTGGTAATAATTTTGCTAATGCTTTTGCCCTGTCCTCTTTTGATTTTGATAAAATCATCTCTCTTACGGATAAAATTCTTTCCTCATCAAAAAACATATGTTCTGTTCTGCATAAACCAATTCCCTCTGCACCAAAATCTCTTGCTGTTTTTGTATCAATAGGAGTTTCTGAATTTGTTCTTACTTTTAATTTTCTAGTATCATCTGCCCAGCTCATTAATTTTGAAAAATCACCAGAAATTTCAGGTTTAACTGTTGGAACCTTTCCAAGGATTATCCTTCCTGTAGAACCGTCAATTGTAATAATATCACCCTCTTTAACTTCAAGCTCAGAAGTTTTGAAAATTTTACTTTCATAATTAATATCAATTTCACTTGATCCAGAAACACAAGGTCTACCCATACCTCTTGCAACGACAGCCGCATGACTTGTCATACCTCCCCTTGCAGTTAAAATACCTTTTGCAGCATGCATTCCCTGAATATCTTCAGGAGAAGTTTCTACTCTAACCAATATAGTATCCTGCATCATATCGTTTAATTTTTCAGCCTCTTCTGAAGTAAAAACTACTTTGCCACTTGCAGCCCCTGGTGATGCTGGAAGACCATTTGCTATTACATTTATTTCGCTTTTTTCATCTAATGTTGGATGTAACAAAGTATCTAAAGAACTTGGATCTATTCTCAGAATAGCCTGTTTTTTAGAAATTAATTTTTCTTTAACCATATCAACAGCTATTTTTACTGCTGACTTAGAAGTTCTTTTTCCTGACCTAGTTTGCAAAATCCAAAGTTTATTGTTTTCAACAGTAAACTCAACATCCTGCATATCTTTGTAATGAGTTTCCAGCTTAATCAAAATTTTTTCTAATTGTTTATAGACTTTAGGCATAGACTCTTCCATGGATGGATCTTTTACATTTGCATCTTTGCGAGCCTTTTTAGTAATATATTGTGGCGTTCTAGTACCAGCTACAACATCTTCACCTTGGGCATTAATCAAATATTCTCCGTAAATATCATTGGAACCATCTGAGGGATTTCTTGTAAACACTACTCCAGTTGCACAATCGTTTCCCATATTTCCAAAAACCATTGATTGAACATTAACGGCAGTACCCCATTCAGAAGGTATTTGATTTAATTTTCTATAGATTTTTGCCCTATTGCTTTCCCATGATAAAAATACCGCACTAATTGCACCTAAAAGTTGATCATATACATTTTGAGGAAAGTCTTTTTGAGTTTTTTCTTTAACAACTTTTTTAAAATCACTAATTAATCCATCCCAATCACTCTCATCTAATTCAGTATCTAAAAGAACACCTTTAGTTAATTTATAATTTTCAATTAACTCTTCAAAATGATGACTTTCCACACCTAATACAACATTCCCATACATTTGAATAAATCGTCTATAACTATCTTTTGCAAACCTTCCATTTAAAGTTTTATTGGATAAGGCCTTTACAGTTTCATCGTTAAGTCCTAGATTTAATATTGTATCCATCATACCTGGCATTGAAACTCTTGCTCCAGATCTAACAGAAAGCAACAAAGGATTTTTTAGATCTCCAAATTTTTTTTTTACTACTTTTTCAATTACCTTAAGCTCAGATTTGATTTGATTAATGATTTTAGAATTGAGTTTTTTTTTATTTTTATAAAATAAATCACAAACATTTGTCGAAATTGTAAAACCTGGAGGTACAGGAAATCCCATTCTTCCCATCTCTGATAAATTTGCACCTTTTCCACCTAAAATATTTTTAGGATTTTTAATCTTTTTAACCTCTTTAGAGCTAAAATTAAAAATAAACTTATTCATTGGCATCTTTGATCAATTGAAAATCTATAAAATTCTCGTAGGTTTTACAGAAGAAACTTAATAGTTCCAATCTATTTTTTTTGATAATTTCACTTTCATCATTTACTTTTACATTATCAAAGAAATCAAAAATCTCTTTTTTTGCTGACGCAAGAGAGCTTAGTATCTCATCAAAATTTTGTTTATTTTCAACCATGGCAAAATGTTGTTTTAATTCATTAGTTTTTTTAAATAAGGCCTTTTCATATTCATTATTAAAAATTCCAGGATCAGTTGTATTGGTAAGATTTTCACCAGCTTTTTTTGTTTCTGAATTAATAATATTAAAAGCTCTTCTATAAGAAGACACGACATCCATACCAAGGGGTTTTTCGATTATTTTATTAAGACTTTTTGCTTTCTCATAAGTTGTAGAAATTTTGTTCAAATCTAAAATTTTAACTGCAGCATCAACAATGTCTGGTCTAAAATTTTTATCTTTCAAATAATATTTAAATCTATCTTTTAAAAAAAATGAAATGTCTTTAATTATGTTGTTATTTGAAAATTTAAAATCTTGATCTAAATAAATATTTAGAGAATAAGAAATAATATCATTAATTTTGATATCTTTTTTATTCTCAATAATCATCCTAATAATACCATACGCAACTCTTCTTAAAGCGTAAGGGTCTTTTGAACTTGAAGGTTTTTCGTTTATCCCAAAGAAACCTACTAGAGTGTCAATTCTATCTGATAGAGAAAGAGTAATACTATAAGGCTTTTTTGAAACATTTGAATGAGGGCCTGTAGGTAAATATTGTTCCTTAACAGCTTCAGAAATTTCTTTGTCAAACCCTTGAAAATGGGAAATATGACCACCCATAATTCCTTGCAACTCTGGAAATTCACTAACAATTTCTGAGATTAAATCCGTTTTACAAATTGTTGCTGAAAGTTCGACTTTCTCTTTACTAATTAGCAGTTCATCAGAAATCATAGCTGCTAATTTTCGCATTCTTTGAACCTTGTCAAAATATGTGCCAAGACCCTTGAAAAAATTCATATTCTTAAGTCCAGAAACTTTTTTCACTAAATTTTGAGATTTATCTTTATTCCAAAAAAATTCAGCATCCTCTAGTCTTGCCTTAACAACTCTCTCGTTCCCTATCTTAATCAAACCTTTGTTATCTTTTTTATTTGCAACAACTATAAACTCATTAGTAATTTCCTTTTTTTTAGTAAAAAGGGGAAAATATTTTTGATGCGATTGCATTGTTAAAACTAATATCTCTTGAGGTATTGTTAAAAACTTTTTATCAAATGAACATTCTATAATATGTGGTTGATCTACAAGGTTGTTGACTTCATCTAATAATTTCTCATTTTCATCAATAATTAAATTCTTTTTTTTTAAAATTTTTTCTATTTCGTTTCTGATATGATCTTTTCTTTTATCTTGATCTATAATTGTGCCAGTTTGTTCTAGAGATTTTTGATAAATATTAAAATCATTAAAAGTTTTTTTTCTCTCCTCAAAATCTTTATCTAAAAATGTGTAATTTGAAGATTTTAAATGGCCTATTGAAAAATTTATTACTTTTTTATCAAATACACACAATATTGATTTTAATGGCCTGCCCCAATTTAAGTTGTAGCTTCCCCATTTCATTGATTTTTTCCACTTAAATTCAATTAAAATTTTTGGAAGACGTTGTTTGATTAAATCTAGGGTTTTTAATTTAGCTTCCTTGGTTTTGTAAAAATAAAATTCACCTTTGTCATTTTTCTTTTTAAAAACTTGTTTTTTGGAGATTTTTTGAGATTTTAAAAAACCTTCTAAAGCTTGAGGTGGAGATGTTGTGCTTGGACCTTTTATTTCTTCAGATTTAATTTTAACTTCTCTATCCAGATTTTGAAAAACAACAACAAGTCTGTTTGGTGTTGATAATGAGAAATATTTTTTAAATTTAATTGATTTTTCCTCAAAAACTTTTTTAATATCTAAAATCAATTTTTCTCTTATATCTTTTTGAAGTGAAACTGGAATTTCTTCACTAAATAACTCTAAAAATAATTCAGACATTTTAATTAATTTTTTTGTGTTTCAATCCAAACTTCAGCAACTAATTTAACAATATTTCTTATTCTGCTAATGTAATCTGCTCTCTCAGCTACACTGATTGCTCCTCTTGCATCCAAAATATTAAAAACATGACTAGCTTTTAAACAATGATCGTAAGCTGGAAGAGAAATATTTTTTTCAGCTAATGACCGAGCTTCAAACTCGTGCATATCAAAATTTTTAAATAAATTTTCAATATTCGCAAACTCAAAATTATATTTTGAAAATTCCATTTCAGACTGATGAAAGACATCTTTATATTTCACACCCTTCTCATTCCAGTCTAAATCATAAACATTTTGTTGTTGTTGAGTGAACATGCATATTCTCTCTAAACCATAAGTAATTTCTACAGAAACTGGATTGCAATCTATGCCTGCCATTTGTTGAAAGTATGTAAATTGAGTTATTTCCATACCATCACACCAAACTTCCCAGCCTAAACCAGCTGCACCAAGAGTTGGACTCTCCCAATCATCTTCGACAAATCTAATATCGTGTAATGAATGATCTATACCTATCTTGGATAAACTTTTTAAGTACAGATTTTTTATATTATCAATTGATGGTTTTATTATTACTTGGAATTGATAATAATGCTGTAATCGATTTGGATTATCTCCATAACGACCATCTGTTGGTCTTCTTGAAGGCTGCACGTAAGCTGCCTTCCATGGTTTTGACCCTAAAGATCTTAAAGTTGTTGCTGGATGAAAAGTGCCAGCGCCTACCTCTAGATCATAAGGCTGTAAAATTGTACATCCTTCCTTACTCCAAAATTTCTGTAAATTAAATATTGTCTCTTGAAATGAATTATTATTTAATTTTTTTTTCTTAGAGACCATATTTTTGCCAAATGGATCTTTCATCAAAAATATTTGCTAATTGATCAAGTTTATCATTTGATGATGATAATTTGTTACTCAACCAGCTTTTAGGTTTTTCGAATTTTTTAATAACAACATCTTCACCATATTTTTCTTTTAAAATTTGAATAGCATCGCCAATTCCATCTATCAAACCTAATTCTTTAGCTTTTTTACCTGACCAAAATTCTCCAGAAAATAATTCAATATCTTTTTTTTTAAGTTTTGAACCTCTACTATTCTCAACAACATTTATAAAGTCTTCATGTAAATCAAGCTGAATTCTTTTTAACCGTTCAACATCTTCACTTTTCTCATCCAAAAAAGGATCTAAAGTACTTTTATTTTTTCCAGCAGTGTGAACACGCCTTTCTATTCCAACTTTTTTAATTAACTCTGTAAAACCAAATGAAGAATAAATAACTCCAATAGAACCAATGATTGAACTGGAATTGGCATAAATCTCATCTCCAGCACAAGAAATCAAATATCCACCTGAGGCAGCAACATCTTCAGCAAAAAATATTACTTTTTTTTTATGTTTTTTTGCTTGATTTCTTATGAAATTATAAATCATATGAGATTGTACTGGCGAACCACCCGGAGAATTAATTGAAATTGCAACACAAATTGATTTTTTTAATGAAAAAGCTTTTTTTATTAATTCTTCCTGACCAGAAAAATCTATTCCTTGTTTAAACTTTCCAGCATTTCCAATAACACCATTAAGCTTAATGTGTGAAACAATTCTTTTTTTTTTAAAAAACGATAGCATTTTTGATCTTTATAGAATTTTTAAAAGTTAATTAAAGACTACTTATAATTGAAGATTAGGGTGCGTCAATTGATAAGTAATAATATTATTTTTATAAACTAATTTATGCCTATGGGTTCAGTCATTAAACTTCAAAATAAAATTAATAATACTTATTTTGAGCTAAAAAATTCTGTAGATGAAAAACTTGTTTTGGTTGAAGAAAAAATTAAATCAAAACTTTCTAGTGATGTCGATTTAGCAAATAAAATGACTAATTATCATATTGATACAGGTGGAAAAAGATTAAGAGCTCTTTTGACATTAGGAGCAGCAAAACTATGTGGGTACACGAAAGGTTCTCGTGATATTAATCTGGCTGCATGTGTTGAGTTAATTCATGGTGCAACTTTAATGCATGATGATGTTATTGATAACGGTGAGGTAAGAAGAGGCAAAAAAACTTTAAATAAAATTTGGAACAATCATTCATCTATTTTAGTGGGAGACTATCTTCTTAGCAGATGTTTTGAAATGATGGTTGAAGATGGAAATATTGAAATTTTAAAATTACTTTCAGCAACGTCATCTACTATAGCTCAAGGAGAAATACTTCAATTACAGCATAAAGGTGAAATTGATATGCTTGAAGAAACTTATCTTAAAATAATTTCTGCAAAAACAGCTGAATTGTTTTCAGCTGCAACAAAGGTTGGTGCGATCTTAGCTGAAGTGGGTACAAAAGAAAAAGAGGCTTTGGAATTTTATGGTAGAAATCTTGGTCTAACATTTCAAATTGCAGATGATACTCTAGATTATAATTCTGATTTAAAGATGTTTGGAAAAGAAATCGGTCAAGATTTTTATGAGGGAAAAGTAACATTGCCTATTATACTTCTTTTTCAAAAAATTAATGAGACAGAAAAAGAATTAATTAATAATATTTTTTTTAAGACAAAAAGAGAAAAAAATGATTTAGAATATGTTTTAAAATTAATCAAAAAATATAGTGTAATCAATGAATGTTATAAAAAGGCTCAACACTATATTGAGTTAGCATCAAGCTCTTTATCAATTTTTAAAAATAGCGAACAAAAAGAAATATTAAACAACTTAACTTCTTTTAGTTTAGCAAGAAATTTTTAAGGACTTAGTAAAACTTTTTTCCACTTACCATTATGATCTAAAATAAATTTTAGTCTTTCATGAATTCTATTATCACCATCTAACCAAAACTCTAAACTATCTGGTTTCAAATTCCATCCAGACCAATGATCAGGTCTGGGCACCTTATCTTTATCATTAAATTTTTCTTTAAATTCATGGATAGAATTAACAAGTTGTTGTCTATTAGTTAAAACAGAACTTTGTTTAGAAGCCCAAGCTCCAATCCTACTTTCATAAGCTCTAGAATTATAATATTCGTCAGCAACAGAATTTTCTACCTGACTTACTTTTCCATTTATTCTGACTTGCCTAAATAGTGATTTCCAATGAAAACACATTGAGACAAAAGGATTTTCTTTTATCTCATTCCCCTTCTGACTATTAAGATTTGTGTAAAATACAAAACCATTTTTGCTGAAATCTTTTAATAAAACCATTCTCACAGATGGGACACCATTCTTAGATGATGTGGCTAATGCCAAAGCGTTTGGATCGTTAATTTCTTTTTTTTTTGCCTCTTGATACCATTTTTCAAATAAATCAAATGGTCCATCAGTCTCTAAAAAACATCTATCCAAACCCAATGAGTTTTTTTCATTCATAATTTTAACAAAATAACTTATACAATATAAATAATGTCATTTAATACATTTGGAAAGCTATTTCGTTTCACAACATGGGGAGAGTCTCATGGACCAGCAATAGGTTGCATAGTGGATGGCTGTCCTCCATTAATAAATTTAAAACAAGAAGATATTCAAAAGGAACTTAATAAAAGAAAACCAGGACAATCTAAATTTACTACTCAAAGAAAAGAAAGTGATAAGGTGGAGATACTTTCGGGTGTATTTGAAGGAAAGACCACAGGAACCCCTATCTCATTAATTATATACAATGAAGACATGAGATCAAAAGATTATGGTAATATAAAAGATAAATTTAGACCAGGTCACGCGGATTATACATACTTTAAAAAGTATGGAATTAGAGACTACAGGGGTGGAGGAAGATCTTCAGCAAGAGAAACCGCTGCAAGAGTTGCGGCTGGAGCTATAGCTAAAAAAGTTCTAGAAAGTGAAATTGGAAAAAAATTTAAAATAACCGGTGCTGTAACTCAGTTAGGTATTTTAGGTTGTGATACTAAAAAATGGGATGAAAAAATAATTGGTAAAAACCCATTCTTTTGTCCTGATAAATCAATGATCAAGTTATGGGAAAAATACTTATTAGGTATAAGAAAATCAGGCTCATCCTGTGGAGCTGTCATTGAAGTAAGAGCAAAAGGTATACCTGCTGGCCTAGGGGCTCCTATATATTCTAAACTAGACTCAGATATTGCCTCTGCAATGATGAGTATAAATGCTGTAAAGGGAGTTAATATTGGTTCAGGAATGAATTCAGCTCAATTAACAGGAGAAAATAATTCTGATGAAATTTTTTCAAAAAATAAAAAAATTAATTTCAAATCAAATAATGCTGGTGGAATTTTAGGGGGTATTTCTTCAGGGCAAGAAATAATTGTGTCATTTGCAGTAAAACCAACATCTTCAATCCTAACTACAAAAAAGACTATAAATAAATTTGGGAAAAATACCATTATTTCTGTTAGAGGTAGACACGACCCATGTGTTGGTATTAGAGCTGTGCCGGTCGGAGAGGCAATGATGTCTTGTGTTTTACTAGATCACTATTTAATGAATAAAGCACAGTGTAGTTAAATTTTATCTCTGTTTTTTTAAAATAATATTCGAGTTTATTAAATCTAAAATTTTATCTTCAATAGATTTTGCATCTAGTCCAGCAGAGTTATACATATTTTCAGGTGTATCTTGATCTATAAAAGTATCTGGCAAAGTCATTGATCTAAATTTTAAATTAGAGTCTAATAGGCTTTTTTTTGATAAAAAATCAACTACGTGTGAACCAAAACCTCCGATAGAACCTTCTTCAATAGTTAAAATAGATTCATGAGTTGTCGCTAATTGCCAAATTAAATTTTCATCTAAAGGTTTTGCAAATCTAGCATCGACGATTGTTATATTAATCCCTTTTTTCTTTAAATTTTCAGATGCTTTGAAAGTTTCATTAAGCCTAGCTCCAAAATTTAATACAGCCAATTTTTTTCCTTCCTGAACTACTTTCCCTTTTCCAATTTCAATTGTTTCATTTATTAATGGTAGCTCAACACCTAAACCCGTACCTCTTGGAAATCTAAATGCACTAGGTTTATCATTTATATTTATAGATGTATTTATCATTTTCACCAGTTCAGCCTCATTGCTTGCAGCCATCACAACAAAATTTGGAAGCGTAGATAGGTAAGTTGTGTCAAAAGAACCTGCATGTGTTGGACCATCTGCGCCAACTAAACCAGCTCTGTCTATTGCAAAACGTACTGGTAAGCTTTGTATTGCTACATCATGAACAACTTGATCATACGCTCTTTGTAAAAATGTTGAGTAAATAGCAGCATAAGGTTTATAATTTTCTGTAGCTAACCCTGCTGCAAAAGTAACTGCATGCTGTTCTGCAATACCTACATCAAATGTTCTATCTGGAAATTCTTTTGCAAAGTCTGTCAAGCCAGTTCCGTCAGGCATAGCTGCAGTTATAGCAACAATCTTGCTATCATTTTTTGCATGTTGAATTAAAGTATTTGAAAAAACTTTAGTATATGAAGGTTGTTTGCTTTTTGATTTATATTGTTCACCGGTTTTTACGTTAAATTTTGAAACTCCATGATAATGATCTTTTGCTTTTTCTGCATATGAATAACCTTTACCTTTTTTTGTTTTAATATGAATTAATATAGGTCCTTGATATTTTGAGTCTCTGACATTTTTTAATATCGGGATTAAACTTTCCATATCGTGACCATCGATTGGTCCAATATAGTAAAAACCAAGCGAGTTGAATAAAGTTCCACCAGAAATAGCAGATCTAAACAAATCTTCTGCTTTTCCAGCTTTTGCACTAAATCTTTTAGAGAAAGATGAAATTATCATCTTGATAGTTTCTCTAAAACTGAAATATATCTTTCCTGAAAAAATTTTTGCAAGGTAAGTTCCCATTGCACCTGCGGGTCTTGCAATAGACATATCATTATCATTTAAAATGACGATCATCTTTGTTTTAGATGCCCCAGCATTATTCATAGCCTCATAAGCCATCCCTCCACTTATTGCACCATCACCTATTACAGCAACTACATTATCTTTCTTATTTGACAATCTATTAGCTTCTGCAATTCCCAAGGCTGACGATATAGAAGTTGAGCTATGTGCTGCACCAAATGGGTCGTATTCACTTTCAGATCTTTTTGTAAATCCAGAAATACCTCCACCTTGACGTAAGGTTCTTATTTTATTTTTTCTACCAGTAATTATTTTATGTGGATAACACTGATGCCCAACATCCCAAATTATTTTATCTTTAGGAGTATTAAATACATAATGAAGTGCAACTGTAAGCTCCACAACTCCTAAACTTGCCCCAAGGTGTCCACCAGTCTCTGAAACAGCACTAATAGTTTCATCTCTAAGTTCGTCAGCAACTTTTTGTAAATCAGATTCAGATACTTTTTTTAAATCTAAGGGAAAATTGATTTGATCTAAAAATTTATATGTTCTCATTACTTATCTCTTGTTGCAATATAATTTAAAGTGCTAATAAGATTTTTAGATTTGGATCCAAAGTAACTCAATTTTTTATTTAACACCTTTATTAAATTGTCTTTGTACTTAACAGTATTTTCATAACCAAGTAAACTGATAAGGGTCGCCTTTCCCTTCTTTTCATCTTTTTTGGTTTTTTTTCCAGCTACAGATGCTTGACCTTTGTAATCTATTAAATCATCAACAATCTGAAATAACAAGCCAATTTCAGAGCCGATTTGATCAAATTTTTTAACTAATTTGTTATTTTTTTTTTTAATTAATAGCGGTGCCATACAGCAAAAACTAAATAACTTTCCAGTTTTTTTTATCTCCATTTGTAAAATATTTTTTTTTGAAACTTTTTTATGTTCATAACTCAAATCTAAGTACTGACCACCTGCAATACCAAGGTGACCAGAGCATTCAGAAATTTTTTTAACCAGATTAATCTTTATTGAGTTATCTAGTTTAAGTAAATCACTTGTTAAAATCTCATATGATAAAGTCAAAAGTGAATTACCGGCTAGTACTGCAGTTGACTCTCCATATTTTACATGAACCGTAGGTTTGCCTCTTCTTAATTTATCGTCATCCATACAAGGCAAATCATCATGAATTAATGAGTAAGAATGAATGGACTCAACAGCTGACCCAACAATTATAAGTTTTTTATATTCAGAATCAAAAATTTTTCCCACATCCACCAAAATTTTTGATCTTATTTTTTTCCCACCTGAAAACAAACCGTAGCTCATAGGGTTTAATAATGGGGATTTTTTTTGTGTCTTAAAAAATTTTTTTAAAAAAAAATCTGTATCAGTTGCTATTCTTTTAAGATTATTTTGCATTATTTTTTTTTGAAATCTCTATTATTTTTTCTTTTGTTTTAAGGTTAATATTTTTTGACGAATTATGAAATTTTTTTTCTATTAAATTATTCAATTTAATTAGATTTTGATAAGTCTCGGTTTCAGTCTCAATATTTTCACATTTTTCTAAATAATCAATAATTCTATTTGCTTCGTTAGTTAATTCTTCAAGACTCATGTTTTGATAATAAATTTGTTTATTTTCTTCTTTCATATATTAATTTCTGATATTACATGAAAAACAATCTTTCAAATATTAAAAAAGCAAAAAACATCCTTGATAATCAAGACTGCGTGGCAATACCAACTGAGACTGTGTATGGTTTAGCAGCTAATGCTTACTCTAATAAAGGTGTAAAAAAAATTTTTAAATTAAAAAAAAGACCACAAAATAATCCATTGATAGTTCATTATCATAGTATTAATGATTTGACGAAAGACTGTGAAATTAATTCAGATTTCTTAAAACTATTTAAAAAATTTAGTCCAGGCCCCATCACATATGTTTTAAATTTGAAAAAAACTTCAAAAATATCTAATAATGTTACTAACAAGAAAAATACCCTGGCTGTAAGATTTCCTAAACACACTTTAACTAGAAAACTACTTAAATTACTGAAATATCCACTTGCAGCTCCAAGTGCAAATATATCAACTAAAGTTAGTTCAGTTTGTTATCAAGATGTTAAAGAAGACTTTGGTAATAAAATAAAGTTTATTTTGGATGGCGGCAGATCAAAAGTTGGTGTTGAATCAACTATTATTTCACTGGTAAATAAACCAAAAATATTGAGGCTTGGAGGTTTGAAAGTTTTAGATATTGAAAATTGTTTAAATAAGAAACTAAGCTTAAAGTTAAATTCAAAAAAAATATTTTCGCCTGGTCAAATGAAGCTGCATTATTCACCTGGAATTCCTATTAAACTAAATGTTAAAAAACCAAATAAAAATGAAGCATATTTATCATTAAAGAAAAAAAAAGAACCTAAAGATTTCTATTATTATCTCTCAAAAAAAGGTGATTTAAACGAGGCAGCAAAAAATTTGTACACAACACTTAGAAAGATAAAAAAGGATAATTTTAAATCACTAGCTGTTGAAAAAATAAAAAACCATGGCTTAGGAAAAACTATTAATGATCGCTTGTTAAGAGCCTCAAAATTCGATGGATAATAATCTTCAAATAGACTCTTTAAGCAAGATTTACAATGGAGTAGAAGCGGTAAAGAGTATTTCATTTACAATAAAAAGAAATGAAATCATTGGACTACTAGGACCTAATGGTTGTGGAAAAACAACAACAATTGGTATGATTTTAGGTTTATTAAAACCCTCTGGTGGTAAAGTTTTAATTGATAATCAAGATATTGAAAAAAATAGAGTTGATATCTTAAAAAAAATTAATTTCATATCTCCATATATTGAGCTTCCTAAAAAACTCACGGTAAAACAAAATTTATTTGTTTATGGAAAACTATATAATGTTGAAAATCTTGATAATAAAATAGACTATTTAACTGAAAAGCTTAGGTTAAATGAAATTTTAAACTGTATTACTGGTGAGTTATCTTCAGGTCAAAAAAATAGAGTTAGTTTAGCAAAGGCTATTATTAATGATCCAATTTTACTGCTTCTAGACGAACCAACAGCATCATTAGATCCTGAAACTGGAGACTTTGTTAGAGAGTTTTTGGAGGATTTTCAAAAAGAAAGGAAGAATTCTATTTTACTGGCATCACATAATATGAGTGAAGTAGAAAGATTGTGTACATCTGTGATGATGATGAAAAATGGTTCAATTATTGACTCTGGAAAACCTGAAGAATTAATTTTAAAACATGGTCGCAAAAATTTAGAGGAAGTATTTTTAAAACTTACTAGAAAAAATGAATTTTAATAGAATGTATGGTCTTTTTTTAAGACACTTTTATCTGATTAGAAGCTCCTTTCCAAGGATTCTTGATTTAATTTATTGGCCCTCAATACAAATAATTTTATGGGGATTTATTTCTAAATTTTTTACTGCTTATAGTGACTATTATAATAATACTGTTGGTATAATTCTAACTTGTGCAATTTTGTATGATTTTTTATTTAGATCAAGCATCAGTTTTAACATGCTTTTTTTAGAGGAAATTTGGAGTAGAAATTTCACCAACCTCTTTATTTCTCCTTTAAAAATTAAGGAAATTATTATTTCATTAATATTTACATCTTTAGTTAGAACATTAATTGGTCTTATTCCTGCAATCATTCTAACTTCACCATTATTTGGTATTTCAATTTTAAAATTAGGATTGCCTCTGCTATTTTTATTTTTAAGTCTATATATCTTTGGCATCACGCTTGGATTGTTAGTAAGTGCTGGACTGTTAAGGTTCGGACCATCATTTGAAAATATTGCCTGGTCATCTCTTTTTCTATTAGCTCCATTAGGTTGTATCTATTATCCAATTGAAATTTTGCCAAATTTTTTTCAACTTTTAGCTAAAGGATTACCGTTAGTTTATATTTTTGATGAGGCTCGAAATATTTTGATAAATGGGTCTGTAGATTTTAAAAATATATTCAATGCATATTTTTTAAATTTATTTTATCTTATTTTAAGTATCATTATATTTTATATTTCATTTAATAAAGCTAGAGAAAAAGGTACTTTAATTAATATGGGAGAGTAAATGGCGCGCCTGCTAGGAGTCGAACCCAGAACCTCCTGATCCGAAGTCAGGCGCTCTATCCAGTTGAGCTACAAGCGCATATAATATTAATATAGTATTTTATGGAAAAAAAAATAAGTTTAATTGTATGTGAAGGGGATCAAAACACCAGAGTTGATACTTTTATCAATAAGTACAACAAAGAAATTAGCAGAACTAGAATAAAAAATTTAATCTTAGATCAGAATTTAAAGATTAATAACAAAATTATTAAAGATCCATCTAAAAAATTAATGCTTAATGATAAAATTTCTATTCAAATTCCAGAACCTAAAAAAACTTCTTTAAAACCTTTTAAATATAATCTTAATATTGTTTATGAAGATGATGATCTTATAGTAATAAATAAACCAGCTGGTATTGTAATGCATCCTGGAGCTGGTAACTATGATAATACAATAGTAAACGCTTTAATCAATTATGATAAAGAGTTATCAACTAGTATTGGAGATGAGCTTAGACCTGGAATTGTTCACAGAATTGATAAAAATACTTCTGGCTTAGTAGTCATTGCAAAAAATAACTTTACACATGAAAATTTATCCAATCAATTTGATAAACATTCAATTTTAAGATCATATCAATTACTCATTTGGGGAAAGCTAAGACCAAGCACGGGTAGAATTGAAACATTTATTACTAGAAGTTCAAAAAATCGACAAATGATGGAAACAAGCCTTACGAAAGGAAAAAAAGCAATTACAAATTACAAAACATTAGAAATTTTTGAAAATAAAAACACACCCACTTTAACTTTTTTAGAATGTAAATTGGAAACAGGTAGAACACATCAAATTCGGGTTCACATGAATTATTTAGGCAATAGTATAGTTGGGGATGATAAGTATAAAAAAAAGTTCAAGAAAATTAAAAATATTGATGAAGAACTAAACAATCTTCTTTTAGGACTAGACAGACAATTCTTGCATGCAAAAACATTAGGTTTTTATCACCCAAAAAAAAATGAAGAGATGGTTTTTACCTCAAATTTGCCACATGAGCTTGATATAGTTATAAAAAAGCTGAGAAAACTAAATAACTAAATTATTGAAATAACTAAATAATTAATTACATAGAATGACAATGAGTGTAGCAATGAACAATAATTTACCAATTCTAAGTAATGAAGGTGGATTATCTGTATATTTAGATCAGATCAAAAAATTTCCAATGCTTGATGCTGAGGAAGAATATATGCTAGCCAAAAATTGGAAAACTACAGGAAATATTAAAGCTGCTGAAAAACTAGTAACTAGTCATCTTAGATTAGTTGCTAAAATAGCGATGGGTTATAAAGGATATGGTTTGCCTGTGAATGAGATGATTTCAGAGGGAAATGTAGGATTAATGCAAGCTGTTAAAAAATTTGAGCCTGAAAAAGGTTTTAGGCTTGCAACATATGCAATGTGGTGGATAAAAGCCTCAATACAAGAATATATTCTGAGATCTTGGAGCTTGGTTAAAATAGGAACTACTACGGCTCAAAAAAAACTATTTTTCAATTTAAAAAAGCTCAAAAATCAAATTGCCCCTCAATCTGAAGGTGATCTTAGGGATGAGCATGTAAATGAGATAGCCAACAAACTTGATGTTAGTAAAGATGAGGTTGTTTCTATGAATAGAAGGCTTTCTGGTAAAGAGTTTTCCTTAAATGCTCAAGTTGGAGAAGATGGAGATGAATGGCAAGACTGGTTAGTAGATAAAGAATTAGATCATGACCTTAAATTTGCTCATCAAGAGGAGATGGAGCAAAGAAAAGATCTGCTTAAAAATTCAATAAAAGTTTTAAACGAAAGAGAAAGAGAAATTCTTTATTCTAGAAGACTAAATGATAATCCAACTACCCTAGAAGATTTGAGTAAGAAGTACAAAGTAAGTAGAGAAAGAGTTAGACAAATAGAAAATAAAGCTTTTGAAAAATTACAAAAACACATGCTTTTATTAGCTAAATCTAAAAATCTTCTACCAGCCAATTAAATCTCAAAAGGATTCTCAACAAGTATCGTATCATCTCTCTCTGGACTAGTTGAGATGCTAGATATTTTTGCACCAATAAATTCCTCGATTGCAAAAATATATTTTTTTGCATTATCTGGTAAATCATTAATATTTTTAATTCCATTTGTCGAAGTTTTCCATCCTGAAAAAGTTTTATAAATAGGTTTAATTTTTAATTGATCTTCAACAGCTGCAGGTAAATAATCTATTTTTTTTCCATCTAAATCGTACTCTACACAAATTTTAATCTCATCTAACTCATCTAATACGTCAAGTTTGGTAAGTGCTATACCGTCAATACCTGAAACTTTCATAGTTTGTCGTACTAAAACTCCATCAAACCAACCGCATCGTCTTTTTCTACTTGTAACTGTACCAAATTCTTTGCCTCTAGTTCCTAGTAGTTCTCCTATATCATCTAATAGTTCTGTTGGAAATGGTCCCTCTCCGACTCTGGTTGTGTAAGCTTTTGTTATACCAAGAACATAATTAATTGAGTTTGGCCCACAACCAGTACCAGTAGCAGCACTCGAAGCTACAGTGTTTGAAGATGTAACAAACGGATAAGTGCCATGATCTACATCAAGCAAGATACCTTGAGCACCCTCAAATAAAATTCTTTTCTTTTGTTTTTTAAATTGATCAATCTTTAACCATACTGGTTGAGAAAATTTTAGTATTTCTGGAGCTATTTTTAATAAATCTTTTTTTAATTGATCTTTTTCAAAAATTTTTTTTCCTAAACCTTTTCTGATTGCATTATGGTGCAATAAAACTGTTTCTAGCCTCTGATCTAAATTTTTTTCAGATCTTAAATCCATAACTCGGATTGAGCGTCTACCCACTTTGTCCTCATAAGCAGGACCAATTCCTCTTCTAGTGGTTCCAATTTTACTTTTTCCAGCAGCATCTTCTCTTATTTCATCCATCTCTCTATGGAATGGCAAAATTAAATTTGCTGCTTCAGATATCATTAAGTTTTCTGGACTTACATCTACACCTTTTTGCTTAATCTCTTCTATTTCATCCAAAAGAGCCCATGGATCAATAACCACTCCATTACCAATAACTGATGTTTTGTTTTTTCTAACGATGCCTGAAGGTAAAAGTCGAAGCTTATATGTCACTCCATCAATTACAAGAGTATGGCCAGCATTATGGCCACCTTGGAACCTTATTACTACATCAGCTTGTTCTGATAACCAATCGACTATTTTTCCCTTACCTTCATCTCCCCACTGTGAACCAACAACTACAATATTTTTCATTACTTATAAAATCTATTTAACTCAATTGAATTTAGGTGGTTTATTGGACCATTACCTTTTCCAATTTTTGGGTTTGTTAATATTGCAGAATTTACATATTTAATTCCAAGCTCACAAGATTTCTTTAGAGCTTTTCCACATGAGAAAAATGAAGTGATTGCTGTTGACAAAGTACAACCAGTACCATGAGTGTTAAAAGTTTTTATTCTCTTACTATTAAATATTTCAATCTCTTCTTTATTTACAAAAATATCATGAACTTTTTTAGCCTCTAAATGACCACCTTTAATTAGAATATTTGATGCACCGGCTTGAATCAATTTATGAGCTGCAAATATCATATCCTCTTTAGAATTTATTTTTACACCTGTTAGAATTTCAGCTTCTGGAATATTTGGTGTAATCAAAGAAACTTCTCTTAAAAGTTTTTTTTTCATCAATTGAATAGCATCATCACTGATTAGTTTAGCACCACCTTTAGCAACCATCACTGGATCTAAAATAATATTTTTTATTTTTAATTTTTTTAATGAAAGAATAACTTTTTTAATAACTTCAGGTGAGTGTAGCATACCAATTTTTATAGCATCTGGTCTAATATCTTTTCCTGTATGAATAATTTGATCATATATTTCTTGAGGCGGTAAAGGTACTACTGACTTTACGCCTTTGGTATTTTGCACTGTCACAGCTGTTATCGCTGTCATTGCATAAGAACCTAAGCAAGTTGCAGTTTTTATATCTGCCTGAATACCAGCACCACCTGATGAGTCAGAACCTGCTATTATTAAAATTTTTGATTTTATTTTCAATTATATCAACTTATTAGTTATTATTTTTATAGATGTTTTTAAAAGATTAATATTTTCACTTTCACCCATTACTCTGATTACAGGTTCAGTTCCTGATTTTCGCACTAAAATTCTTCCTTGACCTTTTATAATTTCTTTAGCAAATTTAATTGCTTTTTTTACTTTTGGTTCGTTTAGAACATTTTCTTTATTACATTTAATATTCTCTAAAATCTGAGGTGTTTTTTTGAAAACATTAAAAAAAGTACTAGCTTTTATTTTTTCATTTAATGCTTTAACTGCCTCAATAGCAACTAATAGACCATCACCAGTTGTGGCATATTTACCAAGAATAATATGTCCAGATTGTTCGCCACCTAAATTAAATTTATTTTTTTGCATAAGTTCTTTAACATACTTATCTCCAACTTTGGCTCTTATAAACTTTATGTTATTTTGTTTAAAAAATTTTTCTAATCCATAGTTAGACATTAAAGTTCCTACCACTCCTCCTTTTAAAATTTTCTTCCTTTTCCATTGTAAAGCAATTGCTGCTATTATTTGATCTCCATCAATGATTGAGCCTTTCTCATCGCACATAATTATTCTATCTGCATCTCCATCAAAGGATATTCCAAGATTTGCTTTATGTTTTATTACATTTTTCTGGATTAATTCAGGATATGTTGAGCCACATTTTTTATTTATATTAATACCATTTGGCTTATCACCTATAACTATGATTTTAGCATTTAATGATTTAAATAATTTCGGTGCTGCCTTGTAACCAGCTCCATTTGCGCAATCTAATACTATTTTAATTTTTTTAAGATTGATTTTTTTATTAATTCTTTTTTTTATAATTTTTAAATAAACATCTGTGCCTGTCTCTAATCGCTTAACTCTACCAAGCAAATTATTAAAGGTTAGATTTTTTCTGATATCTTGATCAATTAATTTTTCTATTTTATTCTCAATTTTATTGGACAACTTTAATCCATCAGGGCCAAACAATTTTAATCCATTATCATAAAATTGATTATGTGATGCTGTTATCATTATTCCCATATTTGCATTCAAAAATTTTGTTAACATCGCTAATGCATTGGTAGGTAAAGGTCCCATTGTAAAAACATGCATGCCTGCTGAAGTCAAACCTGAAACTAAAGCGGGTTCCAATGAATATCCGGATAATCTTGTGTCTTTAGCAATAATTGCTGTTTGTTTTTTTTTCCTCAAATTTGTAAAATATTTGCCAGCTGCTAAACCAAATTTAAAAAACATATCACCATTAATATGTTTACTATTAACTCTGCCTCTTATCCCGTCTGTACCAAAATATTTCATTATTATTTATCCAATTAGTTCTTGATATACTTTTAAACTCTGCCTCATCTCATTAACATCATGCACTCGCAATATTTGAACACCTTGTTTCAAAGCAAACAATCCAGAGCTTATTGTTCCACCTAATCTGTTTTGACTGTCATTTTCCTTTGATATTTCCTTAATAAATCTTTTTCTAGAAATTCCAAGTAATATTGGAAATCCCAAACTATGATATATTGAAATATTTTTAAGTATCTTAAGGTTGTGATTTAAATTTTTTCCAAAACCTATACCTGGATCTAGGATAATTTTATTATGTTTTATTCCTGATTTTCTTAAATATTCTATCTTTTGCTCAAAAAAATCATAGATGTCTAATATAACATTTTTGTATTTTGGATTTGATTGCATAACCTCAGGATCACCTAATGAGTGCTGCAAGACAAATGGAGCATTTGATTTTCTTAAAACATTGATTGTTTCTAGGTCATAATTAAGTCCAGAAACATCATTAATGATCTTTACTCCTAACGATAAACTTTTTTTCATAATTGCAGATTTACGGGTATCAATAGAAATCAGATTATTTTTTTTAATCTTTTTTAAAACTTTATTTATTCTGCTCCATTCTAATTTTTCACTAATCGCCTTAGAACCGGGACGTGTTGACTCTCCACCAATATCAACAATACTTGCACCATTTTTAAATAACTCTAACATTTGTTTATTTGCTTTCGCAGCGCTTATATATTTTCCACCATCAGAAAAACTATCAGGGGTAATATTTAAAACTCCCATTAGATGAGTTTTATTGAAATCTAAATTCTCAAAATTTTTGATTTTTCTTGTTATTGTTAAAAGATCTTTTTTAACTTTTAATTTTATTTTTTTTGGTAATTTATTAATTTGACTAATTGTTATCTTCTTTACTTTTTTTCTTGATATGATTTCAATATGATCAAAAGAGATGTCTGCTCTATTGTTTAATGGTAAAGCTTTTTTTAATTTGATTTTATTTTTTGAATTTTTACCATAATAGAAATTACACGCTCTTGTGTAATATCTAGTCATAAAATTTTAATGAACAATTTTAGGCTTAAGACCCATTGCACTCAAAGCAGAACCTTTTTCATCTTCAACTTTTAAATCTTGCTTATCAGCAGGATATATATTCTTGTTAATCAAATTCTCAATTTCCTCACCAGAAAGAGTCTCATAGGTTAAAAGCGCTTTTGCGAGTTTATGAAGGTCATCAATTTTTTCTGTTAATACTTTTCTTGCTCTCTCATAGCCTTTATCAACAATTTTTCTAATTTCAGAATCCACTTTTCTAGCGGTTTCTTCAGACATATTTTGTTGTTTTGCAACAGACCTTCCAAGAAAAACTTCTTCCTCGTTTTCTCCATAAGCAACAGGGCCAAGTTCTTTACTTAAACCTGCTTTCATAACCATTGCTCGCGCCCTTCTTGTTGCTTGTTCTATGTCGCTTGCAGCTCCAGTTGTCACTTTATCATCTCCAAAAATTATTTCCTCAGCCACTCTTCCACCCATTGCTATAGCTAATTGAGCATGTAGCTGTTCTCTTGTTTGTGAAAGCTCATCTCTTTCAGGTAATTGCATCACCATACCTAACGCTCTTCCTCTTGGAATAATTGTAGCTTTATGTATAGGGTAAGCTGCACTCTCATTTATCGTTACTATTGCATGGCCAGCTTCATGATAAGCTGTCAGAGTTTTTTCTTCCTCTGTCATAACCATAGATCTTCTCTCAGATCCCATCATTACTTTATCTTTTGCCTCTTCAAACTCGTTCAATGTAACTATTCTTTTATTTTTTCTAGCTGCTAATAATGCAGCTTCATTTACTAAATTGGCTAAATCAGCACCTGAAAATCCTGGAGTACCTCTTGCGATAGTTCTTAAATTCACATCTGGTGCCATCTTTATTTTTTTTACATGCACTTTTAATATTTTTTCTCTTCCTATAATATCTGGGTTTGAGACAACTACTTGTCTATCAAATCTTCCTGGTCTTAATAAAGCAGGATCGAGAACATCGGGTCTATTTGTTGCTGCAATGATAATTACACCCTCGTTAGTGTCAAATCCATCCATTTCAACTAACAGCTGATTTAATGTTTGTTCTCTTTCATCATTACCACCTCCCAAACCGGCTCCTCTACTTCTTCCTACTGCATCAATTTCATCTATAAAAATTATACAAGGAGAATTTTTCTTTCCTTGTTCAAACATATCTCTAACTCTTGATGCTCCTACACCAACAAACATTTCAACAAAGTCAGATCCAGAAATAGTAAAGAAAGGTACACCTGCCTCACCAGCAATTGCTCTAGCTAATAATGTTTTACCTGTACCTGGAGGACCCACTAGCAATGCACCTCTAGGAATTTTTCCACCAAGTCTGCTAAATTTTTTAGGGTCTTTTAAAAACTCAACAATTTCCTCGACTTCTTCTTTTGCCTCTTCTACTCCTGCAACATCATTAAAAGTTACTTTACCTTTTAATTCATTCATCATTTTAGCTTTGGATCTACCAAAACCCATTGCACCACCTTTACCACCTTGCATTTGACGCATGAAAAAAATCCAAACAGCAATTAGTAATAACATTGGAAACCACGATAAAAGTACACCAAATAATGAAGGCATTTTTTCTTCAATAGGAGCAGCGGAAATACTCACGCCTTTATCTGATAATTTTTCAATCAAATTTGGATCATTTGGAGCATATGTAGAAAAACTATTTCCATTTGAATATACACCTTTTATATTATTACCTTGAATTTCTACTTTTAAAATTTCTCCATTATCAACTGATGTTAAGAATTCTGAAAATATAATTTGATTCCCACCTCTAATATTGGACTGAGGATTTTTGAACATGTTATAAAGTCCAATAGTCAAAAAAACTATTATAGCCCACATAGCTAAATTTTTTAAATTCATGCGTTTAAAATAAGAATTATTCTAAATTAAACAAGAGTGAATATTAGTATTCTTTAGCAATTATTACAGTCTGATTTACCTTTTTAATAATGCAATTTGCCAAAGTTTCCTTTTTAAAAGCCCCCATTTGAATTAATTGAAGAATATAATCGATTTTCTTTCCTCTAGGAGAAAAATAATTTCCTCCTATATTTTTTAAAGAATCTGAAAAAGATCTAAAAACCACCTCATAAGGAGTTTTAAAGAATGCTTCATTTAAAATTAATCTTTTATTTTTTTTATCAAAATACGAATTTTGTTTCTTATTTTGCTCAGTATAAAATTTAATAACTTGATCTGAACTTTTCAAATTTTTTAAGGTCAAAGATAATTTATCATTTTGGAGACCATTATTTTTAAACTTTTCAATTATTTTTCTGACTTTTATTCTTGTAAAATTAATGTTTTCATTTGATGGATCTTTAACAAAAAAATTAAAAACATGATTTGAAATATATTCCAATTGTTTTTTTTCAAATTCAAGCAGTGGTCTGATTAAGGTTATCTCATTAATGGTTGTTTTTTTTTCAAGAGAAACTAATCCTCTTAAGCCGCTACCTCTTATCATTCTTATAAAAAAGTTTTCAATCAAATCTTCTGAATGATGTCCCAAAATCAAATTTGAAATTTTTGAACTTTTGCATTCTGAAAATAATAATTTATACCTTTTTTTTCTTGCTAAAGATTGAATATTGCTCGAAGGTTTTTTTCCTCTCCAGGTAAGTATTTCAAGATTAATAGCAAAATTTCGTAAAATTTTTTTTACTTTTTTGGCTTCTAATTCCGATTCCCTTCTTAACCTGTGATCAACAATAAAATATTTACAGATTAAATTATATTTAAGTGCAAAAATCTTAGTAAGAAAAGCTAAAGCAAGACTATCTGGACCTCCTGATATGGCTACAGCAAAATTTTCTTTAATTTGAAAATTTTTTTCAAATTTTTTAAATAAATCTTTTATTTTTTTGTTAGATAATTTTAATGCTAAGTTATGAGTTTTGGTTACATTCAAATTTTTGAGACTCATATTTAGCTTTTTGGATAACAGATTGATTTGCTTTTGGATATTGTTTTTCAACACCATTAATCATTTTACATCCTTGATCCTTTTCTCCAATTTGCACCATCGAAACTCCTAGTTTAAGTAAATTTACTGGAGCTTTTTCACCCTGTGGATATTTTTGATATCCCTCTAAATAAGCTGCTGCCGCATCTGTATATAATTGTCTAATTCTAAAAGTTTCAGCATACCAATATTGAGCGTTACCAGCTAACTGATGCTCTGGATTAGATACAACAAATTCTCTAAAGGCTCTTTCTGCTGTTGGATAATCCCCAACTTTTAAGAAACTAGTTGCAAATTCATATTGCTTAGCTGGAGATTCATTGGGCAAAATTTTTTCCTCTGCCTGAAAAGTTTCAGTAACTATAGAAGCAGTCGTTTCGACTGACTCAATTTTTTGAGATGTTTCATTTGAGGCTGTATCTTTATATGATATGGAACCTAAATCTTGTGGTGTTGACGAACCAGGTAAAATATTTTCCTGCGCTGTATTTTTTGTAATAGTTTTTATTCCCTCACCAGAATTCATAGCCGTTTCTATATCTTGAAATCTAATTTGATTGTCTGCTTGAACTTTTGATAATCTATTAGATAATTTATCAAGTTTAAAATTTATTTCTTCAAACTTATTTGTAAGCTGTTGAAATTGATTTTCGATCTCTGAAAGTTTTAATAAATGTCTAGTTAAAACATCTTCTGAGTTATTTTCAAAATTTGACGAAGTTGATATGTTATTATTAAGTTCTATTGAACCTGAATAAACTGCTTTTTCTAATGTCTTTATATCTTTTTGAATTAATTCTAGTGTTTCGTAAATATTATGGTTATCAGCTAATAAACTTTGCGCCCCAAAAAAATTTAATAAGATTAATGAATTAATTAAAAATAACTTTTTAAGTCTCATTACATTTAGTTATGTTTATAATGATGGCAAAAAAAAGACCCCTTAACCTAACTTGGTGTAAGGGGTCTTAAAATTTTTAGAAATATTTATTAATTTGCTTTAACCGTAACGGCTCTTCTATTTTTTGACCAGGCTAGTGGGTTAGATCCTGAATCAACTGGTCTCTCTTTACCATAACTTAGAACAGAGATTCTGTCAGAAGAAATACCATAGGTCATTAGGTAATCTTTAGCAGCATTTGCTCTTCTTTCTCCTAACGCTAAGTTATATTCTCTTGTACCTCTTTCGTCAGCATGACCTTCAAGTACTACTGTTACATCTGAATTTTTTCTTAACCATGCAGCTTGTTTTCTTAAAGTCTCTCTTGAAGCAGTCGTTAAAACTGATTCATTCGTTGCAAAGAAAACTCTATCTGGAACACCTGATGCTAAATATTCAACTGTATCTGTTCCTGTGTAAACATCACTCTGCATTTGTCCTGTTGTAACTTTTTTTGTTGCACAAGCACTTAGTGCAAAACAAGCTAACAGAATTAAAAGCGTATTTTTTAAAATTTTGTTTAATTTCATTATTGCTCCTTAATCAATATTTCTAAATATTATAATTTCACACCTAACTAGACGTTTCAAGCTTAAAAATCAAGTGTTTTAGGATTAATTAGTTAATAATGATGACCATGATGGGTCAGAACCATCTGATGGTGTTTTTACCATTCTCTCATTATAACCTGTTAGATCAATAGACCATAATTTAGCCGAAAATCCCTCTCCATTAGCATCTGTTTTTGTTTCTCTATAAAAAATTAAAACTCTTCCATTTGGAGACCACGAGGGAGCCTCTTGATAAAAATTTTCCGTTAGCAGTCTTTCGCCAGTTCCATCTGTCCTCATCACACCAATATAAAATTTACCTTTATGTAGTTTTGTAAATGCTATTAAGTCACCCCTAGGAGACCAAACAGGTGTTCCATAAATTCCATTTCCAAAAGAAATTCTCTTAACATTACTGCCGTCAGCTCTCATGACATATATTTGCTGATAACCACTTCTATCAGAATTAAAACAAATAAACTTTCCATCAGGTGAATATGATGGTGAGGTGTCTATAGAAGGATGATTGGTAATTTTTTCTACAATTCTATTTTCAAGATCCATTGTATAAATATCAGAATTTCCATCCTTAGCAAAACTCATAATAATTTTTTTTCCATCAGGAGAAAAACGTGGTGCAAAAGTCATACCTGGAAAATCTCCCACAACCTCTTGCATGCCAGTTTCAATATCTAAAAGATAAACTCGAGGTAAATTTCTAAAATAAGATAGATATGTTACCATTTGGCTAGTTGGATTAAATCTTGGTGTTAAAACCAATTCATTACCTAGAGTTAAAAATTTATTATTTGCACCATCTTGATCCATTATAGCTAGTTTTTTTATTCTATTAGTTTTTGGTCCTTCCTCAGCTACATAAATAATTCTTGTATCAAAATATCCTTTTTCACCAGTCAATCTTTCATATACTTTATCAGAAATTATATGACCAACCCTTCTCCAGTTAGTTGGAACAGTTGTAAAAGCAAGAGCCAACATTTCTTTACCAGCTAATACATCCCATAATCTAAATTCTACTCTTAATTTGTCCTCAACATTAGTCACTTTACCTGTAATTAATGCTTGGGCTTTAATTAAATTCCAATCTTCAAATCTAGGTTTTAAGTTTGCAATATCAGGAGCTTGTAAAAAAGCATCTTTATTAAGTGGATTAAACAGTCCTGAGGTTCTTAAATTGTTCTCAACAATTATAGAGATCTCATCACCAATATTTTTTTTCTTAAGTAGTTTTTCGAAACGTTTTTTTGATTCATCATCTATTGATAATGGAGATACTGCTAAAGGAAGTGGGTTTAGATTTCCTCTTGTAATATCTACTTCAATTAAACTGTAAGATTTTATTATTGTTAGTAATAGTATTGAAATTGACAATAAGATAAACTTTAAGTTTTTCATAATTAACCTTCTAACATTTCCCTTGCATCAAAATTTAATTGTAGCTCTTTCCATCTTTCATAACCAGTTGTTGGTACTCTTAAAGGTTGACACAATTTAACAGCTCTAAGTGCACTTTCAGCTAAAACTTTATAAAATCCCTGTCCAGGCCTATTCATTCTAGCATGATCTAAAATTTCAGATTTGCTAACAGATCCATCAGGTTTTAATTCAAGTTTAATTCTCACTAATAAATTTTCATTATAAGGTAAACCAAGTGGAATACTCCAACAACCAAAAATCTGCGCTTTTAATGCGTCTTCTTCACTTAAAGTAAGTCCTGTATTTTCAAAATTTTTAACCTGATCTTGAGTAACTTGGTCTGTCTTATTTACCTCTAAAGCTGTTTCCTCTTTAGATTTATCTATTAATGCAGCAATATTATTAGGATCAAATAATTCTTCTTTTTCAAACTCAGATACTTGTTTTACTTCATTATCAACTTTCTCTGGATTTTGAGTATCATCTTTTACTTTCTCAACCTTTTTTACATTTTCTTCTGGCATTGGAACAGAATCTGGTTTTTTCTTCTTAACTTTCTTGGGAGGGGCTTGCTCAGAAACTAATTTCTTCTCTTTTTCCTTAACTTTCTCAATAATTTTCTTAGCTTTTGGAGCAAAAGGTATATTAGTTTTCTCTGTGATTTGAATTAATTCAACAGAAACTATTGGGGGTAAATCAATTGCTTTTTTAGATAAAAACGGAAGACTAATTGCTGTTAAAATTATTATGAATAAATGAAAAACAGAAGATAAGATTATGCTTCTATTCATTAAATTATTACCTCTCTTTATAAGGCTCTGAAATCAACGCTACTTTAGTGAAACCGGATCCTGAAAGAAGTCCCATGATTTCTAAAACTCTTCCATAATTTATTGTTTTGTCACCTCTAACATAAATACGAGTATCTGTTCTATTTTTAGAAACAGCCAGAACTTTAGCTATTATCTTCTCATACTCAACTTTAGACTCTTGAATAAAAATTTCTCCTTTCGAATTTATAGTCAAAGTTAGTGGCTCTTGTTCTTCTGGTAATGAGTCTGCAGAACTCTCTGGCAAATCAACCTGAACACCAACAGTTAATAGGGGAGCTGTAACCATAAAAATAATTAATAAAACTAACATCACATCTACAAATGGTGTTACATTAATCTCACTCATTGGTTCTTTTGATGAACGATTAAATTTAAAAGCCATTTGGTAAACTAAATAATTGATAGAAATCTTTTTGAGAAACTTTCTAATTTTTGAGAGTATTTTCTACTATCATTATTAAATCTATTATAAGCAACAACTGCAGGTATTGCTGCTAGTAATCCAAGCGCTGTTGCAAATAACGCTTCTGCTATTCCAGGTGCAACAATTGCAAGACTGGTATTTCTGGATATTGCTATGGATTGAAAAGAATTCATGATCCCCCATACAGTTCCAAATAAACCTATGAAAGGAGCTGTTGATCCAACTGTTGCCAAAAAAGTAAAACCTTTTTCAATTTTAGAAATTTGTTTTTCAATTCCAACTTCTAAAATTCTACCCATTTTTTCTACTAAATTTGTTTTTGATTTAGATTTAAGTAAACCTTGCATAGATTCTTTAAATAAAGCCGCCATGGGATCCTCAACATCAGAAGGAAGACTATTATAGAAAGTTTCTGCAGATTTTGATCTCCAAAACTTTTCTTCGAATTCTTCTGAAGAAAGATTTATTTTTTTAAACATCTTTATTTTATCAAAAATGATCGCCCAAGAATAAATTGAGCAAGCAATCAAAGAGATAATTACTGTTTTTACAATTATATCTGCTTTTAAAAATAAGTTTATTAAAGAGAAATCTGCACTAGATGCTAAGCCTACTGCTTGAGATGATATATCTGCTTCCATTCAAAACTATTCACACTGAAATGTGTCATCAATTTGTTCTAAAAACTTTGACTATTCATCATTTCTAAATGTCTCAAAAAAAAAGCTGGCAATTAATATCGCATCAGCCTTATTTGAATCTTTTTTTTTTGCTAAATTAGATGAAAAATAGGGAAATATCTCAATAGCCTTTGTTCTGCTGGCATCTTTTTCTGAATTAATTAAATTAAAATATTTTTTCCACTTTGCGGGTCTTACAAAATACATGGGAAGTTGCATAGCCGAACATATTCCTTTTAATATTCCAAATGATTGTCCAAAATTAAACATGCTGGTAACTCCTTGACCAGGCATAGCTGAAACCTGTTCAATTACGACTTTGATATCGTTTTTATCTATTTTTTCTGTTCTATGTTTTATCTCATTATAAATCTGAGATCCGTTAACTTGTTTTTTATTTTTTTTTCCTTCTGTCATAGTTGGCATTTCGACTACATCTAAAATTCTTCCGTCTTTAAGAAAACAAATTGATCCTGATATACCTGGATCTATTCCGATTATTAGCATTAGTTATTCTCCTAAATCTGCATTTGAAAAAATATTTTGAACATCGTCGTCATCATCTAGTGCTTCAAAAAATTCAATAAGTTTTTCTTTTTGTTCGCCTACAACTTTAACATTATTAAGAGGTACCCATTCAATTTCTGTTGAAATGAAATTCATTATTTTTTTTTCTAAATTTTTTTTAACATTGTAAATTTCATTCATTGGGCACTGTATTTCATGAATATTTTCTTTTGTTATACACTCATCTGCTCCAGCTTCTATTGCTAACTCAAGTATTTCTTCCTCTGAAATTTCTTTTTTATCAATTTTAATTACTCCCATCTGATTAAAATTATGTGATGCTGATCCTTGAGTACCAAGGCTACCTCCGGCTTTTTGAAAAATTGTTCTTATATTAGACGCTGTTCTATTTTTATTATCAGTTAATGTCTCAACTATTACAGCAACTCTTTCAGGCCCAAATCCCTCATATCTAAGGTCTTCAAAATTTGAAGCTGTATTGACTGAAGATTTATCAATTGCTCTCTCTATATTATCTTTAGGCATGTTAGCAGACCTTGCAGCTTGAATTGCTGATCTTAGTCTTGGATTCATTGCTGGATCTTTATCTCCAAGTTTAGCTGCTACAGTAATTTCTTTTGAGAGTTTTGAAAATATTTTTGATCTTTGTTTATCAGCTTTTCCTTTTTTATGTTTAATACCTGCCCAATGTGAATGTCCTGCCATGATTTATAATGTATTTTTTAATTGTCCACCAAAGATATAACTTTCTACATGTTTTGAAAGACCAGTTTTCAAATCACATTCAACAATAACACCACTCAAAGTTGCTTCTCCAATGGCAGGGAAATGTTTTGTTGAATTTTCTTTAAAAAATCTATTAATAGAATTCTCTTTATTCATACCAATTACAGAGTCGTAATCTCCGCACATACCAGCATCAGTTTGATAAGCAGTTCCATTTTTTAAAATCCGAGCATCGTTAGTTGGAATATGGGTGTGTGTTCCAACTACTAAAGTTGCTTTTCCATCAAAATAATGACCAATAGCATTTTTTTCACTAGTTATTTCTCCATGAAAATCTACGATCAATAAATCATAGTCTTCTTTTAGCGTATGTTCTTTTAAAAACTTTTTTGAAGTTTCAAAAACATCATCACATTTTTTCATAAACACATTTCCCATTAAATTTAAAACACCAATATTAATATTTTCAGAGGTTTTATAAATTTCAAAACCTTTTCCAGGAGATGGTTCAAACAAATTATATGGCCTTAAAAGTCTATTTTCTTTTTCAATAAAGCTCATTATTTCTTTTTGATCCCAAACATGATTTCCAGATGTAATCACGTCTACACCACAATTAAAAAAATCTTTACAATTATCCTCTGTAAGTCCAACTCCAGGTTCTGCAGAATTTTCACCATTTACTATAACAAAATCTATTTTTTTTTTTTGAATTTCTGATTTTAGATTATTTAAAATTTTTGAGCTCCCAGATATCCCAACCACATCGCCTAAAAATAATATTTTCATAAAATAATCTTTTTTTCTGTAATTATGCAATCAAGTTTTTGATCAAATTTATTTATTGGTAAATTTTTAACAGCTTGAAAAGAAAAGCCCACACCAATTTTGAATATTTTCTTATCTAATTTTACTTTTGATAAATATCTATCATAATATCCACCACCATAACCTAGTCTATTAAACTGACTATCAAAACCCACTAAAGGTATTAACAAAATATCTGGATCAATTTTTTTGTTAGAAATTGGCTCAGGTATTCCATAAATATTAATTTTTAAAGGATCAGATTTACACCATTGAAAAAAATTCATTTCATTATTTTTTAAAATTTTTGGCAGCGAAAAAATATAATTCTCATTATCTAATGCCTCTAAAATATTTAAGATGTCTAATTCATAATTAAATGGATAATAACAACCAATTACTTTCGAACTTAAATTTTGTTTTTCTATTAAATTAAAAAGTTTATTGGGATTTAATGAAATATTAGCTATGTAATTTTTTTTTCTTAAATTTATTAATTTTTTTCTAATAGCTGACTTATTCACTGGAAATTAAGATAATCTTTCTAAATCAGTTTTATCTATAAAATTTGAAATCTCATCTGTAGTTTGATCTATTATTTTTTCATAATTTTTTTGATTATTTTCAATTTCAATTTTTAAATTATCATGTCTATCTTTCAGTTGATTTATTTCCTCTTCTTTCTTATCTCTGTAGTCATAGACCAAGCTTTTTAATTCTCTAAATTTATTTGAAAGTTCCTTCAATTCATTTTTTTTTTGTTCAACTTTTTTTTTTGTTTCATGATATTCATCCATAACTTTAACGGCTGTAATCAAAAGCAATTTATTTTCTCCTAAATTTCCAAGATCATTTTTCAACTCATTAAATTTTTTATTTAATTGTATCAAAAGCTCTTCTAGATGCTCTTCTTGCCCATCATCACATGATAGCAAAAACTCTTTACCATTAAATTTAATACTTACGTTTGCCATTTGTCTATTTCCTCTAACAAGGTATCTGTTTCTTGATTTAATTCATCTATTTTTTCAGAAAATTCAATTTGTTTTCTTTCTTCTAGCTTTTGATTATTTTTTATTTCTTCTATTTTCTTTGACAATAACTCATAGTCCTCTTTTAAAATTTTATACTTGTCCTCAATTTCTTTCTTTTCAATTTCTAATTGATTTTTTTTATTTTTTAATTCTTCAATATTGTTGTCTAATTCTGGGTTTTTAAAACTTAAATTTTTGAGTTTATTTAAAACTGTATTTAATTTTTTTTCTTTTTCAGTTAAGGAATTCATATATATATGTTTATAATATTAAATAGATTCTTCTAAGTCTACACAGGATAATTTTGAGCAAACAACACCATAACCTAACTAACTGTATAAGATTTTTATCTATTGATGCAGTCCAAAAGGCAAATTCAGGGCATCCTGGAATGCCAATGGGTATGGCAGATGTTGTTACAGTTTTGTTTCAGAAATTTTTAAGGTTTAATCCTAAAAATCCAAACTGGTTAAATAGAGACAGATTTGTGTTATCTGCAGGTCATGGATCAATGTTGCTGTATTCTCTTCTATATCTTACTGGCTACAAAAGCATCTCTCTAAGAGACATAAAGAACTTTAGACAACTTAATTCCATTTGTGCTGGACACCCTGAATATCATTCAGGTAGTGGAATAGAGACAACTACAGGACCACTTGGACAAGGGATTGGCAATGCTGTTGGAATGGCTTTAGCACAATCAATATTAGATCATAAAATAGGGAAAAATATATTTAACCATAAAACATATGTTCTAGCTGGTGATGGATGTTTAATGGAAGGTATAAGTCACGAAGCTATGAGTTTGGCAGGACATCTTAAACTTAAAAACTTGATCATGCTTTTTGATAATAATTCAATTTCAATTGATGGACCAACAAGTTTAGCTGTTTCAGATAATTTTAAAAAAAGATTTGAAAGCTATGGTTGGGATTACATTAATATTGACGGACATAATCCTAAAGAAATTTTTAGAGCATTAAAAAAAGTGCAAAATGCAAAAAAACCAACAGTAATTTCATGTAAAACAAAAATTGGTTATGGGTCGCCAAATAAATCTGGAAAAGCTTCATCGCATGGAAGTCCTTTAGGAACTGATGAAATTAGTCTTGTTAGAAATAAACTTCAATGGCCTCACAAGCCATTTGACATACCCAAAAAATTATTAAATGAATGGAGGAAGATTGGTCAAAAAGGCTCTGTTGTAGAAAAAAAATGGAACAAAGTTTATCAAAAAAATAAATCCAAAATTAATAAAGTATTAAATCAAAATTTTTCAAAAGAAATTAAAAAAGAAAAATTAATTGCAGCTCAAGAATTAAAACCACTAGCATCAAGAAAGGCTTCTGAGAAAACTTTAATAGCATTAACAAATAAAGAAAACTCATTAGTAGGTGGATCAGCAGATTTAGCTGGCTCTAATAATACTAAAACAAAAACTCAAAAAATAATAGAACCTGGTAAATTTGCTGGAAACTATATTCATTACGGAGTCAGAGAGCACGCAATGGCAGCTATCATGAATGGTTTAGCATTACATAGTAAATTTATTCCATATGGCGGGACTTTTTTAATTTTTTCAGATTATTGTAAACCTTCCATTAGATTGTCAGCCTTAATGGAAAAGCAGGTTATTTATGTAATGACACATGACTCAATTGGTCTGGGAGAAGATGGGCCAACTCATCAACCCATAGAACAATTATCTGGGTTAAGATCTATTCCAAATCTAAATGTGTTAAGACCCGCAGATAGAATGGAGACAATCGAATGTTGGGAAATCGCGTTAAAAAATAAAAACACACCTAGTGTACTATCATTGACTAGACAGAATTTAGACCCAGTAAGATTGAGATTTTCAAATACCAATAAGTGTGCACTAGGTGCATATGAAATTCTAAGATCAAACAAGAAAATTACTATAGCAATATTAGCAAGTGGTTCAGAAGTAAATCTTGCTAAAAAAGTTTGTAAAAACTTAGCAAAACATAAAATATATTCAAAAGTAATATCTGTTCCATGCCAAGAGATATTTGATGATCAAAGTCAAAGTTATAAAAACAAAATTTTGAAAGAAACAAAATATATTTTCTCAATTGAGGCTGGAAGAACAGAATGTTGGAATAAATATGTTGGTAAAAATGGATTAACTTTTGGTATAGAAGATTTTGGTAAAAGTGCACCTTTTGAAGATATTTATAATCATTTTGGTTTATCAGTAAAAAATGTTTCATCTAAAATTAAAAATTTTTTAAGGAGATAAGTTATGACTATCAAAGTTGGAATTAATGGAATGGGCAGGATTGGACGAATGGTCTTGCGATCAATTATAGAAAGCAACAATAAGAATATAGAAATTAAGCATATAAATAACCGAACTGGTCCTGAAGCATGCTCAACATTAATAAAGTATGACTCTATTCATGGAAAATTCAACGCTGAAATTAAATTTGATGAAAATCATCTCATAATAAATGGGACTAAGATATTATTTACAAAAGAAACTAACTTAGAAAATATTGATTGGAAAAAATCAGAAGTTGACTATGTGTTTGAGTGCACTGGCAAATTTAATTCCAAAGATAAACTTCTACCACATTTAAATAATGGGGCAGAAAAAGTTATTGTATCTGCACCATGTAAAAATGCAGATAAAACTGTTGTATTTGGAGTAAATGAGAATGAGATAAATAACGAGGATAAAATAATTTCTGCAGCATCATGTACAACTAATTGTTTGGCTCCAGCAGCTTATGTTTTGAATAATAAATTTGAAATTGAGAAAGGTTTTATGACCACAATTCATGCATTTACAAGTGATCAGAGAATATTAGATAATTCTCACAAAGATCCAAGAAGAGCAAGATCTGCAAGTCAATCTATAGTTCCAACTTCTACAGGTGCTTCAAAGGCTATTGGGGAAATCATTCCTTCACTTAAAGGTAAATTAGAAGGTGTTGCAATGAGAGTGCCTACGCCAAACGTTTCTTTAGTCGAACTAGTTTTTTGTACAAAGAAAAGTTTAACTGTAGACTCAATTAATAATTCGTTTCAAGAATATATAGATAAACAAAATAAATCTGTTTTAGATTTAACTTTTGAAAAACTTGTCTCAATAGATTTCAATCATAACCCAGCATCATCAATAATAGATGGATCTTTAACAAATGTTGTTGGAGATAATATGGGTAAAATTTCTGCTTGGTATGATAACGAATGGGGTTTTTCAAATAGAATGTGTGATATAGCAGAGTATTTACAAAAAAATACTTAATGAAAAATATTGAAAACCAAAAAAACCTCTTAGGTAAGAGGGTTTTATTAAGATTAGATTTAAATGTACCTTTGCAAGATGGTATAATTCAAGATGAGACAAGGATAAGTAAAATCCTACCAACTTTAAAATTTTTAATACAAAAACAAGCAAAAATTATTATTATTTCTCACGCTGGTAGACCAAAAGGAAAAATAGTTCCAGCTTTATCTTTGAAACTGATTTGCACTAATCTATCAGAGAAATTAAATCAGAAGATAAATTTAATAACGGATGATATTAGAAAAATAGAAAATAAAGATTTATTTAAAAATATTGATGGAAATATTTTAGTATTAGAAAATATTAGATTTTACCCAGAAGAAGAGAATAATGATTCTAATTTTTCCCAACATTTAGCGTCATTTGCTGATGTGTACATTAATGATGCATTTTCATGTTCTCATAGAGCACATGCATCAGTCACAAGTATTACAAAATTTTTGCCTTCCTATTGTGGGCTGCAATTTAATTCAGAAGTTACAGCATTAAAAAAAGTAACATCAGAAATTGAAAAACCGATTTCTTGCATAATTGGTGGATCAAAAATCTCAACAAAAATTGGTATAATAAAAAATTTAATTCCTAAGTTTGATAATATTATTATTGTGGGTGGGATGGCTAATAATATTTTAAGCTATAAAAATGTTAAGATTGGAAAATCAATTCATGAAGAAAACTGTAATGAAATTGTTAAAAATATTTTTGAAACATCAAAACAATATTCTTGTTCGATAATTTATCCAGAAGATGTAATTACTTCAAAAAGCTTAGATGGAAAACCTGAGCCAAAAAAATTAAATGATATAAGTGATGATGATATGATTTTAGATATAGGCGAAAAAACTATTAAAAAAATTGATAACTTAATTAATTCAAGTAAGACAATTTTGTGGAATGGTCCTGCTGGATACTTTGAAAATAATGATTTTGCTAATGGTAGTTTTCAAATCGCAAAATCTATTGTTAAAAATCATAAATCTAATTCTATTTATTCAGTTGCAGGTGGAGGTGATACAATTTCGGTACTTAACAAAATTAATGCGATTAATGACTTTAATTTTATTTCAACTGCAGGTGGAGCCTTTTTAGAATACCTTGAAGGAAAAGAAATTCCTGGTATAAGCGCACTCAATTAATCATGTCAGAATTAAATACAATAGCATTAAAAATTTTATCAAATGGTAAAGGAATATTAGCTGCAGACGAAAGTACGGCTACGATGACTAAAAGACTAGATTCTGTTAATGTTCCTTCTACTCCCGAAAACAGATTGTCTTTTAGAGAAACTCTTTTTTCATCAAGCAGCATGTCAGAATGTATTGGAGGGGTGATTCTTTATGATGAGACGATTAAACAACAAACCTCAAATAAAAAAAATATTCCAGACCTATTACAATCAGTGAACTCAATACCAGGTATTAAAGTTGATACAGGTGCAAAGAGTTTAGCTGGATCACCAAATGAAAAAGTTACAGAAGGATTGGATGGTCTAAGAGATAGATTAAAAGAGTATTACAAATTGGGAGCAAGATTTACTAAATGGAGAGGTGTTTACAATATTACAAAAGATCATCCTAGCAAACTTGCTGTACATTCTAATGCACATGCTCTTGCAAGATATGCGGCGTTAGTTCAAGAATGCAATATGGTTCCAATAGTTGAACCTGAAGTTTTAATGGATGGAAATCATTCAGCCGAAGACTGCTTAAAAAAAACTTCTGAAGTAATCAAAAAATGTTTTGAGGAATTAATACTTCATAAAATTGATCTAACAGGTGTAATTTTAAAACCAAATATGATTTTAGCAGGATCAGAGTCTGATAATAAAATTAATGGTGATGAAGTTGCAAAACTAACTGTTGAATGTTTAAAAAATTCAGTCCCTTCTGAAGTTCCAGGTGTAGCATTTTTATCAGGTGGTCAATCAGAAATAGAATCTACTGAAAATTTAAATTTAATAAATAAAGTAAATAATACAAATTTTATAATGTCTTATTCTTATGGTAGAGCATTACAACAAAGTGCATTAAAATGTTGGTCAAAAAATATCACTGATATTGAAGGAACTCAAAAAGTGTTTAATCATAGAGCGAAAATGAATACTTTAGCTGCGCAAGGTAAATGGTCTAAGGAACTTGAGAATTAATAAAGATAAATTTATTTACTTAATCTCTCCAAACAAAATATATAAAAATTTTTACAGGGATTTACGAAAAGTTTTAAAAAGTAATAAAATAGCTTTTTTTCAATTAAGGTTAAAAAAAGATAGTTATAAAAATAAAATCAAAATAGCAAAAAAAGTTAAAATAATTTGCAAAGTTTTTAGAGTTAAATTTTTAATAAATGATGATCCCAAACTAGCTTATCAAGTAAATGCCGATGGATGTCATTTGGGTCAAAATGATATGGCGCTAAATGATGCCAGAAAAATTTTAAAAAAAAAAATAATTGGCGTTACTTGTCATAATTCAATAAGTTTAGCTAAAATTGCTATTAAACAAAGAACAGATTATTTAGCTTTTGGTGCGTTTAATATAACAAAAACTAAAAAAGTTAGATTTAGAGCTAACGTGGGAGTTATTAAAAAACTTAAAAAATTGTCTGATATTCCAGTTGTGGCTATAGGGGGCATTAATAATCTTAATTATAAAAAACTTTTGTTGAACAAGGCAGATTTTTTAGCTATTTCAGGCTACATTTGGAATAATAAAAAATTAAAACCTACTGAAGCTATAAAATTACTAAAATGAAAATAAATGCAAATGAAATAAGAGTTGGGATGCTACTAGAATATAAAGATGACTTGTGGCAAGTTTTAAAAACTCAACATGTGAAACCTGGTAAAGGTGGGGCTTTTGCTCAAGTTGAAATGAAAAGTGTCAATAAAAATACAAAATTAAATGAAAGATTTAGATCAAGTGAAACTATTGAAAAAGCATCAGTCGAAGAAACTAGTTTTAATTATTTATATGATGATGAAAATAATTATTTTTTCATGGATCCAAAATCATTTGAACAAATTGAAATTAAAAAAGACATAATTGGTGAAAAAGGGAAACTACTTACAGAAAATCTTGAAGTATCTGTAAGTTTTTACAATGAGAAACCAATTTCTATAGATTTACCTAATCAAGTAAATTGCAAAATTGAATCAACAGACGCTGCCTTAAAAGGTCAAACAGTATCCTCGTCTTATAAACCTGCAATATTAGACAATGGATTAAGCATTCAAGTGCCACTATTTATTGAAGCTGGAGATGAGGTTGTTGTTGATACAAGAAATTTAGAATACATAAAAAAAATTTAAAGTTGTGAATTCAATTTCTGCAAATTTAAATGTAATGATAAAGGCATGTGAAAAAGCCTCTAAAGTTCTTATTAGAGATTTTGGCGAAATTGAAAAATTACAAGTTTCAAAAAAAGGGCCATCAGATTTTGTTACTAATTCAGATATAAAGGTCGAAAAGATCATTATTGAAGAATTAAAAAAAGCTAGACCTAATTACTCTATCATCAGTGAAGAAAATGGAACTGAAAATAGTATGGACAAAAAAAATACTTGGATAATTGATCCAATTGATGGAACAATTAATTTTTTACACGGTATACCTCACTTTGCAATTTCAATTGCTTTAAAATCCAATGAAGAAATTATTTCTGGATTAATTTTTGATCCTATTAAAAATGAAATTTTTTTTGCAGAAAAAGAAAATGGTGCTTTTTTTAATAATCACAGAATTAGAGTTTCAAAAAAAAATGAATTGAATAATTGCTTATTTGCAACTGGAGGAAAAACTAAACAAGAGCCAGATTTACCTTACAGAAAATCAGGGTGTGCAGCACTTGATATGGCATATGTTGCGGCCGGAAGATATGATGGATATTTTCAGCGTAATCTAAATCTTTGGGATATTGCTGCTGGACTCATTCTGGTAAAAGAGGCTGGTGGTGTACTTAATGAAATTGATTTAAACAATAATAAAAATATTAAAATTATAGCTTCTAGCCCCGATATTAACTCAAAATTACTTGAAAAATTGAATAACTTTTAATTGTTTTAGTAAATTCTTTTGCTATAAGTCTCGACATGAAAAAAAATATTCATCCAAACTATCACTCTATTAAGGTTGAGATGACTGATGGCACGCAGTTTGAAACAAAGTCTACTTGGGGCAAAGAAGGGGAAGTTCTTAAACTAGAAATTGATCCAAAATCACACGCTGCATGGACAGGCGGAAAACAGAAATTGATGGATAAAGGCAGAATAAGTAAATTCAATAAGAAATTTCAAAACTTTAAAGCAGAGAAAAAAAATTAAATGTCAAACGCACCATTAATGCCAATGGCGACAGCTGTTTGGCTTGTTGAAAACACTACTCTGACGTTTAAACAAATTGCTGAATTTTGTAAACTTCATGAAGTAGAGATCCAAGGTATTGCTGACGGTGAGGTAGCAAAAGGAATAAAAGCTTATAATCCAATTATATCAGGACAATTAACTCGTGAAGAAATTGAACTTTCATCAAAAGATGAAAATAGACCTTTAGTTATTAAAGGCTCCGATATTGAAATTTCTAATTCAGAGAAGAAGACTAAAAAATATATCCCACTTTCAAAAAGACAGGACAAACCAGATTCTGCACTTTGGTTAATTCGACAACACAATATTTTAAAAGACTCTCAAATAGCAAAATTAATTGGAATTACAAAAAATTCTGTGACAGCAATAAGAAATAAAAGCTATTGGAATTATAATAATTTAAATCCAAAAGATCCTGTGGCTTTAAATCTTTTTACTCAAAAAGATTTGGTAGACGCGATTGAAAAAGCTGAAAGAAGAGTAAAGAGAGAAAAAAAACAAAAAGAAAAAGCCAAATTAGAACAACAGTCAGCTAGTCAATGAATAAAATAAATAGACATAAATTTATAAAAGTGTTAATCAGTCGCTTTTTTGGAGGTAGTTATTAAAATAGAAGTTAAAGATAATAATATTGAACAAGCTCTTAGAGTTTTAAAAAGAAAACTTCAAAGAGATGGTTTTTTTAAAGTAATAAAACTAAAGAATACTTACGAAAAACCTTCTGAGAAGAAAAAAAGAATTCTTCAAGAAAATATTAAAAGAGTTAAAAAACTTAATAAACTTAAAAATAGAATTTAAGTATACCGCGGGGTGGAGCAGTCTGGTAGCTCGTCAGGCTCATAACCTGAAGGTCGGCGGTTCAAATCCGTCCCCCGCAACCAATTTCTTTAAATTTTAAATTTAGATTTTTTACTATCAATTAAAAAAGCTTTGACAGTTTCTTTTGTTAATTGGTCAAAAGATTTTCCAAACTTTTCAATTTTTTCAATAATTGAAGGTGGAATTGTAATTATATGACAACCTAATTTTTTTGCCTGCAAATAATTATATGGTTCTCTCACACTTGCCCATAAAATCTCAACATTTTTAAATTTTTTGGCTAATTTAATACTTTTTACAAATTCAGGAACTGGGTCTTTACCAGCATCACCTGCTCTTCCTGCAAAAACTGAAATGATTACTTTTGTTTTTTTATTAATAACTTTTAATATTTTATCGGTTTGTTTTGCACTATAAACAGCCGTTATGTTGAGTTTAATATTTTGATTATTTAATTCTTTTATAACACTGCCCATAAATTTATTTTTTGAATTTACAACTGGAACTTTTACATAGATATTTTTACCCCATGTGTTGATTTTTTTTCCTTGATCAATCATAGATTTTTGATCATCAGCAAAAACTTCAAAGGAAATAGGTTTTTTTGGACAAAGTTTTAATATTTGCTTTGAATAAGATTTGTAATCTTGTGCACCAGCTTTTCTCATCAAGCTTGGGTTCGTTGTAAAGCCTTTTACAATATTTTTTTTATTAAATTTTTTTATTGATGATAGATCTGCAATATCACAAAAGATTTTGGTGTTCATAAAATCTATAAGTTTTTAGTGATATCTTCTGTCATTTTTTTTGCATCAGCAAACAACATCAAAGTATTTTCTTTATAAAAAAGATCATTATCTATTCCAGCATATCCAGGAGATAAGCTCCTTTTAACAAATAACACTGACTTGCATTTTTCTACATCAAGAACTGGCATGCCATATATAGGACTCTGAGGATCTGTTTTTGCAACAGGATTTGTTACATCATTTGCTCCAATTACAAAAGCAACATCAGCATTTGCAAAATCATTATTAATCTCCTCAAGCTCAAAAACTTCATCATATGGAACATTAGCCTCAGCTAATAATACGTTCATATGTCCTGGCATTCGTCCTGCAACTGGGTGAATTGCATAAGAAACTTTGATATCATTCTTCTTCAATGTATCTACCATCTCTCTTAGAGCATGTTGTGCTTGTGCTACTGCCATTCCATAACCTGGCACAATTATAACTGAAGAAGCATTTTTCATTAAGAAAGCTGCATCATCTGCATTTCCACTTTTAACAGGTCTTTGTTCTTTATTTTTATCTCCTGCTGATTGTTCTGTTGCACCAAAGCCTCCTAAAATAACATTAAAGAATGATCTGTTCATCCCTTTACACATTATATATGATAAAATTGCTCCAGAAGATCCAACTAAAGCACCTGTAATAATTAAAGCTGTATTTTCTAGAGTAAAACCAATTCCAGCCGCTGCCCAACCAGAATAAGAATTTAACATTGAAATCACAACTGGCATATCTGCTCCTCCAATTGGAATAATAATTAAAAACCCAATTAAAAAAGAAACTGCAATTAATATCCAAAACAAATTAGCAGATTGAGTTGAACAAAGATAAAACGTTAGAATTACAATTGATGTTAAAATTAATGCATTTAATGCATGCTGGCCTTTAAAGGTTATTGGTGCACCAGACATTATTCCTTGAAGCTTTAAAAAAGCAATAACAGAACCTGAAAAAGTAATTGCACCAACAGCAGCACCAATTGCCATTTCAATTAAACTTGCAAGTTTTATATTGCCTGGTGTTCCAAGTCCAAAAGCCTCAGGATTAATAAATGCAGAGATTGCAACAAATACAGCAGCTAATCCAACTAAACTATGAAAACCAGCAACTAATTCTGGCATTGCAGTCATTGGAATTCGGTATGCAATAAAAGCTCCTATACTTCCACCGATTGCTAAAAATATTAATACATAAATAAATCCAGATGAAAAATTACCAACAGATAAGAAAGTAACTGATACTGCTATCACCATTCCAATAATTCCAAATAAATTTCCCTGTCTTGAAGTTTCTGGAGATGACAATCCTCTTAAGGCTAAGATAAATAATACACCTGATATAAGGTATAAAATTGCTGAAAGATTTGCAGACATTAATTATTTATCCTTTTTCTTTTTTTTGTACATTGCTAGCATTCTTTGAGTGACTAAAAATCCACCAAAAATATTAACTGCTGCAAGAACAATTGCTAAAAATCCAAAAATACTAGATGAAGAAAAAATAACTCCTTCTCCACCGGATAAAGCTGCAATAATTGCTCCCACAATAATTACTGACGAAATTGCATTAGTAACAGACATCAAAGGTGTATGTAATGAAGGTGTTACGCTCCACACAACATAATAACCAACAAATATTGACAAGATAAATATACTTAGTCTGAATATAAAAGGATCTATTTCCATAATTTATTTTATTAAAGTTTTGTCAATTATTTCATCTTCCAAATTAATATTTAATCTTTTATTTTCTTTATCATATAAATTAGAGATAAAATTAAAAATATTTTTAGCGTACAAATTAGAAGATGATACTGGGAGTTTATTTAAAATATTTGCCTCTCCTAAAATTTTAACTCCGTTTTTTTCAACAATCTCATCTACTTTTGTAAATGCAGTGTTTCCGCCTTGAATAGCTGCTAAATCGTAAATAACCGAGCCTGGTTGAAGATTTTTAAACATCTCTTCTTTTATAATTTTTGGTGCCTCTTTACCCGGAATTAAGGCTGTGCAAATAATAATATCAATTTTTTTTAAAGTCTCAGTTAGTAATTCCTCCTGTTTTTTTTTAAAATCGTCAGATGCTTCTTTTGCATAACCACCTTCTGTTTCTAAATTTTCAGCACCTTCAACAGTTAAAAATTTACCGCCTAAACTTTCAACTTGCTCTTTTGAGGCCATTCTAACATCTGTTGCAAATACTACTGCCCCCATTCTTTTAGCAGTTGCAATAGCTTGTAATCCTGCAACTCCAGCACCAACCACTAACACTTTAGCTGCAGGGATGGTACCTGCTGCTGTCATCATCATTGGAATTGCTCTTTCATAAATTTGAAAAGCTTCTATCACTGCTTTATAACCAGCTAAGTTTGCTTGGGATGACAAGATGTCCATTGATTGTGCTCTAGTAATTCTTGGGAGTAACTCTAGAGAAAAACTATTAATTTTTTTTGATTTTAAGTTTGCAAGTTTTTCTCTATTTGAAAAAGCATTTAAAGAGCCAATTAAAGTTTGATTTTCTTTTAGTATTTTTATTTTATCATCATCTAACAAGCCTAACTGAATAATAATATCAGATTTTTTTATTAACTCTTCTTCATTTTCTAGAAAATTTACTCCTAAGCTTTTATATTGATCATCACAAAAACCTAAATGAGTTCCATAATCATTAGGTAAAGATAAGTTAAATCCTAGGTTAAGATATTTTTTTGCAATCTCAGGTGTAATTGCTATTCGTTTTTCTCTAACTTTATTCTCCGAAATTGAAGTTAAATTCATTTGAAATTGTAAATTATAGTAAAAATGTTGCCATTAATACTAAAACTAAAACTACAACAATTGTTCCCCACAAGACAAATTTTGTAAAATTGTTCCAGGTATTTTTATGGTTTTCATTATTCATAAAACTACTTCTGTCTTGCTTTAAATTTTGGGTTAGTTTTGTTTATAATGTAAACTCTCCCTCTTCGTCTTACAAGTTTTGAGTTTAGATCTCTTTTTTTTATCGACTTTAATGAGCTTTTAATTTTCATAATTAATGGGAGTTAATAAAGGAACTTATATAATCTTTCAATTGTATTTTTCCAAATTTTTGAATAATTCTGTTATTATGTGAGATTTTAGTTAATGCTGAAGCATATCTTTCACCAGATCTAGCTTTTAAATAGGTAATTTTACTATTGAACATTTTTGCAACCTGTATGATCGAATATGATTTATTGTTGCTAATACTATAATATTTACATTTGTTAGCTTTAAAGGCAGTATAACAAATTTTAATAGTATCTTGAATATGTGTGAATCTTCTACCTTGTGTTCCAGGTCTTACTATACTTAAGGGCTTTTTATTTAAATATTGATTTTCAAAAATTCCAATTACCGTTGCCATATCACCAACTCTGATCTGTCTTGGCCCATAAACATTATAAAAGAAAATAACTTCAAATTTAAAGTTAAACCATTTTTTTAAGTTATCTAACAATTCTAAATTTTTTGATTTTGTAAAAGCATAGGGAGATAAGTTTTTATCATTGCCTTTGTTACCTAAAGATGCTGATGTTGCTGAATAGATTAGTTTAATTTTGTTATCTAGGCAGAATTTAAATACAGCTTTAGATCCAATTGAATTAGATTGATAGCATTCATCAAATTTTCCAAAACTTTGATAAATTCTTGCAAATTCTCCAAAATGAAAAAGTGATTTAATTCTTTTTCTGTATTTACTTAAAAGGTTATTAATGTCAGATGTATTTCCCTTTAAATACTTTACTCTGCTATTGTTAATATGGTTTTTTCTGGTACCAGACGAATAGTTGTCTAAACTTAAAATTTTATATTTTGTTTTTTTAATTAAAAATTCAATAAGATTTGATCCAACAAAACCTGCACCACCAGTTATAACAATGAGATTTTTCATTTGTAAATGCCTGGCAATGTCCTACTCTTCCGTGCCTTAAGACAAAGTACCATTGGCGCTGAAAGGCTTAACTGCCGAGTTCGGAATGGGATCGGGTGTTACACTTTCGCAATAATCACCAGGCAGTGTTTTATACCCAAACTTTTAAATTAGTCAAAGATAAATTTAGAAAAACCCAAGTAATTTAATTATTTTTTAATTGAATAGATAAAAATTGCTTTAAAAGCTATAAATGCATCTTTTAAGCCTATCTTTTTTCCCTCGTTATATGACCGACCATTATAAGTTATTGGTACTTCAAAAAATTTAAATTTTTTCTTAGCTAATTTTATTGTTATCTCGGGCTCAAATGAAAATGATTTTTCTTTTAATTCAACATTTTTTAAGCAGGAGTTTTTAAATAATTTATAACCAGTCTCCACATCAGTTAAATTTAAATTAGTAAACATATTACAAACAAAAGTAATAATTTTATTAGCTAAGTAATGCCAAAAAAAATGTATTCTGACATATTTTCCACCACCAATGAACCTCGAGCCATAAACAATATCAGCATCAGCCTCAAAAAAAGGTCTTAGCAGCTTTTCATAGTCGGATGGATCATACTCTAAATCAGCATCTTGAATAATTAAAATATCCCCAGTTATATTTTTAATTCCTGTTTGTACAGCCGCACCCTTACCCAAATTTTCTTTATGAGAAAAAACTTTAATATTTTCTGCAAAATTAGTTTGCTCTAAAATTTCTGACGTACCATCATTTGAACAATCATCGATAATTATAATTTCATAATCATTAAAGTCAAATTGATCTAGGTTATAGATTACTTTCTTTATAATTTTTTTAATTGTATTTATTTCATTATAACAAGGTATAATAATTGATAATTTAATTTCATTTTTTTTTAGCATTATTTTAAACTATTAATAATAATATAATTATTTACTAAGTTAACTTTAATTTTATTATAAGAACATATAAAAGGTATATCCCAACATAATCTTCCTTGCCATCCATTACCAGCTAAGTTATTTGCTTCAATATTTGGTCTAAAAACTGAGACTTTTTCATTTACAACATTATCATTAAATTCAATATATTCATTTTTAACGCCATCGATACCAAAAGTGATAATATTTTTTTCACTAATTCTTTTTAAATTTTTAGAAAAATTAAAAGTTAAACACAATATTAATAAAGTTATGAATATCTTTTGAGAAAAAATTTTTTGCATATAAATCTTAGAAGTAATTATGAAAATAAAAAAGAGAAAATAAAGAATTCCAAATCTATAAACTGGTGAAAATGAAAACCAAAAATAAAATCCTATTATAAGAAAAATTATTGAAATTTTTAAAACATTTTTTTTATGATTTTTAGCAAAATTTTTTTTTAATAAGAATAAAAAAACTATTACAGGGAACAACATTGTAAAAAAATGTTCGGCAATTTCTAAATAATTTCTTTTAATCCAATAAGGCAGCCAATTAAAATTTTTTAGATATTCATCGCTTGTAAAAAATTCTCGTGCTGTTGAATAAGATTTATTTACTAATTCTAGTTTATTACGTAAATTTAAAAACTCACTGTTAAACCAAGATACATCTAAGCATGTTATATTAGATGGAAATATAAAACATCCAGTATAAATTAATTGTTGAAAAAAAAATGATATAATAAGTAAATAAATAATTAGATAATTATATCTAAATATTTCTTTATGAAGAATTCTAAAATCTCTAAAAAAAACGAAAAATGTTAAGGTAATAATTGGTATTATGCTAAATTTTATAAGTATAGCAAAAGCTACGAAAGATACATGAGTAAAGAAAAGAAAAGATTTTTTTTTAGAATTTTCTTCCTCTTCGTATTTTAAAAAGAAATAAACACCAAGTATTGAATAAATTAGAGCTGGAATATCATTTCCAAATTCAGAAATTCTTGTAAATTTCAATATAAAATAAAAAATACAAATTATTAAAAAATAATTGCTATTATTATATCTTTTTTGATTAATAATTTGATCTATAGAATAAATAATAAATGTGATGTAAAGTAAAAAAGTTGGCAAAGTCATAAAACTGTAATCATCTTGAAAATAAAATAATGAAAAAATATTTAGCCAAATCGAATTATGAACAAAACCATCATTTAGGTTTCCAAGTCCAAATATAATTTTTTCACTTATAAGATTTACGGCATAAGGCAAATGATAATATCCAAAATCCTCATGATATTTTTGACTTATGAAAATTGGAATTAAAATTAAAAAAACTAAAATAAAACAATAATATTTTTTTCCTATTTCCTTAAAAGAATAATCATAATTTTTAATGTGAAAAAAAATACCAGTGAAAAATATAAAAAACAAAATGAAAAAATTAACCTCAAAAAAAAAATGAAAAAAAGTGACTAACAGACTAACAACTAAATAACCTGAAAAAATATTTAATAAAAAATTGTTTTTATATCCGCTTAATAAAGCACCTAACCCTGCTAAGCACAATAAAGATAAAATGGACAAAGTACTAAAAAAGAATATATCAATTATCATTCACCAGATTTAAATTTTACATATCTCTTGTAAACAATTTATAATTTTTCCGCTCGAATAATACTTGTAATTTTTCTCTAAGTTTAGAAAAAGTTTATTAAATTTATGGTAAGAAAAATTATTATTACTAACGTAAAATACATTATGATTTACTTTGCGTAGTTTTTCTTTTTTTTCATGAAGTTTTTCATGAAGTTTTTCATTTTTTTTTAAACCTGTTTCAATGAATTTTATTTCATACTCAGGATCTAAATTTTTTTTATATTCACCTAACTTCTGTGCTAATTCGTAAATATTTATTGGATTTCCCATATTTAAAATGAATGTTTTATTTCTAATCTTAAAGGATGTGGTTTTAATCACTAAGTAACAAGCTTCTAAGATTGTCATAAAAAATCTAGTTGCAGATTTATTTGTTATAGTTAGTGGTTCATTATTATTAATTTGTTCGATAAATTTGGTTATTGCAGATCCCGAACTACCAAATACATTTCCAAATCTCACAATATTCATATAATTTTTTTTACTATTTTTATTGTAAAAATGAATAATTTGCTCACAAATTTTTTTAGAATATCCTAAGACTGATTTTGGTTGTGCAGCCTTGTCAGTAGAAATTAAGATTAAGTCTATATTTTTTTTTACTGCTACTTCACATAAAGTCTTAGTGCCAATTATGTTATTAACCACAGCTGCATGCACATTTTTCTCTAAAATATTAACATGCTTATATGCAGCAGCATGTATAATTAAATCAATCTTATTTTTTGAAATAATCTGATTAATTAAAGTACTATCGTTTATATCACACAACTTTAATTTGAATCTTTTATCAATTTGATCTTTTTTTTCGTAAATTCCTATTTCAGATTTATCTATACCAACAACATTTTTTGCATTCTGGTATATTAATTGTCTACAAATTTCAAAACCAATAGTACCAACAGCCCCTGTAACTAGAATATTCTTTTTTTTAAGTCCTTTTATCTTATCTATATAAATCGGCTTGCGATTTAAAAATAAATTCAGTTGATCATTTTTTAAATCATTTAAATTTATGTAATTATTATTTAAAAATTTTTTTTCAGGTAAATATCTTACATCAAAGAAATATTTCCTTAACTTAATATTCAAATTATCAATTTCCAAATTACTTAATGAAGGCATAGCAATATAGATCTTATCAATAATTTTTCTTCTATTGATTTGCTTTAAACTATCAAAACTAATTATGGGTATATTATTAAATAGATTGTTTTGTTTTTTTGGATCATCATCTACGAAAAAAATTATTTTTTCTTTTTTTTTAAGTCTTAAAAATAATTTTTCTCCAGCAAAACCCGCACCATAAATCACTGATCCTTTATATTCTACATTCGAATAATTGAATTTTGTTGAGAAAAAAACTTTTTTTTTTGAAATTCTTAAATTTCGCATCAAATAATTTTCAAGAGATTTGAATTTAATATTGCCTATATTCTTTGTTAGTCTTGTTATATCTGCAATAGAATTTGAAATTTCATGAGAATTATTTTTTTTGATTAACTTTTTTTTGTCAAAATTGACAAAATCTACCAAGTTCTGGATTAATTTTCCTTGGCCAGTACCAATATCATATATACCATCATCACATTTTTTTTCTAAAAATTTTTTATATATCAACGCAACATCATCTATATTAATAAAATCTCGAAGTGATACACCGTTATTGATTAAGGTTAATTTAAGATTGTTTTTTTTGGAGTGTATCAATTTTTCAATAAATGAAAATTGATCTGTGGTATCACCATATGTATTGAATAATCGCATAATATAGAAGTTAATTTTTCTATTTTGACAAAAATTCTGAATTATTTTTTCAGATGAATATTTAAAAGATGAATAAATTTTTCTATTATATTTATCTGAACTCGAATGTTTTAGATCTTCATCTATACCGTAAACAGATGAACTGCTTGTATAAATTATTTTATTGATATTTTTAATACTCAAGTTTGATAATATTTTTATCAAATTAACTAAACTTAAATTTAAAAAACTTTCATATTGAGTTGGGCTCAGTGTATTTAATTTAAAAGAAGGATAAAAATTATTAAATATGTAATTTTTTTTTTGGCTATCATCAAATTTCAAATTATCAAAATTTATATTACTCGATGAAATTACCTCAAATTTTTTTATTTTTTTTATAATTGAATTTGTTAGGCTACTTCTTTTTCCAAATATGATTGTTTTGATCATCAGTTTTTAATTTTAAAATTAAAATTATGTATATATTTGTTATTACAAATAAAACTAAAAAAAAATTTAATTTCATAAAAGAAAATAAAAATAGTGGGAATATGACTAAAAACGATAATATAAAATTTGTTATAACTAGTTTGTACCTATTAATCAGCAAATGATGTATATGATTTCTATCGCCATAAAAAGCATTTTTACCATGAAATATTCTCATAATTGTGACTCTTAAAAGGTCTAATCCAGGAATTATGAGCATAAAGAAAATTTGATCAGCATAATTTATCGACTGAAAGTAATTATATTCGTAGATGATTGATATTATCAAAATTGATCCAAATAAATAAATTCCATTATCACCCATGAATAGCTTATTTCTTAGATTGAGGTATAAATTAAGAAGCAATATCAAAACTATCAAAATATATATAATAGATATGTGAGAAAAAATTGATAAGTAGACAAAATTAGTTATAAAAAAAATTATAGACTGACCATTAATGCCATCATAAAAATTTAATGCATTAATTAATATAATTATACAAAAAGTAGAAAATATATAATTAAAATTTTCAAGAAATATTATATCCTTATAAAATGTAAACTTTAATTCATTGATTAATAAATTTTTATCTAAAGATAAAACCATCAACGAAATAAAAATACTTAAAAAAAATTTTTTTTCTGGTTTAATTTGATATTTATCATCAAAAAAACCTAATAGAAAAAAGGTCATCATCATAAAAATTATTGAAAAACAACTTCTTTTAGAAATTTTGAATTCTAAAATTTCAGTATCAAAAATTAAAATATAGAAGATTATTAAAAAAAAGTTTATAAGTAATATCACTCCTCCAAGTAGTGGGACTTTAAATTTATGAGTCTTTAATTTTTTATCTGGATAATCATATAAATTAATTTTTTGAGCTAAAGAATCATATTTTTTTAAAATTAATATATTAATAGCTATTAGAATGATAAAAAAAGTCATCATAATATTTTTAAATTTTTTTTAACGAAAACAACATTAAACCTATCTTAAAATATAAAAATGAAGAAATCCAATTATTGAAAAAATTACCACTTGGTAAAAAGGGAAATAAATTAATGAACAAACCTATTAAAATTATTATTAATTTATTATCAAAATAATTAATCTTGTTTTTATCATGACTAAATATCAGTTGGAAAATGTAAATTATAAAAATGAAATAGAATAAGAAGCCAAAAAAACCCAATTCAGCTAATAATTGAGCTAATATGTTGTGTGGATGTGTAGAGCATACACCTTTAGGAGGGTCATACTCAACTGTTCTACAATAATACCTAAACCCTTTTGGACCTACACCAAAAATAGGATTCTTTATGAATAGATCTTTTGCTATTACAAGATGTCCATGATGATCTGATGAAAATATTGTAATATTTTCAATTTTTTCAATTAAGGACAATTCCTTTTTTTTAAAAACATTCTCACTAGAAAGATTATTATCTGCATTTTTATCTACAAATTGATTATATGTTTTAACAAACATTCTGTGAAATGTATTTTCTTTTCCAAGATTAAAAAAAGTAACAATTGCAACTAATATGACAAAAATTAAAAATGATTTAATAAAAATTTCTCTTAATTCATTTATAAATAATGTAATCATTAAGATCATTAAAATTGTTAACCCAAAAGCAGTTCTTTCACCTGAGATATAAATTGTAAAAAAATATACTGAAAAGAAAATTATAGAGGTTATTTTTTTTGAATTAATCTCTAAGTTTACATAATATGAATACCAGAGAATTATTGGCAATAATCTCATAAGAAAACTTCCTAAAATCAAATCATCACCAAAAAAACTTGAAACTCTGTAGCCATAACGACTTAATTTTTGACCAATAATATTTTGACCTGTGAAATATTGAATACAACTATCAACTAACAATATTGATATAAAAAGTATAATTAATAAAAATACATATCTTAAATTTTTTTCCGGTCTTTTATATACTTCCAAAAAAATATAAATTGAGATAGCAAATAAAACATATCTAAAATGAAAGATAGAGGATAACTTTAAATTATCTGGTATTTGAATAAATGCATTTATTCCAACGTATATAGAAAATATAGAAATAAATAATATTAATCTGCTTAGCTTTAACTCTTTATTTCTAAAATTTAAACATAAGAAAATAGTAAAACAAAAAATATAAAATTCGGTTAATGCAATACCGACAATATGAGTTAAAGGGAAAAAGAATAGTAATAAAAATATATTTTTTTTTTGAAATAAGAATGTCATACAACTATCTTTCGTAATTCTCTTTGAAATTCTTCTCTAGTAAAAATTTTATTTTTCTTAATATCAGATTGAATCTTTTCATAATTACCTAAAATATACTGAATAGTTTTTTCAAGTTTTACAGAATTTCGATCACAAATAAAAATACCTTTAAAATTAATCTTCACATGTGAGATTTCTCTAAAAATTATAATAGGCCTCAATCTAACAAGGCTCTCCAAAATAACTTTCGGTGAACCCTCTGTAAATGATGGCAAAATAAATATATTGTTTCTGTCATAATATTGAATAATTTTTTTTACATCAGAAGTCTCATCATAAAAATGAATATTTTTTTTTGTAAGTATTTTTCTTTCAGCTTGTCCAACTATATTTAACTCAAAACTAATGGTAAATTTTTCTACAAGTTTTAAAAGAGAGAAAATTCCTTTTTCTTTTTTTATTCTGCCAACATATAATAATTTTGCTATTTTAATATTAGGTTTTTTTAGCCTTGTTTTCCAAATATCTGTAATTTCTGAGGGATTGATTTTGTAATAATCGTAATTTTTTATTTTAGATAGATTTCTTGAAACAATTATTGGTTTAAGTTCTTTTAGAACTTTCTTAAACATAAATTGATAGATTGTCCTACCAATGAAACCAAATTTAGATTCATATTCTTTAAAGCCATCACTTCTCAAAATTACATAACCATAAATCTTCTGGTGAAAAAATTTGATTATCATGAAAATACAAAAATTAAAGGGTGTGATTGAAATCATAAAAAGTTTTTGATTATTAAAATTTAAATCTTTTATTTGCAAAATTTTAAGTTTAGACTTATTTTTTAATTTTATTTTGTGAATTTCTTTAAAATAATTTTTTCTACAAAAAAAACTTAAATGGTTTTTTTTTGATAAGCCTTCAATTATATTAAGTGTATCATTAAATTTTGAATAGATTGTGTTTTCTGTGAAATTTAATCTATCATTAGAGATTATAACTAATCTATTCATTTTCTAAAAAAATCAACGATTTTTAATGGTAAAAGGAAAGCTAATAAATATTTTAATTTCATCTTAAATTTTGGTATTTTAAAAATTAGAATTAATAATTTTAAATCTTTCTTTTGATACAATCCATTTATTATTTTTAATTTCAACAATTCTAATAAAAACTTATCTTTATTAATTTCAAAATTTTTATCACTATTTTTTTCCTGATTGTAATACCATTCTCTATACTCCTCATAATGCATTTTTTTACTTAATTTTGATAAATTATTATTGTGAACTCTATAATAAACCAATGGTTCATTGAAAGACTTTGCATTTGCGTATTTGCTAATTCGCATAATTAAATCATAATCACCAATGATATTATATTTATCATTAAAATAATTTTCTTTTTTTAAAATTTTTTTTCTTAAAATTAATCCACTTATAATTATGAAATATTGATTAGCTAAATAATTAAAAATCTTACCATCGGGTAAATCAAATTTATTATATTTTAAAAATTTATTATTTTTTTCATGATAAAAAAAAACGTTACTGTAAAAAAAGTCATATTTTTTATTTATAAAAAATTTTTTTTTTTCAGAAAGATAGCTACTATCCCACCAATCATCTGCATCGAGGAAAGCAATGAGATTGCCGGAAGTTTTTTTAATAGCTTCATTTCTAGCCTTATATAATGAGAGTTTTTTACTACTATAATAATATTTAACTCTTTTATCTTTTAATTTATTTACAATCTCTTTGCTACCATCATTTGAGAAATTATCATAAAAAATTATTTCAAGGTTTTGGTATTTTTGATTTAAAATGCTTTTGATACATTTTTCTAAATATTTCGAACCATTATGACAGTTTACTATTACACTGACTAATGGATGCATATGTTAAATAACCTTAAATATAACTCTGATGTTTGATAAATATTTGTCATCCTCTTTAAAGATTATTTTCTCTGTATTTTTAGAATTTTTAATTATACGTAAATATTTTAATGCTTTTCTTAAATAAGATTTCGCTTTATCTATATATCTGCCTCTTTGCCAATTTTCATATTTTTTTTTACTAACTTTCATTAGTTCAAAATTTCTTTTTAAGGTTATCGAAGCATAACTGATGTCTATTATTTCAAGTGAGTATTTTTGTGCAATCTTTTCAAAACTTTTTTTAGTAAAAAATATTAGGTGTGGTGAGTCGTATGGTCTATCTTTATAAAATTCATTAATTTCACAGTTTGGTACTTCTATGAAAATATAAGTATTGACCTTTGATAATTTCTTAAATTTTTCAAAAATTTTTAAATCTGTTAAGTGTTCAAGCGAGTGAAGACTAATAATTAAATCAAATTTATTATTTACCTTATCTATATTTTCATAATTTTTATATCCTCTTTCTTCAAGAATTTTTTTACAATATCTATCTTTTTCTGCACAATTATTTTCAATCTTTTGATACTTTTTTTTAATAAAATGTCCAAGACATCCTGTGCCTGACCCAAAATCAAACAATTGATAAACTCTCTCCAAGTCTATAAATTTTTCTAAATACTCTAAATAACTAATATTATTATTATTGTTATTATTATTTCTAATATCAATAATATCAAACTCGTGTGGTCTACCATGTGCTCGATAAATATTACTATAAAAAGTATTCAAATTTGCTACTGATGGCATTGGATTACAAAAAGATAAATCACAATTTGGACATCTAAAAATTTCAGGATTATTAAAATATTCTTTATCAGTTTTTATATTGTATCGATAATCATCAAAAAAATTTAGATTATTCTTTTCACAAATTAAACAATTCATTTAATTCAATCAATTTTTTTTATTAAATATGTAGTTAAATGATTTTGAAAATGGTCCATTTGAATTTTTTAATTCATTATTTTGTTTTTTATCAATAAATACAAAATTATTTTTTTTCATTATATCGATTACATTTTCAAACTGTTGACTAAAATTTTCATTTATTTCAACAGATACACTTTTGATTTTTTCGTTTTTTAAATATTCACCCGCACCACTTAAAATAAGATGCTCAATTCCATCAACATCAATCTTTATATAATCGGGAATTTCAAGAAATTTATTGTCTAATATATCCTTTATACTAAAACCAAAAAGTTGGTACTTCATAGGAAAAGAGAATTTTTTTCCCTCAAAATTATGATTTGCACCAAATGAATTTAATGCTCCCCCTTCATTGAATTCATTGTGTTGCATCATAAGAAATTTTTTACTGTTGTCAGTCAGAGGATTGGTAAATATTTTTATAGATTTTTCTAAATTATTAATAGAGATATTTCTGGACAAAACTCTTAAATTATTAGTGGATGGTTCAAAACTAATAACTTGACACCGAGGGTGAGTAATTGAAGCATATATTGAATATAAACCTATATTTGATCCTATATCCCAAAAAATAAAGTTTTTATCTTGAGGATCAAATTTATCTATCCATGCAAGTGTTTCTGGTTCTTTAGTATATAAAGTATCAACTCTCCACTCAGTTAAATGGTTAGGCGTAAAAAGTTTTATTTTTTTTTTCTGTATTTTCACAAATTGATAACTATCTTCCATAGAGAAATCCTTAAACCAAGAAACAAAACTTCTTTTAAAAATCAATCTAAGAAAAAAATCAATAAACCTAAGAAGTTTATACAAAATAAAAGAAAATTTTTTAAACACAGTATTTTTAATTTATTGTAAACTTAAAATATTTTAATAAATAGGGATTTATTTTATTTAAAGCTAAGTATTTATAGTAATTTATATTTTCTATTTCACAAGCTTTCTTCAAATCGTATGTCATTAAATTATATACTAAAGCTAATCTGTTAGAAATTTTATCTCCTTCATATGAGTGCCAACTTAAGTTTTCAGACCTTGAGAAAAAAAAAGCTTTATTTTGTACCCATTCAATCTCCTCTTTGTTTTCACCCCTTTTATTTTTATAAATAAAAGTGCCTTTATTCTTTTCTGGATATAAATAAATTACTCCACTTAATAATTTACTTGGGATATCTTGATGTATTGGAAATGAATAATTTTTTCCAGTTTCAACTAAATGAAACTCAGTGTAATCATAAAGTTTTATTTTTTGAGGTGCCAACTCACCCAAAATTTTATAGGAAGTTTTATTGTAGGTTTTATAAAGGTCTACTAGTAAACTGTTACTAATTAATGTTGAGTTAATATTATTAAATTTATCAATCTTATTATGATAAACTTTTATGGAGTTAGGTTTAATTTTTTCACGTTTTAAATTGCACAATTTATCAAAATGTTCTTTCTTTAAAAAATTTTTTATAACTTTAAAATTTTGCATAATTATTAAGTAAGTATATAATACAATTATCAAATTAATTTAATATCTAATTGTTGACAGAGATAAAATCTAACCTGATATGTAAATACAGTTACATAATGATTTGCTATATCAAAAATTCAATTTAGATTATTTATTATAGTGAACTTTCTTAAAAAAACATTTTCAATTAATTCTTTATTAATATCTATCTCTTTATTTTTGTATACTATATACAGAGCAGAATTTTATTGGGATGGTTCGAAAAATGAATACTATAAAACTTACTATGCAATCTCTTTATTCTTAATAATTTTTTCAATTTCTACTTTTTTTATAAATCAAAAGATAAAAAAAAGATTAATTATTTTAATCTTTACTTCCATTATAGTTTTGTATTTTGTAGAGGGAGCTTTTTTATTGAATAATAAAATTAATAAATTTCCAACATCAGATATAAAAATAAATTATAAAAATAAAACAGGAAAAGATTTTGATACTAGATATCGAGTAGAAATTTATTCAGACTTGAAAAAAATTAATAATAATATTAAAATGAAAGTTGCTCCATCTAATCATCTTCATAAAAAAAATTCAATTCTGCCTTTGTCAGGTTTCTCAAACTCTAAAACAATATATGATAATGAAAATGGATATTTTTCAATTTATCAAAGTGATAGATATGGATTTAATAACCCTGATAATGAATGGGAAAGCAAAGAAATAGAATTTTTATTAGTTGGGGATTCTTTTACTCATGGATCTTCAGTAAATAGGCCCTTTGATATTGCTTCACAGTTAAGAAAATTATCAAAAAAATCAGTTTTAAACTTAGGATATGATAATAATGGGCCATTAATTGAGTATGCAACTTTAAGAGAGTATCTAGAGCCAAATGTTAAAAATATTATTTGGATTTTTGATGCATCAACAAATTTTAAGGATCTAAATAAAGAATATAAAAATAAGATATTAAAAAATTATCTAACTGATTTAAATTTTACTCAAGAACTTAAAGCTAAACAAGGAGAAGTTAATAAAATTGTAAATGACGAAATAAATAAAAGAATTAAAAAAGCTAGCCTAAGATCAAAAATCATTAAGTTTTTAAAGCTTCATGCTCTAAGAAATTCTTTTATAACAGAATCCAAAAAAAAAATTCAACCTCAATTGCTAAAAAAAATACTTTATTTAGCTAATCAACTATCAATACAAAATAATTCAAAATTATATTTTGTTTATCTGCCAAAATATCAACGTTATAAATCAGGGATTAACAATGATGAAGAATATTATTTAATTAAAGATATAGTCCAAAATTTAAAAATTCCTTTTATTGATATACATGAAGAGGTTTTTATTAAAGAAAAAGATCCATTAAAATTGTATTCATTTAGTTTAAATTTTCATTACACTAAAAATGGATATAAAAAAGTTTCTGAAAGTATTTATAGAAATATTAAAGAAAAAAATAATTTGATATTAAAGTGACAAATAAGATAATCATGAATTTTTAAAAAATTAGAAATATTAAAAGACAACCCAATTTGAAATATAGATCTGAAATAGATGGTTTACGTGCTCTAGCAGTTATTCCTGTGATTTTTTATCATGCAGGTTTTGAATTATTTAAAGGTGGTTTTGTAGGTGTGGATGTTTTTTTTGTTATCAGTGGTTATTTAATTACTTCAATTATATTAGATGAGATGAGGAATAAAGAATTTTCATTGATAAATTTTTATGAAAGAAGAGCAAGAAGAATTTTACCAGCTCTTTTTTTTGTAATGCTTGTATCAATATTCTTTGCATGGAATTGGATGCAGCCTATGCAAATGAAAAATTTCTCTCAAAGCTTAGTGGCTGTAAGCATATTTTCATCTAATATATTGTTTTGGCTAGAAACTGGTTATTTTGAGGAAATTTCAGAGGAAAAACCATTACTGCATACATGGAGTTTGGCTGTTGAGGAGCAATATTATTTATTTTTTCCAATTTTGCTTTTATTTATTTGGAAATTTGGAAGAAAAAAAATAATTTCAATATTTTTGACTATTTTAATAACAAGTTTATTCTTGAGTGAGTACACATCACGATTTTATAAAGAAGCAAATTTTTATTTAGCACCTTTCCGTATTTGGGAAATATTTTTTGGATCCATAACTGCAGTTATGACCAAAGATAAAATTATAAGGGATAACAATTTATTATCTACTATAGGATTAATTGCTATACTTTTTTCAATATTCTTCTTTGATGAAACGATACGCTTTCCAAGCTTTTATACATTATTTCCTGTGTTGGGATCAGTTTTAATTATTATTTTTGCAAACAACAATAAAGGTTTTGTTACAAAATTTTTAAGGATTAAACTCATTGTTGGAATAGGATTGGTAAGTTATTCGGCCTATTTATGGCAACAACCGATATTTGCATTTGTAAAAATTAGATTTCTAGATGAGCCATCAAAGTTTATTATGTTTTTACTTTCAATATTTACTTTATTGATTGCAACTTTTAGTTGGAAATATATTGAAAAACCATTCAGACAAAATAAAAATAGTCCAATTAGTAAAAAAAATTTTATTTTGTTTTCAATAATTGGAATATTTTTTTTTACTACATTAGGTTTATATGGTCATTTTCAAAAAGGAAATATTGTAAAATATCAAATTTCACCAACAATTACTGAGACAATTGTAAGATCAAATAAGCAATCAGAATGTTTTGGAAAAGACTTTATACACAAAAGGGATGATTGGTATTGTATTATTGGAGACAAAACAATCAAACCATCTCTAGTAGTGTTTGGTGACAGTCATGCATTATCATTTTTACCAACTATAGATACTAGTTTGCAACAGCTAGGTGAAAGTGCCTACTTTATTGCCACACATGCTTGCCCACCATTATTAAATATCCATTCATTTCATGATAATCAGTCTCTGAGAAATTGTAATAAATTAAATGAAAGAGTATTAAATTTTATTAAAGTAAATGATATTAAAAATATATTCCTGGTTGCCCGATGGACCTACTATACAGACGGTGGCTATGACGGTAATGATTTTTCATATATTGCACTAGAAAATAAAAATATTAAGAATAAAGATGTTAGTCGCAATGCTTTTAAGGTAGGAATTGAAAAAACGTTAGCCTCATATAAAAAGCTAGGTGTAAAACTTACTGTTATCACTCAAATTCCTCAGCAAAAACATAAAGCTTTGGATTTATACTTTGAAAGTTTAAGAAGTGGTGACTCTGTTCAAAATATTTCTTTAAAACGTAGCGACCATGATAATTTGCAAAACTTTGTGAGTTCAATATTTGAAAACAAAAATATAGATTTATTAGATTTTACAGATATTTTTTGTACATCTGAAATTTGCGCTGTTGGTGATGAATTAAACTCACTTTATTATGATGATGATCATTTAAGTTTATCTGGCAGTGAATTAATTGTAAAACCAACGATTAATTATCTAAAATCAAATATTTATTCGAAATAACCTTTGATTTAATATTCTAGAATTCACTAAGATTTTTCTGAGAAATAAGCAAGCCCCTAGAATACTTTGAAAACCTGGATACTTGATATGGTATATATTTTTCAATAAAATCATCGCTGCAATTAATTGCTGTTTTAATTTCAACAACTCTCTCAGGATCTTTATAATCCAGCAAAGGATCAAGAGTTATGTTATTATAATTAATGTTAGAATCCAGCGTAATACGCATTTTATTTAACATATAATATTCTCGATTATAAGACACTTTCAAAGTTGGGTGTATTGCGCCATAATCTTTATCAAAAAGTGTAGATTTAAAAATTTCTTTAGTATTTGAGTAAAGATTGTATTTATCAGTAGTTTTAAATCTTCCCTCAACACTCGAAATTTTTTTTTCAAGTTGTAATCTATTAATACCTTCATACCAACGGATTCTTATTTTTTTTCTTGGAAGAACGCCTTCTTCAGATTGGCTAAACATATCGTATGATAAAGTATCAAAATAAATACTATTAACTTTTCTTGCTCCATAAAGTTTGGTCATACCATTTTCAATAAGTAAATTTTTCATTGAATAAAATTCATTTATTGTAAGGCGAAATTTTTTTTCTTTTCGAAAACTCATTTTTTTAAAAAGGTATTATTCCATATTTATAATAGTGATTTATTGATGTATTTATAACCTTTTCTGCCTCTAACTTTTCATCATAGCGAATAAATTTAACTAAATTTTTCTCTGATTGGATTTGATAATTATTCTTTTCAAAGATATTTTCATTATTGTAATTACTGTTTATTTCTTCTATTTTGGAGAAGTTATCTAATTTACTCCTTTTAAAATAATTCTTGCACTCAATATTTTTAATTTTTATTAAACTGCCAAAAAATTCCTGTTTTTTATTATAAGCAGCCAAACAAAATTCAACGTTTTCAACAGTGGCTCTATCAATTACTGTCTCTGAACTATCTTTGGAAGCTATGCCTATATTTGAGTTATAAATTAAAATTTTTTCTAAATTTAAAGTTGATTGCTCTCCTACAGATAATCCCTTATCACCACACTCATTGAGCTTAACAGATTCAAAATTATATTTTCCATCACTCAAATCAAAGCAATCATTTAATGCATAGGAAATATCAATGATCGAAGCATTTATTTCTGAAAAATCAACATCCAAAGCATCAGCAAAAGCGTTTTTTATGTAAATAGAATCAATATTTCCTTTAGAATTAAGAATATTGAGACTATCTTCACACTCACCATTATTTATTTCAAATGAAACATTTTTAAATGTAGATCTATAAATTGTTAAACAGCCTGTTAGACCAAATTGATTAAATCTTTGTTTTGAAAAAAATTTTTCATTATCATTTTTTTCTAATCCGATAAATCTAATTTTCCAATTATTCAAGTCAGCTGAGTCAATTAACACCCAATCTTTACTTTGAGATTGTGTGAATGAGATAGATTTATTTGACTTATCTATACTAATTTTTATACCTGGAGATGCTGCAATTTTACCTGAAAATTCAGAAATCTCTCTTGAAAAAAAATTTGTATCTATTTCAAGACTCTTGGATTGAATTAATGTAACTCTCTCTTTACCATGTAAATTATTAGAAATTATATCTTTCATTTCTTTTTCATCAATAACTTTTGAATTTCCATTAAAATAATCTAATACAAACTTTTCATTATCAATTTTAACATCTGAAACTAACAACTGAGAAACTTGATTTTCTTTTTGAAATTCAGTGTATGAATTAATTTTATTTTTGATTTTTTTTTTATCTTTTACTCGAGAAGATGATGTTATTAATTCTTCAATTTTAACTAAATTTGATTTATAAACTTTTATAGCTAAATTAAAAAACTCCGCAGCATCATTTTCTGGAATATTTACTCTTTTGATAAACTCAATTTTTAAATCTTTGAAATCAACAATTTCATTAATTTGACTTGACCAATTAAAGTTAAAAGACCTTGAAAGTAGATTTTGAATTATATCTCTAGATTGATGTCCCATGTGGTTATTTTTAAGATCAATAAAATCCACATCGCCATCATAATATATGGGAATAAATTCTGATGTAATTGAGTTATAATAAAACTTTCTATTGTGCGGTCTTAGTCCGTGAGACCCATTCATAGCCAACAACATTAAATCAAATTTTACAAAATTATCCAAACTTTCTTTATTTGGCTCTAATTTTACACCCCAAGTCCCCTGAGGTTGATCTTGTAGTGTTGCTGCATAAGTTAAATACATAGATTGTACTTTAGAATAAGCGCTAAGTGAAATTATTTGAGAAGATGGTCCTTTTAAAAACCAATTTCCATTAACTAGTCTTGATAATGCCAAAGGTTCTAGAAAAAATTTATCATATTTTTTGAATGACCAAAGAAGTGTTTCATCTCCCTCAAAAATTGCACCCTCTCTTTTGAAATTTCTTTCCAATAATTCTTTTTTTGCATTTTCTTGAAAAATCATAATAGACTTAGTGCCATTGATTAGTGTTGAAACTTCAAAAGTTTCAGGGGCAATAAAACCACTATTTTTCAAAATTAAAGATGCAAGAATCTCATTTTTTCCATTTCTAGTCTCGGGTATAAGCAATTTAAAATGAGTTGCTCGAAGAATATTTCCTTTATCTAATTTTACATCAAGAGATTGTAATAATTTTCCTCCATTTAAAAACTTAATATGATCTTTTCTATCACCACTTTGACGGATTTTTGCTAAATATTTACATTCACCAAAATTATAATTTACTGTTAAGTTTGCCTTAAACTTTTTTTTTAAATCTGATGGTATGACATCTCCTTTTGAAGTAAGTATTTTAAATGAATTTCTCATATATTTTCCACTTTTTGGAATTTTAATATTTATGAAATTAATATTTTTTGGATTTTTTAGCTCATTTAAAAATTCAGAAGTTTTAAAATCACAGTTAGACTCTGCGTTCATTTGAAAACTTAACATCAACGATGTTAATACAATAAAAAAACGAAGCATTTTCTTATTTATTTAATTGAGAAGATATTATTTTATTATTAGAGCTTATAGATTTTTCTAATTCTTGTAAATTTTTAAAATCAGATGATGCAAAAATATATGTGGTTTGTTCATCACTGAATGTTTTGGACTTTAAGTCTTCATGATTATTTAAATTGTCTAACTCACTTTTAGTGACGATCATTAATGTTGACATTGAATTTCCTTCAGAAAATGAACTAACGAAAAAAGGAGTTTGCGAAAAAAATTTATTTATCTTATTCAAAGAATAAAGAACTATACTGACCAATGTAACAGCTCCTATAAATAAGATAAGCCACGGTAGAGATACTGATGCCGCTATACCCATAGTAATTGCTCCAAAATACACAGATAATTCAAGAGGAGATCTAACTGGATTTCTGAAACGCACAATTGATAGAGCTCCCACCATACCTAGTGACAAAGCAATATTTCCTGAGATTACACTGGTAATTACATAAGTAAGAATTGGTAATAACATCAATGTAGACGTGTGAGCTATTGTCTTTATCCAGGATTGTCCAACAATCTGTAATAAAATTCTTAGATATAATGAGGCGAATAACAGAGTAACAACTATGTAGATTTTATTTAGATTGTTTAAAATAAATTCCATAATATATCTTTCTTAATATATTTTAATGAAATTTAAAACATCAGTTTTAAGTTTATTTATAACTTAAATACTGTTGAAGTAATAAAATTTTTGTTTATCTAATATATCAAAGTAATGATTATTATAATTCCTCTTGGTGGTATTGGTAAGAGATTTTCTGACTTAGGTTACAATGATCCTAAACCACTTGTAAAAGTTTTAGGAAAGGAAATAATATTTTGGGTCTTGGATAACCTGCGACTAAAAAAGAAAGATAAACTTTATATTGTATATAATAATCAATTGGAAAAATTTAGTTTTGAAGAGCATTTTGCAAAATATCCAAATATAAATTTTTTAAAACTAGACCACAATACTCATGGCCCAGTAGAAACAATTTATAAATTAACTAGTATTTTAGAAAAAAACTCAAAAAATGAAGGTCTTTTAATTTTAGACGGAGATACATTTTATAAAAAAAATATTATTAACCTAATTGATAAAAATGTTCATACTGTTTTTTATCATAAGACTAAAATTAAAGAACCAATTTTTTCGTATGTAAAACTAAATAAAAATAAAATTTACAAAATAGTTGAAAAAAAGAAAATTAGTAACAATGCAAATACAGGTGCTTATTTTTTTAACAATATTAAAAAATTTAATGCATATTCTAAATCTGCGCTAAAAAAAGATAAAAGAATTTATGTATCAGATATTTATAATTTATTATTAAAAAATAAAGAAACTATAAAAGGGATTGAAATCAAAGAAAAAGAGTTTGACTGTCTCGGAACACCGAAGCAAGTAATAGATTTTAGTAAGAAAAATAAAGTAGAAAAAAAAAGGTTTTGTTTTGATCTAGATAATACATTGGTAACATATCCTAAAGTAAAAGATGATTACAATACTGTAAAACCAATTATTAAAAATATCAAATTTTTAAATTTTCTTCATTCACAGGGACACTATATAATTATTTATACTGCCAGAAGAATGAGAACTCACAATGGAAATATAAAAAAAGTGAAAAAAGAAATAGAAAATTTGACCTTAAACCAATTAAAACTATTTAAAATTAGATATGACGAGCTCATACTAGGTAAGCCTTATGCAAATTTTTACATAGACGATTTATCAATCAACCCAATAGAAAATCTTAATACTAAACTTGGTTACTACGAAACAAAGGATTATTTGACAAGAAATTTTAATGAAGTCATTGTGGGTGAAAAATTTACAATAAAAAAATCATCAAATATAAATAAATTGAATAGTGAAATAAATTTTTTACAAAAAATACCCTCTAAAATAAAAAAATTTTTTCCTAAAATTAAAGAGACTGGTAAAAATTTTTATAAAATGGATACTGTAGATGGGTTAAAACTTTCATATTTATTAGTAAATAATTTATTAACTAAAGAAGATCTTACAAATTTATTTAAAAAACTAAACTTCATTCATAAATCAAAAACTTTGAGAAGCCAAAATTTAATTAACATTTATGATAATTATTCAAATAAGTTTAATCTAAGAACCAAAAATCTAAGAAAATATAAAAAAAAATACTTAAACAAACTAAATGAATATTTAAAAGATTATGAAAATTTTAACAAGGGAAAGGTTGGTGTTATTCATGGTGATCCAGTTTTATCAAACATAATTAAAAAAAATAATAGTGATCTTATTTTTTTAGATCCAAGAGGGAGTTTAGGTAAAAAATTTACAATTTTTGGTGATATAAACTATGATTTTGCTAAGATTTATCAAAGCCTAACTGGTTACGAATATATCATTTTGGACAAGAAAATAGACCAAGCATATTTAAGTGAACTTAAAAACCATTTTGAAAAACTTGTATTGGATAACAAACAAATAGATAATATTGAAACTTTAAAGATTCTAACATCGAGTCTTTATTTTACATTAATCAATTTTCATAATAAAAAATATACTTCAAAATTTTTAGATATAGCCTGTAAACTAATTTAGAAAATTTTTTTAGATATTTGATTGTTTTTTTTATCTAAAACAAATCTTTCTTTATAATCAATTGCTTTCAAGTTAAGTTTAAACTCATTATATAATGAAAGCCATTCACTAAATTCTATAGACCTAGAAGATTTATATAGATAATTTTTGACGAATCTTTGTTCAAAATTCCAGTCATATTTATGCCAAAACAAATCAATACTGTAAACATCAACTATGCCAAAATATTTTGATAAACATTCCCACCAATGTTCTAATGTCCAATCTAATTGGACGCCTTTATTCTTTAAATATCTTGCACATAATAAAATTTCACTCATTACTGCAGTTTCGTTTATAATTCTTTTAAAGGAGTAATTTTTTAGAATATCTTCTTCAGTCTCATCTTTAAAGTAAAGTTCGATTTCTTCTGTTTTACTAAATAGCATTATATCTGTTAGACCATAAATCCTATATTTACATGTCGCAACATTTGAAGCAAATATTCGTGAATTCATCGAGTCTTGAGAAATAAAGGTTTTTTGTAGACTTAAAAAATATGACTTAAGATTTGGCTTACATATCCTACAATCAGTTCTTGTTTTTAAAATACTTTTGATACCTTCATCTTTTAAAATTTTAATTGCACTACTTGTAGATTTAATCTGATAATTTATATTTGCAAAACCGGGTACTTTTGGTTTTTCAAGTTCTGAAATCTTAATGTATTCATCATTAAATAATTTTTTAGAAAAAGAATTTTTCCACGTTGAAACTACTATCAAAGTTTTAGGAAAAATATTTTTGTAAATCTTAAGTGTTTCTCTCAGAAAGTTAAGCTCATTTTTACTACTTATCGGTCCTTGTATAATTATTCCAAATTCTTTTTTGTTAATTTCTTCAGTTGAAACTAGTTTAAAATTCTCTGAGTATTTTGGCCTTATGGTATGAGAAATATAGTTAGATCTTGAATATGATGCGATAAAATCTAATCCTTTATTAGCAAGGGGCAAACCTGAAACTTTTTTTGAAAAATTCAAAATAATATTATATTTTAAATAATTAAAAAAATTAATTTTTTTTAAGATTTTTTTTATCACTTTATTCTTTAAAATACTTGATAGTTATAGATAGTCCTTTTTCAAATTTTACTGTTGGTTTCCAATTTATTAAATTTTTTGCCTTTTCTATACTTGGATAATATTCAAAAGATTCGTCTTTTCTCAATTTAATTTTTCCAAACATTGGCTTACCAGAATTTAAATAATCTCTGATCATGAGTATTACTTTTTTTACTCTTAAATTTTTATTAGATCCAATATTTATTATTTCACCGTTAGCTTTTTTTTTGGTCAATGTTTTAAAAATTGCCTTAACAAAATCCTCCACAAATAAGAAATTTCTCAATTGAGTACCAGATGAACATGCAAATTCATTATTTTTAATACTTTTTGATATTATAAAAGGTATCAATCTATTTATCTTTTGTCCTGGCCCATAAACTAAATATGGTCTTAATATTGTTACTGGGAAAAGATTTTCTTTAAAAGCTTTTAAACAATATTCAGTACTTAATAACTTTGATTTTGCATAAATACTTTTTAATAAACTAATTTTTTGAATAGCGATTTTTTCTTTATGAGGAGATCTTGTTTTACCATATTCAAGACTACTTCCTATTTGAATAAACTTTTTAATTTTTCTTTTTTCATAAAAATTTACTAAATTTTTACATCCTAAGAAATGGCTTTTATATGTTTTGTTTTTATTTGTATGATCTACATATCCTCCAAAATTTACAACGAAGTCTACATCAAAATTAAGTTTTTTATTTATTGCATTAATATTAGTAATATCACAAGTAATATATTTAACGTCTTTTATTGATTTAAATTCTGTTTTTTTAGTTGAAACACTGATCACTTTATATTTTTTTTTTATAGCTTCATTACATACATGAGATCCAAGAAAACCTGTACCACCAATAACTAAGATTTTTTTTTTCAAAATTTTAATTTTTTTTCTAATAAAAGTTTTTCTAAAATTTCTTTGTCTCTAACGGTATCCATGCATTGCCATATTTTTTTATGCTGAAATGCTTTTAACTGCCTTTTTTGTGATAATTTTTGAAGAGGCTCTTTCTCAAAAAATGTTTGATCAGATTTAATTAAAGGGAAAATTTCTGGCTCTAAAACAAAAAAACCACCATTTATCCACCCCTCATCAAGACTAGATTTCTCTCTAAATAATATAACATTATTTTTTTGGTTTAATTTAATTTTACCAAATCTTGCTGGTGGCCTGACTGCCGTGAGTGTTGCTATTTTTTTATTTTTTATATGAAAATTTAAAAGACTTTTTAAATTTACATCACTTAAACCATCACCATATGTCATAAAAAATCTTTCATTCCCAATATGTTTCTTTAACCTTTTTAATCTTCCACCAGTCATGGTTTTCTGGCCAGTTTCAATAAGTTTCACGTCCCATGGGAAATTATTTTTTTTAAAAAAATTCTTTAGAACAATACCTTTATACCCGATAGCAACATAAAAGTTTTTGAAACCATAATTATAAAAATGTTTCATAATATAGTAAATTATAGGTTTTCCTTTTAATGGTATCATTGGTTTTGGGATCAATTTTGTATACTCTGATATTCTTGTTCCAAGCCCACCAGCTAAAATAACTACTTTCATATTATTTATTTCAGAATTTCATTAAATTTTTTAATCTGATCGATTGATAGTTCGTAAGTATCTATTTTTTTTTCATAAAAATTTTTATACCAATTAGTCGTATATTCTATTACTTCTTCAAACTTTAAAATTGGCTTCCATCCTAATTTAGTAATTGCTTTACGTGAATCAAGATTTAGTAAAACAGACTCTTTTTGATTATTATTTTTTTTATATTTCCAATTGGCTTTTTTCCAATTTTTTTTCATTAAAGAAATAACTTCTTTTACCTTATGGTTCTTATTGTGATCTGGGCCAAAATTAAAAACTTCATGATTAAGTTTTTCATGAATTGATAAAAAGTAAGATAAAGTTAAATAGCCATAAACAATATCAATAACATGCTGCCATGGCCTTGTTGAGTTGGGCTGTCTAATATTTACATTTTTCGATTTTGACCATGATTTAACACAATCTGGAATCAACCTGTCACTTGACCAATCGCCACCTCCAACCACATTGCCAGCTCGTGCAATTGCTAACCGAATATTTTTTTTGTTAAAAAAATATGATTTTATGTAGGATTGAACTGCTAGATCAGCTGAACTTTTTGAACAACTATAAGGATCATGTCCACCTAAAACACTATTCTCATTATAAGGTTTTTTAGTTTCTAAATTCTTGTAAACCTTATCACTAGTAATAAAAACTACTGTACATTTTTCCTTATAAGCTCTTAAAATTTCTAGTAAATTTATTGTACCAACCAAATTAGTTGACCAGGTATCTAATGGATTAGAATAAGATCTTTTCACTAGTGACTGAGCGGCAAGATGAAAAATGAATTTTGGCTTTTCTTTAATTATTATTTTTCTTAATTTTTCAATGTTTCTCACATCACAAAAATAATCTTTAATATTAATTCTTTTTTTTATCAATTGATAATGAGATGGTGAACTTATAGATCCATTAGATACACCAATTAATTTTGCCCCTAAAAATCTAAGCATCAAGACTAGCCATGAGCCTTTGAATCCAGTATGTCCAGTAACTAAAACTTTTTTTCCTGAATATCTTTTACTCAATTTCTTAAAGTTTATAGCCATATATTTTTTTGTTTTTATTATTTTTTCCTAATTTTATTAATTTACCCTTTTTTTTTAATTTGTAAGTGAATACATTATTATATAATTTTTTTACAATAATATTTCTCCAAAATTTTTCAGAATAAACATCTAAGACAGGAAACTCACATATTTGTATTACTTTAACTCCTCTTTCTAGAGCCTCAATAATCGCTCCTGTGGATCCAATAAAAATAGATAAATCTCTTCTATTATTCTTTTTTTTTATCTTTTCTTTCTTTAATATACTTTTTAAATTTTGTTCAAAATTAATAATTTTTTTTTCTTTAGCAGAAAATGGATGTTTCTGGATTTCTATATCTTTAAGACAAAATTCATTGGAATTTATAATCTTTCTTAATGAACTAATTACGCTAGATGAGTTTCTAATTGTCATTGGAAAATAGATTTTATTACTCATTGAAATTTTTTTATACTTTAAAAATCTAGTAGATGGTCTTACCTTTATAATTTTTTTTGGCCAATTAAGAAATTTGTTGAAACAGTATAATTGATCATCACCATTAACAATAATCTCATCTGGACTAAATTTTCTATAAATATAGTTTGATGGAAAAGATAAAGGTGGTGCATGAATATATCCTATTATTTTAGTTTTAAATTTTTCAGTTTTTAAATAGTGGATGATTTTATTTTGAAATGGTTGACATTCGAATGGGAAAAATATTTTTTTTATGTTAGGTGTCAAATAAGGTTTAACTATATTAAAAAAATTTTCTGCGAAAAAAGAAAAGTTTGCAATACTATGAAGGTATAAATTAGGATTTTTATAATTAATTGTTTTATTCAATAAAAAATGGGTAAATCTAATGATGTTTATATTGGTTCTAATAGTTTGATAAAGTATAATGTTATTGTTTATTTTTTTTGGTAAAAATTTATCTAAGTATATTACTATCCATAAAGTATTTTTCGAATATTTAGAGTTAACATTAAAAAATTTATCATCAAGTGAACCATCATTTCTAAAATTATCAAAATTTGCCCACGTAAAAATTATATTATTATAATTAAATTTATCTAAATTTTTGATTACTCTAGGTCCCGAAAAAAAAACACCTGAGAAAGTATTTTTAAATATTTTTGATAAAAGAGAAAATTTATTTATCTTAGTATCTGAAAATTTATATATTTCAGATAAACCAAAAGAATCTGTAAAAGTTGGATAGTATAGATTTTGTGCATCTTTTAAATAAGATTTTCTATTTTCAAAATAATTTATATGATTTTTAATTTTGTTAATTGAATTAATTTTTTTTTTATAAAAATCAGCTTTCATTTCAGCTTGATTTTTTTGCCCAATAATAAAACTTTTCAATACCTTTTTTAATACCTATAAATTTTTTTTTTTTAGTAAGATCAAATATAGACTTATCAGCAAATATTCCAAATTGATCTCCAGGAGTATTATTTTTTATTATCACTTTACTTTTTTTAAAATGTATTTTTCTAAGAAATTGTAAAATTTGCATTATCTTAGTTTTTTGTCCTGTTCCTAAATTTATAATTTTATTATTCATTTTTTTATTTTTTAAAGCTTCAATCCATATATCAACAACATCATCAATATAAATAAAATCTCTAAATCGTTCTGTGCTTCCTTTGACAATTATCTTATTTCTTTTTAGAAGATTTGATAGGTAGATACTTACCATTCCTTGTCTTTGATTTAGTAAATCTTGACCTGGTCCATAAACATTAAACATTCTAAAAATTATATAATTAAAATTATTTGAATTTTTTAGAATATAGTCTTCTGAAAGTTTTTTATGTAAACCATAATATGATAATGGTTTACAGTAATCTTTAATTTTTGCTTTATTTGTAGTATTTCCATACACAGACATTGAACTTGCATAAAAAAAATTTTTTATAGAATTTTTTTTTGCATAATTAATTAAATTATAAGTTGTTTTAAAATTTCTATCTAAATCATCTAATGGATCATCAAAACTCTTCTCGCCAGAGGATTGTCCAGCTAAATGAAATATGTAATCAATTTTTTTTGGTAAATTAGATATTCTTTTTTTTTTAGATAGATCAATTTTGATAAACTTTGTTTTTTTTGTTATATTTTTTTTTGAGCCAGAGGAAAAATCATCACAGCCAATCACAGAATAGTTGTTTTCAACAAGCTTAGCGCAGATCTTGCTGCCAATAAAACCTGCTGCACCTGTAACTAAAATTTTTTTTTTTTTCAAAATATTATCTAATATTATATTCTATATTTTTTTGACTTAATAATTTTTTCAGCTTTTTTGATATCACTTTTTTCATCTACAGCTACTGATGCAGAGTTTAGTTTTATCATTTTAATCTTAATATTATGTTCAAAAAATCTTAAAATCTCAATATCCTCTATTTTTTCTAATTCTCCTTTTTTGCCTTTCGAATAAAATGTTTTTAATTCAATTTTATTAAACGCATAAATACAAACTTGTTTAAAGTATTTTATTTTTAAATTTTTTTTTTTTGAACCTGGAATTGCTAATCTTGATATATATATTAACTCACTTTTTTCATTAATAACAACTTTTGGTAAATTAACATTAAATGGATTTTGTAATTTGTGGATTCTATCATAACCACATATTACATGATTAGGAAATTTAATTTTCGCCTTTATGATTTTTTTAATGTCTTTTGGATTAATTGTGGGCTCATCACCTTGTACATTAATAAAAATATCTGACTTAATTTTTTTTGATGCTTCTGCTACTCTATCTGTGCCAGTTAGACATTTCTTAGAAGTCATTATAAATTTATATCCATTCTCACTCACTTTTTTAGAAATTCTTTTGTCATCTGTTGCTATAAATAAATCATCTTTTTTAACAACTTTTTTGCATATATCAGCTACTCTTAAGATCATTTCTCTTCCTAAAATTTTTACTAATGGCTTGCCAGTATATCTTCTTGATCCATATCGAGCTGGAATGACAATGCAAAATTTCATCATCTAATTTGATTAATATTTATCTTTTTCACACTTAGCTTAGTAGGTGTCAAAGATGCGAAACGTACATTTTTTTTTGAATACATCTTTTTCATTGAATTAATCATCTCAAAACTTGTGTCTTGGTTTGGTTCATCTTTTGAATATCCATCAAACCCAGCCAAAAAAATATTTTCAAAGTTTTTAGATATTAAAAAACCTACTGTATAGATCAATGCTAAAGGACTTTTAATAGTGATATAATTTTTATTTATGCTGGTTGATTTATTTATCTTAATTCCATAATCTATAATAAGGTTTTTATCAAAATAATTTCTTATATTTTTTGCCAAACAAGAATATGGTATTAATAAATTCTTTCTTAATCTTTTAAAATAATTTAAATTTGAAAGTATATTTATAGGATGACAAAAAGCTCTAATATCAACTAACTGATCATCAATTATTTTTGTTTTATTAAGACAAATTACTAATAATTTTGAATTTTTTATTTTTTTTATTAATTGTGGTTTAATTTTTTCAATAGATTTACCTTTTCCAAGAATTATGGCTTGTTTATTATCTTTATCATCAAAAATACTGCTTTCATTTTTAATTTTGATCTTCTTATTAAATTCATAAATCTTAAACGCAGACATTAGTGTAAATGGATTAAATGTCTTCGCAGTTTTATTTTTTAGATAATTAATCGCACTTATATAATCATTTTTTTTATAACGTTTATCTGATAGCATTGTTTGAATATAAGTAGGATGTATTTTATATTTTCCTGATAATCTATAATAATGATTTGTACCCCAATTATATTTTCTTTTTAATTTTAAAAACTTTGACAAAAGTTTTTTAATAGCTTTATTTGCAGATTTATTTTTTTTAATAAAAAATTTTATCAATTCCTCTGTTTTTGTATTACCTGGCCCTCTACCCATGCCCGTAATTGTGCAATCGAGCCAATTCAAACCAATTTTATTAGCATACAAAGTATTTTCTAAAGCCAAAGATTGATTGTCGTGCGCATGAATGCCCAAATCATATGGCCAATTTTTTTTAAATTTTTTTACTATTTGTTTTATATGGTTTTTTTTTAACGAACCCAAACTATCAGCAATATATAAACATTTAAAAAATTTTTTTGAATAATTGCAAATTTTATATATTGATTGAGAATTTATCTCACTAATTTGCATTATATTTACAAATAAATTAATATTTTTATGTTTCCTTAAAATTTTAATATACTTTTCTATTTTAAAAACTTCGTCAAAATGACAAGCAATTCTGATAAAGGATAAATTTTTATCTTTTAAATCATTTAAGATTTTTACTTTTTTTGCCTCTTCACTTTTATTAGCATAATTAATTAAATCAGAAGCATTAATCATTATTCCAAAATTAATATTTTTAGGAAAGGAAAAATTTTTAAAAAAATTATTATCGCAATTTGCTGTTAAACCTTTTTTTTTGTCTACAGGTAAAAATAAAAAGCCAATTTCTACAAATTTTATACCTAATTTTGAGATTTCATTAATATAATTTTGAATTTCAGCTTTGGAAAATTGCCAATTATTATAGTACCCACCATCTCTTAATGTACAGTCAATTATATTTGTATTCATTTAAAGATCCATAAAACTTAGTATTAAAATTTCTTGTTTAGGTCTATCAAATTATCACACATTTCAATTATTTTTTTATTATGTGATACAACAATTATTGTCATTCTACTTTTTAAATTCTTTATTGTTTGAAAAATTTTTTTTTCATTTTCATAATCAAGACCAGTGGTAGCCTCATCTAAAACTAAAACTGATGGATTTCTGTATAACTCTCTTGCTATTGCAATTCTTTGCATTTGACCACCTGAAATTTTAGATCCCCTTTCACCAATATTTGTATCTTTTCCCTCTGGTAAATTTTCCACAAACTTAAGTAAATTTGCATTTTCCAATGCCATAGATAATTTCTCGTTACTAATACTCTCTTCTCCAAAAGCAATATTTTCTTTCAAGCTTGCGTCTAATAAGAAAATATTTTGAGAAACATACCCTAAAAATTTTTGCCATTTTAAAACATTTTTGTGTATATCAAAGTTGTTTGAATAGACATTACCTTTATCTGGTGTCAGCAATCCAAGCAAAATATTGACCAATGTGGACTTACCTGAACCACTCTCACCACATATTCCAAAAATAGAATTTTTATGAATTTTGAAATTTAAACTTTTAAATATTTCATTTTTTCCATAAGAAAAGTTTAAATTTTTGCAAATTATATTACCGTTATAAATATCTATGTTATTATCATTTTCTTTTTTATTTCTAGAAACTAAATTTTTTTGTATAAGTTCATTAGAAATTAGATTTAATGATGGTTTGAAACTTTCAACTTGTTGCAAGTAACTATTTAATTTAACAAAACCTGGCAATAATCTCAAACCTGCAGCTAAATACACTACTAATAACGGAACTACCGATTGAATTTCTTTAGTTTCTGAAAAATTGGATATTATTATTATTGTTAAAATTACAATAAAAAAAAGTTCGATTAAAAATCTTGGAGCTTCTTGAATTGTGTTTGATTTATAGGCAGATTTTACAAATGATCTAATGTTAAAACTAAAGATATCTTTAAAAAAAAATTCAGATTTTTTTAATTTTATATCTTTGATAGTTCCAAAAATTTCCTGCAAGTTTTTTAAAATTCTTGCAGAAGATTTTTGTCTGACTGTGCCAAAATTATAAACTAATTTTTTGGTAAAAAAATAATAAATTGACGTAAAAATAAAAAAAAAACAAATCAAGATAAAAGATGTCTTAAAATCAATTACTAAAATTAATATCGCAATAGTAGTAAAAATAAACAATTCGACAAATATTTTTAAATAACAAAAAGTCATTTGAGACAAATTTTTTGTCTCAAAAACTATATTTCTTATTAAATCTGAAGATTTTTGATTAACAAAAAACAAATAATTATTATTTAAATATTTTTCTAAAAGTTGTTCACTAAGAACTTTATAAATATTTTGAGAAAATTTATTTGTCCAATATGAAAAAGCTATTAGGTATAAAGTCTTTAAAAAAAATAGAACCACTACAAATATTATTGTAGCTAGTAAAATTTGATTTTTAATAAAATATTTTTCAGCGTAGTCTAAAAAATCATTTATTAAATCAAATGATGTCTCTCCGCTAATTATTATTTCTGCAATTGGAATTAAAAATGTTAAACTAATTAATTCAAAAAACGTTGCAACAAGCAATAAAACAATAAATATATATAATTGTGATTTAATATTATTAGGTAAAATTTTATATAATTTATTAATACTATGCATTTTTAAATACTACTTTAATCTAATTTACTATTACAAATACAAATTATAAGGCATAAATATGATGATAATTTAAAACCACAGAATAATTTTATTTTAATTTTTTTATACTTTTAAAAAATTATAATGCGAGTAAATATTCCTAACACATTCTTTAAAACTAATAAATTATATAAATTGAAAAAAATTGTCTTTTTAACCTCTCAACCACTTGATCAAAGAAATTTCTATAGATTTGGGTTAGATATATTTATTAAGCATAATTGGAATATTATTTACTGTCACTTTAATGTAACAAATAATTCGAACAAAATATTTGAAAATAAAAAAAAAGTTAAATCTAAAGATTTAAAAAAACTTAAAAATTATACTATTTCAAATTTTAAAGAACTAAAAAATATTTTAAACAAAATTGAACATGCATATTATGCAGATTTTACAATAGGTAGTTTGTTTAAAATTTATGCTAATTTAAAATTAGAAAAAAAAAATACTCGTTTAATATTTAATATAAATAATTATCCAAACTTGAAAAAAAGTGAATTAAGAAATTTTTTTGATATTTTTAAAAATTTATTACCATTAAAAAGTAATTTTTATAAAATATTAAGATTAGTAATTAATAAGACAAATAATTTTTTTATAAATTATATTTATAAAAAACCTATTTTAGTTTTTTCAGGAAAAGTTTCCTATAATAAAAATCAATATTTGAAAGTAATAAATAATCATGCCATGGATTATGATTTTTTTATTAAAGACTCAGACTCAAAAATTGAAACTCAATCTATAGTATTTATTGATGCATATCTTGAAAATCATCCAGATCTTACATTCCTAAAAAAAAAAGTTGTAACAAAAAAAAAATATTTTTCCTCTTTAAGTAATTTTTTTTCAAAAATTGAGGAAAAATTTAACAATAAAGTTATTGTTGCAATTCATCCAAGAGCTCCGTTTGACAAAACAAGATATAAAGAAAATAAAAAATTTTTTTATGATACATATAATTTAATTAAAAAATCGAAATTAGTAATTATGCATGGATCTACTTCTGCTAATTTCGCTTGTATCTTGAAAAAACCAATACTTTTTATATACACCAATGAAATGTCTAAAAACTATCCAAAATCAGTTCATAATATAAAATTTTTTGCTAAAGAATTCGGAACTAAAGCAATTAACATAGATGACAACAAGAATATAAATTTTAAAAGTTATTTAGAAATCAATGAAAAAAAATATGAAGAATATTTTTCAAAATATGTAATGAATAACAAAAAAGATAGTTACTTATTTTGGGAAAAAATTATATTTGAATTAGAAAAAATTTAATTGATTATTAAAAATCCACACTTAGAGGTTTTTAATTATTTTCTTAAATTTTTTGTTGTCGTCATCAAAGTTCATGATTTTTTTTCTAAAAAATTTCAAATTTTTATTCCAATTTTTATTTTTTGATTTTACTACAAAATTGAAAACTCTTTTTATTTCTCCAATATCCAATTTATTAAATGAAGTCCAAAAAATTCCTTTATTTTTCAATTTAGAAAATGCACCAAACCTATATGAAAAAATTGGATTTTTTTTTGACTTAAACATTATAAAACCACCTCTAAAACCTTTAGCCAAAAGTTCACTTGCTAAGGTTGAATAAGTGGTAAAAATGAATCTATACTTTGAAAGTAATTCATAACTGGTTTTATTTTTATCAAGAATAAATTCAAAATTTCCTTTAATTAGTTTTTTATAGAAATTTATCTCCTCTTTTAATGATTGTTCCATTTTTTTAAATTGTGGATTAGTTCGATATCTAGGTAGAATTTTAAATGGAATATTATTTTTTTTAGCCAATTCATACAAATGAAATGCTATGATATCTTCATTTTCACACTTGTTTCTGCTGACGTGACTATAGTTTGAAATAAAAACTATTTCTTTTTTTTTATTTTTTTTATAATTAAATTTATTAAAATTATTCTCAAACGATCCTATTTCAAAAAAATTGCCACTAATTCTTTTAGAATAAAATTTTCTTATTGTCTCATTAAACAAAAAGACATAATCAACATGAAATTTTTTTTTGCTGCCTTTTGGAAAATAATAATTACTATTAGAGATAATTTCTTCAGAATATCCTCTTTGACCCTTTTGCAACATAAGAGTTTTGATTCCAGTTTTTTTACTTAATTTAAAAAAAATTATGTGATAATCAAAAGCAGTTAGTATTAATTTTGGTGAAACATGTCTGATAAATTGATTACAATAATCAAGTACTGAAAACTTAAATTTTAAAAAACATCTAAATAATATATATAAATTTACTTCTTCTCCTCTCCTATATAAGATTGTCATCTCTTTTTTTTTTATATATTTTAAAAAAGGATTATATTCACCATCAACTAAAACAAATTTATTTTTTTTTGGAGGACTAATTTTCCATTTTGCTTTAAAGATATTTCTAAATAGAATTTTTAAATTATTCCTTAATGGCATTTGAGCTAATATAGATAAAAATTTTTATTTTTGGATAATCTAGACTATTTTTTTTTAAAAATAAATTTAAATACCTCTACAAACCACTTATGATATAATAATATATGTTAAAAAAAAAAATAGTCATCTTTGGTAGCAATGATCATTCCAAAGTTATTTTTTCTGAAATAATAAAGTATAAAGAATATAATATTTTAGGATTTATAGACGATTATTCTGAGTATGGAAAAATAATTGTTAATCATAATAATAAAAATTATTTTACGCTTGGAACTACAAATAATTTTTTTGAAAAAGAGAAAAATAAAACTAATAAAAAAAAAACTTCTGATATATTTGGAATTATTGGCATTGGTCACAATTATATAAGAAAAAAAATTGCAAAACAGGTTGCAAAATTAGATAAAGAATTCAAATGGGAAAAAATAATATCAAAAAACTGTATTTTAAATGGAAATGTAGAAATAGGTGAAGGAAGTTTAATTATGCCCGGGGTTGTAATAAATACAGAAACAAAAATTGGAAAACATTGTATTATCAACACATCATCTTCAATTGATCACCATAATTACTTTAAGGATTACTCGAGTTGTGGTCCAGGAGTTATTACAGGTGGAAAAGTCACAATTGGAGAAAATAGCCACTTAGGAATTGGTGCTGTAGTAAAAAATGGTATAATGATAGGAAACGACACAATCATTGGTGGAAATTCTTATGTAAATAAAAATTGCAACAATAGCTCAATTTACTTTGGCAATCCCTCAAAATTAGTCAAAAAAAGAAAGGAGAGCGATAATTACCTTTAATCATCAGTACCATCATTGTTGACATTATGTCTTAAACGCCAAATGTTTTTTTCTTTTTTCCATAAATGAGGTGATCTAAATTTATCACAAATCTTAAAAAAAGTTTCTTCTCTTAAATCTAAAAACTTCATTATCTCAGAAAAATATCTGTCAGGAAATTCACCATCATACTTTTTTACTAAATTTTTGCCTTCCTCTCTTGTTAGATGTTTATTTCTAATTTCCTGACTAGCATCATAAGTGGCTCTTCCAATTCCAAATTTTATAAAAGTAGTATAATAATGTAGATCATCTATTTTATCATCAATACTGTTATATTTACTAAAAGTACCTTGTGTTCTAAACGGTCTAGGGGAAAAACCGGTATTTTTAACAGCGTAATAAAAAGCCTCTTGAGGAATCCATTTTAAATAATAACCTAAATAATGAATTTCAATTTTTTTTTTATTTATCTCTTTATCGCTAATTGGTAAAAAAATTTTTAAATCACTATACTTCAATTTATTTTTTTTTATTAAATCAGATATTTTCAGTCCCGCTAAAAAAATTTTATTATAGTTTTTTACTGCGAAATAGCTTTTCTTTCTCAGAGATGAATTATTTTCAGCAATTGGATTACCATATTCAGCTTCATTTTCTCCATAAAATACAAGGTTAATACCAAATTTAGATGCTATTTTTGGGGCAATATTTTTTTGACCTAAAATAAATGTCTGAAATGGGTGAAGTAAATTTGTTATTGAAAGTTTTGTTAACTCTTTCATAACTTTACCATTTGGTCTAACCACCAAGGCATCAAAACCCCCAATATTAATCCAATTGTTGTAATTATTTAGACCATAATCTGTATAAAGTATGGGAGGCCAAGTCACTATCAGAGGATTCATTTTATACTTATATTTTAAAATATGAGCTTGATATGCACTGTCTTTACCTCCACTACCTGGTACTAAACAATCGTACTCTCCATTTTTTTTTCTATGCTTGGCTAAAAGTTTAATTAATTTTTTTTCTCTTTCTTTCCAATTAATTTTATTTTTAATTTCATTTTGTTTACAAGCATCACAAATACCATCTTGTTGATTAATCTTAAGGTAATTAGCGTTTTTTCTATCTTTAGTATGAAAAAATTCGGATATTGAACCAGGTCTTTGATTGGACATAACGCAATTTCTACAAAATATTATCTTTTTAGGTAAATTATATTTTACTATCATTTTTCTTAACTAATCTTATTTAAAAAATTTTGTATAATCTTTAAACCATTCAAACCACTTTTTTCTGGATGAAATTGAACACCAAATAAATTTTTATACTGAATTGAAGTAGCAACCTTTTTTCCACCAAAATCTATTGTTGAAGTAATATATTTTTTATCTTTAACTTCAACATAATATGAATGTATAAAATAAATTGATGGTCTAACATCAATATCCTTGAATAAGTTGTTATTTTTATTTTTTTTAAAATTTAAATTATTCCACCCAAGATTTGGAACTAATTTAGATGTTTTCAGATCTTTGAGAGACTTAACTTTCCCATCCAATAAATTTAAACCTTTGGTATTTTTAAACTCATTACTTGAACTAAATAACATTTGAAATCCCAAACAAATAGCTAGTATTGGTTTACCTTTTTTAAAAAAATTTTTAATTGTTTTTTCTAAACCTGAGCTTTTCAATTTTTCCATACCAGCTGGAAACGACCCAACACCAGGTAAAATTAAAGCTGAGGAATTCATAATTATATTTTTATCATTAGTAACCTTAGTTTGAAAACCAAGATAATTTAAGGCGCCTATTATGCTTTTAAGGTTATTTATACCTGTGTTTATAATAGAAATATATTTCATAACCTAACGCTAATTCCTTTTTTTTTTAAATATTTTTTGATCGAAGAAATACTAGTTTTTTTAAAATTTGTATTATCTCTATAATTTTTAAGAAATTGAGTGTTACCTTCGCCTTTTGACTCAAATTTAAAATTTTTATCTCTTATTAAAGAATAGTGTAATAATGATGAGATCGCTACTCCTGAAACTTTTTCATATTTTAATACATCGTAAATTTGTTTTTCATTACCTGCTCCACCATGAATTATAAATGGGACTTTTATTTCATCATAAATTAATTCTAATATTTCTTGATCAAATCCATTTCCTATCCCATCGCATGAAACTGAAGTTAAGATTATTTCTCCAACTCCTAGTTGTTGAGCTTCGATAATCCATGGTAATAACTTTTTATTAGATACCTCTCTTCCATAATTGCTTAAACATATGTATTCATCATTAGAATCTTTTATAACTTCTATAGAAAGACAAATATTAGCTGATCCAAATTTTTTACTTGCATCAACTAAAAACTTTGGTTTTTTTATTGCTGCAGAATTTATAAAAACTTTATCAGCACCTGCACTTAAAACTTTTTCAATATCTTTTAGGGATTTAATTCCACCTCCAACTGAGATAGGAATAAATATATCATATGATGTTTTCTCTATTAAATCTAAAAAACTTTTTCTTTCATAAAGACTTGCGACACAATCATGATATATAATCTCATCTGATAAATTTTCATAATATTTTTTTGCAAAATAACTTGGCTCACCTAAAACTCTCAGTCCCTCAAGATTGATACCTTTTACTAAATTGGGGCCTTTTATATCTAATTTAGAAATTATTCTTTTCATATTGCTTTACAATAACACTAATAATTATTAAATAATTATGATTAATTCTTATAAAATTATTATTAAAACAAGCAATGTTAAAGTTAATAAAAAAAAACGTTAAAAAAATATACAATTTACCAACAAAAATAAAATTCTGTAAAAGTTGTGTTGTCTCTAATCAAAGACCAAGAATAGGCTTCAACACAGATGGAGTATGTAACGCTTGTGAAAATCTTAAAAACAAAAATAAAATTAATTGGCTTGAGAGAGAAAAAGAATTAAGGGATCTGCTATCAAGGTACAGAAAAAAAAATGGTAAATTTGACGTTATTGTTCCCTCCAGCGGTGGAAAAGATAGTGCAGTGGTAGCACATAAACTAAAATATAAATATAACATGAATCCTTTGACTGTAACGTGGGCTCCGCATATCTACACAGATATTGGTTGGAAAAACTTCCAAAGTTTAATTCATTCAGGATTAACAAATATTTTAGGTACACCTGATGGGAAAGTTCATAGAAGGTTAACTAGAGATTCTTTAATAGAAATAGGTGATCCATTTCAGCCATTTATTTATGGACAAGTGAGTTTCCCAGTTAAAGTAGCATTACAATATGATGTGAGTTTGATTATGGATGGAGAAAATGGGGAATTTGAATACGGAGGAGAAAAAAGTGCGTCTGAAAAGTCCTTTTCACCTAAAGATGAGATCAAATATTGGTTTTCAGATTTTGAGGCAAAAAAGTGGTTGAAAAAAGGATACACAAAAAAAGAAATGGATATCTATATGTCTCCACCAGTAGATAAGATTTTATCAAAAAAAATTAATAGACAATTTTGGAGTTATTATCAATTTTGGGATCCTCAAGAACATTATTATTATTCTGTTAAAAATACTGGGTTTAAAGCTAATCCCGATGGAAGATCTGAAGGAACTTTCTCAAAATATGCATCCCTTGATGATGCTATCGATGGTTTTCATTTTTATTTTATGTTTTTAAAATTTGGTATCGGGAGAGCAACTTCGGATGCTGCTCATGAAATAAGAGATAAACATTTGACAAGAGAAGAAGGGGTAAAATTAGTAAAAAAATATGATGGTGAATTCCCAAAAAAATATTTTGATAAGTTCTTAAACTATTGCAATATTAACCGTAAAGAATTTGATCAAATTTGTGATAGATGGCGTTCAGACCATTTATGGACCAAAAAAAATGGAAAATGGAAATTAAATAAGCAAGTAAGTTAGTTTATGAATATTTGGTTAGATTGGCCTATTTTAAATAAAATATTAAAACAAAAAAAAAGAGTATATTTCTTTGGGAGATCAGAGGACTGGGTACCCAAAACTTTATCAAAAATAAAAAAACATAATATCAAAATCACTGTACTTGATAATAATCCATCATACAAAAATACATTTTTTATGGATTGTAAAGTTGAAAACCCAAGCATTCTCAAAAATTTTGATTTTAAAAAAGATTATGTAATAATTACGGCTGAGCCTGAAACAATTATCCCTGAATTAAAGAAATACAAGCTTGAAGAAGAAAAAAATTTTTGCTGCACACCACAGATTAAAGAGTGGGGTAAACTTCAAGAAATAAAAAAAAACTCTTCTAATGTGATATTTTCATCATCAGATTATTTTGATTTAAGCAAAGCAAGAAGTAGTAAGCTTGGGGGTGGCATATTTACAGCTAATGTGGCTGAACAAAAATATGAAAAAAAAATTGATGGTCAATATCGACAGATAATCAAATATAAAGAATATTATTATGTGATTGAATATATAAAAAAAGAAGTTCATATTTTTGATAATAAATTCAAGATAATTCAAAAATACAATTTAGACCAAAGTTTAAAAAAAAATGAAAAACCAAATTATTGTGGTATTACACATATACCTCAAAAAAAATGTTTTTATGTAGCAAATACTGCTTCAGATGAGATCTCTATATACGATCAGAATAACTTCAAACTAATTGATAAAATTATTTTTTCTAATAAATCAAAACAATTTGATGATGGTCAAAGTCATATTAATGATATTACCTCATTGGGTTCTAGTCTTTTTGTATCTTATTTTTCAAGATCCGGACTTTGGAGGAAAGGTATTTTTGATGGAGGTCTTTCAGAGATTGAAATAGATAATAATAATAAAGTTAATAATTTAATTTCTAATCTCAGCCAACCACATAGTCCTGAGTGTCTAGAGGGACAGATATACGTATTGGACTCTTTTAATAAATATTTATATCATGGAACAAAAAAAGTTTCAAAATTCTCCGGATTTGTCCGTGGTTTAGCTTTTGATGGCAGTTATTTTTATATTGGCCAAAGTGAAGATATGTATCTAAGTAAAGATATGGGAACAGATATTAATTTAACTATGTGCAATGCTGGGATTTATCAACTAGATGCAAATAAGAATATAGCAAGATTTTTATCAATTCCAGATATTATGAATATTCATGATATTTTGATTATAGATTAATTGACTGATCAAACCTGTAATTAATTTATTTGAGATTAAGAAGACTTTTTTTAATTTTTTGTTTCTTTTCCAGGTAATATTCTAACAATTGTAAATCTTCTTTTGTATCTATATCAATCCAATTATTAGTTTCTGATACCAGGCCGTATGTTTTTTTTGGTAAATTAATTTTATCATAATATAAAAAAGTTCTATATACATAGATATTACCTGTAGGCACAAACTTATTTCTAATATCTTGAGTTCTTAAATTTAAATTATAGTCTGGCATCCATCTATTATTTATAATTTTACCAGTAAACGAAAAATTTTTTGCTAAATGAATTAAACTATCGAATTTCTTTTTTTTATTTAAAATTTTTATTGACTCATGCACTAGTTTAAAATTTCTTAACGGCGAAGTTGGTTGAAGCAAGATGATATATTTATACTTTGTTTCAAGTTGACTTATAACATAATGAATTACCTCATGCATTGATGAATTGTCACCTGAAATTTTTTTAGGTCTTTTTAAAAAAAAAATATTTTCTTGAGTACAAATCTTTTGAATTTTATTACTATCACTCGAGACTACTACATCAAATTGATCTTTTGAAAATTTTTTTGCAAATTTGATTGTCCAAAATATTAAAGGTTTTTTTAGTACCTTGATAAGATTTTTATTTTTAATTCTTTTTGAATTTTTTCTAGCAGGGATAATTATAAGATTTTTCATCACCTCAGTGTACTTTTGTAAATCTTTAATTGTTCTTTTGTTCCAAGATCAAACCAATTTTCATAAAATGGAAAAGCTATTACTTTTTTATTTTTTTTTATAAGTTTCATAATAAGTTCGTTCATATCTATATAGTGGTGATACTTTAATATTTTTATAATTTTTGAATTTAAAATATAAATTCCTGAATTAATTATTATGTTTTTCTTTGGTTTTTCTACAATATTTCTAACATTTATTCCTGATATATTAATTTCTCCATAATGATTTTCTGTAACATATTTTTTGACTGCTATCGTTAAATCTGCTTTATTTTTTATGTGAAATTCTAATAAACTTTTGTAATTTATTTCACTTATAACATCACAATTCGTTAATAAAAAAAATTTATTTTTTATCATGTTCTTAAGAAGAGATAGCGAGCCTGCTGTACCTAATGGTTTTTTCTCATTTACATACTTAATATCAATATTTAATTTTTTTCCATTACCATAATAATTTTTAATCAAATTTTTTTTATAGAAAGTAGTTAATATAAAATTAAAAAAACCATATTTTCGTAAATTATTTATAACTAACGTTAGCATGGGTGTTTTCTTAATTCGAACTAATGCTTTTGGTATCTTAATTGTTGTAGGTTTAAGTCTAGATCCCTTTCCACCAGACATAATCACAACTGGCATTTCTAAATTTTTTTTTATTATTGGTTTGTTAGCATTAAAAATACCTATAACTTTTTTGTTATCAACTATAGGAGCGTTATCTAAATTATTTTCTTTTAATTTTTTAATTGAATTTTTTTCATCAAAATTTTTATTCAATACAATTGGTTTTTTATTGTAAATATTTGATATTTTAGTTGTTAAATTTTTGCCTTTAAGAAGAGCTCTTCTGATATCTCCATCATTTAATACACCTTTAAAAAAATTTTTTTTATCAACTACTATACATATTCTTGCGTTAGAATTATTGAGACTTTTTAATGCATCATTTATAGTTTCATGTAATTTGATAAATGTTTTTTTGATATCAATATCTAACAAATATTTGGTCTTATATGTCATAGAAATTTTTTTTAATATTAAACTTAAAATTTAAAATTTTTTTGGCAATTCTATAAGGTGTTAATTTCTTCAAAAATAAATTATTGATTTTTTTTGGTTTCTTAATAATTTTTATATATGCTTTTTTAATTGAATTGAAATTGTTACCACTATTAATAATATTATCAGATAATATTCTACCTTTTTGTCTTTGCCCCACATTGATAGTCTTTGTGCCAAAACTTGGTGTTTCTAAAACTCCACTAGAAGAATTTCCAACAACTAAATGAGCAATTTTCAATAATGAATAATAAGTAGTATTTCCTAATGAAGCATAATAAAATACATTTTTCTCTCTCTTAAAGAATTTTCTAAATTCACTAACAATAATATCTGCTTCATTATCTAAATTTAATGAATTTATAATTATTATTTCATTCTTGAACAATTTAAGAAACTTAATTATATTGTTAATTTGATCTTTTGCTTGATCTTTCTCTAAAGTAACTGGATGGTATGTTACTAAAATTATTTTTTTATCAAATTTGATTTTTAATTTTTTTTCTAGATCTAATTTTGATAACAGTTTTGTTTTAGAAATCGAATATGCGCCTAAACTTCCAAAATTGAATATTGTCTTAGGGTTTTCACCTAGCTGTATAAGTCTTTTTTTATATTTTTCATGAATTGGAAAATGTAAATGTGAAAATTTACTTATCGAATGTCTTATAGAGTCATCCATGGCACCTGAGGTAACTTCGCCTCCATGTATATGTACTATTTTTTTTCTAAATGCCATTGCTGATATTGCAGATCCTAAAATTTCATACCTATCACCCAATAAAACAACTATTTGAGGTGACACACTTCTAATAGTTTGAGCAGTTAGCTTAATTGCTTTAGCAATATAATTACTTACATCTAAATCTGAAATCTTATTATTGAGTAATTTTTCCTTATATAATTTTCTAACAATTAATCTCTTGATTTTATCTTTTTTTATATCTTTTAATGTATTCCCCAGCTCCTTAGATAAATGAGATCCGGTAACCAATAAATAAGTATTTTTATTAATTTTTTGTGTCTCTATGATTACACTTCTTATTAATGCATAATCAGCTCTAGTAGATGTAATAAATAATACCTTTTTCATATTTTATATTTTTTAGGCAAATTAAATTGAGTAGAATTTATTTTTTTTTACTAAAGTTTCTGATTTAACAGAAACTTTTAATTTTTTTCTTATAAAATCTTTATAATTAATTGGTGAAATACCATTTTGGAACGGTCTTAGTGCAACTAGATCTTTATTTTTAATTATATGATTTTTTTTAAAATTTTTTGCGAAATATAAAGCTTTTTTGGCAATTTTTTTTGTGCTTACTTCTTTATTGGTTAAATGATTTCTTTTGCTAATTAAGCTCATTTTAACATCACAAATAATATTAACAAATTTTTGTAAATCTTTGCATTCTAGTGAGGCTTTATGATCTGGACCCTCCATGTCTTTATCTAACGTAATATGTTTTTCAATAATTGAACATCCTTTTGTTACGGCAGATACTGCAGCAGTTGATCCAATAGTGTGGTCAGAAAAACCAATTGGATAACCAAGATTCTTAATTTGATCAATAGCACCTAACATAGAATATTTAATCTCAGTTGGATAGTCACTTGTACAATGCAATATAGCTAACCTTTTTTTTTCAATTTTGACTCTATTGATTATTTTTTTCAATTCATGAAACTTCGTCATGCCTGAAGAAATTATTAGAGGTTTATTAAATTTTTTTATCGTATCAATTAAAAAAATATTATCATTATCTGATGATGAAATCTTAAAAGCTGGCACTTTTAGTTTATTTAAAAAAACTGCACTATCAATATCAAATGGAGTTGATAAAAATATTATATTTTTTTTTGAACAATATTTTTGAATTTTAACAAAATCTGAGTATTTTAAATTATATTTGTGTATTAATTCATTCATATTTTTAAGTTTATTTGTTCTTTGATATTCTGCCAAAGGCGCATTTTTGATCATTAACTTTTCAACATTAATGGTTTGAAATTTTACTGCATCAAATTTTGCTTCAACAGCGTAATCAATTAAACGATATGCATTATTTAAGTTCCCATTATGGTTTATACCAACCTCAGCAATCAAAAATGGTAAGCTATTCTTAGAAATTATTTTTTTTCCAATTTTCATTTATCTTTACCATTAGTCACAAATTCTTAGTTTTTTTATAACATGAATTACTTTAGTAATTTGATTTTTTGTAAGACTCGCGCTAGATGGCAAGCATAGAATTTTATCTAATATTTTATTGGCATAAGTAATTTTATAGCTCTGGCAATTTTTAAAAGGTGTTTGCAGGTGATTTAAATACCAAAGAGGTCGGACTTGAATTTTGTATTTATCAAAAACTTTAATCAAGTTATCAATATTAACTTTACAATTTTTTTTTATACGTAAAAGATTTAACCAATAATTAGACTCACAAAAAACTGGCTTATTAAGAATTGCAAAATCCTCTAATCCCAGGACTTTATTACGATAAAATATATGATTTCTTTTTTTTATTGTTAATAATTTTTTAATACACTCTATTTGAGCCAATCCTATTGCAGCATGCAAATTAGTCATCTTATAATTAAACCCAATATTATTATGGATAAACTTAATTGGATTATCTTTTGATTGGGTTATTAAATACCTTGCTTTTTTTGCTAATCTCTTATTTTGAGTTAATATTGCACCACCACCTCCTGAGGTAATTGTTTTATTGCCATTGAAAGAAAGACAGCCAAATCGGCCTATTGTCCCAGCATGTTTAATTTTATCACTAGCCCTAAGGTTATAATAAGATCCAAAACTTTCGGCAGAATCTTCAATTAATTCTATATTTTTTTTTTTACAAATTTTTACTAAAGATTTTAGATCAACTAAGTTGCCAAAAACATGGACAACTACCATTGCTGAAATTTTTTTTTTTGTTTTTTTATTATAAGTAAATCCACTCTTGGTAATTGTCTGATTTTCTAAAAATTCAATAGTTTTATTAACATCAATAGTCAAAAATTCATTCACATCCATAAAAACTGGGTGAGCATCACAATATTTTATAGCATTTATTGGAGCAATAAAGCTAACGGTCGGTACTATTATCTCATCATTAGGTTTAACATTGGATAATAATAATCCTATATGTAGTGCAGATGTTCCGCTATTCACTGCAATTGCATATTTTGATCCTGTATAATCACAAATTTTTTTTTCAATTAAATTGATAAATTTGCCTGATGTTGAGATCCAATTAGTGCTTAAACATTCATTTATATACTTTTTTTCATTACCTATTAATGTCGGTTCATGAAGTGGTATCATGTAATCTCTATCTTAAGTTATAATTTCCATACTGATTTTCTGTTCTAAAATCATATGTACCTTTTTTAATCTCTGCAATTATTTCTTCTATTCCTTTTTGAACACTGTAACTTGCTTTAAATCCTAAAACCAAGTTAACTTTAGAAAAATCAACTATATAATTTCTCTTATCAAAACCTTTCTCTAAATATTTTACTTTTCCATTTGGAATATATTTTAAAACTTCATCTACAATCATTTTTTTTGAAAAATTGTTGCTGTTATCACCTACATTAAAAACTTCAAATGAGATTTTATCTATATCAATTGTAATGGTTTGACATATCAATCTGGCAAAATCTACAGTATGACAGTAGGGTCTCCATGTATGAGCATCGTAGACTACTAATTCTTTACCAAGTACTAAATCTTTGGTAAATTCATTTACTGTTAAATCAAAACGCATTCTAGGTGACAAACCAAATGCGGTCGCAAATCTTAAAATCGTTGGTTTTAAATTTGAAAAATTTTTTTTTTCCAACAAATATTTTTCTATCTGAACCTTCGCTTTTGCATATAAAGAAAGAGGGTTAAGTTCATGGTTCTCATTTGCTCTTACATTGTTGTCAGTAATACCATAATTAGAGCAAGTTGAAGTAAAAACAAATCTTTTAATTTTTTTACTTTCACAAATATTAATTACGTTAAATATTCCCTCTAAATTAATTTCATCACTTTCTATTTGATATTTTTTTGATATTGGGTCGCCTACTAAACCTGCTAATAAAATAACCGTACAATTTTCATGAAAGCATTCACTTAAATCATTTTTATTTCTAATATCTATATTTGCAAATTTATAATTTTTGTTTTTCAAAAAACTTTTAATACATTCACTCTGATCATAGATTAAATTATCTAAACATAAGACTTCGTAACCCATAAGTAATAGGTGGTTTGTTAAAACTGTACCAATATAACCTGCTCCACCAACTAATATGATTTTGTTTTTCATTATCTAATTTAATAAATAGTTTTAAGTAATTTGTATTTATAATTTTTGAAATATTATTCGCATTGAGTTAGACATTTTTTGTTTGTCGATTATTGCCTGGGTTAAATTTGCAAAATGGTTTATGCTTTTGTTCAATTTAAATTTTTTTTTAAATTCAATAAATTGAAAATAATCTTTCACATCAAGTCCAAAATATTCAATAGATTTAATTTTAAGGCCTGCTTTTCTTGACAAGTAATTCAAAGACTCTTTATTAAAGAAACATATATGTCGAAAAACAGCAAGTAAGTTAAGATCTTCTCGCATTAATTCAAAAGACAATGAATTGATGTTCGGTGTGAAAGCTAAAATATAAGATTTAGATTTTAATTTTTTGGTTGCAGTTTTTAATTCTTTAATTGGATCAAAAAAATGCTCTATAGCATCAAACATTGTAATTAAGTCATAAGAATTATTTTTTTCACTTGAAAGCTCTGACAACTGAGCGTTAAGTTTTAAAGATTTGCAAAATTCTATTCTATTGACATCAAGGTCAATACCTTTGTTCATAATTTTTTTATCTTTTAAAACACTTATAAAATATCCTGAACCACAACCTAAATCTAATACCTTAAATTTTTTCTTATTTGGAAAAATTTTTTTTTTTATATATTTAAACCTTTCGAGACCAAAAATTTTTTTTCTATAATTATAAGTTTTAATCATTTCCTCTCTAAAGTCTTTAGAATTTACTTTATTACTTTTAAAAAAATCAGATTTACTAAACTTTTTTAAATCCAAGTTGTTAAAAATTACCTCACAATTTTTACATTTTCTAAGTTGATATTTTTTAAAATTAAAGAAAACTAAACTTTGATCACTTTTGCATATATGACACTTAATTTTTTTTGTATGAAGAAATTTATTGTATTTTTTATAGTAAAAATTTCTATTTTGAATTGCGCTTTTATAAAAATTTTTGCTTCTTAGGTTGGCTACATTAATATCAAAAAGCTCTAATCTATTAAAATTATTGACAATGAATTTATTATTCATTCGATGATCATATCATATCATTTAAGATAATTATTGATATTAATAATGAAATTTTGAGTTTTTTATCTTAAAAAAATTTTTTTCAGTGCATAAATCAAGCCAATTGAGCTATTAGTACTGGTCAGCTGCACGCATTACTGCGCTTCCACATCCAGCCTATCAACGTGGTGGTCTACCACGGCTCTATAGGAAGAACTAGTTTTGAGGTGAGTTTCCCGCTTAGATGCTTTCAGCAGTTATCTCGTCCATACTTAGCTACCCGGCACTGCAGCTGGCGCTACAACCGGTCCACCAGTGGTATGTTCAACCCGGTCCTCTCGTACTAGGGTCAACTCCTCTCAATTCTTCTACACGCATAGCAGATAGGGACCGAACTGTCTCACGACGTTCTGAACCCAGCTCACGTACCACTTTAATTGGCGAACAGCCAAACCCTTGGGACCTGCTCCAGCCCCAGGATGTGATGAGCCGACATCGAGGTGCCAAACACTGCCGTCGATATGAGCTCTTGGGCAGTATCAGCCTGTTATCCCCGGCGTACCTTTTATCCGTTGAGCGATGGCCCTTCCACTCAGAACCACCGGATCACTATGACCGACTTTCGTCTCTGCTCGACTTGTCAGTCTCACAGTCAGGCAGGCTTATGCCATTGCACTCTACGAACGATTTCTGACCGTTCTGAGCCTACCTTCGCACGCCTCCGTTACTATTTGGGAGGCGACCGCCCCAGTCAAACTACCCACCATACAATGTCTTGATGCCGGATGACGGCAATCAGTTAGATATCAAGAAAAACAAAAGAGGTATTTCACTGGTGACTCCACAAAAGCTGACGCCTTTGCTTCAATGTCTCCCTCCTATGCTAAATATGTTTTTCCTAACACCAATGTAAAGTTGCAGTAAAGGTGCACGGGGTCTTTCCGTCTAACTACGCGAACTCCGCATCTTCACGGAGAATTCAATTTCACTGAGTTGATGTTGGAGACAGCGGAGAAATCGTTACGCCATTCATGCAGGTCGGAACTTACCCGACAAGGAATTTCGCTACCTTAGGACCGTTATAGTTACGGCCGCCGTTTACTGGGGCTTCAGAAGTTAGCTTGCACCAACCGCATTAACCTTCCAGCACCGGGCAGGCGTCAGACCCTATACATCCACTTACGTGTTAGCAGAGCCCTGTGTTTTTGATAAACAGTCGCTTCTCCCTGGCTTGTGCCACCCGTCTCTAGTTGCCTAAAAACAGGTCTTCCTTATCCCGAAGTTACGGAAGCATTTTGCCGAGTTCCTTCAACATCATTCTCTCAAGCGCCTAAATATACTCTATTAATCCACCTGTGTCGGTTTAGGGTACGGTCTAATGATGGAGCTATTTCTTGGAACCTTTTCGCGGCAAGTTCAATCCATTAAGAACTCACAACTTACAAGATCCGTCACTACCATCTGGTTAAGGAATATTAACCTTATTTCCATCGACTACGGCTTTCGCCCTCGCCTTAGGTGCCGACTAACTCTGCGCGGATTAACCTTGCGCAGAAACCCTTGGATTTTCGGCGAAGAAGTTTTTCACTTCTTTTATCGTTACTTATGTCAGCATTCGCACTTCTGATACCTCCAGAGTCCCTCACGGGTACTCCTTTACAGGCTTACAGAACGTTCCGCTACCGCTTATAAAATTCGAAAATTTTATAAACCCACAGATTCGGTATATGATTTTAGCCCCGTTACATCTTCGGCGCAGAAACTCTATTAGACCGGTGAGCTGTTACGCTATCTTTAAAGGATGGCTGCTTCTAAGCCAACCTCCCGGCTGTTAAGGAATTTCCACATCCTTTCACACTTAATCATAATTTGGGGACCTTATCTGGTGGTCTGGGCTCTTTCCCTCTCGACCATGGACCTTAGCACCCACAGTCTGTCTGTTGAAGAACAATGCCTAGCATTCGGAGTTTTATTAGGTTTGGTAAGAATCTCTTCCCCCTAGCCCATTTAGTGCTCTACCTCTAAACATCTATTTATTCAACGCACTACCTAAATAGTTTTCGCGGAAAACCAGCTATCTACGAATTTGGTTGGCCTTTCACCCCTTACCACAAGTCATCCAAAGACTTTTCAACGTCAACTGGTTCGGTCCTCCGGTTGGTGTTACCCAACTTTCAACCTGCTCATGGTAAGCTCATTCGTTTTCGGGTCTAATTCATAAAACTATTCGCCCTATTAAGACTTGCTTTCGCTACGCCTACACCTAGATGGCTTAAGCTTGCTTTATAAATTAAGTCACTGACCCATTATACAAAAGGTACGCCGTCACTCTAAAAAGAGCTTCGACTGATTGTAGGCATGCAGTTTCAGGTTCTATTTCACTCCCCTAATAGGGGTTCTTTTCACCTTTCCCTCACGGTACTAGTTCACTATCGGTCACTGAAGAGTATTTAGGCTTAGAGGGTGGTCCCCCTATATTCGAGCAGGATTTCACGTGTCCCGCTTTACTCAAGAATTTTGTTAAACATTACTCATACGGGACTATCACCCTCTATGGTTAGCATTTCCAAACTATTCAAATTTTCTTAACAAAATTACTGGCCTAGTCCGCGTTCGCTCGCCACTACTAACGGAATCTCAATTGATTTCTTTTCCTCTGGTTACTTAGATGTTTCAGTTCTCCAGGTTGTCTCTTTAAACCTATGTATTCAGTTTAAAGTACCACATAAAGTGGTGGGTTTCCCCATTCGGAAATTTTCGGATCAAAACTTACATACAGCTCCCCGAAACTTATCGCAGTATATCACGTCCTTCATCGGCTTTCAGTGCCAAGGCATCCACTACACGCCCTTAAACGCTTGATTTATGCACAGAAAAAAATTCTGTGTTGAATCAAATTTTTATTTTGAACATTAGCTAATAACATTACTAATGTTCGGATATAGATATTGATATTAATTATTATTTTTATTCACAATTTTTATAACTAAGTGTTTTTGGTGGAGGATAGCGGGATCGAACCGCTGACCTCCTGAATGCAAATCAGGCGCTCTCCCAGCTGAGCTAATCCCCCTTAATCTTATTGGTGGGCCGAGAAAGACTCGAACTTTCGACCCCACCCTTATCAAGGGTGTGCTCTAACCAACTGAGCTACCGGCCCCCATGCAAGAGAAACACTACTTTAAGAAGAGAAATGAGGACGGTCAACATTACCTGTATATTATTTAGAATGAAATTTTACTTTCATTCATCCTTAGAAAGGAGGTAATCCAGCCGCAGGTTCCCCTACGGCTACCTTGTTACGACTTCACCCCAGTCGCTGACTATACCGTGGTCAAGGGTTTGAAACCTTGCCTTAAGGTAGAACCAACTCCCATGGTGTGACGGGCGGTGTGTACAAGACCCGGGAACGCATTCACCGTGGCACGCTGATCCACGATTACTAGTAATTCCAGCTTCATGCACTCGAGTTGCAGAGTGCAATCCGAACTGAGGTATCTTTTAAGGATTTGCTTGACCTCGCAGTCTTGCTTCCTGTTGTAGATACCATTGTAGCACGTGTGTAGCCCAACACGTAAGGGCCATGAGGACTTGACGTCATCCCCACCTTCCTCCAGCTTATCACTGGCAGTTCTTTCAGAGTGCCCAACTTAATGATGGCAACTAAAAGTGAGGGTTGCGCTCGTTGCGGGACTTAACCCAACATCTCACGACACGAGCTGACGACAGCCATGCAGCACCTGTGTTTCGTCCGGCCGAACCGAAAACTCTAATCTCTTAGAGTCGCGACGAACATGTCAAGTGTTGGTAAGGTTCTGCGCGTATCTTCGAATTAAACCACATGCTCCACTACTTGTGCGGGTCCCCGTCAATTCATTTGAGTTTTAACCTTGCGGTCGTACTCCCCAGGCGGTGTGTTTATCGCTTTCGCTGCGACACTGAAAATAAATTTCCAACGTCTAACACACATCGTTTACGGCATGGACTACGAGGGTATCTAATCCTCTTCGCTACCCATGCTTTCGTTCCTCAGTGTCAGTAATGATCCAGAAAGCTGCCTTCGCAATTGGTATTCTTTCTAATATCTACGAATTTCACCTCTACACTAGAAATTCTGCTTTCCTCTATCATACTCTAGCTGAAAAGTTTTAATGGCAGTTCCAGAGTTAAGCTCTGGGATTTCACCACTAACTTTTTCAACCACCTACGAACTCTTTAAGCCCAGTAATTCCGAACTACGCTAGGTCCCTTCGTATTACCGCGGCTGCTGGCACGAAGTTAGCCGGACCTTCTTATTCGGGTACAGTCATTTTCTTCCCCGACGAAAGAGCTTTACAACCCAAGGGCCTTCTTCACTCACGCGGCATCGCTGCATCAGAGTTTCCTCCATTGTGCAAGATTCCCCACTGCTGCCTCCCGTAGGAGTTTGGGCCGTGTCTCAGTCCCAATGTGGCTGATCATCCTCTCAAATCAGCTATTGATCACAGTCTTGGTAGGCCATTACCCCACCAACAAACTAATCAAGTGCGGGCTCATCCAATGGTGCATAAAGCTTTCTCCGTAAAGACTTATCCGGTATTAGCACAAGTTTCCTCGTGTTATTCCAGGCCAAAGGGCAGATACCCACATGTTACTCACCCGTCTGCCACTAAGTATTGCTACTTCGTTCGACTTGCATGTGTTAAGCGTGCCGCCAGCGTACGTTCTGAGCCATGATCAAACTCTCAAGTTTAAAAACGGCGCACACTAGCTTCTATATAAATTCTAAGAATAAAATTTATATAATGTTGAAGTGTGTACGACAAATTTTGGTAACCTTAACCGTCCACACTTCTCTTCTTAAATTTTTACTTTTTAAATAGCTAATTGAGCAAAAAAAAGCCCAATAATGCTCACTAATTTATTGTTATCACAATAATTTACTGAGAAAGTTTGATGCTTATAGGCTAAAAATATAGGAAATCAAGCGTTTAGAAATAAATAATCTATCAAAAAGTACTTATTTTACAGGGTTTTTTTTGATTTTTTTTAATACTAAATTAAAAGTTGTCAATTCTAAAACTTTAAAATGTTAAAAAAATTAAAAAATTATTTTAAAATAAAAAAAGAAATTTTACCATTAATTGGATTAATAATTTTAACAGTTATTTTTACTAATTATTTTAATCACAAGCAAAGACAAATTAAAAATAATTACAATAATCTAATAAATAATATTTTTTTCAAAAAAACTTCAAAACATTTCTTAGATAAACTTGAACCAAAATTTAAAAAAATTAGACATCAAATTAATGAAGGTGAAACCTTTGATGGTATCCTTAATCAATATCAAATAAGTGAAGAAGAAATACAAAACTTAAAAAAAAAACTATCTGAAAAAATAAATCTTAATAAATTAAATACTAGTCAATTAATCTATTTAACAATTGATCAAGCTGATAATCAAATTAAAGATTTTGTTTTTCAAATTTCAAATAAGGAAAAAATATATTTAACTAAAGATGAAAAAAGTAATTTTAATCAAGAGATTATTTTAACTAAGTTAGATAAAAAAATTATTTATCAAGAAAATATAATTATGCAAAGTTTGTATAAATCTGCAACTGACAAAAAAATTCCACCTAACACAATTATAGAACTTGCAAGGATTTATGGTTTTCAAGTTGATTTTCAAAGAGATATTAGAAAAAGAGATCGTTTTCAAATTATGTATGAAGTATTTGTAGATGAAAGTGGAAAAGATATTGAGACTGGTAATATACTTTTTGCTAATTTAATTTTAAGTGGAGAAGATAATTCTCTATATTATTTTGATGAAGAGGGAAGCATTGGGCATTATGATAAAAATGGAAAAAGTATTCAAAAAGCTTTAATGAAAACTCCTATCAACGGTGCAAGACTGTCATCACCATTTGGAATGAGAAAACATCCAATTGATGGATTTAATAAAATGCATAGAGGAACTGATTTTGCAGCACCTATGGGTACTCCTATAATGGCATCCGGATCTGGAACTATAAAAAAAGCTGGATGGTGCGGTGGTGGTGGAAATTGTGTTGTTATTAGACATAACTCAACCTATGAAACAATTTATGCACACATGTCAAAATTTGCTAAGGGAATTAAAAAAGGTGTTAGGGTTGCACAAGGACAAATAATTGGGTATGTGGGCTCAACAGGAAAATCTACTGGCCCTCATTTGCATTATGAAGTTGTAGTTAATGGTAAAAAGGTAAACTCTCAAACATTAAAGCTTCCATCTGGAAAAATTCTCAAAGGAAAAGAGAGAGAAATATTTGAAACGAAAAAAATAAAATTAGACGTTTTAAAATCTGAAAAAATAATAGGTATTAATTAATTATTTTGCTAAAGCCACTTTTGTTTCTGGCTCTTCTTTTTTACTAACAACTTTAGTTTTGGGCTCTTCTGCTTTTGCACCATCATCAGATTTATTATTTTCAGTTAGTTCTTTGCTTGTATCATTTTCTGAGGCATATCTAGCTTTTCTAAAAGCTTCTTGCTCATTTAATATTCTTGTAAAATGATCAGCATGCTGAAAATAGTTTTCAGATAAAATTTTATCCCCACTAGATAATGCCTCTCTTGCAAGGTTTTCATATTTTTCGATAAGTTTTGGCGCATTATGATTATTTCTACCCGGAGCTTTTCTTTGAAAATTTTCATTATTAGAAAAGTTGGATCCAAATTTTGATTTATCTCCATTGGACTTAAAATTCCTATCATTTCTTCTAAAATTATTTCTTCTGTTATTGTTGTTATTTCTAAATGTTACCATTGTTTAATTTTATATTTTTGTACTGATAATACATCGGTCATTCTTTGCTAAGTCTTTAACTACCGAGTTTACATAAAAGCTATTTTTTTTTAATAAATTTTTAACCTCTTGTGTTTGGTTATATTCAATTTCTAAAATCAATTTCCCACCATATTTAATCAGTTCAGATGATTTTCTAATTACCTTCCTGATTTCTGATATTCCATCTAATCCACCATCAAGAGCTAACTTAGGCTCAAAATTTTTCACATCTTTTTCCAAATAATTTAAATCTAAAATTTTTATATAAGGAGGATTAGATATTATTAAATCATATTTGCCTATTTTAAATTTGTCAATATTTGAATTATATAATTTTAATCTATTTTTAATCCCTAGCTTAAAAGCATTAATTTCACATACTTTTAATGCATAATTGCTAACATCTACTCCTGTGCCTTTAAAATTTTGTCGTTCTTTTAAAATTGATAACAAAATACATCCTGATCCAAAACCAATATCAAGAAAATTGATTTTGTTTTTATTTTGATAAAGTTTAAGGACTTGCTCAATAATAAGTTCAGTATCTGGTCTTGGAATTAAAACATGTTCATTCACATAGAATTCGTATTTCCAAAAAGACTTTTTATTGATCAAATATGCAATAGGTTTTCCTTCTGATCTTTGATGAACCATATTTTGGAAGTTGTCATAGTCTTTTTTATCAATATCTTTATCCAAATTTAAAACAATATGTTCTCTACTTTTTTTTAATACATTTGCCATCAACAACTCACTATCTAACAAAGCAGATTTGATGTTGTTATTCTTTAAATTTTGGTAAGCATCATTAATTGCTGTTTGTAATTTCATTTTTTATTTAATTAAGATTACTCAAACTTTCTTCTTGAGCTTGTAGTGTTAAAGATTCAATCATTTCATCAAAAGCTTCTCCCTCTAAAAATTCCTCTAATTTATGAAGTGTAAGATTTATTCTGTGATCTGTAACTCTTCCTTGAGGAAAGTTATAAGTTCTAATTCTTTCGGATCTATCACCAGTACCTATTTTACTTTTTCGATCTTTTGATCTTTCTTGATCAATTCTATTTCTCTCTAATTCATAAATTCTTGCTCTTAATATTTTCATTCCTTTTGCCTTATTTTTATGCTGAGATTTTTCATCCTGTTGTGAAACTGAAAGTCCTGTTGGAATGTGTGTAATTCTAACTGCACTATCTGTAGTATTTACAGATTGTCCTCCAGGTCCTCCTGCTCTAAAAACATCAATTCTAAGATCAGACTCATTAATCTTTAAATCTACCTCCTCAGCCTCTGGCAAAACTGCAACTGTTGCTGCAGATGTATGAACTCGTCCTTGAGTTTCTGTATCAGGAACTCTTTGAACTCTATGAACCCCACTTTCATATTTTAATGTTGAATAAATATTTGTACCCTTGATTGAAGCTATAACTTCTTTTAGCCCACCTGCTTCACTTCTTGATATCGAAATTAATTCAACAGCCCATTTTTTTTTATGACTAACTTTTTCATACATCTTAAATAAATCTGCAGCAAATAAACTTGCCTCTAATCCACCAGTACCTGCTCTAATTTCAATTATTGCATCTTTTTTATCAGCTTCATCTTTTGGCAATAAGAATAATTTTAATTTTTTTTCATTTTTTTCTTTTTCATTTTCAAGATCATCTAATTCAGTTTCAGCCATTTTTTTAAGCTCTTCATCAGAAGACTTATCATCTAAAATTTTCTGAAGTTCTAATTTGTCATTTTTATAAGAGATATATTTTTTTGCATTTTGAATAATTTCATTTAAATCTGAGTATTCTTTAGATTTATCGGCAAAAGTTTTTTTATCAATTGAACCAGTAGAAAGTTCTTTTTCTAAAATTGCATGCTTGCTAATTAGCTCTTCAATTGTTTTTTCAGGTATCATTTATTTATTTCAAGCTCGATAGCTTTTTTTTCAACTTCTTCTACAACTTTTGAAATAATGTTGTCTGTTAATACTTTTTCTGACTGAATACCTGATAAATAAAGCATATTATTACCTTTTCCACCACCTGTAATTCCAATATCTGTCATTGCTGCCTCTCCTGGTCCATTTACTACACATCCGATTATGCTTAGCGTAATTGGTGTTTTAATGTGAGCTAACTTTTCCTCTAAAATTTTAACAGTATCAATAACTTGGAATGCTTGTCTTGCACAAGATGGGCATGAAATTATTTTAACACCACGATTTTTTAAGTTTAATGATTTTAATATTTCATTACCAATTTTTATCTCTTTTACAGGGTCATCTGATAGTGAAACTCTTATAGTATCACCTATACCATCTAATAATAAACTACCTAAACCAATAGCTGATTTTATACTTCCTGATACAAAACTTCCTGCTTCTGTAATTCCAAGATGAAGTGGATAATCAGTTACATTTGAAAGCTGTCTATAGGCTGCTATTGATAAAAAAACATCTGATGATTTAACACTTATCTTAAAGTTTAAAAAATCCTTATCCTCTAAAATTTTTATATTTCTTAAAGCACTTTCAACTAATGCTTCAGGACATGGTTCCTTATATTTTTCTAAAATATCTTTTTCAAGAGAACCTGCATTAACTCCTATTCTTATGGAACAATCGTTATCTTGAGCAGCTTTTAAAACTTCATGAACTTTCTCTATATCACCTATGTTGCCAGGATTAATTCTCAAACATTTTGCTCCATTTACTGCAGCTTCAATTGCTCTTTTATAATGAAAATGAATATCTGCAATTACTGGTATATTCACATTTTTGGTAATCTCTTTTAATGCTTTAGATGATTCTTCATCTGGACATGAAACTCTAACTAAATCTGCTCCCTCTTCTTGAATTTCAATAATTTGATTTATTGTAGCCTTGATATCTGTAGTTAAAGTATTGGTCATTGATTGGACTGATATCGGATTATCACCACCAACTTTTACTTCTCCAACATTTATAACTTTGGTTTTTGCTCTTTTGATCTCTCTAAATGGTCTAATGCTCATGAAGACTAATCTAATTTAAATTCTTTATGCAATACAGTGATTGCTTTTTTTACTAGTTTAGATGAAATTAAGACTGAAATTTTAATTTCAGAAGTTGATATCACCATAATATTTATTTTTTCAGAGGCTAAGGCTTTGAACATTCTATATGTTATTCCTGGTGTTGTAATCATTCCAACTCCAATAATTGAAACTTTAGCTAAATCTTTATCAAAGGAAATCTTTTTGTAAGTAATATTCTTATTTTCTCTAATTATTTTTTCAGTTTTTTTTATATCCTCAGATTTTATAGTAAATGTTAAATCGGTTTCTTTTCCATTTAGAGAGATATTTTGAACAACCATATCAACATTTATTAAATTCTTAGACAGAGGTTCAAAAATATGTGCTGCTACGCCAGGTTTATCTTTTACACCTGCTATTGTAATTTTTGCATCATTTTTAGTTGAAGAAATGCCAGTAATTATTTGATCACTAAAGTCTTTCTTTTTAAAGCTTTTAGTAATTAAAGTTCCAGGCTTGTTAATAAAAGATGACTTTACTCTAATATCAATGATATTTAATTTAGCATCTTGAACTGAAGTTGGCTGCATGACCTTTGAACCTAAAGATGACATCTCTAGCATTTCATCATACTCAATTCGCTCTATTTTTTTCGCTTTTTTATGTAGCCTTGGATCTGTTGTAAATACACCCTCAACATCCGTATAAATAATGCACTCATCTGCTTTTAAAAATTTTGCAAGCATAATTGCAGATGCATCTGATCCACTTCTTCCAATAGTTGTTAATCTTGAATGAATATTTATTCCTTGAAACCCAGTGATAATTGGAATTCCTCCTGAGTTGATATATTTTAATAATTCTTTAGTTGCTATTTTGTCAATTCTTGAACTTTTATATGGACCATCTGTGATAATTGGAATTTGCCATGACATCCAAGATCTTGAATTTAATCCTAAATGACTCAGTCGTCCTGCGATTAAAGCACAAGCAGCCTGCTCACCAGTTGAAACCAAAACATCATATTCTGCTTCATTAAATTGATTACTTATTAATTTTGATTTTTTTATTAAATCATTTGTAACCCCACTCATTGCGGAGGAAACAACAATAACTTTGTTTTTCTTTTTCTTATATCCTAGAATTATGTTTGAAACTTTTTTAATTCTATCAATAGAACCTACAGATGTTCCTCCAAATTTAAGTACTACGGTTTTCATTGTTTTTAAAAAAAAGCACAATTTAATTAATATTTGATAAATTGCATCTTAATTGTTATGTCAATTAATTATTTTATATGAGCAGTGTAAATTATAAAGAAATTGAAAAATTCTCGAAGATTGCTGAAGAATGGTGGGATCCCAAAGGTAAATTTAAGCCATTACATAAATTTAATCCAATTAGAATTGCTTATATTAAAGATCATATAATTAAAACCTTTAAAATAATTGAAAAAAAAACACCTTTAAAAAAATTAAAAGTTTTAGATATCGGATGTGGAGGTGGTTTATTATCTGAACCAATGTGTAGATTAGGAGCTGAAGTGACTGCTATTGATGCATCTGAAAGAAATATTAAGGTTGCAAAACTTCATGCAAAAAAAAATAATCTAAAAATAAATTATATTCATACTTCACCAGAAAAAATGAAAGTTAAAAATCATTTTGACGTTATTTTAAATATGGAAATTGTAGAACACGTTGAAGATGTTAATTTTTTTTTAAAATCTTGTAGTAAACTTTTAAAAAAAGATGGAATAATGTTTGTTGCAACTTTGAACAAAACACTTAAATCTTATTTATTTGCAATTGTAGGTGCTGAGTATGTTTTGCGATGGCTTCCTATTGGTACTCATGATTGGGAGAAGTTTGTAAAACCAGATGAATTAATTTCTACACTCAAAAACTATAATCTTAATTTGGATAAAATTGATGGTATGCAATTTAATATTTTAACTGACAAATGGAAAATAAGTTCAGATAAATCAGTAAATTATATTACTAAATTTATAAAAAATTAATTATTTTTATCCTCTACCCAAGGTATCAATTGGGCATCAATTCCTTCTTCTCTCAGTTCTTTAAGGTCCTGTTTTGATGCTGTGCCATAAATACCTTCTTGTTTTTTCTTATTATCGTAATGAATAGATCGAGCTTCATAAGCAAAGTTATTTCCTACATACTCAAAATTATTTTTAATAAACTTTTGGTATTCTGTGATTGTTTTTTTTATTTTATCATATTTTTTTTGGTCTTTATAATTTGTTGAATTAAATTTTTTACTAATTAAATTTGGTGCCATTAAACTTTTTTCTACTTCTAAAGAATTACAATTGTGACAATTCAAAAATTTTTTCTTTTTTAATTTTTCATATTCTCTTGAACTTGCAAACCAACTTTCAAAAGTTAAATTACATTTCTTACAATTTAGACTATACTTAATCATAATATTAATTTGGTAATTTGGTTTAAAATTTCAATAGTCTTAACTTCTGTAGTCGGCATTTATTTCTATGTATTTTTTAGTTAAATCCATTGTATATACAGTAAAACTCTTTTTGCCTGTTCCTATTTTTATATTTATTTCAATATTTTGATTTTTCATATACTCGGCCACTTCTGATTCATTGTAATTTGGATCGATCTTACCTTTTTTAACAATGCTAATATTACCAAATAGGATAGCAATCTTATCGATTTTAATTGGTACCTGTGCTTTACCAATAGCCATGATCACTCTACCCCAATTAGGATCTTCACCGGCAATTGCTGTTTTTACTAATGGAGAGTTAGCAATAGAAAAAGCGATTGTTTTTGCATCAAACTCTGTTTTTGTATCATTAATATTTATAGTTATAAATTTTGAGGCACCTTCACCATCTGCAACTATTCTTTTAGCTAAACTTAATAAAGTTCTATGAAGTGATTGATCAAAATCTTTTAATATTTTGTCATTAAAACTATTTATTTTTTTGTGAACTGCTTGGCCGGTTGAAAAAATTGAAACCATATCATTTGTACTCGTGTCTCCATCACAGCTTATGGCATTAAATGTTGTTTCTATATTTTTATTTAAAAGCTTTTTAAGTATATCATTTGATAAATCTGCATCAGTGAAAATATATCCAAGTGTAGTTGCTAGGTTTGGATGTATCATGCCAGAACCTTTTGCAATACCATAAATTTTAACTAAAGTTTTTCCTATATAACATTCTTCCATAGCTACTTTTGGTTGAGTATCTGTTGTCATGATCCCAAGTGCAGCCTTCATCCAAATAAATTTATTTTGTGTATATTTGATATTCTTTATTAAATCAGGAATTTTAGTAATTATTTTTTGTTCTGGAAAAGTTTCACCTATTGTTCCTGTGCAGCCAAACAAAATATTTTTTGATCTAATAATTTTTGGCTCATCCTCATCATGCTTTTGTTTATCAGTTAACTCACGAGATATTACCCCAGCAATATTTTGAATGCTTTTATATCCCTGATCACCCGTAAAAGCATTAGCATTTCTTGTATTGACCAATAATGAAAAAATCTTTTTAGTTTTCTGATTAATGTTCCATTTTATGTTCTCAGATACTATTTTAGACTTAGTATAAACTGATGCAAAATTTGCCCCCTCCCTAAAATAAAACATGACCAAATCATCTCTAGGAGTTTTGTAAAGATTTGCACTGATAGCTGAAACAGATAAACCATCTAAATGATCTAAATCCTGAAAATCATTCATTTTATGATTTTTTGATTTGGAATTTAAAAAATTCGATATATTGAAACCCATGCTATTTAAAATCGTTATTTAATAGTTATATTAATCTTATAATTAATTATATATCAAAACCAATGTTTAATCCTTTAAGCTTTATTTCTAAATTTATCAAATCCAGTAATCAGAAAGAACTGGATAGGATTACTAAAATTGTTGAAAACATCAATTCATTAGAACAAAACTTTAAAAACCTTAATGACAAAGATTTTCCCAACAAGACTAATGAATTAAAAAATAGAATAAAAAACGGTGAAACTTTAGATCAAATTTTACCTGAAGCGTTTGCCTTAGTAAGAGAGGCCTCTAAAAGATCTAGGAAAGAAAGACATTATGATGTCCAGTTAATTGGTGGTGTTGTCTTGCATGAAAATAAAATTGCAGAAATGAGAACAGGAGAAGGAAAAACTTTGACCATTGCACTTTCTGCTTATTTGAACGCTCTAGAGGAAAAAGGTGTGCATGTAGTTACAGTAAATGATTATCTTGCAAAAAGAGATTCTCAAGAGATGGGTCAGATTTATAATTTCTTAGGTTTGACATCGGGATTTATTAATAATGATCAAAATGATTTTGAAAGAAAGAAAAATTATAATTGTGATATTACATATGCCACAAACAGCGAGTTAGGCTTTGATTATCTAAGAGATAATATGAAATACTCACTTGATGAAAAAGTTCAAAGAGAGCATCATTATTCAATAGTTGATGAAATAGACTCTTGTTTAATTGATGAGGCTAGAACACCTTTGGTAATTTCTGGAGCAGCTGAAGATAAAACTAATCAATATTTAGCTATTGATAAATTAGTAAAACAATTAAAAAAAGAAGATTATGAAATAGATGAAAAAGATAAAAATATATTATTAACAAATAACGGTATCAACAATGTTGAAAAAATATTTTCGAATGCAGGTATTTTAAAAAATAATAACTTCTATGATCCTGAAAATTTAGCTTTAGTTCATCACGTAAATCAAGCACTAAGAGCAAATCATCTATTTGAAAAAGGAAAAGATTACATCATAAAAGATAATAGTTTAAAAATTATTGATGAATTAACAGGAAGAATTCTTGAGGGCAGAAGGTTTGGTGATGGTCTACATCAGGCTTTAGAAGCTAAAGAAAAAATTGAAATTCAGGCTGAGAATCAAACTCTAGCGTCTATTACTTATCAAAATTATTTTAAACTATATAAAAGAATATCAGGTTGTACTGGAACAGCTGCAACAGAAGCAGAAGAATTTTATGAAATTTATAATTTACCAGTAGTTGTGATTCCAACTAACAATCCTATGATACGGAAAGATTATAATGATCAAATATTTAGATCTGAAGATGAAAAAAACCAAGCAATAGTAAAAAATATAAAAGAATGTAATCAATCTGGACAGCCATTATTAGTATTTACTTCTAGTGTGAATAAATCTGAAGTTTATTCAAAACTACTATCAAGAGAAAATATCAAACACGTAGTTTTAAATGCCAAAAATCATGAAAGTGAAGCAGAAATTATCGCTAACGCAGGTAAAGAAGGTTCTGTAATTATAACAACTAGTATCTCGGGTAGAGGTGTTGATATTCAACTAGGAGGAAAAAAAGGATCTATTCCAGATGAACAACTAAAAAAAGAAAAAAATAAAATAAAATCATTGGGTGGCTTGTTTGTAATAGGCACTGAAAGAATGGAGTCTAGAAGAGTTGACAACCAGGCTAGAGGAAGATCTGGTAGACAAGGTGATGAAGGTAGCTCAATTTTTTATGTAAGTTTAGAAGATGATTTAATGAGAATATTTGGATCAGAGTCCATGAATAATATTCTTCAAAAACTTGGGCTCAAAGATGGGGAAAGTATTGACCACCCTTGGATTAATAAAGCTCTTGAAAGAGCTCAGCAAAAAGTTGAAGCCAGAAATTTTGATATCAGGAAAACCTTAATAAAATTTGATAATGTTCTTAACGATCAAAGGCACGTAATATTTTCACAAAGAAATGATGCAATGAATAGTGATCAAATTTTTGATTATTCAGAGGATTTTTTAAAAGAAATCATTGATGATTTAATAAAATTAAAAATTCAAAAAATTGCAAACTCAAAAAGTAGCGAATTTGATAACAGATTAAAATCTCTGATGGGCAAAACTCTAAAAGAAGATGATTTTGTAGTGATTAACTCTTTAAATGATAATGATTTTAGAAAAAGAATAAGAGATCAGTTTAATTTTAGTAGAGCTGAAAGAACAAAAATATTAGGTGAAAATCAATCAAAAGAAATTGAAAAAAGAATTTTATTGCAATCGATAGACATGAATTGGAAATCACATATTCAATATTTGGAGCAATTAAGACAAGTTATTGGGTTAAGATCTTATGGTCAAAGAGATCCTTTGATAGAATATAAAAAAGAGGCATATGATTTATTTTCAAATCTATTAGAAAAACTAAAACTTGATTACATCACAGTTTTAATGAATTTAAAAATTGTTGAGCAGCCTAGGCAGGAAAACAATAAAAATAAAGAACCTGAAATACTTAATAATCCAAAATGCCTTTTAATTTTGAAAAAAGACCAAAAAATTTCAAGAAATGATAGATGCGAAGCAACTGGCAAAAAATTCAAACAGTGCTGTGGAGCTTTATAAAAAAATAGTTACTAAAAAAGCTATTAACAATAAAAAAGCTGCTGTTAAAAAAAATATCTTTTTATTTTTACTATAAAATTGTTCTAAATTATTTTTCTTGGTTTCCAGTGTGCTCAGACTTTTTGGATTACTAATAAAACCTTTGTTTCTTCCTATTTTTAGAAATTTATTTTTTCTTTGATCTAAAATTTCCTCAGCAGACATCTCTTTATATGCATTTAAGTTTTTGGAAATGGACTCTCTTACATTACTTAAAATTAAGTTTCTGTCTCGATGTGCACCACCAAGCGGTTCAGGGATAATCTCATCAATAACCTTTAATTCCAGAAGATCTCTCGCTGAAAGTTTCATGGCTTTTGCAGCATCTAACATTTTTTTTGGATCCCTCCATAAAATAGTTGCACATCCTTCAGGTGATATAACGGAATAAATTGCATTCTCTAACATTATAACTTTACTAGATGAAGCAAGAGCTATTGCCCCTCCAGACCCTCCCTCACCAATCACTATTGCTAATGTTGGGACCCTTAATTTCATACAGCACTCAATTGATTTAGCAATTGCCTCTGCCTGTCCTCTTTCCTCTGCACCTACTCCAGGATAAGCACCAGGTGTATCAATGAATGAAATTATCGGAATATTGAATTTGTCTGCAAGCTCCATTAATCGAATTGTTTTTCTATAACCTTCAGGCCTCATCATCCCAAAGTTTCTTTCAATTCTTGTTTCTAGATTTTCACCTTTCTCTTGTCCTATTACTAAAACTGATTGCCCATTAAATTTTGCAAATCCAGTAAGAACTGACTTATCTTCACCATAATATCTATCACCTGCTAAAGAAATGAAGTCCTCAAATAAATTATCTATAAAAAATTTTGACTTAGGCCGATCCTCATGTCTTGCGACCATCGTAGTTTGCCAAGGATCTAATGAAGAATAAATTTCTTTTAATTTTTTATCTAATTCATCTTGAGTTTTTGAAATCTTATTAGTATCTACCTCTGAGAGGCCACCTTGATTGTAAGGATCTTTTAGTTTCTCAAGCTCACTTTCTAAGTTTTTTATATCAGACTCAAAGTTAAGATAATTTTTCATTTTATGAGAATAGTACTTATGCTTTAAAAAAGGCAATAAAATGTTTTAGTTTTTTATTAATAAATTGACATCAATATATTAACTTGTAGATTTCTCCCTTATCGGGAGAGACTAATATTTTAGCACCGAAGGAGCAACCACCCCGGAAACTCTCAGGTAAACTGGACCGATAATGGCATAACACTCTGGAAAGTGAATAATTTTCCGCCGAAGGAGCAAAACTCTCAGGCAAAAATACAGATGGGGTAAAGTAAAAAGTAATAAGTGATATGCAGGAAAAATATATAAACGTAAACAATCTAAGAGTTTCAGAAAAACTTCTTAATTTTGTCAATGAGGAGTTGTTAAAAGATACTGAAGTTTCTCCTAATAGTTTTTGGGCGGGGTTTGATAAAGCAGTTCATGAACTTGCTCCAAAGAACAAAGAATTATTAAATATTAGAGATAAACTGCAAAAACAAATCGATGAGTGGCATATCAAAAATAAAGGAAATGAAATTAATATTGATGAATATAAAAAATTTCTTTTAGACATAGGTTATCTTAAAGAAGAAGGTCCAGATTTTAAAATCGAAACAAATAATATTGATGAAGAAATTGCAAACATAGCAGGACCGCAACTTGTAGTTCCAATAATGAATGCACGATACGCGCTTAATGCTGCTAACGCTCGATGGATGAGTTTGTATGATAGTTTGTATGGAACAGATGCTATCAAGCCTATTGATACTTCAAAGAAGGATTATGATGCTTCTAGAGGAGAGCTAGTAATTAATTATGCAAAGGAATTTTTAGATAAATATTTTTCATTAGAAAACTTTAGCTGGAAGGAGGTTACAAGTTTTGATATTCAAGAAAAATCCTTAATTATTTATAATAATGAAAAAACAACAAAGTTAAAAGATCAAAATAAATTTATAGGTCACATAGGTGAAAGTGATAAACCTTCTTCAATTATTCTTAAAAATAATAATCTCCACATTGAAATATTAGTTGATCCAACTTCTTTAAGTGGCAAACAAGATCCGGCAGGGATTACCGATTTAATTATAGAGTCTGCGCTGTCAACTATTTGTGATAACGAAGACAGTGTTGCGGCTGTAGATGCTGAAGATAAAGTTGCTTGTTATCAAAATTGGTTGGGACTGATGAAGGGAGACCTTGTAAATAAATTTGAAAAAAATGGAAAAACTATTGAGAGAAAACTGAATAAAGACAAAAGCTATATCTCAAAAGATGGCCTTGGACTTAAATTGCATGGTAGAAGTTTGTTGCTTGTCCGAAATGTTGGACATCTCATGACAAATTCTGCGATCTTATTAAAAGATGGTGCAGAAATTCCTGAAGGAATAATGGATGCATTCATTACAACAGCTGCAGCCCTTCATGATTTTAAACTGAAAGGTAATTCAAGATCTGGCTCTGTTTATATTGTTAAACCAAAAATGCATGGGCCAGATGAAACTGCTTTTACAGATTTGATTTTTACTAAGGTTGAGGAAGTTTTAAATTTAAAAAAATATACCTGCAAAATTGGAATTATGGATGAGGAGAGAAGAACCTCAGCTAATCTTAAAGAGTGCATTAGATCTCTTATGAATAGAGTATTTTTTATAAACACTGGATTTTTAGACAGAACTGGTGATGAGATGCACACCTCTATGGAAGCTGGTCCAATGATTAAAAAAGGTGATATGAAATCATCGAAGTGGATTAATGCCTATGAAAATAACAATGTTGATGTTGGTATAAAGTGTGGATTTTCAGGAAAAGCACAAATTGGAAAAGGTATGTGGGCTATGCCAGACAAAATGAAAGACATGTTAGAACAAAAAACAGATCACTTAAAAGCTGGTGCTAATTGTGCGTGGGTACCATCTCCAACCGCAGCAGCTTTGCATGCATTACATTATCATGAAATAAATATTTTTGATAAACAGAAAGAAATTCAATCAAGAGATGCTGCTAAACTTAATGATCTTCTAACAATTCCTGTTGCGGATAGACCAAACTGGTCATTAGAAGAAATTAGATCAGAAGTTTCAAATTCTGCTCAAACTCTTCTAGGATATGTTGTAAGATGGATTGATCATGGAGTTGGATGCTCTAAGGTTCCAGACATTAATAATGTTGGACTAATGGAAGATAGAGCAACTTTAAGAATTTCATCTCAGCATATAGCCAATTGGGTGCATCATGAGATTATTTCTAAAGAAAACGTGATTGAAATTATGAAAGAGATGGCAAAAGTAGTTGATAAGCAAAATGAAAATGACTCTGCTTATTCTAGAAGTGGTAGATCGAGTTATAATAAAATGTCTGATGACTTTGAAAATTCAATAGCTTTCTCAGCAGCCTGTGATTTAATTTTTAAAGGCAAAGAACAACCTTCTGGATATACAGAACCTTTGTTACATTTAAATAGAATTAAAATTAAATCTATTCAGAATTAGAATTTAAATTTGAACGATTTTTAAAAGCGGAGAACAAAGTACCATCATCTAAACTTTCTATTTCCCCTCCGACAGGTAAACCTTGTGCTAACTTTGTGATTTTTGCATTAGTTTTCTTTAAGCTATCCTGAATATAATAAGCTGTGGTCTGTCCTTCTACAGTTGCACTAGTTGCTAAAATAACTTCTTCAATTTTATCCTTAACCACTCTTTCAACTAAAGAATTTATTAAAAGATCTTCTTTTCTGTGTCCTGCAGAAGCTAATGTGCCCCCAAGAATATGGAAGTATCCCTTATAAATGTTTGAGTTCTCTATTGACCATTGATCTGCTATATCTTCAACAACACAAATTTTATTATATTTTTCTTTAACATTTTCACAATTTATACATCCCTCATTAACAGATTTTAAAGAACCACATGAGTTACATCGTGTTACATTTTTATAAACTTGAGCTAATGTATTAGCCATTGGTTTTATAATTTCATCTCTATTATTGATGAGTTTTAATACAATTCGTTTTGCTGATTTAGGACCAAGACCAGGTAATTTTGAAATTAATTTTACTAGATCTTCTATTTCAGTAATATTTTGCATCAACTATAATGGCCATTTAAAACCAGGAATACCCAAACCACCAGTAGCTTTTGAAATTTCTTCTGTAGTTTTTGATTTTAATTGAGATTTTGCGTTGTTATGTGCAGCAACTATTAAATCCTCAAGAATTGACTTATCTTCCTTCAAAATTTCATCAGATAATTCAATTTTTTGCATCTCACCTTCTCCATCTAATGTAACTTTAACAGAATTAGAGCCCGATACTCCTTCAACTCTAATACTTTTAATTTTTTCTTGGCTTTCCTTCATTTTTGCCTCTAATTCTTTAGCTTTTTCCAGTATCTTTGAAAAATCCGTCATTTATCTTCATTCTTTCTAGTGAGCTTAACGTCAATTAATTCAGCATCTGGAAAATACTCCATTACCATCTTATGCAAATCTGTTTTTTTTGTACTTTCAATTAATTCTTTTTGTTCGTTTTTTTCTTTGTCTTTAATTGACATCTCTCCCTGATTTTTACTAAAACTAATAATCCACCTCTCATTAGTCCATTCCAATAATTTTGTTGATAAATTTTTTACAAAATCTTTGTCCAGATTGTCATTAAAAGAAATTTCTATTCTACAATTTTCAAATTTTACTAGATTGACATTTTTTTCTAACTCATATTTAAGTTTCATTTCTTTCTTAATAGAACACAATTCTACTAATTCATTAAAAGACTGAATTTTAATATTATTTAGATTTTTTGTACTTATCTGTGAATCTAATTTCATTTTTTTTTCTTGTGAAACATTTTTGATCTGATTGATAGTATCTTTATTCATAATTTTAGATGCGATATTTGTTTCTATCTTTTCTTTTGGATCCTGCAGATCTTCAGTAGCAACCTTATCTTCATCTTTAGGCTTAAATCCTTTGATATGAATTAACCTTAATAAAAACATCTCAATTGATAAATGTTGATTAGACACAATATCTAATTCACTAAGAGTTTTTATTGTGAACTGCCAAAATAAGATCAAAACTTCATTGTTAATATTATCTGATATTTCCTTAATTTGATTAAACTCTTCATCGTTGAGAGAGAAGTTTGTACTTTCCAATGTAAGAGAATTTATATTTTTAAAATAATATAAAATTTCTAAAAAATCATTAATGAATATTTTTGGTTCAACACCTTGATCATAGATATTTCTATAACTTTCAATAACTTTATTCTCATCACCTTTTAAGATTAAATTAAACATCTCTATTAATTGTGATTTATCAAAATATCCAAATATTTTTTGTGCTACACTTAGATCTAATTCTTTCTCACCATCAAGACTTAAAAGGGCTCTATCAAGTAGTGATAACGCATCTCTAACAGATCCTTCGGAAATTTTTACAATGAGCTTTAATGCTTCATCAGTTGCATTGCCTTTTTCTTTATCTTTAATCTTTTTTATAAAATCAAATAATTCTGATGATTTTATTCTAGATAAATCAAATCTTTGACATCTAGAGACTACCGTAATTGGTATTTTTTTTATCTCTGTTGTAGCAAATATAAATTTTAGGTACTCTGGAGGTTCCTCTAGTGTCTTTAATAAAGCATTGAAAGCTTGTTTGCTTAACATGTGTACTTCATCAATGATAAAAATTTTGTACTTAGATGAAGTTGGTCCATATCTTGAAAATTCAATTAAGTCTCTAACATCATCTACGCCTGTTTTACTTGCAGCATCCATTTCAAGTACATCTATGTGTCTTGACTCTGCAATAGCCTCACAGTTTTCACATAAATTCTCTTTACATAAATTTTCTATTCCGTTTAGACAGTTAAGGGATTTTGCAACAATTCTTGCTATTGTTGTTTTTCCTATACCTCTTATGCCTGTAAAAAGGTAAGCATTTGGTACTTTATTTGACTTAATAGAATTTATAATTGTTTCAGCAACAACTTCTTGTCCAATCAGATCATCAAATATCTGTGGTCTGTATTTAAGAGCTAAAACTTTTGTATTTTTGTTCATTATTATATTTTAGGAGACTAGAACCTGAATAACTGTCTCTACGACTGCTTCCGTTAAGATCTGGTCGGATTCAAGCAGCATCCACCTCTAGCCTCCAGAACTATTATAGCAGTATTATTTTCTATTCTACAAGAAAAGATTATAATTTTTTATCTCTAATTGGATCAGCTTCAAATACACCTAGAACATGAAAATCTTGACAGTGAAGACCAAGCTCTTCAAGTGATTTTTGAACTTTTTTATCCTCAATGTGTCCATCAAGATCACACAAAAAAAAGAATGAGTCGAAAGAATTTTTTTCAGGATAACTTTGTAATTTAGTTAAGTTTACACCATTAATAGCAAAACCACCAAGAGACTGGTAAAGTGCTGCAGGTTTACTTTTTAATTTAAATAAAAAAGATGTGATATATTTTTTATTTGAAAACTCTGGTTGAGTTAGTTCTTTACCCATAACTAGAAATCTTGTTAAATTTCCTTTTTCATTTTCAATATTCTTTTTAATTATTTCTAATCCATAAGTTTCAGCACTCAAAGAAGAGGCTATTGCAGCTTCATCTCTTTTTTTATTTTTAGCAATCATTTCTGCAGATCCAGCTGTATCTGCTCTTACATGTTCATTTAAATTATTTTTTTTTATGAAATTTGAGCACTGTGATAATGCTTGAGCGTGAGAAAATACATTTTTAATATCAGTTAATTTTGCACCTTTTTGACCTAAAAGATTGTGTTCAATTTTTTGAAAATGTTCTGAATAAATATTTAAACGATATTTAAATATGAGGTATTCAATACCAATATTTCCAGTAATTCTATTTGACTCTGGGATAACAATTCTAGAATTTTTTTCATTGGAAGCATTCAAGAAACATTCATCAAAAGTCTTACATGGAATTATTTCTGCCTTCGCGTCAATTTCAAGTGATGCTAAGTGAGAATATGCTCCATATGTACCTTGGAAATAAATCTTACTCATTATTCTTTATATTCCATAATTTTTTTTATAGCCAGATAATCTTCCATGGTGTCCACTCCAATTGGTGATCTATTTGCAAGAGCAACATTAATGTTAATACTGTTATCCATAGCTCTTAATTGTTCTAATTTGTTTTCTAATTCATTTTTAGATTGTTTTAACATTACAAATTTTTTTAAAATCGCCACCTCATAACAATAAATACCTATATGGTGAAATATTTGAGTTTGATTTTGTGCATCAACATTTCTCATAAAATTTTCTGCTAATGGAAATGAGTTTTTGTCAAAAGGTTGTTTAAGTTTAACTTTAACTACATTTTCATCTATATACATTTCTTTTTTTTCAATTTTTGCCGCTAGAGTTCCAATCTTTGAATTATTTTCTCGCATTTTAAGTTCTAAATTTTTAATATCTTCGATGTCAATGTTGGGTTCATCTCCCTGAATATTCATTACTAAATCAATTTCTTTCTTATCTAATAAATTTAGTGCTTCAAATATTCTATCAGTTCCAGTTTTGTGATTTTTAGAGGTTAAAATTGCTTTTCCACCATTATTTTCTATATCATCTATAATTTCTTTATCCTCAGTTGCTACAACAACCTCACCAATTTTAGCATTACTAGCTCTTTCATAAACATGTGAAATGATCGATTTACCATTTATCTGTAACAAAGGTTTACCTGGCAATCTGGTTGCTGACATTCTTGAAGGTATAATCACTAATGTTTTCATAGATTTTTTATGATTATTTAGATTATAAAGAGGGGCAAAATTGTACAGTAAAATTTGAGGAATTATAAAATTTTAGTGTTATAGGTCTATTATAAATTTTTATCAAAATGGATTCTTTTGAAATTAATAAGATAGTTGCTGCTGTCCTCTTGGTTGCCTTACTCGTGATCGGAATTGGAAAACTTTCTAATGTAATATTCTATGTTGAGAAACCTGAAAAACCAGGTTATGTGGTAGAAGTCCAACAAGCATCTAATTCAACAACAGCTAATGCTAATGTAGAGGATAAAAAAGTTGATATCGCAGCTTTAATGGCTTTAGGAGATGTTAATGCAGGAGAAAAAATTTTTAAAAAATGTGCAGCATGCCACTCTATAAATCAAGGTGGTGCTAATAAAATTGGACCCGCATTATATAATGTTGTTGGAAGAAAAATTGGTGGTGTAGCAGATTATAAATATTCAAAAGCATTTGTTGAATATGGTAAAGAATGGAATTTTGAAGAGTTGAATGGTTTTTTAATTAAACCAAGCAAGTGGATTAAAGGCACTAAGATGGCTTACGCAGGATTAAGAAAAGAAGCAGATAGAGCTTCGATCATAAAATACCTTAATCAAAATTCAGATAGCCCTCTTCCTCTACCTTAATTTTCCAAAACAATATAATAAAATACTTTTTTGAACATGAGCTCTGTTTAGAGCTTGAAGCCAAACTTTTGAATTTTTGCTTTTAAATACTGTATCTTCTACTTCTGATCCTCTTGGTAAACAATGTAAAAAAGTGCAATCTTTTTTTGCTAAACTCATTAATTTTTTACTTACTCTATAATTTTTAAAATCTTTGACTTTATTTTTTTTGTTAACTTTATCATTAAGAGATATTACTTTATCTGAGAATATAACATCGGCATTTGATGCTGCTTTTTTTGCATCATTAAAAATATAAATTTTTTTCTTTTGGTCTTTAACCCAATCTAGAACAAATTTTTTAGGTTCATATTTTTTTGGACATCCAATGCTTAGTTTAAAAGAAAATTTAACAGAAGCTGCAATCAAACTATTTAAAACATTATTGGAGTCACCTATCCAAGTAATATTTAATTTTGAAATTGGTTTTTTTTTAATTTCTTCAACAGTAAAAACATCTGATAACACTTGTGTTGGATGTGATGAGGGAGACAATCCATTAATAATTGGAATTGATAAATATTTCTTAAACTTTTCAACTTTTTGATCACTATCAGTTCGAAGCATAAAACCATCTCCATAAGTAGATAAGATTTTAGCTGTATCTTCCAAAGATTCTCCTCCCTCACCTAGATGTAATTCATTGGATCTCAATGTAATAGTCCCACCACCTAATTGTTTTATTGCCAGATAAAAGCTCAATCTTGTTCTAAGGCTTGATTTTTCAAACATTTGGATCAAAAGTTTACCTTTTAAAGGTGCATCTTTATCAAGTTGAAGAGTGTTTAAATTAGATCTTTTTTGTTTTCTTTTTTTAGCATCAATTAATATTTTTCTAAGATCCTTAGCAGGAATATCTTTAAGATTTATAAAATGTTTCATTTATCTAATAATTAGCACAAACTTTTTTGATTATTTTTAAAGCTGTATCAAGTTCAGTTTTTTTTACGTTTAGTGGAGGCAAAATTCTCACAACATTTTCTGCGGCTCTTATAGTCAACAACTTATTATTCATTAATTGCTTGATGAAATTAGTTTGGTCTTTATGAAGTTGTAGCCCAATCAAAAATCCTCTGCCTCTTATATCTTTGATTATGTTTGGATAAATTTTTTTAAGCTTATTCAACTCATTAAAGAAATATTTAGAATTTTTTTTAACATTATTTAAAAAACTTTTTTTCGAAATAATATCAAAGACAGTATTTCCTATCTGCATTGCAAGTGGATTTCCTCCAAAAGTTGAACCATGAGTTCCAGCAACCATTCCAGATGCAACTTTTTTATTCATTAAAACTGCACCAATAGGAAAACCTCCTCCTATACCTTTTGCAATGGGAACTATATCTGGCTTCACTTTTGATTTTTCAAAAGCAAAAAAATCTCCAGATCTACCAATTCCACATTGAACCTCATCAAGAATTAATAAGACATTTTTTTCATCACAAATCTTTCTAAGGCCTTTTAGACACCAATCAGGAATAACTTTGATGCCACCCTCGCCCATTATTGTTTCAACCATCACTGCTGCTGTATTTTTAGTTATCAGTTTTTTTAGTGATTTATGATCACCAAAATTAAAATGATCAAAACCACCAACCTTTGGTCCAAAACCTTCTGTCATTTTTTTTGAACCACTAGCGTAAATTGCAGCTATTGTTCTTCCATGAAAAGAATTCTTTATGCATAAAATTCTATTTTTATTAGGCTTTCCAATTGAATAAAAATATCGTCTTGCAACTTTTATTGCGGCTTCAGTAGCCTCTGCACCACTATTTTGAAACATTACAAAATCAGCAAATGTTTTTTTTACTATTTTTTTTGCTAATTTTTCTCCCTCTGGGATAATAAATGCATTCGATACATGCCAAACTTTTTTAGATTGATTATTTAGAGTTTTTATTAATCTTGGATGAGCATGGCCTAAAGAATTAACTGCAATTCCTTGCACAAAATCCAAATACTTTTGACCATTAACTGAAATTAGGTAGCTTCCTTTTCCTTTGCTAAAAGCAATTTTTTTTCGATTATAATTTTTTGCAAGAAAGCTCATTATTTAAATTAGGTAATACTAAATCGTTAAAAATTAAATCAAATAAATTCAATTTTCGATTGTAATTATTAATTAAGAACTAATTAAAGTTGTTAATAACTGGCAAATAATCGTTGTTAATCTGGTTTTTATAACACTATATTGTGTTTTTTTACAAAACTAATACACTATATAGGTAAATATGAGCTGGACAGAGGAGAAAGTTTCAAAGTTAAAAGAATTATGGGGCAAGGGTAATACTGCAAGTCAAATTGCTGAGATTATCGGCGGTATCAGTAGAAATGCAGTAATTGGAAAAGCACATCGACTTAATTTGTCTGCTAAAATAAAAACACGAACAGCTACATCAAACAAAAATTTTGATAATAATTTAGAAGCTAACAGCGTTCAGTCAAAAAGAGGAAGAAAAAGTAGATTTAAATCATTAATAATTGAAAAAGATTTTGAACCAGAAAATCCTAAACAACTAGAGGAATTAGATGAAAGTTCATGCAAATGGCCAATTGGACATCCTGATGAAAAAAATTTTTATTTTTGTGGTAGATCGTCTTTAAAAGATTTTTCTTATTGCAAACTTCATTTGCTTTACGCCTACCAGCCTAAGGGTAAAAAAGAGGATATTGCTGATAAACAAGAGGTTCCAGAATTTATAGAAAAAAAAATTCAGTCAGCTTAAATAAAATTAAGTATTTTCTTCCATTGAATATTTTTCTGTAGAGAATTGTCCGCCCTCTCTCCACATATAAGAGTATTTTTTTACTTCTTCATTAAAATATTTTTTACCAGGTACGCCTATGTCTGAATTACTTTTATATTTTCCAGTTAAAACATTATCATATTTAAGTAATCTCAATTGATCTTCTGTTAAAATTGGATTTGGTGATAACTGAAAAATTTTTGCCGTAAGTGTAGCAAGTTGTAATGGCATAGGTATTAATATTCTTTTTTTATTAATTAAAGCTAGAAGTCTTTCGATTATCTCTCTAAAATTTATTACCTCAGGTCCTACACATTCAATTATTTTTGAATTTATATTTTTTGTAATCGTCTCATAAATCACATCTGTTAAATCTGAACAGTGAATTGGTGAAAATTTTGTTTTACCTGAATAATATAAAGGGAAAATTGGAAGTCGATTTAATAGTGTCATAAAATTAGTCGTAAAATTATCATCAACAGAATAAACGATTGAGGGTCTCAGAATAGTGGAAAGTGGAAAATTATTTATAATGTTTTTTTCACCCTCTAATTTACTTTTTGCATATTTGCTATCTATTGCATCATTAATTCCAAGAGCTGAAAGATGTATAAAATTTTTTAATTTATATTCCCTTGCTAATTTAGATAGCAACGACGGAAAAAGGGTGTGTATATTATAAAAAGTATTTCCTTTTTTTTTCTCAAATAAAATTCCTATTAAATTTATGCAAATATCTGACTTTGAAAATAAATCTCTTATTTTTTTTTCATCATAAATATTAGCCTCAACGATATCAATATAACCTGCATTTCCTTGGGTTTTAATAATATAGCTTTTCTGATGTATATTTCTTGTTACTACAGTTACTTTGATATTATTTTTTGTAAGTTTTCGAATTAAGTTTCTTCCTATTTGACCACTACCGCCAAAAATTAGACAATTCTTAGGTTTCATATATATATATTTAAAAATGAATATTGATATTAAACTTCACAAGGGTGATTTACCAGATGATATAAAATTAGGCAACGTAATTGCTGTCGATGGAGAATTTATGGGTTTAAATGTTAGGAGAGATCCATTATGTCTTATTCAAATATCTGCAGGTAACGGAGATGCACATATTGTACAGTTAGATCGATCTAAATATAATGCACCCAATCTTGTAAAAACATTTTCAGATCAATCAATTACAAAAATCTTTCATTTTGGTCGAGCCGATATGGCTCACATAAAGTATTACTTAAAAGCTGATACAAATAATGTTTGGGATACTAAAATTGCATCTAAATTAGCAAGGTCTTATTCTGACAGTCATTCATTAAAAACATTAATAAAAGAATTCATTAATATTGATATAAGCAAAAATTTTCAAAGCTCAGATTTTGGCGGTGAATTAACACCAGCACAATTAAAATATTGTGCAAATGATGTTATATATCTTCACAAAATTCATGATGAATTGATGAAAATTCTTGTTAGAGAAAAAAGAGAAGAACTTTATAAAGATTGTTTAAAATTTTTAAAAACAAGAGTTAAACTTGATTTAGCCTTATTTAAGGATGATATTTGGTCTCATTAAATGCCAAAAATAAATTATATTAAAACTGCAAGAGAAGTAATCAGTTTAGAAATTAAAGCATTAGAAAAGTTAAAAAAAAATATCAAAAATTCTTTTAATTTAGCTGTTGAGAAAATTGCAAATTGCCAATCAAAAATTATTTTATCTGGGGTCGGAAAGAGTGGTCTCATTGCAAATAAAATTGCTGCCACAATGTCGTCTGTTGGTTCTCCAGCATTTTGTCTATCAGCTAGCGACTCTTCACATGGCGATCTAGGATCAATTACCAAAAAAGATATTCTAATTTTAATTAGTTATTCAGGAAAAAGTAAAGAGTTAAAAAATATTATCCAATACGCAAATAGAAATAGAATTTTATTGATTGGAATAATGTCTAAGAAAGATTCTTTATTATATAAGGCATCCGATATAAAGCTATTAATTCCGCAAGTGGTAGAAGCTGCTGGAATTGTACCTACATCAAGCACAACATCTCAACTAGCATTAGGTGATGCGTTGGCAATTGCGGTAATGAGAAAAAAAAGATTTGGTAAACTAGATTTTAAAAAAATTCATCCTTCAGGTTCTCTTGGCGCACAATTAAAAACAGTTGAGGACTTAATGATTAAAGGCAACAAAATTCCTTTTGTAAAAGAAAATTTAGTAATGAACAAAGCACTTAAAATTCTAACTCAAAAAAAACTTGGAGTCCTTATTGTGCAAAATAATAAAAATCAAACAAAAGGTATAATAACAGATGGTCAAGTTCGAAGATATAATCAAAGTAATAAAGACCTTTTTGACAGCAAAGTGTCAAAAATAATGACAAAAAATCCTATAAGTGTTGAAAAGGATATGTTGGCCGCAAAAGCATTAAATATTATGAATAAAAATAAAATCACTGCATTGTGTGTGCATGATATAAAAAAGAAATTTAAAACCATTGGTGTATTACATGTGCACGATATTTTAGAAGCTAATATTTCTTGAATGTTTATTAAAAGGATTGGCATAAAAAAAATTATAATTTTTTCTTTATTAATACTAAGCATACTAATTTTAATTTTTTATAATCAAAAACAAAAAGAAGAGGTAAAATTAGATAAGGACAATAATTTAGATGAAATCATTGAGAATAATTATATTGAAAATGTAAATTATTCTTATGAGGACCCAAATGGTAATTCATATAATATAAGGGCAATTAAGGGTGAATTTGACTCAGAAAGTAATCAAATTATCTTTATGACCAATGTCAGTGCAAATTTAATAATGGCTAATGGGACTAATTTAAAAATAACTTCTGATTATGGAAAATATAATATATCCAATACTGACACAATTTTTTCAAAAAATATAGCTATTAAATATCTCGATAATAGTATTTATGCAAATTATTTAGATTTTTCAATATCAAGAAATAATCTGATCATCTCTAAAGATGTTTTATTAAAAAGTAAAAAAAATCATTTAAGGGCAGATATTATTGAGATCGACATAACATCTAAAATGATTAAAGTATTAATGCACAATCAAGATGACAAAGTAAAAGTTAATATTAAAAATTAATGGCTCTCATAAAAAAATTTAGGATTAAATCTTTCAAAAAAGAAAATTCAATTATTGAATTTAACAATATCTCTCTTTCATATGGAAAAAGATTAATATTAGATAAAATAAATTTTAAAATAAATGAAGGTCAAATTTTTGGAATGCTAGGGCCAAATGGTGTTGGAAAATCAACTATATTTAATTTGATTACAGGATTAATCTCCCCAGATAATGGAAAAATTAAGATAAATAATAATGAAGTAACAAATATACCTGTTTATTTAAGAACAAAAAATTTTCGTGTTGGTTTTGTTCCCCAATATGGAGGTTATTTTGGTGATTTAAGCTTATTAGATAATCTTAAGGCAATTAGTGAAATAGTTATTGAGAATAAGAATTTACGACAAGAAAAAATTAACTATCTGATGTCAAAATTTGAGCTTGAAAATATTCAAGATGTAAAATGTAAGTTTTTGTCTGGAGGTCAAAAAAAAAAATTAGTTATTGCTTTAGCTTTGTTAAGTGATCCTAAAATTTTATTATTAGATGAATGTTTTGCTGCCTTAGATGTTTTAACAATAAAAATGTTACAAGAAATAATAGTAAACCTTCAACAAGAAAATCGAATTACTGTTTGTATATGTGATCATCAAGCAAGAGATTTGTTATCTTGTGTGGATAAAGCGATGATTTTAAATAATGGAAAAATAATAGCTGAAGACACTCCATCAAATTTAATTAGGAATATAGAAGCTAAGAATGCTTATTTTGGTGATAATTTTAAATACAATTAAATTTGATGAATAATCAAATTAAAATTGAAAAAAAAATTCATAGTTTCAAAAAACAAATAATTGTTCCAGGTGATAAAAGTCTCAGTATTAGATGGGTTCTTTTTTCATCACTAGCAACTGGCATATCTAAAGCGGAAAATTTATTACTCTCAGAAGACGTAATTGCAGCAGTTAATGCAATTAAAAAATTAGGTATCAGAGTTAATATTAAGAACAAAATTTGTAAAATTTATGGAAGAGGTATTGAAGGTTATAAATTCAAAAAAAACATAATTATTGATGCAAAAAATTCTGGAACTTTGGGGAGATTAATTCTTGGAATATTAATTAAAACACCTTATCCAATTAAATTAATTGGCGACCAAAGTTTATCTAAAAGAGATTTCAAAAGAGTCACTGATCCACTTAGTAAATTTGGTGCTAAATTTGAATTAAAAAATGGTAATAATTTACCACTTAAAATATTAGGAATAAAAAAACCTAGCCCAATATTATATGAAGAAAAAAGAGGTTCTGCACAATGTAAAAGTAGCGTAATTTTTGCTGCAATGAAAACAAAGGGTAGAACCATTATTAAAGCAAAAAAATCCAGAAACCATACAGAGCTTTTAAGTCAATATCTCAAATTACCAGTAAAAGTTAAAAAAAATAAAAAATTTGATTTGATTGAAGTAAACAGGGTAAAAAAAATTTCTCCCTTAAATTATAAAATTCCATCAGACATAAGCTCAGGTTCTTTTTTTATTGTGCTTACAGCTCTAATTAAAAATTCAGAATTAATCATAAAAAATGTCAATATCAATCCTTCTAGAATTGGAATTATAACTATTCTAAAAAAAATGGGTGTAAAAATTTTTTTTGAAAAGCAAAGAATCTACAAAGGAGAAAAAATTGCAAATATTCGGGTTATAGGTCCAAAACAATTAAAACCAATTAATTGCCCATCAAACCTTAACGCTGGTGCTATTGATGAATTCCTGGTTATTTTCTTAGTTGCAGCAAAAGCAAAAGGAATTTCATATTTTAAAGACCTGTCTGAATTGAATCAAAAAGAAAGTCCTCGCCTTAAATGGGGTTCAAAAATTTTAAATTTGATGGGTGTCAAAACAAAAACCACTAGTGACTCTATTAAAATTTATGGAAATCCAAATTTAGAAGTTAATAAAGAAATTGTAATTAAAGATTACCTAAAAGATCACAGGGTTTTTATGACAAGTGTCATAGCTTCACTTGCATTTGGGGGTAAATGGACTATCCATGATAAAGATTCTATTAAGACCTCTTTTCCATCATTTTTGAAGATAATTAACGATATTAAAAAATAAATTATAATATCAAAGCTCAAAGAAGAAATTTTTACATAAAATACTCTAAAATAACCCAAATTTTTACTCTAACTAATGTTTAAACATGCTATTTGCTATTGATTTAAATGATTATTTTATCTAAAAGGTCGTGTTTTTAAAAAAACAGATAAGGAATTTAACTAATTAATGGAAATATATAAAGATCTATCAAGTCCAGCCTCTCAAGAGTTTGAAAAATTACTAAACAGTCAATTATCCAAAGTAAGCATCGAAGAAGGAAAAATAATCGATGGAAAAATAAATAAAATTACAGAAAAATTTGTATTTCTTTTTGTTGAAGGATTAAAAAGTGAACCTGTATTAGATATAAATGAACTTAAGAGTATGGGTCTTGCAGATAAAATTAAAGTTGGAGAGACAATTTCTGTTCTATTAGAAAAGATTGAGGATAAAAATGGTGAAGTTTTAGTATCAGCAAGTAAAGCTCAAAAGATTAAAGGCTGGGATAAGCTAGTAGAAGCTTATGAAAAAAATGAACCAATTATGGGAAAAATTACTTCTAAATGTAAGGGTGGATGTATAGTTGAACATATCGATACAGGATCATTAATGTTTTTACCTGGCTCTCAGATAAGTGACAAACCTCTCAAAGACATTAGTCATTTAATGAATGAGCCTCAAAAATTTGCTTTAATCAAACTAGATAAGGTTAGAGGAAATGCGTGTGTGTCTAGAAGAGAAATTATTTCTTCATTTAAAAAAGAAGATAAAGCAAAAATTATTGAAAAATATAATGTTGGAGACATTATCAAAGGAGCAGAGGTTAAAGGTTATAGTTCATTTGGATGTTTCTTTAATGTTAACGGTGAACTTGATGTGTTGGTACATTTACAAGAAATTTCATATTCAAGAGTTAATCATCCTGATGAAGTTTTTAATATTGGAGAAAAACACGATCTAAAAGTTATATCTGTTGATAAAGAGAAACTGCAAGTTGGTTGTTCTGTTAAACAACTTTCGCCAGATCCTTTTGAGCATATTGAAAATTATGAATTAAATAAAATTTACAAAGTTAAAGTTGTTAAAATTATGGACTTTGGAGCATTCTGCGAACTTGAGCCAGGTCTTACAACTCTACTCCACTCAAGTGAATTAAGCTGGACTAAGAAAAATATTTCAGCAAAAAAAATGTTTAAAGTTGGTGATGAAATTGATTGTGTGATCACAGAAATTGATAAAGAAAAAAGAAGAGTAGCAATATCTCACAGATTAACTCAAGACAACCCGTTTGAAACATTTGAGAAAAAATTTCCTATTGGAACAATTATAGAAGGTGAAGTAGTTAACAAAAATGAATACTCTTTATTTGTTAAAGTCGAAGATTTAGATGTAGATGCCTTTTTACATTGTAATGATTTAACTTACCTAAATAATGGTGAAGAAGAGTTAGCTAAATATAAAAAAGGTGAAAAATTAAAAGTAAAAGTTCTTGAGATTAAAGCATCTGAACAGAAAATTAGAGTTGGTTTAAGACAAACTCAACCTGATCCGTTTGACTGGTTTAATGATAAAAAAATTAATCAAACAATTACAGTTAAAATCATATCTACAGATAATAAGGGTTTAATAGTTAGACCTGAAGGTTGTGAAATGGATTTTCAAATTAAAAAGTCTCAAATTGCAATTAACGCTGCAGATGCAAGACCTTCAAGATTTACAGGTGGTGAAAGAATAGATTGTGCAATTTCTGAACTAGATTTAAATAAAAGAAAAGCAACTTTAAGTATCAAGCTTCTTGAAGAAATTGAGAAAAAAGAAGCATTAGAAAAATATGGAGCAGAATGGTCTGGTAAAAATCTTCCTTTTTCATCTTTATCAGAGGATCTAAAGAAAAAAGACGAGGACAAAGAGTAAGATTAATTTGGCTATTGTAAAATCAAAGCTTTTAAAACAACTTTCACAAAATTATCCAAATTTTTTAAAAAAAGACCTCGAAAAATTTACTGAAATTATTCTCAAAGAAATCAAAAGAACTCTAAGACGTGGCGAAAGAGTTGAGCTTAGAGGTTTTGGTGTATTTTCAACTAAAAAACAAAAAGCAAGAATATCAAGAAACCCTAAGACAGGGGAAAAGGTTCATACACCAGAAAAAAAAACAATTCACTTCAAAATGGCTAAAGACTTATTTAAAAAATTAAATAATCATGAATAAAAATATTTTTGTTGCCTGTGATGTTTCAAGTCAAAAAGAAATATTAGATTTGATTTCAAAAATTTGTAATGAGATATCAGGTATTAAAATAGGACTTCAATATATTACTCGGCATTCTCCAGATGAAATTAAAGCCCTTGCAAAATTTAATAAACCAATTTTTTATGATGGTAAATTTTTTGATATCAAAAATACTTTAGTAGAGTCTATAAAATCCCTAAAAGATCTTAATGTAAGTTATGCTACAGTTCATTTATTAAATGGGCTAGAATCTTTAAAAGCTGCTAACAAAGTAGCAAGTAAAATAAATGTAAAATTGCTTGGTGTTTCTGTCTTAACTAGTTTTGGTGATGAAGATCTTGAATTGCTTGGATTTAAAGATCGGGTAGAAAAACAAGTTATAAGATTAATTAAAATAGCTGATAAAGCAAATTTGTATGGTGTAATCTGTAGTCCACTAGAAATAAAAATAATTAAAGAAATTGCTCCTAAGCTTAAATGTTTTACTCCAGGAATTAGACAAGACGATCGTAAAAATGATCAAAAACGAACAATGAATGCCAAACAAGCTTTGGAAGCAGGTAGCGATTGCTTAATAATTGGACGACCAATTACCAAAGGTGATCCTAAAAAAAATATTAAAGAAATTTTATCCTCGTTAAATTAAATGCAGGTTAAAATTTGTGGAATATCAGATCCAATTACATTAAAATTTTTAACAGAACATTCGCATTCACCAAAGTTTATTGGTTTTATTGTAAACTACCCAAAATCAAAAAGATATGTTGAGATAAATAAATTAAAAGATTTGCTAAAAATTGATAAGAAAAATTCATCATACGTTGCAGTTTTAGTTAAACCAGATACAAAAATATTAGAAGATATAAAAAATTTACCCTTTGATTATTATCAGGTGTACGATTGTGATCCAAAAGAAATCAAAGATATTAGAGAGAGATATAATAAAAAAATAATCACAGCATTTACAGTTCAGTCATTAAATGATGTAAAAAAATATAATCTGTATAGCGATGTTTCGGATATTTTTTTATTTGATAGCAAAGGTTATGAAAAAAGTATGTCTTTTGAACATGAGTTAATCAAAAACATAAAATTCAATAAAGAAGTTATGTTGGCTGGTAATATCCAAGTAAACGATGAACTTGAAAAATTTAAAAAAATAGCTGATATTATAGATATATCTGGTGGTGTAGAAACTTCTGGAGTAAAAGATATTTCCAAAATTGAAATTTTCTTAAACAAAATAAAAAAAATAAATGATGAAACTTAAAAAGAACATTCCATTAATTGATCAGCATGACAGATTTGGATTTTGGGGTGGAAAATTTGGTGGAAGTTTTATTCCAGAAACTCTTAAAAAGCCTGTAGAAGATTTAACAAAAGAATTTCAAAAACTTAGAAAAAATAAAAAATTTCTTAAACAGCGAGACCATTATTTCAAAAACTATATTGGGTCTCCTACATCCTTTGTAAAATTAGAAAATTTGTCCAATCATTTAGGTGGTGCTCAAATTTGGGCTAAAGTTGTTTCTGAAGCAAATGGTGGTGCACATAAAATCTATAATGCAACCGTTCACGCTCTAATATGTAAGGCTATGGGTAAAAAATACATCGTAGGGGACACAGGTGCTGGATATGCCGGAAAAATGTTGAGTATGGCAGCAAAAAAATTTGGCCTTAAATGTAAAATCTTTATGGGTGCAAAAGACATCAAGAGACAAAAACCTAACTGTGATGCTATGAGAAAAAATGGTGCAGAAATTGTTCCTGTTTACTCTGGAAGTCAAACACTTGTGGATGCCGTAAGTGAATGTATGAGATATTGGGTTTCAAATTGTGATAATACGCATATGTGTGTGGGCTCAACAGTGGGGCCAAATATTTTTGTTAAAATTTGTGGTTGGAGCACCGCTCAAATCTCACGAGAACTTAAAGTTCAGCTTAAAAAAGAGTTCAAAAAAATTCCAAAAAAAATTAAACTTATAAATTGTGTTGGTGGTGGAAGTTCAGCTTATGGTTTTTGGAGTGAATTTATTAATTATGATAAAAAACAAATTGAATTAGTAGGAGTTGAAGCTGGTGGGCCAAAAAATTCTAAGCTTCATGCAGCACCACTAAGTAGAAATGCAAAGATAGGTGTTTTACATGGTGCAGCTTCTTATGTATGTCAGAATAACGAAGGGCAAATCCAAGAAACAGAGTCTATAAGTGCTGGCTTAGATTATCCTGGCGTAAGTCCAATTCATTGTTTTTTAAAAGATACTAAAAGAGCAAGATATACATATGCAACTGATGAAGATGCATTAAATGCTCATCAAATGGTTACAAAATTTGAAAATCTAAACCCAAGTCTTGAACCAAGCCATGCCTTTGCAGAGGCAATAAAAATAGCTCCTAAGCTAAGCAAAGATACAATCATTATTGTAAACTCATGTGGTGATGCAAAGAAGGATAGGGATATTCTTAGAGAAAGATTAGGTAAGAAAAGATGAGCGCTTCATTAATTGACCAAACGTTTAAAAATACTAGAAAAGAAAATAGACCAGCTCTACTTACATACACAGTTGCAGGTGATAATAGTAAAAAAAAATCATTAGAAATTTTAAAATCAATTTCAAAATATGCAGATATTTGTGAATTAGGTTTTCCCCATAACACACCAATAGCAGATGGAGGACAAATACAAACTAGCGCTTACAGAGCTATTAAAAACGGAGTTAAGATAAGCGATGTTTTTTCAATAGCTAGTCAATTTAAGAAATCAAAAAAAAATAAACCAATTATTTTAATGGGTTATTACAATATGATTTATCAATACAATGAAACTAAGTTTATTGAAAAATGTAAAAAATCAAAAATTGATGGATTGATTGTAGTAGATCTGCCCTATCCAGAAAATAAAGCTTTTGCTTTAAAATGTAAAAAAAAAGGAATTAATTTTGTTCAGTTAGTTTCTCCAACAACATCAAAAGAAAGGTTAAAACAAATCATCAAAGATAGTCATGATATGGTTTATTATATTTCAATGCTATCAACAACTGGAGGTAAACTAAAAGTTGCACCTAAAAAAATTCTAGAAAGATACAATAAAATTAAATCATTAAATAAAAATAAGAACATAGTTATTGGATTCGGTATCACTGAAAAGACAATTAAATCCCTTAAAAAAGCAGATGGTTTAGTTGTTGGGAGTGCAATTTGTAAGGAAATAACTAACTCTATTAATAAGAGACAAAATGCTGTCACAAATGTTACTAATATTGTCAGAAAATTAAGAAATAAAATTAAATGAATTGGATTACCAAAATAATTAAAGCAGGTGAAAAAATCAAAACTGCAATTCACAAAAGAGCATCTAAAGAAGAGATAGCAAAAAGTGATTGGACTTCATGCTGCAAAGGTCCAATTCTTAAAAAAGATTTAGAAAAAAATCTATGGGTTTGCCCAGATTGTAACAAACATCACAGAATTAAACCTAATCAAAGATTTGATATTCTTTTTGGTAAGAATAATTATGAAATTTTTAAAACACCAATTCCTAATGATGATCCTTTGGAATGGAAAGATTCAAAACCTTACAAAGATAGATTAAAAAGTGCTCGTAAAAAAACTGGTCTTGATTGTGGAATGATGGTTGCTTGTGGAAATATCAATAACATTAAGGTAACTGCTGTTGCATCTGATTTTGATTTTTTAGGAGCATCAATGGCCTCTGCTGAAGGAGAAGCTTTCTTATATGGAATTCAACATGCAATAGAAAATAAAACTCCATTTATTTGTATTAGCGCTGGTGGTGGAATGAGAATGATGGAAAGCTTAATTTCATTATCTCAAATGACTAGAACCACATTGGCAATCAATGAATTGAAAAGCAATAACCTTCCTTATCTTGTGTTAATCACAGATCCAACTGCTGGAGGAATAACTGCCTCTTATGCAATGTTAGGTGATATTCACATTGCAGAACCTGGATCATTAATTGCATTTGCAGGGAAAAGAGTAATCCAAGGAACCGTTAAAGAAGAACTACCTGAAAATTTTCAAACTAGTGAATACGTTCAAAAGACAGGATTTGTGGATTTGATAGTTGAGAGAAAAGATCTGGCTGAAAAAATTGGAACTTTATTATCAATATTGTTAAAGAAAAATTCTGTTATAAGCACTGAAGAAAATGAAACTTCAGAAGATAGTCAGTCGCTTACAAGAGCTGCATCCTAAAGAAATTGATCTAAGCTTAGATCGAATTTTAAATCTTTGTAAAAAATTAGATAATCCTCAAGATAAAATTAAAGCAATTTCTGTTGTTGGGACTAATGGTAAATACTCAACAATACAGGCCATGTATGCAATACTTAAAAAAGCAGGATTTAATTGTAACATTTATACCAGTCCTCACATTAGAAAAATAAATGAAAGGTTTGTTTTCAATAATAAAGAACTTAATGATGAAGAATTAACAAATCTTTTAGAAAAGGTTGAGAAAGCTAACAATAATGAGCCAATAACATTTTTTGAAATTTTAACTGCTGCTTACTTTTTTAAAGCAGCAGATTATCCAGAAAATATCAATTTAATAGAAACTGGACTATTTCATAGATTTGATGCAACTAATATTTTAAATCAAAACCTAGCAAGTGTTGTAACATCAATAGGTTTGGATCATTTAGATTGGCTTCCAAAAGATGAACAAACCGTTGAAAAAATTATTTTTGAAAAAACGACCAAATTATTAAATTCAAATATTGTTGTTGCAAAACAAAGCTCAAATGAAATTACAGAGCATATTAAAAAAACAATAAAAGAAAACAAATCAAAAAGATTATTTTTTAATCAAGATTATAGTTATTCAGAAAATGAAAATAATTTCTTTTATTATGAAGATGAATTTGGAGGAATTAAACTCCCAAAACCTAATGTAAATGGTCAATTTCAACTTGAGAATATATCTACAGCAATTGCAACACTAAGAATAATTAAAGAAATTAATATTAATAATGAACATATTAAAGATGGGATTACTAAAATTGAAAGTATAGCAAGACTGCAAGAAATTACTGAGGGGAAGTTAAAGGATTTGGTTAGAGAAAATAGATTATTAGTAGATGGATCACACAACCCACTAGGTGCTAAAGTTTTAAATAATTATTTAGAAAATTTAGACTGTAAAAAACATATTATTCTTGGGATGATGGCTAATAAAGATCACCAAAAATATATCAGTTACTTTAATGAAATTGAGACCTTGACCACAATAGATATTCCTAATCAACCAAATGCAATTGCTGGAGAAGATTTAAAAAATAAACTAAATAACGTTAAAAATGTTCAATACAAGGAAGACATTTTTGAAGCTATTAAGTCAATTCCAGTTAAGAAAAACGACTTGATCTTAATTACAGGATCTTTGTATTTAGCTGGTGAAGTATTGAATTTAAATTAGATGTTTTTTTCTAAAAATTCTTTCATGTGCCCCTCTGGAACACCGCCTACCTTTCTATCAACCTCAACACCTTTTTTGTAGACAATTACAGTAGGTACTCCTCTTATCCCCGCAGCACTTCCAGTATTAATTCCACCATCTTCTATATCTGCATAATAAAAACCAGCTTTTTCTTTATATTCATCTGATAGTTTATCCATCACAGGTTTCAAAGCCTTACAAGGGCCGCACCATGCAGCAGAAAATTGAATTACTGATACATCTTCATTTTTGATTTTATTTTCAAAATCTTCGTCTTTAAAATCTATAAGCATAGTACTGATATAGTTGAATAAAATGAATATTCAATGATCAAAAACAAATTTTTTTAATTTTATCAACTAAGCGTCAGAATATTTTTGCTCTAAATTCATGACGTAGTCATTAATTCCGTCAAGAAACTTAAGCTTTTCATCTACAGTTTTAAATGAAAACATCTTGTCATCATTTTCTCTTATTTCATCACACTCTGAGTAAAAAGCTGAAACAGTCCACCATTTCTCTTTATTTGTACTTAGTATTCTTGATGCAATTCTTCTTTTAATTTTTTTATGTATTTCTTTAGGTAAAACTTCTGGTGCCTCATTATAAATTAGTCCATGACCAAAAGTCACTAATCGATCATCTTGAAATTTATCTAATAATGCAAATTTTTCTTTCCAGTCACTGCTATGAAACTTTGGAAACAAAGCTTCATCTTTTGATGAAATAAAGCCCCCAGAATAAATTGATTCTTCTGGTTCTATATCTTCTTGAGATGCGGTCTCTATTTTTTCTTCAGCAGCTTCTTTTAAAATATTACAAATATCTTGTGAAAACTTTTCATTTTTTTTCATCAGTTCAGCTCTTTTATTTAGCAAGTTTTCACCAATTTTTTTATAAGGATCTACTTTCATTCCCAAACTTTTATCTAAAATGATGGGTGCTTTATTAGCTTTAATAGTTTTATAGAAACGAGGAGATTTTTTCATTTCTTTTTTTAAATCTTGATAATTTAATTTTTGGAGTTCTTCTATATTTGCCGATAAATTGACTGCTTGTCCCCATTTATAAACTGGATGCATACATGAGTTAGGATGAAGAGGCGCAACTAGAAATAAATAATTTTTACCAAAAAAGTTTTCATTTATTGTGAACATTTTTTCCTGTTTAATTAAGTTCTCTACAACTACTTTGCTTCTAGTTTTTAAATATTCATGCCATAAATCTGGTTGCTTATCTTTTAACAAACCTAAAACTTTAACAGTTAATTCAGTATCAAATAATGCTGAGTGAGCATCTTTAGAGTCGAAACCATTTAATCTTGCTAAAGACTCTAGTTTCATTGATTTATTACCTTTAGGATTAAGTTCCGTTTTTAAAACATTTTCATCTACTGCAAATGCAGCTTTGATCATATTCAAAGCATCATGTCTTGCATTTCCCTCCGTATTAATTAGGTAAGGTTTTCTTAGAGATTTAAAAAATTCTCTTCTTAATATTTCATCATCAAAGCCAACACTAGAAAATCCCATAAATGTGGCTGGTGACCATTCTCTGAATTTTTTCTCTAATTGGGCGATCATCTCATAATGGCTCAAGTTTCCTTTTGTAATTAAATCCACGTTTGATTTATTAATACAAAGTGCAGTTGCTGATGGAACTCTGTCTTGAGGCATTCTACAACGAGCAGAAAACCTTTCTTTTTCCTTGAAATTCTCATCTAACAGGATCGCACCCACTTCAATCATAGTTGCCCAATCTAATTGAGCAGAATCTGTTTCTATATCCCAAATTACGTAATTCAATTTGCCAACCTTTGTGAATAAAATTGTTCTACTTTTTCCATAAATAGATTTTGATAATTCTTAAATCTTTCACCATCAATCACAAACCTTTGAAAAATATTATCTTTTGTACATAAAAGAATAGCTGCTTGAGTGATATTTGAACCATAAACAGTGTTATGTGCTAGTCCGTAAGCAGCGCATTGTAGATAATAATCATCAATCCATTCATCTTTTTTTGGCTTATTACTTTGTTTAAAATCTATAATGGTTTCTTTATTTTCGTAAATACCAATACAGTCTGCTGCCCCTGCATATTTTCCAGGATAGTACAAAGTTGCTTCACATCCCCAAATTTCATTTAATTTATCTCTAAGTCCATTTTCAATAATTTGATCTGCCATCATTTTTTCTCTTGTATTATCACCAAGTAAATCTAAATTTAATTTTCCTAATAAAAATTTTTCTAAATAATCGTGCATTGAACTACCTCTGGTAGTTGCTTCTCTTGAAATAGCTTCAGCTTGTTTGTGTCCAACTCTTTTTTTCCACTCTTCTAATTTAGCTTTTTTCTCTTCAGATTCTGTTGCTTTTAAAATAGTTGTCACTGATGGAAGGTTTTCTTGATTAACAGAGTAATGTCTTGAACCTTTAAATATTGATCTGGTAGATTTTGGATAAGTGTATTTATTATTCCACTGCATGTGATTTCTTATAGTCGGTATTGTCGAAAAAAAGAAATTAATTTTTAAACTGTCTAGTTCGTTCAACAAATTTTTCTACATTTTCTGTTTGTACAGCTTTCTCAACCTGTTCGGGATCTTTAATACTTTCTAAAGTTCTTGTAATTGATCTTGCATCGGTTCCAAATTTATCAACAACCCCCATCGCATCTTCTAATTTTTTTCGAAGTGTAATGATGTTTTCGAAATGTTTTGAAAATCTTGTACTGATTGTTTTTAAATGATTATAAATTTCAGTAGCACCCTTTTGTACTTTCAAAGATTGAAATCCCATATGTAAAGATTGTAAATAAGCTGAAAGTGTATTTGGACCACAGATTACAATTTTATATTTTTTCATTAATTCTTGAGTTAATAGCTCTTTAGTGCTTGGGTCTTGGTACTCAGTTAACTCTTTGTATAAACTCTCTGTTGGTGCATAAACAATTGCAAAATCTGTAGTTTTAGGTGGAACTATATATTTTTCATTTACACTCTTTGCTTTTGCCTTAAAAGCACTAGCCAATTTAGCTCTGGCATCTGCAACAGCCCTTTTGTCTTCCGCGTCATGACCATCGGTAATTGCCTTGAACTTTTCAACTGGAAAATGACTATCAACTGGTACCAAAACATCTCCCTGAAGTTTGATTGCAAATTCTACATTTTCACTAGTATTTTCTTTCATCTTCACATTGGTCATAAACTGTGAAGCAGGCAATAAATCTTTAATTAATGCATCTAGAGAAAACTCTGCAAGTGTTCCATATTTTTTAACCCCAGCTAAAATTTTGGTTATACCCTCTTGGCTTTGATTTAATAATTGAACTTGTTGATTAAAGCTTCCAACTTTCTCCTCAACTTTAGTTAAGGTTTCTGTCATATCTTTAGTAACTCCAGTAGATAAGGCATTAAATGAGGTCGACATAGACCCCAATGAATTATTAATTGTTGTATTTAAAGTGTCTTTTAAATTTGTAATCTCTAACTTTAAATTAGCCATCTCTTCAGCTTCTTTATTCTCATTTTCATCTTTAGGCTTAGATTTTAAATTTAAATAAAGAATTGTAGAAGCTATTCCAGTTAACAAAACCAATACAATTAATAATACAATATCCATGATTCTTTGTATTATATCATATTATTGATTAGAAAGATTTAATTCTTAGAAAGTAATTTAACCAAACTTTGTAAATTCCTGTTTTTAGATGAAGACTTTGAAATCATCATGCAAGCCTCAGAATTTAATATTTCACCATCTTTTAATATTCTTAAGTTATTAGCTCTCAAAGTCTCTCCAGTAGAAGTAATATCTGTAATGATTTCTGCAGATCCTGTGAAAGGATAAGTTTCGGTTGCTCCCAAACTATCAACTAATTTAAATTGAGTTACTCCTTTAGAAAACAAAAAATCTCTAGTTAAATTTGGGTATTTAGTTCCAACTCTTAGTCTTTTTTTCTTTTTGTCTTTAAATTCAAATGCAATTTCTTCTAAATCTGCAATTGTTTGAACATCAATCCATTCATCAGGTATTGCAACAACTAACGTTGCTTTTCCAAAATTATATTTCTTTGTTACATTTACCTTATTTTGAATATTAATTTCACTTTCTTTTAATAAATCAAATCCTGAAAATCCCAGATCTAAAGAACCATCTCCAAGTCTTTGGATGATTTCTCTTGCATGTAAATAAACAACTTTAATATTATTTTTATTTTTAATAGAACCAAAGAGATCTCTCTCACCTCTTTCTGAAACAAGTTTTAATTTTTTCTTTTTAAAGATATTTAATACATCTTTTCGAAGTCTGCCTTTACTTGGAATACCTATATTTATCACATCTTTGATCATAGATTTAATGCAGCCCCTACTGCTGAAACTTCTTTTTTAGATCCAAGATCAGATATTAAATGATCATATCTTCCACCATTAATAACGTTTTTAATTTTTGAGCTTGATTTAACATCAATTTTAAAAACCATACCTGTGTAGTATTCAAGCTGTCTTCCAAATGAAGCTGAAAAGATTACATTTAGTTTTGAGATTTTATTTTGAGATAGTGGAAAATATCTTTGATCCACTACAAGATTAATTTTATATTTTTTAAAAAACTTATTTAATTCACTAGCTGCTTTATTAATTGGGCATTTAATTTTTAGAAAATCTTTAATTATCTTCGATACATTTTTGCCCTTGCTTGCTCTTCTTGGATCTTTAATTTTGTTATCAAATCTTTTTAAAATCTCACTAATTGATCGACCTGCAACAATTTTAGATTGATCATCTTTTAGCATTTTAAGATATCTTTTTTTATCAACTTCAACGATGGTTGGATCAACGTCTGAGTTAGTCTCTAATCTTTTTAAAAGATCATTAAAATAATCTTCTCTCCAAAAATGTCTTGATAATCTTAATTTCCACCTTTTTGGAATATCTAATTTTGAAATCAGAAGATTAAATATCTCAACATTACCAATTGTTAATGTTCCAGTTGAATATTTAAGATTTTGAAGTGATTTAAGTGAAGTATTAATGATTTCCTTATCATCATTTTTTTCATTTTTAGATCCAATAATTTCAAATCCAATTTGATTTCTAATAATAGAATCTTTTTTGTTTTGTGATTTTCTATATGCTTGCCCATTATAGAATATCTTTTCTTTTCCTTTTAAATTATTTTCTAAATATCTAAGGCAAGATGCAATTGTGAGATCGGGCCTTAAACACAATTCACTGCCATTTTGATCAATAAATGAAAATATAAATTTTCTAAAGTTTTCGCCAGATCTTTGAACAATGTGATTGGCCTCTATTACTGAAGGTAAATTAATATACTTAAATCCCTTAGATTTTACTGATCTAAGGATATTTTCAGATAAGTTTTTTGATTTCATTAATTAAATTTTCTCTAGAAATAGTTTGATTATTTTCACCCTTAACACCTTTAAGATTTTTTATCGTAACTGTGTTTTCATTAAATTCATTTTCACCACAAATAATAGCAAGCTCAAGTTCTCTCTTATTTGCATATGTTAGTTGTTTTCCTAAATTCTTTTTTGTGTCTAAAAATATTTCGGCATTAATATTGTTAGTTTTTAATTGATCTAAAATTTCATAATAATTTTTTAGATATTTTTGATCCATGACACAAATTAGAACTGGCTTTTGCTCTTTTACTTTTATTTGCTCTAATTGCATTAAAGCAAACAACAATCGATCAACTCCAAATGAAATGCCAGTGCCTGGTATATCTACACCCTTAAATCTAGAGATAAGTTTTGCATAAGCTCCTCCAGAACAAATACTGCCAATATCAACTGGTTTTCCTTTATTGTTTTTCACCTCAAAATTTAAATTAGTCTCAACAATAAACCCATCATAATAAGCAAGACCTCTTACAATTGTAAAATTTGTTTGGACTTGATCTTTGTATTTTCCAAATCCAAGTATCTCAAAAACATCTTCTAGTTCCTTTATTCCTTCTTGAGAAAGTGGATTAGTTAATTTATCTTTTAATTCTTTTAAGTCTTTTATTTTTAGAAAATCTAAAATTTGTTTTACTTGATCATCATTAAGATCAGCACCTTTTGTAATTGCTCCAGAACTATCTTTTCTCTCTTTTTTAAGTAAAGCCTCGACCCCTGATAAACCAAATCCTGGCTTATCTAATTTATCAATTGCTCTAATTACTTTTAGTTGTTTTTCTGATGAAATATTTAGCTCATCAATCAATCCTTGAACAATTTTTCTATTACTGACATTTATTATAAATTGATCTTTTTTAAGACCACATTCTAGTAAAGTTGTTGATATTAAATTACAAAGCTCAGCATTAGATTGAGCAGGATTTGTATTACCAATTATATCAAAGTCGGCTTGAAGAAATTCTCGATACCGTCCATTGCCTGGTTTTTCATTTCTAAAAACATTTTGAATAGCATACCTTTTATAAATTGACGGAAGTTCCTGATTATTTTGTGCAACAAATCTTGCTAACGGACTAGAAAGATCATAACGAAGCGTAATACTTTTATCTCCATCTTTAAATGAAAACACATCTGACATAGGATTAGCATCATCTTCTGCTAGAAAAGATCCTATATTTTCACTTACTTCGAAGGATGGAGTTTCTAATGGTTCAGCTCCAAACTTAATAAAATTTTTTTCAATCACATTTAAAAGCTGTTTTTTTAGAACTAACTTTTTCCCCCAACGATCTTCAAATCCAGACGGTAAGGATGGACTGAGTTTGTTTTCTTTATTCATTTTTTGGTACCTTGGGTAGGTTACGCTCCTACGACTTCGGATCCACAAACCGACGTGATGCTATTTCACCACCAAGGCATATCCTCTTGTGTTTTATATTATTTTTAGTGGATTTAAAATTATATTATAAAAATTAATAGCTAGCTTTAGCCAGCATGGAAATGTCTATGCGTACCTCTATTAGTTCCTCGAAGAGTAGATCTTTGAGTACCTCTGTTTGTTACTTTATTGGTCGCTTTTGTATTCATGGTTAGTCTTTTAGACAAAAAAATTATTTATTCAACCCTAAAATAAAAAAGGACGTTTCTCTAATTTTATAGAAAAACGCCCTTTATAAAATTTTAAATATTTAGTCTAATTTTTTTAGATTAACTGCAGAAGGACCTTTAGGACCATCTTCTAATGTAAACTCTAGCTTATCACCTTCGTTTAAGAATCTCATCCCAGCTGCTTTTACTGCTGAAGCATGTACGAATGCATCTTTTTCTTTGTCATCTCTTTCGATAAAACCGTAACCTTTTTTACCGTTAAACCATTTTACTTTACCTTGTAATGTACTCATCTTATTTCTTAGTCCTTTTTGTTATTTTTAATGAGCGAAAAATAATTTTTTTTAGAATAATTTCAAGATGAAAAGTGGTGGTGGCTGAGGAAGGATTCGCACCTCCGACACAAGCCTTTTCAGGGCTCTGCTCTACTCCTGAGCTACTCAGCCTTAAGATTATCCTCTAAAGATTATTCTGCCTTTAGTAAGATCATAAGGGGTCATCTCTACTGTCACGTTATCACCTTGCAGAACTCTAATTCTATTTTTTCGAAGTTTGCCTGCGGTATGGGCAGTAACGGTATGACCATTTTCTAATTGAACTCTAAACATGGCATTAGGCAACAGGTCTGTTACTTTACCTTTGAATTCAAGTAGATCTTGTTTTGACAAATTTAATTTCTCCTCATTCTTTTTTTTACTGAGTGAGCATGTCCTGCTAACCCTTCATAATTTGCAAGTGTTATAACCGATGGCCCAAGACTTTCAATACCCTTTTTTGATAAGTTAATATAAGAAATTCTTTTATAAAATTCATTAACACTTATTCCTGAAGAATATTTTGCTGACCCGTTAGTTGGTAAAACATGGTTGGATCCAACATTGTAATCTGTCATTGCCATAACAGCATATTTTCCTAAACATACTGAACCTACATTGTTAATTTTAGGAACAAATGATTTATAATTTTTAACATTTAATTCTAAGTGTTCAGGTGCAATTTTATTAACAACATCTATAATTTTTTTATCAGATGCAATGTGCATCAAAATTCCATTATTCATCAAACTTTTTTTAGCAATTGATTGTCTTGGAATGTCTTTAAGTTGTTTTAAGATTTCTGATTTAACTTTTGAAATTAAATTTTTATCTTTAGAAATTAAAATACATTGTGCAAGAGGATCGTGTTCTGCTTGACCAATTAAATCACTTGCTACCCAAATTGGGTTTGAATACTTGTCACAAACAATAGTTACTTCAGAAGGACCAGCTGTCATTCCTTCAATTCCAACATCTCCAAAGACTTCTTTTTTAGCTGCAGCAACATAGGCGTTACCAGGCCCAACTATTTTATTTACTGATTTAATTTTTTTTGTTCCATAGGCAGCTGCTGCAATTGCAGAAGGCCCCCCAATTGAATAAATCTCTTTGATTTTACATTTTCTAGCAGCATATAAAACGGCTGGATTTTGTTTTCCTTTAAAACCTGGGTTAATCATTATTATTCTTTTAACACCTGCAACAATTGCTGGGATTGCATTCATTAATACACTTGAAGGATATGAAGCAGTTGAACCTGGAACATATATTGCAACAGAATTAATTGGTAAATATTTATATTCAAGTTTGTTTTTAAATTTATCTACATAAGAAATGTTTTTAAATTTCTGTAATGAATGAAATTTATAAATTCGATTATAAGCTGTATCAATTGCTTGTTTTACTTTTTTATCTAAAGTTTTAATTGAGTTAGAAATTTGTTTTGAGGCTGGAACTATGATTGAATTTTTATTAAATCTTTTTTCGTATTTTAATAAAGCTTTATCTCCATTTTTTTTAACATCTTTGATAATGTTAGTGACTGATACAGAACTAGACTGAACCTTATTTTTTCTAATAGTTAATAGTTTTTCCAATTCACGATTAAAACTTCTACTACTGCTATTTAATATTTTAACCATTATTTAATCTCATTTTGATCTTCTAGTCTTACTTCAATGGTTTCTGACTTCAATGAAATATGTGCATTGTTATTGAATATGAGGTTAATCTCAAAGTCATCTTTATTTTTTAAATAATCAATTCCAATTAACTCTAATGTTAAATCTTGATCTTTTTGATTAATATTTTTAGATTTTACTTGATCGACAAAATCAAATTTACAAATACTATTGATTTTTTTGTCTTCCTGGCCTGACTCGATTTTTGTTCTTTCAATTGAAAGTAAAAATATCTTATTTTCTTGTAAAAATTTTATATCTGAAATTTTAACTTTTGCTCCAGCACAACAAGCTGAGATCATTTGAAGACCTTCGTTATCAGTTGCAATTATTTTTGCTAAATATTTTTTATCCATTAGTTAACTCTTCTAATTTTAGCTCCAACTTTTTTCAATTTTTTTTCAATATTTTCGTAGCCTCTATCAAGATGATAGATCCTATTAATAACTGATTTTCCTTTTGCTGTTAATGCTGCCAATATTAATGAAACTGAAGCTCTTAAATCAGTTGCCATAAGCTCTGCTGGTGCAAAATTAATATTTCCTTCAACAATTGCCTTATTGCCATTGGTTGAAATTCTTGCACCCATTCTGTTTAGTTCTGCAACATGCATAAATCTATTTTCAAAAATATCTTCTTTAATTATAGAGCTCTTATTAGCTTTACATAGTAAAACCATTATTTGAGCCTGTAAATCTGTAGGAAATCCGGGATATGGTGCTGTTGTTATTTTAGTATTTTTAATTTTTCTATTTCCAATAATTTGAACTTCATTTTTTTTAATCATTACTTTCGAACCTAATTTTTTAAGAAGATTGATTTCTGTTTTTATAATTTCAGGTACAATATTGCTAATTCTTAAATTTCCTTCGGTAACAGCTGCTGCCACTAAATACGTTCCAGCTTCTATTCGATCAAACATTACAGAATATGAAATTTCTTTAATTTTACTAACTCCAATAATCTTAATTGTTCTTTTTGATATCCATTTAATATTACATCCCATTTCTTTTAAAAAATTTACTAAATCATTAATTTCAGGTTCTATCGCACAATTAGATAATATAGTTGTCCCTTTTGCAAAACTTGCTGCGATAATTAGATTTTCTGTTGCTCCTACTGAAATTTTTGGAAATTTAATTTTGTTTCCTTTTAAACCTTTTGGAGCATTTGCAATTACATAACCTTGATCAATTTTATATTTAACTCCTAATTTTGATAATGCCTTAAGATGTATATCCACTGGACGAGTTCCTATCGCACATCCACCAGGCAAAGATACTTTGGCTGATTTATGTTTAGCAAGCAATGGGCCTAAAACTAAAATTCCTGCTCTCATAGTTTTTACTAAATTATATGAAGCAAATTTTTTGTTTTGTTTGGAGTTATCAATTATGGTTTTATTTTTATCTAATTTTATTTTAGATCCTAATGATTGAAGTAATGCCAGCATTGTTTCAATATCTCTTACTTTAGGGAGATTTTTTAAAATAATTTTTTTATTAGATAAAAGTGTTGCTGCTAAAATAGGTAATGAAGCGTTCTTGGAACCTGAAATTTTTATCTGTCCTTTGAGCTTATTGGCTCCAAAGACCTCTAGTTTTTGCATGATTAAACTTTAGGTAACGTTACTCCAGTTTGCCCCATGTATTTACCATTTCTATCTGCATAAGTTACTTCTGGTTTTTCATTACCTTTTAAAAAGATAAATTGGGCAACTCCCTCATTTGCATAAATTTTAGCTGGTAAAGGAGTGGTATTTGAAAATTCTAATGTTACATAGCCCTCCCAACCTGGTTCTAGTGGAGTGACATTGACTATAATTCCACATCTTGCATAAGTTGATTTTCCAAGACAAATAACAAGCACATCATTAGGAATTTTAAATTTTTCAACTGTTCTTGCTAATACAAATGAGTTTGGTGGAATAATACATTCAGAAACATTTTTTGTTACAAAGTTGGTTGGTTTAAAATTTTTAGGATCAACGATTTCGGAATTGACGTTTGTAAAAATCTTAAATTCATCTGAAACTCTAGCATCATAACCAAATGAAGATAATCCATAAGAGATACTATCTCCTCTAACCTGTTTCTCCTCAAAAGGTGAGATCATGCCTTCTTCCTTAGACATTTTTCTAATCCACTTGTCTGAAAGAACTGACATTATTTACTTTTCTTCTTTATCTTTTTTTGGAAAAGTTTTCTTTTTTTTAAGTTTTTCTTAAGTGCTAAACTTAAACGCTCATTCTTTTCTTTAGAATTCATTTTTTGTCTGGATTAGTTAAAAAGTCTAAAGTTATTGGCTTTGAAGCATCTAATGTTGGTGCTTTAGGCTCTTCCTCTTTAGGACCCTCTTTTGCTAATCGTTTTGCTTTTTTTTCTGCAAGCTTTTTTTCCCTTTTAGCTTGCTTCTCCATAAGCTTTGCACTTTTAGTTGATTTATAATCGTAATGAATGCCCATAAAAAATCCTCGCGTGTATATAATACATATTAATTAAAAAATTAAGGCAATAATTTGAAAAAAATGCTTTATTATCAGTGAAATACAATTGTTAGTTTATGCTCCTGTAGTTAAATGGCATAACAAGTCATTGGTAATGACTAGTTCCCTGGTCAGTACAGGGTGGGAGCACCATTAATTTTTATAAAATACTTTTCTAAAAAAAATAGTAATTATCAATAAACAAAAGAAAGCAGTTAACGGAATATAAATTGACGGTGATGTAATTAATTCAATTATACTTGGTGCATTTAGATTGTTATTAATTATTTCCTCAAGTCCACTACCAATAGAGATAACAATAAATAATGAAGGGATCATTCCCAACAATGTTGACCAAAAAAAGCTAGAAACCTTAACGTCAAATATACACGGCAAAACATTTTGAATTTGAAAAGGAATTCCTCCTACAAATCTGTAAATTAATAAATATAAAAATTCAGATTTTTTAAATTTTTCTTCAAGCTGCTTAAATCGATTTAAAAATTTATCTCTGATCATTTCTTTTAAAAAAAAATTTGCAAAGATATAAAGTAAAGTTGCACCTATTGTCATTCCTATAACTGCAAACAACAGACCAAACCATTTACCAAAAATAAATCCTGCAAATAAAGCTAATGGAGAACCAAAGCCAGCTGCAAAAACCCATAGAGCTGCAAAAAAAATAAAGACTATTCCTAAAAAAAATAGATTAGTTTGTCTTAGTTCATAAAAATAGTCTCTATTATTTTTAAAAAACTCATAACTAGTTATTTCTTGAAAGCTAAATTTACTTAGTATGAAATATAAAAATAAACAAACAGCGGATACATAAAATAGGCCAATAAATAATTTAATTTTTTTAGTTTTTGCCATTGATTTTGATGTTAATTCTAAAATCTTCTATTTGCTATTTATATATTTAATTACTATAAAGGGCGAAATTTAATAAAAATTTAACAACATTTTATGAAAAGAACTTACCAACCTAAAAAAGGCAAAAGATTAAAAAAGCACGGATTTCGATCAAAGATGAAAACAAAAGGTGGTCGTAAGCTTTTAAAAAGAAGACGAGCTAGAGGAAGAAAAAATTTAACTGTTTCATCAACTGTTAAAAAAAAATAACCTAACTTAAATGAAAAGCAAAATTCTTGCTCTTTCAAAAAACGAAGAATTTAAAAGCCTTCTTAAACAAAAAAAAATCTCAAATAAATACGTCACCATTTTTTTTGGAAAATTGGCTGATAAAAATAAAAACAAACTTAATATTAGCTTTGTAACTAAGAAAAAAATTGGGAATGCAGTTAAGAGAAATAAAATAAAAAGACGTCTTAGAAATATAACAAACGATGCAGTAAAAAATATCAGTGTAAAATTTGAATATTCATATCTTGTTATTGCTAAGCCAACTATGTTAAACAACGAGTATACAATTATAAAAGAAACCTTATTTAAAGACCTAGAAAGAATACGTTAATGAATATTTTCACAATAATCTTAATAAAGTTTATTAAAGGATATCGTTTTTTAATAAGCCCTCTACTTGGTCACTCATGTCGTTATTTACCAACTTGTTCTGAGTATAGTATGGAGGCATTAAAAACTTATGGTTTTTTAAAAGGTTTATTTATGAGTATAAAAAGAATTCTATCTTGTCACCCAATCAAATTTCTTGGTGGTGGTGAGGGATTTGATCCAGTAAATAAAAAATTAAAGATTAAAAAATAATGGATACAAAAAACGTAGTAGCAGCAATTTCACTCTCAGCAGCAGTAATTGTCTTATACTCTCTTTTTTTTGCACCAGAACCAGTTCAAAGATCAGAAAGTTTATCTGGAAAAGATAAAATAGAAAAAAATTCTGATGCACCAAGTTTGGATCAAGCTGAAACTTTTATAAAAATTTCTAGAGATGAAGCAATAGATCAAGAAGATAGAGTTGCTTTTGAAAATGATAACATAATTGGGTCGATATCCCTTAAAGGTGCAATCATAGATGATTTAACTTTTAGACAATATAATACTGAATTAGAGAGTAATGAAAATGTCGTTTTATTAAACCCGAAAAATATTGAAGATGGGTATTTTATAGAAAGTGGTTTTGTAACCTCAGATAAAAATATTGATATTCCTAATTCAAATTCAGTTTGGACTCTTAAAGGTAATAATAAATTAACCGAACGAACTCCAATAAAACTTTCATGGACAAACAACCAGGGTATTACATTTGAAAAAGATATTTCACTTGATAATAAATTTCTATTTACTGTCAAACAAAGAGTAATTAATTCTACTGATAAAAAATTTGATTTTTACTCATATGGTCAAATTATAAGAAACAAAATTCCAGAAGGTCTTTCAAATTTTTATATTCTTCATGAGGGTATGGTTGCAGCTCTTGATGGAGAACTAATTGAAGAAGATTATGATGATATTGAGGAACAAAAATTTAGTAAAAATGCTGGTAAAGGTTGGTTTGGAATTGGTGATAAATATTGGATAAGTTCAATTATTCCACCACGAGAAAAGGAATTTAAAGTTACATTTGATTACAAAGATAAATTTAGAGCAAACTATATTGCAACTAAACCAATTGAACTCGGAAGTAATTCTTCAATTGAGGATGAAATGCAAATCATTGTAGCTGCTAAAAGAGTTGATGTGGTGGATGGTTATGCGGAACAATTAAATATTGATAAATTCGATTTAGTAATCGATTGGGGTTTTTTATATTTTATTACTAAGCCTCTATTTTATGGAATTGATTACTTTTTTAAATTATTAGGAAACTACGGGTTAGCAATCATAGCGATAACAATTTGTATTCGTTTAGTATTTTTTCCATTAGCTAATTTTTCATTTAGAAGCATGGCAAAAATGAAAGCTCTTCAGCCTGAAATGGTCAGATTAAAAGAATTGCATAAAGATGACAAAATGAAACTTCAGCAAGAGATGATGGCTCTATATAAAAAAGAAAAAGTAAATCCAATGTCAGGATGTTTGCCTATATTGGTTCAAATTCCAGTTTTCTTTGCTTTATATAAAGTCTTATTTGTGACTATCGAAATGAGACAAATGCCTTTTTATGGATGGATAAAAGATTTGTCAGATAAAGATCCTACATCACTATTTAATCTTTTTGGATTGCTACCATACGATGTACCATCATTTTTGGTTATTGGAGCATGGCCTATACTTATGGGTGTTACAATGTACATACAACAAAAATTAAATCCTGCACCAACCGACCCTATGCAGGCAAAAATTTTTATGTTCTTTCCTTTATTCTTAACAATAATTCTTGCACCATTCCCAGCAGGATTAGTAATTTATTGGACAGTAAACAATGTTTTAACGATGGCTCAGCAATTGTTTATAATGAAAAGAACTACAATTAAAACCACCTAATGGTTCCTATTCAAGAGGAAGACTTAAAAAAAATTATACCTGCTGATGGACCTTCTATTTCAGAAGTTAAAAGTTATTTAGATAAATATAACGATGAGTATATTGTTATAAAATGTGGTGGGAGTGTTCTTGTTGATCAAAATTTATTTGATCACTTTATAGATAATATATCTATTTTAAATAAATTAGGATTTATTCCAATTGTTGTTCATGGGGGTGGTAAAAGAATTTCAAATAAACTATCTGAAAAGGGTATTGAAAGTAAATTTTTAAATGGCTTAAGAATTACTGATGAAAAAACAATTAAAATTGCTGAGGAAGTTTTAATTGAATTTAATAAGGAAATTGTTGAAGCTTTAAACAATAAACAGTGTACCGCTGAAGAAATTAATACAAAAAAAAACAATGTTATTTCTGTAATTAAAGATGATGAAAAACTTGGATTTGTAGGAAGCCCTAATAAAATTGATAAGAAATCTCTAGACAAAATTATAGAAGAAAAAAAAGTACCAGTAATTGCTCCACTTGGCTTAAATGAACAAGCAAAACCATTCAACATCAATGCTGATACAGCTGCAGGATACATAGCGAAAGAATTGAATGCTAGAAGATTAATAATTATGAGTGACGTTGAAGGAGTGCTTGGTAAAGAAAAAAATTTACTTCCAGAGATTAACTCTGAAAAGATTAGTGAACTTATTAAGAATAACACTATCTCAGGAGGTATGATACCAAAAATCAATAATTGTCTAGATGTTGCAAGTAATGGTGTAAAAGGTGTTGTAATAATTGATGGGAGAAAAAAAAATTCAATTCTATTTGAACTGCTCTCAGACAAAGGTTCAGGAACGCTAATTAGACAATGAAAGATTTAGTAGATATTAAATATTGGATATTTGATTTAGATAACACTCTATATAGTGGTCAAACTAAAGTTTTTTCTGAAGTTGATAAGAAAATGTCAGCTTTTATATCAAAAAAGTTTGATGTTGATCTTATTCAAGCTCGAGAGCTTCAAAAAAAATATTTTTATGAGTACGGAACAACTTTGTCTGGTTTAATGAACCATGACAATATCGATCCTCACGAATTTTTAGAATTTGTACATGATATTGATATTAGTTGGCTTCCAAAAGATAAAATTTTAAGAGAAGAATTAATTAAGATTAAAGAAAAAAAGATTATTTTCACTAATGGCTCCCATGCTCATGTTGAAAATATAACAAAGCAGTTAGGGATTGATGGTTTATTTGATGGTGCTTTTGATATAACAGATGCAGATTTCATTCCAAAACCCCACTTAGATCCTTATAAAAAACTTATAAAAAAGTTTAATATTGACCCGACACAATCTATTTTAATTGAAGATATCGCTCATAATTTAGAGCAAGCTAAAAATCTTGGAATGAAAACTTGTTGGTTAGAAAATGATGAGGTGTTTGCAAAGAAAGATGCTGATAAGTCTTATATTGATTATAAAATTAATAATTTGCCTTCATTTCTTCAAAAAATTAATATATTAAAAAATAATTAATCATGAATGAATTTGAAAATATAATCAATAAAGCTTGGGATAAAAGAGACCAAGTAAGTGGGAAATCTGATAAAAGTATCTTAGATGCTGTAGGCAAAACAATTGATCAGGTTGATAGTGGAAAAATCAGAGTTGCTGAAAAAAAAGATGGAGAATGGGTAGTTCATCAATGGATTAAAAAAGCTATTCTATTAAGTTTTAGAATTAATGAGATGCAAACTTTACCAGGGCCTTATGCAACTTGGTGGGATAAAGTAAAAGGTAAAACTGCTGGTTGGGGGAAAGAAGAACATCTAAAAGCTGGATTTAGAATGGTGCCTAATGCAGTAGTTAGACATGGTTCACATGTTAGTAAAAATGTAGTTGTAATGCCATCTTTTATAAATATTGGAGCATTTGTTGATGAAGGTACCATGGTTGATACTTGGGTAACTGTTGGATCATGTGCGCAAGTTGGAAAAAATTGCCACCTATCAGGTGGGGTTGGAATTGGAGGTGTTTTAGAGCCAATGCAGGCGAACCCAACTATCATTGAGGATAATTGTTTTATAGGAGCGAGATCTGAAATAGTTGAGGGAGTTATTGTTGGAGAAGGCTCTGTTGTTTCGATGGGAGTATTTATTGGCCAATCAACAAAAATTGTTCATCGAGATACTGGTGAAATTATTCAAGGTAAAATACCACCCTATTCTGTTGTCGTACCAGGAAGCTTACCTGCTAAAGATGGTAAAGGTCCATCATTATATTGTGCTGTAATTATAAAACAGGTTGATGAAAAAACTAGATCAAAAACTTCTATTAACGATCTTTTAAGAGATTAGTAAATGCCCAATATTAATGAATTGCAATTAGCAAAGGAGCTAATAAAATTTCCATCTGTAACTCCCACTGATGCTGGGATTATGAAATTTTTAGAAAAAAAATTAAAATCTTTAGGTTTCAAAACTAAAATTTTAGAATTTAGAGAAAAAAATTATAAACCTGTCAAAAATTTGTACGCAAGACTTGGCCATAAAGGACCAAACTTTTGTTATGCAGGGCATTTAGATGTGGTTCCACCAGGCACTTTAAAAGATTGGACCATTAATCCATTTAAACCTTCGGTTAAAAAAGGGCATCTAATAGGACGTGGTGCAAATGATATGAAAAGTTCGATTGCAGCTTTTGTTTCTGCAGTAAGTGATTATTTAAATTCTGTTAATAAATTTAATGGCTCAATTAGTTTATTAATTACTGGTGATGAAGAAGGTGATGCTGTTAATGGAACTAAAAAGGTTATTGAGTATCTTAAAAAGAAAAGAGAGAAAATAGATTTTTGTCTTGTTGGGGAACCAACTAATCCAAATAAACTTGGGGAAATGATTAAAATTGGTCGTAGAGGCAGTATGACTGGTAAACTAACTGTTATCGGAGTTCAAGGACATGTAGCATATCCTCAAAGAGCAAATAACCCCTCAACCACTTTAGTAAAAATGCTTAAAGAATTAAAAGATATAAAATTTGATAAAGGTACAAAAGACTTTCAACCGACTAATTTGGAAGTTACAAAAATTAATATTCAAAATACAGCTGATAATGTTATTCCTAGTACCGCTGAGGCAACATTCAATATCAGATTTAACAACAAACACACATCACAAAGTATTAAAAAAAAATTAAATAAAATATTTGGTAGAATTTCAAAGAAAGAAAAATCTAAATTTAATATCAATTATCGTGTCTCAGGTGAAGCTTTTTTAACTAAGCCAAACAAAACAACTTTTATGATACAAGACGTAATTAAAAAAATTACAAGAGTTAAACCAATATTTTCAACAACTGGCGGAACATCAGATGCTAGATTTATTAGAAAGATAGCCCCTTGTCTTGAATTTGGACTAGTTGGTAAAACAATGCATAAAGTTGATGAAGCAGTGTCTATTAAAGATCTTAGAAACTTAACCAAAATATACTCAAATATTTTGAAAAATTATTTTCAGTGAAAACTGGTCTAATTACTACTAAAAGCTATCAAGATCATAACACCGGAAATGGTCACCCAGAAAAAATTGATAGAGTTACAGCTATAATAGACAATTTTAAAAAAAAAAATAATAAAAATCTTATTTGGCAAGAACCTAAAAATTTTGACCAATCTTTATTAATCAAAACTCACTCAAGAGATTATATAGAATTTGTAAATAATTCTTTTCCGAAAGACGGCTTATCATTTTTAGATGGAGACACTATCGTTTCACCTGGAAGTAAAGATGCCACTCGAGATTCAGCAGGTTCAATAATTACTGCAATTGATGGGGTTGAGTCTAAGGAATATAAAAATGCTTTTTGTGCTGTAAGACCTCCAGGTCATCATGCAAAAAGAAATAAAGCGATGGGATTTTGCATTTATAATAATGTTGCTGTTGGTGCCAACTATTTAATTGAAAAATATAAATATAAGAAAATAGCTATTATTGATTTTGATGTTCATCACGGTAATGGAACTCAAGATATTTTTTATGAAAATGAAAAAGTTTTATATATCTCAACACATCAATATCCTTATTATCCAGGGTCAGGCACTGAACAAGAAAAAGGGAAATTTAATAATATTTTCAATATTCCTTTAGAGGCAGGAACTACATCTGAACAATATTTAAATGCATATGATCACGTCTTAAATAAAATTATTGAGTTTAAACCAGAATTTTTATTATTTTCTGCAGGATTTGATGCACATAAAGATGATCCGCTGGCTCAATTAAAATTAAACTCGAATGATTTTTATACTTTAACTAAAAGAGCTTTAGAGGCTGCAAAGAAATCTTGTAACGGTAAAGTTGTTTCAATTCTAGAGGGTGGTTATGATCTTAATGCACTAATGTCTAGTACAGAAAAGCATGTTGATGCTTTAATAGAATTTAATTGATAATTATACATAACTAACTAAGAGATGTTTTATGAAATTATATAGAATTAAAAGATCTGCAATTGATAAAAAAGGTCGAGGTCTTTATGCAACTAAAGATATAAAGGAAGGAACAAAGATTATCGATTATATTGGAAAGTTAATCACCAAAAAACAAACAGAAGAGTCAGATAAATATGACAACAGTAAACCAATTTATCTTTTTACGATAAATAAAAAATATGATTTAGATGGAGATTTTCCGTGGAACACTGCAGGATTAATCAATCACTCGTGTGATAATAATTGTGATTATGATGGCAAGGGTCTCAAAATTTGGGTTAAAGCAATTAGAGATATTAAAAAGGGTGAAGAATTTACGTGTGATTATGGATTTGGTTTTGATGAAAATTACAAACAATTTCCATGCAAGTGTAAATCTAAAAATTGTTGTGGCTATATTGTAAGAGCGGAGTCTAGATGGAGAATTAATAAAAAGTTTGCAATGAGTAATAAAAAAAATCTAATAAAAAACTCTAGATAAAAAAAGGCCTTTAGCGGGTGCTGGTGGTGCACAATTTTCTCTTTTCTTTAATTTTATAATTCTATCAAATTTTTTAAGACTCCATTTCCCTTCACCCAAATACTTCAAACAACCAACCATTGATCTTACTTGTTGTTGTAAAAAAGATTGAGATCTAAACTCAATAGATATTTTGTCATTTTGATTTATTATTTTTACAGACTTCATTGTTCGTATTGGACTTTTTGCATTACAACTTGAAGCTCTAAAAGTTGAAAAATCTTTAGTTCCTATTAATTTTTTTGCTCCATTTCTCATTTCTTTAAGATTAAGTTTTTTCATTATATGCCAGCCTCTATCATGATAAAGCACGGACGGACTAATTCTATTGTAAATAACATACTTATAAACTCTTTCCTTTGCAGAATATCTGGCGTGAAATTCTTTATTTTTCTTTTTTAGTTCCAAAACTGAGATCATTTTATTTTTTAAAAAATGATTAATAGATTTTAGAAATTTATCTTTATCTAAAATCAAATTTTTACACTCAAAATGAGCAGATTGAGAAATAGCATGGACACCAGCATCTGTTCTCCCTGAACCAATGACTGTAATTTTTTCTTTAAGAAGTTTTGAAATCTTATCTTGAAGTACACCTTGAATTGTTTGACCTTTTTTTTGTATTTGCCAGCCTCTATAATTAGTGCCAACATATTCAATTAAGATTTGATATTTATACATTTAATAAACTAGCACCCTTTTTGATTTGAGAGCCAATAATGAATTCTTCAATTTTTTGAGGTTTTTTTCCCTGTCTTTGTATTTCTAAAATTTTTAAAGAATGATTATCACCGCACGCAACTTCTAAATCATTTGTCAAAACTTCACCTGCATTACCTTGATTTTTATCTATTTTAGCTTTTAAAATTTTATATCTCTGATTTTTATAAATAAAAAATGCACCTGGAATTGGAAATAGTCCATTAACTTTACCAAAAATTTTTTTTGCATCCTCCTTCCAATTTATAAGTCCTTCAGATTTATCTATTTTAGCTGCATAGGTCGCTAATTCATGATTCTGTTCAACAAATTTGGCTTTTTCATTCAAAATATTATTAATTTCAATTATTATTTTTTCTGCTGCTAATAAAGATAACTTATTTGAAACCACAAAAGCATTATCACATGGATTTAATTCGATTTTATAAGCTGCACATACAGGACCAGAGTCTAACTTTTCTTTTATCTTCATAATACTTATTCCCGTTTCTTTATCCAAGTTCATTATAGCTCGTTGAATAGGTGCAGCACCACGCCATTTTGGAAGGATAGACCCATGTATGTTGATAAAACCTAATTTACATATTTCTAAAAATTCCTTTGGAATCATTTGGCCGTATGCCACCACGATTACAATATCTGGATTAATTTTTTTTATAAATTCTAATTCTTCATTATTGTTTTTTAAACTAGCTGGGGTTCTACAATTGATTCCTAGACTATCTGATAATTGATTGATGGGTGACTTATTTAGTTTTTGTCCTCTTTGTGATTTTTGTGGTGGTTGAGTATAGACAGCCTCAATTGAAAAATTGTTTTCATAAATTGATTTTAAAATAGGGACTGAAAACTCAGGTGTCCCCATAAACACAATTTTTTTTTGCATTAATTAAATAACTATCTGATTGGACTTTAGTTTTGATAGTTTTTTTATAATCATTGATTTTTTTAACTTAGATAAATAATCTATAAACAAAACACCCTCTAGATGATCCATCTCGTGCTGAATACAAGTAGCTAATAATCCACTTGCATGTAAAGTTTGTCTTTCTCCATTATAGTCCAAATAGTCCACATCACAATGACTCGGTCGATCAATTTCAGCAAATTGATTTGGAACTGACAAACAGCCCTCTTCATAAGTAGCTTTTTCTGGATCTTTATTTTTAATTACAGGATTTACAAAATATCTTGGTTCTTTTTTTTCAGGATCTTTGCTTATGTCCATTACAATTATTCTTTTTGGAATACCAATTTGAATAGCCGCAAGTCCTATACCATTTGCTGCATACATAGTATCAAGCATATCATCCATCAATTTTTGCTCATCTTTAGTAATCTTATCAACAGGTTTAGACACTTGTCTGAGTAGTTTGTTAGGTTCTGTTAATATAGGTTTAACCGCCATAATGAATGTATTCTAATTAATTTTTTTAAACTTTTAAAGGTAGAACTTTTAATAAAATTTTATTTCTAATGTAATCAATATCAAGCTGATTTAATGCACTAATTATAAAATACAAAGTATCTTCATCTAAATCTGTAAGATTGTCTTGCCCAATTACTTCTATAATTCTTAATACAGTTGATCCAATTTCGTTATTATTGATCATAACCTGAATATCAGTTGGCATTTCAGACTCATTTATTTCATAAAGGTCCTCATATTTTTTAGAAATTTCAATACCATCTGACTTAATAGATTCGATCAACATTATATCTTTTTTAGTTAAAATATATTTCTTATCTTTTTTGATTTTTTTTAAGAAATTATCCAGATCTTTTTCAATTTTAGATTTTGCAAAATCACCATTAAAATAATTAACTAATCTTGATTGATGTAAAATATCTTTATTAAACTTAATATCTTTTAATTCAACGCTTTCTTCTTGAATATTATCAAAGTAAAATGTTGTAAAATTAGATGGTACATTATCAGGTTCAATTGTCTCTAAAGCTTGTTTAAGCTCAATATCAAATGCATTTGAATATTCATCTTTAATAAATAAATCTTTCAAAAGTTTGAGAAATTCTAATTTTTTTTCAGTATCAGATTCAATTAAAGATCTTTGATAAATTAAAGCTCTCGCCTCTATATTTGATAATGACTTATAAGACTCAGAGGCATTTAATAATTGGTTAATATTAAATTGAAATCTTTTATATAAAGCAAATAAGTCTTTCTCAGAATAATTTTTATCATGTGTTGCTTTTTCAATTAAAGAAATTTTTTCTTCTTCAACAATATCAACTTCTTCAATATTAAATAATAAATTTGAAGCTGATAAATATTTCCAAATTTGAGAATCTGTATTTTTTTTTGGTTCAAAAATAAAATCTGGATTAGTTCTATGAGCTAGGTGAAAATCCAATATGGATGTTTCAGAAATTGATGGATCTGGGTCTTGCGTGTAACCAAATAAATAATTAAGTTTTTTTTCAAAGTATTCATCATTGAAACCTAGTTCTTTTTTTAAGTCTAAAATTAACTGTGCCTCCTCAGACCTACCCGCATTTATTAAACAATATAAATTAAATTTTGAGAGATATTCATCATTTATGACTTCTGAATTTTTTAAAAATAATTCACAAGCTTTTTCAATATTTGCCTCTGATAAATATTGATCTACTAAATATCTACTTAAATCAGGATGTAAGTTTAAAATTTGGTTTTTTACCAAATATTCCTCAATTAACTCCCTATCCTTGTTCTTAATCAGCCAATTAGATCTGATATTTAGAAATTCTTCATTAGTAATATTAATTTCAGGATTATAAGAATTAGTTAATAACACTATATTTAACAAGTCTGATGCATCTTTAGAAAGTTGCATTTTATCTATATTTGTAAAAAGATACTTTAATTGGTCACCGTTAGAATTAGACCACATATTAATTTGAAGGTCATAATCTTCTGGATCATAAAGTCCAATTATCTTTAATTTTTGAGAATTTAAATCTGAACTTACTTGAACAGTTTCAATTTCTTTTTCTGATTGGAGATCAAAAATACTTGGTTGAGAAATTTCAGTATTATTAGTTTCTAAATTATTTTGATTATTACTTATTGAACTTTCTTCAATTTCATTTTCATCAATGTTCCATATGTCAATAGGCTTATCTTCTGCATTAGCATTAAATGTATTTAAAAAAATTAATAATAGAATTGATAAATATTTGTTATTTAACAATTTTAAAATTTTCATTAGGAATAATTTTTTCTATTTCTTTTTTTGGAGCTGGAAAATCAATTTTACTTAGCAAGAAAATTGCCCCAATGAATAAAATTAAAACTAAACCTAGTTTTACAATTAAACCTGTAACACTCTTGCCTGAACTTGTATTTCTAGTAAATTGCATATAACGTTGGTTAAAATCAAATTAAGACATAATTGTGTTTTTTCAATACAGAAACTTATGAATTCAAAAGAAAATTTAGTTTTTTTAGGCATGATGGGTTCAGGAAAATCATCAATTGGTTCATTAGTATCAAAAAAACTAAATTTAGAATTTATTGATGTAGATATTCATATTGAAAAAAAATTAGATTTAAAAATTTCTGAAATATTTGAAAAAAAAGGTGAAAAATATTTCAGACAAATTGAAGAGGTGGAAACTTTAAGAGTTCTTAAAAATAAACAAACTGTAATTTCTCTTGGTGGTGGTGCATTTCTAAATAATAAAATTAAAAAAGAGGTTTTAGAAAATCACATTTCTTTTTGGTTAAATTGGGATGTGAAAACATTGATTAATAGAATTAAAGATAGCAAAAAAAGACCTATTGCACATAAATCATCTAAAAAAGAAATTGAGGAGTTAATTCAAAAACGATCTATTATTTATTCAAAAGCAATGTATAAAATTGATTGTGAGAACCTCACAAAGAATGAAATTATAAAGAAAATAACTAAAATCTATGAAGCCAATTAAATTAAATGTAAAAACAAATTCAGATAATTACCCAATTATAATTGGTTCTAATTTAATCAAAAATATAAGCTCACATCTAAGTAAAAATTCTATTATTTTTAATCAATGCCTTTTAGTTATCGATAAGAATGTTCCAAAAAAATTGATCAATAAAATTTCACAAGGTTTAAAAAAGAAAAAAATATTCAAGTTCAATTTTGATGCCAATGAAAAAAATAAAAATATTAAAATTGTAAATGAAATTTTGAAAATTTTACTTAATAAAAACTTTTCAAGACAAGATTGTTTGATAACAGTTGGTGGTGGTATTACAGGTGATGTCGGTGGTTTTGCTGCTAGTTTGTATAAAAGAGGTTTAAATTTTATTAATATTCCAACAACATTGTTATCTCAAGTTGACTCGTCTATTGGTGGTAAAACAGGGGTGAATACAAAAGAAGGAAAAAATCTTATTGGAAATTTTTATCAACCAAAAATGGTTATTAGTGACACTGAATTTTTAAAGTCTCTTCCAAAAAGAGAAATCATTTGTGGTTACGGAGAAATTTTTAAACATTCATTGATACTAAATAAGAATTTTTTTAAATACCTTAATATAAATTGGTCAAAGGTTTTGAATTTAAAAAGTCCTTTTATTGAAAAAGCTATTTATGAAAGTTGCAAAATAAAAAAAACAATTGTTGAAAAAGATGAAAAAGAAAAAAATATTAGAAAAGTTTTGAATTTTGGTCACACTTTTGCTCATGCTTTTGAGGCCTCTCTTGGGTATTCAAAAAAACTTAATCACGGTGAGGCTGTAATTCTTGGAATTGTGACAGCTCTTCAATTCAGTCTAAATGTAAAGTTAATAAAACCTAATCAGTGTAGATTTATAATAAACCATATTGTTAAAGCAGAATTACCCTCAAATATTAAAGATTACTTTTCAAAAAAAGATTTAAGTAAAATTTTAAAGTTCATGACAAAAGATAAAAAAAATTCTTCAGAAAAAATAAATTTAATATTATTAAAAAAAATAGGATCAGCTGTAATTAATAATGAATACACTAATATTAAAATTCATGATTTTTTAAAAAGAAAATTAATTAATTAATATTTGTAAAGAGTGAATATAATCTTTCATTTCTTTATCTAAAGCTTTATAAATTTTTTTATTGCTCTCAATTTTATTTAAAATTTTTAACTCTTCTGACTCAATTTTAAGTTTTAAATGAAACTTTCCCTCTTGATTACCTGAATGATTTTTATGTAAGAAAGATTTATCTTCAACTTCAATTTTTTCAATTTTAATTTTATTGATTAGTTTTTTTTTTACGATTGCAATTAGTTCATTTATATTCATAAATATTGTTTACTATACCATGAAAAACATATGTGACTGGAATAATTGTAATGAAACTGGTGAATATAAAGCGCCTGTTGAAAAAGATAATAGCAAAAAATATCGCCTACTTTGCTTAGAGCATGTAAAAGAATTTAATAAAAATTGGAATTATTTTTCAGGTATGAATGATGATCAGGTAATTGACTTTTTAAAATCTGATATGATCTGGCATAAACCAACTCAAAGCTTCAGCTCATCTGATAATTTTTTCAAAGTTTTGTGGAATAACACTCTGAGAGATGAACTAGACAAAGATAAATTAAAAGGTGAGTTTAATCATATGAGTAAATTTAAATTTGATCACAAAGATATTAAAGCTTTCGGAATTTTAGGGGTATCTGTTGGTTTAAAATGGCAAAAAATTCAAGAAAAATTTAAAATCCTTGTCAAAAAATTTCATCCCGATATAAATGCTGGAAACAAAAAATACGAGGAAAAACTTAAACAAATAACCTTAGCTTATACTCAGCTAAAAAATACATATAGAGAAAAAATTGACACCGAATCTTAATTCAAAACCTGATATCAAAATTTCTGTTAAACAAACATTTGGCATTGACTCTGATATGGAAATAGAAGCTTTTTCTAAAAAAAGTGAATACGTGCCTGAAATTGATAAAACTTATAAATTTGATAGAGACACAACCCTTGCAATAATATCTGGTTTTGCGTTCAACAAAAGAGTTTTAGTCCAAGGCTATCATGGAACTGGAAAATCAACTCATATAGAGCAAATAGCTGCAAGATTAAATTGGCCATGTGTTAGGGTGAATTTAGACAGTCATGTTAGTCGTATTGATCTTATTGGTAAAGATGCAATTGTTTTAAAAGACGGTAAACAAGTAACTCAATTCAATGAAGGTATTTTACCTTGGTCAATTCAAAACCCAGTTGCACTAGTGTTTGATGAATATGATGCAGGAAGACCAGATGTGATGTTTGTAATCCAAAGGGTTTTGGAAGCTGAAGGAAATTTTACACTTTTAGACAAAAATAAAGTTATTAAACAAAATAAATATTTTAGACTTTTTGCAACCTCAAACACTGTTGGCTTGGGGGACACAACCGGACTTTATCATGGGACACAACAAATTAACCAAGGACAAATGGATAGATGGAATATTGTTACAACTCTTAACTACCTAAGCTTAGAAAGAGAGATGGAAATTATATTAGGTAAAAATAAGAATTTAGATAATCCGAAAGGTAAAGAAAAAATTGCAAATATGATAAAAGTTGCAGCTCTAACAAGAAAAGGTTTCATAGCTGGAGACATATCAACTGTAATGAGTCCAAGAACCGTTCTACATTGGGCTGATAATGCTGAAATATTCAAAGACACAGGATATGCATTTAGAGTAACTTTTTTAAACAAGTGTGATGAAATGGAAAAAAATACCATCGCAGAATATTATCAAAGATGTTTTGGGGAAGATTTACCTGAGTCTTTGCTTAATATTCAAATTTAATGAGTGATAAAGAAACAAATCTCAAAGAAAAATTAAGACAGGCTTTAGCATCCACTATCAGAGTTATTTCTGATGATCTAGAAATTAAACAAAAGAATAAAGACAATAAAAGTTCGAATAAATTTGATTTTTTCGAATTAGATAATCTTAATAGTAAAATAGATTTTATAAAAGCAAGAGCTGAGGCGGATTCCTCTGCTTTAAAAAGAAAATTTTCTAACGATGAAATTTATAAGAAAAATCTTCCAAATAACTCAAATTGTAAATCTTTATATGCAATTGCAGAAAAAATTAGATATGAAACTTTAGGCGGCAAAATGCTTAAAGGTATTGAAAAAAACCTCAAAGATAATTACAGCCAAATGATCAATCTAAAAAGAAAAGATCAGCTCAAAACAAAAGAAGATGTCCCTGTAACTGAAGCTTTCGAACTTTATATGCTAAAAAATTTTTATGATATAAAATTAAATTCTCTTTCATCTAAAATGTTAAATCTTTGGGAACAAGATTTTGATCAATCTATAAGCAAACATATTAATTTTTTGAAAAATAACTTTGAAGACCAAAATGCATATTGCTCTAAATTTTCTAAATTATTACAAGATATGGATATATTTCAAACTGAGGATAATGAGGAAATAAAAGAAAATAATCAGGATGAAGGTCAGGATAATCCATCAAATGACGATCAAGAGAGTGAAACAGAAGATCAAAAAGATGAAAATAAAGAACAAGAAACTGAAGCCAGCTTGGATTCTGACTATGATATTGATGAATACAAATTAGATGAACAGTTAGTTGATACAGATTCTGATAAACAAAGTTCTGAGCAAGTTATCCAAAAAAAGAATATCAATGATTTAAATCTAGAATATAAAATCTATACGACGAAATTTGATGAGATTATTAAAGCAGAAAACTTAGAAAATGCAGATGAAGCCAATAAGCTTAGAAAAACTTTAGATCAACAACTCATTGGTTTTCAAGATGTAGTAACAAAACTCGCAAATAAATTACAAAGACAATTATTAGCAAAACAAAATAGAGCATGGGAATTTGATTTAGAAGAAGGATTATTAGATAGTTCAAAACTTCCAAGAATTATTATGGATCCTTATAATTCTTTATCTTTTAAAAAAGAAAAAGATCTAGACTTTAAAGATACCATCGTAACCTTGTTGATTGATAACTCTGGATCTATGAGAGGAAGACCAATCACTATTGCTGCTATATGTGCAGACATTTTATCTAGAACTTTAGAAAGATGCTCTGTCAAAGTTGAAATTTTAGGCTTTACCACAAAAAATTGGAAAGGTGGTCAAAGTAGAGAGTTTTGGAATAAACAGGATAAACCTAAAACTCCTGGAAGACTAAATGATTTAAGACACATCATTTATAAAGGTGCAGATACTCATTGGAGACAAGCAAAAAATAATCTTGGATTAATGCTTAAAGAGGGTTTGCTTAAAGAAAATATAGATGGAGAGGCCATTAATTGGGCCTTATCTAGATTAAAAAAAAGAAAAGAAGAGAGAAAGATTTTGATGGTTATCTCAGACGGTGCTCCAGTTGATGATTCAACTTTATCAGTAAATTCAGGAGATTTTTTAGAAAAACATCTTAAAAAAATGGTAAAATTTATTGAAGATAAAACTGAGATAGAAGTTTTAGCGATAGGAATAGGCCATGATGTTTCAAGATATTATAACCGAGCAATTAAGATAACAGATGTTAATGAGTTGGGAGATGTTATGATTTCTCAATTAAGCTCATTATTTGATAGTAAAAAAAAGCTCCACTAAATATTAAATAAATCTTTATTCTTCCATTTAATTATAACTTCAGCACCACTTCGAGTTTTAGAATTTCTACAGTTAACATTTGCAAAATTTTTTTCTAAAAGAGTTTTTCCAATGAAGATACCCAATCCTAGACCAGCTCTTGATTTCTGATCAGCATTAAAAGTCTTTAAATATGGTTCACCAATTTTTGGTAATATATCACCTGGGTAACCTGATCCATCATCCTCGATAGTAATTTCTGTAGTTTCGCTGTCGCTTTTTAAAGTTATAAAAATATTGTTTTTTGCAAATTTATTGGCATTCCCTATAAAGTTTCTTAATCCATATATGATCTCAATAGACTTTATAATTTTTTGGTGATTGGAATTTTGATCAAAATTAAATATAAAATTTTTATCACTTATATTCTCAAATGAGGTTATGATTTCATCTAAATAATCTTTTATTGATAAATCTTCATCAATAAAATCATCTTCATCGTTGCTATTTAAGCTTAATCTTTTTAAAATTTCGTTACATCGATCAACTTGACTGACTAGTAGTTCAATATCTTTTTCTACATCTTTTTGATCATTAAATTGTTTCTTTAATTCCTGTGAAACTAATTTAATTGTAGATAAAGGAGTTCCAAGCGAATGGGCTGCTGCTGCTGCCTGCCCACCTAAAGACAAAAGCTCATGCTCTTTTGCCATTACTTCATCCATTCTACTCAAAGCTTCTTTTCTTAATCGAGTTTGATCCTCAAAAGCCAAGGCAAAATAATTCATAAAAATTAATGCTGAGATAAGTGCTAGAGGAATAGAATAATATACATAATCATTAATTGAAGTAGTTAAGTTTAAAGGGCTTGGTAGTGGTTGATAAAAAAAAGTTAATGATAAAATTGATATAGACGTAATTACAACAATAAACACATTAATTTTAAAACCTAAATTAAAAGATGAAAAAATACTTGGTATGATTAAAAAGATTATAAAAGGATTTGCAACACCACCCGTCAAATACAAAAGAAACGTTAACTGTAATATGTCTATGATTAAAAATATAAAAGCTGATCTTTCAGAAAGCTGTGTTTTTTTATAAATATATATTAGGAATAAATTGCTTAATACTCCTAATAACACAATAAAATTTGTTAATAAAAAATTAAACTCAAATCCTAAGAAAGTATTAACAGTAAAGATTGCTAAAAACTGTCCAAAAAAACCAATCCATCTTAACGTTATATAGGTAGATTTTTTTAATGAAAAATATTTTGAAGTTTCAAAAAACTTCATCTTATATATCTAGATTTTGGACATTAATAGAGTTAGAAATTATAAAATCTTTTCTCAAAGCAACATCATTACCCATGAGTGTATGAATTAAGCTTTGATCCTTTTTTAAGTCTTTGGAATATTGAACTTGAAGTAAATTCCTAGTCTCTGGATCAAGTGTGGTGCTCCACAGTTCTTCTGGGTTCATTTCTCCTAATCCTTTAAATCTTTGAATATTCATCTTAGATTTTTCTTCATCAACTCGAGTAGTAAATTCTTTTGAACCTCGTTTACATTTTTTTAAATCTTTATGATTATTAACTATGTATTCTTCTAGCTCCTTTTCATCTTTGATATATATGCCCTTAGAGCCTTTATTAATTTTAAATAAAGGAGGTTGAGCTAAATATACATGGCCATGCTCTATTAGCTTATTAAATGGTTTATTATTAAAAAAGGTTAATAACAAAGCTCTTATATGTGAACCATCAACATCAGCATCTGTCATAATTATAATTTTACCATATCTTAAATCCTTAAGATCAATTTCCTCAGCTTTTGGATCTAAACCTAATGCATTTATTAAAGTAACAATTTCATTAGATGAAATCATTTTTGATATGGCTTTTGTTTTTTGCTCTGAACTATCTTTATTGCCATTTTTTTTTAATTGAGTATCTTCAACATAAGTATTCAATATTTTTCCTCTTAAAGGTAAGACTGCCTGATTAGATCTATTTCTTCCTTGTTTAGCAGAACCTCCTGCTGAATCTCCCTCAACTATAAATAGTTCCGTCCCATCTTGTTTTCCAATTTGACAATCTGCTAATTTACCAGGTAGGCCACTTAATTCTAAAGCTCCTTTTCTTCTTACATTCTCTCTCGCTTTTCTTGCTACATCTCTTGCCATTGCTGCTTGAATTATTTTTGCAAGAATAATTTTTGCAATCGAAGGATTTTGATCAAACCAAATTGACAGTTTTTCATTTACAATAGTCTCAACGATCATCCTAACTTCTGAAGAAACCAACTTATCTTTTGTTTGTGATGAAAATTTTGGATCAGGAATTTTTGTTGATAAAACACAAGTTAAACCCTCTTTGATATCATCTCCAGAAATAGTTAATTTATTTTTTTTCAATAAATTATGTTCATTAGCGTATTTATTGATAATTCTGGTTAAAGCACTTCTAAAACCCAAAACATGTGTGCCTCCATCTTTTTGAAAAATGTTATTAGTATATGGAAGTACGTCTTCAGAATATCCTGCATTCCATTTCAAAGAACACTCTATTTCTATATTATCTTTTTTACCTTCAATATAAATTGGCTTTTTAAATAGATCATTACCATTTTTGTTTTGTAATTTTTCTCTTTTTTCATCTAAAAATTCTACAAACTCTAGCACCCCTCCATCAAATTTAAATTCTGAAACTTTTTCTTTTTTTAAACTTGCATCTGTAAAAATAATTTTAATTCCTTTGTTTAGAAAAGCTAATTCTCTCATTCTTTTTATAAGAACATTTGCACTAAACTTTGTAGATGAAAAAATTTCTTTAGATGGCAAAAAAGTAATTTGTGTACCTGTCTCTTTAGATTTTCCTAATTCTTTAAGCGGTTTTTTTGCTTCACCATTTTTAAATTCTATAAAATATTTTTTACCATCTCTATTTACTTCTAACTCTAATTTTTCGGATAATGCATTTACAACTGAAACTCCTACGCCATGCAATCCACCTGAAACTTTATATGAATCATGATCAAATTTTCCTCCAGCATGGAGTTGGGTCATTATTACCTCTGCTGCAGATTTTTTTTCCCCCTTATGCATATCAACTGGAATACCACGACCATCATCTCTTACTGTGATTGTGCCATCAGAATTAATTTTAACAAAAATGTTTTTGCAATATCCTGCTAATGCTTCATCAATAGAGTTATCTACAACTTCGTAAACCATATGGTGAAGGCCAGTTCCATCATCTGTGTCCCCAATATACATTCCGGGTCTTTTTCTAACTGCTTCTAAGCCCTTAAGTACTTTAATAGAGTCTGCTTGGTAGGTGTTTTTATTTGTCATTTTTAATATTAGGAAATGAAGAAATATATCATTTTTTAAGAAAAATTGCTGATATAAATTTTATAATAATATTTAATATTAGTAAATTTATGTTGCAAATAAAGCCTTATTTAATGGCGGAGAGAATGGGATTCGAACCCATGATAGAGTTGCCCCTATACACGCTTTCCAAGCGTGCGCCTTCAACCACTCGGCCACCTCTCCACATAAATTTTATATCATATTTAATAAACGCAAATGAACTTATTTTAAATTTTAAATTTTCAAAGGTATAAAATACTTATGTTAGATGAAAAAAAATTATTACTGATAGGAAAAAAAAGCTTTATTGCTAATAATCTTTATAAATTTTTAAAAAAAAAAATTAAAGTAAGAATTTTTTCATTTGAAGAATTTATTCTATTAAAAAGTAAATTCATAAATACTTTTACTCATATCTGTAATTCTTCAATTAAAAAAGAATATGTTAAAAATAGGTATAATAAAAAAAATGATATTGACAGATTAATTATTGATAAAATACAAAATTCAAAAATAAAATATATTTTTTTTAGCTCAAGAAAAGTTTATGCACCAAGAGCAAATATAAGGGAAACAGGTAAATTATTAGCAAAAGAAAATTATTCTAAAAATAAATTGATTACTGAAAGATATATTAGAAATAATTATCAATCTAACTATTTAATTCTAAGAATTTCAAATTTAATTGGCAAACATAAAAGATATAACAGAAAAGTATCTTACAACTTTATAGATAACTATTTTAAATATCAAAAGAATAAAAAGACAATTTATTATGAAAATTATTTTAAAGATTTTTTATCGATTGATCAATTTAATATAATATTTTTAAAAATATTGCAGAAAGATTTAAAAGGAATCTTTAATGTTTCTATAGGAGAAAAAATATTTATTAATGAAATTTTAAATGCTCTTGGAAAAGGTAAAATTTTAAAAAAATTCAAACAAAAAAAAATAATTAAAGATGAGAGTTTTTATTTAAATAATAAAAAATTATTGAAAAATATAAATCTTAAATTAAGTAAAAAATCATTACTAGATTATTGTTATAAAATGTAATCCTTAATTTTGGTTATATTGTCTAAAAAATATTTAGGAAAATTTTTATCAATTGATATTTTTTGATAAATATGTCCTCTATTATATAAATCTTGAAAATTACTAATTTTTTTTTGAATAATTTGCTCGCTAGAATATTTTTCATCACTAAATTCCTGATGTGGAGAAGTTTTGAGTTTTTTTGAAATTTTTTCAACTGAGTATAAATTATTGAAATGCCAGCCTCCTTCTTGAAAAATTTGAATATCTTTATCAATATTGAATTTCCAAAAAGGTTTTTTTAAATTTTTCAATCTAATTTTTTTTCTTAAAAAATTAAAACTTTTTAGATATTTTTTTTTACAAACTCGAGTTCCTTCCCAAGGCGATTCATATCTATTAAACAAATTTAACTTATAAACAAAACATTTTTGTAAAAAAATTCCATATTTTTTGGTCATTGAAAAATTCTTGAGAACTTCTGGATTAGGAATTTCATCTGAGTCAGAAAAAAAAATAAAATCTTCTTCCTGAAAATTTTTTACTTCTAACATTAACTTTTCACGCTGATATTCCTCATTTTTCCAACCATCATCAGCCTCAGGAAAATTTTCATCTAAAATTATATGTTTAACTTTATTTGAATAATCTTTATTTTTTAAATTAAAATTAACTCCTTTATAAATACCTCTGTGATCAAATTTAGACTCACAAACAATAAAATAGTCTACAACGTCTTTAAGAATTTCAAATCTACTATTAACTAAAAAATTTTCATCATAAAAAGTAATACAATCAATTAGTTTATACATTTTTTCTAACTGTTATTATGCAGTTATTAGATTTATTGTTATCATGATAAATATCAACAATTGTGAAAAGATAATTTTTTTCTTTAAAATATTGAATAAATTTATTTTGATCTTTATTATAAACATCCTCAACTATATAAACTCCATCATCAGCCAACATATCAATAGAATTTTCAAAGCAACAAATATTAGCGTTATATTCATGTAAACCATCTTCCAGAATTATATCAAATTTGTCGACACCTATTTTTTGATACATGGCTTTAATAATTTTAGGATTTGTTTGATCAACAAAAAAAGTTTTAATTCTATCTTCATCTTTTAGGATATCTTTGTCTATGTCTGCTCCATAGATGTTAGCATTTTTAAAATAATCTCTCCATGCTCGTAAAGAAGCGAGTGGCACTCCATCTTTACCCATATTGCTTAACATGTTTATATTATTAGTCCCAAGTCCAATCTCTAAAAAATTTTTAACCTTGTCTTTTTTATGATAAAAAATTTCAGAGTAATAACTTGCGTAATTGTGATGATTATTTCTTCCACCTTTATCACTTCCATGAATGTTCATTAAATTTTCTAGATCATTATTTACGTTTGCATTACCTATGTATGACATTTTTACTTCTTTTTTTTTTGAAAGAAATTTCAATTCATATCTTAATTTTCTTAAATAATTTCTTATAAATTTCATATTCTATTCCTTGTTAATTTTTAAAACACCAATAAATGCTTCTTGTGGTATTTCAACTCTCCCAAATTGTTTTGACTTTGCTTTTCCTTTTTTTTGTTTTTCAAGAAGTTTTCTTTTTCTATCTGTGGCACCTCCACCATGAATTTTAGTTAGAACGTCTTTTTTAAATCCTTTTATAGTTTCTCTTGCTATTATCTTTCCTCCAATAGCAGCCTGTACAGGTATCATAAAATTATGTCTAGGTATTAAATCTTTCAATTTTTCACATACTTCTCTTCCAGTCCTTTGTGCAAAATCTTTATGTATCATCATGGCTAAAGCATCAACAGGTTCTCCATTTACTAGAATTCCTAACTTAACTAAATCACCTTCTTTATACTCTGCTATCTCATAATCAAAACTTGCATAACCACTTGTCATTGATTTAATTCTATCATTAAAGTCAAAAACAACTTCGTTTAATGGAAGCTCATAACTTAAAACTGCTCTATTTCCAGAATAAGTTAAATTAGTTTGTATGCCTCTTTTATCCTGGCAAAGTTTTATTATCGAACCTAAATATTGATCAGGTGTAATAACTGTTGCTTTAATCCAAGGCTCCCCAATTGTTTTTATTAAAGTTGGATCTGGTAAACTTGAAGGATTTTGAAGATCTAATACTTCTCCATTATTTAGGTTAACTTTATATACAACTCCTGGAGTTGTGGTTAGAAGATTAACATCAAATTCTCTTTCAAGTCTTTCAGAAATAATTTCAAGATGCAAAAGACCTAAAAAACCACATCTAAATCCTAATCCTAGTGCTGATGACGACTCAGCTTCAAAAGAAAAACTTGCATCATTTAATTGTAATTTAGCTAAACCATCCTTTAATTTTTGATACTCAGAACTATCAACCGGAAACAAACCACAAAATACAACTGGCTTACTTGGTTTAAAACCTGGTAAAGCATCAACTTTAGTTTTGGTTGCGTCACAAATTGTATCACCAACTTTAGTTTCAGATAAAACTTTTATACCAGTTGTTATAAAACCAATTTCACCAGAATTTAGTTCATCCATATCTCTTGCTTTTGGTGTAAATACACCTACTTTTTCTACGATGTAATCTTGGTCTGTAGAAAGCATTTTGATCTTCATATTCTTAGTCAATTTTCCATTTATAACTCTTACTAAAATTACAACTCCTAGGTAAGTGTCATACCAACTATCAACTAGCAGACACTTTAAATCATCAGAAGTTTTGCCTTTTGGAGCTGGCAATAAAGATATAATTTTTTCCAATATATCTTCTATTCCCTCACCTGTTTTTCCTGAACAAGGAACAGCATTTTCAGTTTCAATACCTATTACATCCTCAATTTGTTTTTTTGTACGTTCAATATCTGAGGCTGGCAAATCAGTTTTATTTAATACTGGAATTATTTCGTGATTTATATCTAAAGCTTGATAAACATTTGCGAGCGTTTGTGCTTCAACACCTTGTGTACTATCTACAATCAAAATTGATCCCTCACATGCATATAATGATCGAGATACCTCATAACTAAAATCAACATGACCAGGTGTATCTATTATATTTAGAATATAATTTTTTCCATCTTTTGCTTTATAATTTAATTTAACAGTTTGAGCTTTAATTGTAATTCCACGTTCACGCTCTATATCCATAGAATCTAAAACTTGAGCCTTCATCTCTCTTTCAGTCAATCCACCACACTTATGAATTATTCTGTCAGCGATAGTTGATTTTCCGTGATCAATATGAGCAATAATTGCAAAATTTCTAATATGATCGATAGTATCCATTATTTCTATGATCTAATTTTTGCACCAGTTTTTTTTTCTACTAATTCAATTATAGTCTTATTTAATAAATCTAAATCTTGCTCTTTAAGAGTTTTTTCATTTGATTGAATTGTAACATTAATAGCTATGGATTTTTTATCTTCTGAAATATTTTCACCCTCATAAACATCGAAAATTTTAACATCTTTAATTAAATTTTTATCAACACTATAAATTACATCCATTAAATCTTGAGAAATGAAATTTTTATCAACTACAAATGCAAAATCTCTCTCAGATTTTTGATAATCTGAAACTTCAAATTTAGATTTTTGATCCTTTAAATTTTTTTTGGTAACCTTCAAATTATCCATAAAAATTTCAAAACCAATTAAAGCTTCGGTTTTTATATCTAATTTTTTAATAATGTTTGGGTGCAACTCACCAAAGTAAGCTGCTATATTTTCTTTACCTTTATTTAAAAAAACTCTCCCTGATTTTCCAGGATGAAAATAATTTGGTGTAATATCATCAATAAAAAGTTTATTTGGATTAAAGCCGGCTTCTTCCAAAGTTTGAAGTACCACTTGTTTTGCGTCAAAGACATCAACATTTCTCTCATCTTGAAACCATGATAATCTTGATTTTTTACCTGAATTCAAACCTCCAATTACAGTTTCTTGTTCACCTGGCTCTGACCCGAAAAAAACAGGTCCTATTTCAAATAAAGAAATATCTTTAAAGCCACGATCAAGATTTTTTCTTAGGTATAAAATTAAATTTGAAAAAATTGAGTTTCTTAAAACATTTAAATCTGAACTTATTGGATTAACAATCTCTATTGATTTTTTTTGTTCTTTAAAAAAATCGTTAATTTTAGAGTCAGTAAAAGACCAAGTAATAGCCTCTAAATATCCTTTCGATGCAAGAGATCTTTGTAAAAAATGAAACTGTCTCTGAGTTTTTGTTAATGTAGGCTTAGTTCTTGCTTTTTCTGGATTTATAATTTCTATTTTTTCATATCCATTTATTCTTACTAATTCTTCCACAATATCAATCGGCTGAGTAATATCTGGTCGCCATGAAGGAACCTGAAGCTTTAAAGTATTCTTGCCAGATTTTATTTCAAAACCTAAGTTTTTTAATATCTGTATCATTATTTTAGTAGATATTTTAAATCCAGAAATTTTTTCAAATAAATCTGTATCAAATTCTATTTTCGTTTTTTCAAATTTTTCAATTTTTTGAATATCAATTTTACTTACTTCTCCACCACAAATTTCTTTGATTAATTCTGCCGCTCTATTAATTCCTTGTTCAATTGATAAAGGATCTATCCCTCTTTCAAATCTAAATTTGGCATCTGTATCAATATTTAATAATTTTGAAGTTTTTCTAATTGATCTTGGATTAAAATATGCTGACTCAATTAATACATTTTTTGTATCAAGTTCAGTTCCAGACCTTGTGCCCCCAATAATTCCTCCTAAACCCAGAACACCTGTGTTATCTGAAATTACACACATGTTTTTTTCAAGTGTATAATCTTTGTTATCTAAGGCAGTAAATTTTTCACCTTTCTGTGAATTTCTTACAATTATACCTTTGTTGATTTTGTCTGCATCATATGCATGAAGTGGTCTATTCAAATCTAGCATAACATAATTCGTTACATCAACTATTGCTGATATCGGTTTTTGACCAATAGAAATTAATTTATCTTTTAACCATTTGGGACTTTCACAATTTTTTATGTTTGTTATTAAACAACTTCCAAATGAAGTGCAGCCCTGGTTTTTTTCTTTATTAATTTTAACTTTAATTTTTTGATTTAATTTAGATTTTATTTTCTTTTCTTTTGTTTCAATGAACTTTCCAAAACCTGTTGATGCAAGATCTCTTGCGATACCCTTTACACCTAAGCAATCGGGTCTATTTGGTGTAATTGATAAATCAATTAAATTTGATTGATTTTTAGAAAAATATTTTTTTCCAATTTTTTTATTATATTTAGACTGATCTAATTCTATTATTCCATCACTTTCCTCAGATAAACTTAATTCTGATTCTGAACAAAGCATTCCAAAAGAAGTTACACCTCTTATTTTACTTATGGATAACTTCATTTTATTTTTTGGTATGATAGCTCCTGGAGGTGCATAAATAGTAAATAATCCTTCTCTTGCATTTGGAGCACCACAAACAACTTTTAGTAAATCTTTTTCTCCAACATCAACATCACAAACTTTTAGTCTGTCTGCGTCTGGATGCTTTTCTGTTTTGATTATCTTGGCTATTTTAAAAAAATCTGAGTCTGAAGATGGTGTCTCTACACTCTCTACTTCCAGTCCTATATCCGTCAATTTTTCAATTAATTGAGCTTCAGTAGATTTAGTTTTTAGGTGATCTTTTAACCAATCATAAGTAATTTTCATCTACTCAAGCCTCTATAATTACTAGGAACATCTAATGGATCAAAACCAAAATGATTAAGCCATCTATAATCACATTCAAAAAATGCTCTTAAATCATTTATTCCATATTTTAGCATTGCAAGTCTATCAATACCTATGCCAAATGCATAACCTTGATAAATCTTGCTATCTACATTTACATTATTTAAAACATTTGGGTGCACCATTCCACAGCCTAATATTTCTAACCACTTATCACCCTCACCGATTATTATTTTTCCATTTTTTATTTCATATCCAATATCAACTTCTGCAGAAGGTTCAGTAAATGGGAAATGACTTGGTCTAAATCTCATCTTTATTTTATCAACTTCAAAAAATTCTTTTATAAAATAATTTAGACATCCTTTTAAATGTCCCATGTTTATATTTTTATCAATATGCAATCCCTCAACTTGATGAAACATAGGAGCGTGTGTTTGATCACTATCAGACCTGTAAGTTCTTCCTGGTGCAATAATCTTAAATGGAGGTTTATCTTTTAACATTGTTCTAATTTGAACTGGGGAAGTGTGGGTTCTTAAAAGTTTTTGCTTATTATCATCAAGATAAAAAGTATCATGCATATCTCTTGCCGGATGATTGTCTGGTGTATTCAATGCAGTGAAATTGTTATATTCATTTTCTACATCAGGTCCTTCTTCAACACTAAAACCAATTTCTGAAAAAATAGAAGATATTTCATCTATGGTTTGTGATACCGGATGAATTTTTCCTTTCAAATATGGTCTTGAGGGAAGTGTTACATCTACTTTTTCTCTATTAAGTTTCTCATTTATCTCAAGCTCTTCAATTTTATTAATCTTAAAATCAATTTGATTCTGTAAAATATTTTTTATCTCATTTAAATCAGATGCAAATTTTTTTCTTTCACTCTCTTGTATCTGGCCAATTTTTTTAAACTCGAGTGAAATGATTCCATTTTTACCAAATAAATCTGATTTAAATTGATTAACTTCAGATAAACTTAAATCACCCTGCAATTTATTAAGAAATTCTTCTTTAATTTTTTTAATATCAGACATGAATACAGATTATTTCTTAAAGAAATAAAAACAATAGAGATTAATTTAAAGCAGATTGAGCTTTTTGAACTATTGTTTTAAATGCCTCTGGACTATCATAAGCAATTTCTGCAAGAATTTTTCTATCAATAGTAATTCCACACTTAGTTAATCCATTAATAAATTTAGAGTAAGTTAAACCTTCAGCTCTAACACCAGCATTAATTCTTTGTATCCATAGAGATTTGAAATCTCTCTTTTTATTTCTTCTATCTCGGTATGCATACTGCATAGCCTTCTCCATTGCTTGCTTTGCAACTCTTATAGTATTTTTTCTTCTGCCCCATTGACCCTTAACAGCTTTTAAGACTTTTTTATGTTTAGCTCGGCTAGTTACACCTCTTTTAACTCTTGCCATTTTATCCTCTTAAACTGTAAGGCATGTACGATTTTACAATTTTTCCATCTTGTTTTGACATCGCAGTTGTGCCTCTTAATTTTCTAATTTGTGAATTTGTTCTTTTGATCATACCATGTCTTTTACCAGCTTGGGCTGTAATAACTTTACCCTTTGCAGATATCTTAAATCTTTTTTTTGCTGAGCTTTTTGTTTTAAGTTTTGGCATAATTCTGCGAGGTTATACAAAGAATGATTTAAATTTACAACCTTAATTAAGGCCTATAAAGGCTGAATTACCATTATCATTTGCTTGCCATCAAATTTTGGATGCAATTCGACTTTTCCAACTTCCTTCATGTCTTCCTTGATCTTGGTCATCAATTCATTTCCAAGGTGTGAGTGCTGTAATTCTCTTCCTTTAAATCTGATCGTAAATTTTACTTTATCACCTTTTGATATAAATTTTTTTGCGTTCTTTACTTTAAATTCATAATCATGAGTTTCAGTTACTGGACGCATTTTTATTTCCTTAAGTAAAACTATTTTTTGCTTCTTCTTTGCAAGGTTAGCTTTTTTTTGTGCATCATATTTAAATTTACCCATATCCATAATTTTACAGACCGGTGGGTTAGCATTAGGTGCAATTTCAATTAAATCTAATCCCTGATTTTTTGCCATTGATATAGCTTCATTGGTGCTTATAACCCCTAAGTTTTCTCCATCACTTGCTATAACTTGAACCTCAGGTGATGAAATTCTATTATTAGATCTTGGACCACGATCTTTGGTTCTACGCTGAAAATAGTTTTGTTTAAAATCTGCCACTTAGTTTGAGGATGCTTTGTTTAAAGCAGAGAATGTTTTTAAGAATAAGTCTAAATCCATATTTTCTTGTTTATTAGAGTCTAATCTTCTAATCGTTACTGAGTTACTGTCAACTTCTTTTTTACCACAAATTAATAATAAAGGTATTTTTGCCAGCGAGTGATCTCTAATTTTATAATTAAGATTATGTTTTTTTAGATCAACATAAGAACTCATGCCAGCTTGTTTAATTTTTTTTGAAACTTGAATGGCATAATCATCAAACTCTTCTGTAATTGGAATTACAACAGTTTGAAGCGGAGAAATCCAAAAAGGAAATTTGCCTGCATAGTGTTCAATTAAAATTCCTATAAACCTTTCAAGAGATCCAAATAAAGCTCTATGTAACATCACTGGAACTTTTTTTGTTCCATCTTTATCTACATATGAAGCATCAAGTCTTCCTGGTAAATTTAAATCCACTTGCAGCGTTCCACATTGCCAATCCCTACCAATTGCATCTCTTAAAACAAATTCTATCTTTGGGCCATAGAAAGCACCTTCACCTTTATTAATACTATATTCCAGTTTTGAAGCTTTTACTGCTTCAAGTAGAGATGCTTCTGCTTTATCCCAAACTTCGTCATCTCCAACTCTAACTTCTGGCCTATCTGCATATTTTAAAATTACATTTTCAAAACCTAGATCTTTGTAAATGTCTAGAATTAGATTAGTTACATTTAAACACTCACTTGTTATTTGATCTTCTGAACAAAATATGTGTGCATCATCTTGAGTAAATGCTCTAACTCTTAACAAGCCATGCAAGGCCCCAGAAGGCTCATATCGATGTACTTTACCAAACTCAGTTATTCTTAAAGGAAGATCTCTATAACTTTTTAAACCTTGGTTAAAAACTTGAATATGACCAGGACAATTCATCGGTTTGATTGCAAAAACTTTTTCATCAGGCGTTTCAGAGGTATACATATTTTCTCCATATTTTTCCCAATGACCTGACTTTTCCCACAACAAACGATCTAAAACTTCTGGTGTATTTACTTCCTTGTAACCTGCAGCATCTTGGCGAGCTCTCATATAATTAATTAACTTTTGAAATAGAGCCCATCCCTTTTCATGCCAAAATACGGATCCTGGGCTTTCTTCTCTAAAATGAAATAAATCCATTTCTCTGCCTAGTTTCCTATGGTCTCTTTTTTCAGCTTCTTCGAGTCTTCTTAAATATGCATCTAGATCTTTTTGAGTGGCCCAACTTGTTCCATAAATTCTTTGAAGCATCTCGTTATTTGAATCTCCTCTCCAATATGCACCTGAAACTCTCATTAATTTAAAATATTTTCCAATTTTGCCAGTAGAAGATAAATGCGGCCCTCGGCACAGATCGTGCCAATCTCCATGAAAATATATTGAAACTTCCTCTCCTTGAGGAATGCTCTCAATTAATTCAGCTTTGTAGATTTCACCTTTTTTTTTAAAATGCTCAATTGCCTTTTCTCTTGACCAAACCTCTCTTTTTGTAACAACATCTCTGTCAACAATCTCTTTCATTTTGTCTTCAATTTTTTTTAAGTCATCTTCAGTAAATGGTTCTTTCCTAGCAAAATCATAATAAAAACCATTTTCAATTACTGGCCCTATTGTAACTTGTGTACCAGGAAATAATTCTTGCACAGCCATTGCTAATATATGAGCAGTGTCATGCCTTATAGTCTCTAAACCTTCTTTATTTTTTGAAGTAAGTATTTTTATAGAACAATCTTTATCAATTATATAATCTAAATCTTTCAATTGCCCATCTACAGCCACTATCATAGCTTGCTTAGCTAATGACTTGCTAATTTTTTCAGCAACTTCTAATCCTGTTATCTTATTTGAAAACTCTAAATTGTTTCCATCTGGTAATGTTATAGTAGGCATTTAATTTATTAATTTTTTGTATTCTGAATAAGTAGAAAAGCACATTTTTTCAACATTAAATTTGCTTACAATATTTTTTCTTCCTTCAATACCAATTGTTTTTATCGTTGTTTCATCTAAATTTAACACTTTTAGAATTTTATCAGATAATGATTTTGCATTTCCAGATTCAAATAGATAACCAGTTTTTTCATTAATTACTGTTTCATTTGATCCACCAATATCACTTGCAATTATTACTTTTTGCATAGATTGTGCTTCAACTGCTACTCTTCCAAAAGCTTCTGGTTCTATCGATGATGAAACAATAATATCAGAGACTTTATAAGCTAATGCCATATCTTTACAGTGATCTATAAACTTTACCTGTTTAGTCATTCTGTATTGTTCGCTCAGTCTAATAAGTTTTTTTTTATATAAATCACGGCCTTGTTCACTTCCAAGAATAACTGCATAAAAAGCCTCGTAACCAAGTTGAATATTCACCATATTTAAGGCTTCTAAAAATAGCTCTTGGCCCTTCCATGAGGTTAATCTGCCTGGCAATAAAATTATTTTTTTATTTTCTTCGATACCCCAACTTTTTAATAGTTTTTTTTCTTCTACTTCTGTTTTTGTTGTGTGATCAAAATAATCTACGTTTATACCTCTAAAAATTACTAGAAGTTTATTCTTAATATCTAAATAATCTGCATAATTATTTTTAATGTGTGAAAAAATAAAATTTGATCCAGCAATGATTAAGTTAGATTTTACCATGACTGAATTATAAAATCTTTTTAATTTGTTATTAAAGTTATATGTTCCATGAAATGTTGTTACAAATTTTCTCCTAGTAATTTTGGTTGCAAATAAGCAGGACCATGCAGGCGCTCTACTTCTTGCATGTACAATAGTGATATTATTAAAAATTATAATAAAAATGAGAGCTAGCGCATTTAATAAAATTAATAATGGATTTTTACTGTGTACTGGTAATTTAATTAGCTTAACCTTTTCTTTATTTATAAATTTTGTTAAATCACCACCACTTGTGACTATAAAAGATTTACATCCATTCTCAGGCAAATAATGTGCAATATCATAACAACCTGTTTCTGCACCTCCATATCCTAATTTTGGAATAACTTGCAAAACTTTTAAATTAGATGACATTTGATATGGTTATATATTAATAGAATTAACTATTAAACTTTAATGATGAAATACAAATATTATAATTTATCAAAATCAAAAAAAATTCGCTATTTAATACACGAAAAAAAGAATAGACCTTATATTGTATTCTTGCATGGTTTTATGTCAGATCTTGAAGGAAAAAAACCTAAACATTTTTTAAAGTTTGCAGTTAAAAAAAATTACAGTTTTTTAGCTTTAGAATATTCAGGTCATGGAAAGTCTTCAGGAAAATTTACTAGTGGAAATATAAGTAAGTGGACTAATGAAACCTCCATACTCATAAAAAAAATCATAAAGAAAAATAATTTCATATTAATTGGATCAAGTATGGGAGCCTGGATTTCTCTCAATCAATTTAAAATTTTTAAAAATCAAATTAAAGGTTTTCTTGGAATAGGATCAGCTCCTGAATTTTTAGAAAATTTAATGTGGAAAAAATTTACTAAAAATATGAAAAAAGAAATTACTGGAGAAGGAGTAATAAATTTAAAACATGGAAAATATGAATATCCGATCACATTACAATTGATAAAAGATGGTCGAAAAAATAAAATTTTAAAAAAAATTATTAATCAAAAGCTAAACATTACCATGGTGCATGGTGAAAAAGATGAGTCTGTACCAGTTACATATTCAAGAAAAGTTTTAAAACTATTTAAAAAAGCTCAAAAAAAATTAGTTATCGTTAAAAATGGAGATCATAGTTTATCTTCAAAGAAATGGTTAAAAATGCTAACTAAAGAGTTGAATTTAATTCTCTAACTTACTTCTTTAATAGTTTTTTTAAAAGTAATAGGATTGCTTAGTTTATCTAGCATTTCTTTAGGGCATACTTGAATAAAGTTTTCAATTTCGTTTTCAAAGTTACTTATTATTTTTTTAGATAACTCAGAGTTAGTCTCTAATGCATGTTCAGCTACGAGTTTTTTTAAACTGTTTGACCAAAATTCTGTTTCTATTTTTTGCCATACAACAGAATCTGGATTAACTTTTTTTTCAAAATCGTTTGAAATGTCATATACAAATGCCATTCCCCCTGTCATTCCTGCTGCAAAGTTATCTCCGACATTTCCTAATATTACTACTGTCCCACCCGTCATATACTCACAACCATTTGAGTCGCAACCTTCGATAACTGTTGTTGCTCCTGAATTTCTTACTGCAAATCTCTCTCCTGCCTGACCTGCTGCAAACAATCTTCCTGAAGTTGCTCCATATAAAACTGTATTCCCAATTATTGTATTTTCATTTGAAATTAAATTGCTCTCTTCTGAAAGTTTAATGGAAATAATCCCGCCTGAAAGTCCTTTTCCAACATAATCGTTAGCATCTCCTTCTAGTACCAACTTCAAACCTTTTGTAGCAAATGCTCCAAATGATTGACCAGCTGAACCTTTGAAGTTAAGTGATAAAAAACCATCCTCTAATTTCTCATAACCAAATTTTTTGTACAAATGATGACTTATTCTAGTTCCAACAGCTCTATTTGTGTTTTTTATAATATATTTTTTATCAATTGTTTTTGACTGGTCTAATGCATTTTCAATCTCTGGCCATATCTCTTGATCAAGAGTATCTGGTACAGAGTTTATCTCAGAGTTTTCACAATATCTTTTATTATCTCCTGCATCCGCTTGAACGAATAAAGGGTTTAAATCTAAATCATCTAAGTTTGCTGATGCTTTGCTAACCTGCATTAATAAATCTGTTCGTCCGATGATTTCATTTAAAGATTTAAATCCAAGTTTAGCTAAAATCTCTCTTACTTCTGAAGCTATGAAAGTGAATAAATTTACAACCTTATCAGGTGTACCAGTAAATTTTTCTCTTAATTTTTCATCTTGGGTACACACTCCTACCGGACAAGTATTTGAGTGACATTGTCTAACCATAATACATCCCATGGCAACTAAAGCTGTTGTTGCAACACCATATTCTTCTGCTCCCATCATTGCAGCAATTACAACATCTCTTCCAGTTTTAATTCCACCATCAGTTCTTAGGGTAACTTTATGTCTTAAATTATTTAACGTCAGAACTTGATTGGCTTCTGTTAGTCCCATCTCCCATGGTATACCAACATATTTTACACTTGTCTGTGGTGTGGCTCCTGTGCCTCCATTATGTCCTGAAATTAAAATTATATCAGCTTTTGCTTTAGCTACACCGGCTGCAATTGTGCCTACTCCAGATGATGCAACTAATTTTACACCAATTCTTGCTTTAGGATTAATTTGTTTTAGATCATAAATTAATTGGGTCAAATCTTCGATTGAATAAATATCGTGATGAGGTGGAGGTGAAATCAAAGTAACCCCAGGTGTAGAGTGTCTTAGCTTTGCAATTTCTTCTGTAACTTTAAATCCTGGTAACTGACCACCTTCTCCAGGTTTCGCACCTTGTGCAATTTTTATTTCTATCTCATTACAATTGTTTAAATAATTTATTGTCACTCCAAATCTTGCTGAAGCAATTTGCTTTACTCTTGAATTTGCACTATCGCCACTTTCTAAAACTTTAAATCTCTTTTCATCTTCACCACCTTCACCACTACATGATGCACCTTTAATTCTATTCATCCCCATCGCTAAAGTCTCGTGTGCTTCTTTTGATAAAGCTCCATGAGACATACTTCCACTACCAAATCTTTTTAAAATATTCTTAATTGGTTCAACTTCAGAAATATCAATTGAGGGTCCTAATTTTCTTTTTCTAAAATCAATTAAATCTCTTAGATTAATTGGGGGTAAGTTATAAATTCCCTCAGCATATTTTTTGTATGCATCATAAGAATTAGATCCTACTGCACTTTGTAAGAGGTGTATCAATTTTCCTTGATATTGGTGTGTTTCACCATTTTTTCTGTAACGGTAAATTCCGCCTATAGGCAAAACTGTATCTGAATTTTCATAGGCCTCTTTATGATTAGCTCTTATTTTTTTTTCAATCCCAAGTAAACCTATTCCAGAAATTTTTGAAACTACACCTGGAAAATAATCAGCAACAATTGTTCTACTTAAGCCTACTGTCTCAAAATTGCACCCGCCTCTATATGAGCTTAAAACAGAAATCCCCATCTTGGACATAATTTTCAAAAGACCAGCGTTAACAGATTTAATATATCTCTCAACACACTCATCAAAACTAAATTGACCAAATAATTTTTTTTCGAATCTCTGGTACAAACTATCAAAGGCTAAATAAGGATTTACCGTTGTTGCACCAACCCCTATTAAAGTTGCAAATGAATGGGTGTCTAATGCTTCTCCAGATTGAACATTTATTGACACATATCCTCTTAATTTTTTCTGAATTAAAAATGAATTTATTGCCCCAACACATAACAACATTGGCATCGGCAGATTATTAGATGATAAATTTTTATCACTTAAAATTATTTGGGTAACCCCTTGTCTTACTGAAATTTCAGCTTCTTTTTGAATTCTATCAATGGCGGATGATAAAGTTTCCTCACTTAAGAAAGTACAATCGATGACCGTGGAATTTTTTCCAAAGAAATTTATGAATTTATCAAATTGTGAATTAGACAAGATTGGACTGTTAAGCACATAAATATTTTCTTTAGTTAAAGTGTCAAAATCTAAAATATTTCCTAAATTTCCAAATCTAGTCTTTAAACTCATGACTTTATTTTCTCTCAACGAGTCAATTGGTGGGTTTGTAACTTGACTAAAATTTTGCCTGAAAAAATGATATAAAGGTCTATATTTATCAGATAAAACAGCTAGAGGAGTATCGTCTCCCATTGATCCGGTCGCTTCTTTTGCATCTTCAGCCATTGGATGCAATATAAGTTCTAAGTCTTCTAAACTTATTCCAAAAGTATGCTGTTTTCTTCTTAGCTCTTCACCAGAAAATGTATTTTTTTCGTTCGAGATTACTAACTTGTCATCTAAGTCTATAATTTGAGAATTAAAATGTTTGTATTCTTTTGCTAAAAAATCCTTAATTTTTTCATTTGTAAATACTTTTCCTTTTTCTATTCTTACACCAATTATCTCTCCAGGCCCTAATCTTCCCTTGGACAGAATCTTTTTCTCATTTAACTCAATCATACCTGTCTCAGAACCTGCAAATAAGAGTTTGTCTTTAGTGATTGCATATCTAAGAGGTCTCAAACCATTTCTATCATTAGCAACTATAACCCATTCATTGTCTGTTGCTGCTATTGCTGCTGGACCATCCCATGGCTCCATTGTGCTATTTAAAAAGTTAAATAATTGTTGATGATCCTTAGGTAAGGTTTTACTTTTTTTTGACCAAGCATCTGGCACCAACATTAATTTTGCAAGTGGAGCAGGTTGGCCAGAGATATTTAATAATTCAAAAACATTATCTAAAGCAGCAGAGTCAGATGCCCCCTTTTGAATTACTGGTTTCAAGTTATTTACATCGTCAAAAAGAGGACTATTCATTTCCTCTTCATGTACTCTCATCCAGTTTTTATTGCCCCTATATGTATTAATTTCTCCATTATGAGCTATTGCTCTAAAAGGTTGAGCTAAATTCCAGCTTGGTGCAGTGTTAGTTGAAAATCGTTGATGAAATATTGCATATCTTGAAATAAATCTTTCATCTTTTAAATCCAAATAAAAATCAGAAATTCCCTCAGCTAGGAACATTCCTTTATAAATTATTGACTTTGAACTCATTGAACAAATATAAAAATTATTCAACGATGAGCTAAAAGCACTATTTTCAATTTTTCTTCTCGTCTCGTAAATTTTTCTCTCTAAATTTTTATTTAGTAAATCTTTGTCATTTGATTTAAATAAAACCTGAATAATTTCTGGCATTGTTTGAAATGCTTTTTCTCCTAGAACTTTTGGATTTACTGGCACTTGCCTCCAACCATAAATATTAAAATTATTTTTGGTTAACTCACTCTCTACGATTGTTTTACAATTTTCTTGAGAAGCATAATCATTTCTTGGTAGAAAAATCATTCCTACGCAAATTTCTGCGTTATCATACTTGTGTCCAGTAACTTCAATCTTTTCTATGAAAAAATCTTTGGGTATTTCTAAGTGAATACCTGCTCCATCGCCAGTTTTTCCATCTGCATCAACAGCTCCTCTATGCCAAACCGCTTTTAATGCCTCAATGCCATATTCAACAATCTGACGTGATTTTTTTCCCTCTGTTGAAGCAATCAAACCGACACCACAAGCGTCATGTTCCATTTCCTTCGAATAGACGTGATTTCTTTCTAATAATTCAACGTTTTTTTTATAATTGTTCATCACGCGACTTTGGATTGTTTGATCTCTTTACTTTCTAAATATTTCTTTATTGAAGTTGCTGCATCTCTACCATCTTTAATTGCCCAAACCACTAATGAAGCTCCTCTAACAATATCTCCTGCTGCAAAAACACCTTTTAAGTTTGTTTCCATGGTATCAAAATCAGTTTTAATAGTTCCCCATTTTGAAATTGAAAGTTCCGGTGCATCAAATAATGTTGGTAAATTTTCTGGATCAAAACCTAATGCTTTTATTACCATATCTGCCTTGATCTCAAATTCAGATCCAATTTTAATTTCAGGTCTTCTTCTTCCTGAATCATCAGGCTCTCCTAATTGAATTTGATCAACTATAACTTTTTCAATTTTACTCAAACCTTTAAATTCTTTAGGGCTTGATAACCAAACAAATTCCACACCTTCTTCTTCAGCATTAGCTACTTCTCTTGCTGAACCTGGCATATTTTGTTTATCTCTTCTATATAAACATTTAACTGATTTAGCATTTTGTCTAATTGATGTCCTTACACAGTCCATTGCAGTATCTCCACCTCCTATGACTACGACATCTTTGCCTTCGGCATTTAGAACTCCCTTATCAAATAAATCTACCTTATCACCTAAACCCTTTCTATTTGATGCAGTTAAAAATTCCATTGCAGGAAAAATATTATTTAAATCGTTTCCTGATAAATCTATCTCTCTTGCTTTGTAAACACCCGTTGCAATAAGCAACGCATCGTGTTTTTTTCTTAACTGGTCCAATGTTGAGTCTTTCCCAACTTCAAAGTTCTGAATAAATTTAATTCCACTCTCTTTCAGTAAATTAGTTCTTCTCTCAACAACAAATTTTTCTAGTTTAAAATTAGGGATTCCATAAATCAATAGTCCACCAGGTCGATCATATCTATCATATACTGTGATTTTATAACCTTGTTTTCTTAATTGTTCGGCAGCTGCAAGTCCTGCTGGACCTGCTCCAATTATTCCAATGCTTTGATTTTTTTCACTTTGGATTTTAATAGGTTTTACCCAGCCTTGTTCCCACGCTGTATCTGTAATATATTTTTCCATAGAGCCAATTGTTACAGTTCCATGACCTGATTGTTCTATGACACAATTACCTTCACATAATCTATCTTGAGGACAAATACGTCCACATACCTCCGGCATATTATTAGTACTTTGTGATAACTCATATGCTTCTTTAACTCTTCCTTCTGCAGTCAATTTTAGCCAGTCTGGAATATTGTTACTAAGAGGGCAGTGTACTTGACAAAACGGAACTCCACATTGTGAACATCTGCTTGCTTGCTCCTTTGCTTTTTCAGTTATAAATTCGTCATAAATCTCATTAAAATCAGACTTTCTTTTGTCCACCTCTCTTTTAGGTGGGTTTTGTTGACCTATTTGAGTGAATTTTAGCATTTTATCAGTCATAAAATTTTTAGAATTTAAGCAAATTATACATAGTTTTTAATAGTTAAAGCTAAAAAAGAGACAGTAATATTGACCTATAATTTTAATATAATAGCAATTTTAATGGCTAATACCACTATTGCATATCTAATATGCTTAAATCGAATTGTTTAAAAAAAAAATTTATAAGCTACGACGTTGTTATGTTTCAAAATATTATAGAAATTTTTATTCTTTCTTTAATACAAGGTGTGTCTGAGTTTTTGCCTATAAGCTCTTCAGCTCATTTAATTATTGTTTCAACTTTATATGAATTTCATTCTAGTTCGCTATTAATTGATACAAGTCTTCATTTAGGATCTCTCTTAGCAATAATATTTTTTTTTAAGCGAGAATTATTTGACCTTAAAAATAATCAGAGAATTTTGTTATTAATATTTTTTGGATCATTTCCATTAATTATCGTGGGTTATTTTATATTCAAAACAGGATTAATTGATTTATTGAGAAATATAGAAGTTATAGCTTGGACTACTTTTATTTTTGCTATTATTCTTTTTTTTGCTGATAAGAGTAGATTTGATAATAAAATTTCAACCAATTTAAATCTAAAAACAATATTGATAATTGGATTATTTCAAATATTGTCATTAATACCTGGGGTAAGTAGAGCTGGTATTACAATTACTGCAGCAAGGATTTTAAAATTTAATAGAGTAGACTCTAGTAAAATTTCATTTTTACTTTCAATTCCAGCTTTAGCTGGTGCTAGTTTTCTTAGTTTAAGTGATCTGACTTTGGAACAAATTAATTTTAACCTTCAAGTGTTAATGGCTATAATTTTATCTTTTATTTTTTCTTATATTACAGTTAAGTACTTTCTAATTTATATTAACAAATTTTCTATGAATGCATTTGTAATTTATAGGATATTGATTTCATTTTTGTTGTTCTATCTAATATACTAAAGTTTTTTATTCTTAACTAATGGTAAAAGTTGAGATAGCAGAACTCCACTCAAGATAAAGATACATCCTAAAACATTATTGATATCTAAAATTTGATTTAACAAAAACCATGCAGCTATAGTTGCAAATACGCCTTCCAAAGAAAATATAATTGCAGCTGGAGCTGGAGTGATGTTTTTTTGTGCATAAATCTGTAGAACAAAAGCTAAACCTCCTGACAAAACACCTGCGTACAAAATTTCAATTTTTTCTTGTAAAATATTTTCTAAAATTAATTCTTCAAATATTAATGCTATAATTAAAGATAGTATTGCCACTATAAATGTCTGGATTGCTCCAATTGTAAGAGGATAATTATATTTTTTTATGATCATCCCAGTAAAAATTATATGAGTGCTCCAAAAAAAAGCTCCTAAAATAACTAGGCCATCACCAATTCTCACCGTTGTATCGTAAAAATTTGTGAGTAAATAACCACCAATTACACATAAAATTACTGAAGGCCAAACACTCCAATGTATTTCTCTCTTATGAAGAAAAAAAACTATTATTGGAACCATTGGCACATAAAAAATAGTAAAAAAGGCAGCATTTGCTACATCAGTATAAATTAAAGCCACTTGTTGTAGTGCAGAACCTAAAAATAAAGATAAACCGATTAAAGTCACAAGATATAAAAAAAGTTTTTTATTTACCTGAAAAGAGGATCTAAAGTTTTTAAACTCAAAAATATAAGCAAGAGGAACTATCGCGAAACATCCCACAAAAAAGCGTATTGAGTTAAAAGTAAATGGACCTATTTCATCCATTCCTGTTTCTTGAGCTATAAAGGTAGTTCCCCAAATGAAAGTGCATAGCAAAGCACTTAATAAGGACATGGTCTTAGACATTATTAGACTGCTAGTTTATATGCAAAATTTTTACCAAGATTGTCTTTTAAATCATTATTAAATCTTGCAGCTTCAGCTCCATCTATAATTCGATGATCATATGATAAAGAAATTGGTAACATGGTGCGTGTTACAAATTTATTATTCATAAAAATTTGTTTTTTTTGACTTTTACCAACACCAAGAATAGCAACTTCAGGATAATTGATTATTGGTGTAAAAAATGATCCACCAATGCCTCCTAGACTTGTTATTGTCATTGAGCCACCAAATAATTCTTTTTTATCAATTTTAAGATTTCGACATAACTCGCTTACTTGTTTTAAATCTTTACTAATTACAGAAATATTTTTGTTATTAGCATCTCTAATTTTTGGAACCATTAATCCATGAGGGGTATCTACCGCAATTCCAATATGATAATACTTTTTCAAGGTCATTTTTCCATCCTCAATTTCGTCTATCGAAGAATTAAAGCTTGGAAATTTTTTTAATGATGCAACTAAAGCTTTAATAATGAACGCTAAAGGAGTAATTTTTTTTTTCTCCCCAGTATAAATATCTGTAAGTGAATTTCTAAAATTTTCTAGTTCTGTAATATCAATTTCATCGTGATTAGTAACATGAGGAATATTTGACCAAGAATTCATCAAATATGTTGAGGCTAATTTCTTTACTCTCGGCATATCTTTTGTTTCAACTTCACCAAATTCTGAATGTGAGTATTCTAAATTAATTTTTTTTGGTAATTTTTCCTCTTGATAATCAACAGGTGCATTTTGCTTATTTGAAATATAATTCTTTATATCTGCTTCTGTCACTCTACCTTGTCTTTCACTTCCGTATAAGCTGTTGATGTTTACACCCAATTCTCTTGCAAATTTTCTTACTTTGGGTGATGCAAGAGCAAGTAAATTATTGTTAGATCTTATGGTGCTAACATTTTGACTTGGAACAACTTGACTTGGAGTATCTTCTATTTTGACATCTATTTCAGATAATGACTGTTCTTGATTTTTGATAGTTTCATTTGATTTAACTGCATCACTTGATTTACTTACTTCAATTTCTAAAATCTTTGATCCCTCAGAAATCTTATCTCCAACCTTTACTATAACATTTATAACTTTACCCTCTTCAATACTAGGGATTTCAACACTAGATTTGTCGCTTTCTATAGTAATTAATGGATCATTTTTTTTTATAGATTGTCCTTCTGAAACAAGAACTTCAATTACTTCCACATCTTTAAATTCTCCAATATTTGGTACTTTTAAATCAATAAGAGACATGCTTTCTTTATAATTTGGTAGGCATTGGCTTGTTTGGATCAATTTTAAATTTCTTCATCGCCTCTGTGGCGTATTTTGAGGCAATTAGTTGCTCTTTAGATAAAATACTTAAACCATAAGCAACGATGTGTTCTTTATCAACTTCAAAAAAATTTCTTAAACTTTTTCTAGTATCACTTCTACCAAATCCATCTGTACCTAAAGAGTAAAAACTTTTTTCAACATATGGCCTAATTTGATCAGAGTTAATTCTCATATAATCAGAGGCAGCCATGATTGGCCCCTCTGTTTTTCCCAAACATTCCTCAACATAAGATTTTTTTTGTTCTTTGTTTGGATTTAGAAGATTGTATCGCTCAACTTCCATTCCATCTCTTCTTAATTCATTAAAACTTGTCACGCTCCAAACTTCACTATCAATTTGATATTCATTTTGTAAAATCTCTGCACCTTTAATCATTTCTCTTAAAATAGTACCAGATCCAAGAAATTGAATTTTTGTTTTTTTATTTTTATTAAAGTCTCTTATTTTGTACATCCCTTTTAAAATACCTTCTTCACACTTTTTATCTTTCGGCATTTCAGGGTGAGAGTAATTTTCATTCATTGTAGTAATATAATAAAAAATATTTTCTCTTTTTTCATGCATTCTTCTTAATCCTTCTCTAAAGATTACAGCTAATTCATAATGAAATGTTGGATCATAACTTATGCAGTTTGGAATAGTTGAGGCCAATATATGACTATGTCCATCTTGATGCTGTAAACCTTCTCCCGCAAGTGTAGTTCTTCCGGCTGTTGCACCAATTAGAAAACCTCTAGATTGACTGTCTGCGCCGGCCCAAGCCAAATCTCCAATTCTTTGAAAGCCAAACATTGAATAAAACAGATAAATTGGGATCATTTCAATATCATGATTTGTGTATGATGTTCCTGCCGCAATCCAAGATGACATTGCACCAGCTTCGTTAATACCTTCCTCTAAAACTTGTCCTTTCTTATCTTCCCTATATGAACTTAATTGAGCAGAATCTTCTGGTTCATATTTTTGTCCTTCATGAGCATAAATACCTATCTTTTGAAAAAATCCCTCCATACCAAAAGTTCTAGCCTCATCTGGTATTATTGGAACTAATCTTGGAGCAACATTTTTATCTCTTAATAAATTTGTTAACATTCTTACCAAGGCCATTGTTGTCGACATTTCTTTTTCACCTGTAGAAACTTTCATATTGTCAAATATATCTTTTGGAGGAACTTTAATAGGTTTAGCAAATGTACTTCTTTCAGGAATAAATCCACCTAACTTAAGTCTTCTTTCTTTTAAGTATTTTATTTCAACAGAATTTTCATCTGGCTTATAATATTCAATATTTTTTACTTGCTCATCAGTTAAAGGTACATCAAATCGATCTCGATAATACATAAGATCATCAATATCTAATTTTTTAGTTTGATGAGTAGTATTCACACTTTCACCGGTTTTACCCATCCCATATCCTTTAATAGTTTTGGCGATTACAACCGTTGGACTTCCTATATTTTTTGTTGCTCTATCATAAGCAGCAAACACTTTGTGGGGATCATGACCTCCTCTATTTAATCTCCAAATATCTTTGTCTGATAAACTCGATACTAGTTCTCTTGTTTCTGGGAATTTACCAAAAAATTTTTCTCTAACATAAGCTCCATCTCTCGCTTTCATTGCTTGATATTCACCATCTACTGTTTCATTCATTGCTTTTACTAAGTGTCCAGTCTTATCATTTGCTAATAATGGGTCCCAATATGAACCCCAAATTACTTTGATTACATTCCAGCCTGCTCCTCTAAAACTTCCTTCAAGTTCTTGAATAATTTTTCCATTACCTCGAACAGGTCCATCCAGTCTTTGTAAATTGCAGTTAACTACAAAAATTAAATTATCTAATTTTTCTCTTGCTGCTAAACCAATTGCACCTAAAGACTCTGGTTCATCCATTTCACCATCACCTAAAAATGCCCAAACTTTTCTACCTTCATCTTTAATTAAACCTCTATTGATTAAATATTTCATGTATCTTGCTTGATAGATTGCAAGCATGGGACCAAGCCCCATGGAAACAGTTGGGAATTGCCAAAAGTTAGGCATCAACCATGGATGAGGATATGATGATAAGCCTCCAGGCTTAACTTCTTGTCTAAAATTGTCTAATTGTTTTTCGTTTAATCTTCCTTCTAAATACGCTCTCGCATACATTCCTGGAGCACTATGACCTTGAAAATAAACTAAGTCTCCACCGAATTTATTATTTTTTGCCCTGAAAAAATGATTAATTCCCACATCGTATAAAGTTGCAGCTGATGCAAATGTTCCTATATGTCCACCTAATTCTGGAAATTTTTTATTAGCTCTAACAACCATTGCTGCTGCATTCCATCTAATAAATGATCGAATTCTTCTTTCGATATTCTGGTCCCCGGTAGATTTTTTTTCCTCATCAGCTGGAATGGTATTTATATAAGGGGTATTTTGAGTGTAGGGAATATTCACTCCCTGCATATATGCCTTATTTATAAGTTCCTTAATTAGATAATGAGCTCTGTGATTTCCATCTTTATCAATTACTGCAGATAAAGACTCTAACCATTCTTGGGTTTCTAAAGGATCTATATCACCTTGATTTACAACTTGAATAATTTCAGGTTTTTCTGGGGTGACAATCTTATTAGTTTGAACAACATTTTCTTTTTCTTTTAATGCTTGTTCTGCCTCCCTAATTAAATTTTCAGTATCTTTAGGAATTATTTTTTCATCTTTGCTAGACGTATTTTCAGAAGCAACTGTTAAAATTAAATCATCTTTTGAAACTTTATCTCCAACTTTAATATTTAGGCTCTCGATTTTTCCATCTAATGTAGAAGGAATCTCCACACTTGATTTATCACTTTCAATAGTAATTACAGGATCACCAGGCTTAATTTCATCACCCTCTTTAACTAAAACTTCTATTACTTCAACTTTTTCGAAATCTCCTATGTCTGGGACTAATAATTTAGAGCTCATTTTTTTAAGAACTTATACACTAAAAAATAGATAATTATTCTTAATTTTAGACACATTTTGTGCAAATTTTTAACAATCTTAGATGAAAAATTTTAAATATGATAAAAAAATTAATATTTAAAATTTTAAAAAACAAGAATTTTAATCCACTTGATAGTCAAATTTGGATTCAAAAAATTATTTTAGAAGAAAAATTTAATAAAACTAATTTTTAGATTTTTTCTATACAAATTGCTATACCCATTCCACCCCCAATACAAAGTGTAGCGCAACCTTTGGCTTTGTTTTGCCTTAACATCTCATAAATTAATGTCACTAAAATTCTTGTTCCAGACGCACCAATTGGGTGTCCTAATGCTATTGCGCCTCCATTAACATTAACTTTATTTTTATCAATATTTAGCTCTCTGATAACTGCAATACTTTGAGCAGCAAAAGCTTCATTAATTTCAAATAAATCAACATCATCTATTTTCCAATTAGTTTTTTTTAAAGCCATTCTAACCGCTTCTATTGGACCTAAACCCATTAATGATGGATCAACTCCAACAGATGCCCAAGATGTAATTTTTACAAGAGGCTTTAAATATTTCTGTTTAGCCTCTTCCAAAGTTGTAAGAACAACTGCTGCTGCACCATCGTTAATTCCAGATGAATTACCAGGTGTAACTGTTCCATTTTCTTTAAAAACTGTTTTTAATTTTTTTAAATCTTCAATCTTTAAGTCTTTTCTAGGATGTTCATCATTTTCTAATAAAACATTTTCTGTGTCCACTTTTATGATCTCATCACTAAATTTATTTTGCTCTAAACTTTTTTGAGCCTTATTTTGTGAGTTTAAAGCAAAGTCATCTTGTTCTTCTCTTGAAATCTTATACTTCTCTGCAATATTTTCAGCGGTTACGCCCATATGGTAATTATTAAATGCATCAATTAAACCATCAAAAACCATAGTGTCTTTTAATCTGTCTTCAGATAATAACTTCTCATTTCTGTAAGATAGTGAGTGAGGTGCTAATGACATATTCTCTTGACCTCCACAAATTACATATTTTGCCTCATTAAGCTTTAAGGATTGAAAGCCAGATATTACCGACCTTAAACCAGAACCACAAACTTGATTGACTAAATAAGCAGGTATTGATTTTGATATCCCTGCGTTAATTGCAGCTTGTCTTGCAGGATTTTGCCCTGCACCAGCAGTTAAAACCTGACCCATAATTACTTCATTCACTTCATTTTTATCGATACCAGATCGATTAATAACTTCTTTAATAACTAACGAACCTAACTGATCAGCCTTAATATCTTTTAATGAACCTTTGTACGCACCAATAGGAGTTCTCACAGCAGCTACTATTACTACTTCATTTAGTTTATTATTCATTTTTAGAATATGATTTTTAACAAATTACATTAAAAAGTGATAATACTATATTAATAAAAACTATTAACAATCAGCACCTCTAGCTCAATTGGATAGAGCGGCTGACTACGGATCAGCAGGTTGAGGGTTCGACTCCTTCGAGGTGCGCCATAAAATTAAAATGATAAAAAAACTTTTAAAATCCTCATTACAAAACTCAGTTGTTATTTTTTTTGCTTTTATTTTATTTATTTTATTAATTCTAACATTTGTTCTTTAGGCTTATGGAAAATAAATATGAACAAATAAGTTTAAAACCAGGGTTCATGAAACATAATGGTGGCTTATTGTTTAGAAATATATCAGAAACTGAATATGAATTTAAATCAACAATTAATGAAAATCATCTTAATGCAGCAGGTATAACTCATGGTGGTTATATTGCTGCTCTAATTGATGCTGGTGCTGGAACATCTGCTCATCGATCTGCAAATGGTGCTCCGTGTGTAACTATTTCTTTAGATTTAAAATTTATAGGTGCTTCAAAAACTAATGATGAAATCATTGGTAGAACAAAAATACTAAAAAAAACAAACACTTTAATATTTTTATTTTGTGAACTTTTTTGTAATGACAAAATTATAGCTTCTGCATCAGGAATATGGAAAATTTTAAAAGTAAAACAGTCTAATTTTGGGCCAGGTGGCTAAACTTTTTTAAAAAACTGAAAATAAATTGTAGGCGATATTGCGATTAAACCAACAATCATTGAATTTAAACCTGGTGCAACAAATAATAAAGCTGCCAAACCTAAAAACCACTGTTCAAAAGTTTTCAAAGGTTTTATCCAATATCCAGTAAAGGCAATCCCAATTAAACCAATACCCATTAGAGTGCCCAAAACTGTTACAGTTAGTTTAATCAAATCGAAATCATTAGTGATTAAAAGCAATGATGGAGAATAAACAAAAACAAAAGGAACTAACGCCTTAGCAATTCCCAATCTAAAGGCAGTATTACCAGTTTTAAATGGGTTTGATTTTGCAATTCCAGATGCCGCATATGCTGCAAGCGCAACTGGCGGTGTAATATCAGCCAACACACCATAATAAAACACAAAAAAATGTGCAACTAATGGTTCAATATTTAATTGAGCAAGAGCAGGTGCTGCAACTGCAACTAAAATGATATATGTGGCTGTTGTTGGTATTCCAGCTCCCATAACTATGCAGGAGATTGCTATTAAAACTAGTGAAAAAAATAATTTTAATTGATCAAAACTAAAATACGAAATTGGCCAGATATTAGAAAAAAAATTTCCTATATCTCCTGCTGTTTGTAAAACAACAAATCCCAACCTGAAACCAACACCAGTTAAAGTAACTACTCCAACAATTATTCCAACACATGTTGCGGCTGCGCCAACCGCAAGAGTATTTTTAGCTCCTGAAGCTAGACAGTTCCATAGATCAATAAAGTTAAGTTTATTTTTTGGTTTTAATATTCCAACAACTACACAAGCAATAATACCATATATTGCTGCAAAATCAGGAGTTCTTCCTGCTAAGATAAAATAAACTAATACTATTAATGGTAGCAATGATAACCAGTTATCTTTCATAATTTCAAAAAACTTGGGAAGTTCTTTCTGATTTAAACCCCTTAAGCCAAGTTTTTTTGCCTCCAAATGAACCATTATAAAAATTCCAAAATAATGAAATAAAGCTGGCAATAAAGCAGCTGCTAAAATATCTTTTAATGGTAATCCCAAATACTCAACCATAATGAATGCTGCTGCTCCAAGTATTGGTGGTGTAATTTGTCCACCAGTAGAGGAAGCTGCCTCAACAGCTCCTGAAAAATGTGATGGATATCCAATTTTTTTCATTGCAGGAATAGTTAATGAACCCGTGGTCACAGTATTTGCAATTGATGAACCTGAAATTGTACCCATAAATGCTGAGGAGAAAATTGCAACTTTAGCTGGCCCACCAGAATACCTGCCCGCAAGCAACATTGCTAAATCAATGAATAATTTGCCAAGACCTACTCTTGTTGCTAACACTCCAAATAAAATAAATAAAAATACATACTGCGCCATAACTCCAACAGCTATTCCATAAACACCTTGGTTAGTAATATAGATATGATTCACGAAGCCTAACCAGCTCGTACCTCCATGTTTCAATGCTCCTGGCGCATACGGTCCAAATATAGCAAATAAGATAAATATTATGCTAATAATTGGAAGTGTTGGACCAACAGATCTTCGAGCAGCCTCTAAAGTTAGCAAAATTAATACTGATCCCATAGCAACATCGATTAACTCTGGGTTTCCAACTCTTGCTGCTAAAATTTCTGAAGGAAGCAAAGGAAGGTATAAAGCAGATGTAACTGTTAAAATTGCAAATATATAATCTAGGACAGAAACATTTTGAAAAGAAAACAAGGTTTTATTTGTTTCATTCTCAGTATTTTTTTTCCAGCTAAAAACAATAAAAACTAATCCGATAACATAAGCAATATGAATGCCTCTATGTAAAACTTCTCGAACTAAACCAAAACCAGATGCCCAAAAATGATAAAGCGACATTGAAACTAAAATGGTAGTGACAATAATTGATAATTTTGGTCCTAATTTTCTAAATGATAACTGAGGATCATATTTTTCCTCAAATTTTTTTAAATCTTCAATTGATGTTGAATTTTTTTCCATAAAAAAACCCTGGATTAATTAGAAATCCAGGGTTTGTTTTTATCTTAGTTATTTTATTAAGCCAGCCTCTTTATAAAAACGCTCTGCTCCAGGATGCAAAGGAACCCCAACTCCAGATAATGCAGTATCTGGTGTAATAGTTTTTCCTTTTGCATGACCTACATCCATAAGTTTTCTTGATTCCTTATTCCATAATGCTTTAGTAATATTATAGATTAAGTCATCATCTTCTTTTGCAGATGTAAACCACTGTGCACCAACTGCTACCGTGTTTGTAGTTCCAACATTTTCATATGTTCCACTAGGAATAGCACTTTGTGAGAAGAAGCCATACTTGTCAGTTAATTTTTTAGCACCTGCTCCATCAATTGGAACAAGTTTAATATCAACTGCTGATGCTAATTCAACGATAGCACCTGTTGGATAACCAGCAACAACAAATATTGCATCAACTTTACCATTTCTTAAAGCATCTGTTGCAGCATTTCCTTTTAGAGCTTCCGCTTTCACATCTTTTTCTGAAAGTCCATTAGCCTCTAAAATTAATAATGCATCAACATATGTACCAGAACCTGGTTCATCTAGGGATACTCTTTTACCTTTAAGATCTTTAACAGAATTAATCTTATTTTTTTTAAGAGTTACTAGGTGAATATGTTCTTCAAATAAAGCTGCAATTGTTCTTAAATCTTTCGCAGGTTCTTTACCTTCCATTGTTCCAGTGCCTGTGTAAGCCCAATAAGCAACATCTGATTGAGCAAAACCTGAATTTCTTAGACCTGATAAGATTGCATTAACATTATCAACAGATCCTCTTGATGAAACTGCAGAAGCAATCAACCCTTCAACTCCACAACTTCCACCTTTACCACACTCTCTAGATCCTGGTGGTTTAGATATTGCATTCGCAATCATCCCTCCGACTGGATAATATGTATAAGCTGTTCCACCTGTTCCAATTGTGAAAAAGGTTAAATCAGCACTATAAGCTTTACCAAAAATTGAACTTGATAAAAATAAAACAAGTCCAAAACTTTTTAATATCTTTTTAAACATCTTTATTCCTTCTTATTGTTAATTTAAAAAATTAATTTTAACATTTATTCATTAAAACAAGTATGAAAGAATGTACGCATATAATTTATTTAATTAGAGCAAAAATGAGAACATTTAACAGGGCGATTCGGACATGTTTTAGTCTATTTTTGTTCTTTAACGGTAACAATATCTAGTATTAGAAAAAAAAGATATACCAATCATAGATATGACAAAAGATAAAATCACAGCAGTTCTTGGACCAACTAACACTGGAAAAACTCACTTAGCAATAGACACTATGCTTTCATTTGATAGTGGAATGATTGGTTTTCCCTTAAGATTATTGGCACGAGAAGTTTATGACAAGGTAATTAAAAAAATAAGCCTGGATAAAGTTGCTTTGATAACAGGTGAAGAAAAAATAATTCCATCTAACGCAAAGTATTTCTTATGCACTGTTGAATCAATGCCAATTGATAAAGATTTAGAGTTTGTTGGTGTTGATGAAATTCAAATGTGTGCTGATCATGAACGTGGGCATATCTTTACTGATCGATTGTTAAACATGAGAGGCACCAAATTAACAATGTTAATGGGATCAAGTACTATAAAAAAAATTATTTCTAAATTAGATGATGATATTGAATTTATAAATCGCGAACGACTATCAAAGCTTACTTATGCAGGTCATAAAAAAATTTCAAGAATAAATAGAAAAACTGCAATTATAGCTTTTTCAGCTGAGGAAGTTTATGCAATAGCAGAATTAATTAGAAGGCAGAAGGGTGGTGCTGCAATTGTTATGGGATCCCTTAGTCCAAAAACTAGAAATGCCCAAGTTGAATTATATCAATCAGGAGATGTAGATTTTTTAGTTGCAACCGATGCCATAGGAATGGGTATCAACATGGATTTGGATTATGTATATTTTTCAAATTTAAAGAAGTTTGACGGAAGAAAACTTAGAAAACTTAACTTATCTGAAATAGGACAAATTGCAGGTAGAGCTGGCAGATATCTTAATGATGGAAGCTTTGGAATTACGGGAGATTGTAAGGAAATAAATGCTGAAGAAGTAGATTTATTAGAAAACCATAAATTTGAAGAGATAAGAACTTTATTTTGGAGAAATTCAAATCTGAATTTTAACAATCCTCGAAGTTTAATAAAATCTTTAGAAGAAAAACCTCAAAGAGAATGGTTAAGAAAAATTCATGAATGTGAAGATGAAAAAGCTTTAAAATTTTTTCTAAGAGATAAAAATCTTGAAAATATAGATTTCGATAGCAAAAAACTCAGTCTCCTTTGGGAATGTTGTCAGATACCAGATTTTGTTAAAAAAACTTACGGAAATCATTATGAGGTAATTGAAAATGTTTTTAAATTTTTATCTAGTGAAAAAGGCAAAATATCTGATGAATTTATGAGATTGCAGCTTATGAAATTGGATAAATTAGAGGGAAATGTAGATTCTTTATCAAATAGAATTGCAAATGTAAGAACTTGGTCTTATGTTTCGAATAAAAATAATTGGATCGAAAATCAAGAATATTGGATAGAAAAAACAAAACTCTTAGAAGATAGACTTTCAGATAGACTTCATGAAGAACTTACAAAAACTTTTATTGATAAAAGAGCAAGTATTCTTGCAAGAGGTTTAAAACAAGATATGGAATTTAAAACTGAGATATTAGAAAATAATGATGTCAAAATAGATGGTCAATTCATTGGTAAAATTAATGGATTGAAACTTGAGCTTGATCTCAAAAAAGGTGCTCTTGAAACTGATATAAAATCTCTAAAAAAAGCAGCAAGACAATCTATAGGACCAGAGTTAGAAAAAAGAATTCAAAACATAATTGATACTGGGTTAATTGAGCTTAAAGATGATTTCAAAATCTATTGGAATAATTTTGTAATAGCTAAACTTACATCTGGTCATGATTATTTAAGCCCAAATATTGATTTAATTGTTGATGATATTCTTGAACAAGACCAAAAACAAAAACTAAATTTGTTTATTAAAAAATGGTTAAAAAATAAAATTGATACAGTTTTACAGAGTTTAGTAGATTTAAAAAATCTTAAAGAAAAAAAATCTTCAATAAAAGCACTAGCTTATCAATTGTATGAAAATAATGGTGTATTAAAAAGAGAGAATGTATCTGATTATTTAAAAAATTTGGAACAAGTTGATAGAAAAATTTTAAGAGATTTAGGTGTCAAATTTGGAAGATATCATATTTTTTTATATAAATTGATTAAACCTGAGCCTGTAACTATTCGAACTTTGTTATGGAAAAATTATCATCAAAAATATTTTAAACTTAAACCTCCAACCTTTGGATTAAATTTCATTGATGACAATGATAATAAAAATAAAAATTTTATGCTATTATGTGGTTTTGAGAAGTTTGATAACTTTTTTGTAAGAATTGATATTTTGGAGAGATTATTTATGCAAATAATTAATTCTGGATCTGAGGAGAGTAAAGAAATTAAATTAGTACCAGAAATGCTAAATCTTCTAGGATGTAGTAAAGATAATTTCAAAAAATTAATCATAAAAATGAACTATAGAGTCACAGAAAAAGAAGGTGAAATATTTTTTAGATATTTGCCTAAGAAAAAATTTAAAAAAACAAAAGATCAAAAAATAAAGAAAGAAAATCCATTTGGGGTACTTAAAGATTTAAATTTAAATTAGAAATGTTTTTTAACAAAAAAGATAAACAAGAAAATTCTACTAATTTAATAAAGGTTGGTGCGCTACTTATCCATACTGCTAAAATAGATGAAAATTATTCTGCTGAAGAAGAAGAAATCATCAAGAAAACTCTGATTGAACTTGGAGCAGAAAGTAATGATTTAAATGAATTAATAACTAAAGCAAAACAATATGAAGAGAACTCTAATCAAATATTAGACTTTACAAGAGAGATAAAAAATCTTGAAGAAACTGATAAAATTAAGATTATAAAATCACTTTGGAAGATCATTTACTCAAATAAAGACGCTGATATTTATGAAACAAATTTAATGAGAAGACTTGCGGGGTTGCTTTACATTGATAGTAAAGTAATGGGGGATATTAAAGAAGAAATTAAAAAAGAAAATTTGTAATGACTTATATCGTAAACGACAAATGTATAAAATGTAAATTAATGGATTGTGTTGAAGTCTGTCCAGTTGATTGCTTTTATGAAGGTAAAAATATGCTTGTAATTAAACCGGATGAGTGTATAGATTGTGGCGTTTGCGAGCCTGAATGTCCGGTTGATGCCATCACTGCTGATACTGAACCTGGTAGCGAAAAATGGTTAGAGATCAATAAACAATACTCTGAAATCTGGCCCAATATAAGTGAAAAAAAAGATCCACCATCGGATCATGAAAAATTTAAAAATGAGCAAAATAAGTTTGAAAAATATTTTAAAGAAAACCTTTAAAAAAGACTCTCCTAAAAAAAAAACTAAAAAAGTAACAAAAAAAGTCGCTAAAAAAGTTGCGAAAGCAAAAAAAGTTTTACCTAAGAAAACTGCAAACAAAACTACTAAAAAAAAAACTATATCTAAAACAAAAAAAGTTGAGAGTAAAAAAGTAGCTAATAATGTTACCCAGACCGCAGAGGTTAAAACAGATAATTTAAGAATTTCAAAAAGTAATGAAGTAAAACCTGAAATCAAAAAAGTTAAAAAGCAAGAAACTGAAAAAAAAGAATATAAAGTTAAAGATTACGTTGTTTATCCAAAGCATGGCGTAGGTCAAATTACTGAATTTAAAAAGATTAATATTGGTGGGATTGACGTCGAAACTTATGTGATAAAATTTGAAAAAGATAAAGCTAATGGAATGGTTCCTGTGAATAAACAATCACATCTTAGACCTCTAGCTACAATCAACCAGGTTAATAAATGTATTTCGATTTTAAAAAGTAAACCAAAAATCAAGAGATCAATGTGGAGTAGAAGAGCTCAAGAATATGAAGCAAAAATTTCCTCAGGAAAAATATATGAATTAGCTGAAGTAGTAAGAGATCTTAATAAAGGTGATGATCTTATGGTTGATCAATCTTACAGTGAAAGACAATTGTTTGAAAAAGCTTATGAAAGAATTTTATCAGAATTTCAAATTGTTCTCGGAGTTTCTTTAGAAGATACACAAAAAAAATTGGATAAAGCTCTTAAAAGAAATTTAGGTGGTACACCACAACCTGCTCCTGTAGCACCAAAGACGACTACAGAATTGCCAACAGAAGAGCCAATTGGTGACACTGAAGATACTGATCCTATAGACGAATAAAAAAAAACGCCTCTCACACAAAAAGTTATGAGAAGCGTTTTTTGTAAAGATAACTAAGTGACTATCTTCTTCTTTTTTTAGCCTTCTTTTTAGCTTTTTTCTTAGCTTTTTTCTTAGTTTTCTTTGCCGCTTTTTTTCTTTTCTTAGGCATCTTTAGCTCCCTTATTTAGTTAAACGAATCAAGTTGATTCGTTGTTAACTTATTTTTATTTTTTTAAACAAGTTATGTCAAATCATTAATTAAAAACAAAAATTTACAAAAATAAAAATAAAATTTAAAAAAAAATTAAATTTAACTTAATTCTCTTTGTTAAAAAAAGTTAATGTTTATGCGTTAAATAACTAATTATATTTTATTTTATTAATAAAGATTTTCTAATTCTTTTTTATATTCTTTAATAATTTTAAATCTTTTTAATTTTAATGTGGGCGTCATATATCCATTTTCAATTGAAAATTGATTATCAATAATAAAAAATTTTTTTATTTTTTCTATTTTACTTAGTTGTTTATTTATTTTTTCTATTTCTGCTTCAATAATTTTATTATCTATATTTTTAAAATTGTTATTGACTACTATTAGAGCAACTAAAAAAGGTTTGTTGTCACCATAAACTAATGCTTGTTCTATAAATTCTATTTTTGTTAATTCACCCTCTATTTTAACAGGTGAAATATTATCTCCACCAGGGGTAATCAAAATATCTTTCTTTCTATCTGTAATTTTGAGAAATCCATCTTCCAATATCCCAATATCACCAGTGTGCAACCATCCATTTTTAATAACATTGTTTGTCTCTAAAGTATTATTCCAGTAACCCAACATTACATTTTCGCCCTTAACTAATATCTCACCGTCATCTGCAATTTTTACATCGTTTCCCTCAAATGGAGGGCCAACAGTGTCTATTCTAATGTCATTAATAGGATTGCAACTCACAACAGGTGATGTTTCTGTTAAACCATAACCTTGTAAAGTTGGTAATCCAATTGAATTTAAAAATACCCCAACATTATAATCTAGAGCACCCCCTCCAGATATAAATGCTTTTAAATTTCCACCAAATTGAGATTTTATTTTTTTTCTTACCAATTTATCACAAACTAAATTTATAAATTTTTCATAGTTTGATAAATTTTCTTTTAAAAAATTTTTTCTTCCAATTTGTAAAGTTGAATTTATCAAAAATTTTTTTACACCTGTTGCTTTTTTAAAAGTTGAAGTTATTTTTTGATATAAATTTTGATAAAATCTTGGCACTGCTGTCATTATAATATCTGGATTACAATCATTCATATTCTTAACAAGTTTATCTATACTTTCGGCATAAAAAATTCTTGCACCTACTGCTATTTGAACAAATTGTACTGTGTGTTCATATGAATGAGATAATGGCAGCCATGTAAGAAACTTGGGTTTGGTAGTTATAATTTCTCGAAGTAGTTTTGACGAACCTTCACAATTATTAAGAATACCTCCATGACTTAGCATCACGCCTTTGGGGTTTCCTTGTGTGCCAGATGTATAAATTATACATGAAATATCTTTTCTACTTATATCAATCTCTTTTAAATTCTTTTCTTTCTTATATGTCCTTCTAAAAATTTCTTCTATATAAGTAACATTTTTATCTTCGATATTTTCAAAACTAATAACTTTTTTAATGAAAGAATATTTATTTATTAAATTATTAATTTTTTTAAATTGAATAGCATCAGAAACAATAACCACTGAAGGTTTACAATCTTCAATTAAAAATTCATAATCTCTTTCAACATAAGTTGTATAAGCAGGTACAGATATTCCTTTTGATAACATTATGGCCAAGTCTGAAATCAACCACTCTGGTCTATTTTCTGAAATTAATAAACACCTATCATTATGACTAATATATTGATCAAGAAAAAATGAGAAATTTTGAATAGCATCAAATGTTTGTTTCCAAGTAAAATTTAGAGTTTGATTTTTAAGTGATTGTAAAAAAATTTCATTTTTATTTTCGACTTGATATCGATCAAAAAATAACTCTAGAAGGTTGTTATAATTCTCTAATTTCATAATTTTTGGTGGGCGAAGAGAGAATCGAACTCTCACTTCTTGCGAAACACGATTTTGAGTCGTGCGCGTCTACCAGTTCCGCCATTCGCCCTTATATAAAAATATAATTTAAATAGTATAAGAACTATAATTATATTAAAAAACAAAAAAATGTTTACTCAACTTTATAATAAATGTCTTAAGTTAGCTGCTCATAAGAACTCTAACTATTTTTTAGGTATTATTTCTTTTATAGAAAGTTCTTTTTTTCCAATCCCGCCAGATGTGATGATTGCACCCATGGCAGTTGCAAAAAAGAAAGATTTTTTAAGAATTTTTTTAATAGCAACTATTTTTTCAGTTTTAGGTGGGATTTTTGGCTATGTGCTAGGTGCCTTTTTTTTTGATTTCGCAATGACTATTGTTGAGTTTTATAATTACCAAGAAAAAGTGAATAACATAAAAAATGCTTTAGCTGAGGGAACTGGATTTTATACATGGTTAGCTATTTTATTTTTAGCAGGATTTACTCCTCTACCTTATAAAGTTTTTACTATTACAAGTGGTTTGATCGGCTTTAATTTAATAGTTTTTATTTTTATAAGTCTTATTTCACGAGGACTCAGATTTTTTATAGTTTCCTACTTATCAGCAAAATTTGGCGATGCTTTTACGGACTATATGAACAAACATGGACAAAAATGGTTTACTATAATTGGTATCATTATAGTAATTATTGGAGCAATAATTTATTTGTTAAAAAAATTTCATGTTTAGTTTAACAAAACAACATTATTTACGAATTTTATTTACATTAAGCTGTTTAATTTTATTGTCGGCTTTAATTATTGAATATGTTCTTGGCTACCAACCTTGTAATTTATGTATAATTGAAAGAATTCCATATGGACTTGCTATAATCATTTTAATTTTAAATAATTTTTTTAAGAAAGATCAACTATTCCATAATATTCTATTGATATTAGTGTTTTCATTTTCAATCATCATTTCGGTATACCATTTTGGTATAGAGCAAGGTTTTGTGGAAGAATCCACTGTATGCGCATCACAAAATATTGATTTGATGACTAGAGAGCAAATTTTAAATTCATTAAAAGAATTAAACATTAGCTGCAAAAATGTAGCATTTAGGATTTTTGGTTTATCACTTACAACGTATAATTTATTTACTAGCGTATTAATGTTAATAATGTCACTTAAAATTTTATCACTTACTAATAATCATGATATCAAAAAATAAAATTGAAGAATTTATTCGTGTAGATCACGCTGGTGAAAGGGGAGCTGTCAAAATATATGAAGGTCAACTTCTTGCTTTAAATACCTTAGTTAAAAACGAAAAATTAAAAAAGATAATTGAGGAAATGAAAGTTCACGAAAAAGAACATTGTGAATTTTTTGAAAAGGAGATTAAGAAAAGAGATATTAAACCAACCAAACTTTTACCTTTATGGGATTTGCTAGGTGTTGCCCTGGGTTTTGGTTCCACAATTCTTGGAAAAAAAGCTGCAATGCTTTGTACTGCTTCAGTTGAGGAGGTGATTGATAAACATTATCAAAGTCAAATAGATCAATTAGACAAAACAGAAAAAGAATTAAAAAAAAATATAACTAAGTTTAGAGAAGACGAACTGCATCATAAAGATATAGCCTATGAAAAAGGTGCAACTAAAAAAGGCTGTTATTCAATTCTCGATAAAGTTATTAAAACTGGATCTAAAATTGCAATTAATATTTCTGAAAAAATCTAAACTTTTTTAATTTTCTAGCTCAACATCCCAATATAAATAATCCATCCAACTTTTATGCAAATAATTTGGGGGGAAATGTTTTCCATTCTTATGCAAGTCTTCTGTAGATGGTTGAAATGGATGTTGATTTAATTTCATTCCAGAAAACTTAAGAAGTTTTCCACCTTTTTTTACATTACAAGTAGAGCATGCTGTTACAACATTATCCCAATTTGTTTCCCCACCTTTAGATCTCGGCAGCAGATGATCAAACGTTAACTCTTCTCCACTTCCGCAGTATTGGCATGAAAAACGATCTCTTAAAAATACATTAAATCTTGTAAAACTTGGTTTAGTTTGTGGAACTATATAACTTTTCAATGCTATGACACTTGGAAGCTTCATTTCAAAAGATGGACTTCTAATTTGTCTATCATAGTTACTAACAATAACTACACGATCTAAAAAAACAGATTTGACTGCATCCTGCCAAGACCAAAGAGAAAGTGGATAATAACTTAAAGGTCTATAATCTGCATTCAATACAAGTGCAGGACACTTTTCAAGTGAAACACTTTGCTCAATAAAATCATTCATTAAAAAATCTTATAACAATTAAAAGCTGATATCAATATTACTAATGTGTTAAATATTTTTTAAAATATAATTTAAAGCTATGCTAGATGCTTCAATTGGAATGTGATGTGCACAATTTTTAATAAGATGAGTTTCAACATTAACTTTCTCTCTCAGGAGAAAATCTTTTGCTTCTAATAAATAAGTAGGTGAAACAATATCATCTTGATCACCATGAAGCAAAAGAACATTTGTATTATTTTTTTTTCTTAGTTTTAGATTTTCAGAATTAATTATCTTTCCTGAAAATCCAACAATACTACTAAAAGACTTCTCGGCTGTGAGACCTACATTTATTGACATCATACATCCTTGACTAAATCCAGATAAACAAATTTGATTATTTTCAAGTTGATATTCTTCTTTAATTTCATCTAAAAATTTATTAATTTTTTTTTCCGCTTTTAAAGACTCATCCAAAATATATTTTGGATCATCTTTTGTTAAATCAAACCATTGGTAGCCAGATGGATTTATTGAACATTGTTCATGACCATTTGGACAAATAAAAACTGTGTTTGGTAAATGTCTTTTCCAATTTAGTGTAAGCATGCTTATGTCTTTACCGTCACCACCATATCCATGAAATAAAACAACAATATTGTTAATATTATCATTTTTTTCTGGTTTTATAATTGTGCTTTCAAGACAAAATGTCATAAATAAATTTAATATGTTTTTTATTTTGATAAACACTTTACAATAAAATTATGTTTACAGGAATATTTGTTAAAATTTTATCAATTGTCCTTTTGCTTGCAGTCGGCATAGTTCTCATTCTTGGAATTGGCACATTGTTTAAGGGTGGGAGCACAAGTAAAAAATACTCCAATAAATTAATGCAGCTGAGGGTTCTATTGCAATTTATTGCGATAATTCTTCTAATAGTTTTCGCTTATTTTTTTAAAAATTAATTATAATTTTTAATCCACTCAATAAATTCTTTATCTAAAAAATCTATCGAACCAATGACTCTTGCAAATTCCTCACCTTCTTTATTAAATAAAATTGTTGTTGGAACTCCCCGTAGACTTAAATCTTTGGCCAATGTTTTTGGATTATCAAAATAAATATTCAAATTTTTAATATCTAAATCTTTAAAAAATCGATCAGATTTTTTGAAACTATCTTTTCCTATATTAATAGGAAATATTTCAATATTACTCAGCTCTGGTGTCAATTTTAATCCATCAAGTGAAGGCATTTCTTCTTTGCAAGGTGCGCACCAAGTAGCCCAAAAATTCAATAATACTAATTTTCCTCTTAATTCAGATAAATTTATAATTTTTTCATTAGCATCAAGGAAAGTAATATTTTCATACGTTTTTAATTCTTTATTGATGATAAGATTTTTGATTTTTGGAAAATCATCAGCTATTGCATGAGAAATAAAGAAAATAAAAATTACTAAAAATCTCATATTTAATAGGTATAAGTAATTATCATGGCTAAAAATAAAAACAACCAAGCAATTTGGAATACCAGAATAAAGAAAAAAGCCTCTACACTTTTTGCTAAAGTTGGTAGCTCAATTGATATTGATAAAAGATTATACAAAGAAGATATCCGTGGCTCAATTGTCCATGTTGAAATGCTTTTCAAACAAAAAATAATATCTTTTAAGGTTAAAAATAAGATTATTTATGGATTGCAAAAAATAGAAAAGCAAATTTCAAAAAATAATTTTGAATTTAATAAAAAATATGAAGATATTCATATGAATATTGAGAAACAACTTTTTCAAATGATAGGAGAAGAGGCTGGCTATATTCATACTGCAAGATCAAGAAATGATCAGGTAATTACTGATTTTAAATTATGGATAAAGTCAGCTACCAAAGAAATTAATACAAATATCGAAAAAATTATTAAATCAACTCTAAAATTATCAGAAAAAAATATTGAAACTATAATGCCTGGTTTTACTCATCTGAAAAATGCTCAACCAATTTCATTGGCACATTACTTCATGGCTTATGTGGAAATTTTTAAAAGAGATAAGAAAAGATTTACTAATAACCTAGACAATTTAAATGAATGTCCGCTCGGTGTAGCAGCACTTTCAGGGACTTCATTTAATATTGATAGGCATTATTCTTCAAACAAACTTGGTTTCAATCAACCAACTAATAATTCAATAGATACCGTATCAGATAGAGATTTTGTATTGGATTTCCTTTATTGTGTGTCTGTTTGTTCAATGCATATTTCGAGAATTGCAGAAGAATTAATCATTTGGAACTCAGATGGTTTTAATTTAATTCAACTATCAGATAAAGTCGTAACTGGGTCTTCTATAATGCCACAAAAAAAGAACCCTGATCTGCTTGAATATTTAAGAGGTAAATCTGGAATTTCATTTGGAAATTTATTTTCGATGTTAACAATACTTAAGGGCTTACCCTTATCTTACTTCAAGGATATGCAGGATGATAAGGAAATAGTTTTTAAATCGTACGATACATTGATCAATTGTTTAATGATATTTGATGAAATTTTAAAAAATATCTCTCCTAATAAAAAGAAAATGTTAGAGTTGGCTAATTTAGGTTTTATTACAGCCACCGATCTAGCTGATTATTTGGTAAAAAATCATGCAATGTCTTTTAGAAAAGCATATCAAAAAACTGCAGAGATTGTGAATTATGCAGAAAAAAAGAAGAAGAAGTTAAATGATTTAAAAATTGAAGAATTAAAAAAAATTGAACCAAAATTAACAAGTGATGTTTTAAAAGTTTTTGACTTAAGAAATTCAATAAATTCAAAAAAATCTTATGGAGGAACATCTTTTGAAAACATAAAAAGAATGATAATGAAATACAAAAAGAATAAATGATAAAAAAAATTTATATATTGCTGTTTATCTCTATTCTAATTTGTTCTTGTGGTAAAAAAGGAGACCCAGTTTACAAAGAAGATAATCAAAATGTAGAGAAGAAAAGTATCCAAATAACTACATTTTCATGATTTATAAAAAAAATAAACTTACTATAGATCATTTAGATATAGGCAATATTGCAAAAAAATTTAAAACACCTATTTATTGTTATTCCCTAAAAACAATTGAAGCTAACATTAAAAATATTAAATCACATTTCAAAAGTATAAACCCTCTAATATGTTATGCAGTAAAAGCTAATTCTAATTTAGGAATTTTAAAAGAAATAAAAAAAAATAACCTTGGTGCAGATGTTGTATCAGTTGGTGAGCTAATGAAAGCTCTTAAAGCAGGAATTAGTCCTAAAAAGATTGTATTTTCTGGAGTTGGAAAAACTTATGAAGAAATTGAATATGCAATAAATAGAAACATACTTTTGATAAATACAGAGTCTAAAAGTGAAATATTGCAAATAGAAAAAATTGCTAAAAAGAAAAAAAAAATTGTTAATATAGGGATCAGACTTAACCCAAATACAGACGCTAAAACTTTAAGCCAAATATCAACAGGTAAAAAAGAAAATAAGTTTGGTGTAGCTCAAAAAACATTTTTAAAATTAGTCAATATGGCAAAGAAATCTGAAATTCTTAATTTAAAATGTTTAAGCGTACACATTGGTAGTCAGATTCTTAGTCATAAACCATATCAAAAAATGCTAAGTGTAGTAAGTAAAGTAATAAAGCTGTCAAATTATAAGTTTGAATATGTTGATTTAGGAGGAGGAATGGGAATTGATTATAATCACGATCATTCTAAATTAGATTTAAAAAAATACTCCATAGAAATAAAAAAATTTTTAAAGGCTAATAAATGTAAAATTATATTTGAACCTGGAAGATCTATAGTAGGAAATTCTAGTATTTTAATAACTAAGATTATTTATATCAAAGAGGGATTTAAAAAAGATTTTGTAATTTTAGACGCTGCCATGAATGATTTGATGAGACCTGCTTTGTATGGTGCAAAACATAAAATTATTCCTCTAAACAAAATTAAAAAAATATCAAAAAAAAGTTATGAATTTGTTGGCCCTGTATGTGAGAGCACTGACACTTTTTCAACAATCAAAAGATATCAAAAATTGAATGAAAAAGATTATCTGGCTATTTGTGATGTTGGTGCTTATGGAATGTCTTTAGCTTCGAATTATAACCTTAGACCAAAACCATTGGAAATTTTAATCAAAAATTCAAAAGTTCAGATTTTAAATAAGAGGCAAAAAATATCTGATCTAATATAATATTCAAAATAATGTTAAGAAATATTATATTTTCTATAATTTTTTTTTCAGGAATTATTTTTATATCAATTGTATTCCTGCCAGCATTAATTTTGCCCCAAAAAATAATTTTAATTGGAGGTAAATTAATGGGTTATTGGACAGGTTTTTGTCTCAAAAATATTTTATCAGTGAAAATAAAAATCCTAGGCTCAGAAAATATTATAGATAACGAAAAATTTTTTATTGCAGCTTCTCATCAATCAATGTTTGAAACATTTTACTTACAAACAATTTTTAATTCACCTGTATTTATTTTAAAAAGAGAGCTTATTTTAATCCCTATTTTTGGATGGTATCTAAAAAAGATAGGATCAATTTCTATAAAAAGAAATAAGGTTACAAAAGATAATTTAAGTTTTTTTGAAGATGTATCAAAAATAATAAATAAAAGTAAAAGACCTTTAATAATTTTTCCGCAAGGAACTAGGGTTAACCCAGAGGAAAGACCAGCTTTTAAAAAAGGTGTAGGCAGGATCTATGATGAGTTGAAAATATCTTGTCAACCAGTAGCAATAAACTCTGGTTATATTTGGCCCAAAAAAGGTTTAAAACAATCAAAAAAAGATATTACAATATCTATATTACCTAAAATAACACTAGGAATGGATAAAAATGAATTTACGAGAGAATTAGAAAAAAAAATTTATAATGAATTAGATAGGGTTAATTAACCCTTCATAGGCATCACAACATAAATACTATCAAAATCTGAAGGATCTTTAATTAAAGCTGGTGATCCAGTATCATTGAAATAAATCTCAATTTTTTCACCATCTAATTGGGAGGCAACGTCAATTAGATATCTTGAATTAAAACTTATCTCTAAGTCATGGTCAAATTTTACACTAAGTGTTTCATTACCATCCCCACTGTTAGTATTATTTACTGAAAGATTTAATGCATCTTTTGTTAAGTTAAATTTAACACCATCTTTTTTGTCTAAAGATACTGAAGCTACACGATCAACTGAACCTAAAAATGATTTTAAATCTATTTCAAGTTTTTTTTGATTATTCTTAGGAATTACTTGAATATAATTTGGAAATTTTCCATCAATTAATTTTGAAATCAAAATACTATTATCTAGCTCAAATTTAATTTTAGATTTTACATTAGATATTTTAACATCACCATCATAGTTATCTAAAAGAGAAACCAGCTGAAATATTGTTTTCTTTGGCAAAATAATTGGCTCAAAGTTTATTTTTTCATGGAGTCGTATCTTTGAAATAGACATTCTATGACTGTCTGTGGCAACTGATGTTAGGTAATTTTTATCTTCTACTTCAGTTTGATGAAAATATATCCCACTCAAATAATGTCTAGTTTCATCATTAGAAACTGAGAATTTACATTTATTAAGAAGTTTTAATAAACTTTTTGAATTAATTGAAAACTCATTTTCATTAAAATTTTCATCAGTAAGTGGAAATTCAGAGTGACTTATACAATTTAAATTAAAAATTGATTTTTCAGATTCTAATTGCAATTTACTTGTATCTGACAACGATAAATTAATTTTTTTCCCCAAAGAAAATTTTCTCACAATATCATACATAATTGATGATGTGGTTGTTGTCTTGCCTTCTTCAACTACTTCAATATTTTTAATTTGATGAATAAAAATTAAATCTAAGTCAGTTGCTGTAATAGTTAACTTCGAACTACTTGCATCAAGTAAAACATTTGAAAGAATTGGAAGAGTGCTTCTTTTTTCTATGACACCTTGGCAATAACTTAGTGCTTGTTGTAGATCTTGCTGGTTTACGTTAAATTTCATTATCTTTATTATTATATAATATTTGATTTTTTAACTTATTTATATTTTCTACCATCTCAGGATCTTTTTCTTTAAGCTTTTCTATCGTTTTAACAGAATGAATAATAGTTGTATGATCTCTGTTCGAAAACTCTCTTCCAATTTCAGGTAATGATTTTGAGGTTAAAATTTTAGTCAAATATATCGCTGTTTGTCTTGGTCTCACAAGATATCTTGATCTTCTAGAAGACAACATTTCATTTTTGCTTATTTTGAAAAACCTGCATACAAGTGTTTGTATTAAATCAATTGTCACCTTGTTTTCAGATATATTTAAAAGGTCTTTTAGAACAACTTTTGTCTCAGCTAAATTTGGTGCTTTGTTGTAAATTCTAGAAAATGAAATTATTCTATTTATTGCTCCAACAAGCTCTCTAATACTGGTAGTGATTTCAGTGCTTATATATTCTTGAATTTCTTTTGAAATATTAATCTGATCTGAATATAATTTATTGAGTTCTTCTGTTTTTTGGATAACTATTTTTTTTCTTAATTCGTAATCTGGTTTTTGTATATCAATCACCAAACCTCCAGAGAATCTTGATTTTATTCTCTCTTGAATTCTAGATAATTTGTTAGGCGCCCTGTCTGCAGAAACAATTATCTGTGATCCTTTATCAAGCAAAGCGTTAAAGGTATGAAAGAATTCTTCCTGCATTGCTTCTTTGCCATTCATAAATTGAATATCATCAATCAACAAAATATCAGTATTTCTGAAGTATTCTTTAAACTTTACCATGTCATTTGTTTTTATAGATTTAACAAATTGATACATAAATCTTTCAGCAGAAATAAACATTACCTTGTTATCTTTTTTTAATTCTAAACCAATTGAATTCAACAAATGAGTTTTTCCCATTCCTACACCGCCGTAAATATATAACGGATTATAATGAGATATATTTTCAGAAACTTTTATAGAGGCCTCATATGCTAATTTGTTGCTTGAACCAGTAAGAAAATTGTCAAATCTTTTATTTGGATCTATTCTATTATATTGAAGATACGAGTCTTTGATAAAAGAAACATTTTTATCATTAATTGTGTCTTTGGTGATCTCCTCGCCAACATCTTTCTTGCTTGATTTTAATTCTGCAATTTTAAATTCTATTCTAATTATATCTTTTTTATGGGCTTTAATAATCTGTAATATTTGATCTAAATACCTTGATGTAATCCAATCTCTAATAAATCTTGTTGGAACTGTTAACAGAATGTAATTATTAAACTCTTCAACAAAATTAATTTTTTTAAGCCAACTTTCATAAATCTCAACACCAAGTTTATTTTTCATTTGAGACTGAATTAAACTCCAGTCCAAATTATTTTGATTTAATGTTTCTATATTTTTATTTGTAGTTGTGTTGTTCATTTCTTTTTTGGAAGAGACTCCACTTAGACCTATCTAAAAATATTTTCAAGATATAAATTTTTAAATTAAAAAATAAATTAAATCTGAAAGTGTAGAGATTTTTGTCACATAAAAAAAATTCTTTTGACAATAATATTTTTATTATTCTAGTGGAAATAAAACTTCAGGTTGGATTTAAACTATTAATTTATTTACCAAATCTAAATATTGATTGAATGCTTCCATTCAATCTACATTAAGCGTGTTGTTAAAGTTGAATCAACTACAAGTTATAAACTTATAGCGAGGATATTTTTTTAGTAATTCTAGAAACGTTTCTAGAGGCGTTTTGTTTTTTTATAATCCCAGATTTTGCAATTTTCATAAGCTCAGAATTCAATTTAGGCAAGAATTTAAGAGCCTCATCTTTTTTCTTATCTACAATCAGAAGGTTCATTTTCTTTAGAGCATTTCTATATCTGCTTTTTCTAGCTTTATTAACTGCAGTTTGTTTGGAAATTCTTCTAATTCTTTTAATTGCTGATTTTGTGTTAGCCATATGCGCAGGGGTATAGCTTGAGAATTTATATCGGTCAATCAAATAATTATTTAAATTTGACAGTAATTACAAAAAAAAGTTGATCTGTTAGCGATTACTTTTTTTATTATTATTCCATCGCAATTAAATCTTTTACAACACTCTCCTTCTCTTTGATAAACTTTAAAACTATCTTGAAAACCTCCTTTACTACCATCTGTGTTTTTAAAGTCTCTAATGCTAGAACCACCTTTATTAATTGCATTCAAAAGAACTTTTTTAGAATTAGATATTATTTGATTACACTCTTTTTTGTTAAGAGATCTAATCTTTTTACTAGGGTTAACTCTACTTAAAAATAAAATCTCACTTGCATAAATATTACCAATTCCTGAAACAAATTTTTGATCAATTAATAAATCTTTAATGGTTTTTAATTTATTTTGAATAAATTTTTGAAAATATTTTAAATTAAATTTATTATCAAATGGTTCTGGTCCTAGATGAATAAATCTTTTTTTTAAATCTCTATTGTTTTCAATTATTTGAAAAAAACCAAATCTTCTTGGATCATTATAAATAACTTTGAAATTATCAAAAATAATTTCTACATGATTATGTTTTTTTGGTAAAAATGGTGAATTGTAAAAACTTAAGTTAGTAACATCTTTTTTATCCTTAAAATCAATTAAATGAATTGTACCTGACATCCCAAGATGAACTACACAAAATTGATTATTTGAGAGATAAATAATTAAATATTTTGAAAACCTTGAAACTTTAACAATAGTTTTATTTTCCAAAAATTTCTCAAAACCTCTAGGGATTTTAAATCTTAAACTTCTATTTCTTATAATTACTTTTTTTACCTTTTTTTTTTGAATCTTTTTATCTAGAGATTGTCTTACTATTTCTACTTCTGGTAATTCTGGCATTTAATACTATATTGATTGTATAAAATATTTTATGCAACAATATCTCCAAAATAAAAAAGGGCTAGTCCAAAGTGTCTTTGACAAGGTGTATGATAAATATGATCTAATGAATGACTTTATGTCATTAGGCGTTCATAGAGTGTGGAAAAAGAATTTGATTAATATGATGAATCCTTCTTTTAATAGCACCTTGATTGATGTTGCTTGCGGTACTGGTGATATTGGAAAATTATTTCTAGATAATACTAAATCTAACAATTTAATTTACTGTGTAGATCCCAATCAAAGCATGATTGCTAAAGGAAAAGGGAAATTAAAGAGTTATAAAAACATTAAATGGGTAATTGCTCCAGCAGAAAATATACCTGTTCAAAAAAATTGTTTTGATTTTTATAGTATTAGTTTTGGCTTAAGAAACACAAAAAATATTAACAAGGCCCTGGCAGAAGCTCATAGGGTTTTAAAACCTGGTGGTAGATTTTTATGTTTAGAATTTTCAAAGATATTAAACTCTAATTTAGATTTTTTTTACAAAAATTATTCAAAACTTATTCCATTAGTCGGTGGTCTAGTCGTTGGTGAAAAAGAACCTTATGAATATTTAGTAAAAAGTATTGAAAATTTTATTAATCAAGAAGAATTAATTGCATTAATGGAACAAAATGGTTTTAAAAAGTGCTCATACCGTAATTTATCTGGAGGGATTGTTTCAATTCATAGTGGCTGGAAATACTAATGATAAAAAAATTAATCATACTTTTCAAGCTTGGAAGAAAAATTGCTAAATCAGATATTCTTAAAATTACATCAAAATTTAAAGAACCTCCCTTAGCAGTAAAAATTTTATTTAAAATTTTAGCGTTTTCTTTTTCGGAAAAAAAACATTCAAATATAGACCAAGATGAAGGTCAAAGATTATCAAGCTCATTAGAATCAATGGGCACAACTTTTATTAAACTTGGACAATTTTTAGCAACTAGACCTGATATAATTGGTGAAGAACTATCAAAAAAATTAGAAAATTTACAAGATAGACTTCCTCCGTTTTCAATCTATCAAGCTAAAGAAATTATAAAAAAAGATCTTGGTGAAGAAACCTATAATTCTATAATTAATTTAAGTGAGCCTGTAGCAGCAGCATCTATTGCACAAGTACACAAAGCGCAAATAGATGACAATGGAACTATTAAAGACGTTGCAATTAAAATCTTAAGACCAGATATTAAGAAAATCTTTAATGAAGAGATTGATGCAATGATGCTATTTGCTTTTTTAATTGAATCTATTGTAAAAAAAACCCAAAGGTTAAAGTTAGTTGAAGTTGTTTTTTTATTAAAGGAAATCACTAATTTAGAAATGGATCTTAGATTTGAAGCCGCAGCTGCGAATGAATACGCAGAAAATACAAAAAATGATGCTGGTTTTAGAGTACCTAAAATCTATTGGAATTTTACAAGTGAAAATGTAATGACATTAGATTGGATTGATGGTGTTTCAATCAGGGAGACTGATGAACTTAAAAAACAAAATATTGATACAAATAAAATTGCTGAAGATATAATTCAACATTTTTTAAGACATGCTGTAAGAGATGGTTTTTTTCATGCAGATATGCATCAGGGAAATATATTTGTAGATACTAACGGTCAAATTGTGCCTATTGATTTTGGAATAATGGGTCGTTTGGATAAAATGAGTAAAAGATTTTTGGCTGAAATCTTATTTGGTTTTATTCAGAGAGATTATAAAAAAGTTGCTGAAGTTCATTTAATTGCAGGCTTGGTACCTAAAGAAGTACCAATAGATGATCTGGCTCAGGCTTTAAGATCAATTGGAGAACCGATTTTTGGACAGGCTGTTAAAGACATTTCGGGTGGTAAACTTCTTAAGCAGTTGTTTGATGTTACTGAAAAATTTAATATGCAAACTCAACCGCAGTTATTAATGTTACAAAAGACAATGGTTGTAGTTGAGGGAGTTGCAAGGAAACTAAACCCAGAAACAAATATTTGGACAACCTCTAAGCCAGTTTTAGAAAGCTGGTTAAGAGAAACAAAAGATCCTTTGAATACAATTAATGAAACTCTTCAAAATACCTCTGAAGTAATTAAAAGATTGCCAGACTTTCCTGAAATCATGGATAAGGCAAATCAAGCTCTAACGTATTTAGCAAGTGGACAAATACCTCAAAACTCAAATTCTTTTACGGCTTTAAATAATAAGAAGTCAGAAATGATGGCATTTAGAAATCAATCTGTTATTGGAATTTTAGCAGTTGTAATTATTGGTTTATTAGTATTTTAATTCCTTCGATGAAAAATCTAAAAGATAAAAAAATATTATTAATCATTTGTGGTGGAATTTCAGCTTATAAAAGTCTTGAAACAATAAGAATTCTTAAAAGAAATGGTTGTGAAATTAAAACAATACTGACTAAAAGTGCTAAAGAATTTGTAACACCGTTATCGGTAGCCTCATTATCTCAGGGAAAAGTTTATGAAGATTTGTTTAATGTAGAAAATGAAGCAGAAATGGATCACATTGCATTATCTAGATGGGCTGATCTAATTCTAGTAGAGCCTGCTACAGCAAATACAATTTCGAAACTTGCAAAAGGTTCATCTGAAGACTTGGCATCAACAGTAATTTTAGCCTCAAATAAACCAATTTTTTTATGCCCAGCAATGAATGTGAGAATGTGGGAACATCCTTCATTAAAAGAAAACTTGGAAATTCTAAAGTTATATTCCTACAAAATAATTGGGCCTCAGATTGGAGAAATGGCCTGTGGAGAATACGGTGAAGGCAAAATGACTGAGCCAATAGACATTGTTAACAAAATTAATGATTATTTGTATTTCATTAATAAGAATAAAAAACTTAAAGCATTAGTTACTGCAGGACCAACTCGTGAATATATAGATCCAGTAAGATTTATCACTAATAAATCTAGTGGCAAACAAGGTTATGAGTTAGCAAAATCATTATCTAGAAATGGATATCAAACAACTTTAATCTCAGGTCCAACTAATCTTGAAATTGAGAGTGAAGTAAAAGTTATAAAAGTAGAGACTGCTGAAGAGATGTTTAAAGAAACTCAAAAAAACTTGCCAGTTGATGTAGCTATTTTTTCTGCTGCTGTAGCTGATTTTAAAGTCCATGAAAAAAGTAATTTGAAAATTAAAAAAAGCGATGAACTTACAATTAAATTAGAAAAAAATGTTGATATTTTGAATTATATTTCAAATCACAATTCAATGCGTCCTAAATTAGTGGTTGGCTTTGCTGCAGAAACTAACGATTTAGAAAAAAATGCAATACAAAAACTAAAAAGTAAAAATTGTGATATTATTATTGGCAATGACGTTTCTAACAAGAAAATAGGTTTTGATTCTAATTTAAATGAAGTAACAATCTTTTACAAAAACAATAAACAGGAAAAATTATTTGTTAAAAGCAAAACCTTAATATCTGAAGAAATAGTTGAAAGAATTAATAATCAATTAACTTAATGGTAAAAGTTTTAATTAAAAAACTCTCATCAGATGTAGAGCTGCCTTCATATAAAACTTCTGGTGCATCAGGTATGGATTTGATGGCTCACATCAAATCACCTATAATTATTAGACCAAAAACATCGGAATTAATTCCAACTGGTTTATCAGTGGCGTTTTCTGAAGAATACGAAATACAAATAAGACCAAGATCCGGATTGGCGGCTAAAAACAATATAAGTGTGCTAAATACCCCTGGCACAATTGACAGCGATTATCGTGGAGAATTAAAGATTATTATTTACAACCATGGAAACGAAGATTTTACAGTTAACAACAGTGATCGTATTGCCCAAATGATTTTAACTCCTGTAGTAAAAATGGAGCTTCAGGAAACAGATGAACTACCTGAGACTTTAAGAGGTGAGGGCGGTTTTGGCTCAACAGGAAAATGAAAAAATCACTTAACAAAAGTGAAATTGAGAGATTTTCAAGACAAATAATACTCAAAGATATTGGTTCAAAAGGCCAAGAAAAAATAAAAGAAGCAAAAGTTTTTATTGTTGGTGCTGGTGGCTTAGGTTGCCCTGTAGCTGAATTTCTTACTAGAGCCGGTGTAGGAAAAATTGGAATTATTGATGATGATGTTGTTGATATTTCTAACATCCATCGTCAAAGCCTTTATGACATTAAGGATCTTAAAAATTCGAAAGTTAAATCTATTAAGGAAAAATTAAAAAAAATTAATCCTAATACGATTGTTAAAACTTTTAATTCAAAACTTAATGAAAAAAATGCTTTAAAAATAATCAAAGATTATGAATATGTTGTTGATGGAAGTGATAATTTTAAAACTAAATTTTTAGTTAATGATACTGCTTTAAAACTTAAAAAACACTTAGTAGTTGGCGCAATAAGTAAATTTGATGGGCATTTGTTTACTTATGATTTTAAAGCTAAAAAAACACCGTGCTTAAGATGTTTCTTTCAAGAAGATAAAATTTCTGATGATATCTTAAACTGTGAATATGAAGGTGTGCTTGGAACTGTTGCTGGAATTTTGGGTACATTACAAGCTAATGAGGTTTTAAAACAAATATTGAATATTGGACAAAATCTTAATGGAAAAATACTAATATTAGACTTATTAAATCTTAACTTCAGAAAAGCAAAAATTTTAAAACAAAAAAAATGTATATGTTAAAAAATAATTTCATTATTTTATTAATAACATTTATTTTTTTTCAAATTTCTAACTTAGCGAGTGAAGAAAAGTTTTTGTCTTTAAAAAAGAGCAAAGTTAATGTTAGATATGGACCTAGTTTTGAATCTCCCATAAAATTTATATATAAAAAAATTAATCTTCCCATCAAACAAATTGACGAAAAAGAAAATTTCAGAAGAATAATAGATTACAAAAAAAATAGTGGGTGGATACACGTATCTCAGTTAAAAAAAATCAATTCAGTAATTACAGCTAATGACAAAATATTATTTAAAAAACCTACAATTTTTTCAGAACCTATTGCTAATATAAAACAAGGTAGATTATTAATTGTCCAAAAATGTATGGGTGAGTGGTGTAATGTAAAAACTGATGATTTTAAAGGTTGGATTGATAAAAAAAATCTATGGGGCTATACTAACTAAAGTCTGCAGATAAAGATTTTATTGTAACATCTGCTAATTTAGTTGTGTGTGAGTATTCGGCATGATCAATTCCCACTTCAATTTCTGAGCTATTTTTAAATTTTGCAATCTGCTCATCAGTAAATTTAAAATGAATAAACTGAACTGAAGAAGCTTTACCTTCAGCAGAAGTTCTATCAACATCTTCTTCTGGAACTGCTTTAATTTTTTCACCTTCTACTTTCATAAAAACTTTTTCTTCTATACCACCAACTTTTCCAAGAAAAGCTGCTCTTGAAACTGGATTATCTATTTCAAACATTAAAGTTGCAGTTAGCTCTTTTCCATTTGGAACTAAAGGATTATATGCAGCAAGCTCATCTTTTAACTGCTCTTCACCACCTTTTTCTATGTAAAGCATTTCTTGAACTTGCGCTAACATTGTTTCGTAACTTTCAAAATAAAATGTTGCGTATGGTCCAAGCGCAACTCTTCTATCTTTTTTAAAATCAACTATGTTCTTTCTTAGCTCTCTTCTATTTTTTGTGTAAACATCTAAGGGCATTATATCTTCTTTTGAAATTTCTCTTTTTTCTTTTGGCATAATCATAACCTATAACTTTTTGCTACTAATTCGATAGGATGTAGTGCCTCATCATTTGCGATATTTGTATCAGCTTCAAGTTGTTTTAAATGTTTACCAGCCAACGGACAATCTGACGCCATATATTTATTATTTTTAGTTTTGATTTGTCTTGCTGTTGGTCTGCCTACTTTTTTGGCAAGATCATGTGTATCTTTCATAACTCCAAAAGTTCCTCCATGACCTGCACATCTTTCCACTACATCAATCTTAATGTTTGGTATTAATTTAAGCATGTCTCTAGCTTTAATACCCATATTCTGAGCTCTTGCATGGCATGCATGATGGACTGTTACGCCCCCATCAATTTCTTGAAGGCCATCAGCTAGACCCTCGTTATTTGCAATATCAACTACATATTCATCAATATCCATAACATTTTGAGATAATTTTTTAACCTTCTCATCATTTGGTAACAATAATGGCCATTCAAATTTTAACATCAAACCGCAACTGGCAGTTAAGGTTATCACCTTATACCCCTTATCAATCCAATGGATTAGATCATTAGAAACTTTTTTTGCTTGCTCAACAACTTTTGGTAAATCTGCTTGCTCTAAAAAAGGCATTCCACAGCAACCCGGGTAAGCTTCCTGAACCTCTACACCATTTTTTTTAAGTACTTTTAATGCTGCAACACCAGTATCTTTTTTATTAAAATTTACAAAACAAGTTGAATAAATAACAACTTTTCTATCTTTTGATGAAGTTTCATAAGTAATTTTATCTTTATTTTTTTTGAAAAAATTTGAAAACGTTTCTGAGTTATATTTTGGCAACTGAACTCTTTTATCTATTCCTGAAATTATTTCTAAAATTTTTCTAATAAATGTATTTTTAACATCAGATGCCCAGTTAATTATTTTTGAAAATAAAACCCCAAATTTAGCATTTCTATCTATTTTAGCTAGCTGTGCAGGTACTGCTGAAAGTTTACCAAGTTTTTTTTGTGCTGTTCTATATCTCAACATCAAATGTGGAAAATCTAAATCAAATTGATGTGGAGGCACGTATGGGCACTTTGTCATAAAACACATGTCACACAAAGTACATGCATCTACTACTGGAGCAAATTGATTACTAGATAGACTATCTACATCCTCATTTTCTGACTCATCAATCATGTCAAATAACTTTGGAAAAGAATCACATAAGTTGAAACATCTTCTGCATCCATGGCAAATGTCAAAAGCTCTTCTCATTTCAGCATCTAGTTTTTCTGGGTTTAGAAAATCTGGATGCTCAAAATCTATTGGATGCCTTATTGGTGCTTCTGTGCTTCCTTCTTTGCTCATATAATTAAATTACCTACTATTAATAATGATAAAGAAACAATTAATACTGGTTCGTTTAACCAATCTTTTAAAGTTTGTATAATTTGGTCTATCATTTTATAAATTATTAAGAATTTTGAAAATTTGATTAGCGGGCAAGTAAATATGCCCGCTAAAAAGAATTAATTAGCTAATAGACTCTAAAGTTTTTTGGAATTTACCAGCATGAGATTTTTCAGCTTTTGCTAACGTTTCAAACCAATCAGCAATTTCTTCAAAACCCTCTTCTCTAGCAGTTTTAGCCATACCTGGGTACATGTCAGTGTACTCATGAGTTTCACCAGCTACTGCAGATTCTAAGTTTGCTTTAGTTTCACCAATTGGTTTACCAGTTGCTGGGTCACCAACTTGCTCTAAATACTCAAGGTGTCCGTGTGCGTGACCAGTTTCACCTTCTGCAGTTGATCTAAATACTGAAGCAACATCATTGTATCCTTCGATGTCAGCTTTTTGTGCGAAATAAAGATATCTTCTGTTAGCTTGACTTTCACCAGCAAAAGCTTCTTTTAAGTTTTCTTCTGTTTTAGTTCCTTTTAATGACATTTTTTTCTCCTTAATTTAATGTGTAGGACATATAGTTGTTAAAACCATAATGTCAACAGTTTAGAATAATTATAATGTAGATTTTAAGTAATTGATTTTATTGAATTATTTTTGATTTTGATAATCACTCGCAACTTTAACCAAAACTTCAACTGAGTTTATTTTTTTTCCCGTAATATTATTTTTAATATTTACAGAATCAATGTCATCTTCACTACAATCAATCAATTCATTTGTATCTTCATCAAAAAAATGATGGTGAACAGAAGTGTTTGTATCAAAATAACTCTTATCACTATTGATTGAAATTTCTTTTAAATAGCCCTTTTTCTTAAAAGCATGGACAGTGTTATAGACAGTAGCAAGAGAAATTTTCTCATTAAGCTTCTCTTCAATTGTTTTTGCAAGGTCATTAATTGTAAAATGAAAAGTTCCATTTCTTTCAAACAGCACTTTGCAAATTTTTATCCTTTGCTTAGTGGGTCTAAGGCCAGAAGATCTTAATTTATCGATAAAATTACTGTTATTTATCATTATTGTTTATAATAGTTCTAAACTATATCTATATTATATTGCTTAAAAATCAAGTATTAAGGTTATTCAATTTTATGAAAAAAAACTCCTTTGACTACAAAGAGCTAATAAGTTGTGGAAATGGTGAACTTTTTGGGCCTGGAAATGCAAAATTACCACTTCCTCCTATGCTCATGTTTGATAGAATTACTGAAATTAATGACAATAATGGTGCCTTTAAAAAAGGCTCAATAAAAGCTGAATTAGACATCAAAAATGATCTGTGGTTTTTTGATTGTCATTTTAAAGGTGATCCGGTTATGCCAGGATGTCTAGGTCTAGACGCTATGTGGCAGTTAGTTGGATTTTATCTTGGTTGGCTTGGAAACCCTGGAAAAGGTAGGGCCTTAGGAGTTGGGACAGTAAAATTTACAGGCGAAGTTTTACAGAATGTAAAATTAGTTAAATATCTTATCGATATGAAAAAAATTATGTCACCAGGGGGAACAACTGTTGGACTTGCAAATGGTGTGGTTTTAGCTGATGATAAGAAAATTTATTCTGCAGAAAGTTTAAAAGTGGGGTTATTTAAATAATGAGAAGAGTTGTAATAACAGGTCTTGGTGTTGTTTCGTGTTTGGGAAATAACCAAGAAGAGGTTTATCAATCTTTACTAAATTCTAAATCAGGTATTTCTTTTGCTGAAGAGTATAAAGAGCATAATCTTAAAAGTAATATTCATGGCAAACCAAATATTAATTTGGCAGATCATGTAGATAGAAAAACAATCAGATTTATGGGATCTGGATCAGCCTATAATTATATAGCAATGAAAGAAGCTATAACAGACTCTGGTCTTGAGGATAAAGATATTAGTAATTTTAAGACTGGAATAGTTATGGGGTCTGGTGGACCATCAATTGAAAATGTTGTTTTATCAGTCGATAAAACAAGAGCAAAAACACCAAAGCTTATGGGTCCATTTGTAGTTCCTAGAACTATGGCAAGTACTGCTTCGGCAACTCTTGCTGTGCCTTTTAAAATAAAAGGAGTGAACTATACAATGAGTTCTGCGTGTGCAACTAGTGGACATTGCATAGGCCATGCAAGTGAATTAATTCAAATGGGTAAACAAGACATTGTTTTTGCTGGTGGTAGTGAAGAATTACATTGGGCTATGACTGCAATGTTTGATGCTATGACTGCTCTGTCTTCGAAATACAATGATGCACCTGAAAAAGCATCTAGAGCATATGATAAGACAAGAGATGGTTTTGTGATCGCTGGAGGTGGAGGTGTTTTAGTTCTTGAAGAATATGAACACGCAAAAGCACGAGGTGCAAAAATTTATGCTGAATTAACAGGATATGGGGCTACTTCTGATGGATATGATATGGTTGCACCATCTGGTGAAGGTGCTGTTAGATGTATGAAAATTGCACTATCAACAACTAAAAACAAAATTGATTATATTAATACTCATGGAACTTCTACTCCTGTAGGAGATATTACTGAGCTTAATGCAATTAAAGAAACATTTGGATCAGATATTCCTAAAATTAGCTCAACAAAACCTTTGTCGGGTCATCCTTTGGGTGCAGCTTCTGTCCACGAAGCAATTTATTGCTTAATCATGATGAAGAATAATTTTATTACTGGATCAGCAAACATTACTGATATGGATGAAGATGCAAAGAATTTTCCAATTGTTACTAAAAATGAAAATGGCGCAACACTAAATACTGTTATGTCAAATAGCTTTGGTTTTGGTGGAACCAATGCTGCTTTAATTTTTGAAAAGGTTTAATTATGGATTTAATGAAAGGTAAAAAAGGATTAATCATGGGAGTTGCCAATGAAAGATCGATTGCTTGGGGAATTTCTCAAAAATTAGCTGAAGCAGGTGCTGAACTTGCTTTCACATATCTTGGCGATGCTTTGAAAAAAAGAGTTGTACCTTTAGCAGAAAAATTGAATTCAAAAGTAACATTTAGTTGTGATGTTGAAAAAAAAGAAGATGTGGTAAAATTATTTGAAGACGTAAAATCCAAGTGGAGTGAAATTGATTTTATAGTTCATGCAATCGCATTTTCAGATAAGTCAGAATTATCAGGCGAATACTTAAATACAACGAGAGAAAATTTCCAAAGGAGTATGTTAATCTCATGTTTCTCATTTACAGAAGTTGCGAAAGAAGCTTCTAAAGTGATGAAAGATGGTGGAAGTTTAATAACTTTAAGTTATGAAGCTAATAAAGCAATTCCAAATTATAATGTCATGGGTGTCTGTAAAGCTGCATTAGAAGCTAGTGTTAAATATCTTGCTAGAGATTTAGGTGCTAAAGGCATTCGAGTGAATGCGATAAGCGCAGGACCAATTAAAACATTAGCAGCTTCTGCAATAGGGGATGCAAAATTTTTATACAAGTGGAATGAAGATCATTCACTATTAAAGAGAAATGTAGATATTCATGATGTTGGAAATTCAGCATTATATCTACTAAGTGACCTTGCAAACGGTGTTACAGGTGAAATTCACTACGTAGATGCTGGGTATAATAAAGTGGGAATGCCTGATCCAAAAAATATTTCTTAAAAAACAAATTCTTTTTTAAAACAAACTAAATCTCTGCCTATCTTCAAAAATTTATAATTAAATTTTTCTAATTTTTTTAGTAAAAGTCCAATTTCATTTTTTTCTGCGTGAATCCATTCAAATACAATCATAGGTCTTATATTTAATGTATCGACAAAGTTATTTATTAAATTTACATCATAACCTTCTGTATCAACAATTAATAAATCTAAATCATAATAATCATAATAATCAATAAGTTTAGAAAATGTTATACAACTAATTTCTTTAGATATTATATGTTTTTCTTTTATACCATGATTAATTAAATGTTTTTTGTTAAATGATGATAATACATTTAGCCAATCAACATTTATATTATTAAATTTTTTTTCATAATAATCAAAATACGTACTGCTAACTGAAAATATTTCTTTAGATCCATTCTGGATATCTATAGCTAAATTTAAACAATTTATCTTTGAATACTTTTCATAATTCTTTTTTAATTTTAAAAAAGCATCATTAATTGGTTCTATTAAGATAGCGTTCAGATTATCATTTAAGCATTTATATAAAAAATCATCACTTTTACCGTCATTGGCACCTACCTGAATGACTTTATTTATTTTTTTTTTATTAATAAGTGGTTGTATTATATCTTCAACTTTTAGTGAGAGATTATCTATAAATCTCTCTGTTTTTAAAGATTTTTTATCTACTAATTTATATCCTATTGAGCCAATGATTTTTTTAATAAATTTAAACTTTTTTAAATCATGGCTCAATTTAGATTACCAACTAACTTTGAGCTTGTTTAATAGAAAGTTTAACTTTCCCTCTATCAAAACCAATTACTTTAACTTTAACTTCGTCACCTTCTTTAACCACATCAGTAACTTTAGCCACTCTTTTATCTGCCAGTTCTGAAATATGAACAAGTCCATCTTGCTTTCCAAGGAAATTTACAAACGCACCAAACTCCATAATTTTCATAACTTTACCTGAGTAGATTTTATTCAATTCAGCTTTTGCAGTGATATCTTTGATCATTTGAAGTGCAATATTTCTAGACTCTTCATCTGGAGCAGCAACTGTAACGATACCTTCATCGTTTACATCAACTTTTGCGCCTGATTTTTCAACAATTTCTCTAATCGTTGCACCACCTTTTCCAATTACAGCAGCAATGTCTTTTTTGTCTACATTTACTTGTTCCATTTTTGGAGTGTGTTTTCCAACATCAGATCTAGATGCTGATAAAGCTTTATTCATTTCACCTAAAATATGAACTCTTCCATCTTTTGCCTGGCTTAAAGCTTGCTCCATAATTTCAAATGTAATACCAGTAATTTTTATATCCATTTGAAGCGAAGTAATTCCATCTTTGGTACCAGCAACTTTAAAGTCCATATCCCCTAAGTGATCTTCATCACCTAAAATATCTGATAAGACACTAAAATCGTCACCTTCTTTAATAAGTCCCATTGCAATACCTGCAACTGGCTCTTTAATTGGAACCCCGGCATCCATTAGCGCTAATGATGATCCACAAACAGTAGCCATTGAAGAAGATCCGTTAGACTCTGTGATCTCTGATACTATTCTAAATGTGTATGGAAATGCTTCTTTTGAAGGTAATGATGAATTAATAGCTCTCCAAGCTAATTTTCCATGACCTATTTCACGTCTTCCAGTTCCAATTCTTCCAGTTTCACCAACTGAAAAAGGAGGAAAATTATAATGAAGCATAAATCGCTCTCTTTGAAGACCATCTAAACTTTCAATTCTTTGTTCATCATCAGAAGTACCTAAAGTGGTCACAACAATTGCTTGTGTTTCTCCTCTAGTAAACAAGGCTGATCCATGGGCTCTTGGCAATATACCCACTTCACACGAGATAGGTCTAACATCAGATAGTCCTCTACCATCAATTCTATTTTTGTTTTTAAGAATATCAGTTCTAACAATTTTCTTCTCTAGATTTTTAAGCTCTGAGTTAACATCAAGATCAGAATAATTCTCATTTTCTTCAAAAAGCTTTTTGGCTCTATCGGTAATTTCTGAAATTTGATTAGATCTATCTTGTTTGTCTCTGGTTGCAAAAGCTTTTTTGAGATCTTCAGTAAAAGTGTCCTCTAAAACTTTTTTTACTTCTGACAAATCTTTTTTTTCAACAGTCCATTCAGGTTTTCTACATTCTTTTGCCAGTTCTTCGATCATTTCGATCACTGGAACAAAACCCTCATGACCAAATTTAACTGCATTAAGCATTTCTTCTTCAGTTAAACCATTCGCTTCAGACTCTACCATTAGCACAGCATCTTTTGTACCTGCAACAACAAGATCTAAACTTGATTTTTCAAGCTCTGTCTTGGAAGGGTTAAGAATATACTTTCCATCAACAAAACCGACTCTAGAAGCTCCTACAGGGCCCATAAAAGGCATTCCTGAGATAGCTAGTGCTGCTGAAGAAGCAGTAATTGCTAATATATCTGGTTGGTTTTCTTTATCATATGAGATTACAGTTGGTAATAATTGAACTTCATTTTTGAATGCATCTGGAAACAAAGGTCTGATTGGTCTATCAATTAATCTTGAAATTAATGTTTCACTTTCTGTTGGTCTTGCTTCTCTTTTAAAATATCCACCAGGTATTTTTCCACCTGCATAATATTTTTCCTGGTAATTTACAGATAGTGGAAAATAATCCATATCTGGATTAACTTTTTTTGCTCCTACTACTGTCGCTAAAATAACTGTTTCACCACATGAAGCGATGATTGCTCCGTCTGCTTGTCTTGCTACTTTACCTGTTTCTAAACTTATTTTCTTTCCTGCTACTTCTATTTCCTTCTTATATACTTTAAACATTTCATTTCCATTTCGTTTCGTTCGTTTCGTTCCATTCCGTTCTATCTATCTTGATCTTATTATTTTCTTAAATTCAATTTCGACAGTACATTTTTGTAAGAGTCCATTTTGTTTTTCTTTAGGTACTCTAACAATTTCTTTCTTCTATTTACTGCTCTCAACAATCCTACTGAAGAATGCTTGTCTTTTTTAAATTGTTTGATGTGTTTTGAGAGAGTTTCTATCTTCTCAGTTAGCAATGCGATCTGAATCTCTGAAGATCCTGTATCTTTATCATGAATTGCTAATTCTTTTACCTTGCTGTTCATGCTTTTTTTTCCTTATTTGTTTGTTTGTTTTATTAAGTTTTCTATTTTTTCCGCATACTCGAAAGACTCATCTTTTCTAAAGAGTAATTTAGGTAAAAATTTCATAAATACTTTTTTAGACAATATTTTTCTGATTAAAAAAGAATATTCTTTAAGTAATTTAACTACCTCATCTGCATTTTTTCCGCCTAATGGCATTACATATGCTTTTGCTATTTTTAAATCTTGGCTCATTTGAACTTCTGTAACTGTAATAGTGTTAGTTTCTAAATTTGGAACTTTCGCCTCATTTTTTATAAATATCATACTCAAAGACTGCTTAATCATTTCACCAACCCTCAATTGCCTTTGGGAAATTGGTTTTCCTATTCTATCAACCATTATATTGTTCTCTCTGTTGAAGTAACATTAAATGCCTCTATTGTGTCTCCTTTTTGAAAATCCATATAATCTTTTATCGTAATTCCACACTCCTGGCCATTGCTTACCTGTTTCACTTGATTTTTTTCTCTAAATAAAGTGCCGACTTTCCCAGTATAAATAATAGCCCCATCTCTAATTAATCTTACATCTGATGTACCTGTGATTTCACCTTCTGTAATTTTGCAACCGGCAACTTTGCCAGCTCCTGAAACTTTAAAAATTTCTAAGATTTGCGCAGTACCAGCAACTGTCTCTTGAACGTCTGGTGTTAATAAACCTGACATTTTTTGTTTTATAAAATCCAAAACTTCATAAATAATATTATAAGAAGAAATTTTAATATTTTCATTTTCAGCTAATTTTTTTGCTTCCTTGCTAGGTTTAACATTAAACGCTATTAGTAATGCTTTTGAAGCTTTAGCTAAAGTCACATCGGTTTCTGTAACCATACCAATATCAGATAAAATAATTTTTGGTTTTACTTCATCGTGTTTAATTTGACTGATTGCATTTTTAATAGCCTCTGAGGACCCATGGACATCTGATTTGATAATCAAATTTAATTCTTCTGCAGATTTATCTGAAAAAGCTGAGTCTTGAGTGGCAAATGATAAAGGATTTTTTCCATCTTTTGCTTCTTCTGCTCTATTTTCACTTAAAGTTTTTGCTTCTTTTTCATTATCCAAAACAATAAAATCATCGCCTGCTTTTGCAGCACCATTTATACCTAAAATTTCTACTGGTGTTGATGGAGAAGCTTCATTTATATTTTTTCCTTTATCATTAATGATTGCTCTAACTTTTCCCCACTTCAATCCACTAACAAAATAATCACCTTTTTTAAGCGTTCCTGTTGTAACAATTATTGTTGCAACAGGTCCTCTACCAACATCAATTTTAGACTCTAAAACAACTCCAGTTGCTTTTGACTCAAAGTCAGTTTTTAAATCTAAAATTTCAGCTTGCAATATTATTGCTTCAACTAATTTATCTAAATTCAATTTAGTTTTAGCAGAAATTTCAACCATTAATGTGTCACCGGATAAATCTTCTGCTATTAATTCATATTCTAATAATTGATTTTTGATTTTTTGAGGATCAGCTTCAGGAAGATCACATTTGTTTATTGCTACTACTATAGGAACATTTGCTGCTCTAGCATGTTTAATAGACTCAACTGTTTGAGGTTTTACACCATCATCTGCTGCAACTACTAATACTACAACATCAGTTAATTTAGATCCCCTAGCTCTCATCTCTGTGAAAGCTGCGTGACCAGGGGTATCAATAAAAGTTAATTTGTTAGACTGACTTTCTATTTGATAAGCTCCAATATGTTGAGTAATACCTCCAAATTCGCCTGAGACTACATTTGCGCTTCTAAGCACATCAAGCACAGAGGTTTTTCCGTGATCAACATGGCCCATTACAGTTACTATTGGCGGCCTATTTTTTAAATTTTCAACTCTGGTTGCTTTTATTTTTTGAATTATTTCTTCAGCTTTTTCTTCACGGATTGGGTTGTGCCCAAACTCTTTAACTAAAAACTCTGCTGTATCAGCAGCTAATGTTTGATTTATTGTAACTGTAACTCCCATTCCAAAAAGATATTTAATTACATTGCTTGATTGCTCAGCCATTCTATTAGCGAGCTCCCTAACTGTTATAGCCTCTGGAATATTTACATCTCTTTTAATAGGTTTAGGATTTTCTTTGTTATCATCTTTGTTTAAATTTTTTTGCTCTTTTTCTCTGGCTCTTTTAACAGATGCCAAACTTCTCTCTCTCGCCTCAATTTCATCACTAAGTGCTCTTGAAACAGTAAGTTTAGTTTCTCTTTTTTTTGTACCAAGCTTGGTTTTCTTATTATCACTATCACCCTTTAGTCTTTTTGTAGCTCTTTGTTCTGCAAGCTTTCTTCTTTCAAAATCATTTGTAATTGGTGGAGTTTTTAACCCTATAGATGGCTTAAAGGGTGCTCCACGAGAAAAAGGTGAAGCTGGTTTTGTACCAGTGCTAGAGCCTGCTGATCTAAATGAACTACCTATTTTTACGAAACTATTTTTTGGCTTTTCGATTACAACTGAATTTTTTCCTTGAGTTTTAGCAACCTCAATATTTTTGATCGATTTTTTGGCTGTGCCTGAAATTGTTAATTTTGTTTTTTTGTTTTCCATAACTCATCACTCAATCTTTATAAACAATATTTCTTGCAGACATGATTAATTCATCTGCTTCTTCTTTTGATAGAGCAAAATCTTCTAAATAACCTTGAATTTTTACTCTCTCACCTTTTACTACATCATAACCACCTGTTAATTCGTCAGATGCAAGATCTGCAAAATCTTCTAGAGTTAAAATTTTTTGCTCACCCAACGTAACCAACATTCCAGGTGTCAAACCTTTCAAATTAATTAATGCTTCTTCAAGACCTAAATCTTTTATTCTTTGAGAAATATCTTCCTGATCTTTTTCATAAAACTCTTTGGCTCTTTCAATTAATGCTTTTGCTGTATCCTCTTCAATACCCTCTATCTTTATTAAATTTTCTGCACTGCTATCTTTAATATCGTCTATTGTTGAAAAACCCTCGGCAACTAATAGTTGACCTAATGTTTCATCTAATTCTAAGTTTTTAACAAAATTATCTGTCTTTTCTTTGAACTCAAGTTGTCTTCTTTCAGAGTCTTCGGCGTCAGTCATTATGTTTATCTCATAATTTAATAACTTGGTTGCTAACCTAACATTTTGACCTCTTCTACCAATTGCTTTACTTAAATTTTCCTCGGTAAGGATTACATCTAGTTTTTTTCTTTCAGCATCAACATTAACTCTTTGCACTTCAGCAGGTGATAACGCATTTGAAACTAAAATTGCAGGGTCTTCAGACCAATTAACAATATCAATTTTTTCTCCTTGAAGTTCATTGACTACAGCTTGAACTCTCGATCCTCTCATACCAACACAAGCTCCGACTGGATCTAATGATGTATCCACTGCTTTTACACAAATTTTTGCTCTACTACCTGGATCTCTTGATGAAGATTTAATTTCAATTAAACCATCATAAATTTCTGGAACTTCCTGAACAAATAATTTTTCCATAAATTTAGGATGAGCTCTAGACAAAAAGATTTGTTGGCCTCTTGGTTCTCTTCTCACATCATAGCAATATGCTTTAACTCTATCTCCTGCTTTGATGTTTTCTCTAGGTATCATTTCATTTTTTTGTATAATTGCTTCCGTTCTTCCAAGATCAACAATCACATTGCCAAATTCTAATCTCTTTACAATTCCACTCAAAATTGAGTCTTTTTTATCTATAAAGTCATTAAATTGTCTTTCTCTCTCAGCCTCTCTCACATTTGTACTGATTACTTGCTTTGCAGTTTGTGCAGCTATTCTTCCAAAATCAAAAGATGGCAACGGTTGTAAAACCTCGTCTCCAACTTTTTTTTCCTTATTAATTTCATTCAAAGATATAGCATCCTCAAGTTTGATTTCTGTATTAGTGTTTTCAGGATTTTCTGAAATTATTAGTTTCCTAAAAAGTTCGATATCACCATTTTCTCTATTAATTAAAACTTTGATTTCATTGTCTTGACCAAATTTTGATTTTGCTGCCTTAGCAATTCCAGTTTCCATAGAACTAATTATCAACTCTTTATCAATTGATTTTTCTAATGCTACTGCTTCAGCAATTCTTAATAATTCTAGTTTATCCGCTCTTTTATTTAACATTTTTTTGTTTGCTCCAAAAAAAAATGGGCTAAAGCCCATTTTGTAAATTCAATAATGTAAAGGTAATATATAAAAGTTTTTTTTTAATTCAATAAAAACTATTTTAAAAAAACGTTTATTTTATCAGTTTTTTCCCAAGAAAATGCACCATCACTTTCAGGGGATCTTCCAAAATGACCATAAGCTGCTGTTTTTTCATAAATTGGTTTGTTTAGATTTAGCATCTCTCTTATTCCTCTAGGACTCAAGTCAAAATTTTCTTTAATTTTTTCTTCCACAAATTTATTTTTTTCTAAATCATCATCAAACAAATCTACATAAATCGAAAGAGGTTTTGAAACGCCAATTGCATAAGCTAGTTGTATCAAACATTTATCTGCAATTTTCGAGGCAACTATATTTTTAGCTATATATCTTGATGCATACGCAGCAGACCTATCCACTTTAGTTGGATCTTTTCCTGAAAATGCCCCACCACCATGTGGTGCTGCACCACCATAAGTGTCAACAATAATTTTTCTTCCTGTTAAACCACAATCTCCATCCGGGCCACCTATAACAAAATTGCCTGTTGGGTTTACATAAAACTCCTCTTCATTAAATCCTTCTAAAAAATTTTTAGGTATAGAATTTAATAGATATGGTCTTAATAACTCTCTTACTTTTGCTTGATCAACATCAGCTGAATGTTGAGAAGATATAACGACTGATTTGACTTTAATTGGTTTTCCATTTTCGTATTCAAATGTAACTTGGCTTTTAGAGTCTGGTTCAATATTTTGTAATTTTCCAGATTTTCTATCAACTGCCATTAATCTTAAAATTTTATGTGAATAATAAATTGGAGCAGGCATTAATTCGTCAGTCTCGTTGCAAGCATATCCAAACATAATTCCTTGATCACCTGCACCCTCATCTTTATTGCCTGATGAGTCTACACCCATTGCAATATCCGCTGATTGTGAGTGTAAGTGACTTTCTATTTTAGTTGCCTCTCTCCATGTAAAACCATCTTGATCATAACCAATATCTTTGATGCAATCTCTAACTTTTTGAATTAACTCATCTTTTTTAATTTCAGGACCTCTAACTTCACCTGCTAAAACTACCTTATTGGTAGTTGTTAAGGTTTCACAAGCAACTCTTGAGAAAGGATCATTTGATAAATAGCTATCAACAACCATATCTGAAATTCTATCTGAAACTTTATCGGGATGACCTTCAGAAACAGACTCACTTGTAAATAGATAGTTTTTTAAATTACTCATTATGAAATTCTATTAAATGAAAATATTAAAAAAATATATAACAAAATTATAATTAAAAACATTTTATTCCCATATTTTGAAAAAACAGTTTCTTTAAAGATTTTTTTATCTTTAAAATCTATGTATCCAATTTGATCAAATTCAATTTTTTTTTCAATTTTACCGGTAGGATTTATTATTGCTGAAATTCCATTATTTGCTGATCTTAATAAGTATTTTCCACTTTCAATTGCCCTAAATATACTGTGTGCAAAATGTTGATGGGGCCCAATAGAGTTACCAAACCAACCATCCTCGGAAATATTTACAATATAATCAAAATCAGAATTTGTAAAAATATTACCTGAATAAATTATCTCATAACAAATCAATGGTAAAATTTTTAAATCAAAATTATTTTCATCGACTAATAGTATCTCTCTATGATCACCACTACTAAAAGATTGGTAGTTGTTAGTTAAAGATTTAAGACCCAGTTTTTTTAAGATTTTTTCAAAAGGTAAAAACTCACCAAATGGAACTAATTTCACTTTTTTATATTCATTAACAAGGTTTAACTTATGATCATAAAAAGAAAGTGTATTGTAATAATAATTCTTTATGTCAGTTTGTTCATAACTATTAATTCCAATTGCCAATAGATGATTTTCATTGAATTTTTCACTAAATAAAAATTCAAACTCTTTTAATTGTTTTTGACTTACATTAGGTATAATCCCCTCAGGCCATAAAAAAACTGTCTTAGTATTTTTGTCAGGCTGGCTTATTTTAATTAACTCATTGATTACTTCCGCTGTGTCTGAGTTACCGTAGAACCTATCAAGATTTATTTTTGTTCCAATCGTTCTAATCACATATTCGTTTTTAACACTTTTTGTTAATTCAAAAGAACTAATGTTATTAGATCCAAGTTTAAAAAAGAAAATAGGTGATAATAAAAAAATTACACAAACTAAAATTTCTTTTTTATTTTGTCTTAAAATAAATATTGCAGGACTTGCAAAAAAAGAAATGCAAAGCATATTGAGACCATATGTTCCTAGAAAAGATAATACCTGCAATATCTCTAGGTTTTCTGAAAAACTGAATACAATTAAATTCCAAGGAAAACCTGTAAATATATTTCCCCTGATAAATTCAATTAAGCCAAACAAAAGTGAGAATAAAAAAAAGTTACTTATTGATTTTTTCAAATCTATTTTAAAAAAAATATAAGTTGCAAGTCCATAAAAAGCTCCAAGAAATAATGGAATTAAAATCAAAGCAAAGGGAATTAAAAAACTAAAATTCTCATCAAAAGTTAATGATATTGAAATCCAATATAAATTTGTTAAAAAATAACCAAATCCAAAAAGCCATCCATACAAAAAAGTATGTTTTTTTACATTCAATTTTTTTTTTTGAAAGATGTAGATGAAAAATAAACTAATAGTTAAAAAGTTGATAAGTAAATAATTGTAGGGTGGTAAGCTTAGAGATGTGAATGCACCAAGTGCTATTAAAAGAATAAATTCTAAATATTTTTTATTTTCCAAATTAATTAATTTTTTTAATTACTGACTGATAAATATTTTGCTCTTCTTTAAGCATTTTTCTATAATCCTTAAGTTTAATGTGGTCAAAACCTAATAAATGTAAAAATCCATGAATAAATGTTTTGACAACTTTTTCCTTAAATAGACTTAAATTTTGACTTTTAGGTTTGTCCATAAAATCATAACTAATCACAATATCACCCAAATATAATTTTTTTATATTTTTTATTTTATTATCAAATGGAAACGACAATATATCTGTTGGTTTATTTTTATTTCTAAATTTTCTATTTAAAATTTTTATATTTTTATTATTAGACAATAATAATGTTAAAGAAAATTTTTTATTTAAAAAGCGATATTTTTTTGGGAAAAATTTACAAATACTTTGAAAAAAAAAATCTATTTTTTTAATCTTTTTTGACCACTTTTTTTCTTCTGATACGACCTCAATCTTAATCATTATGATTGCTATAAGCATTAACAATCTTTGAGACTAATGGATGCCTTACTACATCTGAATGATCAAAATCTATTACTGAAATCTCATTTAAATGAGCAAGTAGTTTTTTAGATCTATCAAGACCCGACATATTTTTATTTGGTAAATCTATTTGAGTAGGATCTCCATTTACAACTATCTTGGAATTTTCTCCAATTCTCGTTAAAAACATTTTTATTTGAGTGTCTGTTGCATTTTGAGCTTCATCTAAAATAGCAAATGAATTTTTTAAAGTTCTACCTCGCATAAATGCCAATGGTGCAATTTCAATGTCTCCAATTTCAATCATTCTCTGAATTTTTTCAAAATCAAATAAATCGTATAAAGAGTCGTATAAAGGTCTTAAGTAAGGATCAACTTTCTCTTTCATATCACCAGGTAAAAAACCCAATCTCTCACCAGCTTCAACTGCAGGCCTTGATAAAATTATTCTTTCAATTTTTTTTTCAAGCAACATTGTTAAGCCTACCGCTACAGCAAGAAAAGTTTTTCCAGTTCCTGCTGGTCCAGCAGAAATTACTATATCACTCTGTCTTAATGCCCTAACATATCCTTTTTGTTTTTCTGATCTTGGTATTATAGATTTTTTTGGGGTTTTAATGATATCTGTAATATTTTGATTTTTAACTTTTTCATTAATCATAAATTTATCAATTGATGATAATATATCTTTATTTTCTATGCTTCCATTATTGATAAATTGATTTGCTAAAAATTGTATAGCATTTTTAACAATCTCATTTTTTTCAGAAGTTGATTTGATTAAAATAGAGTTTCCTCTTGAATATAAATTTGACTGAGTGATTTTTTCTAATTCTTTAAGATTTTTATTAAATTCACCAACAACCCCCATCAACAGATCATTATCATGAAAAATAACACTTAGGGTATTGTTATCGGAATAAACAAACTTTAAATTTTTATCAAAATTTTTCTTTGTGCTGATATTCAAATTTTAGGCTACTTTCTGATTCGATTGATTAACTAGATCACCAAATAAAGTGTTTTGATTACTTTTTTTAATTTTAACTTTCACAATTTTTCCAACTAAATCATCACTACCACTAAATAGTACAGAAGTCATGTATTCAGATCTGGCAAAAAGTTTAGATTTGTCGTCTGTTCTATTTTCAACAAGTACATTTATTTGTTTACCTTCTAATTTTTTGTTCATATTTATTTGATTGCTAAATAGTTTTTGCTGAACAATCTCTAATCTTTCCATAGATCTTTTTTTATCTATTAAAGGTAGATCTGCAGCAACTGTTCCTGGTCTTGGACTAAAAATAAATGAAAAAGAATTAATAAATTTAATTTCATCAATAAGTTTGATCGTATCTTCAAAGTCATTTTCTTCCTCACCTGGGTAAGCAATTATAAAATCACTTGAAAATTCAATATTTGAATTAATCTTTTTTAATTTATTAAAGATTTCAAGATAAGTTTTTATTGTATGCTTTCTATTCATTAAATCTAAAATTTTATCTGAACCACTTTGAACTGGTAAATGAACCAGTGGCATCAATTTTTTTGAGTTTTTATAAGTATCAATTAAATCTGTTGTCATATCTTTTGGATGAGAAGTTGTGTAACGAATACGCTCAATACCTGAGAGTTTTTCAAGTTCTAAAATTAAATTTGATAATCGATAATTTTCAAAATTATATGCATTAACATTTTGTCCCAATAATATGATTTCTTTTGAACCATTATCGGCTAGTTGTTTCGCTTCATCCACAATCTGATTAAAAGGTCTCGAATATTCAGGCCCTCTAGTATAAGGCACTACGCAGAAGTGACAAAACTTATCACAACCTTCTTGAATTGTTAAAAATGAAGAGATTTTTGAAGCTTGATTTTTAATTTTACTCAAATACTCAAACTTTGTTATTGCATCAAATTCAGTTTCTTCATGCTTACTTTTTTTTGATTGGTAATTAAGAATTGTGTCGTTAATTTTATGATAGGCCTGAGGTCCAAGAACTAAATCAATATAGGGTTCTCTTTTTAACATTTCTTCATGTTCTGCTTGAGCAACACAACCCACAACAATTACTAATGGCTTAGTTTTTGATCTAAATATTTTTTTAACTCTTCCAATTTCGTGATAAACTTTTTCTTTTGCTTTATCTCTTATGTGGCAAGTGTTTAGTAAATAACAATCAGCTTCGTTATATTTTTCAGTTTTAACAAAATCAATTTTTTTTACAGTGTCATATATTCGATTAGAGTCATACTCATTCATCTGACATCCAAAAGTCTTTATAAAAATTTTCTGTGTCATTATTATTTTTTAGACTTTTTTTTCACACCATATAATTCAAGTTTATGATCCACTAAAGTATATCCATATTTTTCTGCAACTTTTTTTTGAAGTTTTTCTATCTCTTCATCAACAAATTCTATTATCTCTCCTGATTTAACATCTATTAAATGATCGTGATGCCCCTCATTTAACTCTTCATATCTTGCTTTACCACCTTTGAACTCATGTTTGGTTAAAATGCCAGACTCCTCAAATAATTTTACTGTTCTATAAACAGTTGCAATGCTTATCTTTGAATCAATTTTTGAAACACGGTTATAAAGCTCATCGACATCTGGATGGTCAGTTGACTCAGACATTACTTTTGCAATAATTCTTCTCTGATCTGTTAATTTTACTCCTTTAGATAAACATTTAGACTCTATGGTTTCAGACATATTTAATTTTAACTTATATAAATTGGATTAATCAAATTTTTTTTAACATTAAATTTTTCACACAAACTTGGCACATTTTCATATTTACAATCATTAAAATCACCAAAATCATCAAAACTAAAACAATAATAATTAATCTTTTTTGCAACAAATATAGCTTTAACTACAGATAGAGAGTTTCTAATACCTGCAAAACTTCCTGGTCCTCGGTTAACATATAATTTTGAAATTTCATCAATTTTTAAATCATGTTGATTAATAAATTCATTTATTAATATTGTTAATTTTTCATAATTAGTTTTACTATTTTCATAACTAATACTATAAATATTTTTATCCTTAATGAGTGATAAACATATTTTTTTATTTGCTGCATCAATTATTAAATTATTCATAATTCTATTTTTATTAATAACAAATTCTAAAGCAGAAGATAATAATATCAAACAATATTCAAATGATGAGGGTGTTTTATCAATTATGTATCATCGATTTGATGAAAATAAATATCCTTCAACAAATATTCAGATGGAAGTTTTTTTAAAACAAATTCAATTAATTAAAGATCTAAATTATAGTTTTATTCATCCTGAGGATTTTGAAAAAAATTTTAATATACCAAAAAAACAAAAAAAAATTCTGATAACTGTTGATGATGCATTTCAATCTTTCTACGAAGTTGCATGGCCATTTTTAAAGGAAAATAGAATTCCATTCATTTTATTTGTTTCAACAGAGCCTGTTGGAAATAGAGGATATATGACATGGGAACAAATTAGAGAAGTTGAAAAAGAAAAATTTGCTGTTATTGGGCATCACTCCCACTCACATAAATATCTAATAGATAAAACTAATGAAGATTTTGAAGAAGATATTGAAACTGCAAATAGAATTTTTAATGAAAAAATTGGATATGTTCCAAGTTTGTTTTCTTATCCATTCGGCGAATATTCAGAATTTATGAGAAATTATATTTCAAAAAAATTTACATATGCTTTTGGTCAGCACTCAGGGGTTATTGATGTTAATAAAGAAAAATTTCAGCTGCCAAGATTTCCAATTAATGAAAATTACGGAGAACTGAAAAGATTTACATCAATTATAAAAACCTATCCTCTGGAGTATAAAGAATTATTACCGGTAGAAAAAAAATTAAATAAATCAAATAATCCACCATCATTTTCTGTTGAATTTTTTAAAGATCAAAAAAATATTAAAAATATAAATTGTTATTCAAATGAAGGAAATCAGTGGGAAAAATCAAACATTATATTTAATGACACTATTTTAAATATTAATTTTAGAGAAGCTTTTCTTCCAAGAAGAGGTCGAATTAATTGTTCATTAAATGATGATGGCAAATGGAGATGGTTTGGAACTCAATTTATTGTTAAAGATGATTAAATTAAACTCTCTAATTCTAAGCTTGTAGGCAAAAGTTTTGCTTTATCAAAATCTTTAAGATTGTTTTGTTCAATAATCTTTCTTAAAATTCTAACATACTCTTGACCTGTTTCTGCATACTTATCTAAATACTGAGATAGTATAATGCTATCTAACTCTTTACCCTCATCCCTTAATTGAGCTCTAGCTAGCCTAAATTCTTTATATGTTTTATGGGTATTCAAATTTCTTTGATATGCTCTAACTGAAGCTTGTAAGATATTAAACTTCATTACTTTGTGACCCTCGCCTTCCTCGGCTTCTTTTGGCTTTAAACCTTCTCCAGACCACGTCCATTGTCCAAAAAGAGCGTTACCTTCTTGGGCAAACCTTGAGGTCCCCCAACCAGTTTCTTTTGCCGCTTGTGCAAGAGCTAATGATACTGGAACTTCATCCATTCTTATTTTTAGAATTGAAAGATCTTTTGATGGAATGCCATATTGTTTGAATTTCTTATTAAGCCATTTTTTTTCAAGCTCTGTGTTATTACTTTTATTAATTATACTAAAAAGTCTTTTTCTATCTAATTTAATATTATTATTTTCCTGAAGAACTAAAGGTAAAACAATCTGTAAAAATAATTCTTTTCTTTTTTTTGTGTTTTCAATCATCTTAATTTCTTGAGGAAAAGAATCTAAAGCTACAGGTTTTACTAATTTGTTAACTCTAACGTCGTCTAATTTATATCCCGTGTCTTCGAAAAGTTGTTTTATTGTTGAAGCATTTAATCTTACAGCATCAGTTTCTTTGTCATTTAAGTTATAGATATCTGCTAGAAGATCTCTTTCATCAAATATTTCATTTTCATCTTGAGTTCCATTTATTTTTTTGTCAAGTGTATACACTAAAACTTGTTTAGAATTATTTCTAAACTCTTTAGTATTCAAAATATTGTTGTTAGCAAAATTGATCATTAATGGTAAAGAATAAAATATAAAAATAACTACCAAACTTCCCAATAGAGTTCTTGCTAAAGAACCTAAATTATTATTATCGATAGTTTCTAAAATCTTATTTTTTCTTTTTTTTTGGATTTTTTTCATTATTAAACAGCTACAACTTCTTTAACTTCTGGTAAATAATGACACAAAAGATTTTGAACTCCTTGTTTCAATGTCATTGTCGAACTAGGACACCCCGAACAACTACCCTGTAATTGAACCTTAACTATTCCATCCTTAAACTCTTTAAATCTTATATCTCCACCATCTTTAGCAACAGCAGGTCTGATTTTTTGATCTAAAATTTTAACAATCTTTTTTTCAATTTCTCCAAGATTTTCATCAATTTCAAAAGGACTTTTATCTACTACAAACTCTTTCCCTGTTGAATAAAAGTCATTTATTAAAGAAATTACTATATGCTTTATTTCATCCCATGAGGTTTCGTCATATTTATTTATTGAAATAAAATCTCTGCTTAAAAAAATTCCCTCAACACCGTTTACTGACATTAAATTTCGTATTAATTCATTTTTAACTTCATCTTTTTTTGTAATTTCAAAAGATCCACTATTTGAAACTGTTTTGCCTGGCAAAAACTTCAATGAATTAGGGTTTGGTGTTGTTTCAGTTTGAACGAACATAGATCTTATATAGTCAATAATTCTGAAAATGGAACTTGTTTAAGAATTTTTACAAAAAACCTACAATTTCATGTATCTTTTTTAATTTATTTGATGCGTATTCATTAGCTTTTTTTTGTCCATCTAATAAAATTTTATCTAAATACTCATTTTCTTTGTTAAGTTTTTTGATTTCATTTGCTACAGGGTTAATTTTTTCAACTAAGACTTGAGAAAGTTTTTCTTTAAATTCTGAGAAATTTTTTCCACTAAATTCATTAATTGTTTGATCCAATGTAAAATTATTTAAACTAGAATATATTCCTAAAAGATTTTTTGCTTCAGGCCTTGTCTCTAATTCTTTTGAGTCTGAGGGTAATGGTAACGGATCAGTTTTTGCCTTCTTAATTTTATTAACAATTAAATCTTCACTGTCTGTTAAATTTATTCTACTTAAATCAGACAATTCTGATTTACTCATTTTTTTTGTCCCATCCTTTAAACTCATTATTCTTGAAAATTCTTTTTGTATTAATGGATCTGGGACTTTCAAAAAATCTTCAACGCTATAATCATTATTAAATTTTTGAGCAATATCTCTACAAAGCTCAAGATGTTGCTTTTGATCTTCACCTACCGGTACATGAGTAGCATCATATAAAAGAATATCAGCTGCCATTAGTACTGGATAAGAATAAAGACCTATACTTGCTTTCTCTTTATCTTTACCTGCTTTTTCTTTAAACTGTGTCATTCTATTCAACCATCCCATTCGAGCAACACAACTTAATATCCAAGCTGCTTCAGAATGCGCTGGAACGGCTGATTGGTTAAAAATAATACTTTTTTCAGGGTTTATTCCACATGCCACAAAGGTTGCTACTGTCTCTCTGATATTATCCCTGAGTTCTTTTGGGTCTTGTTTTACTGTAATGGCATGCAGATCTACTACACAAAATACACAGTTATTATTTTCATCCTTATTAAGTTCAACAAAATTTTTAATTGCTCCTAAATAATTTCCTAGATGTAGGTTTCCTGTTGGTTGAACTCCTGAAAATATTTTTTTATTCATTTTCAATACTTTAATTTAATATCTTCTAATTGGAAAGCTTTCATCAAGTAAGATACGAATATATAGAAACAGAGCGCTATCACTACTGATAAAATTAAGTAAAAAGATTTAAAAGTTTGATCAAAAGCTAATTCATACTGAAACAGTATTAATAAATAATAAAACAAAGCACCCATTAATACTGAAGATAAAATAATTTTAAAAAAACGATTAATAAAAATACTATTAAAATTAAACAGGTTTCTTTTTTTTAAAATTAAAAACAAAATAATTGTATTAAACCATGAGGAAATGCTCGTAGCTATAGGGATTATAATAAAACCAATTAATCTAAAGAAATAAACACTTATCAAAATATTTAATAAAACAGATGCTAATGAAATATAAAATGGTGTTTTAGTATCATGGTTGGCAAAAAAGAAATTTGAAAATACTTTAATAAATGCAAAAGCTGGCAGCCCTAAAGCAAAATAAAATAATGCATTAGCAGAATTTAAGACCGATGACTCATTAAACTGTCCATAACCAAATAATGCTGAAATAATATTATCAGATCCTAACAACAAGGCGATAGTTGCAGGCAGACTTAAAAACAAACTCAATTCCAATGCTTTATTTTGAATTAAATCAATTTTTTTTTTATTTTTTTTAATAATATGTTTTGAAAGTTGAGGAAGTATTACAACTCCAATGGCAATTCCAGCTATTGCTAGATTAATCTGATAAATCCTATCAGCGTAATAAAGATACGAGACGGCACTAGCTTGAAACGAAGCAATTATTGTTCCTACTAAAATATTTATTTGAGTTACACCTGAAGAAAAAATACTTGGAACTAATTTTTTGAAAAAAATTTTAACGTTTTTTGAAACTTTAAAACTTAAATTAAAATTTAAATTAAAGAATTTTCGTACAAAAAAATATAAAAATATAAATTGCAATAAACCTGCAAGGGTTACAGCATATGATAGATAATAAACTAAATCATCATTTAGTGATTTACTAAATAATAGGACTATTATTAAAATAAGATTTAATATTATTGGTGCTGCTGCTGCTTCTGCAAATCTATTGTATGAATTTAATATTCCAGAAAAAAAAGATGCCAAAGAAATTAATAATAAAAACGGAAAGGTTATCCTTGTAAGATTAATTGCTAATTGCATTTTTTCACTATCCTCTAAAAAACCTGGTGCAATTAAAGACACAAATACTGGCATAAATATTTGAACCAACAAAACTAGAATTAATAAAATTAAAAAAAGTAAGTTAAATACTTCACTTGCAAATTTATTTGATTTAGCTTTTCCTTTTAGTACTTCTGAAGAATAACTTGGAACAAATGCTGCATTAAAGGTTCCTTCTGCAAATAATCTTCTAAAAGTATTAGGTATTCTAAAGGCAACAAAAAAAGCATCAGCTAAGAAACTAGTTCCAAGAAAGATTGCTATTAAAATATCTCTTAAATAACCAAATATTCTACTAATTATTGTAAAAAAACTGAAGGCGCCAGTTGACTTAATTAAGTTCATAAATCATATTAGTCTTAATTTTACCCTAATTGTACATCTAATTACCAAAAATGAAAAAAACAAAAACTGATCATTATACTGAAAAAGAAGCATTAGATTTTCACTCCAATAAAAAACCTGGAAAGATAGAAATTGTAGCGTCAAAAAATATGACGACCAAAAGAGATCTTGCACTTGCTTACTCTCCAGGTGTTGCGGCTCCTGTAAAAGCAATCAGTGAAAATCCTGAGACTGCTTACGACTATACAGCAAAAGGAAATTTAGTTGCGGTAATTAGTAATGGTTCAGCAATTCTAGGAATGGGAAATTTGGGAGCACTTGCTTCTAAGCCTGTTATGGAAGGAAAAGCAGTTTTGTTTAAAAGATTTGCCGATATCGACTCCATAGATCTTGAAATAGATTGTAGCGATGCAAATGAAATTATAAATTCAATTAAAAATTTTGCCCCTAGTTTTGGAGGAATAAATTTAGAAGATATTGCTGCTCCAGATTGTTTTGTCATCGAGGAAAAATTAAAGGAAATTTTAGACATACCAGTTTTCCATGATGATCAACATGGTACTGCAATTATAACTACAGCAGCATTGATTAACGCATTACACATTAATGGTAAATCTATAAAGGATATAAAGGTTGTTGTTAATGGAGCAGGAGCTTCTGCAATTGCTTGTACTGAACTATTTAAAAATTCAGGTGTTCCAAATGAAAATGTAATCATGCTTGATCGAAAAGGTGTCATTTATAAAGGCAGAACTGAAGGGATGGATCAATGGAAATCAAAGCATGCAGTTGAAACAAAGTTAAGAACCTTAGAAGATGCTATAGATGGTGCAGATGTGTTTTTAGGTTTGTCAGCAAAAGGGGCATTAAAAAAAGAATTTGTGAAGAAAATGTCAAAAAATCCAATAATTTTTGCGTGTGCAAACCCTGATCCAGAAATTCTACCTGAAGAAATTCAAGAAGTTAGAGATGATGCAATAATTGCAACTGGAAGATCTGATTATCCCAATCAGGTTAATAATCTCATAGGTTTTCCATACATATTTAGAGGAGCATTAGATGTTAGATCTAAGATAATTAATGAAGAAATGAAAGTTGCAGCTGCAAAGGCTATTGCAGAGCTTGCAAGAGAGGATGTTCCTGATGAAGTGGTTGCAGCAATGGGAGGTCAAAGACCTAAATATGGAAAAGAATATATTATTCCTTCAACATTTGATCCAAGATTAATAAGTGTAATTCCTGCAGCAGTGGCAAAGGCTGCTATGGACAGTGGTGTTGCAAGAAAATCTATAGATGATTTTGAAAATTATAAAGATCAACTTAAACAAAGACTAGATCCAACTGTAACTATAATGCAAGGTATTAACAACCACATCAAAAAAAATCAAAAAAAGATTGTATTTGCAGATGGAGAGGATGAAAATAATCTTAAAGCAGCAATTGCTTTTAAGAATTCAAAACTTGGAATTCCAATTCTAGTAGGGAAAGAAGACAAGATTAAAGAACAGGTAAAAAAAATTGGTTACAATGAAAATTTTGATATTGAAATTATAAACTCAAAAGATACTGAAAAAAGAGAGAGATATGTTCAACATCTTTTCAAAAAGCTTCAAAGAGAAAAAGGTTTGTTAGAATGGGATTGTGATAGATTGGTTAGAAATGATCGTGTAATTTGGGCTGCTTGCATGGTTGCATGCGGAGATGCTGATGGTGCGGTAACTGGAAATACTAGAAGATTTGGAGCGTCTTTTGAAAAAATTACTCAAGTAGTTGGTGCTAGAAACAACGAAATTATGTTTGGATTAAATATGGTTGTCCATAAAGGTAAGACTATATTCGTTGCAGATACTAGTGTTCATGAATATCCAACATCAGAGGAGATGTCTGAAATAGCAATTTCAACCGCTAGGGTTGTTCGTTTGTTTGGTATTGAGCCAAGAGTTGCTTTTGTATCTCATTCAACATTTGGCCAACCTCTTACCAGCAGAACTAAACATATTAAGAAAGCTGTCGATATCCTAAAAGAAAAAAATGTAGATTTTAAATTTGATGGAGACATGCAGCCTGATGTAGCTTTAAATGATCAGTATAAAAATTTATATCCTTTTTCTAATATAGTTGGTAATGCAAACATTCTAATTATGCCAGGCCAACATAGTGCGGCTATATCCTATAAAATGATGAAAACATTAAGCGACGCAAAAGTGATAGGTCCTCTTTTAATTGGTCTTGGTCTTCCTATTGAAATTGCACCTCTTAGAACTTCAACATCAGAAATAATCAATCTTGCTTCAATTGCGGCTTATTCAGCAGATAAAATTGATTATAAAAAATAATTAATCTTTTTGTATTCTTAAATCATCAACGAGAATAATACTGGCTATAACATCTTCTACATCTAAAATTTCCTTAGCCTCTTTAATAACTAGATCTTTTTCTTCTGAAGTTAAAGCAATACCATAAACGTAGATTTTTTTCTTATAAGTATCAATTTGATAATTTGTAGCTTTAATTTCTTTATTAAAGATCATTGCCGATCTTAATTGAGAGGTAATTAAAATATCTTTAGCAGATTGTTGAAAATTAAATTCTTCTTTAATTTTAATATCATTTCTTACTGATCTAACCCCACTAGTCTCCCATGCCAATTTTGTAAGTTTAAGTTTTTCTTCAGGGCTATCTACTTTTCCTGTCAAAAATATTCTTCCATCTAAAACTTTTGTATTAACAGAAATTAAATATTTTTTATCTATTAAAAGTATTCTGCTTGCTAAATTTTTTTGCATTATTGAATCATCAACTTGGGTTCCCACTGTTCTTGGATCAAATGCAACGCTAACACCTGTTCCAAAAATTCCTTTTGATGCAACCCCAGCACAACCTGAGAAAATCAACCCTACAAAAAATAATAATAAAATTTTATTTCTCATTTTTTATTTTGACACAGTATTCATAAATTTCTTTTTTTGACACATTGCTATACTGCGCAATAATGTTTGTAATTTCTTTTGTGCTTAATTTATTAAGCATTTTATTTATACTATTCTTATCTGATTCACTAATCCCTTGTGAAGTCTTTTTATCAATTTGTTTTTCAGATATAACAATAGTCAATTCACCTTTTGGTTCATTTTCAAATAATTTTAAATTTTTAATATCAGATCTTAGATATTCCTCATAATATTTTGAAATTTCTCTACAAATTAATATTTTTCTATCTTTAAAATAAGTTTTTAAATAAGGGATAATCTTATTAATTTTCTTTGGTGAAATAAAAAAAACAATACAAAAATTATGATTTGAAAACTTTTCTAACTCTTCTACTATTAATTTTTCTTTTTCTGGAAAAAAACCATAAAATAAATATTTCTCATCAAAACCACTGGCCGAAACTGCTGTAGTTACTGCAGATGGGCCTGGCAAAGGAATGATACTAATATCTTGTTTTATGCACTCATTAATTAAAACTGCACCAGGATCAGAAATACCTGGGGTTCCGGCGTCTGAAATTAAAGATACTAGCTTGTTTTCTTTTAAAAAATTCACAACTTTTGATAAATTTTTATTCTCATTAAATTTATGATTAGAAATTAAGTTGGTTTTGATTTCAAATTTATCTAATAGTTTTTTGGATACCCTAGTGTCTTCACAAAGTATAAAATCTGAATTTTTTAAAATTTCTATGGCCCTAAAACTAATATCTCCTAAGTTGCCTATTGGTGTGGGTATTAAATAAAGTCCTTTTTTTAGATCATTTTTATGCAATATAGCTTTTACCATAATTTAAACAGTATTAGATTAACAATAACATTAAATGAATAAAATTTTTATAATTCTTTTTTTAGTGATTTATAATTTCTTTTTATTAATCACTCCTACCTTTTCTGAAGATAACAAAATTAGAATAGGCCTACTTGTACCCCTGACTGGTGAAGATGCAGAAATTGGAAAACAGATTATCAAAGCAACACGTTTAGCGCTAAATGATATAAACTCTAGCAAGATAGAAATTTTTCCAAAAGATACAAATTCTGATCCAAATAAAACACTAAAATCTGCAATTGAACTAAATCAAATGGGTATAAATTTAATTATTGGTCCTGTGTTTTATGAAAACTTAATTTATCTTGATGAGGTAAAAGATGTTTTGTTTTTATCGTTTACAAACAAAACTTTAGATTTGCCAAAAAATGTAATTAGCACAGGAATCAACTCAATATCTCAACTTAATACTATTAATAAATTTCTTAAAGAAAATGAGATAAATAAAACAATATTATTGATACCTAATTTGAGTTACGACCAAGAAATTGAAAATGGAATAAAAAAATCTAAAATCAGAAATCTTAAACGATATTTTTATAATATTAAGCCAACAGAACTTACAAAGCAAATAGAAGAAATTACAAATTATGAAACTCGTAAACAAAATTTATTTGATGAAATCGCTAGACTAGAAAATTCAGATGATTCAAATAAAGAAGATAAAATAAAAAATCTTGAAAAAAAATATACAATAGGAAATGTAAATTTTGATGCAGTCATAATTAGTGATTTTGATGAAAGTTTAAAAAGTGTAATAACCTCATTACTGTATACTGACGTATCTCCAAAAGAAAAATATTTCATAACTTTAAATCAATGGTTTGATGAAAGTTTATTAACTGAAACAACTTCTCAACCAATATACTATCCATCTATAAATAAAAAAAACATGGAACAGTTTGAAAAAAAATTTACTACAGAATTTAATGAAAATCCCAATCATTTATCTTTATTAAGTTATGATTTAGTTGGTTTAATTTATTATCTTTCATTAAAAAATACTCTGTCTGACTTAGATAAGGCTTTTAGGAATAAAAATTCTTTTAAAGGAAAGATCGGAATTTTTGATATTGAAGATAATAAGATTAATCACAGATTAAATTTTTATAAAATTGAAGACAGAATACTTAAAGAAATTTTTTAATTTTTTTAAAAGCATTAAATCGATGATCCATTTTATATTTTATTTTTGGAGAAATTTCCCCAAAGGTAAATTTTTTTCCAATAGGAATAAAAATTGGATCATAGCCAAAACCATTTTTACCTTTGGGCTCATGTGAAATAAGTCCTTCCACTTTTCCTTTAACGCAAACTATTTTTTTTTCTAAAAAACAAATCGACAAACAACAAATGAACCGTGCTTTAATTTTTTTTCTTTTCCAATTTTTATCTTTTTTATTCAATTCTCTATAAACCCTTTTAATCGCCTTTTTAAAATCAGAGCTTTTTCCACCCCATCTTGCGGAATAAATGCCTGGTGCTTTACTTAAAATATCAATTTCTAAACCTGAGTCATCAGCAAGACATGGCAAATTTGTTTTTTTAGAAAAATATTTTGATTTTATAAGTGAGTTATCTTCAAATGTTTTTCCATTTTCTATTGGACTTTTGATTTTGAAGTTTAAATTAGAATAAATTTTTATACCCTTTGGTAATAATGCCTTAATTTCCTTAATTTTTCCTTTGTTATTAGTGCCTATGAACAGTTCAGAAATTTTTTTCATTAAAGTCTAGCAATTTTCAAATTTCTTACCATATATGCGCACATGGATAAAGAACAACAACAAAAACCTTTAGAGGAACAAACTGCAACCAGCAATGCAGAGGAAAATAATAAAGGAAATGCCGAAACTAATGACCAAGCTAAAACTGAAAAAAGTAAAAAAGAAAAAGAAATTTCACCAGAAGAAAAAATTATTGAACTAGAAGATAAGTTAGCAAGAACTTTTGCAGAAATGGAAAACCAAAGAAGAAGATTTGAAAAAGAAAAAGAAGACGCATTTGAATATGGAGGATCATCATTTGCAAGAGAAGCTTTAAATTTAATTGATAACTTAGAAAGATCGAAACAAGTCTTAGAAAATGATGAAAAATTAAAAGACACTGATGCTTTAAAAAAAATATTAGAGCATCTGGAAATAATTAATAAAGATTTGATATCAATTTTTACTAAAAATTACATTAAACCAATTGAATGTTTGAATAAAAAACTTGATCCAAATTTTCATCAAGCAATGATGGAAATTGAAGATGATCTAAAAGAACCTGGAACTATAGTTCAAGAAATTCAAAAAGGTTTTATGATTAAAGACAGATTATTAAGACCGTCGTTAGTTGGTGTTTCAAAAAAAACTGAAACTAAAAATGAAGATCCGGCTGAAAATAAGGAAAATAAAGATAATAATTAATGTTTAGATCAACTTGTAGAAATAGATTTAACCCCTATATGAAGAAAGAGAGAAAATAATATTATGAGCAAAATAATTGGAATAGATCTTGGAACAACAAATTCGTGTGTTGCTATCATGGAAGGTAGCCAGCCAAAAGTTTTAGAAAATGCCGAAGGAGCAAGAACCACACCTTCAGTTGTTGCATTTACTGATGATGGTGAAAAGCTAATTGGTCAACCAGCTAAAAGACAAGCTGTAACAAATCCTGAAAATACAATCTTTGCAGTTAAAAGATTAATTGGAAGGAATTTTGACGACCCAACTGTGAAAAAAGATGTTGAGGCTGCTCCATTTAAAATTGTTAATTCTGAAAAAGGAGATGCCTGGATTGAAGCAAAAGGAGAAAAATATTCTCCATCACAAATCTCTGCTTTTATTCTTCAAAAAATGAAAGAAACTGCAGAAAAATATTTAGGTCAAACTGTTTCAAAAGCAGTAATAACTGTACCAGCATATTTTAATGATGCACAAAGACAAGCAACAAAAGATGCTGGTAAGATTGCTGGTTTAGAAGTTTTAAGAATCATAAACGAACCAACTGCAGCTTCTTTGGCATATGGTTTGGATAAAAAACAAAATAAAAAAATTGCTGTATATGACCTGGGTGGTGGTACATTCGATGTATCAATATTAGAACTGGGTGATGGTGTATTTGAAGTTAAATCAACTAATGGAGATACTTTCCTAGGTGGTGAAGACTTTGATAATGCAATTGTTGAATACCTAATTTCAGAATTTAAAAAAGATAATGGAATAGATTTAAAATCAGACAAATTGGCCCTTCAAAGACTTAAAGAAGCTGCTGAAAAAGCAAAGATAGAGTTGTCATCAGCAGAACAAACTGACATAAATTTACCTTTTATTACAGCTGATAAAACTGGTCCAAAACACATAAATATAAAAATGACTAGAGCAAAACTTGAAGCTTTAGTAGAGGAACTGATAGCCAGAACTATGCCTCCTTGCAAAACAGCGCTAAAAGATGCTGGCATAACTGCAAGTGAAATTGATGAAATAGTTATGGTTGGTGGTATGACCAGAATGCCAAAAGTAGTAGAAGAAGTTAAAAATTTCTTTGGCAAAGAACCAAATAAAAGTGTCAACCCTGATGAAGTTGTTGCTATGGGTGCAGCAATTCAAGCAGGTGTATTACAAGGAGATGTTAAAGATGTTCTTCTTCTGGATGTTACACCTTTATCATTAGGTATTGAAACACTTGGAGGTGTTTCTACAAAATTAATTGAAAAAAATACAACAATACCTACAAAGAAAAGTCAGGTTTTCTCTACAGCTGAGGATAATCAACCAGCTGTTTCAATAAGAGTTCTTCAAGGTGAAAGAGAGATGGCAGCTGACAATAAAATATTAGGTAATTTTGAATTAGTTGGAATAGCTCCAGCACCAAGAGGTGTGCCTCAAATTGAAGTTACTTTTGATATCGATGCTAATGGAATTGTTAATGTCTCAGCAAAAGACAAAGGTACAGGAAAAGAACAGAAAATACAAATTCAAGCTTCAGGCGGACTTAGTGATGAAGAAATTGAAAAAATGGTTAAAGATGCTGAGGCTAATAAAGAAGCTGACAAAAAGAAAAGGGAGTCAGTTGATGTAAGAAATCAAGCTGACACTTTAATTCACTCTACTGAAAAAAATCTTAAAGAACATGGCTCAAAAGTCTCTGATGCTGAAAAGAAAGCTATAGAAGATGCTTCAAGCTCCCTTAAAGAAAGTTTAAAAGGTGAAGATATCGAGGATATTAAAAAAAAGACAGAGGAATTAGTTCAAGCTTCAATGAAACTTGGTGAGGCAATTTACAAAGCTCAACAAAGTGCAAGTTCTGAAGCTGGAAAAGATGCAGGTAAAGAAAATAAAGATAAAAAAGATGATAATGTTGTTGATGCTGATTTTGAGGAAGTAAAAGAAGAAAATAAAGAAGACAATCAAGAAAAAAGTGCTTAAATAACATTTAGTCGTCTGGATTAAACTAATGGCTAAACGAGATTACTATGATGTTCTTGGTATCAATAAAAGTGCCAGTCCAGAAGATATAAAATCAGCTTACAGAAAGTTAGCAGTCAAATATCATCCAGATAAAAATCCTGGCGACAAAACTGCTGAAGATAAGTTTAAAGAGGCAAGTGAAGCCTATGGTATTCTTTCTGATAAAAGCAAAAAAGAGAATTATGATAATTTTGGACATGCTGCTTTTGAAAATGGTGGTAGTGGCCAAGGAGGATTTAGTGGCTTTGGAGGATTTGGTGGATCAGATTTTTCAGATATTTTTGAGGATTTTTTTGGAGATTTTGGAGGTGGAAGAAGAGGTAATAAACGAAACTCAAATAATAGAGGTTCAGATCTAAGATATGATTTATCGATAACACTTGAAGAAGCTTATTCAGGAAAAAAACAAAATATACAATTTTCATCTTCTGATAAATGTGAAACGTGTAAGGGTAGTGGTTCAAAACCTGGTTTCTCTCCTGACAGATGCACCTATTGTGGTGGAAATGGAAAAGTTAGATCCAATCAAGGTTTTTTTACTGTACAACAAACTTGCCCTCAATGTTCTGGTAGCGGAGAAGAAATTACTAATCCATGTAATGATTGCAGCGGAAATGGAAACAAACAAACTTCAAAAAAAATCAATGTAACTATTCCAAAAGGTGTTGATGATGGAACTAGAATTAGGTTAGCAGGAAAAGGTGAAGCTGGCTCTAGAGGTGGAGCTAATGGTGATCTATATCTATTTATAAATGTTAAATCTCATGAATTATTTAAGAGATCAGATGAAAATTTATTTTTTGAGTGTCCAGTTTCTATAGCAGATGCTGCATTAGGTACAACTATTGAAATACCAACTATTGATGGGGGTAAAGCTAAAATAAAAATTCCAGAAGGAACACAATCAGGTAAACAATTTAGACTAAAGGGTAAAGGTATGCCTTATATGAGAGGAAGTGGAGATGGTGATTTATATGTTCAAATAAATACAGAAGTACCGGTTTCTCTTAACAATGAACAAAAAGAACTATTAGAAAAATTTAGAAAAATTGAGAACGAAAAGTCTAACCCTAGTATTAGACAATTTTTCAAAAAGGCTAAAAGTTTTTGGAAAAACTAAGCTTTAATTAAGATAAAAGATAGTTATAAATTCTCATAAATGAGAAAGATTAATTTAGCAATTTCAGGCTGTCTTGGACGAATGGGTCAACAACTGATAAATTCTTCAAAAAAAAATAAAGACTTTAAACTAGTTACACTTACAGAGAATAGATTAATAAATAAAAAATTTAACAATATTAAGCCAGAATTAAATTCTGAAAAAGCTTTCAAAAAAACTGATGTGATTATTGATTTTACAATTCCAAACTGCACTCTTGATATACTTAAAATAGCTTCAAAACTTAAAAAAAAGGTTGTTATAGGCACTACAGGATTTTCCAGAAGCCAAGAAAATCAAATAAAAAAATATTCAAAAAAGATACCTATTTTAAAAGCTGGCAATATGAGCTTAGGTATAAATTTGTTAATGTATTTAACTGAAATTGCATCAAAGTCACTAAATCATAAATATTTGAGCAAAATACTTGAGACACACCATAGACATAAAAAAGACTATCCTTCAGGTACAGCCTTAATGCTTGGAAAAGGAATAGCGAAAGGGAAGAATAAAAATTTATATAATTTGATTGGTAAAAAATTTTTAAACAAAAAATCTTTCCCCTATGGAAAAAAAATTAATTTTAATTCAATAAGAAAAGGTGAAATTATTGGGCAACATGAAGTGAAATTCTCAAGTGGAAAGGAAATTATAACATTAAATCATGAGGCCTTTGACAGAGCGCTTTACTCTGATGGAGCATTGTCCGCCTCTAGATGGATAATGAGACAAAAACCAGGTTTATATTCTATGAGAGATTTGCTTAATTTTTCATAATGAATGAAAAGCAGAAAGCACAAATCATAATTAAAAATCTAAATAAGATTTATCCAAAAACACCAATACCTTTAAAAAGTAAAAATATTTTTACTTTATTAGTTTCTGTTCTTCTTTCTGCTCAATGTACAGATTTAAATGTAAATAATGTAACAAAAAATATATATCCAAAATATTTCAAACCAGAACACTTTGTAAAACTAGGAAGAAAAAAAATTGAAAAATTAATTAAAAAAATAGGTATTTATAGAGTTAAAGCAAAAAGTATTTACTTAATGTCAAAACAGATTTTAGAAAAACATAAAGGCAAAATACCTAAAACTTTTGAGGAATTAGAGAGGCTTCCTGGTGTAGGTCATAAAACTGCTAGCGTAGTTATGTCTCAAGGTTTTGGCTATCCAGCCTTTGCGGTTGACACTCATATTCATAGACTCGCACAAAGATGGGGCTTAACAAATGGAAAAAATGTTGTTCAAACAGAGAAAGATTTAAAAAGAATATTTCCTAAAAAATATTGGTCTAAACTACACTTGCAAATAATCTTTTATGGAAGAGAATATTGTAAAGCTCGAGATTGCCATGGTTTAGATTGTATAATTTGTAGAGCCTGCTATCCAAATCGAAAAAAACCTGTTATTACTAAAAAGGCTTAGTATGAGAATTATAGGAATAGGAAATGCAATTGTAGATGTCATTTGTAAAGTTGATGATGAATTTATCACCAAGAATAGTCTTACAAAAAGTACTATGAAACTATTTTTCGATGAATATGAATTTAGAAAATTAATAACTGGCCTTAAAGTTGAAAGAACTATTTCTGGAGGGTCCGTAGCTAACTCAATAGTTGGTCTAGCCCAACTTGGTAATACTGTTGGCTTCATTGGTAAAATTTCTGATGATGAATTTGGTATTAAATACGAGGAGGGTTTAAAATCAGAAAAAATAGAATTTTTCTATTCAAAGAAAAAAGAAGAATTACCAACAGGAACTTGTTTAATATTAGTCACACCTGACTCTGAAAGAACAATGTGCACGTTTCTTGGAACTGCTGGAAAAATTAATGATAGTGATATCAATTCTAATGTGATTAAAAAAAGTGAAATAGTTTTTTTAGAAGGCTACTTGTGGGATGAAGGAGAGCCAAAAAAAGCATTCGATAAAGCTATTTTATCTGCGAACAAAGTTGCAATGTCACTTTCTGATCAATTTTGTGTAGATAGGCACAAATCTCATTTTTTAGACCTAGTCAAAAATAAACTAGATATAACTTTTGCTAATGATCAAGAAATGACCTCATTAATTGATGCCAAAAATTTTGATGAAGTAGTTTCTTTTGCAAAACAAATGAAAAAATTAATAGTTATAACTAGAGGTGAAAAAGGGGCAATTGCAATTAAAGATCGGGAAATCGTTGAAATTGATATAAGAAAAAATTTAAAAATTGTTGATCTTACAGGTGCAGGAGATCTTTTTGCCTCAGGGTTTCTACATAGTTTTATTAATAAATCACCTTTAATAGATTGTCTTGAAAAGGGTACTGAAATGTCTTCTAGAGTTATACAGCAAATAGGAGCAAGGCTTTAACAAGACCTCAAATTTAATATTACTAAGTAAATTTTTTATTCAATTTTATAACCATTTTTTTCACTTATAATAAATTTATTATCATTGAAAATATCTAAAAATTTTTTTCTTAAGCGATAAATGTGAGTTTCAACTGTATGAGACTCAATCTCATTTTGATAATTCCAAATTTTTTTTTGCAACTCATCAATGGCAACAGGTTTATTTGCATTTAGCAAATACATAATCGTATCAATTTCTTTTTCAGTTAATTTAACTTTGTTAGTTTTAGAGGATATCTCTCTTGAGTTTAAATCAACAATATAATCATTCAATCTTATTTTAGATTGTTTGCTATATTGTAATTTTAAAAATTCAGTGTTTATTTTCTCAACTAGTTTAAAAATATTCATTGGTAAATCGTACAAAACAATAAGATCATTGATATCAAGATATTTTTTGTTCGAGAGAATTAAATAATTTTTAAGAGTTTTTAGTTTAACATTTAATTTATTCTCCTCATCAATGAATTCGATTTTGAAATTAAAATCTGAGCTAATTTCTTTAAGAATATCGTATAATGAGCTAGATTTATATATTACTAAATTATTCATTTTTGTAAAAATAGAATATGACAATTTTTGTAAAAAACAAACATACTCTTCAAGTGGAAGATTTTAAATTCCAATGTTGTATCGGAAAAAAAGGCTCTACAAAATATAAAAAAGAAGGTGATAAAAAAACACCTAAAGGAACATTCGGTATAGAGAATATCTATTATAGAAAAGATCGTAAAAAAAGACCATTAACATCACTTGACTGTATAGAAATTAAAGCAAACATGGGTTGGTGCAATGATAGTAGATTTCCTAAAATTTATAATAAACTCTTTAGAATTAAAAAAAAGATCCGGCATGAAAAGTTAAAAAGAAAAGACTATAAATATGATTATATTATTCCAATAAAATATAACTTCAAAAAAACAATCCCTAATTTAGGAAGTTGTATTTTTATTCATTTAACAAAAAACTATAAGCCAACTGCTGGATGTGTTGCTTTGAAAGAAAATGATTTTTTAATTCTGCTTAGAATTATTAATAAGGATACAAAAATTAAAATTTATTAATTTCTAGATCCAAAAATTTTAGATCCAACTCTAATAAAACTTGAACCAAATTCTATAGCGTCTAAGTAATCAGACGACATCCCCATACTTAGTTCGTTAAGCCCTAAAGAATGATTAAGTTCTCTCATTTTCTTGAAAAAAGTTCGTACATCTTCTTTAGCAGGTGGCAAACACATTAAGCCTAAGATATCTAAATCAAATTGATTTACACAAGTTGTATAAAAGCTTTCAAGTTCATTAATTTTTATTCCATTTTTCTGTTCTTCATAACCAATATTTACTTGTATAAAAATTTTTATTTTTTTTTTTAGTTTTACTTGTTCATTAGCAATTTTTTCGGCTAATTTGACGTTATCTAATGAATGTAAATAATCAAATAATGGAATCAAAAATTTTGCTTTGTTTGATTGTAATTTTCCTATCATATGTAATTTTACATTTTCAAAATCATTTTTAATGTTTGTCCATTTATCGATAGCTTCTTGAATCTTGTTTTCACCGAAATGAAGATGTCCGTGCTTTAACAAAGGTTTTATTTGTGTCATAGAAAAAGTTTTGCTTACAGCAATGATATTAAGATTATTTGTTTGATTAAATTTTGTCTTTATCTGTTCTTTTATAGAAGATAAGTTAGTAATACTTTTATGCAAAATTTAATACCTAAAATTTATTGTTATGTTAGTGATTATAATTTATCAGAATTGTCTAAATTAGGTAGAAATATTAACATTATATATAGAAATTATGAAAATATTAATCACACAAACAATTTATTAAAGCTTAAATTATTCTGTAGAAAAAATGGCAATTGTCTTTTCTTATCTAATGATCTAAAGCTTTCTCTTAAACTTGGGCTAGACGGGATTTATATTCCATCATTTAATCACAGATTAAACTATACTAGCATGTTTAATTTAACAAAAAAATTTAATATAATTGGATCTGCTCATAATTTAAAAGAAATTAGAATTAAAAAATTACAAGGCTGTAAAGAAATTTTTTTATCACCACTATTTAAAGTTAAAAAAACTAAAAAATTTTTAGGTGTTATTAAATTTAATTTAATATCATATAAAACAAATTTTTCTTTTATTGCTCTTGGTGGAGTGAATGAAAAAAATTATAAAAAACTTAAATTGCTTAAATTAAATGGTTTTGCATCTATAAGTTGGGCAAAAAAAAACGGCCTAAAAATAATTTAGGCCGTTTTTATGAATAAAAATTATTACTTTCTAGAATGCGAAAGATAATTTGATTTCTGAAACATCATAGTCATCACCACTTACACCAGCAGCATCTGATGTTTTGTTGTGTACAAGACCAACTGTTGTTGATCCCATTGTGTATGATGCAGAAATACCAGAATCTGTTTGATCAACTAAACCAGCCGCATCAAACTCAAGATCTGATTGACCTACAGCAACACTTAAGTTTTCGTTAACTGCAAATGAAACACCGACGTGCAATCTATCTTTATCAGTTGTTGCTACAGTTGTACCAGCACCATTTGTAGGTTCTACAGATGACTGCTGAACACCAAAAGTTGCAGCACCCATTGTATACTTAACAAACATAGTTGTTAAGTCTGTAGTGTTTGAGTTAGTTGCAGCTTCTTGAGTTTCACCAACACCATAACCAATTGACATTCCATCAATTAAATTATCGTATACAAGTACTACTGAACCTTCTCCACCATCAGCTGCTTTTGCCCATGATGCAGAAGCTGTAATGTTTCCTGCAGAAACTTTGTAACCAATGTTGTTTCTTACACCTTCATCAACAATACCGTTATTGATACCACCGTGTGAAGATACACCAGTGTCATCCCAAACTTGCTCACCTGCATTTGGTACAACGTCTTGGTAAGTTGAAATACCAGCACCATCAGAATTATCACCGTATAATCCGATTGTTCCAGCATCACCCATATCGATTGCAACTGAACTTCCAGTAAAGTTTACTGTTGTTCCAGCACCGCCTGTTAGTGTGTTTGAGTAACTAACTGTGTAACCATTATCTAATTCACCTGAACCAGAAAAAGTCATAGTTTGGTTATCTGAAAAAGGATTTCCTGTTGCAGATCCATCACCATGTGTTTGATAGTTAATTTCTGCACTACCACTTACTGACAATGTGCCAGCTTGTGCTACTGATGCAGCTAGAGTTCCAGCTAAAGCTGTTAACCCGATTTTTTTAAAGTTGTTCATAAATTTACTCCGTTGTTATTATTTATAATTATAAACAGGACATACTTACCAGAAATTAATTAACATTTTCTATATTTTACCTACTTTTTATATATTTTAGTGTCATTGTTGCAAAAATATCACATTTATAATCAATAATTATAATTTTTATTATGTTAGATAAAGTTTTTAGTTTATTAAATATCTAACTTAACAGAATTCATGAAACTTTTAAAATTTTTTGTATTATTCATATTACTAATATCATTAAACTCCTGTGGTCTTTATAGACCGACTGACGCTAAAGAGTTTCCCCCTGATCCAAAACTAAGAGTAAAAAAGAATATGGATGAAGGTAGAGGTTTTAGATTGATGGATGCAGTCGAGAATAAAGGTACAAATTTTGAATTCGCGAGCTCCAATGAACTTTGGAGAGCAACTTTAGATACCATTGATTTTATGCCTCTAACTACTGCTAACTACAGTGGTGGAATAATAGTTACTGATTGGTATTCTGATAATGAAAATTTATCTGAGAGTTTAAAAATCACAGTAAGGTTTTTATCAAATGAAATTAGATCAGATGCTGTTGACTTGAAAATATTTTTTAAAAAATGTGACACCCAAAATATTTGTTCGGTTTCAGAAGGCAAAACTAATTTAAACAATGAATTAAAAAAACAAATTCTAAAAAAAGCTAGTATCTATAAAGCTCAAAATAAAGATAAAAACTAAATAATTTTAAATTTGTGGACAGATACAATTTCAAGTTAATTGAAGATTTTTGGCAAAATTATTGGGAACAAAACAAATCTTTTAAAACTAAATTAAATAAAAATAAGAAAAAATTTTACTGCCTAGAAATGTTTCCATATCCATCGGGAAAAATTCATATGGGGCATGTTAGAAATTATACAATTGGTGATGTTCTTGCTAGATACAAAACACTGCAAGGTTATAATGTGCTTCATCCTATGGGCTGGGATTCTTTCGGTATGCCAGCAGAAAATGCTGCTAGACAAAACAATTTAGACCCTAAATCCTGGACAGAATCAAACATCTCAAATATGAAACAGCAGTTAAAAATGCTTGGACTTTCAATTGATTGGGAAAGAGAAATTTCAACATGCACACCAGAATATTACAAACACCAACAAAAATTTTTTCTTGAACTTTATGACAAGGGCCTTGTTTATAGAAAAGAACAATATGTTAACTGGGATCCGATAGATCAAACAGTATTAGCAAATGAACAAGTAATTGATGGTAAAGGATGGAGATCAGGAGCTATTATTGAAAGAAAAAAATTAAATCAATGGTTTTTTAAAATTACTAAATTTTCAAAAGAATTATTACAAAATTTAGATACTCTGAATGAATGGCCTGAAAAAGTAAAATTAATGCAAAAGAACTGGATTGGACAGTCTTTTGGATGTGAAATAAAATTTAAGATAGAAAGTAAAAAAAATATTGATTATGTAGAATGTTTTACAACCAGACCAGATACTTTATTTGGAATGTCTTTTTTAGCTTTATCTGTTGATCACCCTATCGCTAAGTTTTATGAACAAGATCCTGAGTTTATTGAATTTAAAAAAAATTGCTCAAAAACGGGTACTACAGAAGAATCTATAGCAAATGCAGAAAAAATTGGATTTAAGACTGATTTATTAGCTATTAATCCAATTGATAATAAAATTAAGGTTCCAGTTTATTTCGCAAATTTTGTTCTCATGGACTATGGTTTTGGTGCTGTTTTTGGATGTCCAGCACATGACCAAAGGGATTTTGATTTTGCAAAAAAATATGATCTCGAAATTAAAACTGTAGTAACACCAGAGATTAGTGAAGAAAATTTTAAAGTAGATAAAAAAGCATACACAGGATCTGGCTACATAATAAATTCATCATTTTTAAATGGTCTCGAATGTCCTAAAGAATCTATTAATAAAACAATTAAATATTTAGAAGAAAAAAGTTTAGGTCAAAAAAAAATTAACTATAGATTAAAAGATTGGGGAGTATCAAGACAGAGATATTGGGGTTGCCCAATCCCAATAATATATGATGATGAGGGCAATCCTCATAAAATACCACAGACAATGTTACCCGTTAAACTCCCAGAAATAGAAAAAATTAAAACCACAGGAAATCCTTTGGACACTATAAACGAGTGGAAAAAAGTAGAAATTGACGGGAAAAATTATACTCGAGAAACAGATACCCTGGATACATTTGTTGATTCTTCTTGGTATTTTTTAAGATTTTGTTCAGCTGACAATGAAAATTATGGTTTTACAAGAGAGGACATTAAATATTGGATGCCAGTGGATCAATATATTGGTGGAGTAGAACATGCAATTCTTCATTTGTTATATTCAAGATTTTTTATGATGGCTCTTTCATACAAAAATACTAACTTTGATATTACCGAACCTTTCAAAGGATTATTTACTCAGGGAATGGTCTGTCACGAAACATACAAAGATCAAAATGGCGAGTGGCTCAGTCCTGAGGAAATTATTGAGATCAACGGCAAAAAATATTTAAAGGAAAATAAAAAAATAGAGGTAAAAGTTGGTTCCTCTGAGTCGATGTCTAAATCTAAAAAAAATACTATTGATCCTCAAAAAATAATTGAAAATTATGGGGCCGATTCTGTAAGACTATTTATTCTTTCTGATAGTCCTCCAGAAAAAGATGTTCAATGGTCTGAGGAGGGAATTGTTTCGTGCTATAAATTTATTCAAAAATTTTGGTTACTTCATACAAAAATTTTAGAAAAAATTAAAAATAATATTAATGAAGAAAAAAACAAAGATTTTGAAAAGTTTACAAATCATTTTATTAAAAAAATGAAAAATAATCTTGAAAGTTTTCAGTATAATGTAGTAGTGGCTAACATTCATGAATTATACTCTTTCTTATTTAAAAATTCTGAAAAAATTTTTTTTAATCAATTATTTATTGAAAACTATAAAAAATTATTAATATCCATAATGCCAGTAATTCCACATATTGCGAACGAAGCTTTAAAAACACTTAATATAAAAGGACCATTTGAATTTCCAAGTTATGATGAACAGTTATTAAAAGAAAAAAATGTTAACTTCGTAATTCAAATTAATGGAAGAAAAAGAGGTCTTTTGAATTACGAAACCAACTGTTCTGAAAAACAATTAGTTGAAGCTGTAAAAAAAGATAATAACATCAATAAATATATTGCTAATAAAAAATTTAAAAAAATCATTTTTATTCCAAATAAACTAATAAATATTATTATCAATTAATGAAAAATAAAATTATTCTAATTTTAACTATTTTAATTTTACTAGCATCTTGTGAATATGAGCCAATTTATAATAATTCAAAAATAAAAGATATAAGATTTGAATTTATTGAAATGGAAGGCGATCAACAAATTAATAAATTAATTATTAACAATTTAAAGAGAAATCAAAAAAAACTTTATTCAGATATTTATAAAATTAAGATTAAATCTAAGTTCAATAAAGTTGTATTAGCAAAAGATAAGTTTGGGTCACCTACGGATTATAAACTATCAGTAACATCAAACTTTGGGGTAGAAAATGAACAGAAAAAATTATCTTTAGTTTTAAATGAAGAATTTATTTATAAAAACTTACAAGAAAATTATGATCAAAGTAATTACGAGAATACCATTAAAAAAAATTTAGCTGAACAAATTTCTGAAAAATTGAGGACTAAACTCTTAACTAATTGATGATTCTTAAGTCCTTTAATTTAAATAATATTGATATTAAAACAAATATAATTCTTTTCTATGGGAATAATGAAGGGCAAAAGGAAGAGGAGATTAATAAATTATACAGAAAAAGTGAAAAATTAGAAAAAATTAAGTATGACGAAAAGGATGTTTTATCTGATTTAGAAAGTTTTTATTCAGCTATTTTTAATCATTCTTTTTTTGAAAATGAAAAATTCATAATTATCAAAAATGTTACAGATAAGATTCTAAATATAATAAATGAGCTAATCTCAAAGGATCTTGGAAATTTGAGATTGATTCTAAATGCTAATGTTTTAGATAAAAAATCAAAATTAAGAAATTTTTTTGAAAAAGATAAATTTTATGTATGTGTTCCATTTTACCCAGACAATGAAATTAGTTTATCAAAAATTGCTTACCAACATTTAAAAGAAAATAATATTTCACTTTCGAGAGAAATTATTAATCACATTATAAAAAAATCTAATGGTAATAGAACTCACCTGTTAAAAGAAATTGAAAAAATAACTTTATTTTCAAAAAATAAAAAAATCACAAATGAACAAGTATTTAAACTTGTAAATTTAAATCAAGAGCATGAATTTAATGAATTGATTAATAGTTGTTTAACTAGAAATGAAATTAATGTTAAAACAATTTTAAATGACAATACAATTACACACGAAGATATCATTGTCATCATTCGAACTTTTATAAATAAGATTAAAAAATTAATTAAATTAATAGAATTATATAATGAGAAAGATAACCTGGAAGAAACAATTAACTCTTTCAGACCTCCAATATTTTGGAAAGAGAAAGAAATTGTAAAAAAACAAATTTTAACATGGTCTAAAAATGAAATTAAAAAATTATTTTATGAAATAAATTCTTTAGAATTAAATGTTAAACAAAAAAGTGATGTTTCTAGATATATGTTAATTAATTTTATTTATGAGAAAGCTATAAAAAAAACTAATAATATTTAGATATTATTTCAATTATTTTTTTGAGTTGATCTATATCTCTATAATGAAATATTAGAGAGCCTTTATTTTGTTTATTATTCTTAATTTCGACATTTAACCCAATTCTTTCAGTAGTTTTATTTTCAAGATCTTTAATATTGGGGTCTTTTATGTATTTTTTTTGTATCTTTGATTTAAAAGTTTTAACGAGGTTTTCAGATTGCCTTACAGAAAGTTTTTTTTCAACAATCTTAGTTGCAATAAAACTCGCATTTTCTAAACCAACTAGAATTTTTGCGTGGCCTGCACTTAATTTTTGCTCCTCAATTAATTTTAAAATATCATTAGGTAAATTTAATATTCTAAGAGCATTGGCAATATAGCTCCTGCTTTTACCGATAAATTTAGAAACTTTTTCTTGATCATATGAAAATTCGTCAATTAATCGTTTATAACCCCTTGCTTCTTCGAGTGAATTTAAATCATGTCGTTGAACATTTTCAACAATAGCAAATTCTAGAGATTTTAGATCATCAGCTTCTGTAATAACTACTGGAACAGTATGAAGTCCGGCTCTTTGAGCTGCAAGCCATCTTCTTTCTCCTGCGATTATTTCAAATTTAGAAGCATCGTGCCTAGATTTTCTAACTATGATTGGTTGGATAACGCCTCTTTCTTTTATTGAATTTGTTAAATCCTCTAAAAAAGCTTTATCAAAAATTTTTCTTGGCTGATATTTGTTTGGAACTAAATCACTTATTGGTAAATGATTTTTTTGAGTCGAAACTTTTACTTCTCCTATCAATGAAGATAGTCCTCGACCTAGCCCTTTTTTTATTTTTTCCATTAAGCGGCACTTCCAACAGTTGTCTCTTGGTTTATAAATTCGTCGGTAAAGCTGAAATATGATTTGCTTCCTGGACAAAATTTATCATAAATTAAAACTGGCATTCCATGTGATGGTGCCTCTGACAATCTAACGTTTCTTGGTATTACAGTTGAATAAACTTTTTCGCTAAAATAATCTCTTGCTTCTTTTTCAACTTGTGAAGATAGTTTATTTCTTTTGTCATACATTGTTAAAAGTATACCTCTGATTTTTAATTCTGGATTTAAACTTACTTTTATTCTTTCAATTGTTTTCATAAGCTGAGTTAAACCCTCTAAAGCAAAAAATTCTGTCTGCAGAGGCACTAATAGTGAGCTTGAACAAACAAGTGCCATAACAGTTAATAGACTGAGAGAAGGAGGACAGTCAATAAGTATATAATCATAAGATCCTCTAGAATCATTTAAATATAAGGCTAATTTACGTTTTAAAATAAAAGCTCTATTTGAATCTTCAGCTGTTTCAACTTCTAGACCTGATAAATCCACATTGGAAGTTATTAAATCTAAATTTTCAAAATTCGTCTTCTTGATTACATGATAAATTTCTTTAGTTCCATTCAAGACCCCATAAATTGTATCACTTGAGTTATCCATGTTAGATAATCCAAGGCCCGTAGTTGCATTTCCCTGAGGATCCAGATCTATAACTAAAATTTTTTTATTAAGTTGTGATAGCCCGGCTGCAAGATTTATTACTGTTGTAGTTTTTCCTACCCCACCCTTTTGATTTATGACAGAAATAATTTGCATTCAATTTAATTTAAAATCCTTTTAATTTTTTTTTTCAATCTTTTTTATATTTATTAAAAATGAATCCTTACTTGTTAAGCTTTTTTTTACTAAATATTCTAACTTCCATGTTTTTTTAGAATTTTCAAAAATTTTTTTCCCACTTTTACCCATAAAGAAAATTAAATTTTTATATTTCGAAAAATTCTCATAAACTAAATCTAAAACAACAGGCATAGGTTTAAATGCTCTTGACATAATTGTTCCAGTCTCTAAATTTTTTGTCTCAAAAATATTTTTTTGAAAAACTTTTGTATTTAAATTTAATTTTTCTGAAACTTTTTTTAAAAAATGGCTTTTATGGTAGCTTTTTTCATATAAATGAACATTCATTTCATTTTTCATATTTTTTAATATAATTGCCACTATTATACCCGGAAAACCTGCGCCAGAACCCAGATCTATAGTTGTATTGCTATTTAAATCAACAAAATCAATTATTTGCGCTGAATCAATAATATGACGCTCAATTAACATGTTTTTTTTGGCTGTATTTTGACCAATTAAGTTTATTTGTTTATTTTTTTCAATAATTAAAGATATGTAGTTTTCAAAGTCTAAAAATGTTTCACGTGAAACATTTAAATCATTGAGTTTAGAGTAAGAATTTAAAATTTCTTGATCCATTAAGCTATATGCTTAATAGACTTTCTTTTAAGATGTGACAACAAAATATATACTGCTGCAGGAGTTATTCCATCAATTCTAAGCGCTTGACCCATAGTTTTAGGCCTTATTTCTTTAAATTTGGCTTTTACCTCATTAGATAAACCTGAAAGCACATCATAATTTATTTTATCAGGAATAATTAAGTTCTCATCCCTCTTAAAAGCTAAAATATCAGCTTTTTGCTTCTTTAAATATCCCCTGTAATGAGCATCGATTTCTACTTGTTCATCTATTTCATCACTAAAATATGGTATTTCAGGCCATATTTCTCTGATTTTACTCATATTTACGTTCTTTTGAGTTAGAACTTCATTTGAAGACCTCAAAATTCCATCTTTCGCTATTTTAATTCCAAATTTTTCAGCTTTAGATGGGGAAATGCTAGATTTACTCATTTTTGAACTAATTTTTTCAATTTTATGAAATTTATCTAGGAATATTGCTTTTCTATCTTTTCCAATTAACCCGATCTCTATTCCCTTAGCTGTCAATCTTTGATCCGCATTATCCGCTCTCAAACTTAATCGATATTCTGCCCTTGATGTAAACATTCGATATGGCTCTGCCACTCCCTTTGTAACCAAGTCATCAATCATTACTCCTAAGTAAGCATCAGATCTATCAAGTATAAAAGGCTCAGAATTTTTAACAGATAAAGCTGCATTTATACCAGCTATAAGTCCTTGTCCGGCTGCTTCTTCATAACCTGTCGTTCCGTTAATCTGTCCAGCCAAATATAAATTGCTGATCTTCTTTGTTTCAAGGGTCAAGAATAGTTCACGTGGATCTATATAGTCATATTCTATAGCATATCCTGGCCTTACAATTTTAACATTTTCTAAACCATTGATATTGCTACATATTTCTTTTTGTACATCAGCTGGGAGCGATGTGGAGATCCCATTTGGATAAATTGTGTGGTCGTTAAGCCCCTCTGGCTCTAAAAAAATCTGATGACGAACTTTATCTGCGAATTTTACTATCTTGTCTTCTATAGATGGACAATATCTTGGGCCGACTCCTTTTATGTTACCTGAATACATTGCACTTTTGGATAAATTTTTTTCTATAATTTTATGAACCTTCTCATTTGTATAAGTCATTCGACATGACACTTGTTTGTTCAAATTTTTTTTAGTTAAGAAGGAAAAAAAATAAGGATCATCATCTGCAAATTGTTCCTCAAGATTATCAAAATTAATCGTTCTTGCATCTAACCTGGGAGGCGTCCCAGTTTTTAATCTTCCAATTTTAAAATTATATTTTGCTAATTGTTCACTTAAACCTGTTGAAGGTTTTTCATCATACCTTCCTGCTGGTGTTCTTTCATCACCTATATGAATCAAACCATTTAAAAAAGTTCCTGTTGTTAGTATTAACTTTTTACATGATACCTTTTTACCTTCTTTTGTTTCAATACCATTTGTAGTATTATTATTAAAAATAAAGTTTATTACAGGATCAGAAAAAATGCTTAAATTACAATAGTTTATAAGTTTTTCTTGCATAAATTTCCTGTATAGTGCTCTATCTGATTGAGTTCTTGGTCCGCGCACAGCTGGCCCTCTACTTCTATTTAATAATCTAAATTGTATGCCTGATTTATCTGCAACATCTCCCATAACACCGTCTAATGCATCTATTTCTCGAACTAAATGACCTTTACCTAAACCACCTATTGCAGGGTTACATGACATCTCACCAATCGTTTCTATGTTATGAGTGAATAGGGCGGTGTTTACACCTAATCGAGCAGAAGCTGCAGCTGCTTCACATCCTGCATGACCACCACCAATTACAACTACATCAAATGACAAATCATTTTTCATGAGTTGAATTTATATGTGAATACATAATTTACAAGACAGGCTCATTTTTTTTGTAAATAAACATTAATTATCAACAGTTTTTTTAAAAAAGGTCTAAAAATCAAGGAAAAAAGGGGATTACTTACCGATGCAAAAATCGTTGAAAATACTACCCAATATCTCTTCTACATCAACTTTTCCAACGATCATACCTAAATGTCTAGTAGCTAATCTTAAATCTTCTGCTGCTTTATCAAAATCTTCTATTTCGTTTTTTTGATTAAAGTTATTCAAATGATCTAAACACTGTTCTAAATGTTGTCTATGTCTTTCTCTAGTAATTAAAATATCATCACTAGTTATAAATTTATTTTTTAAATTATTTTTTATTTTTGAAATTAGTTCATCAATATTTTTGTTATCTTTAATTGAGATTAAAACATGATTAATATTTTTTATTTCTAAATCAATTTCTTTTTCTAAAAGATCAGACTTGTTTATAACTAAAATTGCATTTTCATCTAATAAACCCTTCAAAACATCAGTAAAATCAGGGCTTTTTGCTTCTACGACTACTAGCTTTAAATCTGCTTCTTCAGCTCTATTTAAAGATAATTTTATACCTTTTTTTTCTATTTCATCCTTTGATTCTCTTATTCCTGCAGTGTCAGATATTATTACGGGATAGCCATCTATACTAAGATGTGTTTCAATTACATCTCTTGTAGTACCAGCTATTTCAGAAACAATCGCAACATCTCTATTTGATAAATAATTTATTAAGCTGGATTTCCCTGCATTAGTAGGTCCAAGGATTGCAATCTTAAAACCTTCTCTAATTCTTTCTCCAACTTTTTGATCATTTAAAATCTTTTCAATTTTTTTAATAACTTCATTTGAATCATTTTTAATTTCATCCATAATATTGTTTGGTAAATCTTCATCAGGAAAATCGATTTTAGCTTCGACATGTGACAAAATTTTTAACAGTTTTTCTCTTAAAAAATTAAATTGATCAGCAGCTTTTCCATTCATAATTTTGATTGCTTGCTGTCTTTGAATTTCAGTTTCCGATGAGATTAAATCTGCAATACTTTCTGCTTTTAATAAATTTATTTTTCCATTTTGAAATGCAAGTTTAGTAAATTCACCTGGCTCTGCTAATCTGCAATTTTCAATTTGAGAAATAGAAAAATGGAGTGCGTCTACTACAGCTTTACTCCCATGAACTTGAATTTCAGCCATATCTTCGCCTGTGTAGCTCTCAGGCCCAGGAAACCATAGTATGATACCTTCATCAATAAGCTCAGAAGTATTGATTTTCCTGATTTTTCTTAATGTTGCTACTCTTGGCCTAGGAACTTTTTTGCCAGTTAGAGACTCAACTACTTTTGATGATCCTTCTCCTGAAATTCTAATTATAGCAACACCAGAAATACCAGGTCCTGTTGAGAGTGCAAAAATTGTCATTTTAATTTCCAAAATTTATAATTTAATATTAGCATATATTTAATGATTATTTGGATATCTTCTTTCCCTAAAAGTGGAAATACGTGGGTAAGATCAATTATCTCAGCGTTAGTTTATAGTGATGATGGAATATTTAACTTTGACTTGATAAAAAAAATTGATCAATTTCCACTTAGAAAACACTTTATAGAGTTTACAAAAGATATTGGAAACATTCATTCTGTCAAAAAATATTGGGTATTAGCCCAGGACAAAATAAACCTGGATAATGAGCCCAAATTTCTAAAAACACATCAAATAAATTGCAATCTAGATGGATATTCTTTTACAAACAAAGATAACACTGCTGCAACTATTTACATTATTCGAGACCCAAGAAATGTCATTGGTTCAATATCAAACCATTTTTCGGTTACAATAGAAGAGGCTAAAAATATAGTACTAGGTGGACGAGTATTAATTAATAAAGATAAATCATATGAGCATGATGTGGTAACTTTATTAGGATCATGGAGTGAGCACTATAAGTTTTGGACAAAAAAAAATAACAATTTACTTTTATTAAGATATGAAGATATTTTGCTCGACCCAAAAAAACAATTAAAAAAAATAATATTATTTTTAGAAAAATTTATTAAATTTAAAATCGATAACTACAAAGAAAATAATATTATTAAATCTACTTCGTTTAAAAATCTACAAGATTTAGAGGATAAAATTGGATTTAATGAAAGTATAGTTAGCAAAACAAATAAGAAAATTAAATTTTTTAATTTAGGATCAAGAAATAACTTTAAAGAATATTTAGATAAAAAAATTCAAGCTGAAGTGGAAACAAAATTTTTTTTTGAAATGAAAGAACTAGGTTATTTGTAATATATTTTAACTAATAAAAAACTAATCTAATTTATTAAAGAAATCTTTAAAATAAGGCTTATAACTATCGCTTAAACTCAAAGAAGAATTATATATAGGGTTTCTTGCTTGAGCAATACTTGCAGTCTTAATAGGAGTTTTATTATTAGAGTGATGATTTAAACAATTATCATCCCATTCAAGGTCACAAAAATCTAATAATTTTTCTATTTCAGCTTTCTTGTTTGTAATAAGATTTTCATACTCAAGGGTATAAATAAAGCCTGGTAGCTTAGAATACCAAAAATCCATTAATGAATTATAATTATGATAATAATTCAATATATCATCAAAGTTGTAAGCCCAATTCATTAAAGAAGAAGTAAAATAATTTTTAAATATTGATAAACATATTTCTTTTGGGTTTCTCTTTATATGAATAATTTTACAATTTGGGAAAAAGATCTTTATGAATCCTATCCATTTAAAATTTTGAGGTGTTTTATCTGTTATTATTTCTTGTTCATAATTAAAGATTTTTAATTTACTAAAATATTCTTCATTTAAGAAATTTTTATAATCATTTTGTTTTTCTACTAAATGATTTTTTTTAATTTCCAGTTTATTAAAAAAATTTTCATGAATAATATTGTGTAAAAAAACCAACTCTCCTGCACCGATAACTTTATTGTGTGATGCCACTATTTGTTCTGTAAGTGTTGTTCCAGATCGAGGCATACCACAAATGAAAATTACTTTTTTTTTTGAATAACTTTTATGTATTTTATTTATATCTATATCGTTAAAAATTTTTTGAAGATTATTCATGATTTTTACTTCTTGATCTAAATTCGATTTTATATTTTTTTCTTGATTTTGATTTGCTAGTTTTATGAATTTGCTTGCAGTCTTAAAATCCTTAAGGTCATCATAAGCCTTGCCTATAGCGAATAAAAAATTAGTTTTCTGATAGTCATCCAGGTTATTGTTTTTTAATATTTGCTCCATCTTTGATAAATGAGCTATAGTTTCTTTTTTTTTTGTAGAATATTTATAGATATTTCCTAGTGCTTTATTTGCAATAGAGTTCTTTTCATCAATCTTTAATATATCTTCTAAAATTTTTTGTGACTTCTCAACTTCATTAACACTTTGAAATGCATCAGATAACTGAAGCATCAAATCTTTTGGGTTTATATTTTTTTTTTTTGAAATTTTTATTGCTTGCTCATATAGTTTTATAGCACCTGTAAAATCATTAATAGTAGTTTTTAAGTTTGCATAATTATTGTAAGCTTTGATATAATTAGGATCCATTTGAATAATTTTTTTATAAACTTGCTCAGCTTTTTCTAATTGACCTATAAATTTTAAAGAATTAGCAAGATTGTTCATTGCAGCAATATTGGATGGATTGATATTTAGTGATGCTTGGAAAAAATGGATTGCTTGATTGTGCTGGTTTAATCCTTGATAACCCATACCCATTAAATTAATAACAAAAGGATTTCTTGGAAATTTTTTATTTAAAATTTTACATCCTTCAATAACTTTTTTAAAATTGCCTACTGATAAATATTTTTGAAGTATTGTGGCTTTTTTAACAAAATCCATTTCTAAATTTTAGAAATTTTAGGCAGGTTTATTCATTGAATTAAAAAACTCAGCATTATTTTTTGTGTCTTTCAATTTTGAACTTATAAATTCAATAGCATCCATAGTGCCCATAGGAGCGATAATTCTTCTTAAAACATTCATTTTTTGTAGATCATTTTTATCAAACAAAAGCTCTTCTCTTCTTGTTCCTGATTTAGTTATGTCAATTGCAGGGTAAATTCTTTTATCAGCAATTTTTCTATCTAAAACTGTTTCACTGTTACCGGTGCCTTTAAATTCTTCAAAAATAACCTCATCCATCCTACTTCCCGTATCAATTAAAGCTGTAGATATAATTGTAAGTGAACCACCTTCTTCAATATTTCTTGCTGCTCCAAAAAATCTTTTTGGTCTTTGCAATGCATTAGCATCAACACCACCGGTTAGGACTTTACCTGAGCTTGGTATAACAGCATTATAGGCTCTCCCAAGTCTGGTGATTGAATCTAAAAGTATAACAACATCTTTTTTATGTTCTGTTAATCTTTTTGCTTTTTCAATAACCATCTCTGCAACAGCAACATGTCGTTGTGCAGGTTCATCAAATGTCGAGCTTATAACTTCTCCTTTTACAGTTCTTTGCATGTCAGTAACTTCTTCAGGTCTTTCATCTATAAGTAAAACAATCAAGTAACATTCAGGATAATTTTTTGCTATTGAGTTTGCGATACTTTGTAAAATCATGGTTTTACCAGCTTTTGGAGGTGAAATTATTATCGATCGCTGGCCTTTTCCAATTGGGCTTACTAAATCAATCAATCTCGAAGTTAAGTCAGGTTTTTTCTCTACTTTAGATGTTTCAATTTCCATAACTAATTGTTTGTCTGGATATAATGGAGTTAAATTATCAAATGCAATCTTATGTCTAGAATTTTCAGGTTCTTCAAAATTAATTTTACTCACTTGCAATAAAGCAAAATATCTTTCACCTTCTTTTGGTGCTCTTACAGGTCCTTCCACCGTATCGCCTGTTCTTAATCCAAACTTTCTAATTTGACTGGGGCTTACATATATGTCATCGGGTCCTGGTAAATAATTAGACTCCATGGCTCTTAAAAAACCAAAACCATCTTGAAGTAATTGTAAAACCCCAGCTCCAGTTATTTCTTCTTTCTCAGCAACTTTTTTTAAGATTGCAAAAAGTATTTCCTGTTTTCTCAGCGTACTGGCATTTTCAATTCCAAGCTCTTCGGCCTGTGAAATAAGTTGCTCAGAAGTCTTTAATTTTAATTCTTGAATGTTCATAAATTTAAGGATTTTAGTAGAAATTTTTAGATTGTTTTAATATAGTTTATTTTAATCAAATTTCAACTCTAGATAGGTTTAAAAATAACAATAAAGACAATGATAATTAACAATAATGTTGGAAATTCATTTAACCACCTAAAAAATTTCGAGGATTTTGTATTATTATTTTCATTAAAACTCAAAAGAAGTGATCTTAAATAAAAATGATAAATTGATAATAAAATTACCAAAACTAACTTAATTTGTAACCATTTAGCACTTAGTGTTTCAATTCCAACATATGAAATCAGAACTAAACCAAATATCCAACTTAACAACATGGCTGGCATCATAATATAATTGTAAAGTTTTCTCTCCATAGTTTTAAACACAGTGCAGATTTCTTCTTTATTCATGTTTTCAGAATGATAAACAAATATTCTAGGTAAATATAATAGTCCTGCCATCCAAGAAATAACAGAAATTAAGTGTAAAGATTTAAAAAAAAAATAAGCATTCATTGGTTAAATATTTTTCTTAATTAAAGAATTTATCATTAAAATATGATCATCGTTATCATTAAGACACGGAACCATGTCAAAATTTTCACCACCAGAATTAATAAAGCTTTCTTTGCCTTGAATTAATATCTCCTCCAATGTTTCTACACAATCAGATGAAAATCCAGGAGATATTAAAAGGACATTTTTTTTTCCTTCTTTTGGTAAACTTTCCAGTGTTTTGTCAGTATATGGTTGCAACCACTCTTGAGGTCCAAATCTTGATTGAAAAGTTGTTTTCATTTCAATTGTTTTGAATTTTTCAGAAATTAACCTTGTGGTTTTATAGCAGTAACAATGATAAGGATCACCTTTATCAAAATATTTTTTTGGTATCCCATGATAAGATGCGATTATTAAATCTGGTTTCCAACTTATTTCGCTCATTCTTTTATTAATAGAATTTACTAAAGCATCTATATACAAGGGCTCAGATTCATAATGAGGAATAATTTTTAAAGAAGGTTGCCATCTCATTTTCATTAACGTCCTATAAACTTCATCACAAACTGTTGCGGTAGTAGCAGATGCGTATTGAGGATATAAAGGTAAAATAACTAAATTTTCACAACCTTGTTGATGTAAATTTAAAATTTTACTTTTAATATTTGGATTTCCATAACGCATTGCAAAATCAATTATTAAATTTTCATTGGCTAAAATTTTAGAAACTTTTTTTGTTTGTTGTTGTGTGTAATAAAGAAGTGGAGACATATTTTGTTCTTTCATCCAGATCTCTTTATACGCTTTAGCCGTTTTTGAAGGTCTAAAGGTTAGAATAAATAAATTTAAAATAATTTGCCAAAGTATCGGGTTAACTTCTATTACTCTTCTATCCGATAAAAATTCTTTTAAATATTTTCTAATATCTAACCATGTAGTGGAGTCTGGTGTTCCTAAGTTAACTAATAAAACACCTGTTTTTCCATAATTAACTTTTGGATGATTTAAATTCGGTTTCATTTAAAATCTTTTACTATATTAACTAAATACTCCATCATATTAGGGTCTGTTTCTGGTAAAACCCCGTGGCCTAAATTAAATATATAAGGATGATCTTTAAATATTTTCAAATATCTTGTTGCTTGTTTTTTTAAATTTTCTTTATCAGTTAATAATGTTTTGGGATCTAATCCACCTTGTACTGGTATATCTATTTCTTTAATAATTTTTTTAGGATCTATATCATAATCAATTCCAATCACATCTGGTTTTACTATTTCACAATAATTTTTATAATTAGAAATCCCTCGTGGAAAACATATTACCGGAATATTTAAAGATTTAACATAATCAACTAAACTTAATGTTGGAATATAAACATAATTTGGCAAATCTTTTCCTTCTAATAAACCAGCCCAACTATCAAAAATTTGAATAATATTAGCACCGTTCTCAATTTGATTTTTAATGTGAATCTTTAAAAACTTATCTAGCAAATCTAGAATTCTATTTATTAAAAATTGGTCTTTAAAAAAATTATCTTTTATTTTTTTTTTAGGAGATTGTTTGTTTAAAATATAAACCAACAAAGTCCAAGGAGCACCAACAAAACCAATTGTATTTTTTTCTTTCAATAAATCATTATTAGATACTTTTTTTATTGCTTTATAAACTGGGAATATCTTTCTAATAAAATCAATTTCATCATATTTTGAAGCTAAAGAAATATCTAAATCTCCCAAAATTGGACCAAAGTTTTTTTTAAATTCTACTTTTTGATTAAGTGCATATGGTAACATTAAGATATCTGAAAAAATAATAGCTGCATCCAAATTAAATCTTTTTAAGGGTTGTAAAGTTATTTCAGATGATAAATTTTCATCCAAACATAATTTGATAAAATCTTTATTTTTTGATCTTATTTCCCTAAACTCAGGTAAATATCTACCTGCTTGTCTCATAATCCATATAGGATTAATACTAGTATTTTTATCAAGTATTACTTTGTTAATAGGAGTCATATAAATATTAATATATTAGATTGTATTAGTATTATATCCCGTGGATTACGATAATTAATTTTTACGCACTGTTTTTTTACAACTTATAAAGTGATTATTTTTTCAAAAATTAACAATAAACGGGGTAATTTTGAAAAATTAATTAATTATTAATAACAATGTATAACTTTATTCATATATTTATTATTGTTAATAAATAACACTATTTACAAAAAAAATTTTACGTATTTTAAAATGATAAAAAACGAAAAAATTATACAAATTCATTAACATTTTATACATGAGTAATACTTATCAAATATATTTAATTTCAGATTCGACTGGCGAAACTTTAGATAGAATTTTTTTAGCATTAAAAGCTCAATTTAATAACATTGAGTATAGAGTTCATTCATATTCATTTACACGAACTCAAAATCAAATCTCAAAAATTTTAGAAAATGCAAAAAAAAATACAAATTCAATAATTTTGTATACGATTGTAGATAACAACCTTGCTAAATTTTTAGCGAACCAAAGTGAAGATAAAGGTTTACCTTGTTTTGGTGTTTTAGGAAATTTAATATTAAGCTTCTCTAAATTATTAAATCAGAAGGCATCTCACGAACCAAGCGGTCAACACGTACTCAATGAAGAATATTATCAACGAATAGAAGCAATACAATTTACAATGAGTCATGATGATGGAAACTTAGTTAATGAAGTAGGAAAATCTGACATAATCTTATTAGGTGTTAGCAGAACAAGTAAAACACCCACATCAATTTATTTAGCCAACAAGGGATACAAAACTTCAAATATTCCACTTGTGAATGAAAATTCTATACCTAAAATTTTAAAGGACAATCCAAAACTTAGCTGTGTTATTGGTTTAAACACAGAAGCAGAAAGGCTTGTCGATATAAGAAAAAATAGAATGAATTCATTAAAAGAGACAGATAATAAAAAATATACAAACTTAGATAATATTCAAAAAGAAATAGATGAAGCAAAAAAAACATTTAAAAAATATGGGTGGCCAAGCATAGATGTAACAAGAAAATCTGTTGAAGAAACAGCTGCATCTATTATCAAAATTTACGAAATTTATAGCAAAAATAATGCCTAAAATAATATTGGCTTCTAAGAGTAAAGTTAGAAAAGATATTTTAAAAAATTATGGTATAGATTGCGAGGTTTTCCCATCAAATGTAGATGAAGATATTGTTAAAATTTCATTAACAAAAGAGAAAGCGTCCCCAGAGACAATATCCAAAAATTTAGCTGAATTAAAGGCTAATAAAGTTAGCAATAAATTTCTTAACGAACTTGTTATAGGGGCTGATAGTGTTATTGATTTAGACGGAAAAGTAATTTCTAAACCAGCGAATAGAAGTCAAGCTCTTGATATTCTGAAATCTTTAAATGGCAAAACACATAGTTTAATAAGTTCAGTTTGCATTTCAATGGGTGGAAGTATGATTTGGAATTTTACTGATAAAGCAGAACTAGTTATGAAAAAATTTAGTATAACCGAATTAGAAGAATATCTATCTAAAATTAGTGATGAGGCGCTATATGCTTATAATGTTTATCAAATTGAAGGTCTTGGAAAATCTTTGTTTTCAAAAATTAATGGAAATAGAGATACAATCATGGGTCTTCCAGTTAAAAAAATAAAAGAATATTTAAAAAATTTTGCTTAATGAAAAAACATCTAATTATAGGAAATCCAATCTCTCACTCTTTATCACCAAGAATTCATAATTATTGGTTTCAAGAAAATAATATTGATGGTGAATATGACAAGGGTTTAATTAAAGAAAATGAAATTGAAGCAATAATTCAAAAAATAAAGACAAACGAAATTCATGGCATGAATGTAACCGTGCCCTACAAACAAACTGTAATTTCTTTTATAGAAACTTTATCAGAGAAAGCAAAAATAACTAATTCTGTTAATACAATTTTTAATAAAGATGGCAAAATTCATGGCGATAATACTGATATTTATGGATTTGAAAAATCTATATTAAATAAAAAAATAGAATTAAAAAATAAAGAAGCATTCATTTTTGGAGCTGGTGGAGTCGTACCATCAATTATTCTTGCTCTTTATAAGTTAAAAGTTAAAAAAATTTATGTTTCAAATAGAACTTTAAAAAATGCAAATTTAATTAAAGAAAAATTTGATTTTATAGAAGTTATTGAATGGGGAAAAATTATAGATTGTGATTTATTTATAAACTCAACCAGCGTTGGTTTGAAAGATGGTGGAAGTCTTGATCTAAGTTTTGATAATTTGAAAGGAAAGAAATTTTTTTACGATGTTATTTACAACCCACCAAAAACAAGTTTTTTACTAAACGCTGAAAAAAAAGGTCATAAAATAATTAATGGGAGAGATATGTTTCTATATCAAGCTCAAAAAGCCTTTAATTTATGGCACAATATAACACCCAAGATTGATGAAAAATTAATTAGATATTTATACAATGATTAGAATAGCTGTTGTTGGTGGTATAGGATCTGGAAAAACATATATTTCAAATTTATTTGGATATCCAGTTTTCAATGCTGATAAAGTAGTAAGCAGAATTTATTCCTCTAATGATAAAATTTTTTATAAACTTAAAAAAAAATTACCTAAATTCTTTTTAACCCCACCTATAAAAAAAGTAGAACTTATAAAAGCTATTTTACAAAATAAGAACAATATAAAGATTATTTCAAAAATCGTTCATCCAGAAGTTAGAAAAGAACTTAAAAAATTTCTAAAAAAACATAATAATAAAAAGGCAATAGTATTAGATATACCATTATTGTTAGAAAATAATTTAAATAAAAAAAAAGATGTAATTGTTTATATTCATTCTTCTCAAAAAGAGAGGTTAAAAAGAATTAAAAAAAGAAAAAATTTTAATAACTCAGTTTTTCAAAAACTAAAAAAACTTCAATTACCACTAAATTTTAAAAAAAATAGATCAGATTATGTTATTAAAAATAATTTTAAAAAAGACTCTGCTCGTAAAAATGTTAAACATATACTAACTAAAATTTTATAATGAAAGAAATTATACTAGATACAGAAACAACCGGTATATCTGTTAAGGATGGTCATAGAATAGTAGAAATTGGTTGTATCGAACTAGATAATTTAATACCAACAAAAAACAAATTTCATTGTTATCTAAATCCTGAGAGAAAAGTTTCCGAAAAAGCGTTTGAAGTGCATGGGTACTCTGATGATTTTTTATCTAAGCAAAAAAAATTTAATGAAGTTGTAGATGATTTTTTAAACTTTATTGATAGTAAAAAATTAGTAATACATAATGCCGAGTTTGATATTGCGCATTTAAATCATGAACTTAAATTGTTAGGTAAAAATGAGATTGATAATGAAGTAATTGACACCTTAACTCTAGCAAGAGATAAATTTCCAGGTTCTTCTATAAGTCTTGATGCTTTGTGTAAGAGATATCGTATAGATAACTCTAAAAGAGTTCAGCATACAGCTTTAATTGACTGTGATTTACTTGCAAAAGTTTACATAAATCTTATTGATCAAAAAGAACCTACTTTAGACTTTCATCAAGAGGATAAAATCACACATACAATGGATAAAGGTAAGATTTTGTATTTCAAAAAAATTGTTAAACCAACACCTGAAGAACTAAAAAAACATAAAGAATTTTTAAGAAAAGACTTAAAGAAAAATTTTTTTAATTAAATCTTTCGTTATATAGTTTATTAAAATCAATTTTTTTTTCCAACTTTATTGATGGATGCCCAGAGTTATGGATAAGATTTAGAAATGCATTTTCTAAGTCAGGATAAATTTTTGTAGGCACATCACATAAGATTATTCTTTCCAAATCTTTCTTTTCCTTAACATCTTCATCAACTTTAATTATAGATGCATAGACTATTTCAAAGTATGATTTTTTTTCATTAGCCTCTTTATCTTCAAATTTTAATGTTGTGTTAACTTCTATTAATTTATTTTTTAAAGCTTTAGATGTGATATCAATATTCAGCTGATATTTTGAAATATTATCTTTAACAAATAAAAATGTTTCTATATCGGGTGTCTCACTTGATAAATCTTTTATATATTTTGCTAAGATTTTAAATTTTTCTGTCATTGTCGTCCTCTATATCTTCGTATTCACCATCAATAAAATTATTTTTCGGCTCATTCTTTTTAAACTTATTTGAAATATTTCCAAAAATTAATTTTCTTGTTAATGGAAAGATTAATAAAAATCCTAAAAAATCAGTGGCAAATCCTGGAAGAATAAGAAGGATAGCAGCAAAAGCTATTGCAGCACCTGATATAATTTCATAAGCAGGTGTTTGATTTTTAACAATTTGTAAAAATCCAGACCTAATTGTGTTTAATCCCTCATACTTCGCGTAATAAATTCCAATGAATGCAGTAATGAATATTAGTAAAATAGCATTAAAAGCGCCAATTTGTGACCCAATTTTAATAAATAAGTATATCTCTAAAATTGGAATTAAAATTATTGATAATAAAACTGGGTTCATTTGTCTTTAATGTAATTGTTAGTTGAAATTAATCAACTTAGTAATTACATTCTCATCATGAATTATAGTTTTGAGTACATCGATATAATACTTCTTGCAATGATTGCTGGTTTTATCTTTTTAAGATTAAGAGGGATTTTAGGTAAAAGAACTGGATTTGAAGGAAAAGCACCATCCCAGTTTGAAAAAGTATTAAATAACATTCAAACAGAAAAAAAAGCTACTATTAAAGATACCTTTGACGAAGAATCTCAAAAAGAATTTTTAAAAGGTGCAAAAATTGCTTACGAAACAATTATCACTGATTTTAGTGATAATGATAATAAGCTTATCGCAAGTAAACCTTTGTTAAGTAAAAAAATCTACGATCAATTTGAAGAAGCTTTGCAAGAAAGAAATAAAAGAGGGCATTTTGCTGAAATAACATTTATCGGTGTAAATTCAGCGAAAATTAAAGAACATAAAAAAATAGATAAGATTTTAAATGTAACAGTAGATTTTGTGAGCGAAGTAATAACTTGTATTAAAGATAAAAATAAAAAAGTTATTTCAGGAGATCCTGAAAAAATTAAAAAGATATATGATACGTGGGTATTTTCAAGAGATACAACATCAAGAAATCCAAACTGGCAATTAGTTGATACTTTAACTTAATTGAAAAATAATATTTCAGATAAAGATAAGAAAGATTGGGAAGAGTTTTTATCTAGTGATGAAAAATTACCAAACAAAGATTTTAAATTTAGTAAGAAAAAAACACTAAAGACTAAACATATAGATCTTCATGGTTTTACTTTAGAACAAGCTAATATTACAATCAGAAATTTTATTGAAGATTGTCATCAAAATAATGTTTCAAAAATTATAGTCGTAACAGGAAAAGGACTTCATTCAAATGTCGAAAAAGATCCATATGTTTCTAAAGATCTTAGTATTCTAAAATATTCTGTCCCGGAATATATTGAAAATAATGAGGAATTAATGAAAAAAATTATTGAAATAAAAGATGCAAAAATTGAAGATGGTGGTGCAGGGGCTTTTTATATTTTCTTAAGAAAAAAATTATAGAATAAATTTTGATAGATCTGTATCTTTCACTAAGTTATCTAAATTCTTATTTATATATTCTTTATTAATAATAATTTTTTCTCCAGCTCTATCAGTTGCAGTAAAACTAATATCGTCTAATATTTTTTCTATGATGGTGTGAAGTCTTCGTGCTCCTATATTTTCAACTGTCGCATTGACCTCAGAAGCTATTTTTGCAATTGTATCTATTCCATCATCTGAAAATTCTAAATCGACATTTTCTGTTTTTAATAAGGCCACATATTGCTTGATCAAACTAAAGTCAGGTTCTTTTAAAATTCTTTTAAAATCTTCACTTGTAAGAGCCTCCAATTCTACTCTGATAGGTAGCCGTCCTTGAAGCTCTGGTAGTAAATCCGAGGGTTTTGCAAGCTGGAAGGCACCTGAAGCTATAAATAATATATGATCTGTTTTAATCGGACCATGCTTGGTATTTACAGTTGTCCCTTCAATCAAAGGCAATAAATCTCTTTGCACACCTTCTCTTGATACATCACCTCCAACCCTGTCTGTTCTTGCAGATATCTTGTCTATTTCATCAAGAAAAACAATTCCATTATTTTCTGTGGATAATTTTGCTGCTTTCACAATTTTATCTTGCTCAATCAATTTGTCTGACTCATCATTGATTAAAATTTCATGAGACTCTTTTACAGTCATTTTCTTTTTCTTCTCTTTTGCACCCATAGATTTACCCATGATTTCACCAATGTTTATCATTCCAACATTTGCGCCAGGCATTCCGGGAATTTCAAATGAAGTGCCACCAGATCCAGTATCACTAACAGCAATTTCTATCTCGTTATTATCTAAATCACCATTTCTCAGTCTTGTTCTAAAACTTTCTCTAGTAGCTAAGCTTGCTTTTTTACCAACTAAGGCATCTAAAACTTTTTCCTCAGCCGCCTTTTGTGCTTGAGCAAAAACTTCTTTTCTTCTTTTTACTTTTTCCATTGAGATCGCTATCTCAATTAAATCTCTTACTATTTGCTCAACATCTCTTCCAACATAACCAACCTCAGTAAATTTTGTTGCCTCAACTTTAACAAATGGTGCTTCCGCAAGTTTAGATAGTCGTCTTGAAATCTCAGTTTTTCCAACTCCAGTTGGACCAATCATTAAGATATTTTTTGGCAAAACCTCATTCTTCATTTCACCCTCAAGTGCTTGTCTTCTCCATCTATTTCTTAAAGCAACTGCGACAGCTTTTTTTGCTTTATTTTGACCAACAACAAATCTATCTAATTCTGAAACAATTTCTCTAGGAGACAAAGAACTTACAAGTGAACTTTGTTCTTTCTTTTCTTTTGGAATTAAAGGGGTTACGTTCGATTTTTCCATTATATTTTTAATACTTTAATATTGTCATTGGTGAAAACACATATTTCAGAAGCAACTTTAATTGCTTTTTTTGCAATTTCTTCTGCGCTCATGTCAGTTTCAAGCAAAACCTTTCCAGCTGCTAAAGCATAATTTCCACCAGAACCAATTCCAATAATATCTCCTTCAGGCTCCAAAACATCTCCTGTACCTGAAATAATATAACTATTTTCCTTATCGCCAATTGCCATTAAAGCTTCTAATCTTCTTAAATATTTATCTGTTCGCCAATCTTTTGCTAGTTCGACAGCAGCTCTTGATAAATTCCCTGCATGCTTTTCTATTTTAGCTTCTAGTCTTTCAAATAAAGTTAAAGCATCAGCAGTTGAACCTGCAAACCCTGCAACTACATCTCTTTTTTCAATTTTTCTAACTTTTGAAGCTGTGCTCTTAACAACAGTATTGCCCATACTTACTTGCCCGTCACCGGCAACTACTACTTCATTATTTTTTCTTACTAATACTATTGTAGTCATTGATGTTAGATGGTTACTAATTAATATTCTTCAAGTGTAGATACTAATATTGATATACTGAGATTATCTATGTATACCTTTGAAATATATGGCTAGAAAAGGAAAAGTATCCAGAAAAACTAAAGAAACAAGCATTAGCGTTGAGGTTAATATTGATGGAAAAGGTCAATATAAAATTGATACAGGCATTGGTTTTTTAGATCACATGCTAGAACAATTATCAAAGCATTCTTTAATTGATCTTAAAGTTAAAGCAAAAGGAGATACGCATATTGATCTTCATCACACAACAGAAGATACAGGGATCGCAATTGGAGAGGCACTTAAAAAAGCTGCTAAAAAATTTGTTGGGATAAAAAGGTATGCACATGCAATGATACCAATGGATGAAACTTTAACTCGGGTTGCGGTAGATGTATCAAACAGACCTTATTTAATTTGGAAAGTAAAAGTCAAAGTAGAAAAGCTTGGCGAAATGGACACGGAACTTTTCAAAGAATGGTTTCAAGCTTTTTCTCAATCAGCTGGAATTACACTGCACGTAGAAAATATATATGGAGATAATAGTCATCATATCATTGAGTCTTGCTACAAAGGTTTAGCAAGATCTTTAAGAGCAGCTCTAGAGATGGATCCACGAAATAAAAAAAGTATTCCATCTACCAAAGGCTCATTATAAGTTTAATGAATGTTACAATTGTTGATTATAATTCGGGTAATATAAGCTCAGTAATCAATTCTTTTAAAGAAGTTGCCAAAGAAAAAATTAAGATAGAAGTTACTTCTAACTTAGATAAGATTAAATCCACTGATAAAATAGTTCTACCAGGTCAAGGCTCTTTTAAAAGCTGTGTTGATGCACTTAATAACATTGATGGTCTAGTGGATACTTTAAATGAATTTACAATAATCAATAAAAAGCCTCTGCTAGGAATTTGTGTTGGTCTTCAAATGTTTGCTGATGTTGGCTATGAGGAAATAGAGACTAAAGGTTTAGGTTGGATTAAAGGAAGGGTATCAAAAATTGACAATCAAAACGGAAAATTTAAACTTCCTCATATTGGTTGGAATGAATTAAATATGGTCAAAGAAAGTAGGATTTTTAAAGAAATTAAAGATAAATCTCACATGTATTTTGTTCATAGTTATGAATTTATTCCTAAAGATAAGGACGTAATTTCATCAACAACTAACTATTCATCAAATATTGTTTGTTCTATTGAAAAGGAAAATATATTTGGAACACAGTTTCATCCAGAGAAGAGTGATAAACTAGGATTAAAAATAATTGAAAATTTTTTAAATTTATAAAATGAAAATATTTCCTGCGATAGATATTAAAGATAAAAAATGTGTAAGGCTAGTCAAAGGAGATTTTAATAATAAAACTGAATATAAAATGTCTCCAGTTAATCAAGCTGGCAAATATAAAGACCATGGTTTTAAAAATTTACACATAGTTGATTTAGACGGAGCCCTAACAGGGGAAACAGTTAATTTAGATATCATTGAGAAAATTGTAAGTAAATTTAATATCAAAATTGAAATTGGTGGTGGGGTTAGAAGTTTTGAAAGTATTCAGAGATATGCAGATGCTGGTGTTGAAAAAGTTATTTTAGGCAGTGCTGCTATAAAAGATAGAAATTTTTTAAAAGAAGCTTGTGAAAAATTTCCTAGTAAAATTGCTTTAGGTTTAGATGCAAAAGATGGATATTTATCAGTGTCTGGATGGAAAGAAAATTCTAATAAATTAACTTTAGATTATTTAAGAGAAGTAAACGAATATGGCGCTAGCAGGCTGATTTATACTGATATTAACAGAGATGGAATGAAACAAAGCCCTAACTTTGAAGAGACTATAAAGGTTGCAAGTACATCAAATTGTCCTGTAATTATATCTGGTGGAGTTTCATCAATAAATGACATTAAGAAAGCCAAAGAATTGAATAATCAAAATATTGAGGGAATTATAGTTGGAAAAGCTATTTATGATGGCGACATTAAATTAGACGAATTAGCAAACGAATTAAATGCTTAAAAATAGAATAATACCTTGTTTAGATGTTAAAAATGGTCGTGTTGTAAAAGGAATTAATTTTGTGGATTTGAAAGATGCAGGTGACCCTGTGGAACAAGCTAAAATTTATTCAGACGGTGGCGCTGATGAAATTTGTTTTTTAGACATCACAGCCTCAAATGAAAATAGAGATACTATTTTTGATGTTGTAGAAAGAACTTCAAAAAAATGTTTTGTACCTTTAACTGTCGGTGGTGGAGTTAGAAATGTTGAGGATATCAATAAGCTATTAAATTGTGGCGCTGATAAAGTTTCAATTAACACTGCTGCAGTGGAAAATCCAAAAGTAATCGAAGAAAGTTCTAAAAAATTTGGCTCACAATGTATTGTAGTTGCAATTGATGCAAAAAAGAAAAATGATAAATGGGAAATTTTTACCCATGGTGGAAGAAATTATACAGGAATTGATGCATTAGAATTTGCGAAAAAAATGGAAAATAGTGGAGCAGGAGAGCTTTTAGTAACTTCTATGGATAGAGATGGAACACAAGTTGGTTATGATAATGAGTTAATGTCAAACATCGCCTCACTAGTAAATATCCCAGTAATAGCTTCTGGAGGAGTAGGAAATTTAGATCACTTAGTTGATGGTATTAAATTAGGTAATGCAAGTGCAGTTTTAGCAGCATCTATATTTCACTATGGCAAACACTCAGTTAAAGAAGCTAAGCAATATTTGGATTCAAAGGGAATACCTGTTAGAATTTAAAATGCTTAATACTTTAGAAAATCTAATTAAACTTGCAAGAGATAGAAAATCATCTCCTGTTGAAGGCTCTTATACAAACAAATTACTTTCTGATAAATCTTTAAGTAAAGCAAAAGTTTTGGAGGAAGTTGATGAGTTAATCGAAGCTGTTGAAGAGAATACAAACAAGATTCATGAAGCAGCAGATGTTTTTTATCATTTGTTAATGTATTTAGAAGCTAATGATATAAAAATTGAAGATGTAATGTCAGAATTAGAAACAAGAAAAAAATGAGTTACGACGATAATAATATTTTTGCTAAAATTTTACGTGAGGAAATACCTTGTAATAAGATTTACGAAGATAAATTTATTTTGTCATTCTATGATATTAACCCTCAAAAAAAAATTCATGCGCTTGTAATTCCGAAAGGTAAATATACTGATTTAGATGATTTTAGTTTAAACGCCTCCCCTGAAGAAATGGTTGGATTATTAAAAGGAATAAATATTGTTGCCAAAAAATTAGGTATTTCAACAGAAGTTGGCATGGGCTATAGGGCATTGGCGAATATAAGCGAGGATGGCGGTCAAGAAGTTCCTCATTTACATTTCCATTTATTTGGAGGTGAAAAAGTTGGAAAAATGGTTGAGTGACACAAATCGTTGAAAGAAATTTTTTAGAAATTAAATCGATTGAAGCGTTAATTGAGAGTAAAGTTCCTCAAATCAACCATTCTATTGAGTTGGTAGAACCCGTTGATTTCCAACTAAATAAATTTTTCTATAAGAATGTTGGAAACAAGCATAGATGGATAGACCGTCTTATTTGGTCAGAAAATGAATGGATTAGATATGTCTCAAGTGCAAATATTGAAACATACATTTTGAAAATTGAAAATGATCTTGCAGGATATTTTGAGTTAATAAAACACTTAAATCTTAAAGAAATCGAAATAGCTTATTTTGGTCTCCTTGAAGAATATCATAATAAAAAGCTAGGCGGATATCTTCTTTCTGAAGCAATAAAAAAGTCTTTCTTAAAAAAAGATATTGAGAGAGTTTGGGTTCACACATGCACTTTAGATCACAAAAATGCTTTGAAAAATTATATGGCTAGAGGAATGAAGATTTATAAAAAGGAAACTATTAAAGTTTAATTAGAATCTGGTAATTTAAAGATATTACTTTTTAATTGTTGATTAGTTTTAAGTGAAGAGATGTATGTAATACTTAAGTTTTGGTATATATCTAATGTTTGCCAACCTACAAGATTATAGTTGGTATTATTAAAAAAAATATTTATTTCATTATCTTCTTTTAAAATTTTAAAATTTATAAATTCATTATCAATAATTCTTTCTTCAAGGTTTTGAATTTCATTAATTAAAAAATTTTTATCAAGAATGTAATTTAATGGTGTTTTTTTAAGAGAATATCTATAGTAGCTACCACTTTTAGTTTTAATCACAAGAGATCTACCATTTGAAACTAAAATCTTATTATTTGTATTATCATAGTTACAAAATATTTTTTTCGGATACTCAATCATACAATTTCCCTTTTCTATTTTGCCATTTATATTTTGCTCAAAGTTGAAACTTAAATTATAAATATTCTGTAAGTTATTTATTATATTTTCTTTTATTGATCCGAAACTAAGATTATTAAAATTTATAATGAAAAAAATTAACAAAATTTTTTTCATTAAAGAACGTCTCTTTTACCAACATGATTTGCTTTACTAACAATTCCATCTTCTTCCATCATGTCAATAATTCTAGCAGCTCTGTTGTATCCGATTTGAAGTTTTCTCTGCAAAAATGATGTTGAAGCTTTTCCCTCAGATTTAATAATTTCTAAAGCACTTTGGTATAGTTCGTCTTTCTCACCACTACTTTTAGAGCCATCACCAATTTCTTTTTCATCAGCAAAGTTTAAGATTTCATCAACATAATCTGGCTCTGCTTGAGATCTTAAAAAATTGTTAATTTTCTCTATTTCAACATCAGACACAAAAGGAGCGTGAATTCTAAGAATTCTATTGGCTGAGGACATATAAAGCATATCACCCTTACCAAGAAGTTGCTCAGCTCCTTGTTCTCCTAATATTGTTCTACTATCTATTTTTGAAGTTACTTGAAATGATATCCTTGTAGGAAAATTAGCTTTAATTGTTCCAGTAATTACATCTACACTTGGTCTTTGTGTAGCCATAATAATATGAATTCCAGCTGCCCTTGCCATTTGTGATAATTTTTGAATGTAATTTTCTATTTCTTTACCCGCAACCAGCATTAAATCTGACATTTCATCTACCACAACTACAATATATGGCATTGGCAATTTATGTTTTGCATTATAGCCATCTATGTTTCTAACACCTTCTTTTGTCATTAATCGGTATCTGCTTTCCATTTCTTTAACAACCCAGCCAAGAACTGAAGCAGCTTTTTTAGCTTCAGTGATTACAGGGCACAACAAATGTGGAATTCCTTCATAAGTAGATAATTCTAACATTTTAGGATCTATTAAAATAAATTTACATTTTTCTGGAGTATGTCTGTAAAGAAGTGATAAAATTATAGTATTGATGCATACTGATTTACCAGAACCAGTTGTTCCTGCTATAAGTAAGTGGGGCATTGAGGCCAGATCACCAACAATAGGTGTACCTGAAATATTTTTCCCGAGAGCTATTGGAAGTTTAATTTCTCTTTTTTTAAAATCAGATTTGTCTAAAATTTCACTTAAATAAACATTTTCTCTAGAAGAATTTGGAAGCTCAATACCCACAGTATTGCTTCCAGGTATTGTAGCAATTCTTGCAGACTCTGAACTTGTATTTCTTGCTATGTCATCAGATAAATTAATTATCTTCGATACTTTAACCCCAGCAGCTGGTTCAAACTCATTTAAAGTCACAACAGGTCCATGGCTTACTTTTTTAATGTTGCCATTCACACCAAAATCTAGCAAAATTTTTTCAAGAAAAGCAGGATCACTAGTTTCTTCTTTATTTGAGTTTTCTCTTTCTTGTTTTGTTGGTTTTTTTAATAAATCTAATCCAGGCAATTTAAATTTAGTTTTTTCATTTTCTTTTATTTTTTCAGCTTTTATGAATGGAAGATCTTCTTGAATTAAATTTTTAATCTCTTCTTGAGGAATATATTCACTAATAACTTCACTTCTATCAGTATAAGGTTTGCTTTTATCTTTTTTGATAAATTTGATAATCTTTTTTATAAAATTCCAAAATCCTTTTGAACTAAAATTGATGCTTATTAAAAAAAAAGCTAAAATTAGAAGTAAAAGAATGAAATAAGATACTGAAGTTTGGATATTTATAAGATTTAAAAGAAAGGTTTGACCTAAGTATTGACCTACAAATCCTCCGTTGCCATTAATATATAGTTCGAAAGTATTTTGATAAAAAAAATCAAAAAATAAAGATCCAAAAACACAGTAAAAAATAGAAAAAAAAATATTTTCTATAATTAAAAACACATCTTTACTATTAAAAATATTTACTCCAGTTATCAGTAATGTAATTGAGATCAAATAAGATATTGCTCCAATTGACTGAAAAAATAAATCGGAAATATAGCTACCCTTAAAGCCTAAAATATTTTGAATTTCAGTGTTTTCTGGAAATATAAAATTAGGATCACTCGGCGAGTATGAAATTAGGGCTAAGAAAAGCAAAACTCCAATTAAAGAAATAGACACACCTACAATTTCAATTATTCTATTAATTATAAAACGAAGAGTATCGTTAGCTATTTTTTTAATATTCATTTTGATGAATCAAATATAACACTTTGTATCATCTAATTTTTATTGTTAAAATTAATTTGTTATGAAAGTTTGTGTAATAGGCAATGGTTTGGTTAGTTTAACTCTTGCAAATGTTTTAATTCAAAAAGACTTATTTGTAGATATTTACGCTACAAAAAAAAATGATTTAAAAGATCAATCCCGGACATTAGGGATATCTAAATCAAATATAGATTATTTTAACAATGAAATTCTAGATATTAAAGAAATTTTGTGGGAAATTAAAAACATAAAAATTTACACTGAAAAAAATAATAAAGAAGAACTGCTGAAATTTAATAATAAAGATAATCAAATTTTCTCAATAATTCGAAACAATAAACTACATAAATTATTATTTAATAAATTAAAAAAAAGTAAATTTGTAAGATTTAAAGAAAGTTATGATGTAGATAAAAGCAAATATAAATTAGTTTTTAACTCTGATCCAACACATTCTATTATTAAGAAATTTTTTTCATCTAAAATTGAAAAAAAATATGATAGCAGTGCTTATATAACTACAATTATTCATAAAAAAATTAAAAATCATACTGCTTACCAAAATTTTACAAAAATTGGCCCAATAGCTTTTCTTCCAATTTCAAATACAGAAACCTCAATTGTGTATTCTTTAAATACATCTAAAAAAAAAAGTGATTTGGAAATGAACGATTTAGTTAAAAAATATAATCCCATCTATTCCATCAAAAGAATTCATGTTTGGAGAAATTTTCAATTAAAGTCTTCAAGTTTAAGAAATTATTATAAAGGTAATATTTTAGCTTTCGGGGATTTACTTCATAAAATACATCCTCTAGCGGGTCAGGGATTTAACATGTCATTACGTGATATTAAATTTCTATCTAGTTTAATTGATGAAAGGATTAATTTGGGATTGGATTTAGATGAATCTATTTGCCAGGAATTTCAAAAAAATTCCCAAAGCAAAAATTTTATTTTTTCATCAGGTATAGATTGGATTTATGAATTTTTTAATTTGGAAAGTAAGATCAATTCTGATTTATTGAAAAAGTCAATAAGTGTTATTGGAAGCAATAAAGTCGTAAAACAATTTCTTCAAAAATTTGCAGATAGTGGTATTCGTTATTAAGAATTATTGTAGAGTTGTATTATTATATTCATCAAACGTGTAAGTTGACAATATTTCGGCAATTTTATTTTTTCTTAAATTTAAGTTAACTGCTTCTAACAAAACTTGTTTTTCTTCTAGACTAAATGGAGAAGCCATTGCTAACGCATTAATTGTTTCATCTAAACTTTGTTTTTCTAATGCTTTCCAATTAATTATAAAGCCTCTTTTTTCAAATAATTGTTTTAAATCTTTAAAAATTAACTCCAAATCAGAAAATTTTAGATCTTCTTTTTTTTCACTTAGATCATTTAAATAATCATCAAAATTTACTTCACAATTTCTATAAGGTTTATTAGCTTGTATTTCTTTTAAAATTTTAAATCTGATTATTCCTTTTAGATCAATTAAATATCTACCATCATCTGTTTCTTTAAAACTTGTAATTTTACCCAAGCAGCCAATTTTATGTAGAGATGGGATAATTGATTTTTCTTCATTAGTGGATTTTGGCTGTATCATGCCAATAAATTTATTTGTTTTCATACTATCGTTAATCATCTCAATATATCTTGGCTCAAATATATTAAGAGGAACAGTTGTTTTTGGAAATATTATAAAATTACTCAAAGGGAATACAGGAATTGTGTTTGGTAATTCTTCTTTTTTCATTTTTCATATTTATATCATATTTAATATTGCTTGAATTAAAAAAATTAGCTAACTATACTGTTTTTTAAATGCGGGCATAGCTCAGTGGTAGAGCGTCTCGTTGCCAACGAGAAGGTCGAGGGTTCGACCCCCTTTGCCCGCTCCAAAATTTAAAATAATGATAATTTGGATTGCATCTTATCCTAAAAGTGGAAATACATATGTGAGGTCTTTCCTATCGGCTTACTATTATTCTAAAAATGGAAAATTTGATTTTGATTTATTATTAAATATCGAACAGTTTCCGTCACAACGATTTACAAATTATAAATCTTATACTTTTGTTAATGCTGCAGAAAACTGGATAAATAATCAAAGATTTTTTTTTGATAAAAAAAAGACATACTTTTTAAAAACTCATAATACATTTGAAAATTATTATGGTAACAACTTCACATCAGATTCTGAAACTTTAGGAGCAATTTATATTGTAAGAGATCCAAGAAATATAATTACATCAATGTGTAATCATTTTTCATTAACTTTAGATCAAGCATTAATTAAAATGACAGATGACAAGGCATCATTATCTAGAAAGACGGCAGATGGCGATTGTAGTACATTTACTTTTTTGGGAAGTTGGTCAAACCATTATAAATCATGGAAACAAAATTTTAAATTTAAAACATTATTTATTAAATATGAGGATTTGTATAATAATACCTTTAAAGAGTTTGAAAAAATCATAAATTTTATTGAAGAATTAACCCAAGAAAATAAGCCTATAGACAAAAGAAAATTTGAAAATTCACTTGAAACAACAAGTTTTGATAGTTTGAAAAAAAAAGAAAATTTGAATGGTTTTGGTGAGAGCTTAGCTTATGACAGAAATGAGAAGACAAACTTTTTTAACTTAGGTTTTAAAAATAATTGGCAAAAAATCCTACCAAAAGAAATATCAATAAAAATTACATCTCAATTTTTAGAGGAATTAAAAGAGCTTAATTATGAGTGATTTAAAAAATAAAAATTGTACTGCATGTGAAGGTGGAGCTATTCCTTTTGATATTTCAGAAATTCATAAATATCAAAAAAAAGTTGATGGATGGGATATTATAAAGGGTAATAAAGATATTTATTTTTTAGAGAAAAATTTTAATTTTAATAATTTTAAAGAAAGCCAAATTTTTGTGAATAAAGTTAGTGAAATTTCAGAGGAAGAAGGACATCACCCTGATATTAATTTTGGATGGGGTTATGCAAAAATTAATATAACAACACATGCAATCGAAGGTTTATCTGAAAATGACTTCATTTTAGCTACTAAAATTGACCAAATTATTAATGACGAAAATGCCTAGTCTTTGAAAAAATTAAAACAGTATTAGTTTCATTTGCAAATTTTATAATTTCTTTGTCATTAATAGAACCTGACGGTTGGATGACAGCTTTTACTCCTGATTGAATTAATTTTTCAATACCATCAACAAAGGGGAAAAAGGCATCTGAAGCTGCAACGATATCAGTAGAAGGATTTGTAAATTTTTTCATTTTATTGATTGCGATTTGACAACTATCCAATCTACTAGGTTGACCAGAGCCAATCCCAACAGTTGTTTTGTTTGAGGATAAAACAATTGCATTAGATTTAACAAATCTACAAACATTAAGTGCGAATATTAGATCATCAAATTGAGATTTTGTGGGTTTTTTCTTTGAAACTACAGCGAAATCTTTTTTTGAAAAAATTTTACTATCTTCTGATTGTATTAATATATTTTGATTAGCAGATATAAATTTTAAAATTTCGCTAGAATGGAAATTAGAAGCATCAATTAATCGTAAATTTTTCTTTTTCTTCAAAATTCTTAAAGCTTCAGCATCAAAATTATCTCCAATTATCACTTCAAGAAATAATTTTTGAAGTTCAAGTGCTAACTTTTTATTAATTTTGAAATTACAAGAAACAATACCACCAAAAGCACTTACAGGATCACAAGCTAGAGCTGATTTATAACATTTAACAGGATCTTTAAGAGCAGATACACCGCAAGGATTTGCATGTTTAATTATAACTACACCAGTATTTTTTGGTAAAGATTTTGAGATAGTTAATGCTGCAAAAATATCATTATAATTGTTATAACTTAATTGTTTGCCGTGTAATTGTATAATGTCTAAAGTTTTATTTTTAGAATAAATAGCACTTTCTTGATGAGGATTTTCTCCATATCTTAGTTTCTCAACTAAATTACCAGAAATAATTTTTTTTTCTGGAAAGTGATTATTTGTAATTTTATTGAAGTAATTTGATATTAAAGCATCATAATAGGCTGTTTCTGTAAATGCTGTACGAGACATTTTTTGTCTAAATTCTAATGATGTTGAACCATTTAATCTTGTCAATTCATTAATCAGCTCCTCATATTGAGAATTTGAAGTAATAACCGTAACATCATTATAATTTTTTGCTGCAGCTCTAACCATAGTTGGTCCACCCACATCTATATTTTCAATAATCTTTTTATGATTTGATGTATTTTCTAAAGTCTGTTCAAAAGGATAAAAATTAACAATAACTAAATCTATATTATCAAAATTATTATCAATTAAATCTTGATGATGAGATTTATTATTTCTCTTATTCAATATACCAGCGTGAATTTTAGGATGTAATGTTTTTACTCTCCCGCCCAAAATTTCAGGTGATCCAGTGTAATCTGAAACCTCCGTACATGCATACCTTAGTTTTTTAATTTCTTTATATGTTCCCCCGGAACTAATAATTTCAACTTTAAATTTTTTTAATACACTTAATAAGGGTTTAAGGTCTTTTTTGTCTGATACTGAGATTAAAGCTCTTTTAATTTTTTTCATTAAATTTTATTTAATTGCCAAACAATATTCTCACTATGGTTGTTTATTATGCCTGAAATAAAAATATTTTGATTTTGGCTGTATGAATTTTTATTACCAAAATATAAGCCATTATCAATGTCAATGTTGAAGTTATTACATGTAAACTTCCATCCTTCATCCTCAAGTTCTATAAAAACTGCATTGTTGTCCTGAGTTTTCATTAATTTAACATTTGGCTCTAAATGAAAACGTATATCAAATTTTAAATTCAGATTAGTTTTTTTAATCGTAACTTTATCAGTGCCAACAAATTTAAATTGCTCTGGATAGTATTCAATATTTCTCTCATGAATTGCGCTATATTTTTTGTTATATCCATCATGGGAGGCACTTATCTTCCAGTAATTTTTTTCAAAAACTATGTTTTTCTTTAATACTTTTAATCCATCCTTTAATAAGAAATTTTTGTTAGTTTTTTTAAACTTACACGAGGAATTGTCATCAAGAATTAATGTATTATGTGTTGCTGTTGATTTAGACAATTCTTTAAGCTTTTCATTATCACCTGTATAATACCCGCAATTACTTATTAGTTTTTTTCCATTAGAAATTATCTCAAAAGATAATGATCCTGATTGATATTCATTAGAAGAGTTTATTGAGGGAGGTTCACCAACATCCATTACTAAAGCTATTTTTTTGTCATGTAAAATAGCGTATCCACCAAACTCTTTATTTTCATTTTTAAATTTATAAGTAAATCTTCTTAAATAATGATCAAATTCTAAATTATTTGAGACATTGTTCCCATTCATTAGAATGTCAGATTTAATGTTTTGCCAAGTAAAAGCATAGCCTTGTCCTAAATAAAATATAGTTTCATTGATTAAATCTGGTACTTCAACCTGAGCTTCTTTAAACCATTCCCGAATTAAGATAAGATATTTAAGATAAAAAATTAACTGTTTAATACTTCTTGATTTTGTAAATCCATAATTATCAAATTCTGAATTGCAAATTTTATTTAATAAATTCAGACCATATGAAAGATATTTTTTTTCATCTTTATAACTTAGTCCAACTAAAATGATTGCAGCACATCCTATTATTTTATCATTTGTGTTTTTTGAATGGTTTATTTCACCAATTAAATGATTGGTTTGTTTTTGAATCATTCCGTTAAATATTTCTAGATAACTTTTATCCGCCTGTTCAATTGTTAAAGTATGATTAGATAGCCAAGCTATTATTCTTTTAGAAGTAAGATCAAATTCCCAACTATTTGAATTATACTTATAATTTTTTTCTATCCAGTCAGATATAATTTTTTGTGTATTCTTTTTTGAAGATTTTAAATCAAGGGTAAAAAACCAGTAGAAATTGTTTAGTCTTTTAAAATTATTATTATTAATATTTTCATTATCCCATAAATTCTCTGTAGAAATACTATCTACATTTATCTTTGTTGTTTGATAATTTATTAGTGAAGATAGAAGATGTGGACTTGGCTTATAAACAAATTCTTCATTATGAATTTTAGAAATTTTTCTGTCATAAAAATTTGAATTTAAATAAATTTTTCTAAACTGTTGATTTAAATTTTTTAGAAATTGAATAATGAAATTTAAGAAGTTTCTTAAAATCATTTATTTATTTTGATTTTAATAAATCTATGTTCTTTTTAATGTCACCGTTATTACTTTTAAAAATAGTAGTTCCAGAAACTAAAATATTGGCTCCCGCCTCAATAGCTATCTTTGAATTTTCAAAATTAATTCCACCATCTATTTCAATATCAAAATCAACATTTTTTTCCTTTTGAATATTTCTTAGTTCTTTAATTTTTTCTAAAACTTCCGGCATAAACTTTTGACCACCAAATCCAGGATTAACACTCATTACCAGTATTAAATCAATTTGATCTAGGTAATCCTTAATCACACTTACTTTTGTTTCAGGATTTAAAGATACTCCAACTTTTTTACCTAAATCTTTAATCTTTTTAATTGAAGCTGACAAATCATCAGTTGCTTCTGGATGAAATGTAATAATATCAGCACCCGCATCAGCATAAGCATCAATATATTTATGCACTGGTGAGATCATTAAATGTACATCAAATTTTATAGAGCAATTTTTTTTTAAAGCTTTAATTACAGGAGGCCCAATCGTTAAATTTGGTACAAAGTGACCGTCCATTACATCAACATGGATTAAATCAGCGCCTCCTTCTTCTAATCTCTTAATTTCATTACCTAATTGGCTAAAATCAGCTGATAATATTGAGGGTGAGATCTGTATTTTTTTCATTTGATACTAAATTTATTAGTATCAACTTTTAAAATTTTATTGAATTAAAAAATTGATAAATCTGTCTAGATATTTCGCTTTCAAGAGGAAATGATAGCATCCCCATAACCGAATAGCCTAATAGATAAGGCATTAAATAAAATCTAATCATAAAGAAGAACCAAGCCACATATAGAGGTACAAGCGGTTGAATAATAAACTTAGGTGTAACGGGTTTGAATACTTTTAATAGTGGATTTGTAAACTTTACAAAGGCTTTCATAAAGAAGAATTGAGAGTCTTCTCTTTGGAATATGTTCATTGCAACTCTTCCAACTAAGGTCCACATGATAATTCCAAGAATATAGTCAATTATATAGACTAGAGGATGAAAGTTAGCAGACATTAAAGAAATTTATATTGGATAATGAAATGAAATAAAAGGGGCGAAATTAATCGCCCCTTTAAAAAGATTATTTATTTTTGGCCGCCGATTACAGCGTTACCCGCAGGTACCCTTGAGTCGTCAACCATTTTCTGAGTAGCAGCACTTGGCTCTGAAGTCATAAGACTTACAACAATCATTGCTACTAAACTAACAGTAGATCCGAAGATACCAAATGTTAACTGAGTAATTCCTAAGAATCCACTTCCACCATTACGTACCCAAATTAAATACGCAAATCCAGAAATTAATCCTAAAGCCATACCAGCTATAGCACCTTCTTTGTTAGCTCTCTTCCACCATACACCAAGTACAAGTGGCCAGAACAATCCAGACATCGCAAAATCAAAAGCCCAGATTACTGAACCTAAGATTCCTTGGATCTCCATGGCTGCAATAGTTGCACCAGCGAAACCAATTACTACAAGTAAGACCCTTGCAACAACTAGTCGTTTTGCAGTCTCTGCTTTCGGGTCTACCATTTTGTAGTAAACGTCGTGAGAGATTGCATTTGCAATCGCTAGAATTAAACCATCCGCAGTTGACATCGCAGCTGCTAATCCTCCAGCAGCAACTAGACCTGAGATTACATATGGTAATCCTGCTATTTCTGGTGTTGCTAATACAACGGCTTTACCACCCATGAAGAACTCGTTTAATTCAACAGTTCCATTTCCGTTAAAGTCGCTGACAAACATCAGATTAGCTGAGTTCCAGTTTTGATACCAATCGATCGCTTGAACTTCTGCAATTGATTTACCGATAATACCTGTTGGTAAGTTCGGGTCAATTAGCGCAAGTTTAGAAAGCGTCGCTAACATTGGAGCAGATGAATAAAGTAGGAAGATAAAGAATACTGACCAACCTACTGATTTTCTAGCTGCTTTTACGCTTGGAGTTGTAAAGAACCTCATCATTACGTGTGGTAATGAAGCTGTTCCCATCATCATCGCTAATGCTAATGAGATGAAAGCCCAAGGTGTTGCGTTAACTTCAGAGTGAGCCTTAGTAATACCAGCTAACCCTTTAGGTACTGTAGCTAAATCAGCAGCAGAGTTTTTAACAAACCCAAACTGTTGTTCTAACTCACCAATTCTAGCAACTTCATCAGCTAACATAAAGTGAGGGAAGAAACCCGCACCGATGTTGTTACTGATCCAGAATACTGGAAGTAGATAAGCTATAATTAGTACAATGTATTGCGCAACTTGCGTCCAAGTTACCCCTCTCATACCACCAAGCATTGAACATAATAAAATACTTACTAGTCCAACGTATACTGCGTATTGGAACGGGATATCTAGTGCAACAGCTGCAATAGTACCTGTAGCGTTAATTTGAGCAGTCACATAGGTAAATGAAGCAACCGTTAAAACGATTACAGCAAGTAGTCTAGCTGCATTACCACCGTATCTTGTACCTACGAAATCTGGAACTGTGTAACAGCCAAATTTTCTTAGATATGGTGCTAATAAAGTTGCAACCAAAACATAACCACCTGTCCAACCAACAAGCAACGCCATGTATCCATAACCTTTGAAGTAAATACCACCTGCCATTGCAACGAATGAAGCACCAGACATCCAGTCGGCTGCTGTTGCCATTCCGTTGAATACAGTTGGAACTGATCTTCCAGCTACATAATAGTTACTCGCTTGAGCTGTTCTAGATAGCCAACCAATTGCTGCGTAGATGAAAATGGTAAAACCTACAAAGCAAATACCTATTGCTTTTGCAGACATACCCATCGACTCACCAATTGCCATCAGTAATATGAAAGCTATAAAACCACCTGTATAGATTCCATAAACCTTAGGCAAATTGTCTATAAAATTACCTTTTATCATTAGTCGTCTCCTTTTTCACTAAAGCCGAATTCTTCATCAATTTTTTCTTGTCTACCTGCAAACCAGAAAATCAGGATTACAAATATTGCAAGAGAACCTTGACAAGTGAACCAATAAGTTAACGGATATCCAAAAGGTCCCGTCATCTCATTTAATTCAGCTCCAAAAAGGAAGATACCCATTGAGAAAATAGCCCAAATTACTAATGTAACAATTAGCAAACCCTTGGTCTTTTCCCAGTGTTGTGCATTTTTTGCCATTTATACCTCTCTCTTTTAGTTATAACTGTGAAAACCATACCCATTATGAAACAGATTAAAAGTGTTAAAAATGCTCACATTAGGTTCGTTTTTGCCCTAAATTCTATTAAAAATGTTAATATATGAAAAATTTTAAACTTACCTGGAGAGATTTATCACTAAATGATTTTAAAGTTTATTTTTTTTCATTGTTCAAAGCTTTTATTCCTAAATCAAAAATTCAAAACTTAGATCAATTAGAGGAATTTATTCAAACAAAGTCAGCTTGGGTTTCTCAAGTTACACTTTACAGTTATCTTAAAACAAGAATGGGAACAAGATATGTTCTTCATTTTGATAATGATGAGTTTATGAAATCTGTAAATGAAGCAAAATGGAATATCTATGCTGTAGCACTCCAAGATTTAACTTTTTTCACATTTTCTTTTTTAAAAGTTAATTTTAACTTTCAAGACATTAGTAAATCTAAAGAGATTTTTTTAAAAATTTTAGACGATGAAACCACAAATAATATGCCGCTAGATATTATTGAAAAAACAAAAAAAAATTTTGAAGAAAGGTTTCAAACAATTAATTGGGACAAGTATTATTCAAACCTTCCCTTTAATCCTAGTGCTTTATCGTTGTATGAATGGGCACCAATAGCTGAAGAATTAAAAACTCTTGATCGTAAGATTGTTCTAAATTCTGTTATTTTGAAATGGGATATTATTAAAAAAGAGTTTAAGGATAGAATTCAGTTTTAAATATTTTTTCTATTATCCACTAAACTTTGTACAACACTTGGATCTGCTAAAGTTGTGGTGTCACCAAGTTGACCATGTTCATTAGCAGCAATTTTTCTTAAAATTCTTCTCATAATTTTTCCAGATCTTGTTTTTGGAAGTCCTGGAGTAAAATGAATTAAATCAGGTGTAGCTAAAGGACCAATTTGTTTTCTAACCCAAAGTTTTAGATCTCTCTCTAACTCTCCAGTTTCTTGTTCGCCAGCATTTAAAGTTACATAACAATACAAACCATTACCTTTAATATCATGCGGGTAACCAACTACAGCTGCTTCAGCAACTTTTGGATGCGCAACAAAAGCACTTTCTATTTCTGCAGTACCAAGATTGTGTCCTGAAACTATAATTACGTCATCCACTCTTCCTGTGATCCAATAATAACCATCCTCATCTCTTCTGCAGCCATCACCTGTGAAGTATTTTCCATCAAATTGAGAAAAATAAGTATCAATAAATCTTTGATGATCTCCATAAACAGTTCTCATTTGGCCTGGCCAAGACTGAGCGATACAAAGTCTTCCTTCACCAGCACCTTTTATCTCTTTTCCGTCTTTATCTAGCAAAACAGGTTTAATTCCATAAAAAGGCTTAGTTGCCGAACCAGGTTTTAGAGGAATTGCACCTGTTTGAGGTGCTATCATTATTCCACCTGTTTCTGTTTGCCACCATGTATCAACTATCGGACATTTTGAATTTCCAACAGTTTTATAATACCACATCCAAGCCTCAGGATTTATTGGTTCTCCAACAGTTCCTAGAAGTTTTAAAGATTTTCTAGAAGTTTTATTTACTGGTCCATCACCTTCTCTCATCAGAGCTCGTATTGCAGTTGGTGCAGTATAAAAAGTATTAACCTTATATTTATCAATTATTTGCCACCAACGAGAACTATCTGGATAATTTGGTATTCCTTCAAACATTATAGTTGTTGCTCCATTTGCGAGTGGACCATAAATAATATAGCTATGACCTGTTACCCAGCCAATGTCAGCAGTACACCAATAAATATCTTTTTGTTTATAGTTAAAAATATATTGATGTGTCATTGATGCATAAACCATGTAGCCACCGGTAGTATGAAGAACGCCTTTAGGTTTTCCAGTTGATCCTGATGTGTAAAGAATAAATAAAGGATCTTCTGCATTCATCTCTTCCGGCTCACAGTGAGATGAAACATCTTTTATTAAATCATGATACCAAACATCCCTATTATCATTCCAACCAATTTCATTTCCTGTTCTTTTTACAACAATACATTTTTTAACATTGGGACAACTTAGTAATGCTTCGTCAGTTGTCGCTTTAAGAGGTATAGTTTTTCCACCTCTAACACCTTCGTCTGCAGTTATGATATATTCAGATTCACAATCATTAACACGGCCAGAAATAGAGTCTGCAGAAAATCCTCCAAAAATAATAGAGTGAACAGCACCAATTCTTGCACAAGCCAACATCAAAATTGAAAGCTCAGGTATCATGGTTAAATAAATTGTAACTCTATCACCTTTTTGAATACCAAGTTTTTTTAAACCATTAGCGGCTTTAGAAACTTTTTGATGCAATTGTTTATAAGAAATTTTTTGACTATCTTTTGGATCATCACCAACCCAAATAATTGCAGTTTTATCTTTTTTATCTTTTAAATGTCTATCGATACAATTTGCTGAAGCATTTAAAGTTCCATCTTGATACCAATTAATCTTAACTTCTTTTGTGCTATATTTTACATCTTTAATTTTTTTATAAGGTTTAATCCAAGTTATTCTTTTCCCTTCTTTTTTCCAAAATTCATTATTATTTTTAATAGAGTCGCTATATTTTTTTTGGTATGTGGCCTTATTTGCTAAACTAGCTTTAATCCATTCAGGTCTAGTTTTAATTATTAATTCAGTTTGCTCTTTTGATTTAATTTTTTTACTTTTTTTCTTTGAAACTTTTTTTACTTTCTTCTTAGTAACTTTTTTAGAAACCTTTTTCTTTTTTTTTGGCATGTTAATTTTTTTTTCTTAAACTTTACTCATCTTATTTAAAATTTTCCAGCTTTTAGAATCTATAGGCATAACTGACAGTCTACTCTGTTTTATTAGAGATAAATGGCTCAATTCCTTAACTTTTTTGATATCTTCGAGTGTAATTGGTCTATCAAGTTTTTTCAAAAATTTAACCGTTACCGCAACAAATTTGCCTGTTTTATCAGTTTTATCTAAATAAGCCTCCTTAATAACCTCAACTATTCCAACAATTTCTTTCCCAATATTTGAATGATAAAAAAAACATTGGTCACCTTTTTTCATAGATTTTAAATTTTTTGCTGCTTGATAATTCCTTACACCATCCCAGGGTGCACCTTTTGAACCAGCTTTTATTTGTTGATCGATAGACCAAACATCAGGCTCTGATTTCATTAACCAATATTGCATTACAATTTTACTCCAGCACCTTTTAAAAAAGCTGCACTTTCATCTAAGGGCCATCTCGGTTTAGCAGGAAAATCTAAATTATTAAATTGTTTTAATTTAAATTTTTCTAAACCAACCATTGCTATCATTGCAGCATTATCCCCACATAAGTTTATTGGAGGAAATATGCTCTTATAGTTATTTTCTTCACAAAGATTAATCAGCATAGATCTAATTTTTTTATTAGCAGCAACACCACCCGCAACAACAAACGTTTTGTTATTTAAATTATTTTTTTCATATTCAGTAAAAGCATTTTTTGTTTTTTTATACATGATTTCCAAAATTGTTTTTTGAAATGATGCAGCAATATCAAATTTGTCTTGTTCACTTTTAATATTTTTACTTACTTTTAATATTGCAGTTTTTAAACCAGCAAAAGAAAGATTACAGCCACCTTTATGGAATATAGGTTTTGGTAATTGATATTTATCTGGATCTCCTTTTTCAGCCAATATTTCAATTTGTGGTCCACCAGGAAATTCTATCCCAAGGAGTTTTGCGGTTTTATCAAAAGCTTCGCCAAGCGCATCATCAATTGTGGTTCCTAATCTCTTATAATTTCCAATTCCTTCAACTGATAAATATTGAGAATGACCTCCTGAAATTAACAATAATAAATATGGATAATTAAGTACCGAATTTAACTTGGGACTTAAAGCATGACCTTCCAAGTGATTAACAGAAATAAAAGGAATATTCATTGCTGAGGCAAATGATTTTCCAAAACTAAGACCAACAGACAGACAAACAATTAAACCCGGACCAGCAGTAGACGCTACAGCATCAATATTTTCTATTTTAATTTTACTTTCATCAATTGCTTTTTGAACAATCCAATCAATTTTTTCTATATGTGCTCTAGCTGCAAGTTCTGGCACTACACCACCAAACTCTTTATGAACCTCAACCTGGCTAGAAACAATATTTGATAAAATTATTGGTATTCCTTGCTCATTTTCAGTTATTACTGAGGCTGCTGTTTCATCACAGCTCGACTCGATTCCAAGAATTATTGGCTTTTTGCTCATTCAAATAGGTTCTATTAATAGTACAATCTCATTACAAGTATGAAAAAAGAAAAAATTATAATTGGTTCAAGAGGAAGTAAATTAGCTCTTATTTATGCTCAAAAAGTAAAAAATAAAATTTTAGAAAATTCACAATTTCATGAAGATGAAATTATAATTAAAGAAATAATCACAAAAGGTGATCAAGTTCAGGATAAAAGATTGTCGGAAGTGGGGGGCAAGGGATTATTTTCAAAAAATATTGAAAAAGAACTTTTAGAAGACAACATAGATATAGCTGTTCACGCACTTAAAGATATGCCAGCCATAGAGACAAAAGGTTTGCTATCAAATTTTTTTTTAAAAAGAAATGATCCTAGGGAAATTTTAATTAGTAGAAATGGAGTTAAACTTGAAGAGCTTAAAGATAAATCAATAATAGGTACTTCATCTTATAGAAGAGAGTTTCAAATTAACAGATTGAAAGAGAATGTTTCTTGTAAATTAATAAGGGGCAATGTTGATACAAGACTTAGAAAACTGAAAGAGGGTTTGTATGATGCAATAATTTTATCGTTAGCAGGTATCAAATCTTTAGAGTTAGAAACAGAAATAACTCAAATATTTTTAACCAATGAAATTATTCCAAGTGCAGGGCAAGGTATAATATGTGCCCAATGCAAGGAAAATAATTTTTCAATAATTGATTTATTAAACAAAATAAATGATCCAGATACTTACAAATGTGCAATAGCTGAAAGAGATATATTAAAAATTTTAGAAGGAGATTGTGAAACAGCGGTAGGAGCTCATGCTGTTTTAAAAAATAACGAAATTGCTCTTGAAGCAGAATTATTTTCTTTAGACGGCAAAAAAAGGTATTTTGAAAAAGAAAAAAGAAGCATTAATGAATTTGATAAAATAGGCTTAGAAATAGGCAAAATTCTAAAAGACAAGTCTAATGGAGACTATAAAAAATAAAATGCATATACTCTTAACAAGACAACTTGAAGATTGTTCAGATTTAATTTTTCGATTTAAGGAACTTGGGCATATAGTTTCTCATTTACCTTTGTTGGTCATAGAAAAAGTTAACTATGATCAAAAAAAATTAAGTGATTGTAAAAGTATTATTTTTACAAGTGCAAATGCGATTAAATTTTTAGAAACACAAGATATTGATAAAAATATTAAATGTTTTTGTGTTGGATTAGCGACTGAAAAGAAAGCTAAAAGTGTTGGCTTTCAAAACATAATTGTTGCAGAAGGCAATGTAAGAAATCTTAAGGAATTAATATTGCAAAATTTTGATCCATCTGATGGCGAAATAGTTTATGTAAGTGGTGAAATCATTTCATCAGATTTGGACCAACAACTAATCAATGATGGGTACTCAGTTAAAAGACTAATTAATTATAAGACAAATCATAATAAGATTTACGATGATAATTTTGTTGAAAAATTAAAGGTTAATATTCCCAATATTGTTTATATATATTCATATAACAGCGCTTTAAGTTTTTTAAATTTTATAAAAAATGAAAATTTACAAAGCTTTTGGATGGAGACAAATTTGATGTGCATGGGTGAAAAAACCTCATCAATATTGAATGAAATTAAATGGAAAAAAATTTTTCTTTTTAATCCTGGAGAAGAAGAGTTTTTGTTATATAAAATTTAATCATGGAATTATTAAATAATTTTTCTGAAATATTTTTGTCAGTTTGGGACAAAGGAATACTTGGGGTTGATATATTTCAGATTTTAATTGGTATAGGAATTTTTTTAGTCTTTTTAATTTTCAGAGGCATAATTAGTAAATTGATTATTAAAAAGTTAGAATTAATCTCTAAAAAAACTACCAACAAATTAGACGATACTTTTGTAAGCTCTCTAGTCGGTCCTGCAAGATTTTTTCCAATCGTAATTGGTTTTTTTATTGCTAGCTATTACATGTCTTTTTCGTCAGAAGGCAGAGAAATAGTCGACACAATCAATAGAACTCTAATAACAATTTTAATTTTTTGGATTATTCATCAAATTATTGAACCTATCTCATATGTTTTAAGCGGATTGGATCAATTACTTACACGAGAGTTAATTGGTTGGATCATAAAATCATTAAAAATTTTAATCTTTATTTTGGGGCTTGCAGCAGTTCTTGAACTATGGGGAATAAAAATAGGGCCAATAATTGCTGGACTTGGATTGTTTGGTGTTGCTGTTGCTTTAGGTGCTCAGGATTTATTTAAAAATTTAATTTCAGGGATTTTAGTTTTAGTTGAAAAAAGATTTAAAATTGGAGACTGGATCTCTGTTGATGGCGTTATAGAGGGGATAGTTGAAAAAATTGGTTTTAGATCAACATCAATAAGAAAGTTTGATAAATCGTTAGCAATCATCCCAAATTTTCAATTTGCAGAAAACGCTGTAACTAATGTTAGTGAAACTTCTAATTGGAGAATAAGATGGGCCATTACCCTTCAATACGATACCACGATAGATCAATTAAAAAAAATAAGAGATGAGATCGAGGCATATATTAATAAAAGTGAAGACTTTAATCAAAGCGCAGGAGTAGCTGTAAGAATTGAAAAATTTTCAGATAGCTCAATAGATTTATTGGTGAGATGTTTTACAAAATCAAATAGCTGGAACGATTGGTTGGAAGTAAAGGAAAGACTTGCAATCGAAATAAAGCAGATAGTTGAAGGTAACAAAGCATCATTTGCTTTTCCAAGTCAGTCAATTTACATCGAAAAGAAATGATTGCTATTTTTTATCTGATATTACAGATATTAAAACTTTATTCTTACGTTGTTATAGCCAATGTAATTATAAGTTGGTTAATTGCCTTTAATATTTTAAATACACATAATAGATTTGTATATTCAATATTAGAACTCACCTATAAGTTAACAGAACCTTTTTTAAATCGAATAAGAAGATTTTTACCAAATTTAGGATCTTTGGATATTTCACCGATTATTCTTCTCTTACTAATTTGGTTCATTGAAATTTGTATGAAACTCTATATTGCTCCTTTGATATTTTAGATATTATGATTTTAATTGATGGTAAAAAAGCTGCTGCAGAGTTAAGAGAAGATCTAAAAAAAGAAGTCAGCGCTTTAAAAGAGAAACACAACAAAGTCCCAGGGTTAACCGTAATTTTAATAGGTGATCTAACACCAAGCCAAATTTATGTGAGAAATAAAGAAAAGTCCGCAAATGAAGTTGGGTTAAAATCTGAAGTGATTAAATACCCTGATACAGTTGAGGAAAAAGTTGTGTTAGAAAAAATTAAAGAACTAAATAAAGACAACTCAGTTTCTGGAATTTTAGTTCAGTTACCATTACCAAAACATATTGATAAACAAAAAATTATTGAAACGATTGATCCATCAAAAGATGTAGATGGTTTTCATCCAATGAATGTTGGTAACTTGTCATCTGGTTATGAAAGTTCAGTTCCATGCACTCCACTTGGATGTTATTTGTTAATAAAAAAGATTGAACCCAATTTAAATGGAAAAAAAGCGGTTGTTATTGGAAGATCTAATTTAAATGGTAAGCCAATGACACAATTACTATTAAAAGAAAATTGTACTGTAACTATTACCCACTCTAAAACAAAAGATTTGAAGGCAGAATGTTTAGAGGCTGACATTATTGTTGCAGCAGTTGGTATCCCAGAACTTGTTAAAGGAGATTGGGTTAAAGAAGGTACAATCGTAATTGATGTTGGAATAAATAAAACAGAAAAAGGGATTGTTGGAGATGTGAATTTTGATGAGGTTTCAAAAGTTGCAAAAGCTTTAACACCTGTTCCAGGTGGTGTAGGTCCAATGACAATTGCATGTTTACTAAAGAATACAATTGATTGTTTTAAAAGATCACAAAACTAAAGCCTTTTTAAACAAGTTTTATTGTCTCAAATCTAATTTAAAAAATTAATTTTACTTAATTTTTGGTAGTCTCGATTTATGAAGAGACCCAAATATCCTTATAGGATTGCAATTATTATGCTTTTATTAACGGCTGTTCCAATTGGTGCTACTCAATTAGGATGGCACTTGTATGGAAAACAAGTTGGCTTTGATTATGGAATGATAGCGGGCACGTTTGCTGTTATACTGGCAGGATATTTAATGTATGAAAAAGGATGGAGAAACGAAGACGAGGATGAAGATTAACTTATGGAAAAATTAATTTTTTTTATATTGGCTGTACCAATATTAATTTTTGTTTTCTACCTAGGTGGATCAGCAATTATGACAGGCTTTAAAGCAAAAGTAGACAATGCACCTAATAAAGAAAATGAAAATGAAACAAACTCTGAGAATACCAATAATGATTTAGAAAATAATTCAAATTTAAGCACTGAAATCAGCAAGTTGAATGAACTTTTAAAGTCAGGAGTTTTAACGCAAGAAGAATTCGATAAAGCAAAAAAGAAATTATTGGATAACTAAATTCATTGGATAAAAAACCATATCATCATCTGCCGGATGGATCATTCAGAAATCCTGAGGGCTCTCCAGTTCATACAAATAAAGTAAATTTTTCGTATAGATTTTTTAAAAAAAAAACTAGAGAAATAGATAGAAATGTTCCATCTGATTTTATTATTAATAAGCAAACTGTTTTAGAGAATCTCAATAAATATAAATTAGATGATTATATTGCTTGGATTGGCCATGCCACCTATTTAATCAAATTAGGCAAGACAACTATTATTACAGATCCTGTATTTTCAAAAAATGCAGGACCCTTAATTTTTGGTCCCAAAAGGTTTACTAAGCCAGCATTAAACTTAGATGAACTACCAAAAATAGATTTATTTTTATTAACCCACAATCACTATGATCATCAAGACATGAGAACAATTAAAAAGTTTCCTTATAAAAATACCAAAGTTTTGGTTCCTCTTAATCTGGGAAAATATTTTACAAAAAATAATTATAAAGATGTAAATGAATTAGATTGGTATGATTGTGTTGTTATAAATGAAAATTTAAAAGTTACTTTTTTACCAGCTGTCCATTGGTCCAAAAGAAGTTTAACAGACACTAATAAAACATTGTGGGGTAATTTTTTAATAGAATATAAAAATAAAAAAATATTATTTGCCTGTGATACTGGATATGGGAATATCTATAAAGAACTTGGAGAAAAATTTGGTCCAGTAGATCTAACTATGATTAATATAGGTGCGTATGATTTTAAACCAATGTTTGACAAAAGTATTTATCATACAACTCCTGAAGAGGCTCTTAATGTTGCAAAAGATTTAAAAAGTAAAAAAGTATTGGGCATGCATTGGGGAACTTTTGTGCTTTCATTTGAACCTATCATGGAGCCACCGAAAAGATTTAAGGAGAATGCGGAAAATTATGGTTTTAGAAAGAATGATGTATTTACTTTTAAAATAGGTGAAGTTTCTTTGCTAAAAAAATTATTATCGTATAGTTAATTAATTTTTTTCCATAAGCCACAAGCTATCACTTGCTAAAAAATAAATTTTTCCATTCGTAGGATGAATTTGAATATCTCTAATTCTTCCAATCTTGTCTTTGAAAATTATTTCCTCTTTAACATTATTAAGATCATTAAAATCTAAAGTTCTAAGAGACTGATCTTTTAAGGATGTAATAAGAGCTTTTCCATTCCATTCACTAAATTCTTTTCCATCATAGATAGCAATTGCGCTAGCAGCAATTGATGGTACCCAATATTGAATTGCCTTTGTGAAACCTGGTTTCCACTTTGGTCCAATCGGTATACCAGAGTAATTTTTTCCACCCCAACCTAATATTTTCCATCCATAGTTTTCACCTTTTTTTATTTCACCAAACCAATCACCACCTCTAGCCCCGTGGTTACTTGCATAAATTTTATCATCAAATTTAGAGTAAGTTAGACCTTGTGGATTACGTACTCCTATTTGATATATTTCTGGAAGCCAGTTGTCCTGACCTTGAAATTTAGGATTATCAATTGGAATTGATCCATCCAGATTAATTCTTATTATACTGCCTGTATGATTGGTTGGATCCTGTGCTATCATTCCACCACCTCTCTCCCCAATAGATGCATAAATTTGTTTATCTTTAATGGCTAAACGTGAACCATAGTGATAGCCAGAATTAATGTCAGGACTTGCCTGAAAAATATTTTTAAAATTAATATTTTTGTTATTAAATTCGCCTCTTGCTATAGAGGTATTTGATTTACCGGATCCTCTATCTTCAGAATATGAAACCCACACATATTGATCTTTATAAATTACATCTAACAAACCACCCTGACCATTAACAAGAAAATTTAAATTATGGTTGATTTCATTAACTTTGCCAGTTTCAATATTAACTAATTTAAATTTTCCAATTTTTTCAGTAATAATTAACTCTTTGTTATTAACAAAAGTTGACCCCCAAGGGTCTTCAAGATCTGCAATTTTGCTTATCTGAATAGTGTTTGCAAAACAAATTGGATTAAAAAAATAAATTAGAAAAAAAAATATTACTTTTTTCACTTTATGATAATTTTGATCTCCCACCATCAACTGCAATTATTTGTCCAGTAATCCAAGAGCTTTCCTCGCTAATTAAAAATTTTGCCATTGAGGCTGAGTCTTTTCCTTCTCCCAATCTTTTTAAAGGATGAGCTTTCGCTATTCCTTCAGCAAGAACTTTATTTTTAAGCATTGGTTCAGCTATTTTGGAATTTGTTAAGCTTGGAGCAATACAATTAACTCTTATATTTGGAGCAAACTCAGCAGCAAGTGAAACTGTCAAACCCTCAATTGCCGCCTTGGCTGAAGCTATAATTGCATGGTTAGTAAATCCTCTTTGAGCAGCAACCGTAGAAAAAAGAACTATAGAGCCTTTATTTTTTTTTAAACTTTCTTGATAGCCTTTAATTATTTCAACAGCTGAATATAAATTTAGTTTCATGCATTTATTAAAATCTTCTTCCTTCACCATCCGTAATGGTTTTAAATCAATTGAACCAACACAATAAGCAATTCCTTTTACTTCAGATACATCTGCCTTTACTTTTTCAATGAAATTATCTTCTAAAACATCAGCCACAGTAAAAGAGCAACCCAGCTTATTAGCTATTGTGCTTACCATCTCTTCATTTCTTGCTACTAAATGGATATCATGACCCGAACTTTTTAATTGTTCAGCTAAATTAGACCCAATAGATCCTGTTGCACCAAAAATGAGATATTTTTCTGACATAAAAAATTTTATTAGTTATATTTAACTATGAAGTTATTTTTTATACTTGGCAATCAATTATTTCCAACAAAATACATCGACCGCTTCAAAAAAGACCATACATTCTTCATGGCGGAAGACAAAGGTCTTTGTACATATGAGAAGCATCATAAGCAAAAAATTCTATTATTTTTATCTTCGATGAGGTCTTATGCAGATGAATTAAAGAAAAATAAATTTAAATTAGATTATCTTAAAATTGAAGATAAGGATTTTAGTGAAGATTATTTAAAAAAATTAAAAAAAGTAATTACAGAAAAAAAAATTAAACAAGTATCTAGTTTTGAAATAGAAGATAAATCTTTTGAAAACAAAATTTTTCTTTTTTTTAAAAAAGAAAAAATTGACTGGAATATTATTCAATCACCAATGTTTTTAAATTCTAGAGAAGAATTTAAAACTTATTTAGCAAAGTCAAAAAAGCCTTTTATGGCAACTTTTTATAAAGAAGTTAGAAAAAAATCAGGAATTTTAATGGGCTCTGATGGAACTCCAATAGGTGGCAAGTGGAGCTTTGATGAGGAAAATAGAGATAAATTACCAAAGAATATATCTATACCTAAGTTTCCGAAAATTAATGAGACTAGCCATACAAAAAAATTAAAACTATTAATTGAGAAACTATTTAAAGATCACCCGGGAAAAACAGAAAATTTTTGGTTGGCAACCGAATATAATGATGTCGTAAAACTTCTAAATTTTTTTATCAAAGAAAAAGCAAATTTATTTGGTGACTATGAGGATGCAGTAGATCAAAAAGATAATATTCTTTTTCACAGTGCTTTAAGCCCTTACATAAACTTGGGATTGATAACTCCTGAATTTATAATTCAAAAAATTCTAGAATTTCACAAAAAAAATAAAATCAGAATGAATTCACTGGAAGGTTATATTCGTCAGGTAATTGGCTGGAGAGAATTTATGCGAGGAATATATCAGAGTTATTCTAAAGAAATGGAAACAAGAAACTTTTTTAAACAAAATAGAAAAATGAAAAACTCTTGGTATGAAGGCAATACAGGTTTGCCACCATTAGACCATGCAATTAAAAATGCTATTAATTATGGATGGTCTCATCACATAGAGAGATTAATGATTTTATCAAATATTATGAACTTATGTGAGATCAAACCTACAATTGTTTATAAATGGTTTATGGAAATGTTTGTGGACTCATCAGACTGGGTAATGGTTCCAAATGTATATGGGATGGGATTATTTAGCGATGGAGGAATATTTGCAACGAAACCTTACGTCTGTGGTTCTGCATATTTTATGAAAATGATGGATTTCAAAAAAGGTGAATGGTGCAATACAATGGATGGGCTTTATTGGAGATTTATAGATCGAAACAGAAAGTTTTTTTTAACCAATCCAAGATTGTCAATGATGGTAAGAATTTTTGATAAAATGAAAAATGAGAGAAAAAAACTGATTCTTTCAGAGGCAGACAAATTTATAAAAAAAAATACTATTTAAATGTTAAGAAGTTTATTCATAATATTTTTTTTTCAGCTTTTAGGTGAAGCAATTCAGAAATTTTTTGAAATTAATATTCCAGGACCAGTAATAGGTTTAGTACTACTTTTGTTAGTATTCATATTTTTTTTAAAATCTTCCTCACAATTTAAGAAAATAAAAAAAGATATTTCTAATACTAGTCATCAAATTATAAATTATTTATCACTATTATTTGTTCCAATTGGTGTTGGTGTAGTTATGCATATTAATTATCTTGGAGATAATTTATTTAAGATATTAGCAATTATTATAATAGGAACTTTAGCAACATTAGTTTTCACAGCATTTGTTATGGAAAAAATAATTAACTCAGAGAAAAATAATGTCAAAAGAAGATAAGCTCTATAAAATTTGGGTCTATTTACAGGCAGAGCCTTTATTTTGGATTACACTTACACTTGGTGCTTTTTTAGTTGGGGATTACTTATATAAAAAATCAAAGCTTAATCCTTTAGTAAATCCAGTTGCAATCAGCATCTTAATTGTTTCAACTGTTTTATTTACTCTGGACGTATCATATGATAGGTATTTTAATGGAGCAAAATTTATTCATTTCATGCTTGGACCTGCAACAGTTGCTTTAGCAATACCTATTTATGAAAAAAAAGATTTAATTTTTAAAGAAATTAAACCAATTATATTTTCTATATTGTTCGCAATTCCTTTTGCAATTTTAATCACTTATTATTTAGCAAGTTTTTTTAATCTGGATAAAGAAATAATCTTAACAATGATCCCAAGAAATGTTACTGCCCCAATTGCAATGGGTATTGCAGAATTAATAGGTGGAATACCTTCACTTACAGCAATAATTACTATCATAACTGGTATAGTAGGAGCATCTCTTGGAACTTTTGCTTTAAATATATTTAAGATAAAAGACATGAGCGCTAGAGGTTTTGGTTTCGGAGTAGCAAGTCACGGAATAGGAACAGCAAGAGCAATGAGTAAAAATAAAACAGCAGGGGTATTTGCTGCACTTGCTATGGGTTTAAGTGGAATAGCCACATCTATTTTTGTAATAATAATTTTAAAAATAATAATTTAAAAATGTATATTTCGATTACAGGTATAAAATACAAAGGTCTGTATAAAACTTTTAGATTTTGGTATTATACTATTCCAAGTTTTGTTTCTGCTAGAAAAGCTAAAGGAAATATCTTTTGTGACCAAAAAAAAATAGGAGAATATCATCATACTTTAACTGCCTGGGAAAATAAGGAAATGATGATGAATTATATTAGAAGTAAATTTCATTTAAAGGCTATGAAAAATTTTCAATCAATTGGCACTGGCTCAACATTTGGATTTGAAGGAAATGAAATTCCAAATTGGAATGAGGCTTTAAAAATTTGGAAAGATAATTTTAAAGAAGTTTAATTTGAAAAAACAACATTTACCCTCAAAAATTTGCCCAACTTGTAAACGACCTTTTGTATGGCGTAAAAAATGGAGATTAAACTGGGAAAAAGTAAAATACTGTTCCAAGAAATGTTCTGGTAAATGATTATAATGACTTAATAGTCTTAATTTATAGATGAAATAATTTTCGGAATATAATTTTTAAAATTAAAAAACCCTTTATTACAATATTGCCAAGCCAATTGATCTAACTTTCTAAAAAAAAATGGAATTTTGAGATTGTTTAAATTTAGATAGTCTAAGCTTTCTCCAACATTAGGATATAATGCAAAGCAATTATTAATATTTTTGACTTCAGTTATATCGATAATTTCACAGTTAATTGATTTATCCTTTAATCTTCTTCTTTGATCTTCTATTAAGTCAGACTTAAACTTTGAGAGCTTATCACTTAATTTTATAGATCTCTGTTCATTTTTGTTAAAGACTAAATAAATTTTTTCAATGTTATCTTTTTTAATATTATTAATTTCATAAGATAAATTATTCTCAAATATTAAAAGATTTTTTTCTTCAATATTTGTTGGATTATTAAATTCTCTTTTATTTAATGGATATAATTTTTCAGAAATTTTAGGTGGTGCATTTTCATTTAGTTTGATGTTTTCGAACCTATTATTTGTAAATTTTTTGATGTTCCATTCACTTGCAAGATAATGTTTACCTTGTGTTTGAATACCAGCTACCCACCTCCAGCCAAGAGTGTTTGATGCAGAGTCGCCATCATAAAGATGTTTCATAAAAAATTCTGCACCTAATTGCCAAGGTAAATCTAGCGTAAATATCCAAATACTTGCAAACCACATTCTAGTATGATTATGAAGGTAATTATTTTCTTTTAGTTCAATTACCCATTGGTTAAAGCAATCAATGTTAGTTTTACCATCAATAGCATTTAAATAAGTTTTATTTTCATTGTAATCATTTTTAATTTTTTTTAATTCTACTAAGTAATCTGTCCAAACATTCGGTCTTAGCTCTAGCCAACCTTTCCAATAAACTCTCCAAAGAACTTCTTGAATAAATTTTTCTATTTTAGAAAAAGGAAATTTTTTTAATGATTTTTCAATTACCTCTAATTCATTAATCACTCCATGAGTAATATAAGGAGATAAGCAAGAAATATTTGATCTGTTAGAAGGCCCAAAATCAAAATTTCTTAATTTTGAGTATTCAGCAAGATTATTTTCAATAAAATTATTAAGATGGTTAAGTGCTTCAATTCGAGAAGGATTAAAATTCATTAATGAATTATTTTAATTTTTTTTTATGAAAATTAATAAATTTTTCTACATTTGCTTTATTGAAAGTTTTATTTTCCTCAAAAGAAACTTTTTTCATAGAATATGCATTGCTTTTTGTAATTCTTGAATGAATAATTATATTTCCTTTATAAAGTTTTAATTTAACAGAGCCGTTGACCTTATTTCTTTTAAGATCTACTATTTTTTGTAACCTAAATCTTTCTTTTGAAAACCAATAACCATTGTAAATTAATTCTGCATATCTAGGCATAACATTATCTTTTTTATGCATTGTTTCTTTATCAAGTGTTACAGATTCTATTGCTCGGTGAGCATGAATTAAAAGAGTTCCTCCGGGTGTTTCATAAACTCCTCTTGATTTTATCCCAATAAATCTATTTTCAACCAGATCCACCCTGCCAATTCCATTTTTGCCAGCTAATTCATTAAGTTTTTCTAAAAGTTTTGATGGAGTGATTTTTTTTCCATTTATTCCTACAGGGTCACCATTTTTAAAATTTATAGTTACAAAACTCGGTTTGTTTGGAGCTTTTTCAGGCGAGGTTGTTCTTTGAAAAATAAATTCTGGAGCTGAGTTTTTAGGGTTTTCTAAAACCTTGCCTTCTGTTGAGGTGTGAAACAAATTATCATCAACAGAAAAAGGAGGTGCTCCTTTTTTATCCTTAGGAATTTCTATCCCATGTTTTTTTGCATAATTTATCAAATCTGTTCTAGATTTTAATTTCCAAATTCGCCAAGGAGCAATAACTTTTATTTTTGGACCAAAGTAATGGTATCCTAATTCAAATCTTACTTGATCATTTCCTTTACCAGTCGCCCCATGGGATACAGCAAATGCTTTAAATTTTTTTGCAACTCGGATTTGATCTTTTGCAATTAGTGGTCGAGCTATAGAAGTACCAAGTAAATATACGCCCTCATAAATAGCATGACCTCTAATCATTGGATAGACATAATTTTTAACAAATTCATTTTTTAAATCTTGAATGATAATATTTTTTACACCAAATTTTTTAGCGTTACGGAATATTTTTTTTCTATCTATTTCCTGACCAACGTCTGCGGTGTAACAAATGATTTCAGCTTGATAATTCTCTTGAAGCCATTTCAAAATAATAGATGTGTCTAAGCCACCTGAGTAAGCTAAAACAATTTTTTTTTTGGATTTCATTAATTAACTGCAGGCAGTTTTTGCAGCATTATAAGCTTTGGTAAAGCCAAGTAGAGAATAGTGATCAATAGTTTGAGATCCTTTTTGATTGTAACCTGTAATCATAATTCTAGATCCTTTTTTCATCACATTAACCATTTTTTTTTCAATTTTATTATCTGCAATCCAAGCAAAACCTTGTTGAACGATATCAAATTTAATTTTGTTTTTCCCTGAAGTTGCTGTTACCGAATTATTTTGATTAAATTCATATCCAGGACTAGCACTTATTTCATCAGTAATTTTTTCACCCGGTCTAAAAGTTACAAATAATCTTGCATCTCTTTTATTAGATTTTGGTGCTTGTAAAACTGGTGATGATTGAGCAAAACAAACAGTTCCAGTTGGCTCAACTAAAACCATAGTTTGCCAATCTTTGTATTTTCCAATTTGTTTTAATTCTTCTGCATTTACAGCCGTAAAGCTAAACAATAATAATAAGGTTATAGAATTTAATAGTTTTTTAATCATGGGCATGGATTTGGATAAATTTTTTGAATTTCATTAATTTCATCAATGACTTCATCGGATAAATTAATATTTACACTTTCTATATTAGTTTTCAACTGCTCCATTGTTGTTGCTCCAATAATTACACTTGTCACGAATGGTTGAATTTCACAAAACTTCAATGACATTTGGGCAAAATCAAGATTATGTTTTTTTGATATTTCATAATATGCATCAACTGCCTTAGTCGTGTTGGGTTTATTATAACGAGTCCAAAAATCTCCATCTCTCTCAATTCTTGAATTCTTTGGCAATTGGTTGTTACGATATTTCCCAGTCAGGTAACCACTTGCAAGTGGAGAATAGGCCAACAATCCAATTTCATCTCGGATTGAAATTTCTGCTAAACCCACCTCATAAGTTCTGTTCAATAAACTATAAGGATTTTGAATTGACATCATTCTTGGAAGACTCTGCTCTTTAGCTAAATTTAGACATTTAGATACTCCCCAAGGAGTTTCGTTTGATAATCCAATATCTCTAACTTTACCCTCCTTAACAAATTTACCTAAATGACCCAAAACATCTTCAAATTTATTCCAATCTTCATTTTCATTATGCGTGTAGCCTAATCTTCCGAACATGTTGGTACTTCTCTCTGGCCAGTGAAGCTGATATAAATCTATATAATCTGTTTTTAATCTTTTGAGACTATCATTTAAAGCTTCAGTCATTCTTTCAAGCGTATAATTATTTCCACCTCCACGAATATACTCCCTAGCTGGACCAGCAACCTTTGTTGCTAAAATTACTTTGTCTCTCTTTTTTGTTTTTTCAAACCAATTACCAATTATAATTTCTGTATGACCAAAAGTTTCCTCTTTTGGTGGAACAGCATACAACTCAGCTGTATCCCAAAAATTAACACCTTGATCTAAAGCAAAATCCATCTGCTCAAATCCTTCTTCTTGAGTATTTTGCTCACCCCAAGTCATTGTGCCGAGACAAATAGTGCTAACTTTTATGTCAGTATTGCCTAGTTTTTTGTAATTCATCAGAATTAACTCTTTTAAGGTATCTTGAATAATTAGTAAAAGACTATTATATTTAACTCATTATGGAATTTGACAAACAAGGTATCTTAAATAGAGAAAAAGCAGCCCAACAAACAGCTGCAGTAATGGATGAAGGCTTAAGAGCCTACATGCTTAAAGTTTATAACTATATGTCAACTGGTGTTCTATTAACTGGAATCATTGCATTATTATCATTTAAAATGTCTGTTGTAACAGATGCTAATGGAGCAATTGTATCTCTAACACAATTTGGAAGTGCGATTTACATGTCTGGCTTAAAATGGGTTGTAATGTTAGCGCCATTAGGAATAGTTTTTTATATGAGTTTTGGAATTAATAAAATGAGTGCTTCAAAAGCTCAAACTACATTCTGGGTGTTTGCAGCTTTAATGGGTTTATCATTATCATCGATTTTATTGGTTTACACAGGTTTAAGTGTAACAAGAGTGTTCTTTATATCTTCAGCAACCTTTGGTGCGATGAGTATTTATGGCTACACTACTAAAAGAGATTTAACTAAGTTTGGTTCATTTTTAATGATGGGATTGATTGGAATAATCATCGCTTCATTAGTTAATATATTCTTAAAATCTTCAATGATGTATTTTGCAATATCAATAATTGGAGTGTTAATTTTTGTTGGTCTTACAGCATATGATACACAAAAAATTAAGAACATGTATGTTGCAAGCGACTCTGGTGAATTAGTTGGAAAAAAAGCGGTAATGGGTGCCCTAACTCTTTACCTAGACTTCATCAACTTGTTTATCATGTTGCTAAGATTATTTGGTCAAAGAAGATAAAATTCTAGAGTTTTTTCCAGTTAGTATTTTTAAGCAAACTCTTAAGTTCAAAAGAGTTTTTTAATATCTTACCATTAGTATCAGTGATTAGATATTTTAAGTTTTTATTTTTAGGTTTAAAATTTTTGCATATTTTGTAGAGAGCATTTTCTGCTGCATTTTTAAAAACACTAAAGCTTACTTGTTTACTTGAAATACTAAGTCCATAATCTCTCCAAGAGCCTTCTGAGACCATTTTTGCGTATAAATCTAGAATTATTTGTAATTCATCTTTTTCAAAAAAGTGTTTCTCCTCAATTTTTTTGTGTGAGTTGTTTACTACGAGTCTTAAATTGTTATTCATTTATTTTATATTTATTAATTAAACCAATTTGAAATCCTGTAAAAATAACTGTTATTGGCAGCATACCCCAAACTTTAAAGTTAACCCAAAACTCTTCAGACTGTGTTCTCCAAATAAATTCATTTAATAGAGCAAGACCAAAGAAGAAATACATCCATCTTTTATTTAGAATTTCCCAACCAATATCACTTAAAGGTATAGATTTTCCCATTATCTTTTTTAAGATTGGTTCATTTGTAAAATATTTGCCAAAAAATAATGCTAAAGCAAACATAATATTAATTATAGTTGGCTTAACATAAATAAATATAGGGTCATTAAAATAAATAGTAAGTCCACCAAAAAAAGTAATTAAAATTCCACTGACCAAAGGCATTGGAGGAATTTTTTTTTCAAATACCCAGACTACAATTAGCGCAATTATTGTTGCAATAATTAATGGAGGAATTGCTACAGATAAATTTTTGTCATTACTGTAATAATAGAAAAAAAATATCGCTAAAGGCCCAAAATCTGTGAGAAATTTTAAAAAAGATTTATTCACTAAAAAGATATTAACATAATTAGTTGTGTCATAAAAACTTTATCTTTTTTCTTATTGATTTTTAATTCTAAATCTCCATATTAAACTCAATGGCAATACAAAAGGCTAAATTTTCAATCGGCGATATTGTAAAACATAAACACTTTGAATTTAGAGGTGTGATATATGATGTTGATTTTGAATTTAATAACTCTGAGGAATGGTATCAATCTATTCCAAAAAATGTGAGACCAAGAAAAGATCAACCTTTTTATCATTTACTTGCTGAAAATGATGAGATTACATATGAGGCTTATGTGTCAGAACAGAATCTTCTAATGGATGACTCTGACGAACCTATTAAACATCCATTAATTGAGGAAATTTTTTCAGGTAAAAAAGGTTCTAGTTATTTTAAGCCATCAAACTAAAAAATCACTATTTCAACACATTTGTTTCAAATCTTGGTCATAGAGATTAGTTAGAATTACATTAATATCTGGTCAAGGGTGTGAAATTTTATCCTTATCATTATCTCCCTCTACATTCTTGATCAGATATATCTTTCATACTAAAACCATCATAACTTAATTTATGTTTAAACTTTTTGAACCAAATAAAATATTTTTAATTACTTCAAAAGCGCCAAAATATGTAATGGCACTTTTAATAGTGGTAATTTCAATTGGTTTAGTAGAAGCTCTAATTTTATCACCAGAGGACTATAAGCAAAGTCATTCTGTGAGGATAATGTATGTACATGTTCCTGCAGCCTGGATTTCACTAGGAATTTTTTCCTCTATTACATTATTATCTCTAAGTGGATATATTTTTAAAAATAGGAATTTCTTTTTAATTGCAAAAAGTTTAGCGCCTTCTGGTTTGGTTTTTAATATTATTGCATTGGTTACCGGTTCTATTTGGGGAAAACCTACGTGGGGCACATGGTGGGCATGGGATGCTAGAATTACATCAATGTTAATATTAGCTATTTTTTATTTATTATATTTAATTGCTTGGAGAATTTATGAGGACAAAGAAAAAGTTCTCAAAATAACAACTTTGATAACTATCTTTGGAATTATAAACATACCAATTATTAAATATTCTGTAGATTGGTGGAATACACTTCATCAGCCAGCCTCTATCAACATTATGTCTAAGTCTGCCATTCACTCATCAATGCTTCTTCCATTGATGATCATGACTGCGGCATTTGCCCTATTTTCTCTGCTAATTTTTTTAATGAAATATAATACAGAATTGATAAAGTTAAAAAATAAAGGATTAGATAGATTATGATAAATGAATTATTAAATATGAATGGATACGGACTTTATGTTTGGTCTGCATTTTCATTTACACTTTTAAGTTTTGCAACTTTGTATTCAGTAACAAAGGTTCAATACATTAGAGAGAAAAATAAATTCATAGCCAAGTATGGTGAGCTTGATGCTCAAAAAGCTAAAATAGCAAGAACTCAAACTATCAACCAAGAAATTTTATCTGGCAGTCAAAATATTTAACTTTTGAGCCATGTATGGTCGAAAAGTTAAACTAAGATTTTTTTTCATACTCTTAATTATATCAGTTTTAGTTTTATCAGTTTTTTTAGTACTTAAATCTTTAGAAGAGAACGTAGTTTATTTTAAATCTCCATCAGAGATTAAATCAGTTGGCGAACTTGATACTAAAAAAATTAGAATTGGAGGAATGGTAAAAAAAGGTTCAATAAATATGTCAACTGATGAAGTTAATTTTACAATAACAGATTTTAAAAATGAGATTAATGTTACATATTCAGGACTTGTTCCAAATTTATTTTCTGAAGGTAAAGGTGTTGTTGCAGAAGGATTCTTAAAAGATAGGAATTTTTTTGAAGCGTCAAAAATTCTTGCAAAGCATGATGAGAATTATATGCCTCCAGAAGTTAAGGCAGCCTTAGAAGAAAAATAATGATCTATAGTACAATTGGATATTACTCTTTAATTTTTGGTCTTGTTGTATCTTTACCTATATTTTTTTTTTCAATAAAAAATTTCAAAAATGAGGGTATCTTTGATAGTAAAATTATTAGTTTTTCATTTATCCAATTATTATTAGTTATAACTAGTTTTTTAGGTTTAATAATCTCTTTTATAATTTCTGACTTTAGCAATGAAACTGTTTATAATAATTCTCATACAACAAAACCTTTGTTTTATAAAATCTCTGGTACCTGGGGTAACCATGAAGGAAGTTTATTATTATGGCTTCTAGTTCTAACTCTTTTTATATTTATTTTTTTACTTAGATCTAAAAAATTATTAAAAAATTATAGAATTTTAACAGTTTTATTTCAGCAAATAATAATCATTGGGTTTTTTATTTTTCTAATCGATTCTTCAAATCCTTTTAATCATATTTTTCCAACTCCAACAGAAGGGTTGGGTCTTAATCCTATATTACAAGATCCTGCATTAGTAATTCATCCACCAATGCTTTATCTAGGCTATGTTGGATCTTCCATAATCTTTTCGAGTGTACTAGCTGCAACTAGTTTGAATTATATTTCAAAGTTATGGGCTACTCATATTAAACAGTGGGTATTAATATCTTGGTTATTCTTAACACTAGGAATCTTGCTAGGATCAATTTGGGCTTACTATGAATTGGGATGGGGAGGGTTTTGGTTTTGGGATCCAGTAGAAAATGTTTCACTAATGCCATGGTTAGCATTAACAACATTATTACATTGTGTTTTAGTTTTAGAGAAAAGATCTACTCTTAAATCATGGGTAATAATATTATCTATAACAACATTCACATTAAGTATGTGTGGAACTTTTTTGGTACGATCTGGAATTTTAAACTCTGTACACACATTTGCAAATGATCCAGAAAGAGGTCTATTTATTTTATCTTTTTTATTTGTACTTATTTTTGTTTCACTATTTGTTTTTTTTGTTTTTCATAAATCAGAGAAAGAAGAGGTAATTTCATTTACATTATTTAGCAAAGAGACATCAATATTAATTAATAACTGGTTAATGATGTACTTTTTGTCAGTGGTTTTAATTGGAACAGTTTATCCAATTTTTTTAGATGTTATTTCATCTGAACAAATATCTGTTGGACCTCCTTTTTATCATAAATTAATAATTCCTTTTTTAATTCCTTTTTTGATATTCATGGCATTAGGTCCTCAGTTAAAATGGATTAAATCTTCTTCATTAGAAGGAAAAAAATACTTAGTATTTTTTCTAATTATTTCTTTTGTTATATCTTTTGTGATTGTAAAAAATTTTGGAGACAATCTACTGATCAATAGCATTTTAATTGGAAGCGCACTTTATTTATTCTTTATTACAGTTAGAGATTTTTTCAGAGAAAAGACTCAAAATTTTTCTCAAAACTTAGCACATTTCGGTTTTAGTTTACTGATTTTAAGTATTTTATTTAACAATATTTTTTCAAGCGAAGTGATAACAAATTTAAAAGTTGGTGAAACTTTTAAAAATGAAAAATTTAAAATTGAATTTAATGATCTTAAAAAATTTGAAGAGAAGAATTTCTTATCATTTAAAGGTTATTTTTTAATAGAAGACAACAACTCTAAAGAAAAACTAGAGCCTGAATTGAGAGTTTATAACCAACCAAATATTATTACTAGTGAAGCTGATATTAAAATAACATTTTTATCAGATAAATTTATTACGATGAATACAGTGCAAAATGAAGAATATTTCAATATTCGATATCAGGTAAAATCATTTATGTTATGGATCTGGATATCAGTATTATTAATTTCTTTAGGTGGATCAATTAGTTTTTTTAAACGGAAAAGTTTATGAAAAGAAGAATAATTTCTTTTTTGATAATAATTTCTTTTATATTTGTATTTGTAATTTTTTATAAAGGTTTAAATAAATCAAGTTTTTATGAACCTAAGAGTGAAATAAAAGAAATTCCTAAATTTTTATCAAAATCATTTTTTTCAAAAGAGGAAATAGAATCTCAAAAACTTTTTGATGAGAATAAATTTTATCTGTTTAACATATGGGCTTCTTGGTGTGTACCTTGTAGAGATGAACATCCAATTTTAGTTGCTTTAAGTAAAAATAAAAATTTAAACCTTATAGGTTTAAATTACAAAGATAAGATCTCAAACGCTGAGAAATTTTTAAATGAATTAGGTAATCCATACAAAGAAATTTTAATAGATCAGGACGGCACGAGAGCAATTGAGTGGGGGGCTTTTGGAGTGCCTGAGACTTTCATAATATATAATAATAAAATTGTTAAAAAATTTATCGGTCCACTTAATGAAAATTCGATTAAAGAAATTGAAAAGATGATTCAATGAAGACACACAAATTTATTTTTTTATTTTTAACTTTTTTTTCCTTTAATTTATTAAATGCTAGCGAGAATGAACTAAAAAAAGAGATAACTAAAAATTTGAGATGTTTAGTTTGTCAAGGACAATCAGTTTATGATTCTGACTCAGAATTTGCAGTGAGCTTAAAATTGGTAGTTGAGAATAAAATTCAACAAGGGTTAACAGAAGACCAAATCTATAAATTTTTAACTGATAAATATGGAGACTGGATTTTATATGATCCAAAATTTAATAAAAATACCTATTTATTATGGTTTTTACCTCTATTGATCTTATTTTTAGGTGGTGCGATAATAGCAAAAAAACTTATAAAATTTAAAAAATAATCTGCTAAATAAGGTCAATGATTTTAAAACGTTTAAGTATTATTTTATTATTAATTTTTTCTTCAACTAGTTTTGCTTTTGGAGAAGAGGTTAACAATAATGAACATCAAATAAACTTTTTTACAGGTAACTTTGATTTTAGTGACGATAAGCAAAAAGCAATTTTAGTTGGTTTTCAACATCAAAATGAGAATTTAAATAGAGATACATTTCTAGGAAACGTATCTCCAATTACAGGTGGATTTGTTACGGAAAATTCAGCTGCATATATTTATACTGGAATAGAATGGAACGTGGATATGGGAGGATTAACTTTTACACCTAGTTTTGCTCCAGGACTATATCATGAGGGAGATGGAAAAGATCTAGGCCATGTATTGGAATTCAAATCTGAAGTTCAATTATCTTATGCTGCATCGGATAAAACAAGTTTTGGTGTTTCATATAATCATGTATCAAATGCAAGTTTAGGAGATAAAAATCCTGGTGCAAATAGTTACATGTTTAATTTTATTCGAAATTTTTAATAAAAATTATGAATTTAAAAGATTGTCACAATTTTAGTGACTTTAGAAAACTTGCAAAAAAAAATCTTCCTTCACCTATATTCCATTACATTGATGGTGGTGCAGATGATGAAATAACTTTAAAACGAAATACGGATGCATTCAGCGATTGTGATTTAGTACCCAATGTTCTTGCAAGTGTAGGAAAGCCAGATTTGTCAACAACGGTGTTTGGCAAAAAAATAGACATGCCAATATTCTTAGCACCTACTGCTATGCAAAGACTCTATCATCATGAAGGAGATAAAGCTTCTGCAAGAGCAGCAGAGAAATTTGGAACTTTTTATAGCATGTCAACAATGGCAAACACTACTATTGAAGAAATATCAAATGTTTCAAGTGGTCCTAAATTGTTTCAACTCTATGTTCATAAAGATCAAGGTATTACCGATGATTTAATTGAAAGGTGTAAAAGAGCCAATTTTGATGGGATGTGTTTAACAGTTGATACATTGGTTGCTGGAAATAGAGAAAGAGATCACCGAACAGGATTTACAACACCACCAAAATTAACTCTTCAAAGTTTAATGAGTTTTGCAATGCATCCAAAATGGGTTTTTAATTATTTTACCCATGAAAAATTTCAATTGGCTAATGTTGCAACAAAAACTGATAAGGGTACTAACATTGCAAAATCTGTAATTGAGTACATTAATGAACAATACGATCCCGCAATGAATTGGAAAGATGCTGAATATTGTGTAAAAAAATGGGGAAAGCCTTTTGCTCTAAAAGGAGTGATGTCTGTTGAAGATGCAAAAAGAGCAATAGATATTGGTTGCACTGCAATAATGATTTCAAATCATGGAGGACGACAGTTAGATGGTTCTAGATCTCCATTTGATCAAGTTAAAGAAATTTCTGATGCAGTTGGAGATAAATTAGAAATTATTTTAGATGGAGGAGTAAGAAGAGGAACCCATGTCTTAAAAGCTTTAGCAGCTGGAGCAAAAGCTTGTAGTTTTGGAAAAATGTTTTTATTTGCATTAGGTGCCGGAGGTCAACCAGGTGTTGAACGTCTATTGCAAAATATGCATGATGAAATTAACAGAAACATGGTACTAATGGGTTGTAAAAACATTAGTGAATTAAATAGAACTAAAATTATTTACAGAAAATAAAATGAAACTAGCAAAGAGTCTTGAAAGATTAGGCACTGAATCTGCATTTAGTGTTTTGGCTGAAGCAAAAAAATTAGAAGCTCAAGGCAAACCTATGATCCATCTAGGTCTAGGTCAGCCTGATTTTAAAACACCAAAACATATAGTTGATGCTGCAAAAAAAGCTTTAGATGATGGTCATCATGGATATGTATTAGCAAATGGTCTTTTAGAGTGTAGACAATCTGTATCAAGAAAAATTAAAAAACTTTATAATAAAGATGTAGATCCAGAGAGAATTTTAATTATGCCAGGCGGCAAGCCTACTATGTATTTTGCAATTCAATGTTTGGGCGAGCCTGGAACCGAAATCATTCACCCTACACCTGGTTTTCCAATTTATGAGTCGATGATTAATTATTCTGGTGCAAAAGCAGTTCCATACGACTTAACAGAGGATAAAGACTTAAAATTTGATCCTGAGAAAATTTTATCTTTAATTACTGATAAAACTAGAATGTTAATTTTGATTAATCCAAATAATCCAACAGGCAGTTTTGTTGAAAAATCTACAGTTGATGTTTTAGCTGAAGGTTTAAAAAAACATCCGCATGTAACAATTTTAAGTGATGAAATTTATAGTAGACAAATTTTTGATGGTAAAGAAATGCCAACTTTTTTTAACTATCCTGACTTACAAGATCGATTAATTGTTTTGGATGGTTGGAGTAAAGCGTATGCCATGACAGGATGGAGAATGGGCTGGAGTGTTTGGCCTGAAGAGTTAATTCCACATGTTACAAAATTAATAATTAACAGTTTTTCATGTGTGAATGTACCATCGCAATTTGGAGGAATAGCTGCACTGGATGGTCCTGATGATCCAATTCATGAAATGATGAAAAAATTTGATGAGAGAAGAAAGTTAATTCATGAAGGTCTAAATAATTTACCAGGTGTCGAATGTAGTATGCCAGGTGGAGCATTTTATGCCTTTCCAAATGTAAGTGGAACAGGAATGAATGGATCTGAGTTTTGCAAAAAAGCAATGCATGATGCAGGTGTTGCAATTGTTCCTGGAACAGCATTTGGAAAAACCTCAGTAGATTACGTAAGATTTAGTTACGCCGCATCAAAGGACAACATTTCTAACGCATTGGAAAACATCAAAAAAATGTTAGGTTAAGTCTATGACTGAATTGGCTCTACCAAAAATCGATAGATCAATAATTACAAGAAAAGATGAAATTGTAAAAAATCTTTCAAGATTAACAAATTTAGAAAATGTTCTAAGTCACGCAGATGAAATCAAGCCTTATGAAACAGATGCTTTAGCAGTTTATACTCAAACACCCTTAGCTGTTGTATTACCTGAGAATACAAATGAGGTGAGTGAAATTTTAAAATATTGTTATCAGGAAAATATAAAAGTTATTCCAAGAGGTGCTGGAACAGGATTGTCAGGTGGTGCACTACCTTTACAAGATGCAATTGTTTTAGGTTTAGGAAAGTTTAATAAAATTTTAAAAATTGATTTTGAAAATAGATGTGTAGTTACTCAACCAGGTGTAACTAATTTAGGAATTACCCATGCAGTTCAGCATAAAGGGTTTTACTATGCTCCAGATCCATCAAGTCAATTAGCGTGTTCAATTGGTGGAAATGTTGCAGAAAATTCAGGTGGAGTTCATTCTTTAAAATACGGAACAACCACGAATAATATCCTAGGTGTTGAAATGGTTATGATGGATGGAACTATAACTAGAATTGGTGGAAAATCATTTGACCAAGAGGGTTATGATTTGATGGGATTAATTTGTGGATCTGAAGGGTTGTTAGGAGTTGTAACAGAAGTAACAGTTAAAATTTTAAAAAAACCAGAAGTAGTTAAAGCAGCCTTGATAGGATTTCCCTCAATCCAAGAAGGAGGAGATGCAGCATCAGAAATAATTTCAAGTGGGATAGTTCCAGCCGGTATGGAAATTATGGACAAAGCATTAATTGAAGCAACAGACAATTTTAGTAAAGCAGGATATCCAAGAGATGCAGAATTATTAGTAATTGTTGAACTTGATGGAACTGAGTCAGAGGTAAACGAATTACTAAAAAAAGTTAGTGAAATTGCAAAGAAGAATAATTGCTCAAGCTTAAAGTTAAGCAAAAATGAAAAAGAAAGATTATCGTTTTGGGCAGGACGTAAAGCTGCATTCCCAGCATGTGGAGCAATGGCACCAGACTACTATTGCATGGATGGTGTTATACCTAGAGGGAAACTTTCACAAACATTACTTGAAATACAAAAATTATCTAAGAAATATAATTTACCTGTTGCAAATTGCTTTCATGCAGGTGATGGAAATTTACATCCACTAATTATGTTCGATGGAAGTGATAAAGAACAGTTACGTAAAACAGAGGAGTTTGGTGCTGAGATTTTAAAAACATGTGTGAGACTTGGAGGTGTAATATCTGGAGAGCATGGTATTGGAATCGAAAAAAGAGAATTAATGTGTGAAATGTTCAATGATAATGACATCCAACAGCAATTAGATATTAAAAAATCTTTAGATGAGAAAAACTTATTAAATCCAGGTAAAGTTTATCCAATTTTAAAGAAATGTGTTGAGGAAGGAAGGGTACGTGTCCACAAAACAGAAAACAAATTCCCAGATCTTCCAAGATTCTAACGATATTTTTTATCCTAAAGATGAACTTGAGGTTTCAGATTTAGTTAAGGATTTTTATAAAAAAAATTCATCTATCGAGTTAACAGGATCTAATTCTAAAAATTTTATTGGTAATAAAACTCAAGCTGCGAATAAAGTTTCATTATCAAAACTATCAGGAATTATAGAATATTTTCCTGAGGAGCTTTATATCAAAGTTATAGCTTGTACGCCTTTGCAAGAAATAGAGGATGCTTTAGAAAAAAATGATCAAGAATTAGCATTTGAACCATTAGATTTTGGTTACATAAAAAACGGCAAACCAAATAAGGGAACAATTGGTGGATATTTGTCTTGTAATTATGCAGGTTCAAGAAGATTTAAAGTCGGAAGTGTTAGAGACCATGTGCTAGGATTTAGAGGAGTAAATGGTAAAGGTGATATCATAAAATCTGGGGGGACTGTTGTTAAAAATGTAACTGGCTATGATCTTTCAAAACTCATATCTGGAGCTTTTGGAACGCTTGTAGCTTTAACAGAAATAACTCTAAAGGTTTTACCCAAAAAACAATTAACAAATACTATTGTCATTAAAGTTGATGATAAGAAAAAAATCTATGATTTATTTGATAAAATTGCTTCATCGAGCAGCGAAATAACTGGAGCAGTTTTTTTACCAGATGAACCAGACGACAGTATGTTTATTAGAAATAAAGAAACTATTTTTAAATTCAATGATTTAGATTTTACAGGACCTTACCTAGCTCTTAGACTTGAGGGAGATAAAGTTTCAATTAATGAAAAAACAAAAAAAATTACAAAAGAACTAGATTTAAAGAAATTCAAAATAGCTACACTTGATAATTATCAATCATCTCCTTTTTGGAAAAAAATAAATAATTTGGAATTGTTTCAAAATACGCAAAACAACTTACTTAGAATTGTAATTGAACCTGCAAATGGTTCTGAAATGATGAGCTATCTAGGAAATAAATTTAAATATTATATTGATTGGTGTGGTTCATTATTTTGGGTCGAAGTTCCTCCTAAAAAGAATAATAAAGTTGGTGAAATTAAAAAGAAATCTATTGAACTTGGTGGATACATGACAATTATTAAAACTTCTGAGGAGTATGATTATGAGGAAACAATATTTACAGTAGACCCTGTACGATTAATGATTTCAGAAAAAATTAAAAAAAGTTTTGACCCAAAAAGAATATTTAACCCTGGTAAAATGTATAGGGGAATTTAATGCAAACTCATTTTTCAGATAAACAATTAGAAAATAGTGATAACAAAGCGACTGAAAAAATTTTTAAAAAATGCGTTCACTGCGGAATGTGTAATGCCACATGCCCAACACACCAAATTCTAGGTGATGAACTTGATGGGCCAAGAGGTAGAATTTATTTGATTAAAGATATGTTGGAAAATAATAAAAAACCAACAGAAAAAGTAGTTAAACATATTGATCGATGCTTATCTTGTTACAGCTGTATGACCACATGCCCATCAGGTGTAAATTATATGCACATCATTGACCACGGAAAAAAATATATCGAAAAAAATTATGAGAGAGGTTTTTTTGATAAACTAATAAGATATTTTTTATCAATTACTCTTCCTAACCCAAAAGTTTTTAAATTTTCAAGTTGGCTTGTAAAATTAGCAAAACCAATAAAATTTTTAATGCCATCAAAAGTAAAAGATATGATGGACCTAATGCCGACTAGTTTTCCAAAAAAATCTTTACCCATTAAAGAGATATATAAAGTAACTGGTAAAAAGAAAATCGCACGAGTGGCACTGTTAACTGGGTGTGTACAAAAAGAAATTTCACCTCAAATTAATGAAGCAACCATTCGATTGTTGAATAGACATGGTGTTGAGGTAGTTGTGCCAAAAAAAATTAGATGTTGTGGTTCTCTTAATCATCATCTTGGTAAAGAAGAGGATGCACATCAAGACTTTAAAAATAATATCAATGTTTGGTATGAAGAACATAAAAAAGGAAATTTAGATGCCATTTTATCTAACACATCTGGTTGTGGAACAACTATGAAAGATTATGGTTTTATATTTAGAGATGATAAGGAACTTAGCAAGAAAGCAAAAGTAATCTCTGAATTAACTAAGGATATTTCAGAATATATATTTGAAAGTTTAAAATTAAATATTAAATCTAAGAATAAAAAATATAAAGTTGCCTATCATTCAGCTTGTTCTATGCAGCATGGTCAAAAAGTTCACAACCAGCCTATCTCATTGCTTGAAAAAACAAAAAATGAAATTTTAGAAATACCAGAAGGCCATATATGCTGTGGCTCTGCTGGAACTTATAATATTCTTCAGTCTAAAATTGCAAAGCAACTTTTAACAAAAAAAGTAAATAATATTGAGAGTTTAGAACCAGATTTTATTTCAACAGGAAATATTGGTTGTATTACCCAAATTTCTCATGGTACTAAGGTGCCGATACTTCATACGATCGAAGTATTAGATTGGTATACAGGTGGACCTAAACCAACTGCGTTAACTTAAAAATTTATGAAAAAAATTTTAATTACTAGAAGATTATTAAAAGAGAGTGAAGACAAAGCATCTAAGATGTTTGATGCTAATTTAAATTCAAATGATGAATTGTATTCTCAATCAAAATTAATTGAATTAACGCAAGGATGTGATGCAGTATTAACTTCTCTTACTGATAAAATGGATGAGGAGACCATTAATAAATTGCCAGACAGCATCAAAGTAATCTCAAATTTTGCAGTTGGTTTTGGAAATATTGATCTTGAGGCTGCAAAAAAAAGGGGAATAGCAGTTACAAATACTCCTGAGGTATTATCTGATGCAACAGCCGAGATTGGAATTTTATTAATATTAGGTGCTTGCAGAAGAGCTTCAGAAGGAATTGAAGCTGCAAGAGAAAGTAATTGGAAATGGTCTGCTGATTATTTAATTGGTAAACAATTAACAGGAACAAGACTTGGAATTTTAGGAATGGGTCGAATAGGTCAAAAAATTGCTAATATAGCAAGGTCACTTGGGATGATAATTCATTATCATAATCGATCAAAACTTTCTGAAGATAAAGAACAAGGTGCTATTTATCATGACAGCTTAAAAAGTCTTTTTTCAGTTTCAGATGTTTTGTCTATTTGTTGTCCTGCAACAAAAGAAACTGAGAACATGATTAATAAAGAAACAGTTGAATATTTTCCAAAAGGAGCAGTAATTACAAATGTTGCAAGAGGAGATATTGTCGACGATGAAGCTTTAATTGATGCTTTGAATAGAAGAAAGATTTATGCAGCAGGATTAGATGTCTATAAAAATGAGCCTAATTTAAATCCTGGATATTTAAAAAATAAATCGGTTTTTATTTTGCCTCATCTTGGTAGTGCAACTAAAGATACCAGAATTGCTATGGCTAACTTAGCGATAGATAATATCAATGAGTTTTTTGAAACTGGTAACTGCAAAAATAAAGTAAATTAATTTTTACAAAAATCTTAATGAACAAACCCATTTTAGCACAATCAAAAGCTGTAAGTATTTTTCTTATTTTTGCTTTAGGTTATTTTATTTCAACATTATTAAGAGCTATTAACGCAACTATATCTCCAGAATTAGTTTCAGAATTTGATCTAAGTGCTGCAGAACTTGGTCTGCTGGGAGGAGGATATTTTTTAGGTTTTGCAACTGTTCAAATTCCCCTTGGATATTTGCTAGACTCTAAAGGACCAAGAAAAATAGTTTCATATTTTTTATCAATAACAATAGTTGGATTAATTTTATTTGCTTACGCACAAAATTTTATAATGCTTTTAGTTTCAAGAATATTAATTGGTATTGGAGTTGGTGCCTGTTTAATGGGTCCATTAACAGCTTATAGAGTCTGGTATCTAGATGAAACTCAACAAAGAGCAAATTCGTGGATGCTTATGGTTGGTGCAATAGGAATGCTGTCTTCTAGTTTACCAGTACAATATTTTATTCCCACTATTGGATGGAGAGGAGTTTTTATTTTTTTAACTGTACTTACATTGATTTGTATAATTTTAATTATTCTTTTTATTCCTAAATGGCAAACTGAAGAAAAATTAAATAAAATAAAATATGCTGAACTGAAAAATGTTTGGCAAAATTCATTTTTTAGAAGCCTAGTGCCTGTGGGCTTTTTTAATTATGGCGGCCTTTTTGCTATCCAAACACTTTGGGCAGGTCCATGGATGACTAGAGTGTCCGGTTATACTGCGGAAGAAAGTGCGAAAGGATTGTTTTTAATTTATTTTTGTTTGCTTTTTTCTTTTTTGTTATGGGGATATTTTGTTCCGAAATTTTCTAAAAATATTAAAGATGCAGTCAAACTATTAAGGTGGGGTGCTCCTTTAAATTTAATAGTGTTACTTTTAATTATTTATTTAGGCTCAAGCGCGGGCGCATCTTACTGGGCCTTATTTGCAGTAAGTTCAATTTTTTTATCATTAACTCAGCCTGCTGTGGGAATGGCTTTCTCTACTTCAAATGCTGGTAAAGCACTAACATCTTTTAATTTATTATTATTTGTTGGTGCATTTTTTATCCAATGGATTATTGGTATAATTATTGATTTTGGAATTAATCTTGGAATGAATGAAATTTATTCATTTAGATTATCGATGTCTTTTGTATTTTTAACATCACTATTTTCTTATTTTTATTTTTTGAAAAAAAGTAATAGTTTTAATTATTAATGTGTTTGTAGATTGTTGTTCTGGATATTCCGAGTTTTCTAGCAGTTGCTGCGATATTTTTTGTTTTTAAAAAAGTCGCTCTAATTAAAGTACATCTCTGTTTTTTTATTTTAGTATCTTTGCAATTATTACATGCATAAGACTTATCTAAATTTAAAAAATCTTTATTTTGATTGAAATTTTTATTTTGAGTTAAGAAAACTGATGAACCCAAATAATCACTAATTTTAATTACCTTCCCATTAAGTAAATCTTGAACAATTAATGAAAATGAATTCGTAAATATGTTGTTAAAATTTTGATTTTTTAAATCTACTAAACCATGCAGCATAATTTTTGCATTAGAGTTAGAGCCCACAATATTTCCATCACCATTGATAGCTAACAAGCCTACACTTGTTGTCGATAAATATTCTTGTCTTGGATGAAAAGATAATATTAATTCATTCGAGAATTGATTAATAAATAGTTTAGTTTCTATACTTCTTGTAGCTAAATTTACTAAAGCAAGGGTGTGTTGTTCTCGAGATCTTGCATCTGTTGATGCATCTATTATTCCAACTGTATTTCCATCGTAATCAATAATTGGGCTTGCAAAACAAGATAATTTTTCATGATTTACAAAAAAATGTTCTTTGCCTGAAACAATAGTTGATTTCTTTAATTTCGTAGCTAACCCTAGACCATTAGTTCCACAAATCTTTTCAGACCAAATAGATCCAGGTATTACAGATTTACCAACATCTTCTTTTAAACAAGACTTATCAAAAATAGTATCCAGCACTAATCCTTCCTCATTAGAAAAAGCTACCATAAAATTAGTACCAGCAACCTGTGAATATAAAAGTTCAAGTTCAGGAATAATTATTCTTCTTAAAGCCTCTTTTTTCTGTCTTGCTTCTTTTAATTCTTGAGATGAGATGACAATTTTTTTTGGATTAGAAAAAGGATTAAGACCAGAGGAGACACATCTTGCCCAACTGTCAGAGACTTCATCACTCATTTTCTCTGATAGCATATCTCTTTTTTTGAGAATAAATTTAATCTCATTATTTACGTTTAGAGGAGTGCTCATAAGAAATTATATTAATTATATAGATATGTGATGACAACCAACCCCAGGTTGAATATGTAAATAAACTGGACAGTTTTGATTTAAAAAGACTCCCAACAAAACTTAGTTTTTAATAAGCTAATTTAATAATTAATGGGAGAATAATAAATGAAAGCACAAGTTTTACATAAATACGATCCTGAAATGAAAGAAAAAGTATGGGTCACAGGCGAAGAGATGCCAAATCCAAAATTAGAAAAATCATCAGATGTAATAGTTAAGATCGGAGCAGCGGGTGTTTGCAGAACTGACCTTCATATCATTGAAGGTGTTTGGAAACATATTCAAGATCCAGATGGAAAGTTATTACCATGTGTTATGGGACATGAAAATGCAGGATGGGTTGAGGAAGTTGGAAAAGATGTAACAACTTTTAAAAAAGGTGATCCTGTAATCTTACACCCTTTAATCTCAGGAACAGATGGAACATGTTTAGATTGTAGAAGGGGAAATGATATGCATGCTGAGGCAGGTGCTTTTCCAGGGCTAAGTATTAAAGAAGGTGGGTATGCAGAGTTATTAAAAACAAGTGTTAGAAATTTAATTAAATTACCAACGGTACTTACACCTAAAGATGTTGCACCGTTCTCAGACGCAGGACTTACAGCTTATAGAGTTGTAAAAAAAGCATCTAGGCATTTATTACCTGGACAAAATTGTGTGATAATTGGCGCTGGAGGTTTGGGTCATATTGCAATTCAATGTTTAAGAGCAATGTGTGCAGCAAATATTATTATTGTTGAAAAATCCAAAACAGCTTTAGATCATGCTATGCCACTTGGTGGTGATGAGGGTGTTCTGATTGATGGTAATGAAGTTGAAAGAGTACTGGAGCTAACAAAAGGTAAAGGTGCTGAGGCTGTAATAGATTTTGTTGGAGAAAAAGGATCAACATCAATGGGATTAAAAATGACTGGAGGCGGAGGAAGTTATTACATCGTCGGTTATGGTGAAGAAATAAAAAGCCTTGCAGTTGATTTAATCATTGCTGAAAAAAGTATAATTGGAAATTTAGTGGGAACGTGGTCTGAACTATATGAGTTAATGGAATTGGCTAACAAAGGTTTAGTCAAATTATCCATGCAAGAATATAAATTAGACGATGCTAATAAAGCACTCCATGATCTTAACGAGGGTAAAGTTAAGGGCCGAGCTGTTTTAGTTCCATAATTAAAAAGAGGAGAGGAAAAAATGCAAATAATAAAAACTTGCTTAACGGCCGTAATATCAAGCATGATGATATTTAGCCCGATGGCATATGCAGATAAGTGGAGTGATCAATTCCCGCATATCAAAGCAACAGGAGATATTCCAGGTGATTGTTCTTATGAAGAAATGTCTAAGAAAAATTATAAAGGAAAAACTCTAAAAATAAATACTCACGCAATTCCAGTAATGGGAGAGCCAACAGCTCTTCATGCTGAACAGTTTGAAAAATTAACTGGAGCTAAAGTTGAAGTAACACATACACCAGCAGGTGATTTGTATTCTAAAGCGATGGTTCCTTTCCAAGCTGGACAAGCACCTTACGATATTGTGTTTGGATTTTCTAACTTTATCAATGACTGGAAAAGATATTTAGCACCAGTTCCTAAGAAGTATATGAACTCAACAGAGATGAAAGACGTAACTAAATCTCATATGGGCGTATCTTCATGGGATGGAACTATGTACCAGTACCCAGTTGATGGTGATAGACATTATCTAAAATATAGAAAAGACGTCATTGATAATCCTGAAATGCAAAAAAAATATAAAGCAGAGACAGGAAAAGATCTAAAAGTTCCAACAACTTGGAAAGAGTATGCTGAAATGGCTAAATTCTTTAATGGTTGGGACTGGGATGGAGACGGTGAGTTAGAATATGGTTCAGCTGAAGTTATGAAAAAAGACGACCTAATGTTCGCAGCTTTTTTCAGCAGATCAGTTGCATATGCTAAAAATCCAAGAACTCCAGGTGGTTTCTTTTTTGATTTAGAAACTATGAAACCAAACATTAATAATCCAGGTTTCGTTGAAGCTTTAACTGATTGGGTTGAGGCTACTAAATATGTTCCTCCAGGAGGAATTAACTTTGGTCTAGGTGATGAAATTGGATCTTTTGGTGGTGGACAAACTTTATTTAGTTTTTCATGGGATGATGCATTTATTGCTGCGATGCAAGATGATAGTCCTATTAAAAACAAAGTAGGTACAGCTCCACTTCCAGGTGCTAATAGAGTTTGGAACAGAGTTACAAATAGCTGGGAAAACCAATACAACCAAGCTCCTTACATTGTTTGGGGTTGGGCAGTTGGTGTTGCTAAGAAAAGTAAAGTAAAAGATATGGCGTTTGATTATCTTTGCTTCTTCTCAAACGGAGCAAACCACCAAGCTGACTTAGCAATAGGTAGATTTGGTGTAAACCCATTCAAAAACTCTGACTTCGACCCTAATATTTATATTAATAGTATGGGTTGGGATCCAGAGATCGCTAACAGTTATACACAAACACTTTTAGATATGGAGAAAAGTCAAAACAGAGTTTTCCCACTAAGAGTTCCAGGTGTATTTGAGTTTACAAGTGCTGTCGCTACAGGAACTTCTAAAGCTTTAGCAGGACAATTATCTCCTCAGGAAGCACTAGATGAAGTTGCTAAAGAGTGGGAAGCAATTGTAAGCAGAGTAGGTAAAAAAGCAGTAAGAGATGCCTACGCTGTTGGTGTCAAAATGGAAGACAACCAACTATAATAATACTTAATTTATGTGGCCATTTATTAAAATGGCCACATATAAAAAAAATAATATAATCCAATTTATAAATGAACTTTAAGCATAAATATTTCTTTTTGTTTCCAGGTCTATTTGTGCTTATTGGAATTTTAATCTTTCCAATTATTTTTGTGGTAAGGTTAAGTTTATCTGGATGGAATAGTTATAATCCGGGCTTAGATTTTATAGGTATAGAAAACTATATACGTCTTTTTACTGACGACCCAAGATTTTGGGAATCTTTTTTTAGATTAAGTTTTTTGTCAGTTACAACAGTAATTCTACAGTATGTGATTGGATTTGCTCTCGCACACATGGTTTGGAAAGACATCAAATTTAAAAGATTTTTTAGAGTTTTGTTTTTAGTACCTATGATGACAACACCGGTTATCATGACGGTTATTTGGCGTACATTTTTTCATGAGTCTTTAGGACCTGTAAATGATATTTTATCTAATTTTGGTTTATCTCCCAAATGGTTAACCGACCCAGCTCTTGCAAAATTTACAGTTATTATAGTCGAGGTTTGGCAGTGGACACCTTTTATGTTTCTACTTTTATTAGCGGGATTATTATCATTACCTAAAGAACCATTTTTGGCAGCTGCAATTGATGGAGCTAGTCCTGTTAGAAAATTTATTTATGTAACTTTTCCACTTATGGCTCCCATATCAATTGGGGCAATAATTATAAGATTAATTGAGGCATCTAAAATTATGGATACGGTGTATGTTTTAACCTCAGGTGGTCCTGGAACTGCAACTGAAACATCAAGTTTTTATATTTTTATTAAAGGATTAAGAGAGTTTCAAATGGGATATGCGGCCTCGATGTCTTTTACTTACTTAATTATCATGATCATAAGTTTAACAATTATTGCAAAAGTTTTAACTAAATTACTTTTAAAAGAATAAATTATGAGCAAACTTTATACATTTTTAAAATATTTTTTTATTATTTTTTGGGCAGTATTTGTTGTTGCTCCTTTTCTTTGGGCTCTAACTACGTCATTTAAAGATTTTCAATCTGTAAATGGAGGGGTTACTTACCTACCATGGGTAGACTTTGAACCTAATTTAGAAGGCTGGAAAGTTTTGATAAAATCTCCTGCTCAAGGTGGAGTTGATATTGTAGAACCTTATTTCAATAGTTTATTTGTTACGTGCACAGCGAGTTTAATCAGTATAATTCTTGGTACACTGTCAGCTTATGCGTTATCCAGATATACATTTAAAGCAGGTTTCGTAAAAAATAATGACATTACATTTTTCTTTATTTCTCAAAGAATTATGCCACCAATTGTTTTATCAATTCCGTTTTTCTTATTTTTAAGTTCAATTAATCTATTGGATAGTCTTTTAGGGTTAATTGTAGTTTATATTGTTTTACTGATGCCTATTGCCGTTTGGATTATGGTTGATTTCTTTAACAAAGTTCCAAGAGAAATTGATGAGACAGCCTTGATTGATGGATGTAATCCTTATCAAGCTTTCTTAAAAGTGGTGCTACCAAATTCTATACCAGGATTAATTGTTGCTGGTATGTTTTGTATTATTTTTGGATGGATAGATTTTTTCTTTGCGTTCATTTTAACTTTTACAGAAGTGCAGTTATTACCAGTTAAAATAGTTGCGCTGAATTCATCAGTTACTCCATGGTGGAGTTTGTCAGCGTCTGCATTAGTTTCAGTTGCACCTTTAATTATAGTAGCGTTCATAGTTGAGAGATATCTATCTAAAGGAAATCTGTCAGGAGCAATTAAATAATGAATTTAATTGCTAACAACTTAACTTTTAAGCCAAGTGAAGAGTATCACTTAAACGAAGTATCATTTAATTTTAAAGAGGGGAATTTGTATACGATCCTTGGACGAACTTTATCAGGCAAAACAACTTTATTAAAAACTATAGCTGGTCTTTTAACACCAGATAGTGGTGCTATTGAATTTGATGGTAAAGATTTTTTAAAAGTCCCAGTTTGGCAAAGAAATGTAGCTATGGTGTATCAACAATTTATTAATTATCCTCACTTAAATGTATTTGAAAATATTGCGTTTCCTTTGAGACAAAGGAAAATTGATAATGAGGAAATCAAAAATAAAGTATTGGATTCTTTAAAATCAGTTGGGTTAGTTGGTTATGAAAACAGAAAAATCCAAGAATTATCTGGTGGCCAACAACAACGTGTTTCTCTAGCAAGATCATTAGTTAAAAATGCTAAAATATTACTGTTAGATGAACCTTTAGTTAATTTAGATTACAAATTAAGAGAACAGCTTAGGGAGGAATTTAAGAGTTTATTTTCAAGGGGTTTGGCTGATGAAACTATTTTAATTTATTCTACTACAGATCCAAGAGAAACCATGGAATTAAATGGAGAAGTAATTGTTTTAGATGAAGGTAAAGTACTACAAGTAGGTCCAGCAAAAGAAATATTTGAGAATCCAAACTCTTTAAAAGTTGCTGAAATTTCTAATGATCCACCAATGAATATCATTGAAGCAGATCTATCTAATAATAAAATTAGATTTGAAGGTATTGAAATAAAAGCACCTAGCCATCTATCAAATCTAAAAGATAGTGGATTAAAGGTTGGTTTAAGATCATCAGATATTGAGCTTAATGAAAATGGCTATGAATTTGAAGTTGAGCTTGCTGAAATTAGTGGTTCTGAAACTTTACTCCATTTAAAAAGAGGAAGTATAAAAATTATTATTTCTATAGAAGAGGTTTTGAATTTTAAAATTCATGACAAGATTAAAATAGATTTTAAAATAGATAGAGCATATGCATTTGGTGCAGATGGCAAATTAGTATCCTCACCATTTGGAGGGAATAATGGCTAAAATTGATTTAAGCAACATCTCACATTCTTATAACCCTAATGATCCAAATCCAGTTTATGCATTAAATCCATTTTCGATGACTTGGGAGAATGGAAATAGATATGCAATCTTAGGTCCCTCTGGATGTGGAAAAACGACAATGTTAAATATTGTATCTGGATTAGTAAGGCCATCAGCTGGAAAAATATTGTTCGATGACAAGGATGTTACAGACTTAAAAACAGAAGAAAGAAATATCGCTCAAGTTTTTCAATTTCCAGTAATTTATAACACCATGACAGTTTTTGAAAATCTTGCTTTTCCATTAAAGTGTAGAGATTTTTCAAACGCAAAAATTGATGAAAGAGTCAACTCTGTTGCAGAAACCTTAAATTTAAAGTCTTTTTTAAATTCTCCTGCAAGAAAATTAACAGCAGATCAAAAACAATTAATATCTTTAGGAAGAGGTTTAGTTAGAGAAGATGTTGCAGCAGTTTTAATGGATGAGCCATTGACAGTTATCGATCCTGATTTGAAATTTAGATTGAGAAGAAATCTGAAAGAAATTAATGAACAATATAAAACAACTTTGGTTTATGTAACGCATGATCAAAATGAAGCCATGACATTTGCAGATAATATAATTGTGATGAGTGAAGGGGAAGTTGTACAGACAGGTTCGCCCAAAGAATTATTTGAAAGACCAAATACGACGTTTGTTGGATATTTTATTGGTTCACCAGCTATGAATTTATTTGAAAGTGAAGTGACCTCTGAAAATAGTGTTAAGATAAATAACTTAACAATTAAGACGAATACAGATTTATCTAATTTAAAAAATAAGAATATTAAATTAGGCATTAGATCTGAATTTATTAAAATTGCAAATGACCAGAAAGAAAATCTTGTTGAAGTAAATGTTCAAAAAGTTGAGGATTTTGGTAATTATAAGTTGATTACTGCTAGTATGGATAATTTTGAAATTAAATCTAAAGTTAATAGAGAAATTGAAATTCCTGGTGAAAAAATCAAACTTCATATACCAGCAGAAAAATGCTGTATTTATGAAAATGATAAGTTGATTTAGTTTATAATTTTTTTTGTTTTTTATATTTATTAAAAAAATTAGATAGTTCTTTCTATAAACCAATATAAACCAACACAAGCTATAACAAGTGACATAGGTTTTGTTATTCTTGTGTCATACCATTTTTGTTTACCAAAAGGTAATGCTAGCAATAGATATGCAATTAGAATTACTGCAATTTGTCCAAGCTCTACACCAACATTAAAGGAAACAAGACTTGTTATAAATAAATCATCTGGGATACCAATCTGGGTTAGAACCCCTGCAAAGCCTAATCCATGAAGAAGACCAAATATAAATATTACAAATGGCCTTGCTCTATTAAGCTTATTTGTGAATAAATTTTCAAAAGCCACATAAGCAATTGAAATAGCAATTATAGGTTCAACAATGTTGGGTGAAATATTTACAATATTTAATACACCAAGAAACAATGTAATTGAGTGAGCGATTGTAAAATAGGTAACCTGAAAGAATAATGGTTTAAATTTTGTAGATAATAAAAACAAAGCTAAAACAAAAAGTATGTGGTCTAAACCTTTTGGTAGAATGTGCTCAAATCCAATAACAATATAGTCAGTTATTGTCTTGAATATGTTTGATTGATCTTCATTAATATTAAAAGTTGATGACAGACTTTCTTTTGTAATTATTTCAGTATGAAGTTCACTTTGATCTTTTGAATTAACACGTAATATTACTGATCCAAAATTTTCATCCCAATAAAATTGGTAAGTGTCCTCTTGTAAATTTTTAAAGCTTAATTCAATGGTACTATCTCGTATAACCTCTATATCTCCGATTTCAGGAATTGTAATTTGTTCTATAATTCCGAAATATTTATTCGAAGAATTAGTTAGATAAATTTTGTCATCTAAACTATCAAATTTTGCATAAAACTTTTTCAATAACTTTTCAGGGCTTAATTTTCTATACTCATCATACAAATCAGACTGATCAGATTCTTTAGTATTTGAGTGATTAGGATCAATTCCAACGATGATGGCTTCTAGATTAATTCTTAAATCAAGTTTTGCATTAGTTTTTTTTTCATTTTTAGTTATATCTAAATTTGCTATGTTTGGTCTAAGTTCATGTGCAAAAACAAAACTTATAAAAGATAAATAAATGATGATTGCTTTTAAAAATATATTTTTGAAAAACCACATAGTATTTTTTTTCTTACTTTTTTTTTTAAATAAAGGTGTATTAGCACATGAATTGTGGCTCGAAAAGAATTCAAATGTAGAAGATAAAACATTGATAGACATTATGATAGGTCAAAACTTTAAAGGCACCCCCTTTGGCTATTCCAATGATGAAAAAGAAAAATTATTTTTAGATAATAATAATATTACAAAAGATATTGAACAACGAGATGGAAATTTCCCAGCGATACAGATAAAACTTAATAATAACTACTTTAATGTAATTAATTATGAGTCAAAATATAGTTTCTTAGAATATGATGACATAAAAGCATTTGAAGATTTTGTTAAAGAACAAAACTTTTTAGATATTTTATTAAGTTACAAACCAAACAAGTTACCAACTGAAAATTATAAAAGATTTTCAAAAATTTTAATTTCAAATTCTGATGATTTTTTTCAACAACAATCAAAATTAAATTTTGAGTTTATTGCTTTGAATTCACCCTTTGATAAAAGAAATGAGTTCTTTGAATTTAAGCTGATGGATAAAGGAAAGCCACTTGGTAATTTTCAGGTAACAATTTTCAGTAAAACTGAGGAAAATTTTATTAAAGAAATTATTGAAACAAAGCCAAATGGAGAGGGAAAAATAAGGGTTTTTGATGATAGAGTTTATTTGTTGAGTGCTGTTAAAATTTTTAAACCAAATTTTATCCAAAATTTAAAATCAAAATCTGATTGGATAAGTCATTGGGCTAGTATGACTTTTTAATTTAATTACAATTAATAGTTGTACGTTTATTCATAAAATTAAAGTATTTATGTGACTTTTTTCTTTCGTATTACTTTAGACTCTTAGGTCTGTTTATGATTATATGCCCGCTGGTTAATTAACTAAATATAAATAGGAGAAATAATGATTAAAGAAAAAAAATCATTGAAGAATACAACTTCTTCAAGACGTAAGTTCTTTAAGACTGCTGCTAAAGCTGGTGCTGTAGCTGCAGCTACAGTTGCAATGCCAAACATCGCAACTGCAGGTTCTCACGCTAAAACATTAAAGATGCAAGCAGCTTGGCCAAGTGGAGCTAACATCTTTTTTGAAATGGCTGGGGACTACTGCAAAATGGTAGAGGAAATGTCTGGTGGTTCACTTAAGATTGACCTTCAACCAGTTGGTGCAGTTGTAAAAACTTCAGAAATCGGACAAGCGGTAAGTTCTGGTGTAGTAGATATGGGTCACTGGGTGACTGCATATTGGTATGGTAAAAACCCTGCTGCATCTTTATTTGGAACTGGTCCTTCATACGGTATGTCATCTCAAGAAGTTATGGGATGGATGGAATACGGCGGAGGTAGAAAACTATATGACGAAACTCTTGCAAAAGTTGGTTTCGATTACATTGGTTTCTTCCATATGCCTATGCCTGCACAGCCTTTTGGTTGGTTCAAAAAGAACGTAACTAAAGTATCTGATGTAAAAGGTATGAAGTACAGAACAGTTGGTCTTGCAACTAACGTTCTTACTGCAATGGGAATGGTCGTTAGACAATTACCAGGTGGTGAAATTCAACCAGCTATGAAAACTGGTTTGATTGAAGCTGCTGAGTTTAACAACCCAACTTCAGACTCTCAGTTTGGTATGCAAGATGTTTCTAAGCATTATCACTTAGGAAGCTTCCACCAATCTCAAGAGATGTTTGAGATTCCAGTTAACAAAAAAACATACAATAGCTTATCACCAGCGCATCAAGCAATTTTGAAAAATGCTGCTTATGCTGCAAACAGTGATAACTACTTTAAAGCTCTAGTAAGATACTCAAACGATCTTGCGAAATTAATGAATGAGCATAAAGTAAATGTATACCAAACTTCAGACGCGATCCTAGCTGAGCAACTAAAAGGTTGGGATAAAGTGATCGGTGACTTCACTAAGAAAGATGCTTTCTTTAAGAAGATCGTAGACTCACAAAAAGCGTATGCTAAGAAAGTAATGAAGTACTTGCTGATGAATCAGCCGAATTACAAATTAGCTTATGAAAATGAGTTTGGACCTATTGGAAAAGTAAAAATCTAATAGATTTTAACGTTTTTTGAAAGGGGGCTTCGGCCCCCTTTTAGTTTGAATATTTTAAGCAATCCACTATTAATTAGAGCCTATGATGAGATCCTTTATTAAATTTGCTGATAATCTCAGTACGTCAATGGGAAAAGCCTTTTCATGGTGCATCGTAATTTTAATGGGTGGAACTTGTTATGAAGTTTTTATGGCTTACGCCCTAAATGCTCCAACACTATGGAATTTTGATTTTAGTTTGCAGATGTATGGAGCTATTTTTATGATGGCTGGTGCATACACTTTATCGACAGAAGCGCATGTTAGAGGAGATGTAATTTACAGATTGTTCAAACCAAGAACACAAGGTTGGATTGATTTAGTATTATATTTTATTTTCTTTTTCCCAGGTGTATTAGCTTTAGCATTTTATGGTTGGGATTATGCAGCTCTAGCGTGGAAGATTAAAGAGACTAGCTGGAACAGCCCAGCGCAAATTCAAATTTATATGGCAAAATCATTAATACCCTTGTCAGGTATTTTATTAACTATCCAGGGTATAAGCGAAGTATTTAGATCAATAATATGTATTCAAACTGGTCAATGGCCAGCGAGAATGGTTGTAGCAGAAGAAACTGAAAAAATTTTAATGAGAGCAGCAGAAGAGGGAGGAGAAACAAAAGATGTTATTTAGTTTAACTAATCCTGAAATAGCCATTTTGATGATGGGTTTATTTTTATTTGCTGTTCTTTTAGGTTTTCCGATTGCATTTACATTGATGGCAATGGGCTTAGGCTTTGGTTACTATGCTTATTTTGATCCAACAAAAATGGAACACCTATTTGATAATAGGATTTTCCAGCTTTTTGTTCAAAACACTTATACGGTAATGGATAATAACGTTCTTACCGCCGTCCCGCTCTTTTTATTTATGGGTTATCTAGTCGAGAGAGCAGGAATAGTAGCTAAATTATTTTTTGCTATAAGATTAGCATCTCACAAATTACCAGCATCAATGGCAGTTGCTGCTTTAATTACATGCACATTGTTTTCTACAGCAACAGGAATTATTGGTGCAGTTGTAACTCTAATGGGTCTTCTAGCTTGGCCAGCAATGGTTAAGGCTGGATATGATAAAAAGTTTGCATCTGGAATTATTTGTGCAGGTGGATGTTTAGGTATTTTAATTCCACCAAGTATCATGTTGATTGTATATTCGGTCATCGCACAACTTTCACCATTAAGGTTATTTGCAGCTGCAATATTTCCCGGATTAATGTTGGCTAGTTTATATATTGGATACGCAATTTTTAGAGCATGGTTAAATCCATCAATTGCTCCAAAACCAAGGGCAGAAGAAATTCCACCAACAGCTGTAATTATGAAAGAAGTGCTAATTTCGTTTTTACCATTGTTCTCACTTATAATACTTGTACTTGGAACAATTTTAGCTGGTATCGCAACTCCTGCGGAAGCTGCTGCAGTGGGTGCTTTTGGAGCACTGGTACTATCTTATTTTTATAAAACATTAAAATGGAAGAATTTTAAAGAATCTGTTTTCTTAACTGCAAAGACAACAGCGATGATAATGTGGTTATTCATCGGCTCATGGACATTTGCATCAGTATTCTCATATCTTGGAGGTCATGAAGTTTTTGAACATTTCTTTAAGTCACTTGATCTAGAGCCTTGGCAGTTCCTAATTATAACTCAAATAATTATATTTTTACTTGGATGGCCTTTAGAGTGGACGGAGATACTTATTATTTTTGTTCCTATATTTTTACCTTTAGTTGAATTTTTTGGAGTAAACCCATATTTTTTTGCAATGTTAATTGCATTAAATTTACAAACTTCTTTTTTAACTCCACCAATGGCAATGTCTGCATATTATTTAAAAGGTGTTCAATCTAAAAATGTTGAACTAATGGAGATCTTTAAAGGAATTATGCCATTCTTAGGAATAGTCATATTAGCGATGGTATTAATGTATTTATTCCCTGGAATAGCTTTATGGTTACCAGAGACATTATTCGCAAATTAAATTTATTTATTAAATGAGTGATATCTTTTCTTTAAGTGTTGAAGAATTAGCTGCAAAAATAAAAGATGCACAGATTACATCAGTTGAGGTTTGTGAACAGTACATAGACAGAATTAAAAAGTTTGACAAAGATATAAAAGCTTGGGCTCACTTTGATAAAAAACTTTTATTAGAAAAAGCAGTAGAGGCCGACAACCATAGAAGAGCGGGAAAATCTTTAGGACCGTTACATGGAATTCCGGTTGCTGTGAAAGATATTGTTGGAACAATAGATATGCCAACTGAATGTGGAACTACAATTAGAAAAGGTAAATCGTACTCTCAAAATGCGGAGATTGTTGATTTATTACACTCAGCTGGTGCTATCGTGATGGGAAAAACCACTACTTCAGAACTTGCTTTTTTAGGTCCTTCAAAAACGACTAATCCACATGATAACTCTAGAACCCCCGGTGGATCTTCAAGTGGTTCAGCTGCGGCTGTTGCTTCTTTTATGGCTCCAGTTTCAATTGGATCTCAAACTGGAGGCTCAGTAATTAGACCAGCTTCTTATTGTGGTGTAGTTGGCTACAAACCTTCTTATGGATTAATTTCAAGAAATGGCGTTCTTAAAACTTCTTATCTTTTAGATCACATGGGCGTGTTTGGAAGAAAAGTAGAAGATGTTGCATTATTAGCAAAAGTTTTAATCAAAAAAGATCCTTACGATCCCGCGACCATATATTATTCTGCTGAAAACATCTTATCTGAAACAAAAAAAGGACCATTGTTTGAACCAAAGTTCATCTTTTATAAAACTGATCATTGGAAAATGATTGAAAAAAAATCAAGAGAGGCTTTTGAGTATTTTATTAAATCTTTTAAAAATGTTGAAACATTTGATACCCCATCTTATTTTAAGGATATTCATAAATACCACCAAATCATCCATGAGACAGACTTAGCAAATAATTTTTCTGTCTATTATAAAAAGTATAAAAGAAAATTATCGAGCTATATGCAAAAAGCCATTGCAAATGGAAATAAGTATTCAGCAAAAGAATATGCGGAGGCAATAGATTTTATGAAAAGAAGCTATGAATCTTATCAAGAAGTCTTTGAAGATTATCATGGTGTTTTATCTCCATCTAGTCCTGGTGTTGCTCCTAAAGGGCTGAAGAGCACGGGAACAGCAGAATTCAATAAAGTGTGGTCTTATCTTGGAACCCCTTGTATTTCTCTGCCTTTACTTGAAGGTGAAAATAAATTACCATTAGGAGTACAACTAATTGGAGATCGTTATGACGATCACAGATTTTTAGGTGTAGCAAGATGGCTAGAAAAGGAGTGTGAGGAATAAATGAATAAAATTACAACAATAATAGGTTTATCTTTTGCAATATTTTTTCTTGTTGGGTTAGCTACAACTTTAACAAAATCTATGATGATTGGATTTCTTGATGTATTACCTGTTTATTTATTAATGGGTATAGCAATCATCATGATGGTTTATGAGGCTTTTTTCGATAAAAGCTAAATCTACTAAAATTGATCGATTATAAAAAAAACTCCTGGTCTTTTTTATTATTATTTATTCAGCCAATTTTTATGGCTAGTAATCTAGTTGTTGCAAGAGGTGGTGTAGAATTTGTTCCTCCGATATCTTTAGCATTCTGGAGATGGACAATTGTGTTTATTATTTTGCTTCCGTTTACATACTTTTCGTTAAAAAAAAATTTTAAAATTATTCAAAAAGAGTATAAAAAATTATTTTTCTTAGGGGCAATGGGCTGTGGAGTTTGTGGAGCTTTCCCTTTTTTAGCCGGACAAACAACAACAGTTGCTAACATGGGTATAATTTATACTTCTTCGCCAATATTTATCATTTTAATTTCTACTTTATTTTTTAGTGAAAAAATAACTCTAACTAAAGTAATTGGATTAATTGCTTGTTTGATTGGAGTTTTTGCAATTATTATTAAAGGAGATTTGGAACTGCTGATCAATCTGAGATTTACTATAGGTGATTTATGGATGCTAGCAGCAGCAATAGGGTGGGCTTTGTATTCTATTTATTTATTTTATTGGAAAACAGAATTAGAAATTTTCCAAAGATTTACTTTGATCGCTCTATTTGGAGCGGTAAGTTTATTGCCATTTTATATTGCTGAAGAATTATATTTTCAAAAAACAGTATTTAATAATGAGTTTCTCTTTTGGACAATATTTGCTGCTATTTCACCAGGAATAATCGCATTTACTTTATACACCTTAGCTCAAAAACAATTAGGTGCATCATTGACTGGATTTACACTTTATATTTTCACAGTTTATGCAGCAATTTATGGTTATATACTCTTTGATGAACAATTGGAAAGTTATCACTATCTGGGAACAGTACTTGTATTTTTTGGAGTATATTTAGCCAAAAAAAAAAATGATAAAAAAACTTAAAAAAAATATCTTGCAGTTATTAATAGCAATAGCACTAGTTTATTTAGCAGTAGTAATTTCAATTTACTTTTATCAAAGAAAACTTTTGTATCATCCAAATGAAAATAATTATTTTGGAGATAAATTAGCAGTTGATGTTGAAAATGTTAAAATACAAACTTCAGATGGTTTGAGTTTAAATGGATGGTTTCATGAAAAAGACTTACAAAATTTAAAAACTTTAGTTTTTTTTCATGGAAATGCAGGAACATTAGATAACAGAATATACAAGCTCAATCATTTCAAAGATATTGATATTAATTTTCTAATAATTGCTTGGCGAGGTTTCTCTGGAAATGAAGGTAAACCCACAGAAGAAGGCCTTTATATTGATGCTCGTAGCGCAGTTAACTGGATTATTAATAAAGGAGTAAAAGAAGAAAATATAATATTATATGGAGAGTCTTTGGGCACAGGTATTGCAACTGAAATTGCACAAAATAAAAAATATGGTGGATTAATTTTAGAAACGCCGTTTACTTCAATGGTAGCTGCTGCAAAAAATTTTTATCCATACTTACCTGTAAGTATTTTGTTAAAAGATAGATATGAAAATGATAAAAAAATAGAAAACATAAATATGCCAATAATGGTTTTACATGGAAAAAAAGATACAATTGTTCCATTTGCAATGGGTCAAAAAATTTTTGAAATATCCAAAGAACCTAAATATTCCTACTTTACAGAATATGACAATCATATGATGGAATATGATGAACAGCTTATAACTGCTTTAAAAAGATTTTTTACAAGTTTAAATTAAGCCACAATCTAAACAAATATAATTCTAAATTTCGTTTTATATCTTTAAGATGAAAAAATTTTTTATTTTAATCATTTTAATATTGAATACTTTTAACGTTGTATTTGCAAAAGATTATGAATTTAAAGCTGAAGATCTATTTTATTTAGATCAAATGAATTCACACAATCAAGATTTTGCATTGTATTTTAAATCTAGAGAAAAATCAGTTTTAGCAAGAGGTGAAACTGCTAATTATATTAATGATTATCCCAAAGATCTTTATATTTATGATTATAAATCAAAAAAATCATCTCCTCTAATTTCATATGAATGGTTTCCTGCTCAGGCAAGATATTATTTAGAAGAGTACGATTTTCCAGTTTTTCCAGATGATTTTGCTTATTATTTACTTAAAGATAATCAAACTCTAATAATGATAAGTGCTGTTAAAAGTTTAAGAGCTAATTTTAAATTTGATATAAATAAAAAAAAATTAGAGCTTTATCCATCTAATGGAAAATTTGACTTTATCATTTCTTCGTTTGCAAAAAATTGTGGTCACTCAAATTTAGAGGATAACTATAAGTGCAGTCTACACAAGCCACTAATTTCTAGTAATTTAATTAACTAGTTTGAATAAAAGTATTCGCAAATATTTCAGCATTAAATATTTGTAGGTCATCCTCTTTTTCACCTAAACCAAGTGCAATAATTGGAAGTTTATATTTTTTTGCAACAGCCAATAAAATCCCACCTTTTGCAGTGCCATCTAATTTGGTCATAACAATCCCAGTAATTGGAATTATTTTATTAAATTCTTCTACTTGATTGATTACATTTTGACCTGAAGTTGCATCTAAAACTAAAATAACATCATGAGGAGCCTCAGGATCAATTTTTTTTGTAACATTTGCAATTTTTTTATACTCTTCCATCAAATTTTTTTTGTTTTGTAATCTTCCAGCAGTATCAATTAAGACTTGGTCAAAATTATTTTTTAAAGCCTCATCAATTGCTTTGTAGGCAACAGAAGCTGGATCAGAACCTTGAGAAGATTTTGTAATATTAACATCAATTTTTTTTGCCCACATTTCTAATTGTTCAATTGCTGCTGCCCTAAATGTATCTGAGGCAGCAAGCATAATTTTGTTACCATTTGATTTTAAAATTTTACTTATTTTTCCAATAGTTGTTGTTTTGCCAACCCCATTAACACCAGAAACCAAAGTTGCATTCAATTTTTCTTTTTTATTAAAAAAATTTTCATTTTCTAATGGTTTCATTAATGTCACAATATATTCTTTAAGTATTAAATTTATTTCATCTTTTAAATCTTTGCTGGGGTTAATTTTTTTTTCAGAAATTATAGATTTTATTTCTGCTGAAGCTGCAACACCTACATCTGACTGAATTAAAAAATCTTCAATATCATTTAGACTTTTGTCATCTAGTTCTTTTTTGACAATTATTTCTTTTAGACCACTTGTAAAAGCAGCTGCACTTTTTTGAAAACCAGTTTTAAATTTATCAAATATTCCCATTACAACTTAATATCTATTTTTTTTATATCAGAGACAGGGCCTTTCATTTTGATAAAATTATTTTGATCTATTGAAATAGATAAATTTCCTGTTTTAAACACTATATCAACTTGGTTAGATGAAAGGTTATGTATCAATCCTGCAAACGCAGTAGCACAAGCAGCCGTTCCACAGGCCTTAGTTAATCCAGCTCCACGCTCCCATACTTTAACTTTTATTGATTGTTTATTCATTACCTGTGCAATAGTTACATTGCATCTTTCAGGAAATAATTCATGCTTTTCTATAATTGGCCCAATTTTTTCAATATTAAAATTTTCTAAATTATTTACAAAAAAAACTACATGTGGATTGCCAACACTGATTGCTGTTCCACCGATATGTGATTTGTTATCATTATCAAGAATCTCTATTTGTAAATTTTTTGTATTTACATTTTTTGAAAGTGGTATTTCATTCCAGTTAGTTTTTCCAAATCCAATACCAGTTTCAACTAGATTTTTTCCTAGTATATCTGATTTAAGTTCTCCAGTAGATGTAACTAAAGAAATATTATTTTTACCATTTTCTTTTGATAAAAGATCAGCAACACATCTTGTGCCATTTCCACATGCACCAGATACACTTCCATCTGAATTAAAAAAATCTATTTTTGCATCAGACTTGTCATGATTATTTATAATTATGAGCTGATCACAACCTATGAATTTTCTGTCACAAATTTTTAAAATTTGCCCTTTGTTTAGATTAATTGGATTTGATCTATTATCTATGATTACAAAATCATTACCTAAACCATCCATTTTGTACGCACTAAATTCCATATTTAGTTATTTAACTTATTTATTGACTTTTTGTAGCTCTATTATAGTTTGCAGCAGTTTCCGCAAAAACATTAAATTTGCGGTGTCTTTGGAAACAAAGAGATCGACACTAGTCAGCGAGGGTTCGCCCACTAGTGCGATTACTGCTGTGTGTAATAAATATGTTTGAAAATTTAACAAATAAATTTGAAGAAATATTTTCTTCTTTAAAAAAGGCTCCATCTCTTGATGAAAAGCAAGTTGATGAAGGTTTAAGAGGAATTAGACAAGCTTTATTAGAAGCAGATGTTTCGCTTGATGTAGCCAAAGCATTTATTGAGAAAGTAAAACCAAAAGCCTTAGGTCAAGAAATCATAAGATCTACTTCACCTGGTGATATGGTTGTTAAAATTGTTTATGATGAGCTTGTAAGCTTACTAGGCGATAGTAATGCAGATATAAATTTAAATGCAGTTCCGCCAGTTCCAATGATGCTTGTTGGACTTCAAGGGTCTGGAAAAACCACAACTACAGCAAAATTAGCTAAATTTTTAGAGTCTAATAAAAAGAAAAAAGTGATGATGGTAAGTTTGGACATTTATAGACCAGCAGCACAAGAACAATTAAGATCTTTAGGTGAACAAAATAATATTTTAACACTACCCATCATAGAGGGCCAACAGCCTGCAGATATTTGTCAAAGAGCTATCAGTGCCGCAAGCCTTAATGGAGCAGATGTAATTCTATTTGATACTGCTGGAAGAACTCAAATTGACTTACAAATGATGAGCGAAATTAAACAAATTGAAAATATAATTAATCCTGCTGAAACAATTCTAGTCGCTGACTCACTAACAGGTCAAGTCGCAGCCTCAGTTGCAAAAGAATTTAAAAGTACAGTCAACCTATCAGGAATTATCCTAACTAGAGCAGACGGTGATGCAAGAGGTGGTGCTGCGGTAAGTATGAAATATATATCTGAAGTACCAATAAAGTTTTTAGGAATTGGTGAAAAAATCGATAATTTTGAGGCGTTCCATCCAGAAAGGATTGCTAACAGAATTCTTGGAATGGGAGATATTGTTTCTCTTGTAGAAAAAGCCGCTCAAGACTTAGGAGAAGAGAAAATTAAACAAGCAGAGGAAAACCTTAAAAAAGGTCAATTCTCTATGGAAGATTATTTAACTCAATTAAGACAAATGAAAAAAATGGGAGGCATTGAGGGAATAATGTCTTTTATGCCTGGTGTATCAAAAATAAAATCTCAAATGGATTCAGCTGGAATTGATGAAAGCATCATTACAAAAAATGAAGCTATAATTTTATCAATGACAAAAAAAGAAAGAGAGAACCCAAAGATAATTGATGGTTCGAGAAAAAAAAGAATTGCTAATGGCTCTGGCACAGATCCAGCCACTATCAATAAATTGTTAAAGCAATTTAAAATGATGTCTGAAATGATGAAAAAGATGTCTAAAGGAAATCTGAAAGGTATGTCTGACAAAGGAATACCACCAGAGCTATTTAATCAATTAAAATAAGGAGAGACAATGTTAAAACTAAGACTATCAAGAGGAGGAACTAAAAAAAGACCAGTCTATAAAGTGGTTGTTGCAGATAGTAGATTTGCAAGAGATGGAAGATTTATTGAAAAGGTTGGTTTTTTTAATCCTTTATTACCTAAAGAAAAAAAAGAAAGAGTTGGACTTGAGGCTGAAAGAATTAAGTATTGGTTAGGCCAAGGTGCACAACCCACAACAAGAGTTGCAAGAATTTTAGGTGAAAATGATTTAATGCCTATGCCTGCTAATGGAAATAATCCTAAAAAAGCTGTTCCAAAAAAAGATAGAAAAAAAGAAGGTGAAGAAGCAGCACCAGCAGCAGAAGCTCCAAAAGAAGAAGCTCCTAAAGCAGAGGCAGCACCAGCAGTAGAAGCTCCAAAAGAAGAAGCTCCTAAAGCAGAGGCAGCGCCAGCAGCAGAAGCTCCAAAAGAAGAAGCTCCTAAAGCAGAGGCAGCACCAGCAGCAGAAGCTCCAAAAGAAGAGGGAAAATAGTTTTATAATTTGTTATGTGGCAATCTCAAATTTTTACACTTTATCCTGAATTTTTTCCGGGTCCTTTAAATAAAGGTTTGTATGGCAAGGCTCTAGAAAAAAAAATATGGAGTATAAAAGTTAATAACATTCGAGATGCTGCAAACGATAAACATAAAACTGTAGATGATACTCCCTACGGAGGCGGTTCTGGCATGGTCTTAAAACCAGATGTTTTGGCAAACTCTTTAGATTTAAATAAAGTAGAAGGTGAAAGGATTTTTTATTTGTCTCCAAGAGGAAGAAAATTTGATCAAGCTTTTGCACAAGAATTATCTAAAGAAAAGTCAATAGCATTAATTTGTGGTCATTTTGAAGGTGTAGATGAAAGAATATTATCTACTAGAAATATAGAAGAGATAAGTATTGGAGATTATGTATTATCTGGAGGTGAAACAGCTGCATTTGTTGTGTTGGAGAGTATTCTAAGGTTGTTGCCTGGAGTATTAGGGAATGAAAAATCTGTTGATGATGAAAGCTTTCAAAATGGATTATTGGAATATCCTCAATACACAAAACCTCAAATTTGGGAGGAAAAATCAGTGCCAGACGTGCTTTTATCGGGTGATCACAACAAAATTAAAGACTGGCGTTTATCACAATCTGAGGCTATAACACGCGTCCGAAGACCAGATTTATGGCAAAAATATAAGAACAATTAATTGATAAATATTAAAATGAAAACAATTGAAGAGATAAATAAACATAACGTAACAAAGATTTTATCTGAAAAGAAAATCCCACAATTTTACCCAGGTGATGTTGTTAAGGTTGGAGTAAGAATTACAGAGGGAAAAAAAGAGAGAATTCAGTACTTCGAAGGAGTTTGTATTGCAAAAAAAAATAGAGATATAAATTCTTCTTTTACTGTAAGAAAAATTTCATTTGGTGAAGGTGTTGAGAGAACATTCCCGTTATATGGTCCAGTAATTGACTCAATTAAAGTTATAAGATCTGGAAAAGTAAGAAGAGCTAAACTTTACTATTTAAGAGACAGAACTGGTAAATCAGCAAGAATTGCAGAGAAAATTAGAAAAAAAATTGGAATTGATGTTGATGTGAAACCAGAAACGGTAACAGAGGAAAATGTTGCTCCAGCAGCAGAAGCTCCTAAAGCAGAGGCAGCACCAGCAGCAGAAGCCCCAAAAGAGGAAGCTGTTAAAAACGAGCAAGCTAAAGAAAGTACTCCAGAAAAAAAATAATTTTTTTTTCAATGCCTACAACTCTTTACGATAAAATTTGGAACGATCATCTAGTTGATCAACAAGATGATGGCACTTCGTTATTATTTGTTGATAGACATTTAGTTCATGAAGTAACTAGTCCTCAAGCATTTGAAGGTTTAAGAAATTCTAAAAGAAAAGTAAGACATCCAGAATTAACATTAGCTGTAGCTGATCATAATGTACCAACAACAGATCGTTCAAAAGGAATTGAAGACGAAGAATCAAAAATTCAAGTAGATACGCTAGAGGCGAATTGTAAGGAATTTGGAGTCCAACTATTTGGTATGGATGATAAAAGACAGGGTATTGTACATATAATAGGTCCTGAGCAAGGTTTTACTCAACCTGGCACAGTAATAGTTTGTGGAGATAGTCATACAGCAACACATGGTGCCTTTGGCTCGCTTGCATTTGGAATTGGAACATCAGAAGTAGAGCACGTTCTTGCCACTCAAACACTAGTTCAAAAAAAAGCAAAAAATTTTAGAATTAATGTGAATGGAAAACTACCTATAGGAGTAACATCAAAAGATGTCATTTTACAAATAATTGGAAAAATAGGTACTGCTGGTGGAACTGGATGTGTTATCGAGTATGCTGGTGATCTAATCACATCTTTGAGTGTTGAACAAAGAATGACTATTTGCAATATGACTATTGAAGGTGGTGCTAGAGCAGGTCTTATAGCACCAGATCAAAAAATTTTTGATTATTTAAAAGGAAAACCAATGTCACCTAAAGGTGATAAATGGGATAAAGCAGTAGAATATTGGAAAACATTAAAAACTGATGAAGGTGCAGTTTTTGATAAAGAAATTAATCTTGACGCAAGTGAAATATCTCCAATGATTACATGGGGAACATCACCACAAGATGTAATAACTATTGATGAAAAAGTTCCAAATCCAGATGATGAGAAGGACGAAGATAGAAAGAATTCGATTGAGAGATCATTAAATTATATGGGACTAAAGCCTAATATGTCTGCCAAGGATATTAAAATTGATAAAGTTTTTATAGGAAGTTGTACAAACGGAAGAATAGAGGATCTAAGAGAAGCTGCAAAGATTCTTAAAGATAAAAAGATATCCTCAAATGTGCATGCAATGGTAGTACCTGGTTCAGGTCTTGTAAAAGAACAAGCAGAACAAGAAGGCCTAGATAAAATTTTTGTTGAGTCAGGCTTTGAATGGAGAGAGCCTGGTTGTTCAATGTGTCTTGCAATGAATGCAGATAAATTAAAGCCAGAAGAAAGATGTGCTTCGACTTCAAATAGAAATTTTGAAGGTAGACAAGGTAGAGGTGGCAGAACGCATTTGGTAAGTCCAGGAATGGCTGCAGCTGCAGCAATATCTGGAAGTTTAGATGATGTTAGAAAGTATCAAAATTAAATGCAAAAATTTACAACATTAAAAAGTATACCAGCATATCTTCCTATAGTTAATATAGACACTGATATGATCATCCCAAAACAGTTTCTGAAAACAATTAAAAGAACTGGTTTAGGAAAAAATTTATTTTTTGAAATGAGGTATGATGATCAAGGAAAAGTTATTGATAATTTTGTCTTAAATCAAGAACCTTTTAATCAATCTAAGATTTTAATTGCAGGAAAAAATTTTGGATGTGGATCTTCAAGAGAGCACGCTCCATGGGCATTACTAGATTTTGGTATTACCTGTGTGATTAGTTCAAGTTTTGCCGATATTTTTTATAGCAACTGTTTCAAAAATGGAATTTTACCAATCATTCTTCCTGAAGATAAAATTAAAGAAATCTCTGAGTATGCGAATAGAAAAGAAGAAATTTCTGTAGATCTAAATGATGAAAAAATTATTTATGGAAATAATGAGGTTCAATTTAAAATAGATTCATTTAAAAAGAAATGTTTATTAGAGGGTTTAGATGACATCGCTTTATCATTAAAAAAATCAGATAAAATTGAAAGTTTTGAGAAAAACTTGAAAGAAAAAAAACCCTGGATTTTTAATGATTAAAGTTAGAAAAAGAAAAATCCTTTTACTACCAGGTGATGGTATTGGCCCAGAAGTAATTGGAGAAGTAAAAAAAATCATTAAATGGTTTAATGAAAAAAAATCTTTAGACTTTGAAATTGATGAAGATTTAGCAGGTGGATGCTCTTACGATAAGCATGGAACGCCAATTACTGATGAAGTTTTTTATAAAGCATTGGAAAGCGCAGTTGTTATGCTTGGTGCGGTTGGTGGTCCAAAATGGGATGATGTTGAATTCTCAAAAAAACCTGAAAGAGCTTTGTTAAAATTAAGAAAAGAGTTAAAGCTTTTCGCAAACTTAAGACCAGCAATTTGTTTTGAACAATTGGTTGATGCATCTACTCTTAAGCCAGAAGTAGTCTCTGGTCTTGATATTATGATCGTAAGAGAGCTTACAGGTGGAATTTATTTTGGAGAACCAAGAGGTATAAAACCAATTGAAAATGGTGAAAGAAAAGGAATTAATACACATACATACACAACAAGTGAAATCACAAGAGTTGCAAGAGTAGCTTTTGATCTTGCAAAAAAAAGATCAAACAAAGTTACTTCTTGTGAAAAATCTAATGTAATGGAAGCAGGACTATTATGGAAAGAAGAAGTTCAGGCGCTACATGATAGTGAATATAAAGATGTGGAGTTAAGCCATATGTTAGCTGACAATTGTGCAATGCAACTTTTAAGAAATCCAAAACAATTTGATGTAATAGTCACAGACAATTTGTTTGGCGACATGTTGTCAGACCAAGCTTCAATGTTAACTGGTTCTCTAGGTCTTTTACCATCAGCATCTTTAGGTGCAAAAAATAAGGATGGTGAAATGAGAGCAATGTATGAACCAATTCATGGTTCAGCTCCAGATATAGCAGGCAAAGGTCTTGCTAATCCAATTGCAACTATTTTAAGTTTTGCAATGGCACTTAGATACTCACTTGATTTAGATAAAGAAGCAGATTTATTAGAAAATGCAGTACAAAAAGTTCTTAATGATGGTCTTAGAACAAAAGATATTATGTCTGAGGGTAAAAAAGAAGTTTCAACTTCTCAAATGGGTGATGCAATTATTTCAAAATTGCAATAATTAACTAATTCAACTAAACTAATTTAATGCCGATCTACAATGCACCAGTAGAAGATATGATGTTTCTCTTTGAAAAATTAAGAGATAACAAAAATTATAATGAAATTGAGAGATATAAAGAAGTTACTCCCGATCTTGTAAAAGATATTTTAGAGGAAGCAGCTAAGATAAATCAAAACTTAATATTGCCTCTAGCAAAAGCAGGAGATGAAAATCCTGCAGTTTTAGAAAATGGAGTTGTAAGAACTCCCCCAGGATATAAAGATGCCTACAAAAAGTATATTGAAGACGGTTGGACATCTTTATCATGCGATCCAAAGTATGGGGGTCAGGGCATGCCTAAAACTGTAAGTGCTTTTTTTGATGAAATGTTATCGTCTGCAAGTTTATCTTTTAAGCTTTATAGCGAATTAAGTATTGGCGCATATAACTGTATTAATCATCATGCAACTGACGAAATAAAAGATAAGTATTTACCAAAAATAGTAGAAGGCAAATGGAGTGGCACAATGTGTTTAACAGAGCCTGTATGTGGTACAGATTTGGGTCTACTTAAAACAAAAGCAGTTTCTCAAGCAGATGGCACTTATAAAATAAGTGGTCAAAAAATTTTTATTACTTCAGGAGATCATGATCTGACTGAAAACATTATTCATTTAGTTTTAGCAAGAGCATCAGACTCACCAGCTGGCACTAAAGGAATAAGTTTATTTTTAGTTCCAAAATTTTTGGTTAAAGAAGATGGAGTAATTGGCCCAAGAAATGGAATTTCAACAGGATCAATAGAAAACAAGATGGGAATTAAAGGTTCTGCAACTTGTGTTTTAAACTTTGATGAGGCTACGGGATATATGATTGGTCAAAAGGATAAAGGTCTTAATGCAATGTTTACTATGATGAATCTAGAGAGAATAGTTGTTGGAATTCAAGGATTAGGAATTTCTGAAATTGCTTATCAAAACTCTTTAGCTTATGCAAAGGAGCGTAAGCAGGGAAAAACTAACAACACTAAATCAACAAATGGCGCTGATTTCATTATAGAACATGCCGATATACGAAGATCTTTATTAAATATGAAATCTATTATTGAGGGAGAGAGAGCACTTTGTTTTTGGTTATCTCAACAAACAGAAGTAAGTCTTCATCATACAGATGAAAAAATAAAGCAAGAAGCATCCGATTATGTTTCGCTAATGACTCCTGTAGTAAAATCTCTTTTTACAGATTTGGCAGTTGAAATTACCAATGATGCTATGCAAATTCATGGTGGATATGGATATACAAAAGATCAGGGGATTGAACAGTTTTACAGGGATAATAGAATAACCCCTATTTATGAGGGAACAAATTCTGTTCAAGCGGCAGATTTAGTCTTTAGAAAACTATCTAATAGAAATGGCAATATCATCAACAGGTTTTTAGAGATGATTAAATTAGATTGTAAGAGTGAAAATGAAAAAATTAAACCATTTACTAAAGAATTTAATTATTACCACGAACTCTTAAGCAAATTTAGCAACTGGATTGAAGATAAGAATAAATCAGAAAAAGATGATGTTAGTGCTGCTGCTAATGATTATTTAAGAACCCTAGGTTACGTTTCAGTTGCATACGCTTGGATAAAAGTTTTAGAGGCTAGTTTTAAAAATTTTGATGAAAATAAAGAATTTTATGAAGACAAAATAAATACTGCTAAATTTTATTTTGAAAAAGTTTTACCAAGATCTGAACAACATTATAAAACAGCGATCTCCGGAAGTTCTAACATAATGAAATTTAAATTTAACTAATCATGAACAATTACGAAATAAATTTAGATAAAAATAAAGCTAATTATGTTCCTTTAACACCACTTACCTTTTTGCAAAGAGCTAAAGATATCTATCCAAATTATGAGGCAATTGTTTATGAGGATAGAAAATATACTTGGAGTGAAGTTTATAAAAGAGCCACAAAATTTGCTAGTGCATTAGAGAAAATAGGTGTTGGCAAGGGAGATACGGTTTCATTTTTAGCCTTTAATACGCCAGAAATTTTTGAGGCTCATTATTCTGTTCCTATGACAGGAGGTGTTCTGAACACAATCAATATTAGATTAGATGCAAATACAATAAGTTATATTTTAAACCACAGTGAAGCAAAAGTTTTGGTTGTTGATAGACAACTTCATCATGAGGTTAAAAAAGCATTAACCAAAGTTGATAAAAAAATTACAATCATAGACATTCACGATAAATTTGCAGATCAGTCTAAGTTAGAAAAAATTGGAGAGTTAGAATATGAAAGCTTTTTGGCAACGGGAGAAGACGATTATCAATTAAAAATGCCTGAAGATGAATGGCAATCCATTTCTTTAAGCTATACTTCTGGAACTACTGGAAACCCTAAAGGTGTTGTATATCATCATAGAGGATCATACTTGATGGCTACTGGGAGTGCAGTGGCATGGAACATGCCAAATAGACTTAACTTCTTAACTGTTGTCCCAATGTTTCATTGTAATGGATGGTGTTATCCTTGGACAGTACCAATGTTAAATGGCAGAACAATTTGTCTTAGAAATATAGACGTAAAAAAAATTTTTGAGTTAATTGATAAATATAAAGTTACTCATTTTGGAGGAGCTCCAATAGTTTTAAATATGATAACTGGAGCACCAGAAGCTGATAGAAAAAAACTTAATCACAAAGTTCATGTTTTAACTGCAGGTGCTCCGCCACCTAGTATAATTTTTAAAAAAATGAAAGATTTAGGTTTTGAAGTAATGCATGTTTATGGATTAACAGAAACCTATGGACATGTAACTCAATGTGCATGGAATGATGAATGGAATGATTTTGATGAAGACAAGCAGAACGAAATTAAAGCAAGACAAGGTGTAAGATATCCAAATCTTGAAGGAGCAACTATTATGGATCCTGAAACCATGAAAGAAGTACCTAAAGATGGAAAAACTATTGGTGAAATTATGCTTAGAGGTAATGTGGTAATGAAAGGATATTTTAAAGATAAAGAGGCAACAGAAAAAGCTATGGCAGGAGGGTGGTTTCACTCTGGAGATCTAGCAGTGATGCATCCTGATGGATACATTAAGATACAAGATAGATCAAAAGATATCATCATTTCAGGTGGAGAAAATATTTCTTCTATTGAAATTGAAAATACTTTGTCAAAACATCCTTCAGTTTCAATAGCAGCAGTTGTTGCAAAACCTGATGAAAAATGGGGTGAAGTACCTTGTGCATTTATTGAAATGGTTAAAGACAAACCTGTCACAGAAAAAGAATTGATAGATTTTTGTAGAGAAACTTTAGCAGGCTTTAAAGTTCCAAAAGAAGTGGTTTTTTGTGAATTACCTAAAACGTCTACTGGCAAAATTCAAAAATTTGAATTGAGAAAAAAATTTTAGGTGAAAATTGATAATCAAAATAGACAATAAAACAGTTTATGCATCTGATGCTGGTCAGGGAGTTGATTTAGATAAAAAGACAATAGTTTTTTTACACGGAAGTGGGTTATCCCATATAGTTTGGTCTCTTGTAGAGCAATACTTTTCAAATAAAAATTTTAATGTACTTTCAATTGATTTGCCAGGACATGGAAACTCGGAAGGACCATGTCTTAAAAGTATCGAATTAATTGCTGATTGGTTAGAAAAAGTTTTTGATCAATTAAATTTGGGTCAAATAATACTAATTGGACATTCTCAAGGATGCTTAGAGGCACTAGAATACTCACACAGATATAAAAAAAGATTAGAAAAAATAATTTTTATTGGAGGCTCTTATAAAATGCCAGTCCATCAAGATTTAATTAGCTTAGCTGAAAGTGGAGATTCTGATGCGGTAAAATTAATGATGAAATGGGGTTATGAAGGTTCAAAAAAGTTTATTGGAGGAAATCCAATTGAAAGAATTATTCAATCTCCAAGAGATATAAAAGAAATGTTAGCAGTAGATTTAATTGCATGTAATAACTATCAGAATGGTAAGGTTGCAGCAGAAGATATTAGCTGTCCTAGTTTATTCATATTTGGTCAATTAGATAAAATGGTAAACATAGAAAAGGGAAAAAAATTTTCTCATATGGTAAAAAATTCAACACAACACATCATAAATTGTGGTCATATGATTATGATTGAAAATGCTTTTGAAATGAGAGACAAGATTTCTGAATTTTTAAAATGACAAAAAATTATTCAATCGCAAAATCAAGACGTTTAAGAAGCACTCCATATACTTCAAGAATTGAAAAGCAAGGTGTTACTGCCTACACAGTTTATAACCACATGTTATTACCAGCTGCTTTTGGTTCTGTTGAGGACTCTTATCATCATCTAAAAAAAGATGTTCAAGTTTGGGATGTTGCAGCAGAAAGACAAGTTGAAATATCAGGAAAAGACTCAGCCAAACTTGTTCAACTAATGACCTGTAGAGATTTATCAAAATCTAAAGTTGGCAGGTGTTATTATTGCCCAATTATTGATGAAAATGGAAATCTAGTTAATGATCCAGTAATTTTGAAATTAAATGATGATCGTTGGTGGATATCTATTGCAGATTCTGATGTAATATTTTTTGCCAAAGGTTTGGCCTCAGGGAATAATTTTGATGTTAAAATTACAGAGCCTAATGTTGATATTATTGCAATCCAAGGTCCAAAGTCATTTAGTTTGATGGAAAAAGTTTTTGGAAAAAAGATTTTAGATTTAAAATTTTTTGGTTTTGAGTACTTTGATTTTAAAGGCATAAGACATCTTATTGCAAGATCTGGTTGGTCAAAACAAGGTGGATTCGAAGTTTATGTTGAAAACACTCAGTCAGGTTTAAATTTGTATGATCACCTATTTGAAGTTGGTGAAGAGTTTAATGTTAAACCAGGATGTCCAAATTTAATTGAAAGAATTGAAAGTGGGTTGCTCTCTTATGGAAATGATTTTGATAATAATGATAATCCATTTGAGTGTGGATTTGAAAAATATGTAAATTTAGAATCTGACATAACTTTTTTAGGTAAAGATAAATTAAAAATGATAAAGTCTAATGGAATTTCAAAAAGATTAATGGGTGTGCAGATAGATAAAGAAAATATTAGCCTTTCTTCATCTGTTGAAATTAAGAATCATAATAATGATATAATTGGAGATCTTAGATCTGCTTGTTATTCTCCGCACTTTAAAAAGGTTATAGGCATCGCAATGATTAATGAACCAAATTGTAAGACTTCTACTAAAGGTACAATCAAAATTGATGATAAATCTTACAGTGTAAGCGTTTGCGAATTACCCTTCATTTAGTATAAGACTAGAATGAATATAGCTATAGTAGGTGCAACCGGTAATGTAGGAAGAAAAATTCTAGAAGTTTTAGAGAAAAAAAATCTTTCTTTTGATGATTTATATCTAGTTGCATCATCTAAAAGTGCTGGAAGTAAAATTAAATTTAAAGATAAAGAATTAGAAGTTTATGATCTTGAAAAATTCGATTTTTCTAAAGCTAAAATAACTTTTTTTGCTGCAGGTGGAAAAATATCACAAAATTTTGCAACTAAAGCAGCTCAAAATTCAATTGTAATTGATAATTCAAGTTTTTACAGGATGGATCCCGATGTTCCATTAATTGTTCCTCAAGTTAATGCAGAAGATTTAAAGGACATAAAAAAAAATATAATCGCTAATCCAAATTGTTCAACAGCGCAATTGGTTATAGCATTAAAACCTCTACACGATGCTTTTGTTATAAAAAGAGTAGTAACTTCAACTTATCAATCCGTTTCAGGGGGTGGAAAAGCACCAATGGACGAATTAATTGAACAAACAAAATTGTTTTTAAATAATCAAGAAATAAGATCTAAAAATTTTACAAAACAAATAGCATTTAATGCTATCCCACATATCGATGTATTTGCAGATGATGGTTACACAAAAGAAGAGCTTAAAATGACAAATGAAACAAAAAAAATTTTAGATAAGAATATTGAATTAACTGCAACTTGTGTTCGTCTTCCTGTTTTAGTTTCTCATTCAGAGTCGGTTAATATAGAATTTGAAAAGGCTTTTACACTGGATAAGGTTAGACAGCTATTAGATAATGCAGATGGCTGTAAAGTTATTGATGAGAGAAAAGATGGAGGTTATTCAACTCCATTAGAAGCAGCTGGCAAAAATGAGACTTTTATTTCAAGAATTCGAGAGGACAAAACAATTAATAATGGTCTAAATTTGTGGATTGTTTCAGATAATTTATTGAGAGGCGCGGCTTTGAATGCAGTAGAAATAGCTGAGACTTTAATTAAAAACAATTTCTATGGAAAATAATAATCCACTATCTCCTCATCTTCAGATCTATAGATGGCATATTTCATCATTAGTTTCTATTTCACATAGAATAACTGGAATAATAAATTTTGTAGCTTTTGTATTAATATGTTTGTGGGCATCTATGCTTTTATTGGGTGAGGCCAATTATGATTCAATAGAGTTTTTACTAAATTCAATAATTGGAAAATTTATTATTCTGGGATTAACTTGGTCTTTTAGTTTTCAAATTTTAAGTGAGATAAGACATTTGATTATGGATATGGGTTACGGATTTGAACTTAAAACCACAAGAATAACAGGACTGCTTGTTATTTTTGGTTCAATTTTTTTAACAATTATAATTTTTGTTTTAGGAAAAAATTTTATTTAATGAATACTTCTACTAAAAAATGGTTATTCATCAAAATTAGCTCTCTAATTTTAATTCCATTAATGATTTGGTTTATTTTAAATTTTGTATCAATTTACGATAAAAGTTTTAATGAAATCGTTGAATTTTTTTCGAATTCTACTTCAAAATTTTTATTCAGTTTATTTATAGTTTTTGGCTTCTTTTTTTCAGCTTTAACTATTAGCGAAGTTTTTGAAGATTATATTAGTCAAAAAAATCTCAAAAATGTCGCAAATAGACTGTTATATTTATCTGCTATAATAATCCCTTTAATAACAATAATATTATTATTTAACTTAAACTGATGAGTTCATACAAAATTATAGAACATGAATATGATGTAGTTGTGCTTGGTGCAGGTGGATCAGGACTTAGAGCGGCTGTTGGTTTGAGTGAAGCTGGTTTAAAAACAGCCTGTATATCAAAAGTATTTCCAACAAGAAGTCACACATCAGCTGCACAAGGTGGAATTTCAGCTGCGCTTGGTAACATGGGGGAAGATGATTGGCGTTGGCATATGTATGACACTGTTAAAGGAGCTGACTGGCTTGGGGATCAGGACAGCATTGAATATTTATGTAAAGAAGCGCCAAAAGCTGTAATTGAATTAGAAAAGTATGGTGTTCCATTTAGTAGAACTGATGATGGAAAAATTTATCAAAGACCATTTGGTGGAATGACTAAAAATTATGGTAATGGAATTGTTCAAAGAACTTGTGCTGCTGCGGATAGAACAGGTCATGCAATTTTACATACGCTTTATGGTCAAGCGCTTAAACATAATACAGAATTTTTCATTGAGTATTTTGCCTTAGATTTATTAATGAAGAATGGAGAATGCAAAGGATTGATAGCGTGGAATTTAAATGACGGAACTATTCATAGATTTAGAGCACACACCGTAATTATTGCTACCGGAGGATATGGAAAAGTTTATTATTCAGCAACGTCTGCTCACACATGTACAGGAGATGGAAATGCAATGGTGCTCAGAGCTGGTCTACCATTACAAGATATGGAATTTGTTCAATTTCATCCAACAGGAATATATGGGCATGGCACATTAATTACAGAGGGTGCTAGAGGTGAAGGTGGTTATTTAACAAATTCTAAAGGCGAAAGATTTATGGAAAGATATGCTCCAAAAGCAAAAGATCTTGCCTCTAGAGATGTAGTAAGTAGATCAATGTCGATTGAAATCAATGAAGGTAGAGGTGTAGGTAAAGATGCAGATCATGTTCATTTAAATTTAAGTCATTTAGATAAAGATATTATAGAAAGTAGATTGCCAGGAATTACAGATGCAGCAAGATTATTTGCAGATGTAGATGTAACTAAAGAACCAATTCCAGTTGTACCTACAGTTCATTATAATATGGGAGGTATACCTACAAATTATAAAGCAGAAGTATTAACTGTTAATGGATCGGAAAAAACTGTTCCAGGTCTAATGGCAATTGGTGAAGCCGCATGTGTATCAGTACACGGAGCTAATAGGTTAGGCTCAAATTCATTAATTGATTTAGTTGTTTTTGGAAGAGCAGCTGCAAAAAGAGCTAGTGAATTAGTCAAACCAGGAGCTCCTCATGAGGAAATAGGAGAGTCTGAAACTCAAAAATGTTTAGATAGATTTGATAAATTAAGAAATGCAAATGGAGAAAATAGTACTGCTGATTTAAGATTATCAATGCAAAAAACTATGCAATCAAAATGTGCAGTTTTTAGAACAGAAAAAACTTTAAAAGAAGGTGTTGAAGAAATTAAAAAAACCTATGATGGTATGGACTCTATTTCTGTTAAGGATAAATCTTTAATCTTCAATACTGATTTAGTAGAGACTTTAGAATTTGATAATTTGATTAGACAAGCTGTTGCAACAGTAGACTCTGCTTACAATAGAAAAGAGAGCAGAGGAGCTCATGCGAGAGAGGATTTTCCTAAAAGAGATGATGAGAAGTTTATGCAACATACACTTTCATGGTGTGATGGAAAAAATACTAAGATTACCTATAGACCAGTTCACAAATCTACTCTTACAAACGAAGTTCAGTATTTTCCACCTCAGGAAAGAGTTTACTAATGGTTCAATTAAATTTACCTGAAAATTCAAAAATAAAAAAAGGTAAATATTTCAAAGACAAGACTGGTTCAAAAAACATAAAAAAAGTAAATGTTTATAGATGGGATCCTTCAACTGGAGAAAATCCAAGAGTAGATACTTATGAGGTTGATATAGATAATTGTCCCTCAAAAGTTTTAGATGTTTTAAATAAGATTAAAAACGAAATAGATCCAACTTTAGCATACAGGCGATCATGTGCCCATGGTGTTTGTGGATCTTGTGCAATGAATATGGGTGGAAAAAATGGTTTAGCTTGCACTACACCTCATGCCGAAATAAATGGAGATCTGGATATTTATCCTCTGCCGCATTTAAAAGTTAAAAGAGATTTAATCGGTGATTTAGACGGGCTTTACAAACAATATGAGTCAATCGAACCATGGCTAAAATCTAATTCAAAATCTGAAACAACAGAAATTTATCAATCTAAAGAAGATAGAGCTAAATTAGATGGTGCTTACGAATGTATAATGTGTGCATGCTGTTCAACATCATGCCCAAGTTATTGGTGGAATGGAGATAAATATTTAGGGCCAGCAGTTTTGCTTCAAGCATATAGATGGATTGTAGACAGCAGAGATGAAGAAAGAAAAGCAAGATTAAAAAAAGTTGCAGATGAGCTGAAGCTTTATAGATGTCATACTATATTGAACTGCACTAACGCTTGTCCAAAAGGTTTAAATCCAGCAAAAGCCATCGCTGAAATAAAAAAAATGTTAGCAACTGCTAATTTTTAACCAAAGCTTTTTTTAAATTTTTAGCTACGGAATTCATAATAGGATAAATTTTTTTTAAATCATCAATATTCTTTCTACTTTTAGCAGTATGAGTGGATAGACAAAAACAAAGCTCCCCTTTAGAATTTGTTATGGGCAAAGATATGCCTACCATACCATTAAACCACTCTTCATCATCAAAAGCATACCCTTGTTTTTTAATTTTTAATAACTCTTTTGTAAATTTTTTAATATCAGTAATTGTATTTTTGGCATTTTTTATTGGCTTGATGTTCTTAAAAATTTCTATTGCTTTATTTTTGTCTAAAAAAGATAAGTAAAGTTTTCCAGATGCAGATGCATGAAGAGGTAAATGATCACCAGCTTCAAAATTTAATTGCATTGGCCAATGGAACTCTATTCTATCAAAATATATTAACTTCGTACCTATTGGAACAGAAAGGCTAACTGTTTCTTTAATTTCGTTTGTCAGTTTTCTTAGATAAGACCTCCTGAGAGTAAAGTTGGGCTCATAAGGCAAACTATTAAGAATTATATCTCTGATTTTTGGTCCCGGAATATAATTTTTATTGTTTCTTGCAACTAAAAATCGTTCTTTACATAATGTTTCTAAATGCCTGTATACAGTTGGAAGTGGTATATCTAATTTGTGTGAAACTTTTTTAGCAGTAAAATTATCTGGATCTAAAATAACTTCCTCTAAAATATTTAATATTCTTTTAGATGAAGTCCTAGTATTTATGTCTTTCATAAATATTCAACATAAGTTAAAACTTAAAACTTATTTAAGACAGAACAGGAATAGTAAACTCTGGACCACTATTATCTTCCGACCAAGTAACTGTTGCAGTTTTAAGTTTTGTGTAAAACCTAACACCTTCTGGACCATGCATAGAGTGATCTCCAAATAGAGATCGTTTCCATCCACCAAAGCTATGATAAGCAACTGGCACAGGAATAGGAACATTTACTCCAATCATCCCAATTTTAGCATTTTCGGTAAAATGTTTTGCAATCATTCCACTTTTTGTAAATACAGCTGCTCCATTACCAAGCTCATGATCATTAACAAGCTTTAAAGCGTCTTCATATGTATCAGTGGTTATCATGCTGAGTACTGGACCAAAAATTTCTTCTTTGTAGATCTTCATATCTGGTTTTACATCTTCAAATATAGTTGGGCCTACAAAATATCCATTTTCATATCCTTGTAATTTCATGTTCCTACCATCGGCAATAAGTTTAGCTCCTTCTTTTTCACCAATATCTATGTAACTCAGAACCTTTTCATAATGAGCTTTATTATTAAGAGGACCAAAGTCACTTTCTTTATCTGTGTATGGGCCAACTTTAAGTTTTGAAGTTTCTTCTAATAATTTTGTTTTTAAATTTTCGGCTGTTTTTTTTCCAACACATACTGCTACAGAGATAGCCATACATCTTTCACCAGCTGATCCAAATGCTGAACCGATTAATGCATCTGTTGTTTTATCAACATCAGCATCTGGCATGACTACCATATGATTTTTTGCTCCTCCAAGTGCCTGAACTCTTTTGTTATTTTTTGTACCAGTGTGATACACATATTCTGCTATTGGAGTTGATCCAACAAAGCTAATTGCTTGAACATCTTTACTCTCCAATAAAGTATCAACAGCCTCTTTATCTCCATTTACAACATTTAACACACCTGGAGGCAATCCAGCTTCAATAGCTAACTCTGCAAGTCTTATAGGACAACTTGGATCTTTTTCAGATGGTTTAAGTACAAAAGTATTTCCACATGCAATTGCAACAGGATACATCCACATAGGCACCATTGCAGGAAAGTTGAAAGGTGTAATTCCTGCACAAACACCCAAAGGCTGTCTCATTGAATATGAGTCAACATTAGTACCAACGCTTGAAGAATGATCTCCCTTTAATGAGTCTGTAATACCAGTTGCATATTCAACAACCTCTATTCCTCTTTGAACAGAACCTTTTGCATCAGGGATTGTTTTTCCATGCTCTTCAGAAACTATTGCAGCCAATTCTTCCATATTTTTCATTAATAAATCTTTGTATTTGGATAAGATCCTTGACCTATTAATAGGTGTCGTCTTAGACCATTTTATAAAAGCATTTTTTGAGCTTTGTATTGCCAACTCAACTGTAGATTTGCTACCTAGTTCAACTTCACCAATTTTTTCTCCAATAGCTGGATTAAAAATTGGTCCAGTTCTTGCTGTTTTGTCTGAATATAGTTTTCCATTGATAAAATGACTTATTTTTTTCATGCTTGATCCTTAATTAAAAAAAATAAATTAATACTACAAGAAATTTACTTATGCAATTATTAAATAATTTAAATTATAGGTCAAAAAACTAACCTTCTTAAATGAGAAAAAAATTATCAATTTAATACTATATCGTTATTGACTCTTAATTACACTTAAGCTTAGATTGAGTTAAAATAATATTAAAAAGGACATTGTTTGAAAAAAAGAGAAAATGTTCGTGTTTGTGTGCCAAGATATTTGCAAATTGGCAGAGGTAGTTTAAGTGAACTACCAGAGATAATTAAAATCTTAGGATCTATTAAATCAGTATTAATTGTTACTGATAAACAGATGGTATCATTTGGTTATGTAAAAAAACTTCAAGAAGTTTTGAATAAATCAGGTTTTAAATCAGATGTGTTTGATGAAACAGTGCCTGATCCAACAGACACAGTAGTTTTAAAAGGTATCAAGTTTTTAGAGAACTGTAAAAGTGATGCTGTAATAGGTTTTGGAGGAGGTAGTCCGATCGATACAGCTAAAGCAATTGCCGCTATGTCAATGCACAGTAAAAACATCCAGGATTACAAGCCACCTACAATGTTTGATAAAAAGGGTTTGCCTATCATTGCAATTCCAACAACAGCTGGAACAGGTTCTGAAGTAACTCATCATGCAGTAATTATTGATACAAATAATAATGAAAAAATTTCTTGCAGAGGTGAGGGTTTTGTACCTTCAGTTGCTATAGTGGACTATGATTTAACATTATCCAAACCAAGAAGACTAACAATTGACAGTGCTATAGATACATTAACCCATGGAATAGAAGCTTATGTAAGTAAAAAAGCAACACTTTTTTCTGATAGGATGGCACTTGATACAATAAGATTAGTAAGTGAAAATATTTACCAAGTAGATAAAAATCCAAAAGATCTTAAAGCAAGAGAAGGATTGATGTTGGCAGCAACATTAGGTGGGCTAGCTTTTTCTAATGCATCAATTTGTTTAGTTCATGGGATGAGTAGACCACTAGGAAGTAATTTTAAAGTTCCACATGGATTGAGTAATGCAATGTTGCTACCAACTATTACCGAGTTTTCAATTAATGATGCAACATCAAGATATGCTGATTGTAGTCGAGCTGGTAATTTTGCACTTTCATCTGATAGCGATGAAGAGGCTTGCAAAAAATTAATTAAAGGTTTGTATAAAATTAACAAAGATTTTGAGGTACCATCAATATCAAGTTTTGGAATAGATAAAAAAAATTTTGAGGAAGAGTTGGAGAATATGGCTTCTGATGCAGAAAATTCAGGCGCACCAAGCCTCAATCCAAAAGTGCCTTCTGTAAGTGAAATGATAGATCTTTACGGAAAAGCATGGAGTGCATTTTAATGAGCTGTAAAATGTACTTTTATAATCGCATCAGCTTAAACTTAAATCAAAAAGAGAGGGTATAATGAAACAACTAATAAAAAAATCTATTAGTATTTTTGCTGTATTTTCATTGATGTTAACTTTCTCAGTACATCAAGTAAATGCTGCAGATAAAATTAGATGGAAAGTTCAATCTACTTTCAATACTGGATGGCCTGCGTTAGGAGATCCTGTTGCTAGATTGTCTGATACATTAAATAGAGCTACCGATGGAAGGATTCAGCTTAAAGTTTATGAGCCTGGAAAGATACTTCCACCTTTAGAAATTTCACCATCAATTAGCAAAGGTGATTTACCTGCTGCCTATAATTATATGGCTTATGACCAAGGTAGAATTCCAGCAGCTGTATTGTTTGCTGCTGTACCATTTGGAATGGAACCCTGGGAATATGCAGCTTGGTGGTTTGAAGGAGAAGGTTCAAAATTAGCTAACGAAATTTATAATAAACAAAATATTCAAGTTTTATTATGTAGCACAATTGGACCAGAAACTGCTGGTTGGTATAGAAACCCTATTACAAGCTTAGATGACCTTAAGGGTTTAAAAATACGTTTCTCAGGTTTGGGAGGCATGGTTTTAAATGAAATTGGTGCATCTGCTACGTTAATGGCTGGTGGAGAAATTTTTGCAGCTCTTGAGAAAGGTACTCTTGATGCAACAGAATATTCTATGCCTGCTATTGATGAAGTACTAGGATTTCATAAAATTACTAAATATAACTTGTTTCCTGGATGGCACCAAGTTTCAACATCAACTCATTTTATGATTAATTTAGATTTATGGAAAAAAATGGGAGCAGCTGATCAGGCTCTATTCGAAATGGCTTGTACAGCAGCAGCTATGAGAGCAATTACTACTGGAGAATATTTGCAAGGTAAACAAATTGAAAGTTTCCCTTCAAAAGGAGTAACAGCAGCAAGATTGCCTGATAGTGTGTTAAGAGAACTTCAAAAAGTTAGTGCGAGAGTTATGGACGAACAATCTGCAAAAGATGCTGACTTTAAAAAAGTATGGGAGTCACAACAAGCTTTCATGAAAGAATATGATGTTTGGCAAAAATGGGGATATTTACCCAGAAACTTTTAGTATTTAATACTTAAAAAGTTGATTATAATAAAAGCGGTCGGTTATGCCGGCTGCTTTTATTCTTTAAAAAATACTTATGTCCAAAAATTTTATTTCATCCGAAAGCTCTCTAAATAAAAAATTACAGCTTAGGCACACTCCAATTACAAAAAAAATTGATAATATAGTTTTACAGATAGGAGAAATCTTTAATTGGTTGTGGGTTATATTAATTGCAGTCATCATTCTTAATGTAGTGTTAAGATATGTGTTTAAAAATGGCATGATTGAACTTGAAGAGCTTCAATGGCATCTTTATTGTATTGGATGGTTGGTTGGCTTGTCTTCAACATATATAGTAGACTCTCATGTAAGAGTTGATGTTTTAAGTGATAAATTAAATTATAGAAAAAAATTATGGTTTGAATTGTTTGGTATTTTGTTTTTATTTTTGCCTTTTGTAATACTTGTTCTTTATTATGCTGTTCCTTTTTTTGAATTGTCGTGGGTATCAAGTGAAAGATCAACATCTGCAAATGGTTTGCCTGCAAGATGGTTTGTAAAAGGTTTTTTGGTAATCAGTTTCTTCTTATTATTAATTTCTGGTTTTTCTAGAATCATAAGAATAATAGAAACACTTCGGTTTGGATTAGGAGACAGAAGATGATTTCATTAGTTTCAGAATACTTTTTAGCAATTGCCTTATTTTTTAGTTTTATAACGTTAATATTTTATGGATTTCCTGTTGCCTGGACTATGGGTGGATTAGGAGTTTTATTTATTTTTGTCTCAATGATTTCTGACAATCTTTTTGACACTTTTTATGGTGTCGATTTTGGATTTGCATCGATGGTTGTTTATAGACTTTACGGTGTTATGGCTAACTGGGTTTTGGTAGCCTTGCCAATGTTTATTTTTATGGGGATAATGATGGATAAATCTGGAATAGCAGAAGACTTGATGACTGATCTTTCCAAGTTATTTGGTAAAACAAGAGGTGGACTTGCAATCTCAATTGTATTTATTGGAGTTTTACTGGCTGCCTCTACAGGGATTATTGGTGCAGCTGTAGTATTACTAACAATTTTAGGTGTCCCTTTGATGTTAAAAAATAATTACAATCCAAATTTAGCTTGTGGAGTAGTTTGTGCTACAGGAACACTTGGGATTCTTATCCCTCCCAGCATTATGTTAGTGATTATGGGGGATCAAGTAAGAATATCAGTTGGTGATTTATTTATGGGGGCTGTATTTCCAGGGTTGTTATTAGGATTATTATATACAATCTTTATTTTTGCTTATGCTTATGTAAATCCAAAAGCTGCTCCATTACCTAAAGATGCCGAACCAGTAGATTTAAAAATAATTTTAAGAGTTTTAAAATCTATTATACCGCCAGCTTTATTAATTTTTGCTGTTTTAGGAAGTATATTTATGGGAATTGCTACACCAACAGAGGCCTCAGGCGTTGGAGCTTTGGGCGCATCCTTATTAGCAATAATTAGAGGCAGATTATCATTTTCAGATTTAAAAATTGTAATTAGAAAAACAACCCATACAACCGCTTATATTTTTGCACTTTTTGTTGGAGCTACAATGTTTGCATTGATCTTAAGAGGTTTAGGTGGCGATGAGTTAATAGAGGGAGCTCTAAAAGCATTACCTTTTGGAACAAGTGGAGTAGTAATTGTAGTTTTGTTTGTTGCGTTTTTGCTAGGTTTTTTTTTAGATTGGATTGAGATTACATTAATAATCTTGCCATTTTTAGCACCTGTGATGGTGGATCTAGGAGTAGATATGGTTTGGTTTATTGTAATGTTTGCAGTGGTTTTGCAAACATCATTTATAACGCCACCTGTAGGATTTGCATTATTTTATATGAAAGGGGTTGCACCTCAAGGAATTACAATTTCAAATATTTATAAAGGAATAATTCCATTTGTTATTCTACAAGTGATAGCTGTTGCAATCGTATTTAATTTTCCAGAAATAGTTACTTGGTTACCAAAAGTTGCATATGGACCGTAAAAGACATGAAGGCTTTTAATTATTTCTTATCAATACTCTTTACTTTTTTAGCAATAAAGAATTTTGCATATGCAAGTAATGAAATTTCATTAAAAGAATTTTTAGATGAAAAAAATATTGAAAGTGAAAAAACCCAAATTTACTTATTACAAAGATGCAGTTCTATATATGCTTTTGCGTCTGGCGTTTTAATGAAATCAGACTCATTACAATCTAAAAAATTAATTGAAATTTCAAACAATCTATTATTCAAATCTGTTGAACTAATGGTTATTGAGGAACAAAAAAGTCTTGAAGTAAGTCAAAAATACTCAGAAGATATTAGAAAGAGACTGTTTAACAATTATATTGCTGATGGTAAGCAAAACTGGGAAAGAAACAAATCATATTTTAAAGGATCTTATATAGAAAATGATATGATTATATGTTCAAAATTAACAGAAGATAAGTAAAGAACTCACTTTTTTAATTGAATAATTTTAAAGTATCAATAAAAGATATCTTCATTCATGAAAAAAAAAATATCTTTAATAGGTGCTGGTCAAATAGGTGGAACTTTAGCTCATTTAATTGGGCTTAAAGAACTGGCAGATGAGGTAGTTTTATTTGATGTTGCAAGTGGAATAGCAAAAGGAAAAGCACTTGATATAGCTCAATCTTCTCCAGTTGACGGTTTCCATGTAAGATTTTCAGGCACTGACTATTATAAAGATATCAAAGACTCAGATGTTGTAATTATTACAGCAGGTGTTCCAAGAAAACCTGGAATGAGCAGAGATGATTTATTAGGAATAAATTTAAAAATTATTAAGCAAGTTGCTGAGGGAATAAAACAACATGCTCCTAATGCATTCGTAGTTTGTATTACAAATCCATTAGACGTAATGGTTATGGCTTTTCAAAAATATTCTGGTTTACCAACGAATAAGGTTGTTGGTATGGCTGGTATATTAGATAGCTCAAGATTTAAATTATTTTTATCATTAGAGTTTAATGTTCCGGTAAGAGATATTGAAGCTATGGTAATGGGTGGTCATGGTGATACGATGGTTCCACTTCCTGGGTTTACTAAAATTTCAGGCAAACCGTTACTAGATTTAGTAAAAGACGGAAAAATAACAGCAGAACGTGTTGAAGAAATCAACCAAAGAACCAGAGATGGTGGCGCTGAAATCGTAAAATATTTAGAAAAAGGTTCAGCTTTTTATGCACCAGCTGCAGCGGGTGTGGAAATGGCAGCAGCATACTTAAAAGATGAAAAGAAAATGGTTCCTTGTGCTGCTTATTTAAATGGAGAATATGGCATTAAGGATATTTATGCAGGTGTTCCAATTATAATTGGAAAAGGTGGAGTAGAAAAAATTGAAGAAATTAATTTGAATGACAAAGAAAAATCTGAATTTTTAAAGTCAGTTGATGCAGTAAAAAAACTTTGGGAAGCAGCATCCAATATTGATCCTGATCTTGCTAAATAATGAATATTCATGAACATCAGGCAAAAGATATATTAAAACAATTTGGAGCTTCAGTTCCTCAAGGCGTTTACGCATTGACTGTTGAAGATTTGTTAGAAAAAGTCAAAACTTTAAATACAAGTAAGTATGTCTTAAAAGCACAAATTCATGCTGGTGGTAGAGGTAAGGCTGGTGGCGTAAAGATTTTAGATAACCTAGAAGATCTTGAAAAAGCAGCTAAAGAATTGTTAGGAAAGACACTGGTTACACATCAAACTGGCCTTGAAGGAAGAGAAGTTAAGAGACTTTATGTTGAGGAGCCCTCAAATATAGATAAAGAGTTCTATCTTTCATGTTTAGTAGATCGAGCTAGTTCAAAAATAGCTTTTATATCAAGTGATCAAGGTGGAATGGATATCGAAGAGGTGGCTGCCAAAACTCCTGAAAAAATTATAACTACAAAGGTAGATCTAAAAGATGAAATTTCAAATGAAGACTGTGAAAGTATAATTAAGATCTTTAATCTAAACGATGACGCTCAAAAAGATGCAATTAGCTTGATAAAATCTATTTATAAGATGTTTATAAGCACTGACGCTAACATGGTTGAGGTAAACCCACTGATTTTAACTAAAGAAAATAAAATTATGTGTTTAGATGCTAAAGTTAATTTTGATGGCAATGCATTATTCAGACATCCAGAGATAACTGAGCTAAGAGATTTAAATGAAGAGGATCCATCAGAAATAGAAGCAAGTAAACATGATTTAGCATATATAAAATTAGATGGAAGTATTGGTTGCATGGTTAATGGTGCTGGTTTGGCGATGGCAACAATGGATATCATAAAATTATATGGTTCAGAACCTGCTAATTTTTTAGATGTTGGTGGTGGTGCATCAAAGGAAAAAGTTTCAGCAGCATTTAAAATTATTTTGTCAGATAAAAATGTTAAGGGAATTTTAATTAATATCTTTGGCGGCATAATGAGATGTGATGTCCTTGCACAAGGAGTAGTTGATGCAGCTAAAGAAATGAAAATTAGTGTACCTTTGGTTGTTAGACTTGCAGGAACTAACTTTAAAGAAGGAAAAGAAATTTTAGATAATTCAGGATTAAAATTGATTTCAGCAGAGAATTTAGATGATGCAGCAAAAAAAATAGTTGAGGCAATTAAATAATGTCTGTTTTAGTAAATAAAAATACAAAAGTCATTTGCCAAGGGTTTACAGGAGCTCATGGAACTTTTCATTCTGAACAAGCCATAAAATATGGAACTAATTTAGTTGGCGGTGTAACGCCAAAAAAAGGTGGTCAAGAACATTTAGGGAAGCCTGTTTTCAATACTGTAAAAGAAGCTAAAGATAAAGTTGGTGCAGACGCAACAATGATTTATGTTCCTGCTAAATTTGCAGCTGCTGCAATTATAGAAGCTATTGATGCTGATTTAGAACTAATCGTTTGTATTACTGAAGGAATACCAGTTCAAGATATGTTGAAGGTTAAACAAAAATTACTTAAATCAAAAAGTAGATTGATTGGCCCTAACTGTCCTGGGATTATTACACCAGATGAATGTAAGATAGGTATCATGCCAGGCAGTATTCATAAAAAAGGTTCTGTGGGAATTGTTTCAAGATCAGGAACTTTGACTTATGAGGCTGTTGCTCAAACGACTGAAAATGGATTAGGACAATCTACATGTATAGGAATAGGCGGTGATCCTATTAATGGTACAAATTTTATAGATTGTTTAGATCTTTTTTTAAATGATGAAGAAACTAAATCTATTTTAATGATAGGTGAAATAGGAGGAACAGCAGAAGAAGAGGCTGCAGAATTTGTAAAAAATCATCAAATTAAAAAACCAATGGTTGGCTTCATTGCTGGTATTACTGCACCCCCAGGCAGAAGAATGGGTCATGCAGGTGCAATTATATCAGGCGGTAAAGGTGGAGCAGAAGATAAGATAAAAAAGATGGAAGACTGCGGTATAACAATGGCTAATTCACCATCTAAAATTGGTAAGACACTTTTTGATAAATTGTCTAATTGAAAATTAGCTTTTCAGTAATATACTAATCCAAATAAATGTCTCTGACAAAAAATCTTGAATTTGAAAAAACTTCTTTTTTAACAAAAACTAATAGTGCATTTCTTGAGCAGATGTACTTAAAGTATATCAATCAAGATTCAGATTTACCCTCCAGTTGGAAAATATATTTTGATGAGTTAGGCGATGAGCTAGATTTAGTTGCTAATGAAATCAAAGGACCATCTTGGGCACCAATTAAAAAAAATATTAATATTATTGAAAAGAAACCAAAGAATGGTTCTTCATCAAGTGAAGTTTTAAAAAAAACTAGTTCTAAAGATCAAATTCAGAACAATATAGACTCTATTAAAGCAGTAGAGTTGATTAGAGCTTATAGACTTAGAGGACATTTGTTAGCTAAGTTAGATCCTTTAGGACTTAAAGAAACTGAGTATTTGGAAGAGCTACATCCTGAATTTTATGGTTTTAAAAAAAGTGATTATAAAAGAGAAATATTTTTAAACGGAGTTACAAATAAAAAATACTCAAATATATCTGAAATCTTAAACTTTTTAGATAAAACCTACTGTGGTTCAATCGGATATGAGTATATGCATATTTCAAATCATGAAGAGAGGGTTTGGCTTAGAAAAAGAATTGAAGAGAATGAAAATGAAATTCAATTTACAAAAAATGGAAAAGAAGCGATTTTAAATAAATTAATACAAGCTGAAGGATTTGAAAAATTTTTAGCTACAAAATACGTTGGAACTAAAAGATTTGGTTTAGATGGAGCTGAAAGTTTAATCCCAGCCTTAGAGCAAATCATTAAAATTGGTGGCCAATCTCAAATTAAAGAAGTTAAGATTGGTATGTCTCACAGAGGAAGATTGAATGTATTGGCAAATGTTCTTCAAAAATCTTATAAAAGAATCTTCAATGAATTTGCAGGTGAGTTTCATTCAAGTTCTAATGAAGGAGCAGGTGATGTAAAATATCACTTAGGAGCTTCATCAAATAGAGAGTTTGATGGCAACCCTGTTCATGTTAGTTTGACTGACAATCCATCTCACTTGGAGGCAGTTAACCCAGTTGTTTTAGGTCAAACAAGAGCAAAACAGTTTTTCCATAAAGATATAGAGAGAAATAAAGTTATACCAATTTTAATCCATGGAGATGCAGCTTTTGCTGGCCAAGGAATTGTTGCAGAATGTTTTGCAATGTCAGGATTGCCCGGACATAATACAGGTGGAACCATTCATATAATAGTGAATAATCAAATTGGTTTTACAACAAGCCCAAGATTTGCAAGATCTTCACCATATCCTTCGGATGCTGCCAAAATGGTAGAAGCACCAATATTACATGTAAATGGTGATGATCCAGAAGCAGTTGTGTATGCAACAAGGATTGCTACAGAATTTAGACTAAAATTTAATAGAGATGTTGTCGTAGATTTGATTTGTTACAGAAGATTTGGACATAATGAGGGAGATGAACCATCTTTTACTCAACCATTAATGTATAAAAAAATTAGATCCCATCCAACAACTGCAAAACTATATGGAGAAAAACTTACACAAGAACAAATATTTAGCGAAGAGACTTTAAAAGAAAAAATAAAATCTTTTAAAGATTTACTTGATGATCAATTCAAAAATGCAAAAGATTATAAACCTAAAATTGAATGGTTTGAAGGCACATGGTCAAGATATAAACCCGAGAAAGGTAAAGATAAAAGAGGTGTAACCGGTGTTGATAAGGTTGTGATCAAAAATATTTCAGATAAAATTAATATAATACCATCTGAAATAAATCCTCATAAAACAATTTTAAAAGTTTTCGATCAAAGAAAAAAATCAATAGATGCCGAGAAAAATATTGATTGGGCTACAGCAGAATCCCTTGCTTTTGGTACGTTGCTGGAAGAAGGCTACCCAGTAAGATTGGTTGGACAAGATTCAGGAAGAGGTACATTTAGTCAAAGACACTCGGTATTAAGAAATCAATTAGATAACAGTAGATACATTCCATTAAATAATATTTCAGAAAATCAAAAAAATTATGAAATTGTAGATAGTTTTTTATCTGAATTAGCAGTTCTTGGATTTGAGTATGGTTATAGTTTAGTTGAACCTAATACCTTAACTTTATGGGAAGCACAGTTCGGAGATTTTGCTAATGGTGCTCAGGTGATTATTGATCAATTTATATCATCAGGTGAAAGAAAATGGTCTAGAGCATCAGGGATAGTTATGCTTTTACCTCATGGTTATGAAGGTCAAGGTCCCGAACATTCATCAGCAAGATTAGAGAGGTTTTTACAATTATGCTCAAATGATAACATGCAAGTTATGAACTGCACTACACCTGCAAACTATTTTCATGCTCTAAGAAGACAGATGAAAAGAGATTTCAGAAAACCATTAATAATGATGACACCAAAATCATTATTAAGAAATAAATATTGTGTTTCTAATCTTGATGACTTTAGTAAAGATAATTCTTTTCATAGAGTGCTTTGGGACCATGCAATGGATCCTAAAGCTGATGGTTTTATTAAATTACAAAATAGTTCAAAAATAAGAAAAGTTATTTTATGCTCAGGTAAAGTTTATTTTGATTTATTAGAGGCTCGAGAAAAATTAAAAGTTGATGATGTAATTTTGTATAGAATTGAACAATTATATCCATTTCCTGCAAAAACATTAGTAAGTGAACTAAAGCCATACGCTCAATCAGCAACATTTCATTGGTGTCAAGAAGAACCAAAAAATATGGGTGCATGGTTCTCTGTTCGGGATTATATACAATGGACATTGGATAATATTAAGGCTAATAATAACCAAATTTCTTATATAGGAAGAAGTCCAGACGCATCACCAGCAACTGGTTATGCAAAGAGACATATTTCTCAACAACAAGAAATTATTAAAAAAGTATTTGAATAAAAAATAATGAGTGAAAAAATTGTAGTTCCTGTCTTAGGTGAAAGTATTACAGAAGCAACAGTCTCTAAATGGTTAAAAAGTGAAGGTGAAACAGTTGAAGCCGATGAACCAATTGTTGAATTAGAGACTGATAAGGTAAATTTAGAAGTTCCATCACCAATTAGTGGTGTCTTGTCAGAAATAAATTCTAAAGATGGGACAGTTGTTGAAGTTGGAGCGTTACTTGGATCAGTATCTGAAAATGGATCTGGAACAGTGAAAAAAGAAGTAATTAAAAAAATAGAACCAACAGCAACACCAGAAAATAATGTTGTAAATTTAGAAGTTCCAAAAAAAGAACCAGAAATTTTTGAGGAAAAAAAAGATCAAGAGAGTTCTGATGAAGCACCATTAATTTTAACAAAAGAAGTAAAAGAAAAAGAAGAAGTAAAGCTTGAATCTGACTCAGAAAATCAAACTTTATCTCCAGCAGTAAGAAAAATTGTTGCTGAAAAGAAAATCGACATTAATTCAGTTAAAGGTACAGGTAAAGATGGAAGAATTTTAAAAGGCGATTTAATTAGTCTTATGGGAGCACAACCACAACCTTCTGAAAGAAAAGCTCAATACGGTCCTGAGGAAAAAATTAGGATGACTAGATTGAGACAAACGATTGCTAAAAGACTAAAACAAGCTCAAGAAAATGCAGCCTTGTTAACAACGTTTAATGAAGTTGACATGTCAAGCATTATGGAAATGAGAAAAGAAAACCAAGAGGATTTTCAAAGTAGATATGGAATAAAATTAGGCTTTATGTCTTTCTTTGTAAAAGCTTGCATAGTTGCACTTAAATCTTTTCCAGCTGTAAATGCGGAAATTGATGGAGAGGACATAATTTATAAAAATTATTATAATATTAGTTTTGCAGTTGGTACTGAAAAAGGTTTAGTTGTCCCAGTATTAAAAAATGCTGATGAACTATCATTTGCAGATATTGAAAAAAATATTAAAGAAATTTCAGAGAAAGCTAGAGACGGAAAATTAACAATCGAGGATCTTCAGGGTGGAACTTTTACAATCAGTAACGGCGGTGTTTATGGATCGATGTTATCGACACCAATTTTAAATCTTCCTCAATCTGGAGTTCTTGGGATGCATAATATTGTTGAAAGACCAGTGGTGGTTGATGGAGAAATTAAGATAAGACCAATTATGTATTTAGCTTTATCCTATGATCATAGAATAATAGATGGAAAAGAGTCTGTTTCATTTTTAAAAATGATTAAGGAAAATCTAGAAGACCCAAGAAGATTATTTTTAGATATTTAAATGTCAGAAAAATTTCAAGCAGTTGTAATTGGTGGTGGTCCGGGTGGTTATGTTTGTGCAATTAGATTGGCTCAATTAGGATTGAAAACTGCATGTATTGAATCGAGAGGTTCATTAGGTGGTACTTGCCTGAATGTTGGATGTATACCCTCAAAGAGTTTATTAAACTTATCTGAAGAATTCCATAAAGTTAAAAATCTATCAAATAAAGGAATAGAAGTTGGTGAAGTAAAGCTAAATCTTAATAAAATGATGAAAAGTAAGGATAAAGCAGTAACTGTTTTGACAAAGGGAGTTGAGTTTTTATTAAAGAAAAACAAAGTTACATATTTCAAAGGTCATGGAAGCTTTAAATCAAAGAATGAAATCAATATAAAAGATGCAGATAACAAAGAGACAGTAATTGGTGCAGATAACATTATAATTGCTACAGGATCAGTACCTGTATCACTCCCAGGAATAGATTTTGACGAGAAAACAATTTTATCTTCTACCGGAGCTTTAAAGATAGAGCAGGTGCCAAAAAAAATGGTTGTAGTAGGTGGAGGATACATTGGGTTAGAAATGGGATCAGTTTGGTCAAGATTAGGAGCTGAAGTTCATGTAGTAGAATTCTTAGAACACATCACGCCTGGCATGGATAGAGAGATTTCCCAAGAATTTATGAAAATTTTAAAAAAACAGGGAATAAAATTTCATATGCAGCATAAAGTTGAAGAGATTAAAAAAGATAGTGAGGGAGCAATTGTTTCAACTAGTGATAAAGATGGAAATAAAAAAGATTTTGATTGTGATGTAGTTTTAATTTCAGTTGGAAGAAAACCTAATACGGAAGGATTAAACATTGAAGCAGCTGGAGTTGAACTTGATGAAAAACATAGAGTTAAGACAGACAAAAATTTTAAGACTAATCAAAATAATATTTATGCTATTGGAGACGTAATCACTGGTCCTATGCTTGCACATAAAGCTGAGGATGAAGGAATAGCAGTTGCTGAAAATATTGCAGGACAATCAGGCCATGTTAATTATGATACTATTCCTGGTGTTGTCTATACAACCCCAGAAGTTGCTTCAATTGGAAAAACAGAAGAACAGTTAAAAGAAAAAAATGTTGATTATAAAATTGGAAAATTTTCATTTATGGCAAACTCAAGAGCAAAAGCAATTGATGATGCAGAAGGATTTGTTAAAATTCTAGCTGATGCTAAAACAGATAAAGTTTTAGGGGCTCATTTAATAGGGCCTCACGCAGGAGAATTAATAGCTGAAATTGGAGTAGCTATGGAATTTGGAGCAAGTTCTGAAGATATTGCAAGAACATGTCATGCACATCCTACATTTTCTGAAGCAGTTAAAGAAGCAGCTCTTTCAGTTGATAAAAGGGCAATACACTCTTAAAATTTTTAGCATCTTATATTAAAGTTAACTGATGCCCCAAGAAGATAAATTGATATTAGAAAAACTTTTTATACAAGCTCTGGAAAATCATAAAAAGAAAAATTTTCATAATGCAAAAAATATTTACAAAGAGGTTTTAAAAAAAGATCCATTTCATTTAAAGGCATGTTTTAATCTTGCAATTTTATATAACAATTTAGGTAATTTTCAAAAATCAATTATTTATTATGAAAAGGTTTTAGAGATTAAACCCCATGAATTTAATGCCTGCTACAATCTAGGTAATATCTATAAAAAATTAAAAAAAAATGATAAAGCAAAAAAACTTTATAAAAAAGTAATCGAGTTACAACCTAAAAACATTGCAGCATTAAATAATCTTGGAAATTTATCTAGAGAACTAGGAGAGTATCAAAATGCAATTAGATATTTTAAAGAATTAATAAAAATTAAACCTAATTTTGCTATCGGTTATTATAATCTTGGGCATCTACTCAAAGAAATAGGTGAATATCATGAGGCAATAGAATATTTTGATAAAGCCGTTAAGATAGAGCCAAAAAATCTTATATTTCAATGGCAGTCTATGATTACATTTCCAGTAATTTATAAAAATTTTGAAGAAATTGAACTCTCAAGAACTAAATTTAAAAAAAAAATTAAAGTTATAGATCAGTTATTAAATAGTGAGAATAAATATACCAAGTATGATCTAGAAAACACTATTAATTCAGGTACAAATTTTTTTTTACATTATCAGGGAAAGGATGATTTAAGTTTACAAAAGCAGTTTGCAAATTTAATAGAACAGATAACACAAAAAGTTTACCCTCAATTTAATATTAAAATAAAAAAAAAAAAATTAGATAAGAAAATATCAGTTGGTTTTATTTCATCTTTTTTCAGGGATCATACGGTATCAAAATTATTTAAAAATTGGATACTAAAATTGGATGATAAAAAGTTTGATAAATTTACATACTATGTTTCTAACAATATTGATCATGTTACTCAAAAAATTAAGAATAATTCTAAACTTTTTTTTAGTGAGAATGTTGAAGAATTAATTTCTCAGATATCTGCAGATAGTATAGATGTAATCATATATTTGGATATTGGGATGGAACCAAAAATACAGATTTTAAGTTCTTTAAGATTAGCATCATTGCAATTTAATACTTGGGGCCATCCTGTGACCTCAGGTTTTAAGAATATTGATTTTTTTCTCTCAAGTGAATTGATGGAAGCTAATGATTCAAAAAAATATTTTTCTGAAAAATTAATTAAAATGCCTCAATTAGGAATAGATTATGATTTTCCAGATTTATCTAATACAAAAGAGCCTGAATTATCTAAAAGTACAAAATCAACAATATTTTTAAACCTTCAAAGTTTGTTTAAACTTTTACCTCAAGATGATCATATTTATTTAGATATAATAAAGAAAAATCCAAACTGTTATTTTTGGTTTATTGAGGGCATAAAAGATCCAATGAATTTAGTATTTAAAGATAGAATTTCAAAACGATTTCAGGATGAGGGGTATGACTTTAAAAAATATTTTTACTTTCATCCAAGATGTAGCAATAATGAATTTTTAGGTCTAATTAAAAAATCGGATATAATTTTAGATAGTTTGAATTGGTCTGGTGGAAATACTTCTTTAGAAGCTATTAGTTTGAATAAGCCAATTATTACTCTTCCATCTAATTTTATGAGAGGAAGACACACTTATGGTATTTTAAAAATTCTAGGTATAGAAGAAACAATCGCAAACTCTAAAAAAAACTATATTGAAATAGCTTTAAAATTGGCTAGCGATATCAATTTTAGAAATGAAGTAATTAAAAAAATTAAGATAAATAAAAAAAAATTATTTAATAATGAAAAATCAGTAACATTTTTGGAAAAAGTGATTACCAGTGAATATTACAAAAAAAATAATATTAAAGTAAAAGGTTAAGTTTAATCTCTTAGCAACTATTATGTTTATATTTTATAGCTAAATATGAAATATCCAATTCTATTACCTAATATATTTGATTATCCTTTTACTTATGAAAGTGACATCAAATTAAAGATAGGTGATTTTGTAATTGTACCGTTTGGAAAATCAAAAATTACTGGTGTGGTTTGGGATGAATTTGAAAAAAATGATAAAAAAACTTTTAAAATAAAAAAAGTTTTAAAAAAACTAGAAATATTAGCTTTAAAAAAAAATACAATTAATTTTTTAAATTGGTTTTCAAAATACAATCTAATTCCAAAAGGTATGGCATTAAAGTTATCATTGTTAAGTAGTAACGCTGTAGAGAAACTATCTGATGAAAAATATAATGAATATTCTACTAATATAAAAAATAACTCTTTTGAGCTATCAAAAGATCAAAAAACATCCCTTAAATTAATGACTAAATTTTCTGATAAATTTAGGGTTCATGTTTTGCAAGGTACAACAGGCTCAGGAAAAACTATTGTATATTTTGAAGCTTTAAAAGATTTTATAAATAGAGGTTTTCAAGGCTTAATTTTATTACCTGAAATTGGTTTAACTGGACAATTTGAACAAAAATTCTGCGAATTTTTTGGTTTTAAACCTGCTGTATGGCATTCAGGAATTTCAAAGAAAAAAAAAGAAATCATATGGAGCGGTGTTAATGAGGGTAAGATCAATGTTATCATTGGAGCGAGATCATCACTATTTTTACCTTTTAAGAAATTAGGCCTAATCATTGTTGATGAAGAGCATGACCAATCTTACAAACAAGATGAAGGAATCATTTATAATGCAAGAGATATGGCAATCGCTAGAGCATCATTTGAAAATATTCCTATAAATTTAATTACGGCTGTGCCTTCAATTGAAACTTATGAAAATATTAAGAAAGGCAAATATTCAGTATCAAAACTTAATCAAAGGTATCAAGATGCTGCATTACCCAATTATGAAATAATAAATTTGAATAACACCAAACTTGAAAAACAAACGTGGTTGTCAAAAGAGACTATAGAAAAAGCAAATGAACATTTAAAAAAAAATGATCAAGTTTTATTTTTTTTGAATAGGAGAGGTTTTTCACCACATGTGTTGTGTAAAAAATGTTTCAGTGCTTACAACTGTCCAAATTGTTCTATTAATCTAGTTTATCATAAAAAAAAAGAAACTCTGCTTTGTCATTATTGTGGTTTTAAATCATCTTTGAATAGAGATTGCTCAAAAGAAGGACAGTGTGATTTTATTTTTAGTGGCCCAGGAGTTGAGAGAATATCAGAGGAAGTTAAAAAAAATTTTCCTAATAAGAAAGTAGAAATTTTTTCAAGTGACACAATGAATAAAAAAAACTCTTCTGATACATTAAATAAGATTATAAATAATGAGATTGAAATTCTGGTAGGAACACAACTCATATCCAAAGGTTTTCATTTTCCAAATTTAAACTGTATTATCGTAGTTGATATTGATTTAACAACACAAGGTCACGATTTAAGAGCAACTGAAAAAAGTTTGCAACTATATCATCAGTTATCCGGTAGAGCTGGTAGGACTGGTAAACCAGCAACTGTATATTTTCAAACTTATAGTAAAAACACAAAAATGATCAGTGAAATTACTAATAGAAATCCAGATATATTTCTAGATAGAGAATTAGAAATTAGAAAAAAAAACAAATTACCTCCTTATGAAAGATTTATTTCGTTAATACTTACGGGAGAGAATGAGCAGAAATTAGAAAAGGATGCTTTTTATTTCAAAACTTTTTTGGAAGATAAAATTAATGCTAGAGTTCTTGGCCCTGTTAGTGCTCCAATTTTTAGACTTAAAAGGAAATTTAGGATTAGGCTGCTGATCCGAGGCTCTAAATCTTTGAAATTGCAAAGTTCTGTAAGCGAATTAATTGCAAAGTATAAATTTTCGAATGGAATAAAACTGACAGTTGATGTTGACCCTCTAAACTTCAATTAAATGGCAAAAAAAAGGTCTTTTTGCAACATTGTGTTACTTGAAGAGGTAAATTCTATATGCTAATTAAAGCCAGTTTTTAAAGAACAATCAACACTAACTAAAAGATAAAATTGAGTAAGAACAAAGGATTTTCAAATACTTCTGCACAAAGATATTCTCTAGCTTTGTATGAACTTTCTAATGAAGCTAATTCTATAGTTGATATTGAAAAACATACTTTAGCAATTTTAAATTTAATCGAAAAAAATAAAGATTTTAATAACTTGATTAAAGATCCAACTGAAAATCAAGAAAATTTGATTTCTGTAATAAATAAAATTTCCGAAACTTTTAAAGTTAATGATTTATTAAAAAATTTTATGACATTTTTAATAAAAAAAAGAAGATTTTTTTACCTAGAAAAAATTTTAAAAAGTTTTATTGAAATCTGCTCGGAAAAAAGAGGTGAGATTAAAGCTGAGATTCAATCTGCGAAAGAATTATCTAATGAAGAAATAAGTAAAATAACTGAAGAACTCTCACAAAACTTCAGCTCTAAAATGAAATTAAACTACAAAAATGACAAAAGTTTAATTGGAGGATTAATCGTCAAAATAGGTAGCACTATGGTTGATACTTCCATCAAAAATAAATTACAACAAATCGAAAATAGAATGATAGAGGCATAATATGGAAATAAATCCTTCAGAAGTAACAAAAATATTAAAAGAACAAATTAAAAATTTTGGAGATAAAGCAGAAATTTCTGAAGTTGGACAAGTTTTGTCAGTTGGTGATGGTATCGCTAGGATCTATGGATTAGATAATGTTCAAGCTGGAGAAATGGTTGAATTTGCTGATGGCTCTAAAGGTATGGCTTTAAACCTTGAAAGCGAAAATGTAGGTGTTGTAATTTTTGGTGACGATAGAAATGTTAAAGAAGGAGACGTAGTTAAAAGAACTGGAAATATTGTTGATACACCAGTTGGAAAAGAATTGCTTGGAAGAGTAGTTGATGGATTAGGTAACCCTATTGATGGAAAGGGTGCATTCGATAAAGGAATTAAAAAAAGTAGGGTAGAGGTAAAAGCTCCTGGAATAATTCCAAGACAATCAGTCAGTGAACCAATGCAGACAGGTTTAAAATCAATCGACAGTCTTGTACCAATTGGGAGAGGTCAAAGGGAATTGATTATTGGTGATAGACAAACAGGTAAAACTGCAGTTGCTATTGATGCAATAATTAACCAAAAAAAAATTAATGAGTCTGGTGATGAAAAACAAAAACTTTATTGTATTTATGTTGCTGTAGGTCAAAAAAGATCAACGGTAAGACAAATACAAAAAACTTTAGAAGAAGCTGGGGCTATGGAATATACAACTATAGTTGCTGCAACAGCATCTGACTCAGCTCCACTTCAATTTTTAGCTCCTTATACAGGATGTGCTATGGGAGAATTTTTCAGAGATAATGGCATGCATGCTTTAATAATCTATGATGATTTATCTAAGCAGGCTGTTGCATACAGACAGATGTCGCTATTATTAAGAAGACCTCCAGGAAGGGAAGCATACCCAGGAGATGTATTTTATCTTCATAGTAGACTATTAGAAAGAGCAGCTAAATTGAGTGACGAGCATGGTGGTGGTTCTCTTACTGCTTTACCTATTATTGAAACTCAAGGTGGAGACGTTTCTGCCTTTATACCCACAAACGTAATTTCTATTACGGATGGTCAAATTTTCTTAGAAACAGAGTTATTTAACCAAGGAATTAGACCAGCGATTAACGTGGGTTTATCTGTTTCAAGGGTTGGTTCAGCAGCACAAACAAAAGCTATGAAAAAGGTTTCTGGTTCAATGAAACTTGAATTAGCTCAATATAGAGAGATGGCAGCATTTGCTCAATTCGGATCAGATTTAGATGCTTCAACACAACAGCTTTTAAATCGAGGTTCAAAATTAACTGAACTTTTAAAACAAAAACAATATTCACCAATGACTGTTGCTGAGCAAGTAATTTCAGTTTTCTGTGGTGTAAAAGGATATCTTGATGATGTTGAATTAAAAGACATTGCAGATTTTGAACACAAGATCATTGAGAAATGTAAATCTGATAAACCAGAGATTATTAATTCTATTTTAAGTTCAGGTAAACTTGAAGAGGATACTGAAAAAGAATTAGTAGAATTGATTAATCAATTAAAACAAAGCTTAAAATAAAAAAATAAATGGCAAGTTTAGACGATCTAAAAAAAAGAATAGCTAGTGTAAAATCTACACAGAAAATTACAAAGGCTATGAAAATGGTTGCTGCAGCAAAACTAAAGAGAGCTCAGGAAAGTGCAGAGAAAGGTCGTCCTTATTCTGAAAAAATGAATAATGTAATTTTAAATTTGTCAGGTGGTATCTCTGATAAAGAGAATGCTCCTAAGCTTTTATCTGGCACAGGAAATGACAAGGTTCATTTGTGTGTAGTTATGACATCAGATAGAGGATTGTGTGGAGGTTTTAATGCAAATATTATTAAAAAAGCTAAAGCTTATTTTTCAAAGATTTCTCAAGAAGGAAAAGAGTTAAAGATAATTACTGTTGGTTCTAAAGGAAATGATCAATTAAAAAGAGTGTATGGTGATAAAATAATTGAAAATATTTCATTTAAGACTTCAAAAAACACAAATTACTTTGATGCAGAAAAAGTTGGTAAATTGATTATTGAAAAATTTGAAAAAGAAGAATTTGATATTTGTACAATTTTTTACAATCAGTTTAAAAATGTAATAACCCAAATACCTCAAGCACAACAAATTATTCCTTTAAACACAGAAAATGATGAAAACAAAGACACAGAGGAAAGTTACGAATTTGAACCAGATGAAGATGAGATTTTAAATAATTTATTGCCAAAAAATATTTCAACACAAATATTTAAAGCAATGTTAGAGAATTCAGCTAGCGAACAAGGTGCAAGAATGAGTGCAATGGATAATGCTACCCGAAACGCAGGTGAAATGGTTGACAAGCTTACAATAGAGTATAATAGAAGCCGTCAAGCAGCAATTACTAAAGAACTAATAGAAATTATATCAGGAGCAGAGAGTTTATAATTATGAGCAAAGGAATAATCACACAAGTTATTGGAGCAGTAGTAGATGTTAAATTTGAGGGAGCTTTACCAGAAATTTTAACAGCTTTAGAATGTAAAAATGGAGATAACAGACTAGTTTTAGAGGTTGCCCAGCATTTAGGAGAATCTACCGTTAGAACCATTGCAATGGATGCTACTGAAGGATTGAAAAGAGGTGACGAGGTCACAAATACAAATGCTCCAATTCAAGTTCCAGTGGGTCCTGAAACACTAGGAAGAATTATAAATGTAATTGGTGAACCGATTGATGAAAGAGGTGATGTAAAAACAAAAGAAACTTGGCCAATTCACAGAGCTGCTCCAGAATTTAATGATCAATCTACAGAAACAGAAATTTTAGTTACTGGTATTAAAGTAATTGACCTATTAGCTCCATATGCAAAAGGTGGAAAAATTGGTCTGTTCGGTGGTGCTGGTGTAGGAAAAACCGTATTGATTATGGAATTAATTAACAACGTTGCAAAAGCACATGGTGGTTTTTCTGTTTTTGCTGGTGTTGGAGAGAGAACAAGAGAAGGAAATGATCTTTATCATGAAATGATAGACTCTGGGGTTATTAAAAAAGATGGTCCAGGTTCTAAAGCGGCCTTAGTTTATGGACAAATGAATGAACCTCCAGGAGCAAGGGCTAGAGTAGCACTTACTGGATTAACAGTTGCAGAATATTTTAGAGATCAAGAAGGTCAGGACGTACTATTCTTTGTGGATAATATCTTTAGATTTACACAAGCTGGTTCAGAGGTCTCCGCATTACTTGGAAGAATTCCATCAGCTGTTGGATATCAACCAACTCTAGCAACTGATATGGGTAATTTGCAAGAAAGAATTACTACAACGAATAAAGGTTCAATTACATCAGTTCAGGCGATTTATGTTCCTGCCGATGACTTAACAGACCCTGCGCCTGCAACATCATTTGCACACCTTGATGCAACAACAGTTTTATCAAGACAAATTGCTGAAATTGGTATTTATCCGGCTGTAGACCCATTAGACTCTACATCAAGAATTCTAGATCCTAGAATTGTTGGTGATGAGCACTACAGAGTAGCAAGAGAAGTACAAAAAGTGCTGCAAACTTATAAATCTTTACAAGATATTATTGCAATTCTTGGTATGGATGAATTATCAGAAGAAGATAAATTAGTTGTAGCAAGAGCAAGAAAAATCCAAAGATTTTTATCTCAACCATTCTTTGTAGCTGAGGTCTTTACAGGATCACCAGGTAAATTAGTTGATTTAGAGTCGACAATTAAGGGGTTTGCTGCGATATGTGCAGGTGAATATGATCATTTACCTGAAGCAGCTTTTTATATGGTTGGTACTATTGAGGAAGCTGTAGAAAAAGCTGAAAAAATGGCTAAAGACGCTGCTGCTTAATGAGTGAAGAATTTAAAGTAGAAATAGTTAATCCAGAAAAATCTTTTTTTTCAAAAGAGGATGTAACAGAAGTTATTGTTCCAGCTTTTGAAGGTGAGATGGGAATTCTAAAAGACCATATTTCAATTATATCTTTTTTAAAACCTGGTATTATTACAATCTATTCAAAATCTGGTGAAGAAAAATTCTTTGTTGAGGATGGGATAGTTGAATTTAAAAATAATAATCTATCAGTTTTAACTAGCTCTATTTTTAGCTTGAAAGATATTGATAAAAATAAAATTCAGGATTTAATAAAAGTTACTGAGCAAGAAGCAAATAAATCAGAGATAAGTGATCAAGCAAAGTTCTTAGCAGACCAAAAAATTGATGTGCTAAGATCTATTAATTAATATTTTTTCAACTTTTTCTTGGACTTCTTTGTAGACATGAAGTTTGAAATCTACAACTAATTGAGTAATTTCTTTTAAATCCACCCATTTCCAATCTAAAAATTCAGGTTTTTTGGTTTGAATATTTATCTCACTGTCATTTCCAATATGTCTCATTAAAAACCATTTTTGAATTTGACCTTTATATTTTCCCTTCCAAATAATTCCTAATAAGCGATCAGGAAGATTGTAGGTTATAAAACCATCTAGCTCGCTAATAAGCTCTACATTTTTTATACTAGTTTCTTCCTCTAATTCTCGATAAGCAGCAGTTAAATAATCCTCTCCATCATCAACGCCACCTTGAGGCATTTGCCAAAAATTTTTTGGATTATCAATTCTTTTTGCGACAAAAACTTTATCATCTTTATTAAGCACAACTATTCCAACACCACTTCTTAGTGGTAAATCTTTAAACTTTTCCTGCATTTTATCCTTTTAAAAGTTTAATAGCGTAGTTTAATTGATTGTCAGTTTCGGTTTTAATTTTAAATTCTTCACCTTTTTCATTAACTTCAATATCAGGGCTTACACCCACTTCAGAAATAGATTTTCCAGAGGGCAAATAATATTTGGCTACTGTTAGCCTAATAGCCCCTTTGTTTTTTAAAGGAATAATTGATTGAACAGAACCTTTTCCAAAACTGTTTTCACCTAAAATAATTGCTCTTTTGTGGTCCTTTAATGCTCCAGCAACTATCTCTGAAGCAGATGCTGAACCATAATTAATCAAAACTAATAATGTTTTTCCTTTTGTTAAATCACCTTTTTTTGCAAACCATTTTCTATTTTCAGACGGTTGTCTACTTTTTGTTGATACAATTTCACCATTATCTAAAAAGAAATCCGAAATTTTAATTGCTTGAGATAATAATCCTCCAGGATTATTTCTTAAATCTAATATGTAAGCACTGATATCTTGATCTTTCTCTAATTCTTCAATTTTATCTTCTATTTGTTTACTGCTATTTTCATTGAATGATGTAAGTCTAATGTAGCCAATATCTTTTTCAAGTAGATCAGCTTTTACAGATTGTATTTTTATAATTTCTCTAGTTATATTAAACGTTAAAGCCTTTTTTTCTCCTCTTCGTCTTACGGTTAATTCAATATTAGATCCAACAGGTCCTCGCATTAAATCTACAGCTTCACTTAAAGTTTTACCTTGTACTTGAGTGTCTTCAATTTTTACAATGTAATCTCCAGCTTTAATACCAGCTCTTGATGCAGGGGTGTCATCTATAGGAGAAATCACTTTTACAACACCAGCTTCCATACTTACTTCAATTCCAAGACCTCCAAATTCACCACTGGTCTCCGTTTGCATCTCATTAAATACTTCAGGAGGCATATAAGCCGAGTATGGGTCTAGTGACTGAAGCAGACCATTAATTGCAGAATCCATACTGTCTGATTGATTTATTTCATCAACATATTCTTCATTAATTTTTTCAAGTACTTCACCAAATAAATCAATTTTTTTGTAAATATCATTTTCATTTGCAGAGACGAAGTTTGATAAAAATAAACTATTTAAAAAAAAAAATAAAATTAGAAGATATTTCATATCATCACTTTTTCTTTTGGTATTAATTCTGACCAAATTTTTTCAAGCTCATAAAACTTTCTTTTTTCTGGGTGAAAAATATGGACTATTAGATCAATACCATCAACTAATTTCCATTCATTACTTTCTTTACCCTCAATTTTAGAATTTTTTAAACCATTATCTTTAAATTTTTCTAAAACTTGTTCTGATAAAGATTGAATATGTCTTGAAGAGGTTCCACTTGCAATAATCATGTAATCAGCCATTGAACTTTTGTCTTTTAGGTCAATGCTTACAATGTCATGAGCTTTATTAATATCAAGGGTTTTAATAATAATATCTTTAAGATCTGAATTTTTATCCATTAATTAATTTGAGACTATCAAATTTTTCTTAATTGAGAAGATGAAATGTTGACCTTATCAAATTCAACAAATGTAACAGATTTATTAGATAAATTTTTATAAGTTTTTGAATTTAGAGAACTTTTTTTATAACCATGTCGATCAAAAACTATAAGTTTTGACTTTCTAAGAATATTTCTCCATTTGTGCCATTTATGAAAATTGATAAGATTATCAGCACCAATTAAAAAAAAAATTTCATATTTTCCAGTTTTATAAAAATAATCAATTAAGTCTGAAGTTTTATTGGATTTAATTATATCTTCAAAATATTTAATCTTTATAAACTTACTTTTACTAATTATTTTTTTACAAAAGCTCATTCTTTTCTTAAGGTCATTTGAAGCTTTTTTCTTAAAAGGGTTTTGATTTGTTATTGCCCAAACGACAGACTTTAATTTAAATTTTTTTTTTGCCTCTTTTGAGATTGCTAAATGGCCTTTGTGTGCAGGATCAAATGAACCACCTAAAATTCCTATTTTGTTATTATTTATTTTCAATTTATTTTCTAATTCTTCCATTACTAGTGACTTGGTACTTGTAAGAAACTAACTGATCTAATCCTACTGGCCCCCTTGGTGGAAGTGTATTTGTGGAAATTCCAACTTCACCACCAAACCCAAATTCTCCACCATCTGCAAATTGTGTAGATGTATTGTGCATCGATATAGAACTTTTTACCTGTTTTAAAAATTTTTTAGCTGATTTATTATTTTTTGTAATAATAGCATCGGTATGCATTGTGCCATATTTATTTATATGATTGATCGCTTCGTCAATATTTTTTACAGATTTTACTGATACAGTAGGTCCTAAGTATTCTGTTGACCAATCGCTTTCTTTAGCAATTTTAATTTTACCGTTATAGAATTTATTAATATTTTTATCTCCAATTATTTTACAACCATTTTTTTCTAGATTAGATAAAATTGGATCACAAAATTTTTTGAGAATTTTTTTATGAATTAAGATTGTTTCTGTAGCACCACAGATAGCTGTATTTCTTAATTTTGCATTTAAAGTAATTTTTTTTGACATTGTTAAATCAGCCTGATCATCAATATATGTATGACATATGCCCTCTAAATGACCAATTACAGGTATCCTCGATAGTTCTTGAACTTTTTTTACTAAACCTCTACCACCTCTTGGAATAACAACATCAATATAATTGATCATCTTAGTTAATAAAAAATCAACAGTTTTTCGATTTTTAGATTCTATGAACTGAACATAATTGCTGTTAATTTTATTTTTTTGGAGTGCTTTTTTAAATAAATTGGTTAGTATTTTATTTGAGTAATATGCTTCAGATCCACCTTTTAAAATAACTGGATTACCTGATTTGAAACAGAGGGCAGCAACGTCAGAAGTTACATTGGGTCTACTTTCATAAATTACAGAAATTACCCCAATTGGAACGGTTTTTTTTTCAATTTTTAGGCCATTAGGTCTTTTCCATTTCTTTAAAGTTTGATCTACAGGGTCTTTAAAACTAATTATTGTTTTTATAGAATTTGTAATTTGTAAAAGTTTTTTATTGTCTAATAAAAGTCTTTTTATAAGATTATTCTTTAACTTGTTTTTATTAGCATTTTTTAAATCTTTTTTATTTTCTAGAATTATTTTTGAATGATTGTCTTTAATCAAAAAAATATAATCTTTTAAAACTTGATTTTTTTTAACTGAGCTTACATTTTCAATTGAAGCTTTTTTTGCATTTTTTCCAAGACTAAATAAATAATTTCTCATTAAACTTCTACCATATCATCTTTATGAACTACTTCTGATTTTGTAATGTAACCTAAAATTTTTTCAATTTTTCTGGAATGGCATCCTAAAATTTTCTTTATTTCATCTGATGAAAAAGAACATAATCCTCTTGCACATTCTTTATTAGATTTATCTAGTATTCTTATATGATCTCCTTTTTTAAAATTTCCATTTACTTTTTTTATACCAGCAGCCAATAAACTCTTACTATCTTTTAAGGCTTTTTTTGCACCATCATCAATGATTAATTCACCTTTTGGAGATACAGAGCTAATAATCCATTTCTTCCTAGCATCTAATTTTGAAACTTTTGATTTGAATATTGTGTATTCATTTTTTTGTATAATTCTTTTTATTGGGTTTAAATATAAACCATTTGAAATGATCATATCACATCCAGATAGTTGACATATTTTAGCAGCTTCAATTTTTGTATTCATACCACCACTTCCAAACTCATTCATTCCTTTGAAATTTATGTCTTTTAAGTCTTTATTAAAGTTTTCAACTCTTTTAATTAATTTAGCGTCTTTAAATAGCTTTGGATTTTTTGAATACAAACCACTTACATCAGATAATAAAATTAATATATCTGCATTGGTTATTTGAGCCACACGAGATGCAAGTCTATCATTATCTCCATACTTAATCTCAGAAGTTGCAATAGTATCGTTTTCATTAACTATTGGAATGAAATCTAAACCAAATAAGTTTTCAAAGGTTCTTTTAGCATTGAGAGACCTTCTTCTTTCCTCAGTATCTTCAAGTGTTAGCAAAATTTGGGAAATATTTAATTTATATTTTGAAAAAGTATCAGAGAATAAATTCATTAGCTCGATTTGACCAATAGAGGCTATAGCTTGACTTTTATCTAATTTTAAATTTTTCTTAATGAAGTTCATTTTAATGCAACCGAGAGCTATAGCGCCAGAACTTACGATGATAACTTTTTTATTTTTATCTCTTAAATCTTTTATATCTTTTGCAAAACTTGAAAGCCATTTTCTCTTAATCTTTTTATTCTCATCTACTAGTAGGGAAGAACCTATTTTTATTACAATAATTTTGGAATTTTTAAGAGACATACGAAATTAATTTTGCCTTGATCATAGAAACTGATTTTTTATCTAATGTAGAAAGTAATAAAATTTCACCATTAATTTTTTTTGAAAAATCAGCAATAATTTCTTTCACAAATTCCTCATCTACTAAATCAATTTTATTTAAAACAATTAGTTCTTTTTTCTTAATAAGCTCTGGACTGTATCTAGAGAGCTCATTTTTAACCTGTTTGTAGGCTTTTTCAATATCATCACCTGTAATATCGATTAAATGTAAAATTGTTTTGCATCTTTCGATATGTTTTAAAAATTGAATACCTAATCCTACTCCTTGATGTGCTCCTTCTATTAAACCTGGGATATCTGCAATTGTAACTTCTTTATCATCATATGTTGCCACACCTAGATTTGGGTTCAAAGTTGTAAATTGATAATTCGCAATTTTTGGAGTTGCATTTGTAACTGCAGCTAACAAACTAGATTTCCCTGCATTTGGCAGTCCAATAATTCCTATATCTGCAATTGTTTTTAATTGAAGCCAAATTGTAAATTCTTCACCAACAGTTCCTTTGGTAAATTTTTTTGGTGCCCTATTTGTAGAACTTTTAAATCTTGTGTTGCCCAAACCGCCTTTACCACCAGCTGCAGCAACAAATTCTTCACCTGGTTTTGTAAAATCAAAAATTAAAGTTTTATTATCTTCTTCGAAAACTTGAGTGCCAAGAGGAACTTTTAAAATTAAATCTTCACCACTTTTTCCAGTTCGATTCTGGCCCATTCCATTTTCACCTCTTTCAGCTTTATGATGTTGCTGATACCTGTAATCAATTAGTGTGTTTAAATTTTGCTCAGATTTTAAAATTACAGAACCGCCCTTACCACCATCTCCACCATCTGGTCCTCCATATTCTATAAATTTTTCTCTTCTAAAACTTGGTGATCCATCACCACCATTGCCAGCTTTAACGTAAATTTTTACTTGATCTAGGAATTTCATAATACAACATCAATTTTAGTTGTACTATTAATTGGGTTTTACTGAAACGAAAGTTCTATCTGCTTTAGATTTTTTGAAAACTACTTTCCCTTTAATGACTGAAAAAATTGAATGATCTTTACCCATTCCAACATTCTCGCCGGGGAAAATTTTTGTTCCTCTTTGTCGGACTATTATATTTCCAGGTATAACAGTTTCACCACCGTATTTTTTTACACCAAGTCTTCTACCGGCACTATCTCGTCCGTTTCTCGATGATCCACCTGCTTTTTTTGTTGCCATAATTTACCTAATTATTTTTTTTCTTCTTTAACAGCTGTTTCTACTTTTTTTTCAGTTACAACTTTCTTTCCAGCTTCAGATAGTACTTTACCATCTTTTGAAAAAATTTTGTTTATTCTTATCATAGAATATTCTTGTCTATGACCATTTTTTCTTCTTGAGTTATGTCTTCTTCTTTTTTTAAAAATTAAAACTGTTCTATTTTTTCCATTTTTAACTAATTCAGCTTCAACTTTTGCTCCTGTAACCGTTGGTGCACCAACCTCAATCACTTTATCGTCTCCGTAAGCAAGTATTTCTTTAAATTCGATTTTTGTTTCAGGTTTAGAATCTGGCAATTTTTCTATTTTTAGAATTTCTCCAGATTTGACTTTATACTGTTTACCACCTGTTTGTATAACTGCGTATGACATAGTATTTATTGTTAAATTTTGTTAGCGCAATATAGACCGAGCCTCTTATTAGTCAAGCTCAATAAGCTAAAAATTATCCTTTAAATCTCTTAGTTTTGAGAAACTTTTAACATCATTGGCTCTTAAAAATATATTACAATCAAGCTCATCTTTTATAGTGCTTGGCAAAGTTGGATTACCTTGGCTTAGGTTTTTTTTAATTTCTAAAATTTTATTTATTAACATTTTATTCTGAGGATCATATTGCAAACAAAACTTTGAGTTTTGAAGAGTATATTCATGACCACAATATATTTTGGTATCCAAAGGGAACTTTTTGAATAGACTAAGCGACATAAACATCTGAGAGTATGTTCCTTCAAAAATTTTTCCACAACCTAGCGAAAATAGAGTGTCACCAGTAAATAATATTTTTTCATTAAAAAAGTGATAACAAATATGCCCCGTTGTATGACCGGGTATGTGAAAAATTTTTGTTTCAAAATTATCTTTTTTCCAAACTTCTTGATCTTTTAACAAAATGTCAATTTCAGGAATTCTATCTTTATCATTCTCAAAGCCTAAAATTTTTGAATTATAAAACTTTTTTATTTCTATATTTCCACCAACATGATCATAATGGTGATGAGTATTTAAAATATATTTTATTTTAATTTTATTCTTTTCACAAAAATTAATTACAGGATCTGCCTCACTAGGATCAACTACACATGCTTCATTAGTTTTTTGGTCAATAATTAAATAACTATAATTATCTTGTAGACATCTTACAATTTCAATCTTCATAGATTTATTTTTCTATCAAAAATATTCCTAACTCTGAAAATAGATTTTTAAAAAATAGATTAGATCTATCTATTTTTGTCATATTTTTATCATTTAAGGCAATTGATTTAAAAATTTTAAAATTCATTATATTTGAAAATCTTACAAAATCTTTAATAGTGCACATATGTAAATTCGGTGTGTTGTACCATTCATCTGGAAGTGCTTTTGTAACAGGCATAGTCCCTTTTAATAAAAGATGTAATCTCACTTTCCAAAATCCAAAATTAGGAATTGTGACTATTGCCCTTTTTCCAACTCTTAAAAGTTCGTTTATTACTTTCTCAGGATTTACAAATGCTTGTAATGTTTGACTTAAAACAACATAATCGAAAGAGTTGTTAGGAAATTGTTTTAAATCTATTTCAGCATTTCCTTCGATTACTGTTAATCCTTTTGAAATACATATTTGAACTTTATCTTTTGAAATCTCTAACCCTCTAACATCAACATTTTTTTCTTTTTTTAAGTATTCAATTAAAACACCATCCCCACAACCAACATCAAGCACTCTTGTATTATTTTCAATATTGTCAGCAATGATTTTAAATTCTTGTTTCATTCTATTTATAAGATTTATCTAAAAAGTTTTTAAGAGCACTTAAAAAATCAGGCACATCAAGCAAAAATGAGTCGTGTCCTTTATCAGAGTCTATCTCAACAAATCCAACATCAGCCCCTATAGCATTTAGCGCTATAACAATTTCTTTATTTTCTTGAGTTGGATAAAGCCAATCTGAAGTAAAAGAAATTATAAAAAATTTAGTCTTTGTGTTGGCAAAGGCTTCAGATAAATTTCCATTAAATTTTTTTGCTAGATCAAAATAATCCATTGCTCTAGTAATATAAAGATAACTATTAGCATCAAATCTATCTACAAAAACCGATCCTTGATATCTCAAATAACTCTCAATTTGGAAATCAGCATCAAAACCAAATTTTAAATCATCTCTTTCCTGAAGCTTTCTACCAAATTTTTCTTGTAATCCTTTTTTAGATAAATAAGTAATATGAGCTGCCATTCTAGCAACAGATAACCCTTTGCTAGGATTTATATTTTGATTTGAGTAATCACCATTTTTCCAATTTAAGTCTGCGGTGATTGCCTGTCTGCCTAACTCGTTAAAAGCAATATTTTGAGCTGAGTGACTAGATGTACAAGCAATTGGTATTGCAGTTAATGCCTTTTCTGGAAAATTACTTACAAACTGCAAAACTTGCATTCCACCCATTGATCCACCAACAACAGAAAAAAGTTTCTTTATATTAAAATAATCAAGTAAATTTATTTGTGCGTTTACCATGTCATTAATTGTAATAACTGGAAAATCAGTACCTATAATCTTATCAGTTGAAGGATCTTTAAAACTGGGTCCGTAGGAACCCATACATCCACCAATAACATTTGCACATATTACAAAAAACTTATTAGTGTCCAATGCTTTATTAGGTCCAACAGCATAAGACCACCAACCTTCTTTATTGGTTATAGGATTAATCTCAGTTACAAATTGATCACCTGTTAATGCGTGGAATACCAATATGGCATTATCTTTTTTTTCATTTAATTCACCGTAGGTTTCATATGCAATTGGAAAATTCTCAATAGTTCTACCGCAGTCTAATTTTAATGGTTCTTTTACTAATAATGTCTTTAAATTTTTCATAATTTTGTTACTGACGGGGTGAATTGTGAGAAAAAAACTTGTTTAGCGGTTTTTTTAAAGCGCTCGCAATTCAGTTAAATCAGCGCAAAAAATTTGTACTAGAAGAGACAGATATTGTCAATTTTATAAAAAAATAAACTAATTCAGTATAAATATTTAACTATTTTAATTATAAGGAATTAAATATTAGAAACATGACAATACCTGCTTTTAAAAAAATAGATATTCAGGCATATCAGCCAGGAAAGTCAAATGTCAGAAAATTAAAAAAAATCATAAAGCTTTCAGCAAACGAGTCTGCACTTGGTGTAAGTAGCAAAGTTAAAAAGGTTTTGTCTGATAAAAATTTAAACATTTTCAGATATCCTGACAGTAAATCCAATAATTTAAGACAAGAATTAGCGAGAAAATTTAATTGCAATATTGATAAAATAATTTGTGGCGCAGGCTCTGATGAGGTAATCCAAATGCTTTGTCAGCTATATTTAAGACCTAATGATGAAGTAGTTGTACCAAAGTATAGCTTTTTGATGTACAGGATTTATTCAAAAATTGTGGGTGCTAAAGTTAGGTTTGCAAAAGAAGATAATTTTAAAATTTCAACCAAAGAAATTTTAAAAAATATTACTAGTAAAACCAAAATTGTATTTCTGGCAAATCCAAATAATCCAACAGGTACATACTTAACTAAAAAAGAACTCTTAAATTTAAGAAAAAAATTAAATAAGAATATTTTGCTAGTTGTTGATGATGCATATTGTGAATACATGGTTAATAAAGATTATTCTTCCGGATTAAAGCTTTTTAAAAATTTAGACAATGTCTTTATTTTAAGAACTTTCTCTAAAATATATGGTCTTTCAGCTTTAAGAATTGGTTGGGGATATGGAGCAAAAAAAATTGTTGATGAGCTTAATAAAATTAAGCCTCCATTTAATGTTAACAAAATAGCTCAATTAGCTGCTGTAGAAGCTTTAAAAGATACAAGCTTTATTAAGAGATCAATTAAACACAATTTATTTTATGCGAAAAAGATAAAACTTTTTTTAGAAAAGTATAAAATATATTCTAACGCAGTGACTGCAAATTTTCTGTTTTTAGATTTTTCTAAGGCAAAAATAAAAGCTAAACAATTTTATAACAAGTTAAAAAATAAAGGTATTATTTTACGATCGACTGATGAAGGATATGATATTGAAAATAAATTACGTTTAACTATTGGATCGAAATTAGATAATTTAAAATTTTTAAGTATTGCAAAAAGAATTTTAGACAAATGAAAAATATTCTATTAATTGGATGTGGTTTGCTTGGGTCCTCTCTTTTGAGAAAAATTAATCGAAAAAAAATTGCAAAAAAAGTTTTTATTTTTGAAAAATCTAAAAAACATATATCTCAAATAAAAAAATTAAGTGTTGGTGGAACTGTAATTTCAAACTTTGCAGAGGGAATAAAAAAATCTGATTTGATAATTTTATGCACACCAATGAGTTCTTATAAAGATCTAATATTGAAAATGAATAAGCATTTGACATCCAAACATATTATTACAGATGTGGGATCTTCTAAAAAAGAGTCATTCAAAATTATAAATAAACATCTTAAAAAGAATATTTTCTGGACTTCAAGTCACCCCATAGCAGGGTCAGAAGTAAGCGGACCTAAACATGGTAAAGAAAATTTATTTGAAAATAAATGGTGTGTACTAATAAAAGAAAAAGATACTAATCTTAAGCATCTTTCTGAGCTTAAAAAATTTTGGAAAAAAATTGGCTCTAAATTAGTTGAGATGAGTATTGATAAGCATGACAGAATTTTTTCTATCACGAGCCATTTACCGCATTTAATAGCATACAATCTGGTTAAATCTGCTCAAGATTTTGAAAAACAAGAAAAGTATGATCTTATAAAATATAGTGCAGGAGGTTTAAGAGATTTTTCAAGAATTGCCGCTTCTAATGAAATTATGTGGCGAGATATTTTTTTTAATAATAAAAAAAACATCTCTAAAGCAATTGATCTTTTTATAAAAAATCTAAATTCTTTTAAAAAAGATATTAATACTAAAAATAATAGATCAATTCTCAACAAATTAATAAATACCAAAAAAGTAAGAACAAAAATTATAAAATTGAAACAGGATATTGATAAACCAGATTTTGGAAGAAATTAATAATTTTTAATATTACTTATTTTTTTAATTTTAAGATTTGCAGTTCTATGAATAAGGTCAATGGTTTCTTTGATACCCATAATTAATACTTTTTTTCTAGGTCCATATGCGTGAATAAATTTTGATTTATTTATACACAAGCCAACATGGCCTTTCCAAAAAATAATATCACCAGCTTGAAATTCTTTAATTGTTTTTTTCTTACAATATCTAATTTGATCTTTTGTATCTCGAGGAAAAAAAACTCCATTAAATTTAAAAAAAATTTGAATTAAAGCTGAACAGTCAATACCACTTACACTTTTTCCACCCCAAAGATATTTTGTATTTAAAAAAATTTTAAAAATTTTTTTATAATTCTTATCTGTATATTTAATTGATTTTAAATTTTTCTGATTGACCCATTTGTTATTCCCAAACCTAATATAATTTTTTTCATTTTCAAAATTAGTAATTGTACTAGAAAAATATAAATGATTGTTTGTTTTAATAAATTTATTATTAATTTTTTTGAACACAGGACTCTTTGAAGAAAAAACTTTAAAATCAGGATTGTGTATTTTTATAAATTTACTTTTTTTTATAAAACCAATGTAATTATCAAAGCTAGTTTTAATTTTTACCCAATTTTTATTTTTAGAAAGTATTTTAAATTTTTCTCCAAATAAAATCTGAGAAGTAACTTCAGATTTTGTTGAAGTTTTAGAATAAATATTTCCAATTGATTTATTATAAAAATTATTCATTAACTATTTTTAACTTTTTTCTCATTGACCAAAGTATTAGTAGTGAAGGGACAACCATTAAAGCTGTTAAGATAAAAAATAGACCCCAGTTTCCATTTAACCAATCAACAAGTGCTCCAGAAGAAGAAGCTAATGTCGTTCTTCCAGCGGTACCAATAGAAGCAAGTAAGGCATATTGAGTAGCTGTATAAGCTCTATCAACCAATAAAGATATAAAAGCAACAAAAGCAACTGTTGCAAATGCTGCAGCTATATCATCAAATATTACTGCTATTGCAAAAAGTAATTCAGACTTATCACTCCATGCTAAAACGCTAAAAAGTATGTTGGTAGTAGCCATAATAATACCAGCTAAAAACATAGCTTTTAAAACTCCCGATCTAATAACAAAAAGTCCACCAAGCAAAGTAAACACTACTGTTGTAATCCAACCTAATGTTTTTGAGTAAATTGCAATATCCGATTTACTAAACCCAATTTCTTTATAAAAAATAATAGACATCCTACCAAGAAATGCCTCTCCAACTTTAAAGAGAAAAACAAAGCCAAGTATTCCTAAAGCTATTGAAAAACCATTTTTTTTGAAGAAACTTATTATTGGGCCACTAATAGTACCACTAATCCACACAGCGAATTTAGAAAAAAAATTATTATCACCCAGTTTATCTGAGATAAGTTTATCGTTTAAAGCTTGTTTTTTTATTCTCTCCTCTGAGTTTGTTTCAGTTACGAACATTAGTCCGATATTCATTAAGATAATTAATACTCCAAGTATTAAGAATGTAAGTTGCCAATAGTTTTCAATTCCTAAACTTTGAAGATAGTCTGCAGAAAATAAAGCAATTACCCCTCCAAGTTTATAACCACTCCACCAACCAACAACCGCCATTGCAGCTCCAGCGGCCATAGATTTTCCCTCATTTTCACCTATTTGTTCGATCCGTAAAGCGTCCACAGTTATATCTTGTGTCGCTGATGCTATTGCAATTAATAGACCAACACTTATCACTAGTGCTAAATTTTCAGTAGGGTCTATTAAACTCCATAAGCCAAGTGAGCTTAAAATAAACAATTGCATCAAAACAATCCATCCACGTCTATGACCAATTTTTTTTGTTAAATAAGGAATTTGAATTCGATCAATTAGAGGTGCCCATAAATAATTAAAAGCATAAACAGCAAAAATTAATCCAGCCCAACCCACTGTAGATCTGCTTAAACCATCTTCTTTTAACCATAGGCTAAGGCTACTTCCTATAAGAACCCATGGAAAACCTGATATTGAGCCCAGTAAAAGAATTTTGAACATTCTCTGATCAAAATAAATTGAAAATGTTTCTGACAATGATTGTTTTTTAATCTCAATCATAATTAGTTACGCCAAAATGAAGGAAGAAATAATACCAATATTGCAAACAGCTCAAGTCTACCAAGTATCATCCCTAATGTTAAAATCCATTTAGAAATATCAGGCAGAGTTGAGAAGTCTCCATTTGGACCAATTATTGATCCAAGTCCTGGACCTACATTGGATATTGATGTTGCAGCTCCTGATATTGAGGTAATGAAATCTAATCCAGTTAAAGACAATAAAGCAGTTAAAATGAAAAAAATAACCAAGTACATATAAATAAAAGAGATAATTGATGATATGAACTTGTTATCGATAGGATTTTGATCATATTTTAGGACAAAAACACCTTTTGGATAAATTATTTTCTTAAGTTGATTTACTACAAATAGATATAGTATTTGAATTCTAAATATTTTAACACCACAAGTTGTTGATCCAGCACATCCACCAATAAACATTAAGCCTAAAAAAAGTATTAGCGTGAAGCTTCCCCATGTATCAAACTCAGCATTTACATAACCTGTGCCCGTTAGTATTGAAATTATATTAAAAAATATAGATCTAAGATTTAGATCTGCAGATCCAGTTATAAGAAGATATATTGATAGTATTATTATACTTACAATAATTATCTTAAAAAAAGTTTTAACTTGAACATCATTAAATATTATTTTTCTATCTCCACTGATGAATTTAATATAAGCAATAAATGGTAAGCTGCCTAAGATAATGAAAATCATTGCAGAAATTTCAATTGAAACACTATCAAAAAATCCAATAGATTCATTATAATTAGAGAAACCTCCAGTTGCTATTGTTGTCATTGAATGTGTTAAGCTATCAAAAAAACTCATGCCAAAAATTTTATAAGTTAATCCACATAACAAAGTTAATGATGTGTAAATATAAATTAGTCTAAGAGCTATTTCTTTAGACTTTGGTAATATCTTTTCCGATGAGTCGTTATTAGATATTTTAAAAAGTTGCATTCCACCAACATTCATTATTGGCATTAAGGTGATTGCCATAATAATTATTCCAATTCCACCTAACCATTGAAGAATTGCTCTCCATAATAATATACCTTTAGGCATTTTATCCAGATTTGAAATAATTGTAGATCCTGTTGTTGTAATTCCAGACATGCTCTCAAAAAAAGCATTTACGAATGAAAAATTTAAATCAGAAAAGATAAATGGTAATGAACCAAATATTGCAATACTCAACCAAGATAGAGCTGTAAGAAGAAAAGCTTGTTGTAGAGTTAGTTTTTTATCATGATCTAAATTTGACAAAAAAAATAATGTACCAAAAATTATTGTAACAAGAGAAGCTCCAAAAAAAGATGAGTCTATTTCAGAATAAATAAACTGAAAAACTATTGGAATAAACATGAATACACCTAAAATTATTTGTAAAATACCAAGTGTAAAAAAAACTGTTTTATAATTAGACATTTTGAGAGAACATTATTTTATGGTAAATAAATTTCAACACTATAAGAATTGGCAAATTCATTATAATAAAAAGTGTAATTCATGATAAAAAAAGAAAACTTAGATAAAACTAATGCTTGGCCATTCGTTGAAGCTAAAAAAATGCTTCGTGAAAGAAAATCATTAATTGAAAAAAAAGGTAAAATTACACTTCAAACAGGTTATGGCCCAAGTGGATTGCCACATATCGGAACGTTTGGAGAAGTTGCCAGAACTTCTATGATGGTTAATGCTTTAAAGCAATTAACTGACTTACCAACAGAAATAATAACTTTTTCTGATGATATGGATGGTCTTAGAAAGGTTCCAGACAACGTTCCAAATCAAAAGCTATTAGAAGATAATTTGCACAAACCATTAACAGAAGTTCCAGATCCTTTTGAAAAGTTTAATAGTTTTGGTGAGCATAATAATGAAATGTTAAAAAAATTTTTAGATAGTTTTCAATTTCAATATAATTTTAAAAGCTCAACAAAATTATACAAATCAGGTTTTTTTAATTCAACACTACAGCTAATATTAGAAAATTATGATGGTATCATGAATATAATTTTGCCTACATTAGGAAAGGAAAGACAAAAAACTTACTGTCCATTTCTACCTATTTGCCCAGATACGGGTCATGTTTTAGAGATACCCGTTTTAGAAATTGATAAGAATAATTCTAAAATCATTTTTGATAATGAAGGAAAAAAATTAGAAAAAAGTATTTTAGATGGCAATTGTAAGCTTCAATGGAAAGTAGATTGGGCAATGAGATGGTATGCGCTTGATGTTGATTTTGAGATGTATGGAAAAGATCTTATAGAAAGTGCAATTTTATCTACAAAAATTATTAAATTAATTGGAAAAAATAACCCCTCTGGATTTGCTTATGAATTATTTTTGGATGAGAAAGGAGAGAAAATTTCTAAATCAAAAGGTAACGGGATTACAATTGATCAATGGTTAGAATATGCATCACCAGAAAGTTTGTCTTTGTACATGTATCAAAATCCAAAAAGAGCAAAAAAACTTTACAAGGAAATCGTACCTAAAGCAGTAGACGAATATTTAGATTTTATTGAAAAAGCAAAAAATCAAGATGAACTAAAAATGCTTATGAATCCTGTTTGGCATGTTCATAATGGAAAAATCCCAAAAGAAAATTCAATTATGTCATTTTCAATGTTGTTAAATTTAGTTGAAACAAGCAATGCAAATTCAAAAGATCTTCTTTGGAAATTTGTTAAAAAATACAAACCAGATATAAATGAAGAGAACTTTCCAATTTTTGATAGCCTAGTAAGCTACGCGATTAAATATTTTAATGATGTAATTAAATCTCAAAAAAACTATAAAAAACCAAATCAAGAGGAGAAAATTGCTTTAGAAGCGCTTGTTAAGAATCTTGAGAAATGTAATGATCAAATGTCTCCTGAGGACATTCAAACATTAATTTATTCTACCGGCAAAGAAAATGGATATGCTGAAAATCTGAGAGACTGGTTTAAGTTAATTTATCAAGTAGTGTTTGGTGATGAGAATGGACCACGTATGGGTTTTTTTATAAGTTTTTTTGGTGTTAATGAAACTAAAGAGCTTATAATGAGCAAAATTAAATAATGTTTTCAAATTTAAGATCATTAATATTTAAGTTAGATCCAGAAACAGCTCATAAGCTAGCAATCAAATCTTTAAAACTAAATTTTGTACCAAACATTTTTGATAAAAATGATAATGATGAATTATTCAAAACTAAAATCTTCAATAAATCAATTAGCAATCCTATTGGTATGGCTGCTGGTTTTGATAAAAATGCAGAAGTATATAACCAATTATTTAAGTTAGGTTTTGGGTTTGTTGAAGTTGGAACCGTCACCCCTTTAAGTCAATATGGAAACCCTAAACCACGAGTATTTAGATTAGTCGAAGATGAAGCTTTGATAAATAGATTAGGTTTTAATAATCGTGGAGCCCAAGATGTGGAATTAAGAATTAAAAAAAACCCTAAAATAGGATTGCTTGGAATTAACGTAGGGCCGAATAAGGATGCTAAAAATAGGTTAGAGGATTATTTGATTGGAATAAGAACATTTAACAAGTTAGCAGACTATATAACCATTAATATTTCTTCACCTAATACGGAAAATTTAAGAAATTTCCATGATGAAACAAAATTAGATGAATTGTTAACAGAAATTGAAAACGAAAAAAAAAATTTAAAGTCTGATATTCCTATAGTAGTAAAAATTGCACCAGATATTAAAGACAATGAAATAGAAAAAATCTCAGATGTTTTATTGTCCAAAAATATTGAAGCTGTAATTATTTCAAATACCTCAAATGCTACTAGAGAAAAATTAAGGGATATTCAAAAACACCAAAAAGGAGGTCTATCGGGAAAACCTATAGAAGATAAATCTAATTTATTGATTAATAAATTTTATAAATACCTAAATGGGAAAATAAAAATCATTGGTGTTGGAGGTATAGATTCAGGTTTTAGTGCTTATAATAAATTTTTATCAGGTGCCAATTTAGTGCAGCTATATACTGGTATGGTTTATAAAGGACCAAATATTGTAAACTTGATAAAAAATGATCTAGCTGAGCTACTAGAAAAAGATGGAGTTAAAAATTTTAGTGAAATAATAGGAAATAGATAATAAAATTTAATTCTATTAACTTGACGCTAACCTCATCACCCCTTATATAGTCGGCTACAATGTCTAAAAAATGTGAATTAACTGGTAAAATTCCAATGAAGGGTCATAACGTTAGTCACGCTAACAATAAGACAAAGAGAAGATTTTTACCAAATCTAAAAAAAGTAAAATTTACAAGTGAACTTTTAAAAAGAAGTCTTAAATTAACTGTTAGTAATGCTGGAGTAAGATCAGTTGATAAAAAAGGTAGTTTTGATGAGTTTTTAAAAGTTGTTAAAAATAAAAATTTATCACCAAGACTTAAAAAATTAAAAAAAAGTATTTTAATTAAATCTCCATTTCAAAAAAAAAGCGACAGCATCTAAGTCAGCTTAATGAATAAAACATTTATATTCCTATCATTTTTGATGGGTGTGATTGTTTTATCTTCTAATTATCTTGTTCAGTTTCCAATTAATAATTATGGTTTAAGTGAAATTTTGACATATGGAGCATTTACATATCCAATTGCATTTCTAATCACTGATCTAGCGAATAGATCTTACGGAAAGTTAATTGCACAAAAAATTGTATATATAGGCTTTTTTATTGGTGTAGGTTCCACTGTTTTATTTTCTACAAATTTTCAAGATTTGATCTCAATTAGAATTGCTTTTGGTTCTGGAATAGCCTTTTTTGTAGCTCAATTACTAGATGTTCAAATTTTTGATCGATTAAGAGAGAAAAAATGGTTTATAGCGCCATTAACCTCTTCAATCGTAGGTTCAGTAGTTGATACTTTCTTATTTTTTTCAATTTCATTTTATGCAACGGGAGTACCATGGGTAACATTATCTTTTGGAGATTTATCAGTTAAGTTAATTGTAGCTTTAGCTATGTTAATTCCTTTTAGAGTGCTTTTAAATACTTTTAAGCCAGTTTCTTAGATAAAAACTTATAGCTTAATATTTTATAAGCCAATTTTGCTACTAAAAAATTATAAGAATTAAAATTTTTGATAGGCGCAAGTTCATTAATATCTGCACCAATAATATTTGAATTTTTTGAGGCAATTCTAATAATTTTTAAAGTTTCATCCCAAAGCAAACCTCCTGGCTCAGGGGTACCAGTGGCTGGCATTATGCTCGAGTCTAGTCCATCTACATCAAAAGTTAGATAGACAGTTTTATTTTTTATCATTTTTTTGAATTTATCTAAATTCCACTTGGGTTTATCCTTTGCCCAAAAAATATTAATTCTTGATGAATTTTTTTTTAAAAAAGGAATTTCGCTTTGTGAAATGTTTCTTATTCCAAATGAAATAACAGATACATTTGGATAATCTAAACATCTTCTAATTGCAGAAGCGTGTGAAAATTTTTCACCATCATAGCTATCTCTTAAATCAGCATGAGCATCAAAATGAAGAAGGCAGATTTTTTTATTTTTTTTTACAAATGGTTTTAAACAACCAGGTGTTATTGAATGTTCACCTCCAAAAGTCATTGGAAAAAGCTTTTTATTTAATATTTTATCATTAATTGAAGCCATCTTATCTAGTGCCTTATTAATATTTTTATCAATTTTGAAAGGTTTAAGTGTTTTAATTCCAATTTCTTTATAAGGTTCACAATTAAGTTCTTCATCATATAACTCAACTTGATGAGATGCTTTAATTATTTCTTTTGGACCATTTTTTGTACCACCTCCATAACTAACTGTTTTTTCTAAACCAAATGGAACAATTACAACTTTTTCCTTAAAATTAAATTTATTATCTATTCCTAGAAATCCATTTTTATTAGAAAGGTAATTCAATTTTTATCCAAAAATCTTTGTAAAGTTTTTTCTATCTCTTTTTTTCCACTCACCTTTATGATAAGCATCACTTGCAATTAATGGTAAAACGCTAGTTGCTTCTGCAAAAACCATTTGTTCTTTAGTTACATCTACTTTCCCCCATGAGCTTGCTTCTTTCAAGGTTGAGCTGCTACATGCACCATCTCTAGAGTCAGCCACAGTTATTTGAACAGCATATTTATGCATTTCAACTTCTTTACCTAATAGTTCAGCACAGATCACTGTATCTTGAATGAAGTTTTTAGGCACTCCACCTCCGATCATAAATAATCCTGATCCTTTAGATCTTATTTTGATTTCTGTTAGTTCTCTAAATTCCCTAATAGAGTCTATAGTCATATGTTTTTTTGGATTTCTCTCTTGATGCATTACAAGACCAAATCCAGCACTTGAGTCAGTGAATGCAGGACAAAATATTGGAACATTGTTGTCATAAGCATTTTCAATTAATGAATCTTTCTTTTTTGAATTTTTCTTAAGATATTTACCTATTTCATAGATAAATTCTCTCGAAGTGTAACTTCTAGGCTCTAAAGTATCTGCAATATCACCGATGATTTTATCACACATTTGTAATTCATCTTCATCAATGTAGGTGTCATAAATTCTATCTATATAGTTTTTTCTTAATTCAGTATCGTCTTGGAATTGTGAACCTTGATAGTGTTTGAAGCCAAGTGCTTCAAAAAAATCCATATCAATTATAGATGCACCTGTCGCAACAATAGCGTCAACCATATTATATTTAACTAAATCTTTATAGACACTCATACAGCCAGCTGCTGAAGTAGAACCAGCCAAAGTTAAAAAAATTGTACATTCTTTGTCTTTAATCATATCGTTAAATATATTTGCTGCATTGGCCGTTTCTCTTGAGACAAAAGACATTTTTTCCATTGAGGAGATAATTGGTCTTGAATCAAAAGAAGTAATGTCGATGTGCTCTACAGGATTTTTAAGGAAATATTTTTTACTGTTATGTTTAAGATTTTTATCTTTTGACATTAAGCAACTAGTGTAGTTTTACTAATGTCCTTATTATAAAGGCTCATAATTGGATCATCTTCAACTTCGTATATTTCATCAGAGTAAAATCCATTGAATTGAGTTCTAAAAGTTAGTCCATAAGCTCCTAGTTGGCCAAGTTCTATATAATCATTTTCTTTAATATTATTTGGGAGAACAAATGGACCTTTCATATAATCCATACTATCACATGTAGGACCATAGAAATTAAAAGCAGTCATTTTTTTTGAAATAATTTTACTTGAATTTTCTTTTATCATTTTTGAAGGGTAAACAATATTTGGTGTACCAGCATCGAACAGTGTCCCGTAAGTTCCATCATTAATATAAAGTTTTTGTTTTTTTCTTAAATTTACTCTAACAATTGTTGATCCACTTTCAGCAACTAAAGCTCTACCAGGTTCACAAATAATTTTTGGCATTTTTTCAAACTTTAGATTTTCTAAGCCTTTTTTAATTTCACTAAAATATTCCATTAAATTATGAGGGATTAAATCAGGATATATTGTAGGGAATCCACCTCCAACATTAATATAATCTGGTGTTATTTTAGTTTTTTTAATTATATTTCCAATTTCAGTAATTCCTTTGGCATATGAAATAGGGTGCATACATTGAGATCCAACGTGAAAACTTAATCCTACTTTTTCTCCATATTGTTTCGCTAATCTAAGAAGCCCTAAAGCTTCAGAATTTAAAGCCCCAAATTTTTTGGATAGATCAATTTCCGCATGTTCATTTGAAACTGCAACTCTAACAAATAATTCTAAGTCTTTTGCATTATCAGTATTTTTTATAATCTTAATCAGCTCCTCTTTTGTATCTAAAGAAAAAGTTTTTACTCCAAATTTAAAATAAGCTTTCCTTATACTTTCAGGGCTTTTAATCGTATGCATGTAAGAGCATTTAGCTATACTTGAGTATTTTCTTACTTGTTCAATTTCTTCAACTGAAGCAACATCAAATTGTTTTATACCACTTTCTAGCAAGGTTTTAATGACCAAAGGATGAGGGTTTGTTTTTACTGCATATAATATATCACCAGGAAAGTTTTTTTGAAAAAAAGATGATGCTGAAAATACTGATTTTTTTCTGATACAGTAAACAGGTTTTTCAGGTTTCAATTGATTTACTAAATCTTCAACTGATTTAAATTTTTGCATTTATTTGTCTCCAAAAAAAAATTTAATAAAAAAAAAGCTTATTAATTTCTTAAAAAACTTTTTATAAATCGTGCAATTAAGCCAATAATAAAGGCATGTAAAGCAAATAATTTTCTATTGCATTCCCTGAAATAATCTCCATATAAGCCATATGAAAAACGAAGCCACTCTCCAAAATTTAAGCGATTTTGATAATAAATCCTTGCTTATAGTTGATGATGATAACCCTTTCAGGGAGAGATTATCTAGAGCGATGGAAAAGAAAGGCTTTGAAGTTTTACAAGCTGAAAGTGTAAAAAAAGGAATCGATACTGTTAAAGTTAAAAAACCAGGATTCGCAGTTGTAGATCTAAGATTAGCAGATGGAAATGGTCTTGAAGTAGTGAAAGAAATTCAGACATCCAATTCATCAAGTAGAATTATAATGTTAACTGGATACGGAAATATACCAACTGCTGTTGCAGCTATAAAAGAGGGCGCAATTGATTATTTAGCAAAGCCCGCAGATGCTGATGATGTAGAAAAAGCATTGTTAGCTGATCCCTCAAAAAAAGCAGCTCCACCTGAAAATCCAATGTCAGCTGATAGAGTTAAGTGGGAACATATTCATAGAGTATTTGAATTATGTAATAGAAACGTTTCAGAAACTGCAAGAAGACTTAAAATGCACAGAAGGACGTTACAGAGAATATTGTCTAAAAGATCTCCTAGATAAAGCTTTTCAATTTAATTAGCTTTTTTACTAATAAACTTAATAACAATACTTTAAAAGCTTCAGCTAACAAAAACGGAGCAACACCCAAATTTAAAATTGGTTTGTCCCAGCCTATTAAAGTACCAAGCCATATAACTCCGAATATATAAATAGTTGATACTGCCAAAGTAAGTTTAGAAAATATTATGAAAAAATTATCATTTAATTTTACAAAACTTGCAAGATAACAAGCTGATAAAAACCCGATCAAGTATCCCATTGTGGGGCCAGTAAAGTAAACTAATCCAATTCCTCTTTCTGGTGAATTTGAAAAAACAGGCAAACCAACTATACCTTCCAATAAATATAGTCCTACAGCAGATAAACCAATTTTATAACCAAAACTTAAACCCAAAAGCAATACCACAAAAGTTTGCATCGTCATTGGCACTGGGTAGAAAGGAATTTTTATTTTAGCAGAAATTGTTAAAACAATTGAACCTAGTACAACTGCTAATATTGATTTAATTAATTTAGTTTGAAAGTTTTGTTTTATAAGTTCCATAGTTAATACTAACCTTTATTCATTTGATATTCTAGTGGTAAATTTTAGACAATTGAAAATGTATTTTTGTATTAATAGATGATAATACGATTTATAAAATTTACATTTAATGAGCAAAATTCAAAAAACAGATCATTTTTATTTAATTGATGGATCAGGGTATATTTTTAGAGCTTATTATGCTTTACCTCCTTTAACAAGAAAAAGTGATGGACTACCGACAGGTGCTGTAAGCGGGTTTTGCAGCATGTTGTTTAAGTTACTAGAGGATTCTAAATCAAACGAAAATCTTCAAAAACCAACACACTTTGCGGTAATTTTTGACTCCGCTCGAAAAACTTTTAGAAACGAAATTTACAGTGATTACAAAGCTAATAGATCAGAGGCACCAGATGATTTAGCTCCCCAATTTGAATATATAAGAAAGTCAGTATTAGCTTTTAATTTACCATCTGTGGACCTTTTAAATTATGAAGCAGATGATCTTATAGCAACATATGTTGATCAAATTTTAAAATCAGGAGCAAAAGTAACCATTGTTTCTTCAGATAAAGATTTGATGCAATTGTATAAAAAAGGTGTTCGTATTTTTGATCCTATGAAAAATAAATTTATTAACGAAGATGATGTATTTAAAAAGTTTGGTGTTGATGCCAGCAAGGTAATCGATGTTCAAGCTTTAGCTGGAGACAGTAGTGATAATGTTCCAGGTGTACCAGGTATAGGAGTTAAAACAGCTGCAGAGTTAATAAACAAATATGGAACTTTAGAGAAACTCTTAAAATCTACCCATGAGATTAAACAGAATAAAAGAAGAGAAACTTTAATTGAAAACCAAGATAAGGCATTAATTAGTAAGGAGCTTGTTACTTTAAAGTATGATGCACCTGTGGATAGAGAACTTACTGAATTTAAATTAAAAGAGATAGATAAAGATAAACTTTATGAATTTCTAAGAGAAATGGAATTTAATCGTTTATTGAGCTCAGTAATTTCTGCATATGGAGAACCAAATTTAATTTCTAAGAGTGAAAAAAAAGACACAACTGAATCTCCAAAACCATTCAATAATAAAAATTATTATTTAATAAATAAAGTAGATGAAATTGATGAATGGATTAACGAGGCAGAAGAAATTGGAGAAGTAGCAGTAGACACTGAAACAGACTCTTTAGATCCAAATCAAGCAAATTTAGTTGGAATTTCTCTAAGTTCAAAAATTGGTAAAGCTTGTTATATACCCGTAGGACATAAATCTAAAAAAAGTTTAAATATCAAAGAGGTTTTAAAAAAAATAAAACCTCTCTTAGAAGATCCAAGTATTAAAAAAATTGGTCAAAATATAAAATTTGATTTTATTATTTTTTACAAAAATGGAATTACCCTTAATTCTATGGAAGACACTATGTTGATGTCCTATGTGTTGGATGCTGGGAAAAATAGACATAACATGGATACTCTTTCAGAAATTCATTTAAATCACACACCTATTAAATTTAAAGACCTTGTTGGAACAGGAAAAAAAGAAATTAATTTTAGTGAGGTAGAGGTAGATAAGGCAAAGGATTATGCAGCAGAGGATACAGATGTTACTTACAGACTTTATAAAAAATTTTATAAAAGCCTTAAATCTGAAAAATTATTTAATATTTATGAAATTTTTGAGAAGCCTTTGATTAAAATTTTAGCTTTTATGGAAATCGAAGGTATTAAAATTGATAATAAATTTTTAAATTTGTTGTCTTCAAAGTTTGAAAAAAAAATTGAAAAAATTCAAAAAGAAATTTTTAAAATTTCAAAGAAAGATTTTAATATTGCGTCTCCTAAGCAGTTGGGTGAAGTTATTTATAATGATTTAAAGATAACTGGATTGAAAAAAACGAAAAAAGGAAGTTTTGCAACTAGTGCTTCAGTATTAGAAGATTTAGCGTTCAAAGGTCATCAATTTGCAAAATTAGTCTTAGATTGGAGACAATTATCAAAATTAAAGAATACTTATTCTGACTCTCTTCCTGAACATTTAAACCCTAATACAAAAAGAGTTCACACTTCATTTCTCCTTGCCGCGACCACAACAGGAAGATTAGCATCAAGTGATCCAAATTTGCAAAATATACCAATTAAAACTGAAGATGGTAGAGATATTAGAAAAGCTTTCATTGCTGAAAAAGATAATGTTCTAATTTCTGCAGATTATAATCAAATAGAAATGCGAATATTAGCTGATTTGGCAGATGTTAAAGAATTAAAAAAAGCATTTAAAAATAATGAGGATATTCATTCATTAACTGCAAGCCAAATATTTAATGTTGATATTAAAAAAGTAGATAAGGACCAAAGAAGAAAAGCAAAAGCTATAAATTTTGGTATTATCTACGGAATTTCACAGTATGGGCTGGCAAAGCAAATTAATGTTTCAAATCATGAAGCAGAGGAGTTCTTAAATGCTTATTTTGCAAAATTTCCAGAAATTAAAATCTACATGGATAATACAATTAAGTTTTGTAGAAAAAGTGGGTATGTAAACAATATTTTTGGAAGAAGATCTCATTTTAATTCAATAAATGATAAAAATTTTAATGTAAGAAATTTTCAGGAAAGAGCTGCTATTAATGCTCCAATTCAAGGATCAGCGTCTGAAATTATGCGTCTTGCAATGATTAGAATTGATAAAAAATTAAAAGATGAAAAATCAATTAAATCTAAAATGTTACTTCAAATTCATGATGAATTAATTTTTGAAGTAAAAAAAAGTGAGATTAAAAAGATGATGAAGATCATAAAAGATGAAATGGTAAGTGTTGCAGATAGTGATTATCATTCATTCTCAATCCCACTTACTGTTGATATTAATAGTGGTAATAATTGGGGTGAATTACATTAATTTAATTAATTGCCCAAATTAGAACAATTTAGTATTTTTAAACTAACCCATGCACAAACAAACTATAGCACTTGTTGATGATGATCGAAATATTTTAACAAGTTTAAGTATAGCTTTAGAAAAAGAGGGTTTTAAAGTTCAGACATATATTGATGGTGAAAGTGCTTTAATTGGATTAACGAGAACTCCACCAGACCTTGCGGTAGTAGATATTAAAATGCCTAAAATGGATGGCGAAGAATTATTAAAAAAATTAAGAAAAAAAACTTCACTGCCTGTGATTTTCTTAACGTCCAAAGATGATGAAGTAGATGAACTTTTAGGTCTTAAACTTGGTGCTGATGATTTTATAAAAAAGTCAGGTGGTTTTTCTATAAAAGTTTTGATTGAAAGAATAAGAGTTCAACTCAGAAAAAAAGATATAGATACTAATATTGAAGAAAATAAAAATATTATTGCTCATGGAAAACTGAAACTAGATCCATCTCAATTAGAGTGTGAATGGAATGGTCATCAATTACCTGATAAACTGACTACAACAGAATTTTTAATAGTTAAGGAATTAGCTAAAAGACCTGGAATTATAAAAGAAAGAGCACAACTGATGGATATAGCTTATAGAGAAGATACAGATATTGAGGATAGAACAATTGACAGTCATGTTAAGAGAATTAGAAAAAAGTTCAAAAAAGTTGATCCTGATTTTTCAGCTATAGAAACTAGATATGGAAGTGGATATAGATGGAATGTTAGTTAATGTTTAATTATCTCCTAAAAAATCTATCAATTTTAAAAAAATTTTTATTTATAAATTTAATTTTTTTTTCAATTTTAGGTCTATTCACATTTTTATATTTAAAAATTGTACAACCAAATTTGATAAAAAATAAATCGTCTAATCATATTAAGATAATTAATAATACTATTGATAATTTAGAAAGGTTAGAAATCCAATTTAATGAAGAAGACATTAGAAAGTTTTTATTTTCAACAAGATTTATCTTTCAAAGTCTTGATCGTGTAATTTTTTTCGATAATCAGTTAGATCTAGTTGGTGATACAGATACACTTGATCTTGATCCAAGATCATTTTCTTCCAGATTAGATATAGTTGAATTAGAAGTTTTAAATGAGGAGAAAAGTAAAGAAATTACTGAAAAAAAAAATATAAATATTGGAAATGATAATCTTGTTTCTCTTCAAGATATTCTCTTTAATTATGCAGGATCAAAAAATTTTGGCATACCTTTTACATTTACCCAGGAAGAATTTAACAATTTTAAATTAACAACAATAAAAAATGTTTTTAGAAATGATGTTAATATTGGCTATGTAGCAATCACTGAAAATGCTAATGATATAAGGGCTGCAATTGATGAGAGAAAAACTTTTGTTATCAGAACTGCATTTGCTGTTGGTATCGTAATTTTAATATTTTCATTTGTTCTTAATAGATATTTTTTAAAACCTATCCAAAATTTAGTCGCCTACACAAATAAGATAAAAAATAAAGAGCACAAAAAAATTAACATTGATAATTTAAAAGTAAGAAATGATGAACTAGGTTTATTGTCAAAATCATTAGATGATATGACCTTAGAGCTTCAGAAAAGAATATCACATGCTGAAAATTTTTCTACAGATCTTGTTCATGAAATTAGAAATCCTTTGGCTTCTTTAAAAAGTGCTTCTGAAATTTTAAGCGAAACAAAAGAAACAGATGAAAGATTAAAATTAATTAATATTCTAAGTCATGACGTTCAAAGAATTGAGAGATTAATTACAGATTATTCACAAATATTAAAAGATGAGGTTGCTTTAAGTAAAGAGAAATTTAGAAAAATTGATTTAATACCAATTATTAAATCAGTAGTTGATGATTATAATAATATTTATCAATCCAAACGAGGTATTACTATTTCATTTTCAAATGATGGAAATAAAAATTATCAAATTAATGGAATAGAAAATAGAATAGAGCAAATTATTGCAAATCTTTTAGATAATGCGATTTCATTTAGTGAAGATAATAAGACTATTGATATAAAGATTTCACAAAATTCAAAAAAACAAATAATTATCAATATTTTTGATGAAGGTCCTGGATTCAAAGAGAAGGATACATCGAAAATATTTAAAAGATTCTACAGTAATAGACCTGATAAATTTGGCCAACATTCTGGTTTGGGTTTGAATATTGTAAAAAACTTAACTGATCTTCATAATGCCTCTATAAACGCTTTAAATAGAACAGATAAAAGAGGAGCTAATTTAGAAATAATTTTTTCTAGAGCATAAAGTTTAGTTGATAATCCAAAATAATATTGTTAGAAGCCACACTCATGGATGATTTTAAAGTAAAAGATATTTCTCAAGCAGAATTTGGAAGAAAAGAAATTTCAATAGCAGAAAGTGAAATGCCTGGATTGATGGCATTAAGAGAAGAATATGGCGATCAAAAACCATTAAAAGGTGCAAGAATTATTGGTTGTCTTCACATGACAATTCAAACTGCTGTATTGATAGAAACCTTAGTTTATCTTGGAGCTGATGTTAGATGGTCATCTTGTAATATTTTTTCAACTCAAGACCATGCTGCAGCAGCAATAGCTAAAGCAGGAATACCTGTTTATGCATGGAAAGGGGAAACGGAAGAAGAGTACATTTGGTGTATCAAACAAACAATTGAAGGAAAAAAAGATTGGAAACCAAATATGTTACTAGATGATGGTGGTGACTTAACAGCCATGATGCATAATGATTACAAAGAATTACTTAAAGAAGTCAAAGGTGTTTCAGAGGAAACAACCACAGGAATAAAAGCTTTAAATAAGATGGAACAAAATAAAACTTTAATGGTTCCAGCAATTAATGTGAACGATTCTGTTACTAAATCAAAATTTGATAATTTATATGGTTGTAGAGAAAGTCTTGTAGATGGGATTAGAAGAGCAACTGATGTGATGATGTCAGGTAAAGTTGCAATAGTAGCTGGTTTTGGTGATGTTGGAAAAGGTAGTGCAGCATCTTTAAGACAGAGTGGTGCAAGAGTGCTAGTGACTGAAGCTGACCCAATATGTGCCTTACAAGCCTCTATGGAAGGCTATGAAGTCGTTTTGATGGATGAAGCTATTGATAAAGCAGATATCGTGGTTACTGCAACAGGTAATAAAGATATTGTTACAGCTGATCATATGAGAAATATGAAGGACAGAGCAATCTTATGTAATATTGGACATTTTGATAATGAAATCCAGGTTGAAGCTTTAAGAAACTATAAATGGTCTGAAGTAAAACCACAAGTACATGAAATAGAATTACCAAGTGGAAAAAGAATAATTTTATTAGCAGAGGGAAGATTAGTAAATTTAGGATGTGCTACTGGGCATCCAAGTTTTGTTATGAGCGCTTCCTTTACCAATCAAGTTATCGCACAAATAGAACTTTGGAACAATCACCAAAAATACGAAAACAAAGTTTATGTGCTTCCTAAACATTTAGATGAAAAAGTAGCAATGCTTCACTTGAAAAAAGTTGGTGCAAAACTTACTAAGCTTTCTAAAGATCAAGCAGATTATATAAGTGTTGGGACAGAAGGTCCTTTTAAACCCGATGCATACCGCTACTAATAAAAGTAGTAACATAGACATTTCAACTGAAAAAAAATTAGAAGAGTTCGCAAAAGGTCTTAATAAAAAAATTGAAAAGGGAACTGTATTTTTTTTATTTGGTGAAATGGGAGTTGGCAAAACAACTTTTGTAAAATACCTCATAAACAATTTACAGCTTAAATTTAATCAAAATATTACTGAAGTTACAAGTCCTACATTTAATATAATGAATGAATATCAAATAGGAGACATATTGATAAAACATTATGATCTTTATAGGTTAAAAACTTCTGAGGAATTAAATGACCTCAATTTATTTGAAAATAATGAAAAAGAAATAGTATTAATAGAATGGCCTCAAATTATAAAAGAAGTGCCTAAAAATTTAACTAAATTGTATTTTGAGTATAAAAATGATTTTAAAGATAGGTGTATTAAAATTATTCGATAAATGAATTTTTCAAAAGAATTTAAAAAATTAAAGGGAGATGCCTCATCGAGAAATTTTTATAGAAAAAAAAATAATAAAAACTCCTCTATCATTGTTTACTCAAAAAAAGATAAGAAATCTAATTTGTTGGATTATGATTCTATAAATAAAATTTTGATTAAAAATAAAATCACCGCACCTCAGTTGTTGTCTCAAAATTATTCAAAAAATTTTATAGAAATTCAAGATTTTGGAAACGAAACTATATTTAATCTTTTTAAGAATAAAAGAATTAACAAAATTAATATTTACAAAAAGATAGTTAATTTACTTAATAGAATTCAATCAATATCTCAAAAAAAAGTAATTAATTTTAAAAATCAAATATATAAAGTTCCAAAATATACTCCTAAAATTTTAGAGCAAGAAGCTAAACTTTTCACAGATTGGTATATCAAAAATAAAATAAAAAAATCTAAACAAAAAAAATTCAAAAATTCATTCAATAAAATTATAAAAATTTTGATCAAAAAAATTCATTTCAAAAATGATACATTTGTTCATAGAGACTTTCATATATCTAATTTAATGGTAGTTAAAAATGATATTGGTGTAATTGACAGTCAAGATGCCTTGATAGGAAATAAAGCTTATGATTTAGCATCCTTGATTGATGATGTTCGATTTCAAACTCCAGTTGCTTTGAAAAATAAAATCTACAACTCTTATTTAAAAACACAAAAAAAATTAAATAAGAAATATTTTAAAAATGATTTTGAAATTATATCTGTTTTAAGGAACTTAAAAATTATTGGAATTTTTACAAGATTAGCAGTTAGAGATAATAAAAAAAAATACCTTCAATTAATTCCTTATACCTGGAGATTAATAAAACTTCGCTCTCAAAGTGATAATTTTAGAGATTTGAATTATTTACTCAAAGTTTTAAAAAAAAATAAATGAAAATAAACACTGCTTTAATATTATGTGCTGGTTATGGTAAAAGGTTAAATCCAATTACTTTAAAGACACCAAAACCACTTTTAAAAATTAAAAATATAGCATTATTGGAACATTGTATAAATCTTATCAAGCAAGTTGGTATTAAAAAAATTTTTATCAATTCTTTTTATCTAAAAGAACAAATAAACAAATTTATTGAAGAAAATAATTTTGAGATAGAAATCAAGGTGATTGAAGATGGGAATGTTATTTTAAATACAGGAGGAGGAGTTCTTAACTTAGTTAGTAAAATTAATGAAAATGATTTTTTAGTATTTAATCCCGATACAATTTGGAACAAAAATTATTCATTAGAAATTGAGAGTATGATTAATTTATATTACAAAAAAAAACTAAAAAATTTACTTTTATTAGTAGATAGAAAATTAAGTTTTGACAAAAGTCTAAAGGGAGACTTTAATTTAGATAATAATTTAATCACTAAAGATCATAAAAATTTTATATACACAGGTTGTCAAATTTTAAATAAATCAATTTTTAAAGATAGATCTATAGAAAATTTTTCAATTTCTGAAATTTGGTCAGATTTGATTAAGAATAATTTGCTAAGTGGTTTTGAAAGTAAGTTGGAATTTTATCATGCAACTGACCTTGAAACATTTAATAAACTACTAGATCTTTAGCCCTTTCTTTATCCAAATATTCACAATCTAAAATTTCTAAATTTTCATTAATATTTATTGATAAAGGATTGCCCGTAGGAATTTCTAATTTAGCTATTTGATTTTCATCAAGTTTAAATAAATATTTACATAAAGCTCTAATAGAATTTCCATGTGCAGAAATTAAAAAATTGTTATCTTTTATTCTATTTTCAATTTGTGATTTAAAATAGTTTGTAACTCTTTCATATGTATCTTTTAAAGACTCTGTGTCAGGAATATTTTCTACCGCTATATCTTTATATACTTTAATATTTAATGGATGGTATGGACTTTTTTTATTAAGAGGATCAGGTCTTAGATCCCAAGATCTTCTAAATTGATAAACTTTTTCTTCACCAAGTCTTTGACTCATCTCAATTTTATTAAGTCCAGTTAGCGCTCCATAATGTCTTTCATTAAGTTCCCAGGCTCTTACAAAATCTCTTTCATCATTGAGTATTTTTTGAATAATCTTTAGTGTATTATTTGCTCTGAGTTGGAGGGACGAGAAATATTCATTAATTTTAATATCTGAATTTTTTATTAATTCTCCAGCTTTTTTAGCCTCCCGTTTGCCATTTTCGGTTAGATCAACATCTACCCAACCAGTAAATCTTTTTTCAAGATTCCAAGTACTTTGCCCATGTCTAACTAAAATTAAAATACTCATTTGATTATCTTTTTTTAATTTTTATAAACTATTTAACATTTAATGATAAATTTTTTTTCTAAATATAAAATTTTTTTTTACATTGCTAATTTTGTATTAATTTTTTTATATTTATTTCCTGGAAGTCTAATTGGTTGTTTTTTATATAATGACTGTAAAATACAACCACAAATTACTAAAGATTTATCATTTATTTCGGCAAATCATGTTTATGCATTTTTATTACTTTCACTGATCGCACTGTTAACGTATTCTCAGTCTTCTAAGAGAAAACTAGTAATTTATTATCTATTTTTTTTATCAGTAATTTTAGAAATCTTACACATTATTATACCAATGAGAAGTTTTGAGTGGTCGGATTTACTTGGAAATATGCTAGGTATTTTTATAGTTTTTATTGTTTATGAAATTATTAAAAAAAAAAATTATAAGAGATAATTATTTTTTAATAATCTTATTAATTTTATTAAATGGATGTACCTCAATTCCTCAAAATACCTCTAATAGCTGCGATATATTTTATGAAAGATATCTTTGGTACAAACACTCCAAGAAAGTTGAGCAAAAATGGGGAACTCCAATCCATATTCAACTAGCAATTATAAAAATGGAATCTGATTTTGACTGGCTTGCCAAACCTCCTAGACAAAAGTTATTTAAAGTAATTCCATTTAAAAGACCATCAAGTTCTTTTGGTTATTCGCAAGCCGTAAAAGGAACCTGGGAGCAGTATAAGAGCGAAACAGGAAATAAACTAGCAACAAGGGCAAGATTTAAAGACAGTGTAGATTTTATTGGTTGGTACACAAACAAAACTAAATCTATTTTAAAGATACCATTGAACAATGCTTTTAAACAATATGTTGCTTATCATGAGGGATGGGGAAATTATAAATATTATAAGAAAAACAAAAAAGTAATTAGTCTAGCAAAGAAAGTTGAAAAACAATCTAAAGCTTACAAAAATCAACTTTCTAAATGTCAAAATTCTTTAAATAAGAATAAATATATTATTTTTTAGATAATTGTTTATCTAGCTCAATATCAACAGCATCAATTCTTTTAGTATTTCTTGCTAAAGCTAAATACATTGAAGGAGTTATATAAAGCGTAAAAAATGTAGAAATAATCATGCCCCCAAAAATTGTAGCACCAACTGCAAGTCTCGATCCCTCACCAGCACCAGGACCTATATTTCCTATAATTAGTGGCAACATTGCAATCATTGTGCTTAGTGACGTCATTACAATTGGTCTAAAACGAACAATGCAAGCCTCTTTAACTGCTGCCTCAATATTTTTGCCTGTAGTTCTAATTTGGTTTGCAAAGTCAACAATCAAAATACTATTTTTAGTGGATATTCCTATTAGAATAATAAGAGCAATTTGTGAAAAAATATTAATTGAAGTGTTCAAAAATAAAATAAATACTAAACCACCAAAAATTGCTAAAGGCACTGTCAATACAATTATAAATGGGTGAATGAATGAGTTGAAGGTTGCAGCCATTACTAAGTACGCGGTCAATAATGCAAGTCCAAAAATTATAAATAATTCATTACTTGTCTCTTTAATTTCCTCAGATTTGCCTTTCCATGTAATTTGATTTTCAGGTGCAACTTCTGACATTACATTTTCAAGAAATTTAATCGCTTCTGTTAAAGTGTATCCCTCGGATATATTGGCGGATATAGTAACTGCTCTTTGTCTATTATATCTTGCCAATTCTTTAGCTGATCCTTCCTCTTTAAATTCAACTAAATTAGCTAGTGAAATAAGTTTACCTGTCGTTTCAGATCTTACAAAAATTTTTGAAATCCCATCTTTATTTCGTCTATCTGATAAATATTGCTGTACAATTATTGGATATTCTTTTCCAAGACGGTTAAAAGTTGTTATCCTTTTTCCTCCATATAAAGTCTCAAGCGTCCTTCCAATTGATTGCGTTGATAAACCTAGATCTTTAGCTTTATTCTTATTAATAACTAATTTTACCTCAGGTTTATTTCGATTATAATCTGACTCTATTCTAGATAAATTTCTATTTGTTCTAAGTTTTCTTATAACATTGGTTTGAATTTGCTCCAATTCTTCATAAGCGCTTCCATAAATTACCATCTGGACTGGTTTGTTATAACTTGAAACTCTTATCGATTGAGGAGATATAGGAAATGCAACTGCTTGAGGTACTGTTACAATTTTTCCTATAGCCTCTCTCATAACAGTTTGAGAATTTTTGCTTCTATTTTTCCAGTCATCTAATAGTGCTATGATTATGAAACTATTAAATGAGTTAGCGTTACTTCCAAAACCTGGCACACGCATGATAAATCTTGAATAAGGACTGTCTTCCGCTTGAAGTAAAGGAATTAATCTTTTTTCAACTTCTTGTGCTCTTTCTTGAGTGTATTCAAAAGAGCTACCTTCATCTGTAAAACCAATAACTAAATAAGCGCCTCTATCCTCCATTGGTAGTAATTCTTTTTTTGTAAAGTTGAATAAGAGTACAGATACAATTATTATAAATACAATAAATGCGCCAGTAATTCTTGTTTTATTGATAACAAAATCTAAAGTTTCTTTATAGAAATTAGAAAAGCTTAAGAAAATTTTTTCAAATTTTTTAACAATCAAATTTTTTGTAGTTTTTTTTGATAAAAACTTACTTGCTAACATTGGAGACAAAGTTAGGGCTACAAAAGATGAAACTACGATTGAAAATGATAAAGCTATTGCCGTTTCTCTAAAAAGAGTACCAGAAATACCTTCAATGAATATTAATGGCAAAAATACAGCAACTAATATTAAAGTAGTTGCAATAATCGCAAATGAAATTTGTTTAGAACCTTTGTAAGCTGCAACTAAAGGTGTTTCTCCATTTTCTATTCTTCGATAAATAGAGTCTGTCATAATAACCGAGTCGTCGGTAATTATTCCAATTGCTAATATAAAACTTAAAAGCACAAATATATTTATAGATAGACCAAAAATATAAAGTCCTAAAAATGATGCAATCAAACTCACAGGCAATGCTATTGCAGGCACAATCACTGCTTTTAAATTTCCAAGAAATAGATAAATAATAACAACCACAAGAATGAATGCTGTAATTAGTGTTTTGTAAACTTCTTCAATTGCAGCCTCAACATAATTCGCTCTATTAAAAGCAACTCTTAAATCTAATTCATCTGGCAAAGATTTTTTTACTTCTATTATCTTTCTTTTTATATCATCAGAAAGCTCAACAGTTGACGCTCCACTTCTTGCATAAATACCAATTCCAACTGTTTTCAAATTTAATTGATCTCTAGTTTGAGCTTTAAAGAGTGTTTTTTCTGATACAGGGCCAAACTCAATATTAGATACGTCAGAAAGAGTGATAACTTTGTTTGCTGATTTTTTGATAGGTAATTGCTTGATTGTTTCAATGTTATTATAAGATTTATCAAGGTTTAAAGTTAAATCCACATTATCAGCTTCAAGAGTTCCTGCTGGCAATCTTATATTTTCATTTCTTAATGCTGCCTCTACTTCTTGAATAGTCAAATCATTTGCTGCTAATTTGATTGGATCTACCCAAACTCTAATACTTAATTCCCTTAACCCCCCAACTCTTATTCTTCCAACATTTTTTACACTTGAGAATTGATCAACTAAAAATCGTTCAGCATAATCACCAAGTTCTAGGTCATCCCAAGTTTTTGATGACAGAGCTAACCACATGGTCGTGGTAAAACCTGCGGCTCTTTTTAAAATTTGTGGTGGGTCAGATTCGTCAGGCAAATTGTCAACTACCCTCGCAACCCTCTCTCTAATATCATTTGCAGCATTATCTAAATCAATGCTTGTATCAAATTCAATATTAATAGTACTTCTTCCATTCTCTGATTTAGAGTCGATATTTTTAATACCTTCAGCACCTCCAATCACATCTTCCATTACTTGAGTTACTTCTTGATCTACAATTGAGGCTGATGCTGATTTATAATCTACTTGAACCTGGACAACAGGAGGCTGAATGCCATCAGGCAATTCTCTAACTGGCAATTTCCAAAAAACAAAAAGACCAAATATAATTAGTATTAAAGACATTACCCACGAAACAGCTGGTCTCTTAATACTTAATTCAGTAATGAACATTTAATTTTTAATTGGTTTTATTTTTCCCTTGGGTCTAACTTTTTTTAAACCCTCAGCAACAATCTGGTCACCTTCATTAATACCAGAAAGAATTTCAACTTTACTATCTCCCCTTAATCCAATCTGAACCTCGGTTTTGTTGGCAATATTTTCATCTGAAACAGTATAGATATAAGACTTTTCTCCTTCCATCATAATACTAGTATCTGGAACACTTAAAGAGTCTCTTAAATTGAACTTAACTGTAATTTCTAATAATGATCCTGACAATAATTCTAAATTGTTATTGTTAATTTTAATTCTAGCTAACAAACTTCTAGTATCAGCATTTATTCTACTTGAGATAAAATCAATTTCTCCTAAAAAAACTTTATCCTTATAACTAGACACTCTTGCCTCAACAGGTAAACTTTTTTTAATGAAAGGCGCATAACTTTCAGGGACTTTTATATCTGAAAAAATTGTAGAGTTATCATCCAAAGTTATTATGAATATATTGTCTGAAACAAATATATCTTCTGTTAAACCGGCATAACCCAGCACACCATCAAAAGGCGCTACGACATTACCGCTCTTAAGATTTAAGATTAAATCTCCTTTTTTAACCTTATCTTTTAAGTTTAATTCACCAACAACATCATTTTTTCTTATTTTAAATGTCTCACTTTTACTTGAAATAGCTGTTCCAAAAGTTTCTAATTTTTCAGCAAATTCTTGTTTTACAACTTCAGTGACTATTATACCAGGAGGAGGTCTTTTACTAAATTTTTTTTTAAAATGATTTCCAATCATTGTTCTTGCAGTAATAACGATTGTAATCACAAGAAAGAAAACGGTTATAATTGTAACTATTTTTGTAGATCTTTTCATTTACATTTGTCCATACTCTGACCACGAGCCATCGTATATAATTGGCAAATAATTATCATTAATTAAAGAATATGCTAGCGCTAAAACACATGCAGTTACGCCTGAACCACATGAAAATACAACATTATTTGATGATAAATCTTTTAAATTTTTGTTAAAAATTTCTTTTATCTCCTTAATACTTTTAAAAGTTTTGTCAGAATTGATTAAATATGTGAAAGGGATACATGTTGAGTTTTTAATATTACCACTTCTTAAACCCGCTCTTGGTTCTTTTACATTACCATTAAATCTCTCAATACTTCTTGCATCAATTAAGTTAAATTCTTTTTTAATAATATTTTCATCTATTTGATTTTTATTTTTAACTAAGTTTTTGTATTCTTTAGATTTGTAATTACTTTTTGTAATCTTTGTTAAGGCATTACTTGTTTGACGTTCTTCATCAATCCATTTTTTTAATCCACCATTCAATACCTTAATCAGTTTTGGATTATGTCCGTAATAAATAAAATTATACCAACATCTACATGAGCTAATAACATCAGAATTATCGTATATAACTATTTCGTCATCATTGTTTATTCCCATATTAGATACTATTTCTTCCCAATCATTTAAATCTACAAGCATATGGGGAAGATCTATCCCTTTTTTTGAATTTTTGTCTAAATCAAAAAAAATAGCATTTGGAATATGTTGATTTTTAAATTCTTCATTACCAATTCTATCTGCTTGTGGCATATGCCAAGAACAGTCAATAATTTTTACTTTATCAAGAACTTTTTCAAGTTCATCTGTTTCTATTAACGACATGTTAATTTTTCTCTAAATATTTTTGGTGGTATTCCTCAGCTTTACAATAGTTATGAATTTTTGATATTTTAGTAACTACTTTACCAGAAAGTTTTTTATTTACTCGATTTAGAACTTTTTCAGCTATCACTTTTTGACTTTCACTATTGTAAAATATTTCACTTCTATATTGCGTTCCAAAGTCTGGACCTTGAGAATTAAGTGTTGTTGGATCATGAATTGTAAAAAAAATATTTATAATTTCATCATAAGATATCATTTTAGGATCGAATTCTAATTTAACAACCTCTGCATGATTTGTAGAGCCTGAGCAAACTTCTTTGTAAGAAGTTATTGGATTATTTCCCCCACAATATCCAACCTCGGTTTTTTTAATGCCATTAATTTTTGAGAATTTTATTTCAGGTCCCCAAAAACATCCCAAAGCTAAAACTGCTATTTCCATTGATAATAGTTAAAATTAATCTACTAATTATTATCATGCTTAGCAAAAATCAATTAGGCTTTTTATATATGTTTCTATGTATTTGTGCATTTTCAATTATGGACGTACTAGTTAAATGGTCAGATGGCTATCCACTTGGGCAGGTTCTGTTCTTTAGAGGTTTTTTTGGAATAATTTTTTATATTTTTTTGATTCCAAAAAATAAGATTAAGAATTTTTATTATACGAATAGAAAAAGTTTGCATTTTTGGAGATGCTTAGCAGGTATAATTTCATTAATTGCAATTTTTATTGCACTAAGAAAATTACCTCTTGCTACTGTTGTAAGTATTTCGTTCGCAACACCTATTTTTACAACTATTTTTTCAATACTATTTCTTAATGAAAAAGTTGGTATATATCGATGGTTGGCTGTGGTCGTTGGTTTTATAGGTATAATAGTTATTACTGAGCCTGGTATAACAGAATTGAATATATACTATTTTTTCCCTATCATTTTTTGTATTGGTTTATCTTATGTTGCAATAGCAATAAGACAACTTTCAACCACTGAACCAATTTGGTTAATTTCTTTATTTTTTTCAATAACAATTATGGTCTCTGGAATTTTAACGATTCCATTTGTTTGGGTTATGCCAAGCTTAAAAGATCTTATGTTATTATCTATGATTGGTTTATCAGGGGGAGTGGCTAATTTGTGGTTAGGACAATCTTATAAATATGCTGAAGTTTCGTTGGTAACACCTTTAAGATATTTAGGATTAGTTTTTGCAATATTTTTTGGTTATATTTTTTGGGAAGAAGTTCCGTCTATTAAAACTTTACTTGGTTCTCTGCTAGTTATTATATCTACTATTATAATATTAAGAAGAGAAATTTATAAAAAAAAAATTATAACCTCAAAAGCTGTACATGACTAAGATCCCACTGTACTGGAAAAAGGCAAAAAGATTTTTATCTGCGAAGGATAAAATAATGGAAAAACTTATTAAAGATTATTCTGGTCCAAGTGAAACTATTCTAACTACACGAAAAGATATTTTTTTTTCATTGTGCAAAAGCATAATAGGTCAACAAATAAGTGTTGCTGCTGCAAATTCAGTATTCTTGAGATTTAAAAAGAAATGTTCAAATAAAATAAATGTAAATAATGTTCTAAAATTAAGCACAGTACAGTTAAAATCTTGCGGATTAAGTAAGCAGAAAGTTATTGGCATTAAAAGTTTAGCTCATCAAATTAAAAACAAAACATTTAAACCTAGTTTAATAAGTAAAATGTCAGATGAAGAGGCAATAATTTATCTTAGTCAATTAAGACAAATAGGCAGGTGGTCTGCAGAAATGATTTTATTGTTTACTTATAATAGATCAAATATTTGGCCTATCCAAGATATTGGATTGTTAAGAGCAATATCAAAAAACTATAAAAAAGATTATTTGCCACCAATGAAATTTGTAGACCTTTTACAAAAAAGATTTTCACCTTACTGTTCAGTTGCGACCTGGTATTTATGGAGAAGTATAGATCCTGAACCTATTCAGTACTAAAACCTTCAACAACTTGCATGTGTCTAGTGGTAGTACTTTTGGCTAAGTCCCAACCAGCTAGATACTCTTTTGAATTATGACACTCAACCGCTTTTTCAAAACTAGGAAATTCCCAAACAACAGTTCTAGAAAAATTTTCTCCTTCAAAATTTTCATACTTCCCGCCTCTGACCAAGGGTTTGCCGCCAAAACTTTTGATTATAGGGGTAACAGTTTCAGCATATTTCTTTAAATTATCTTGATTATCAATTTTTGTGTATAAACTTATCCAGTATCCTTTTTTCATTTCTTTCTCCTATTAGATCTTTTTAAATATCATTTTTGTGATAAAAAATTTCATGGCGGATAAATTAATTATTTCCTTTGAGGAATATACTAAAATTGTTGAAAAATTAGCAATAGAAATTCATCAAAAATATAACCCCACAGTTCTTGTTGGAATTATGAGGGGAGCTGCTCCAATAATTGACATTTTATCAAGAATTTTAAAACTACCAATAGCCTATATTGTAATTCAAAGTTACTCGGGTGAGGGCATGGAAGATCAGCAAGGTAAATTAATGTTTGCTCGAGAGATAAGTTCTTTAGCTAATGATAAGGACTTTAATAAAGTGTTATTAATTGACGATTTATCTGACACAGGTCTTACTTTAAATAAAAGTATTGAATGGCTCAAAAATTATGGACCAACTAAAAATTTTATTAATGAAGTCAAAACTGCTTGTTTATGGAAAAAAAAATCATCAACATTTGAACCTGATTTTTGTCCAGTTAGATTGGACTCTGACCCTTGGATTGTTCAGCCGACTGAACATTATGAGGAATTAAGTATAGATGAGATTATTAAAAGAAATAAATAGGGCCAGTTAGAACCAGCCCTATTAAATATTTTTTAAGCAACCACAAAACTAATTACACTTAGAATTGCAATTACCCATATTGCTGGCGAAGTTGAAGAAAACTTACCAGTGAATATTTTTATTAATGCATACGAAACAAACGCTAATGCAATACCATTACTGATACTATAAGTTAAAGGCATCGTTATCATTGCGAGAATTGCAGGAGCAGACTCTGATATATCATCCCATTCTATTTCTGTAATATTTCTGATGAATAAAACTGAAACGAATAGCAATGCACCACCATCAATTTGTTTTGGCAAACTAGTTGCTAACGGCGCAAAAAATATACAAGCTAAGAACAATAATCCAATTACAAGAGAAGTCATTCCTGTTTTGCCACCAGCTTTGACACCAGCACCAGATTCAACATAACTTGTGACCGTAGTTGTTCCCATCACTGCACCAGCAACAGTTCCAACACTGTCTGATAACATTGCCTTATTGATATCTTGAACTTTTCCATCTTTATCAACTTTACCAGCAACATTGGCAACTGAAGTTAGAGTTCCCGCTGTATCAAAAAAGTCGATAAACAATAAAGTAAATATCACAGTCGACATTCCAGCAGTCATTGCAGCAGAAAGATCAAACTCAAATAAATAAGTCATAGGCGGAGGAGAACTTACAATACCATTAAATTTTGCAAGACCAGCAGCCCAAGCAATAATGCTGAATACTAAAATACCAATAATAATATTTCCTTTTACATTCATTTTTTCTAATACGATTATTGAAATAAACGTTGCACATCCCAAAAGAACCAATGGATCTCCAAGATCACCTAATTGAACTAGTGTTACAGGATTATCTACAACCACCTCCATAATTTGGAGACCAATAATTGCTAAAAATAATCCTATTCCAGCACCAATCCCAAGTTTTAAACTTTTTGGAATTGAATTGATTAACCAAGCTCTAATTGGAGTAAGAGATATAATTAAGAATAGTACACCTGCAACAAGAACAGCGCCCAGTGCTTCTTGTGGTGTGTAGCCCATTCCAGCACAGACACCAAAAGCTACAAAAGCATTGATACCCATACCTGGTGCAAGCCCTATAGGCCATGTTTTTCCATAAAAAGCCATTATAAAACATGCTAAGGCAGTTGCTAAAATAGTTGCTGTATATACGGCTCCAAAATCAAAAAAGCCTTTCTCTGGTCCGGCAAACTCACCAGATAAAATAAATGGATTTAAAAACATAATGTAAGCCATTGTTAAAAAGGTAGTTGCGCCGGCGATTACTTCTGTTTGAAAATTAGTTTTGTGTTTTTTATAATTAAAATAGTTATCGAGCATTATTCCTCCTAGTTACTTGATAATTATTAGATTCTTTTAAGAGATACTCTTTTAAATTGAAGGTTATTCACATAATTCAACTTATAAGTTTATATTTATGCCATATTTTAAAGTTAGAAATCTCAAATGAAAAAAAATCTCTTAATTAGTATTTTAATTACATCATTTTTTTTTATTTCTGGTTGTCAAACAGTTAAAAACAAGACTGATGCAATCGTTGAAAAAGAAAATGCCAAACTAAGTAAGTATATTGGCAAGTCATCAAATGAGTTGCGGTTAGATCTTGGTAAACCAGATGAAGATTTTAAAAATGAAAAAGGTAATTTAGAATTAGTTTACAAAACTAGAAAATATGGAATTCCCTGCGAAAGAAGATTTGAGATCGATTCAAATCAAGTTGTAATAGGGTTTGTTTCAAATGGATGTTTTTAAATCACTTGCGGAGAGTTAATCTCCGCAAGTAAGGTCATTTACTTATCTAATTTCAATAAGTTTTTTCTTTTTATGTTCTGGGATAATTCTTTCACAAGAAATTGTTAAAAGACCATCTTTTAGCTTAGCTTCACCCACTTTTACGTCATCAGCAATAGTGAATGATCTAGCAAATTGTCTTTGAGAAATTCCTTTATGAATTATTTCTCCGTCAGAGTTTTTATCATCTGATTTATTAACTTGTTTTGTTCTTACAGTTAATAAATTATCTTCAAACTCAACTTCAACATCATCTTTTGAAAAACCAGCTAATGCTACTTCAATAGCATAGTTATCTTTACCAGTTTTTCTGATATTGTATGGAGGGTAGTTTGATTGCATTGTTAAATGCCCATTACCCAACATATTTTCAAATTGATCAAACATATCGTCAAAACCAATTGAAAAAGGTCTTAGTGAGTTAAATATAGATAGATCCTTACTTGTCATAATATCCTCCTTTGTTTAAGCAAGTTTATTTTTGCAAGCCCCATTAGGCGACTTACATATGTAATTTAATAACAAGTTTTAAATTTTCAAGAGCTTTAAAATCAAATTTTTTTCGAAATTTTTAATGCAAAAGCATAATCCAATGCAATTTCTTCAATTGCACCATCACGTCCTGATTTTCCCCCATGACCTGCATTCATTTCAGTTTTTAAAAGTAACAAGTTGTTATCTGTTTTATAGTCTCTTAACTTTGCTGTAAATTTTGCAGGCTCATCAAAAAGAACTCTATTATCACTTAAGCTTGTAGTAATTAAAATATTTGGATAATCCATTTTTTTAATGTTGTGATATGGTGCATATGAGTAAATGTAATCAAAGTGATCTTTATTATCTTTGGCATTTCCAAATTCATCAAATTCACCTACAGTTAATGGCAAAGAATGATCAAGATTTGTTGTAAGCGAATCTACAAAAGGCACTGCCATTATAATTCCAAGAAAAAGCCCTGGTGCTTGATTAACCACTGCACCCATAAGCAAACCACCAGCAGATCCACCCATTCCAATAATTTGGCCTTCAGATGAATATTTGTTATCAATCAAATATTTTGCAGCATGTATGTAGTCTTCAAAAGTATTTTTTTTATTGGTTAGTTTTCCTTCTTTCCACCATTTCATTCCTTTTTCCATACCACCTCTGATATGTGCTGTAGCCCAAATTATATCTCTATCTATTATACTCAATCTTGTTGATGAAAAACTTGGACTCATTGAGTGACCATATGAACCGTAACCATAAAGCAGCAAATTAGCCGAACCATCAATTTTTGTCTTTTTATGCCTAGTTATTGTAAGAGGTACCATTCTTCCATCGTGAGATTTATATTCAACTCTCTCAACTATGTAATCATCAGGATTATGACCAGATGGAATTTCTTGTTCTTTAATTAATTTTTTTGATTTAGATGCCAAATTAAATAGATAAACTCTAGAGGGAGTCTTTGGAGAAGAATATCCCAAATATATCTCATCAGTATTTCTGTTTTTTTGTTTTAATGAAACATTTGGAACACAAACTTTTTCTTCAGAAATCATTAACTCTTCTTCTATTCCATTTTTTTTATTAATTACAAATAGTTTATCAAGAGCACCAGAGGTCTCTGATCTTATAATCCAATTGTTTAAAAAAGTTAGTCCACCAATCAATGTTTCTTTTTTAGCTGGTATAAAATCTTTCCAATTTTGATTTTCAAGACTATCAGAAGTTTGAATTTTGAAATTCTCAGCATCTTTGTTGGTGTGATTATAAAATTTTCTATCCCAAGAATTCACAGAATATAATATTCCCTTTTCCCTTTTTTGAATCAATTTAGGAACAGGTTTTTCTTCATTTACATCAAAATAATATTGTTCAGATGTATTATGATCTGAAGTTGATATAAAATAAAATTTTTCATCTGAGCTTATGCCGATATTTACGGTAAATGCTTCACTTTTTTCCTCAAAAATTAATTCATCTTTTTTGTCAATACTGCCAATTTCATGTCTAAAAATTTTTCTTGCTCTATGATTTTCATCTAAACTTGAATAGTAAATAAATTTATCATCTAAACTAAAAGTAATATTTCCAGATGTTTCTTTAATTTCTTTTGATATAATTTCTTCTGTTTTAATTTCCCTTATAAAAATTGTGTAATATTCAGAGCCTTTAGTATCAAGTGAATATGCTAAATATTTATCATTATTGCTAACTTCTAAATCTCCAACTCCAAAATACTCTGTTTTTATTTTTTCTTTTTCTTTGTCACCATTCCAAATTTCTTCAACTTTGTCTGATCCAATTTTCTTTCTTAATTTTATTGAATAATTTCCTTTAGTGGTTGTTTTAGTCCAATATTCATATGAATGATCTTTATAAGGCAAAGATTCATCATCTAGTTTTATTCTACCTTTAATTTCATCAAAAAGTTTTTTTTGTATTTCCTTAGTGTCCTTTAGTTGTTCTTCGGTATAGCTGTTCTCTTCTTCAAGATATTTTCTAACTTCTGGGTTTAATTTTTCTTTATCTTTTAAAACCTCTAAAATATCTTTTTGATGTATCCAGCTATAATTATCCTCCCAAGTGACATCGTGACAGGATTTTAGCTCAGGTTTTTTTGCTAATTGTGGTAATTTCATAAATAAAGGAAATATATGAATATAATTATTTATACATTAGTCATTTTAACTATTTTTTATTTATTAGTTAAAAAATTCACTACTATTTCCTCAAAGAAAATCTCTAAAAGTGCAAGAATACTCCTTATTATTGGGCTCTTTCTACTTGCTATACTATTTGCTGTTGGAGGAAGGTATTTACTCACACTTCCTCTCACACTAGCCAGCTTGGCATTATTGAAGCTAAAAGGATTATCAATTTTTCAATTAATATCTCTATTTAGATTAATTCAAACTTTAAGAAACTCTGGTAGATTTTCTTTTAACAACACACAGAATAATAATAAAACTAGCCTTAGTATTGATGAGGCTTATAAGATTTTAAATTTAGATAGAACAAAAAACATCACCAAAAAAGAAGTAAAAAAAGCGTACACAAGAATCCAAAAAAAAATACACCCAGATGTTTCACCTGAAACTGCTAGACTTTCCACAATTGTCAATGAAGCTAAAGAGCTTGTTCTAAATGATATTTCTTAATTTAAAATCTTAATTAATTTTTCATAAATTTTTGTTGGATTAATTTTGTCTTTTCCGTCACTATGATGATTAACATCTTCCATACCGTCAGGAATAACAGGATGCATCCTTGGGCTATAATTTCCATACATCAAAGGCGTGTCAGCCATTAAGGTAATTGTTTCTATGCCAAGAGCAGCAGAAAGATGGGAAAAACTTGTATCATTACAAATTGATGCATTACATATTTTAATAATTGGAAGTGTTTCATTAATTGACAATTCATTAATTGGAGTACACAATTTACCAAACTCAGAATAAATTATTTTTTCTAAAATTTTTTTTTCCTCTTCATGATTGCCAGTTGCAAGGAAAAAATGGCAATTCTTAATTTTTGAAATTTTTTCAATTACACTTATAAAAGTTTCTGGTGGAATTCTTTTAGATGGTCCTGAACCACCGATGCCCAGTAAAATATAAAATTTATCTTTATTTATTTTATATTTTTTTTCTATTTGTAATAATTTTTTTGGATTAAGAAAAATTTTTGCATCAGTTTCAACGTCAATATTTAAATTTTTTTTTAAGAAATATCTAGCCGTATTAATTATATGCTGATTTTTTTTACTAAATTGAGGATATTGAAATATTTGTTTAGAGCCAGATAATTTTGAGCACAATTTATACCTTAAGGATGAATTAAATATAAAAATTTTGTCAAATTTTTCTTTTTTTAAATCCACAATTAAATTAAAAAATCCTCTTATTCCATCATGACGACCATTTAATTTTTTATTCCTATCTAAAGTGAGTATCTTACCAATATAAGGCGTATCACTCAGAAATTGTTCAGCTTTAGAACTTTTTCTTGATAAAAGATCAACAGGAGTATTATATTTTTTACTTATTGCTTCAATAAAAGGAAGAAAAATTACTGTGTCACCAATACCCATTTTATTTTGAACGGCTAAAATTTTCATATTTGTTTATAATCTTTACTAAATAATTTTTTTATATAAATTTCTACTTATGAGCAAAATTAATGGCATATATGCTGCTTCTATGTCTATATTTAATGATGATTTAAGTTTAAATGTGGCGAAAACAATTCAACATAGTGAACAGCTTATTGATGAGGGCTGTCATGGAGTGGCTATTTTTGGTAGCACAGGTCAGGCTCAATTAATTTCTATATCTGCAAAAATTGAATTATTGAACAAATTATCTTCAAGTAAATATAAAGAAAAATTTATAATAGGGACAGGACTTAATTCCCTTACAGAAACGATTAATTTAATGAAAGTTTCAACCTCATTATCTTTTAAAAGATTTTTAATAATGCCACCAGCATATTACAAATATGGACATGCAGATGTAATTAATTTCTATAGCAAAATTATTGAAGCAGTATCAGATTGTGAAATAGTTTTATATAATTTTGAAAAACTTTGTGGATATAAATTTGATATACCTACAATTAAGGAATTGGTTAAAAAATTTCCAAAACAGATTATTGGTATTAAAGACAGTACTTATAATATTTTTGAAGAACTAAGATTAGATAATTTTTCTGTTTTACCAGGTTCTGAAACTAAATTAATAAAAGGTTTAAAAGTTGGTTGTTCAGGAATTATAACTGCTACTTGCAACATAACAGCTAAATTATCTAGAAAAGTTTATGATGATTTTATTAGAGACAAAAGTGAAACAGATAATAAAAAATTATGTGATGTTAGAAAAGCATTTGAAAACTATAATTTGATTTCTGGCATACATGCATATTACTCTACTAGAGATATAATTTATAAAAATGTTTTGCCCCCATTAAGTTTACTTTGTAAAAAAGATTATCAAGATTTAGAAAAGAATTTAATATCTTTAAATTTTAAAAATTAATTTTTTAATGATGGTAAAAAATGCAACTAGCAAGATTTCTTAATAAGGTTTTTAAAAAAAGTGGTTTTATTTTAATAGATGCAAATAATAACAACTATATTATTGGTGAACCAAAAGAAAATCCAATCAAAGTAAAAATATTAAATCCAAAACTTCATTATAAATTATTGTTTCATCCAGATTTATATTTTGGTGAGGCATATACAGATGGTGAAATCGTATTAGAAAATGGAAGTTTGACAGAATTTTTAGATCTTGTGCTAATGAATATAGGAAGAAGAGAATTTAATTTTTTTAGCTATTTATTAAATAAAGCTAGAGGTTCATACAGATATTTAACAAATTTTAATTTTATAAAAAAATCAAAAATGAATGTTTCCCATCATTATGATATTTCAGATGATTTGTATGATTTATTTTTAGATCCTAAAAGACAATATTCGTGTGCATATTTTAAAAATGAAACTGATACACTTGAACAGGCTCAAAATAATAAGATTCAACATATTATAAAAAAATTAAATTTAAAACCTAATCAAAAAGTTTTAGACATTGGTTGTGGCTGGGGATCTCTAGCAATTGATATTGCAAAAGCAGCTCAATGTGAAGTTACAGGAATAACTCTATCAGAAAATCAACATAAGTACGCAAATGAAAAAGTAAAAGAATTAAATTTAGAAAATCAGGTAAAATTTAAACTCATCGATTATAGAGAATTAAATGAAAAATTTGATAGGATTGTAAGTGTTGGAATGTTTGAGCATGTTGGTAGAAAATTTTATAATAAATTTTTTAAACAGGTTGAAAACTTATTAGTAGATGATGGAGTTGCAATGATCCACACCATTGGATCAGTTGATCCACCAAGAGACCCACATCCATGGATTACTAAGTATATATTTCCAGGCGGTTACACTCCAAGTTTGAGTGAAGCGGTAATTTCGATTGAAAAAGCAGGATTAATTGTAACAGATATTGAAGTTTTAAAACTACATTACTCCCATACACTTAGACACTGGAAAGAGAATTGCCTGAGCAATAAAGAAAAAATTATCAAAATGTTTGATGAGAAATTTTTTAGAATGTGGGAATTTTATCTTGCGGGATGTGAAATGGCGTTCAAATGGGGAGATCAAGTAGTATATCAATTTCAGCTTGCAAAAAATTATACATCAACTCCAGTTACAAGAGACTATATTTATCAATAAATAATTGATAAATATTTAATCTCATTCAAATGAAAAAAAAAAAAAAAAAATTATCAAAAAATAAATC